>NZ_LT629703.1:4822500-6203318 GCF_900103365.1 Afipia sp. GAS231
GTCGTAAGGGCCGACCCATTCGGCGGCGTCGATGGTGCCTTTTTCGAGCGCCGGATAAATGTCACCGCCGGCAATCTGCTGCGGCACGCCGCCGACCTTGGCGATGATGGTGCCGGCAAAGCCGCCGACGCGGAACTTGAGGCCCTTGAAGTCTTCCATCGACTTGATCTCTTTCCGGAACCAGCCGCCCATCTGGGCGCCGGTCGAGCCGGTCGGAATGCACATCGTGTTGGATTCCTTCAGGAGGTCGTTGAGCATCTCCTGCCCGCCGCCGAACAGCAGCCAGGAAATGTGAGCCCGCGTGTTCAATCCGAATGGCAGCGAAGTGCCGAAGGTGAAAGCCGGGTTCTTGCCCCAGTAGTAGTAGAGCGCGGTGTTGCCCATTTCGACGGTGCCGTTCGACACGGCGTCGAGCACCTGCAGGCCCGGAACGATTTCGCCGGCGGCGAACGATTGAATCTGGAACTTGTTGTCCGTGATCTCGGCGACGCGTTTGACGAAATACTCGCAGCCGCCGTAGAGCGTATCGAGTGCCTTCGGCCAGCTCGCCGTCAACCGCCACCTTATTTCAGGATTACCTTGGGCGATCGCGGGTGCGGCGACTGCGCTTGCAGCGAGACCGACACCGCCGACCTTCAAGAAATCACGACGTTTCATGCGCTTCCCCTCTTGTTTGTGCCGATACCCGACCAAGGGACAACGATCTTGATTGTCGTTTTTGTTTTTGCCGATGGCCGATGTCTGGTTGGTGATTGAAACCCGGGCCTTCAAACGTGCGGTCAGGATGACCAATCGGGCATCGATAATCAAGCGTCCTGCGTCGACCGCAGTTGCGAGAAGCCTCGCTTTCCGATCCGACGAAAGGCTAAGGCCGCACGCTGACGCGACCGGCTTGGTCTGCTACTGAAAGCGGCAACTGGCGCTGGAGCATGGAATGGCAGACAAGAAAGTCGTGGTGGCAGGCGCGACCGGCCTGGTCGGAAATGCCGCGCTGCGGCACTTCGGCAGCGTCGGCGGGTGCGACGTTGTGGCGCTGGCGCGGCGCAAGCCGCGTGAGCTCTACGGCGCCCGTCACGTGCCGATCGATCTGACCGATCCCGCGCAATGCCTGCGGGCTGCGGATGAAATGAAGGGCGCGACCCATCTCGTCTATGCCGCGCTCTATGAAGCGCCCAACCTGATCGACGGCTGGCGCGATGCCAACCAGATCCGCATCAACGACCGGATGCTGCGCAACCTGATGGCCGCCCTCGAGCCGGTCGCGCCTGATCTCAAGCACGTTGCACTGCTGCAGGGCACCAAGGCCTACGGCGTCCATGTCCGTCCGCTTACCGTGCCGGCGCGCGAGGGCCGCTCCGAAATGTATGAGCAGCCGAATTTCTACTGGGCGCAGGAGAATTTTTTGCGCGAGTTGCAAAGCGGCAAGAACTGGCACTGGAGCATTTTGCGCCCCGTGTTGATCGTCGGCCTCGCCATGGGCGGTGCGATGGATCTGATCCCGCCGCTGGGTGTGTATGCGGCGATGCTGCGCCAACAGGGACGCGCGCTGGATTATCCCGGAGGTGCGGCGCGGGTGTCGCAGGCGGTTGACGTCGATCTCTTGGCGCGCGCCATCGCGTGGTCGGGCGAAGCGACCACTGCGCGCAACGAGGCCTTCAACGTCACCAACGGCGATGTCTTCACCTGGGAGAATGTCTGGCCGGCGATTGCAGAGGCGCTGGACATGAAGCCGGGCGATGCCGTGCCGCTTTCGCTGGCGCAGGAATATCCGAAATGGATCGCGCGGTGGGATGCCCTGCGCCGCGAGCACGATCTGATCGCGCCGGATCTCGAGGCCTTCGTCGGCCTCTCGTTTCAATATGCCGACTACAGTATGCGTTACGGCCAGACCCAGTCGGGTCCGCCCTCGATCGTCTCGACCGTGAAGATCAATCAGGCCGGTTTTACCGAAATGATGGATACCGAAGCGATGTTCCGAAAGTGGTTTGCGCAAGCGCGGTCGAGCCGGCTGCTGCCGTAAGGCTATTCGGCTCTATTGGTGACTGTCTTCCGGCGGCGTTGCGGCCACAGCCGGTGCGGCGCTGACAAGCCAGCAGCCGGCCGAGGCCACGATCAGCCCGGCGATGGCGAGTGCGCTGGGCTGCTCGCCGAGCCCTATCCACGCCAGTACGGCGACCGTTCCGGGCACCAAATAGAAATTGGCGCTGGTGCGGGCCACGCTGCCGCGAACCAGCATCGCCGAATAGAGGCCCATGCCGCCAAGCGAAACCATCAGCGTGCCCCAGGCGGTGGCTGCGACAGCAGCGCCGGTCCAATCGGCGTGCGGCGTTTCCAACAGCCACGCGCCGAGCGAAGAGACGACGGCCGCCGACAGAAACTGCACGGTGGCCCCCGGCAAAAGCGGCATGCCGCGGCAGAACCGTCCGAAATAAAGCGTTCCTGAAACCAGGCCCATGACACCGACAAAGGCCAGCACCAGACCTTGAAAGCGGGCAGGGCTTTCGAGCGCCGCCTCGCCAACCACGAGGCCGACGCCGGCCAGTCCCAGCGCCAATCCCAGCCACTGCGCCCCGCGCAGCCGCTCATGCAACAGCATCACGCCGAGGGCGGCCGTCAGCAGCGGCGTCAGCGATTGCACCAGCGCGATATGGGCCGCCGGCGCGATCGTGAGCCCGACATGCGGCGCCATCAGCCCGACCGCGTTCAACAGCGCACCGGCGACGGCACAATGCAGCCACCGCCAACCGGCGAGCGGCTGCCAGGACCTGCGCAGCACGAACATCGCAATGGTCAAAATCACCGCGCAGGCGATCAAGCGGACGGCGACGAATAGCAGCGGCGAGAGGTGCCGCAACCCGACCTTTCCCGAGATGAAAGAGGAGCTCCAGAGCAGCACGAACAGGAACGGCGCCAGCCTGACAAACATCCCGCTTCCAGCCTCAGGCGTGATCCTTTTGTTTTGACGCGTTTTCTTCACGCGAACCGGTGCCCACTTCGCTCGAAAACGCTCTGGTTCTATCGCGGCGTGGAGAATGCCGCCTCCATCGCCTTGCGCGTCTTGATGGTGTCGTTGTTAGCATCGACCTCGACATCGCTCCAGCGCACCACCGCGCCATGGGCGATGTTGTTCTTCAACTTGACGCGATGGGCGAGCCCGATCGGCAGCGCGCCGGCGGCGAGGCTGGCGGAGGCCGGCATCAGTTTGCCCCACACCGTGTAGCCGCCCTCGCCGTCGAGCATCTCGCCGGCCCGCAGGTCGCGCTTGGCCACGGCGGCGACGTCGCCGCGAAAACCGTGCGGTTGCCCGGTCGGCTCGTTGCGCAGCGCCGCCGACAGGATCGAGATGTTCAGCTCCAGCCCGATCAGATGATAGGGCTTGTACATCGCGGCATAGCGGCCGGAGGCATCGGTCTTCAGCCCGTATTGCTTGAAGCAATCGGCGGCGTAGTCGTTCGGCGCTTCCAGCACGACATAGACGCCCCAGCGCAGGTCGCGAAACACCGGACGCCCGTCGCGTTCCAGCGACGACACCACTTCCACGATGCCGGATTTCTCCAGTACGCCGCCGTGATCGCGCGGCCGCATCACATGCGGCAGGTCGTCGACGCCGCAGGGCGGAAACAGCAGGCCGTCCGCGGGGACGTCGAGCCCGGTGGCGTTGGCGATCGCCGCCATTTCGATCGCGGATTTGGTGCCGTCCAGAAATGAGTTGAACATCTGCGGATTCATGCCGGCCGATTGTGCTTCGCCCGCCGTCAACCCGTAATGACCCCAGACGCCATCAGGCGTCACGTCATGATAGGCAGGCAGGTATTTGGTGCCCTTGCCGGCGGCGACGACGCGAAAGCCGGTCGCGCGTGCCCAGTCCACCATCTCGGCGGTCAGTGCCGGCTGGTCGCCATAGGCCAGCGAATAGACCACGCCGGCCTTGCGGGCCTCCTCGGCGAGCAGTGGGCCCGCCAGCACGTCGGCCTCGACATTGACCATCACGACATGCTTGCCCGCCGCAATCGCGGCGCGGGCATGCCGGATGCCGACCGCGGGATTGCCGGTGGCTTCCACCACCACGTCCATCGCGCCGCCCGCGATCGCGCGCAGGCCATCGTCGGTGAAGGCCGTCCGCGCGATGCGATCCTGGTCCCAGCCGACCGTGCGGCAGGCCTCGCGCGCCCGGTCGCGGTCGAGGTCGATGATCACAGGTACCTCGAGCCCCGGCGTGTGCGGCACCTGCGCGAGAAACATCGAGCCGAACTTGCCGGCGCCGATCAGCGCCACGCGAACCGGCTTGCCGGCCGCAAGGCGGGCGTTGAGGAGGTGATGGAGGTTCATGGGGGATCCGATAAATAGCCGGTCATTCCGGGGCGCGACGCAGTCGCGAACCCGGAATCCCGAGATGAAAAGTAATGTCGACCTTCCGGGTTCGACGCTGGCGCGTCGCCCCGGAATGACGGTGCAAATTTACTCCGCCGCCTGCCGATGCGCGCGCGCCAACCGCAACAGTGCGTCATCATCCACCGTCTGGATCGGCGTGAAATCGCGATGGGCGATGTATTCCGGTCGCGTCGGGGTGCGGATATAGTTCGAGACCGCGTTCAAGGTCAGATAGACGATCTTGCGCGGATAGGGCGTGATGTTGCCGGCCGAGCCGTGCACCAGATTGCCGTGGAACATCAGCATGCCGCCGGCCTTGCCGGTCGGAGCGACAATGCCGCCTTCCTTCACCAGCCTGGTCACGGTGGCCTCGTCCAGTGTCCACAGCGGATAGGACGTGGTGGCGAGGTCATGCGCGGCCGGCAAATCGCCGGCGTGCTGGCTCCGCGGCACCAGCATCAAGGGGCCGTTGATCGGCATCACCTCGTCGAGGAAGATCGCGATGTTCATGGCGCGCGGCTGCGGCATGCCGTCGTCGCGCTTCCAGGTGCCGTAATCCTGATGCCACTGCCAGACGTCGCCGGTGAAGGCGGATTTGGCGTTGATCTTGTACTGATGCATGTAGACCTTCTCGCCGAAGATCTGCTCGACCGGATCGATCATGCGCGGATGGGCGCCGAGCGCGCCGAACGCCTCGTTGTAGAGATGGGCGGCAAACGCAGTGCGCGGCGCGCCGCTCTTCTCGCGCCACACCTCCGGGCGGTCGGTGTCGTAAATGCCCTCGGCCTCGCGTGCGAGGTAGGCGACTTCCTCGGGGCTGAACAGCTCGGGCAGGAACAGCCAGCCTTCGCGGTTGAAAGAGTCGATCTGCTCTGGCGTCAATTTCATGGCGTTCTCTCCTGTGTATTTTCTTTTTGTCATTCCGGGGCGATGCGAAGCATCGAACCCGGAATCTCGAGGTTCCGGGTCTGGTCCTTCGGACCATCCCGGAACGACAGCGTTTCAATCAAGCGGCCTCGTCAGTCTCCCTCAGCCTTTCCTCGGTCATCCGTCCCGCCGTCTGCGCATGCGCCAGCGCCGCGGCCTCTGCTGCCCTGGCATTGCCGGCCAGAATCTGGGCGGCGATGGTTTCGTGTTCGGTCCAGGCGCTGTCGCGGTAATCGAGTTCGGCCAGCACGGTCGCCATCGAGCGGCGCATATGCGGCCATTGCGGCGCGATCATTTCCTCGATCGCGGGATTGCCGGCGAGACGATAGATGGCGCGGTGAAAGTCGACGTCGAGCGCGATCAGTTGCGCCAATGGCGTGTTGCTGCCGATCGCCTGCCCGGCCTGCAGCGCCGCTTCGAGCTGTCCGCGCCCGGCTGCATCCGTCCTGGCGCGTCCGGCCGCGAGCCGGGCCGCCAGCGCATCGATGGCGCCGCGCACCTCATAGAGCTGGCGGATGCGCGAGGGGTCCAATCTCGTCACCTCAAAGCCGCGGCGGCCGCTTTCGGCGACCAGGCCCTGCCGGTGCAGCAGATGCAGCGCGTGCGAGACCGGCTGGCGCGAGACGCCGAGCCGCTCGGCCAGCTCGTTCTGGCGGATGCGATGCCCCGGCGGCAGCGTGCGGTCGGTGATCGCCTCCAGGATCCGGCCGTAGACCTGGTCGATCAGGTTCGGGAGCGGGTCTAACGGGATCATGCCAACCGTCCGGTTTGGAATACGGAATTCCGTATTCGGTAATTAACGCCGGTTGGACGGTGGGTCAAGAGCGAATATCCCGAGCGGGAACCGGGCATGCTAAATTTACCCCTGCGCGCTAAACCACGACACGGCCGAACCGGCTGGGCTTTCGCGATCTGTTACCGTCGTCTGCGCAAGCCGCCCATCCTGCTTCTCCCGTCAGAGTTCCGATCCGTGCTGCGACCGACCATCCGAAAACGTATCCTCGGCATTGCCATCGGGCTGATCTTCCTGATGGCGATCACGTCGGCGTTGTCGACGGTGATGACGCGAAAGGTTGCCCATCAGCTCGACGAGCTCAGCAGCAAGTATGTCGAAGCCTATGGCCATCTGGCGCGGATGAATGTCCGCTCGCTCGAGCAAGCGTTGGCGTTGCGGCGGATGGTGATCGCGAAGATGCTGTCGCCGCCGGACGACGCAGGTTTTGCCGAACGTCAAAAGACTTACGAGGCCAAGGGACAGGAAATCGAGCAGGAAGCCAAGGCTGCGCGCGTCCTGATCAATGCGATCATCGACGATACCTCCACCGACTCCGACAATGCCCGGCTCGGCCGGATCGACGACCGGATCGAGCACGTCAACGGCGATCTGCGCCGCTACCTCGGCGAGGAATACCAGCGGCTGTTGTCGCTGCTCGAAGCCGGCAAGTTTGTGGAAGCCCGGTCCAGCCTCACCCGGTCCGACACGTTTCGTGACGAATTCAACCAGAAGGTCGAGGAAATCCGCACGGATATGCTGGCGCAGGTCCGCAGCGACTCCGTCGTGACGATGCGCGACCAGCAGACCGCCATCACCATATCGGCCATTTTGACGGTGCTGGCGGCCATCCTCGGACTGATGTTCTCGCTCTTCATCTCTACCGGCATCACGCGTCCGGTACGGCGTTTGCTGGACGGCACCCGTGCGGTGGAAGCCGGCCGGCTCGACGGATCGATCGACGTCACCACGCGCGACGAAATCGGCCAACTGACGGCCGCGTTCAACAACATGGTCGAGCAGTTGCGCCACAAGGAGCGCTTACGCGAAACCTTTGGCAGATATGTCGATCCGCGCGTGGTCGAAGGGCTGATCGATCCGAAGGCGCTGACCTCAAGCGACGGCGAACGGCGGGTGATGACGGTGCTGTTCTGCGACATGAAGGGGTTTACCGCCCTCAGCGAGGGCATGACGCCGAAGGGCCTCGTCAAGGTGATGAACCACTATCTGTCGACGATGTCGGGGCCGATCCGCAGCCATCGCGGCATCATCGACAAATATATCGGCGATGCGATCATGGCCTATTGGGGCCCTCCGTTTACCGAAAACGGCGAACAGGCGCGGCTGGCTTGCCTCGCCGCCGTCGAGATGGCCCAGCGCGGCGTGGCGTTGCGGACCGAACTGCCCGAATTGCTCGGCGTGCGGACCATTCCGAGCGATTGCACCATCCGGATCGGCATCGCCACCGGCGAGGTGCTGGTCGGCAGCATCGGTTCGGAATTCATGATGAGCTACACCGTGATGGGTGACGCGGTGAACCTGGCGTCGCGCCTCGAAGGCGCCAACAAGATCTATGGCACCACCTCGCTGGTCTCGGAGCCGACGATCAGGGCCGCCGGCGACGCCGTTGAAGTTCGCGAGATCGACCGGCTCGTCGTTGTCGGCCAGACCAGTGCCGAAGCGGTGTTCGAGATCATGGCCCTCAAGGAAGAACTTGGCGAGAACCAGTTGCTGTTGCGGGAGCGCTATGCCGAGGGGCTAACCGCCTATCGCACCCGAAAGTGGGATGATGCGCGTCAGGCGTTCGATGCCGCGCTCGAAGCTGTGCCCGGCGACGGGCCGTCGACGGCGATGGCCCGGCGTGTCGCGCAGTTTCAAGCCAATCCGCCGCCAGCGGATTGGGATGGCGCGTGGCGCCTCGATCAAAAATAACGGCGTTTATGCCGCCAGAAATTCCAGCACGAGCTCGCAATATTTCTGCGGCGCCTGTTCGAACATCGGATGCGTGGCGCCCGGAATCATCGCGGTACGCGATCCCTTCACGTTGGCCGCCAGCGTATGCAGTACCTGCGGCAGCGTCCCCTTGGTATTGGCGCCGCCGATGAACAAGGTCGGCGTCTTGATCGCTTCCGCGTCCGCCTTGGAGAAGGGCGGGCGCTGGTCCTTCATCTGCCCGATCAGCGTGGTGGCGTTGTCGCGCAACAACTGCTTCGGCGTCGCCGGCAGGCGCTTCCAGGCGCCGGGGCCTTCCAGCGCATCCATGAAGATCTGCAAGCCGCCGTCGATGTCGCCCTGGGCGATCACCTCGGCGGAAGCCGCGATCCGCGCCGCCAGCGGCGAGGGGCCGGGCTTGAACGCCGGATCGAGCGTGGCGTCGAGTTCGCCGCCGGGCTCGGCCAGGATCAGCCTGCGCAGCAGATCCGGCCGCCGCTGCGCGACGCGGAAGCAGATATGGCCGCCGCGGGAATGACCCATCAGGTCGATCGGTCTGCCTTCGAGCTGCTCGATGAAGGCGATGACGTCGTCGACATGCTGCGCGATCGAATAGGTGTCGCCGACGCCGTCCCAATGGTCGGGAAAGAAATGCCGCAGCGATACCGCGATCACACGGTGTTTCCGCGTCAGCGCGCCCAGCACCGCCGACCAGATCCTAAAATCGCAGAGCGAACCATGCACGCACACCAGCGGCGGCCCGTTGCCGGTTTCACCGACCTCGAGATAGGCCATGTCATAACCGTTGACGCGGAGCGTTTGCATGGGAGTCTCATGAAGATGGGAAGGTCTGGGGGCCATTGACTGGCTGATGCGAGAACCCCAGATCAGCGGAAGTTGTTTACGCCGTCAAGTTCCCTCAGGTTTCGGGTGGATAGCAACAATCTCCAAGCCTAGATTTGGGCTGGAAACGAAGCTGGTGGCATTGAACGGGAGAATTGGAGCCAGCCATGACCGGGCACCATTTTGCGATATTCGACACCTCCATTGGCCGTTGCGGCATTGTCTGGGGCGAGCGTGGCATCACCTCGGTGCAATTGCCGATGGGCAACGACCAAATGACCCGCACCCGCCTGCAGCAGCGCCATGACGACCTGATCGAAACGCCGCCGCCGGCGAAGATACAGACCGCGATCGACGGGATCGTCGAGCTGTTGGCCGGCAAGCCGAACGACCTCGCCGACGTCGTTCTCGACCTCGACGGCGTTCCCGAATTCAACCGCGGCGTCTACGACATCGCGCGGAAAATTCCGCCGGGCAAGACACTGACCTATGGCGATATCGCCAAGCAGCTCGGCGGCGTCGAGCTGTCGCGCGACGTTGGCCAGGCGCTCGGACGCAATCCCTGTCCGATCGTGGTGCCCTGCCATCGCGTGCTGGCGGCAGGCAACAAGCCCGGCGGTTTCTCCGCCAATGGCGGGGTGGTGACCAAGCTGAAGATGCTGGAGATCGAAGGCGCCCCGGTGAATTACACGCCGAGCCTGTTCGACTGAGCGGCTGTTAGAGCGTTTTCCAGCGAAGTGGACGCCGGTTCGCGTGAAGAAAACGCGTCAAAACAAGAATCTAGAGCCCCGTTCCGATTCAATCGGAACGGAAAAAGGCTCTAGCGCCCCTTGAAATCGGGTTTTCGCTTTTCGTTGAAGGCCAACACGCCCTCGCGGCGATCTTCGGTCGGAACCATGCGGTTGTAGGCCTCGATCTCGAGCGCCAGCCCGTCCCGCAGCGAGGACTGCAGGCCGCGGTGGATCGACAGCTTGGCTTGCCGCACCGAGATCGGCGCATTGCGGGCGATATGCGATGCGGTCGCCAGCGCCTCCCGCAACAGGTCGGCTTGTGGAAACACTTCGTTGACGAGGCCCCAGTCGTGCGCTTGCGTGGCCGTAAAGGGCTTGCCGGTCAGGATCAGCTCCTTGGCACGGCGTTCGCCCACGGCGCGCGGCAGCGTCTGGGTGCCGCCACCGCCCGGCATGATGCCGAGCGTCACTTCGGTCAGCGCAAAGCGCGCGGTGTCGGCGGCGTAGAGAAAATCGCAGCATCCGGCGATCTCGCAGCCGCCGCCATAGGCCGCGCCATTGACGGCGCCGATGATCGGCACCGGGCAATCGATCAGCGCCCGCACCATCCGCTCAAAAATGACATGCTGACGCGTCCATTGTTCGTCGGTCATGCCGCGGCGTTCCCTAAGGTCGCCGCCGGCGCAGAAGGCTTTGTCGCCTGATCCGGTCAGCACGATGCAGCGCAGGCCTTTGGGATCGAGGGCGATATCCTCGAAGCAGCGCACCAGATCCTTGCCCATCTGGGTGTTGAGTGCGTTGGAAGCGTCCGGCCGGTTGAGCCGGACGACGGTCACGTGCTCGCCGGCTGCTTCCAGTGAAAGCGTGTCGAACTCCACAGATGCGCTCATATCGCCTCGCAGGAAAATCCGTTGCCGGCGCGGCGAATTCTTCCCGCGGACGGCGAGGGGAAATGCGCGGTGCAGCACAGCGTTTCGGTGTCGCAATAGCGCTCCATGAAATTGCGCCGCGTCACCGCGGCCTGCGCCTGGTCGACATCGAACTTCGCAGAAAATTCCGGGTACCGCGTCTGCAGCGGCGAATGCATCAGATCGCCCGAGAACACCGCGTCGTCCTTGCCGCGGCCGAAGGTGAAGGCGACATGGCCGGGCGTATGGCCCGGGGTCGGCAGGATGCGGGCGTGATCGCCGATCGCGTGGTCGTCGCGCACGATCTCGGCCTGTTTGGCTTCGACCACCGGCAGCACGCTGTCGACGAACGGCGGTACGGGAGCCTTGGCGTTCTGCTCGGTCCAGTAATCGAACTCGGTCTTGCCGAACACGTAGCGCGCCTTCGGAAAGGTCGGCACCCAGCGGCCGTTCTCAAGTTTTGTGTTCCAGCCGACGTGATCGACATGCAGATGCGTGCACATCACGTAGTCGATATCGCCGGGCGAAAAACCGGCCGCCGCGAGGCCGCGCATGTAAGTGTCGTCGGTCTTCATGTTCCATTTCGGACGCAGCGGCCGCGGCTTGTCGTTGCCGATGCAGCTGTCGATCAGGATGGTGTGATGCGGCGTCTTCACCACATAGGACTGGAAACACAGGATCAGCACGTCCTTGTCGTCGAGTGCGCCGGCCTGCCGCATCCACGACCGGTTCTCGGCCAGAACTTCCGGCGTCAGGCCCGGCAGCATCTCGAGCGCCGGCAGGAAGGTGGTTTCCTGCTCGATGATGCGGTGGATGGTGAGGTCGCCGACGGCGAAGTTGAGTTTCATGGTTCTTCCCTGATTTTTTGGCGAGACTGGCGCGCTAGTTTTTGTCGCGAACGGATGGGAGGATGACGTTGGTGAGCATGTCGAGCGCGCCGTCGCCCTGGCGCGTCCGGAAGTACAGGCCCGAAGTCGTCATTACGACGAGGTCGCGCTCGGGCACGATGAAGATGCGCTGGCCGCCCGAGCCCATCGCGGCGATCCATTTCACTTCCGATCCGTCCACGATCGAACGCCCCAGCCACCATTGCTGGCCGTAGAAGAACAATCCGCTGAAATAGCCGATGGCCTGAAAGCGCGGTTTGACCGATTGCGCGATCCAGTCGGCCGAGACGATCTGTTTGCCATTCCATGCGCCATGGTCGAGCACGAGCTGGCCGATCTTGGCGGCATCGCGTGGCCGCAGCCGCAGGCCGGCGGCGGGGGCGATCTTCTTGTTCTCCGGATAATTCTTCCATTCGAAATCGGTAATTCCAAGCGGCTGGAACAGGGTTTCGCGCGCGAACGCGTCCAGCGGCTTGCCGGAGACGCGTTCGAGGATGCTGCCGAGCAGATTGGTGCTGCCACCATTATACGTCCACAGCGCGTCCGGCGGCCTCGCGACCGGCTTCGACAGCACGTAGCGGATCGGATCGGATTCGTTGCCGAGATGCGGTTCGTCGTTTTTCGGATCGTCCCAGCCGCGGTTCTCGTCCCACTGCATGCCGGAAGACATCGTCAGCAGATGCCGCAGCGTGATCTGGTCCCAGCCCGGCGATTTGACGTCAGCAAATTCTGGATAGAACTTCACCACCGGCTCGTCGGCGTTCGCAATCAGCTTGCGGTCGATCGCGATGCCGACCAGCAGCGAGACCAAGCTCTTCGAAGCCGAGCGCAGGTCGTGCTTGGTGGTGGCATCGAATTCGTGCCGCCCGCCGTTCTCGCCCCAGGGCTCGTCATAGCCGGCAAAGTATTGCTCGAATACGAGCTTGCCGTGGCGGACGATGACCACGGCGTGAACGTCGGCTTCCATTTCCTTCAGCCGCGCTGCGATACCGCAGAGCCGTGCGCCGTCGAGGCCTGTGCTTTCGGGCGACGCGGTCACCCAGCCGTCGTCGAGCGCAGTCGGGGACCCGCAGGCCAGATTTCGTTGGCCCAGCGACATTTCGTTTGATTGGGCCTGCGCGCCCGTTATCGCAAGCGCGAAACCGGACGTCGCACATACAACAACGGCAGCGAGGCCGAGGTGCCGCAATTTTTTGCCGCCCTCGCGCATGCTGCCGTCTCCGTTTTCGTCGTTACGCCGTCGGCGGCACCGAGATTTTCACCGACGGCCGCTCCAGCATCTTTTGATTGAAGGCGTCGAGCTTCGGATAGGCCTTGCGCCAGCCGCAATCGGCAAAACGGAAGTCGGCATAGCCGAGCACGCAAACGAGGCCGATCTGGGCGGCGTTGAACGGCCCCGACAGCACGTCATTTCTGTTCTCGAAACGCGCCATGCCGGACCAGGCCCGGTTCCAGTGGTCCTTGTGCCAGTCGCTCCAGCGCAGCCCCTCGGGGCGCACCATCTTTTCGTAGCGGCACAGCAGCATCGAATCGAGCATGCCCTGCAGCAGGGAATGGTCGCTCTTGACCTTCCAGCGCTCGGGGCCGGAAGCCGGGATCAGCTTGTTACCGCCGGCGAGCTCGTCGAGATATTCGACGATGACGTAGGAATCCAGAAGCACATCGCCATTGTCGAGGATCAGCACCGGCAGCTTCTTCAGCGGCGTGATCTTGGAATATTCGTCGTTTGGCTGGCCGGGGACAACCGCAGCTGGCGTGAACTCGATCTTGTCGATCAGGCCGGTCTCGATCGCGGCGATGCGCACTTTGCGAGCGAACGGCGAGGCGGGGGAGAAGGTGAGTTTCATTTTTGAAATCCCTTTAAGGGTTTTTCTCCGTCATGCCCGGGCTTGTCCCGGGCATCCACGTTTTTACTGTTGGAGAGAAGTCGTGGATGGCCGGAACATTTAGCTTGAAGACGCGCTTCGCGCTTTCTGCCCGGCCACGACGCGTTGGGTCAGTCGGTCTCTTACGCCGCAATGATTTCCTGCCGCTGCTCGCCGAGGCCTTCGATGCCGAGCGTGACGACGTCGCCGACATTGAGGAACTGCGGCGGCTTCATGCCGGTGCCGACGCCGGGAGGCGTGCCCGTGGTGACGATGTCGCCGGGCAGCAGCGTCATGAACTGCGAAACATAGGAAATGCACTTCGCCATGGTGAAGATCATGGTCGAGGTCGATCCGGTCTGGCGGCGCTGGCCGTTGACGTCGAGCCACATCGACAGCTTCTGCACGTCGGCGACTTCATCCTTGGTCACCAGCCACGGGCCGACCGGGCCGAACGTGTCGTGCGACTTGCCCTTGGTCCACTGACCGAGGCGTTCGATCTGGAAATTGCGTTCCGAGACGTCGTTGCAGACGCAATAGCCGGCGACGTGATTGAGGGCGTCGGCTTCGCTGACATACTTGGCGCGGGTGCCGATGATGGCCGCGATCTCGACTTCCCAGTCAAGCTTGGTCGAGCCGCGGGGCTTTTCGACCGCGTCATTGGGGCCTGAGAGCGCGGTGTTGGCCTTGATGAAGAAGATCGGCTCGGTCGGGATCGGCGAACCGGTTTCCTTGGCGTGATCGACATAGTTCAGGCCGATCGCAACGAATTTCGAGATGCCGGTGACCGGGGCGCCGAAGCGCGGCTTGCCGTCGACGGCGGGCAGCTTGGACGCATCGAGGCCGGCGAGCTTGGCCAGCGACGCCGGCGCATAGGCCTCGCCGTCGAGGTCCTTCACATGGGCGGAGAGATCGCGCAATTGGCCGGATTTATCGATCAAGCCGGGCTTTTCCGCACCCTTGGCGCCGTAACGAACAAGCTTCATTTTTCACTCCCTGGCGGGTTTTCTTGAGGACTTTTCGACTTGATTTTCGACTTGGACTGCTTTTGGAACAGCACGGGGGGAAATTCAACTGCCGATACGTACTGCAATGCACCCCCTCATTTCTTGGGGACTTGGTAGGGTGGGCAAAGGCGCTCTTGCGTCGTGCCCACCATCTATCCAGGCCGGTGGTTTAATGGTGGGCACGCTGTCGCTTTGCCCACCCTACCAACCCCGAGGAAGCCGGCATCATCCCAAAGCGATGAACTTGAAGGCCGTCCCTTCACGCTTGATATGGCCGGCATTGAAGTGCCCGCCGATCACCAGCGTCGGCGTATCGGCAAAGCGCGAGAACAGCTCGCGCCGCGTCGCCGTGGACTGCTGGGGCGTGGAATCCGCGGTCGACGACCAGTCGAGATGCGCCATCTGGCAGGGATGGTGGGCAACATCGCCGGTCAGCAGGGCTTCGTGGCCGTCCGAGGTGATGTGGATGCTCATATGGCCGGGGCTGTGGCCGGGTGTCGGAATCAGGGTGATCTCGTCCGCCAACCGGGCGTCGCTGGCGACAAGATCAGCCCGGCCGGCGTCGGCGATCGGTTTCACGGAATCGTTAAACACAGCCAGTTTGTCGGCCTCTTCGTGGCTGTGGTCGCGCCAATACTCGTATTCGATCTTGCCGAACACGTATCTCGCCCCAGGGAAAGTCGGCACCCATTTGCCGTCGACCAGTTTCGTGTTCCAGCCGACGTGGTCGACATGCAGATGCGTGCAAAGCACCGTGTCGATGCTGTCAGGGGCGAAGCCCGCCGCTGTCAGTCTGTCGAGAAACGGATCCTTGCGGTCGTTCCAGGTCGGCACCTTGCGGCCCTTTTTGTCGTTGCCGAGTCCGGTGTCGACGATGATCCGGCGCGACGGGGTTTCCACCAGCAGCGAGTGGATCGACATTTTCAGCCGGCCTTCCTCGGTGGCGAAATGCGGGATCAGCCAGGGCAGTTTCTGCATTTCCTCATTGGTCGCGAGCGGCAGGATGAAGCGGGTGCTGCCGACCGTCTCCAGCTCGACGATTTTTGTGATTTTGACCTTGCCCACATTCCAGTTCATCCGGCGCTTCCCTTTTATGTCGGCGTTCGTGTCGTCGCTCAACGCGCGCAGTCGACGATGACGGTGCCGAGCTTGTCGCCTTTCTCCACGGCCAGATGCGCCAGCGCGGTGTCCGACAGTGCAAACTGACCGGCGATGTTGTGAAGCCGCGAGCCGGCTGTGAGCCATTTCGTGATGTCGGCCTGTCCCGCCGCCAATAAGGGCGGTGGCAGCGCGAACAGCACCAGCGCGCGCAGGGCGACGCATTTTTCCATCAGGTCGCGCATCGGCACCAGCGGCGTACGGTTGCCGTTGGTGGCATAGATCGCGATGGTCGAATTCATCGCCATCAGCTTCAGCGTGATCTCGATGTTGCCGCCGAAATCGACTTCGACCACGCGGTCGACGCCGCGCTGCCCGGTAAAGGCCAGCACTTTCGCGATAACGTCCTCGTTGCGGTAGTTGATGACGAGATCGGCACCGGCGAGCCGCGCCTGTTCGGCCTTCATCGCCGAACTGACGGTCGCGATCACCTTGGCGCCGCCCCATTTGGCGAGCTGCACGGCATAGTGGCCGACGGCACCGGCGCCGCCGGTGACCAGCACGGTTTGTCCCGCGATCGGTCCGTCGCAATAGAGGCAGCACCACGCCGTCATGCCGGGGATGCCGAGCGTGGCGCCTGATGCGAACGACAGATTGTCCGGCAGCGGCGTCACCAGATGTTCCGATAGCGCGATATATTCAGCGGCGGTACCGAAGGCGCGGCCGTTGCGCTGGCCGTTGAACAGCCAGACGCGCTGGCCGACCTGCAACCGCGTGACGCCGTCGCCGACCTGATCGACGATCCCGGCGCCATCGCTATTCGGAATCACGCGCGGAAATTCAAGCGCGCGATAGCTGCCGCCGCGGCGGCCTACATCGGCGGGATTGACGCCGGACGCCTCCAGCCGCACCCGGACTTCGCCCGGGCCGGCCACCGGCGTCGGCATCTCGCCATAGGTCAAGACCTCGGGCGCAGGGCCCGTCCGTTCGTACCAGACTGCCTTCATCTAACGCCCCCTCGGACCAGAGCGTTTTCGAGCGAAGTGGTCACCGGTTCGCATGAAGAAAACGCGTCAAAGCAAAAAAGTAGAGCCCGGTTCTGATGCAATCAGAACCGGGAGACCACTAGAGGGTCCCCGGAAATGCGCCGCCGTCGAGCAGGATGTTCTGGCCGGTGATGAAGCCGGCCTTGGCGCTGCACAGGAACGCGCAAGCCTCGCCGAATTCCTCGGGATCGCCGAAGCGTCCGGCCGGATTGAGCTTGGCGCGTTCCGCCAGCACCTGCTCGACCGGAAGACCGCGCTTTTCCGATTCGCCTTTCGCGGTCCCGCGCAGGCGATCAGTGTTGAAGGGGCCGGGCAGCAGGCCGTTGATGGTGACGTTGTTGATGACGGTCTTGCGCGAAAGGCCGGCGACGAAGCCGGTGAGGCCGGCGCGCGCGCCATTGGAAAGGCCCAAGATCTCGATCGGCGCCTTCACCGCGGCCGAGGTGATGTTGACGATGCGGCCGAACTTGCGCCCCATCATGCCGTCCACCGTCGCCTTGATCAGCTCGATCGGGGTCAGCATGTTGGCGTCGATCGCCTTGATCCAGTCGTCGCGGGTCCAGTTGCGGAAATCGCCGGGCGGCGGGCCGCCGGCATTGTTGATCAGGATATCCGGGTCGGGACAGGCTTTCAGCGCCGCCGCGCGTCCCTCAGGCGTGGTGATGTCGCCGGCCACCTCGGTGACGGTGATGCCGGGATTGGCTTTGCGGATTTCATCGGCGGTCTTCTTCAGCGCTTCGGCGCCGCGCGCCGTCAGCGTCACGTGCACGCCCTCGTTGGCCAGCGCCATGGCGCAGGCGCGCCCGAGTCCCTTGCTGGATGCGCACACGATGGCGCGGCGGCCTTTGATCCCTAGATCCACAGTTTCACTCCCGTTATGTCAGTGATTTTTTGAAGTCCGATGATGGCACTGTAGCCAAGTCAGGCATCCCTGATAAGGGGCTGCCCGCCTGACGAAATGCATATCAGTAAGTCTATTATATCTGCTGGTTTCGCTTCAGGCGATCGAGGGTGGCGGCGACGTCCGGCGGCAGCGATTTGACGCCTTGTTGTCCAGCCGCCGAAAGCCATGGCCGCAGGTGCGAGCCGGTCAGCCAGGGTGGCTGAAGCTGCGGCGGCAGCAGCTGGTCGACGACCAGAACGACGGTAACCGCAATCAGGCCGACGCGCCCCGCGCCCAGCACGGCGCCGCAGAGCCGGTCCACGATGCCTGATTGCGATCCGGTGGCCTCGTCGACCAGCGTCCGTGCCAGCTTTCCAAATGCCATACCGGCGAGCAGAAAGATGCCGAAGAACACAAACCCGTTCTGAGCCAGCACGGAGGTTGGATTGCCGCTCGCGGGTGGCGACACGGCGGACATCACTCCCATCGCGATTGGCGCAGCAAACAAATAGGCCACGATCGTGACCGCGCTGCGCACCAGTCCGGTGTTGAAGCCGGTAACCACGGCGAATACCAGGCCGACACAGACGACGGCATCGAAACTGTTCATGGCGAACTCTCCGCCGGTTCCAATACACATGGTGTGTCAAGGAACCGAGGGCGCGATCGCTAAAATCGTCTGTATTGAGGGCGCCTTGAATAGTAGCCGTCATGCCCGGCCTTGTGCCGGGCATCCACGTCTTTCCGCACTATCCGCAAGAAAAGACGTGGGATGGCCGGGCAATAGGCGAGCGGAAGCAACGCCGTCCTTTGGCCGGCTATGCCCGGCCATGACGAGGAAGCTATCAACTAGCCCGCATCTCGGCCTTGATCATGTCGGCAGCCTTTTCGCCGATCATGATGGTGGGCGCGTTGGTATTGCCGCCGATCAAAGTCGGCATCACGGAGGCATCGACCACGCGCAGGCCTTCGAGGCCGTAGACCCGGAGCTTGGGATCGACCACCGCCATTGCATCGTTGACGCCCATCTTGCAGGTGCCGACCGGGTGATAGACGGTATCGACGCGCCGGCGCAGGAGCTCGCGGATCTCGTCGTCGGTGTTCACGCCCGCGGTGTACATTTCCTTTTTCTGCAGGGCTTTCAGCGCCGGCGTTTCCATCAGCCGCCGCGTGGTCTTGAAGCCCGCGACCATGGTTTCGAGATCCGCCTCGTCGCCGAAGAAATTCGGATCGATCAGCGGCGCCGCGAACGGATCGGTGCTGCCGAGCGAAACCGTGCCGCGGCTCTTCGGCCGCAGCAGGCAGACGTGGCAGGTGAAGCCGGTGCCGCGATGGCGCTTGCGGCCGTGATCATCAGCCATTGCCATGCCGAAATGCAGCTGGATATCGGGGATGTCGAGGTCGGGACGGGTTTTCAGGAAGCCGCCGCATTCGGCAAAATTCGAGGTCATCGGTCCGCGGCGCTCGCGGCGGTACTGGCCGATGGCGCGCAACAGCCGCGGGATACCCCCAAGCGAAATGCCGTTGAAATTCGGATTGTCGGACATGTAGCCGAACACGAAATCCGGATGGTCCTGCAGGTTTTGTCCGACACCGGGCAGATGATGCCGGCTTTCGATGCCGTGCTTGTCGAGCGCCGTAGCATCGCCGACGCCGGATAACTGCAGCAGTTGCGGCGTCTGGAACGCGCCGGAGGCGACAATCACCTCGCGCCGCGCGCGGAGCTGCTTCAACTCCTTGCCCTGGCGGTATTCGACGCCGACGGCGCGCTTGCCTTCGAACAGGATGCGGGTCGCATGCGCGCCGGTCTCGACCCGCAGGTTGGCGCGGTTATTCATGTGCGGGTGGATATAGGCGCGGGCGGCGCTGCAGCGCTCGCCGTTTCGCTGCGTCACCTGGTAGATGCCGAGGCCTTCGTGCTCGTCGGCATTGAAATCCTCGCGCAGGCGAAACTGTCCTTCCTGCGCCGCCTGCAGGAAAATCTGCTGCACCGGATTGTCGGTGCGCAATTTGTTGACCGACAGCGGGCCGTCCTTGCCGTGATACTCGCCGCCGAAATCGGCGTTGTTTTCCGAACGCTTGAAATAGGGCAGCACGTCGTTGAAGGACCAGCCGGTATTGCCGAGCGAGGCCCACTGGTCGTAGTCGGCGCGGTGGCCGCGGATATAGACCATGGCGTTGATCGCCGATGAACCGCCGAGCCCCTTGCCGCGCGGCTGATAGCCGATGCGGCCGTTGAGGCCCTTTTGCGGGACGGTGTTGAAGGCCCAGTTGTTGACGTTGCCGGCGACCATCAGCACCAGCGCGAATGGCGTCGTCACCACCCAATTGTCGTTCCTGCCGCCGGCGTCCAGCAGCGCCACCGAGGTCTGCGGATCCTCCGACAGCCGTCCCGCCACCGTGCAGCCGCCGGAGCCGCCGCCTACCACGACGAAATCG
This sequence comes from Afipia sp. GAS231, assembly GCF_900103365.1. NCBI lineage: Bacteria > Pseudomonadati > Pseudomonadota > Alphaproteobacteria > Hyphomicrobiales > Nitrobacteraceae > Afipia > Afipia sp. GAS231. Next base: position 4,842,210 of record NZ_LT629703.1, read on the forward strand.
AATGTATCCGTCACGTATTTCCCCCATTCATTTCTTGTTCGTCATTCCCCGGTGCGCGATTGCGCACCTGAGGGCGATGCGTAGCACCGAACCCAGATGCGCAATTGCGCATCGGGGAATCCCCGGGCCGTTGCCCGGCCCTTATTCGCCCCAAAACTCCGCTTTTGCGGGGGTTATGGCAAGTCCGGTTCCATGGGGTCGTTTTGCCGCGTTTTCGGCGTCACAAAAACCTCAAAAACGGGAGCTTTGGGCCTTTCCAAAGCAGGTGCACGTTGGTACATAGCCCTCGCACCCGATGGCTTTGCCCGGGTCGCCTTCTCAGGAAGCCTCCGGTCGGGACGATCGACGCCCAAAGCGTTGGCCGCTTTCGCTTCGGATCAGCTTTTGAGACGGCATCGCAACGGTTTAACGCGGGGTGGAGCAGCCCGGTAGCTCGTCAGGCTCATAACCTGAAGGTCATAGGTTCAAATCCTATCCCCGCAACCAAGCTTCAAGCCCTTGAAAACGTTTTGTTTTTGAGGGTTTTTTGCTGTCTGAATTCTAGCTCGAAATTTCGGTCGTGGAAGCGTCGTGGAAGCGGCGGGAAGAAAGTCGCAGCGTAAGATCGACGGGGTTGCGCGCGACGCAATGACTCAATTGTGATCAAAGGCCGCATCGCGAGCGACGCCACGAGCTTGTTGCGCCGTCGGTTAGGCCCGCTTGTCACGACTACGAATCTTGGGGGCAGGAGTTCGAATCTCTTCGCGCGCCCCCGCCTGTGAACTAAATCCTCGTACAAAATGTACGCACCCCGCGCTTTGCTGCGGGTGGGGGTGCCTGGCACTCATTTTGATGACACGACCGTGCTCCATTAGCCGGTCGAACTCGTCCGCCCACCCGGAGCCGCACGCGGCGCACTTCAACCTGCGCAATATCCGCATCGCTCTAGCGCGGCCGGATTTCCGGCCGCGCTAGGCTTCCTCACCGATCAGGCGTGACGTGCTGTGTGCCGGCGGACGGGACGCTTCCGGCGAAACAGTGCAACGATCATCTTCGGCAGATGGACGACGATGGCCGCCGCGAGCAACATCGCGCTGAATACGACGCCGACAGCTACCGGCGCGTATTTCTTGGCAAGCGCCAAAAGCCAGTCCAGCCAGCCCTTGGCCATGTCGATAGCATCCTGCTTCGCATGGGCCCAAAGCATGCCAATCTCGTTGGCGAGATGCTCGATGCCTTTGCCGACCACGTTCACGCCGCTCTGCACCGCCGTTTCAGGGATATGCAGAATCTTGTCGGCCTGATTCACTATGCCGGCGCCGGGGATGTTTTTGTCGAGCTGCATGCTCGGTGTGGTCGGCACCGGGCCGGGCGCGGGCAGCGTGATCGTGCCACCGGGCACCTTGACCGGAGTTGTCGTCACCGGCTGAAGCGGGTGACCCGTGTCCACGTGCACCGGACCAAGGTCAAACGAGACTCGGCAGCAAGCGCTCGCAATCGAAGTGCTCGCCAGCAACGCAACAATCATTCCACAAGAAACTGTGCGAAAAGATTTGGTCATCGTCGTAAAGGGAAATAGCCCTTCCTCCTGGTTGAACTCGCGTAGTAAGTGTCCTGATTTGTGGCTAAAACCGGACATGGAAATGAACGCCCGTTTATCCAGCGCGCATCCCGTTCGCTCAGCTCGGATATTTTGCTGGATTAAATCTCAGTAACCGAAAGGCCGCCAACCGCCTGCCTTTTCGCCGCTTGCATAGCGATATGACAGGCAATCGATTGGCAAAATTGGTGATTTCGCGTGAGCTGTCTGGCGTTGCGCCATTCGCCAAGACCTTCACGTAGGAGCAGCCGCGAACGCCTTGGCGAAAGATTCGCGGTCAATCAGTCAGTGCAGATACCGGCTTTGAAAGCGATCAAGCAGGTCATTTTCGTTCGTCATAGAAAGCTTTAAGTCGTAGCAAATACGTCAATCCGCTTCTCTTCAGAGCTTCTTCCTTGTCGTTCTTTGCCGCAACCTCAACGAAGAACTGGGCCGCGGTCGCGGTAATCGCTTTAGTCAATGCCGCGTGCGGGCCGCCGGCAAGAAAAGCTCCTCCGACTTCGGGAATAATCTTGATGGCGTCAATCGCGCGCTTGTGCCACGGACGGGCGGGATCGTTCATCGTGGCATTCAGCTCGTCCATCGCGGGGACGATCTGGGTTTCGATGAAGAATTTCGTATGCTTCTCGAACGCCTCGCGGTCCATGTCTTTGATCTTGCCGTTAAGGTCCGCCGCGTAACGGAGCATCGACCTCCGGAATCCTCTGAGCAATGCTGCATTGGCGTCGCGGAATTCCATCAAGTCTTCAGGCAGCAGCAACGGCGTCGGCGGAAGAGCGATCCGAGTACACTCGACGGCCAGAATAGAAGCCAGCAGCTTCGCGTCGTCTACCGGCGCAACGTCTGGCATGCCCGGGATCTGCAAGCCGGGAATGTCATTAAGGAGAGGCACTCCGGTTCGTCCGGAATGCACGATGGCTCCGGCAATGTAGTGGTAGTCGCCGGGATAAATGAGCGTTTCAGCACCGTCGCCGAGCCCTTTGGCGTGCCCCGTACTGAACGATGGAATGAAGTCAGGTCGTGGGGGTCCATGAATTGAGTCGTAAACGGCCTGGACCAGTTGGCCGGGCACAGGGTCCTTTCGCAGGAATGGATCATCAGGATCGGCGGTGAACTCGCAGAAGCCGTCAAGCGTCTTTGCCTGCAGCAGTAACTTCATTGCTCCGATGAGCAATTGTGTGTCGTGCCAGCGGTCATTTAATCCTTCAAGACGTACGATTTCCTTCTCGACCTCTTTGGGGTCATAGCCAGACTTCGGCATATGAACTCCCGGGAAATACACCTTGTCGAAGACGGCTCCGAGCACCGTGAGGACGCCGAGGTTACGCGGCACAGGGCCGGTCAAATAGACTGCCTCAAGCTTCAGCGTTTCATCTAATCCTGTTTGCGCCATCGGTCCCGGTATCCACTCGAAAGAAATATGTCTATCCGTATCGCTCCAGCGCGGTCTGAATTTAGGCCGCGCTAAACGACGTTTTTGAAGCCCGGTGGAAGGATAATTGTCGGCTTGCCAAGTGCTTTCACCGGATAAAGCAGAATGATGACATTGTGTGTCGTGTCGAAAGCCTCCGCCACGCACTCGTGAGAGCTGCCGTTGCGATCCGTCAGTGAAAGGGTTGTGGGGCGTGTCATCTTTCGGCCAACGGGCAGGATACGGCCGAGACTATGATCGGGCGTGATAACGGTATCTGTGGGCTTGCCAAACTGAAGCATGAACGAAGGGGAGGGTTCAATACGGCGGACGGCGGCCCGCGCACCGTGACCCGGAACGAACTCGATAGGCTCAAGGATATAGACGATGCAGGCGCGATGGTGAGTACGGGCGAATTCCCGCGCTGAGGCATAGTTGGACGCGCCGAATTTTTTCGCGAGCGTGATCGGTGTCTTGATGTCGAATTTACAGTCAGCGGCATACCGGGCATAAGTGTCGCCCTTAAACAGGGCGAACCTAGCAAAGTTGTTCGCCTCGCGTTCAAACTGGTCCGAGATTTCAGGATCGAGATGTTGTTCACTATCCTGGAAGAACCGAAACATGCGCTTGTGCACGGGAAGATCGTGATGCGCGGTTTCATGAAGGGTCAGGAAGGTCTTTTTGGATTTTGACTTTATAGCGCTGTCGTCGATGTGGATCAGCGTGTCAGCGGAATCGTATAGGCCGAACAACTTGCCAAGGGCAGATTTAACGACGGTTGCTGTTTGGATTGCCTTTCCCGCCAAGTATTCCATGACGGCGACGGGATCGAATAGGCTGGTTTGTGCAACGCGCACGTTTGCGGCGGCGAGGATATCTTCGAGAGGCACGGGGAATCTGTCCCATGCGCTTGCGCGGTCAAGGAGCTGCCGTGCTCGCTCCTCGACCGCGCGAAGATCTTCGGGTTCGAGGCTGCTATCGTCAGCTTTTGTCACCCGGCTTTTTCCTCGCCCGCATGAATTGAAGGTACTGCAACATCTCGGTCTCTTCCTCGGCCGACAAATTATGCTCGGCGAACGTCGCGATGCGCCCGTGCCGCTCGGTATCGGCGCGCTTGGTGCCGGATATGTACCCGGCCATATCCATCAGATTCTCGAAGCTGATGGCATAGAGTTCTGCCAGCGCATGCAGAATGTTCGGCGACGGCTTTTTGATCTTGTTGTTTTCGATCTGCGACAAGTAGGCGTTTGAGACCTGCTTATTCGTCGCCTCCTCGACATCGCGCAGGCTCAGGCTCCGGTTCACGCGAATCGACGCGAGATATTGGCCGAGCGTTAGTTTCGACGTGTTCCTTTCGTCCGGGGGGGAGAGCATGGCGGGAGGTCTCCTGCAAGCTATTGTTTCTATTATGATTCTACTCCAGTCACGCGGCATCGTCAAGCGCGCAAAGAAATTGCTTGATATTCTTAGCGCGCTATGTAATATTGGAGTCGTAGAAGGGCGCGGTGCCTGGATACGTCCGATATGGAGAACATAACATGACTGACAACCTCGAAGACAGGAGCGCCGACCCCGGCGTGGAAGAGGTGCTCGACGAGATCATCGATCTCGAAGAGTACGCCAAGCTGGGCAAGCGCCCGCCGCTCTCAAAGGGCTACCGCATCCTCGTGAACGGCGACCCGTTCGTGGTGAACGAGCCGAACCCGACCGGTCGCGCCATCCTGACCCTCGCGGGTCTGCTGCCCGCCGAGCACTACACGCTCCGCATCAAACTTGCGGGCGAGAAACCGCAGAAGGTTGGGCTCGACGAGCACGTCGACCTCCGCCGCCCGGGTGTGGAGAAGTTCAAGGCGCTGCCGCGTGATCAGACGGAGGGATGAGCTATGACCCTCCGTCGTCAGTTTGACCTGCTGCCCATCGACCGGGATTTTCTCGACGAATACGGCCTGCCGTGGGAAACGATCGTGGATGGCTCCCAGTGGGTGCTGCTCCACGATTTCCCGACGCCGCGCGGCTACAACCACGCGACGGTGACGGCGGCCATCCGGATCGAGACCGGCTACCCGAACACCGAACTTAACATGGTGTATTTCTTTCCAGCCCTCGCACGGGCGGACGGAAAGCCGATCGGGGCGACCGAGGCGCCGCAGCCACTCGACGGAAAAACCTACCAGCGCTGGTCCCGCCACCGCACGGGCGCGAACCCGTGGAAGATCGGGCGCGATCACATCGGGACGCATGTCATCCTGATCGAAGACTGGCTTGACCGGGAGTTCGAGAAATGACCGCTCCCGTTACCCTGGCCTTCTCAGGCGACCAGCACGAGCACTTGAAGAGTTTCCTGTTCCCCGGCGACGGAAACGAAGCCGTCGCGATCTTGCTTTGCGGCAGCCGCGCGGGCGACCGCAGCCATCGGCTCGTCGTGCGCGAGATTCACGGCATCCCATACGAGGATTGCTCAGAACGGACCCCGATGCGGGTTACTTGGCCACCGGACTATATTGCTCCAATGCTCGACCGCGCTGCCGCCGAAGGGCTGACGGTCGTTAAGGTTCACAGCCATCCCGGCGGCTATGCCGCCTTCTCGATGACGGATGACAAGGGCGACGAACGGCTGTTGCCGATGATCCGAGGATGGGTCGAGGCGGATGTGCCGCATGGCAGCGCCGTGATGTTGCCGGACGGCCAGATGTTCGGGCGCGTCTTGAACGCGACCGGCGGATTCGATCCGATCTATTGCATCAGTGTCGCGGGAGACGATCTGCACTTTTGGTACGCGGACGTTGGCAGCATCGAACTGCCGAACTTCGTCGCCTCGCATGCGCAGGCATTCGACAAGGGCACGATCGAGCGCTTGCGTCGGTTGTCGTTCGCGGTCATCGGCGCGTCGGGGACGGGCAGCCCAACCATTGAACAACTTATGAGGCTCGGTGCCGCCCTGATTGTCGGTGTCGATGACGATCACATGGAGGAGCGCAACGTCAACCGCATCCTGAACTCGACCATGGATGACGTGAAGAACGAGCGCCCGAAGGTTGAAGTTCTTGCCGATGCGGTCGAACGGACCGGCCTCGGCACCCGGTTCATTCCTTTAAAGAAAAATCTGTGGGACCCGGAGGTCATCCGCGAAGTCGCTCAATGTGACATCATCTTCGGCTGCATGGACACGGTGGACGGGCGGTATCTTCTCAACGCCATCGCTTCCTACTATTCGATTCCTTACCTCGATATCGGCGTGCGCCTCGACGCGACCAAGGTTTTCGACGGCGTGGCTCACATCCGTGAAGTTTGCGGCACCGTGAACTATTTGCGCCCTGGCCGGTCCAGTCTTGTCAGCCGGGGACTGTTTACGATGAGCGACGTCGCCGCTGCCGGTTTGCGCCGGAATGACCCGACTGCTCACGACCGGCAGGTGGAGGATGGATATATCAGGGGCGTGGCCGGCCACCGGCCCGCTGTAATCAGCGTCAACATGTTTGCCTCGGCGCTCGCCGTAAACGAAATGCTTGCGCGCCTGCATCCCTACCGTGAGGAGCCGAACGGCGCGTATGCCGCCGTCACGTTTAGCCTTGCGAGCATGGAACTCATCTACGACCCTGAAGAGGGAATTTGCGATATGCTGGGCGCGAAGGTTGGCTTCGGCGATACCACGCCACTCCTGGGGCTGATAGAGCTCGCGGAAAGGCGAAAGGCGTGAACAGGTTTCGTCGCTTTCTGCTGAATACATATGGCCGAGCAGACCGGTTTCTGCGGGGCGCATACGGGCGTATCCATAATTGGATCGTCCCGCCGTATCCGACCTTGTTCGTGGAAGACACCCTTCCCAAGCAATTGAAGCGCCGAACCCTCTACATCGTCGAGGAGGACGGTTTCCAAGAGCAGGCAGCAATGATCTGCCCCTGCGGTTGCCGCTCTGTTTTACATATGAATCTTCTCCCTGATGAACGCCCTTGCTGGCGTGTCACACGCCATGACGACGGGACTGCCACTCTCCATCCCTCGGTCTGGAGGAAGAAGGCATGCGGCTCGCATTTTTGGTTTCGAAATGGCCGCGTCGTATGGTGCTAGTCGAACGATGCAACCCTCAAGGAACGCGTCGCCGCTGTAAAAGCGAGCGGGACGTCGCGCAGGTCGCATTCGACCGTGCCCTCGCTGAAACGCGCCCCGAGGCGCGGATCACTCAGGAGAAGATCGCTGAATTCGTCGAGGTGACGGTCGCACGCTGGTTGACGGTCAGCGTGTCGTCGCTCGAGGTCAGTTCAGTCTCGCCCGGATTTTTTTATCCGTTATGCGGAGACAGCAATGCGCCGAATCGCAAAATTGATCCGGGCAAGAATTTGTCTCATATTCCCAACGGTATCACCTCCGTCGGGACAGGACTGACATGCCTGGGGATTTACGCGACCTGATAATGGCGTCGTTCGACGCGGCTGCTGCCGAGACGTGGAGCAAATTCACACTGGGCGAAGCAGACAAGCTCGCATTGCGTGAGGCTGCGCTTAAGGTCTTGGGCTTTTTCCCGGGCCGGATGGCAGGCCAGTGCGCGTTGATGAGCGCCGCGTATTCGATTGCGCTTGAAAAGTTCGGCACCCAGCCGGGTTACGTCGTGGCCGGTTCGCTCTACATCGGTGACAAGCGCATCTTCGGCGAAGGCAAAGAGTTTGACGGCAAGGCGCTATTCTCGAAGTCGAACCCGGACTGGAATGGCCACGCGTGGATCGTTTACGGCGATTACCTTGCGGATGTGTCGGTGTTCCGCACTGCTGACGGCGGGAGTCCGCGGTTGCTGTCGAGACACATAGCCAAGGAATACGGTCGGGGACGTGGGTTCTGCGCGTGGCCTACGACCGGAACGGACCCGAACGGTCTGCGATACGTGCCCCAATATGTGCTGATGCAAGATCAGGTTGACGCGCTGATGCGTGGCGCGCTCGCCATGATCGACGAGATGAACGTCAAGCGAGGTAGTAGATGAGTGATGATGCGAACCTCTTCGTCTTCTATCGGACCGATGATCTCGTGGCGGCCAAAAATGCGGCGTACCTCGTGGAGGGCGGAAAGCCGGTAGAGTTACAACAAGGTTGGAGTTTTAGGGTCGATCCACCGCACACGACCGGCATGCAACGCCACGTGCATGTCATGCTGAGAACCAACGACGTTTCGATCATAAACCGCGATGGCACTCAGAGCCACGGGACTACGCGGGACAAGGTACCGAACTGGGTTATCAACAAGATCAAGGCAAAGGGTCTCGTAGAGAGCACCTATATCATCGAAGCCAATACTCTTCCGCCTGTCCTGGTGCCGGCATTCACAATCGGCACAGCCGAGGCACACTGGCACCTGTCGCTCACTGCCAGACGGTGAATTCGTCTATCCCCGAGCGCCTTGAGACAGGCATTCTCTATGTGTCGATGGAATCCGCGACATCACGTTCCCGTCAGCTCGATTGTGTAGCGGTCGGCCGAGCGGGTCGCCCGGCGGATCGGGACGCGCGGGTACTGCGACGCCAGCAACACTTCGAGCTGCTTCCGGTAGTCGTAGTCCATACGCTCGCCCATGATGATTCCGCGGAGAGCTTCTACCGGGATTTCAAGCTGTACGGGTTCAGCACCGCCGTCGGTCGCCTGAAGCAGAAGACGCTGCTCGCCCTCGTATCGCCATTCAACCGGTTTCGTCGCAAAGACCCTGCGCCAGATCGCAGTCATGTTGGCGTGGGCCTGAAGCGAAGCTTCTTCATAGCTGTCGCGTTCGGGCGCAGATATTGCGCCGCCAGCACCTCGATCATGATCGTAAACGCACATGCCGTGAAAATCCCACTGATCCTCGGCGACGGCGTACACGAAGCTGTCGGCGTGTTGCGGAGCCTCTACGTATTCTACCGGCGTGAGGAAAACCCGCTCGTCGGCTTTCTGTACAAGCGCATCATCGAACTCGGCACAGAATCCGCGCATGCCGTCGGCATAGTGCGACCACATGAGGAGATTGTCGGGCGCCGACGCGAAACAGGCAATGCGGACATGATCCATCAGGGTTTGAAAGTCCGGTGCCGCATCGACGAGAGATTCGAAATATGCGCGACAGTCTTCTTCGTCGTGCGGCTCGCCGTCGGGGAAACCCCACTCTGCTACGGCTGCCCTGAACCGGTTAGGCTCGGCATTCCGATCGGGAATGCCCGAACTGATGTTGCACCAAAACTCGAACGGGTCGTTGAAGTCGGTGTAGTGGCGGCAATAGAAGGAATGACGCCGAAGGTTTTCGAGCGAGTACCGGTTTGGCGGATAATACTTGTAAAGGGTCACGGCTGGAGGTTCAGAAGACGAAGATCGGCAAGGAAGCTTTCGAAGGTCAAGAGGTGCGGCTTGACCTCTTTCGGATAGGAGTCCTGCACGTCCTTTGGCACGATGAGCTGGACGCCGGCCTCCTGCATCTCACGGAATTGCGCTTCGGAAACGCCTTCCTGAAGCGTGATCAGATGTTTCAGCCTGATGCGGTCGGCTTCATTGATGATCTGCCTCCAGCGGTCCTTGCAGGTCGTCTTCGCCGCAAGCATGCGCAGGTTTGCGTCAGGAAATGACTTGTCATCGTAAGCGGCCTTCGAGGGAAACAGAAAGTCCGGTCGCTTGCTCACTTCGATGACTGGCTTGTGCGTAAAATGCTCGCCCGCTTTCAGGCCTTCCTCAAGAAAAATCTCGCGCACATGAAATTCCAGCGAGTTGCCTGACCGTGACTTGCGGCTCTGCAGGATCGACTGCGCGAGGCCGAGAAACGGTTCGATAGCGTTGAAGCCCTGCTGGATGCGCGGCAGAAAGAAAGCTTCCTCAATGCTGCGGAAGACTTCGTATTCGCAATCGCGGCGCCGCATCAGGCGGACGTCTATGCTGATTTCCTTCAAGGGACGAAGTTCGATGGCCTTGCGGATGACATCTTCGCCTTTTGGAAATTTCACCAGCCAAGAGGGCGGTATCTCTTTGGCCTGAAGCCAGCAGCTTGCGCGGGTTTCCGGCGTGGCCTCGTCAAACAGATCGCCCGGCGGCAGGCTCCCGGGTTCCCAGATGCGGAATTCCTTCGGCTCAACCGGACCAAGACGGTCTTCAAAGACATCTTCTTCAACCTCGTCGCGGCAAACCCACGTGTGGCATTCCGTGGCGGCGCCTTCGTCGTCAAGCACGAAGGCGAACACGGCAAGCGCGCCTGTACTTTCAGGATCGAGAAGCGCGGACTGCCCACCCCCGAAGCCAGTCAGCCGGCATTCGTTACGCGTGCCGCCCCGCATCTTGTTGTTGTACCAGACCGCGCGAACCGTTCGGTGGTCGGAATGCGAGTCGATATAGAGTTCGAAACGTTGGTCCGGATTCTCCTCCTCAGGTTTGCGGACCGAGGGAAACATCCGGAAGAGAAAATCTTTCGGAATATAGGGGCCCGCCTGATGTGAATGCGTTGCAAGCGTGTCATTGCCGGAAAGTCGCTTGGCGTACCAGACGTATCCCGGCTTTCCGAAGTCTGCGATCCAGTCGGTAACGTCTGCAACGGCCATCAGGCGCCCCTGATTTCGCCGGTTCGCCGGCGGGAACGGAGCCAATTTGCTGCACGGGCTGCAACCTTCAGCGGTGCATCAGGCCCTGCGCCGCGAATTGCGCACTCCCAGACGGTGAGATGACGCCATCCCTCTTCTTCAAGCTTTGCCATGACGATTTCGTCGCGCGCACGGTTACGATCGATCTTCGCTTTCCAGAAATCGGTTCGTGTCTGCGGCAAACGGAAGAAGCGGCAGTCATGGCCGTGCCAGAAACAGCCATGCACGAATACGGCGGCGTTGAGTGCGGGAAATGCCATGTCCGGTTTGCCGGGAATAGTTTTAGCGTGCAGCGTGTAACGAAATCCGGCCCGGTGCAACGCCTTTCGCAAAACGAGTTCGGGACGCGTGTTTTTGCTGCGTATGCCGGACATCATCCGGCTTCGCGTGGCGGCGTCTACGATGTCAGGCACGCTTCCCGGCCCTTGCAGGCTTCTCCGCCTCGATAGCCGCGAGGATGTGCGGCTCCATGTGGCGGGCGACGGCTTCAGCGACCGGCACCACGACGGCGTTACCGAACTGCTTGTAGGCTTGGGTATCGGAGACGACGATCTTGAAGTCCGCCTTGCCGGGTTTCTCGAAGCCCATCAGGCGCGCGCATTCGCGCGGGGTCAACCGGCGCGGATTGGAGCCTTTCTGCCGGATCAGAATTTCAGAGCCGTCCTTATAATAACGGGCCGAGAGAGTACGGGCGACGTTGTCCGGTCCGAACAGCCCATAGCCAAAACCGTTACCCGCGGCCTGATGCTTTTCGGCATACGCCTTGAGATAGCGCCAAAGGTGATCGGTCAGGGTGTATTTGTCACTCACGTAGGCCTGACGGCCCGACGTGAAATGCCTGTCAGGCTTTTCGGAGCCATTTTCCGGATGGAGGATCGTGGAGAGCTTCGGTCCCTTCAACGCGTCCTTCACCTCCATTTCCTTGAAGGAGAAGTCGGCTTCGTCGCGGAAGCCTGCAATGAATATGCGTTCACGGTGTTGTGGCACCCAGGATTTCGCGTCAAGGACGCGCTTGTCGATGTGATAGCCCAGCTCGTTGGTCAGCACGTCGCAGATGACGCGAAAGGTGGTGCCTTTGTCGTGATTGACGAGGTTCTTTACGTTTTCGAGAAGAAACGCCTTGGGCTTCAGATCACGGATGATGCGCGCAAGTTCGAAGAACAGTGTCCCCTGCGCCTCGCAGGCAAATCCGTGCGGACGGTTGAGCGCATTCTTTTTGGAAACGCCTGCGATCGAGAATGGCTGGCAGGGAAAACCGGCGAGCAGAACGTCGTGCTGCGGGATCATCGTGGTCGGCAGGGTGCGAATGTCACCGTGAATCTTGTGCCGGTCACGCGGATAGTTGGCGCGATAGGTGCGCTGGCTGTATGCGTCCCATTCACAAGTGAATACGCAGCGTCCCCCGATTGCATCGAAGCCGCGTCGAAGCCCCCCGATGCCTGCAAAGAGATCGATGAACGTGAAGGGGGCCTCATCTTCCTCGTCTTCAAAAAGGGAGGGCACCATCATCCGTAAACGATCGAGGACAAGCTTCTTGGCGCGAACCTCGCCGTTGTCGAGTCGGTAAATTTCGCGTTCCGAGCATCCTATCTCGATGGCCGCTTCGGGAATGGTCAGGCCCGCCTGAAGGCGGAGGTCAAGAAACTGTGTCACGGATGCCCCTGGGAAGAATCCTGACAAAATGTCAGATTCGGCCACAAAGAACAAGAAGAGAACATACGGTTTCATGCGATTCCCACAGGAATGTAGCGCATGGTTACCTGGAAGTTACGGCCGATGCCTCGCCCGGCACTTCAATCTGGGCAATACAACTTTGGGCAGGCGGCCCAATGCGGCGATTGCCAAGCGCATTTCGATTGGTGTTATCTGTGGAGCTTTTCAGGAACCTATTGCGATGGAAACGGGATTCTCCGGCGAGATCGAAGTGCGGGTGCTGCGCCGTGGCCGTGAAGTCGCGCGCATCCTCCGCCCCCTCCGTACAACCCCGCACGGCCCGGTTGTGAAGTACAAGCGTCAGCTTTGGCGGGTGAACGGCTCAAGCATCAACCTTGACGACCAGTCTCTGGAAGAAGCGGTTACCGCAGCCGGTCCGATGGCGGCAGTTCCACCGGAACCGCCGCCGGAAGACGATCGGCTTCAGGAAGGAGTGGCTTGGGCGCCGGTTGACCGTCGCCTGCTGGTCGATGCCGGGCCGGGCACCGGTAAAACGTATGTTGCGTGCCAGCGCGTGGCGCATCTGATCCGGGAGGGCATCGCACCCGGCCGCATCTGGATTGTCAGCTTCACGCGTACCGCCGTTCACGAAATCCGTAACCGCCTTTCGGGATCGCTCGACGAACCTTCGGATGCCATCGCCGTCCGTATCGCAACACTCGATTCTCACGCGTGGGCCATGCAGTCGGGATTTTCCAGCGAGGCGGCTCTCACGGGATCGTTCAATGACAACATCGAAGCGACCACAGCACAGATCCGCAGCAACGATGAGGTGCAGGACTATCTGATGCAGCGTGTTGCGCACCTCGTCGTCGATGAGGCGCAGGACATCGTCGGAACGCGCGCCGAACTGGTCGAAGCGATGATTGACGCGCTTTCACCGGACTGCGGTGTTACGGTCTTCGCCGACAGGGCACAAGCGATTTATGGCTTCACCGAAGAAAGCGCCGTCACGGGTAATGAGGGCGATTCTTCCCTTCTGGCCCGGCTCGAAGAAAAGGGTTTTGAACCAGCAGAACTGTCGCGTGTTCACCGCACGAGCGAGCCGGGCCTGCTGAAAATCTTCACTGAAGTCCGGCGAAAAGTTCTCGGCGAAAAGGGATCAGCACTGACGCGGCGCCCGGCACTACGGAGTGAGATTGAGCGGCTCGCCGGAAACGATCTCGGTGCCGCACGGGAAATCCGTCTGGCAGGTCTCTCGGCGGATACGCTTGTGCTTCTGAGACGCAGGAGCGATGTGCTGATGGTGTCTGGCCTGTCGTCAGAAATACCGCATCGCCTGCGCATGTCGGGGTTGCCGCCCCGCGTTCACCCGTGGATCGGCGAGGTACTCTGGAATTTTACCGGACGCAGGATTACGCGCGCCGAATTCGATGAGCGGTGGCTGCGGCAGGTTCCGGAAGCGAAGGGACCGGACGCGAGTGGTGCGGCATGGAATCTCCTGCTCGAAACCGCGGGCGACAGCGAAACTGTCGTCGATGTGCACCGGCTGCGAACCATCCTCGCGCGGTCAAACCCGCCATCGCTCTTCACGTCGAGAGAATTCGGCGATGCAGGCCCAATTCTGGGAACGATCCATGCGAGCAAGGGACGCGAAGCGGATGACGTTCATCTCTATCTGCCGCCTGACGATCAGGACGAGGAGTCCGATCTCGATGAAGAAATCCGTGTGATGTTCGTGGGAGCAACCCGCGCAAAAAATCGTCTCTTCGTTGGCCGCTCATCATCCCGCGGTGCCGGCAACCTGAATGGCCGGGTCTGGCGGAAGATGCCGCAGAACGGGCTTCAGTTCGAGATCGGGCGGGCTGGTGATCTTGATGCTCCGTGTCTCGTCGGCCGCGCGGTTTTTGCGACGGACAGCGAAGCGCTGGCAGCCCAGGCGCGGTTGCGGAAGACGCCCGTGATGACCAAAATGTACGCGCATGCTGTGCGCGAGCTGGACTACCGCTACGCGCTTCGCACCGGTGACGACCAGGAGCGTGTCTGCTTTCTGAGCCGGCAGTTGAAAGACGACCTCTATAGCGTGACGAAAACGTGTGGCCATCGCGTGCAGCCGGGTTATCTTGCCTACGTGCGTTCGATCGGCGTTCGCACACTGGCGGTCCAACCGGAAGACCCTGCGCTGGAGCGGCTTCATGAGCCGTGGCGCTCGAGCGGCATCATGCTTGCGCCGATGCTGGCTGGTTTTGGCACGACCAAATTCAAGGGGGCGACAGGTTGAGCGCGCTTCTTCCCCGAGAAATCATGGTCGAGCGGCTCGAAGCCGATCTCGTGGGACCGCGCGCGCCAGACGAGGTCCTGGAATCGAAACCCGCCGACGTCTATGTGTCAGGTATTCTCTGGCCCAAAAATACGCCGATAGCGCCGGAGGAGGACGAGAAGCTGGACGCATCATCGGGTGGCGATGACGGTGGTGAAGAAAGCGCCGATCAGGCCCAGGCACAGTCGGTCGCAATGCGGCGGCCGTCAACGGCCGGAATCTCGTTTGCCGTTTTCGCCGAGAAGGGCGCGGACCCGTCCGTAAATGTCAGCATCCATTTCGCGACATACAGCGAGGTGGACGGAAAATGGAAACGTGTGCAGCACGTCATTGACGATGTGCCTGTCGCGATGCGCGAAGGAAATGAAAGCCGGAACCTGACGTCCGGCTCAGTCACATGGTTGAGGCTGCACGTCCGCAGCGTGCCTTTCGAACGCGGTCTTCTGTGCACGGTTACGCTTGTGAATGACGCAACCCCGGCCGAACCCAACCGCGCGGCGATCGAAAAAGTGACAATGTTCCAGGTCGGCTTCGAGATCAGGCCAGGAAAAGCAACGAAGCTCATATCGCGGCCCAGCCGCCGCTCGCCGGTTGATGCCGATGACTGGTCATCCGACCTTCTCTACCGGGACGCACGCGAGTTTGCTGCTGGCCATACGTGTTCGGCCGACTGGACCGAGAGTACGGCAGACCGGACGGTGGCGCTCGCTGTTCGTACGTCCTGGGTGCCGCAGGCGATTGTTCCTGCGGTCAGCCCCGACGGTCACGAGGTATTTCGCAGCCTGGCCGGCAAGGACGCAGATGTACTGTCGGCCGCGTGGCTTGCAACGGCGGAGACGCCCCGGCTTCATGCGGCGCTTGTCAAACTGTGTAGCGCTTACGGAAAGTGGATCGATCTGCAGGCTGCCGGTGCGTCGGGACTGACGGGAAAACGTGCTGAGACTGCAAAAGCCCATCTGGAAACGGCCGCAGGGATTCGGTCGCGGATGGCAGCTGGAGCTGATTTCCTGAAGAGCAACGCAGATGCGGCAGACGCCTTTCGTCTCGCAAACCTCGTGATGGATACTCAGCGACAATGGTCGGGCAACGGCGCGCTGCGGTGGCGCCCGTTCCAGCTGGGTTTCCTCCTCCTTACGCTTGAAAGTGCCGTGAGGGGCGATCATCCGCATCGCGGCATCATGGACCTTCTCTGGTTTCCGACGGGAGGCGGAAAGACCGAAGCTTACCTCGGCCTGATTGCGTTCGTTTCCTTCTACCGCAGGCTCTCGTCCAATAAGCCGGATGACGGAGCGGGTGTGGCCGTCATCATGCGCTACACGCTCCGGCTTTTGACGACCCAGCAGTTCATTCGTGCATCTGCGATGATCTGTGCGTGCGAGGCAGTGCGGCGTGGTGCAATCCCAACCTCGCTTTCGGGGAAGCTCGGCAAAGAGCCGTTTTCAATCGGACTATGGGTTGGTGAAGGCGCCACGCCAAACCGGCGACAGGCTGCTTTCGACAGCCAGCGCGATACGTCGAAATCCAGCCCACGGCAGCTCGCAGCATGTCCCGCCTGCGGCAAGGGACTGAATTACGTGCAGCGTCGCCCGACGGATCCCGTGCACGTCATGTGCGAGACCAAAGATTGCCTGCTTTCCGGTCCCGCTCCTCTTCCGGTCTGGACAGTCGACCAGGACATCTACGAATTTTGTCCCACACTGCTGATCGGTACCGTTGACAAGTTCGCGCAGATCGTGCGTCAGGAAGCAACGGCGAACCTGTTCGCCGTCAGGGCAGGCATGCAGCCACAGCTCATCCTGCAGGATGAATTGCACCTGATTTCCGGCCCGCTCGGAACGCTTTCGGGCCTTTATGAAACTGCGCTCGATCTCATCCTCTCGACAAACGGCACGCGCCCGAAGATCATCGGATCGACAGCTACAATCCGGCGTGCGCCCGAGCAGGTGCTTGCGCTGTTCGATCGCGACACATGCCAGTTCCCGCCGCCGGGTCTGGATGCCGGAGATTCCGGTTTCACGGTGATTGATACCGACCTTTCCGGCCGGCGGTACGTCGGTGTCACGACGGCGGGCCGGTCGGCCAAGTTTACGCTGCAGGCCGTCACGGCTTCACTGATGCAGTCGGCCGCAGCCGGTCTGAAACCCGCGGAACGCGACTTTTACTGGACACTCGTGGCGTACTTCAATTCGCTGCGGGAGCTTGGTGGCGCACTCGTGCTCATGCAGGACGACGTTTACGACACGATCGGGCTCATTTCAGCAGCACGGGGTGGTGAAGCCGAACGCAGGATCAAGACCGTCGAGGAACTGACGTCAAGGCGTTCCCAGAAGGACATCCGCGACATGCTGGATGAACTCAAGCGGCGTGCCGGCGACGATGCGGCGATCGACGTGGTCCTCGCAACCAACATGGTGAGCGTCGGCGTAGACATCGAGCGACTAGGTCTTATGCTGGTGAACGGACAGCCGAAGACGATCGCTGAATACATCCAGGCGACGAGCCGCGTCGGGCGGGGAAATATTCCCGGCCTTGTGGTTGCAGTCCTCAACAACGGAAAACCGCGCGACCGGTCGCATTATGAGACCTTCCGCACGTGGCACGCGACCCTTTACAGGGAAGTTGAAGCCACGAGCGTCACTCCCTTCGCGTCGCGGGCACGCGATCGGGCGCTTCACGCGGTTCTTGTCGCAGTCATAAGGCACATCGTGCCCGGGATGCTGCCGCGGCCGGTACTGGACGATGATGCCGTCGCCGAAGCAAGGGACCTAATCGACCGGATTGCGGAGCGCGCGGCGCGCGTCGATCCGCGCGAAACCGCAGTTGGCGACGAGCTTCGCGAGCGGCTTCAAAAATGGATTCGCCGGTCACCCCAGGAATACTGGAACAGGTTTGCGAAGGATGCCCTGCTTCAGGGTGCCGAAGAGGCCGCTGCGAAGCGCGCATCGGGACGCAATGTCGGGCAGGCGTGGCCGACACCGAATACGATGCGCGGTGTGGAACCATCCGTTCACTACCGACTCGCCGAATGGCTGAAAGCGAAGACCGATGCCACGTAACGATCTTGGCGAAGTTAGGCGGAGTGCCGCTGTCGCGACCTTCGGTCCCGGCGCCGTGGTGGATTTCCGCGCGGACAGGGCGACGGTTTCTGCGGTTGCTGCCGGCCTTGAGGAATGGGACCGCAACTTTCCTCCTTCGGGGATGGTGAACGAACAGACCATCCGCGAGGAACGGCTTGAGAAGAAACTGAACAAAAGGGGCTTCAGGCTGCCGCCCGTTCGCGATCCCCTGAAGGAAAATGACGAGAAGGCCCTTGTCGCGGTTCGTTTTCCGACGTGGCTCCAGTGTCCGCAATGTGATCGCATTGGAAGGCAGGATATGTGGGCCGACGAGCCAGGCCGGGCGGGACGGTTTTGCCCCGAGTGCACACGCAAGGCGCCGGGCCGCAAGGAAGTCTACGTCGTCCCGGTCCGCTTCGTTACCGCCTGCGAAGCCGGGCATCTCGACGAATTCCCGTGGCACATGTGGGTTGATCACGACGCGGGCTGTACGAACACGAAGGGCTTCCTGAAGCTTGTCTCGGAGCAGGCCGGTCTTGCAGGACTGATTCTGAGCTGCGCGAAGTGCGGAGCGCGAAAGTCAATGGACGGCATCTTTTCGACCCGGGAGACGTCGCGCATGCCGGCATGTCGCGGACTGCGGCCATGGCTGTCAGTGCCAGCGGAAACCTGCACACATCGTCCCCGCGCCGCCCAGCGCGGCGCGTCCAATCTCTACTTTCCCGTGATTGAGTCCGCGCTCAGCATTCCGCCGTGGTCGGACCGGCTGAAAGAAGCGATCGGGATGGCGTGGGAGCTGATTGTCGGCGTACTGCCTGAAGACCGGCCGCGCCAAATAGAAATTCTTTCGAAAACGGTGCTGGCGGCTGTGCTGAATGAGCTGGAGATGACACCCGAACAGTTTCGGGTGGAGGTTGAGCGGCGCATAGCGGCTGAAGCGAGTATCGATACTGAAAATCTCCGGCTGGAAGAGTACCGCCAGTTTACCGGCGGGACTTATGTACGAGGCATCGATCGCGAATTCGAGATCAGGCCGCAGGCTGTACCTGACGGGCTGAAGCCTTTGCTTTCGCGGTTGGTCAAGGCGACGCGATTGCGTGAAGTGCGTGCGATGACTGGTTTCACCCGCATTCATCCCCCGGGCGACAGCATTGCACCGGTCGCACAGCTGTCCGCGTCACCGCTGGAATGGCTCCCCGCCGTCGAAGTGCGGGGCGAAGGCATTTTCATTGAACTGGACAGTGAAGCGCTTGCCGACTGGGAAAACCGCCCGGCTGTAATCGCGCGCGCGTCCCGGATCAACGACCGCTGGATTGCGGAATGGATTACCAGACATGGTTCTGAGCAGAGGCCCGAGCGGGTCATAACCGCGAGGTTCCTGCTCATACACACCTTCGCACATGCACTGATGCGGCAGCTGACACTTGATTGCGGTTACTCTTCCACTGCCCTTCGCGAGCGGCTTTACGTGCAGACAGGCGCGAATGCCATGGCAGGGCTGCTTATTTATACTGCGACCACTGACGACGACGGCACGCTTGGCGGGCTGCAGCGCCAGGGTGACCCCGAGCGTATTGATCGAACCGTCCGCGCAGCAATCGCTTCGCAGGAATGGTGTTCCTCCGACCCTCTTTGTATTGAGGACATGCTGTCCCGCGAGGAGGACCTTTCGCTGGCAGCATGTCATTCCTGTGTTCTGGCGCCCGAGACTTCCTGCGAGGAGTTCAACCGTTTCCTTGACAGGGCATTGCTTATCGGAAGGCCGGGAGCGCCTGAAACGGGATATTTCGGCAGTCTGCTGCGGGACGCCCCACGATGACGGGCGCGCGGATGTGGCCGGCGCGCTTGCCACGGCAGGTGCGCGAAAACGATCAGCGCCGCGCTGAAGTCCGCGTTTACGATGCGCTTGAGAAGGCGCTTGGTCCGGAGTGGACGGTCTTTTACAGCCGGCCGTGGCTTGGACTCACGCCCTATGGTGAAGAGAAGGATGGGGAAGCCGATTTCGTTGTCGTGCACCCGGTGCGTGGTTTTCTGACTATTGAAGTAAAGGGTGGCGGAATTTCCTGGGACCCGGCAACTGATGTCTGGATCAGTGAGGACAGGAACCGAATCCGCCACGTGATCAAGAATCCAGTCGAGCAGGCGCGTTCGTCAAAGCACGTGCTGTTCGACAAGGCTCGGGAAATGCCAGGCTGGCCCCGCCACCACTTCATCCGGATGCGGCATGGGGTCGTCTTCCCCGATGTAGCTGAGCCTCCCGGTAATCTGGGCGCTGATCGTCCGCGCGAGCTGTTCTGCTGCCGTGCAGAACTTGCTGATATTGGGGCCTGGATAAGAAACCGGCTTTCCGGAGAAAGCGCACAGGAGATTGGTGCAGGCGGAGTTCAGGCGTTTGTTGACCTTCTGGCCTCGCCCATGACGCTGCGCGTGCCGCTCGCGCACCACTATGATGACGACGAAGAGACGATCGCGGTTCTGACGCCACAGCAGTTCCATATTCTTTCGTCATTCATGCATTTGCCGAGAGCCGCCGTAGGCGGCGGGGCAGGAACCGGCAAGACCATTGTGGCGATGGAGGATGCCTTGCGGCTCGCGGCGGATGGCTCGCGCGTGGCGTTACTTTGCGCCGGAAAGAAACTTGCGGCTTTCCTTCGCCAGACGCTTAACCGTTCTCCGGTGCATGTCTACAGCATCGACGAGCTGTGTGTCGCGTTTGCTGCGGAATCGGGCATCAGGCTTACGCCAGCGCCTCATCTCCCGGGGGACGAAGCCGTCGATGCTCTCGCGAGGGCAATTTCAGCAAAGCCGGAGCTGAAGTTCGACGCTGTTATCGTCGATGAAGCGCAGGATTTTCGGCCGCAGTGGTGGATTGTCATCGAAGAGATGCTCGTTGATCCGGCCCGGTCGAAACTCCATGCTTTCTACGATACCAATCAGAGCGTCTACGGCGATGTAACCGGAGCGCTCGCATCATTCATTCCTGTGCCAATCCGTCTGACCCGTAACCTTCGCAATACGCAGTACGTTCACGATGTTGCACGGCGGTTTTACAGCGGCTTCGAGATCACTGCTGACGGCCCTCAAGGTCCCGTTGTCGAATGGGATGCGTGCACGAAAGGAAGCATTGCCGTGAAGGTCATGGCAAAGCTGCGGTCGCTCACCGGCGAAGATGAGGTACATCCCGAGAAGATTGCGATCCTCGCGGCTGACGAGGATCTTGTCGCAAATCTTGGCAAGCTGGCCGCATCGTTCGAAGGAATTACGGTCGAACACGTGCGCGATTTCAAGGGCCTTGAGCGGCAAGTTATTATTCTCGCCGCATCGGGCGGGATGGCAGACGTCCGCGAACTTGCATATGTTGCGCTGTCCAGACCGCGTGTTCACCTCTCGGTTTTCGGAGAGTCTTCCATGATCTCATGGCTTCAGGCCGCAGGGTGATCTGACGCGCCGAATGACGCATGTTATCATCCGGGTGTGTCCTCTTTGTCGGCGCCGCGACACACTTCAATGAGTGAGTCATCGGTCAAGGATTTTTTGCAATGCCACCGCTTCATCCCATGGCGCGCGCATCCAGACATCGTGCTCTTCGCCCCGCGCCGGGAATGATCTTCCAAAAAGCTGCGCGCCCGCCAGTTTCGTAGCCTTCCTACGCTGACCTCGCCTCTATACCGGTCACTCACTTCCTCTGGCGTAAGGAATTTTGCTGACGTTCATTATCTCCCAATGCCTACGGCGCGGCTTCTTGCTGTACCGGATTGGCTTGCATCCTTTCGAATCACGGGCGAACCCTTCGGCTCACGATTCCGCTGACACATGCAGGTGCGACGGCCAAATGGAAGCGTACTAAGAGCTCAATCGCGGAATGAGCGGCGATCGGCGGGAAAGAGGCCGCTTGAGATTGCGTGTGCCAGCTGAAGGGCGAGAATCCCTTCATCAAGCGAGCGCCGCCTCGGTCGGTGCCGCGAGCTGGGGAATTGTGAGGGAAGGGTGCCCCTGACCGAACAATAACAGAGGCTCAGGGCGTCCAGAGTCCGGAAGCAGGGTTGTGAATAGCGAGGAGACGCGGAAATGTTCCCAAGAACGTACCGGGAACAGGTATAGTTCCCGTTGCAGGTGCCGAGTCGGCCTAACGCAACGGGCGGGTAATGGCGGAAACAGAAGAACCCAAGGTGTGCCGCATCCTCAGCCTCGATGGCGGGGGTGCAAAAGGATTCTACACGCTGGGGGTCCTAAAAGGCATCGAGGGGATGGTCGGTCCGCTGCACCAGCGGTTCGATTTGATTTACGGCACCAGTACGGGCTCTATCATCGCGGCCTTAATTGCGCTCGGGCATCCGGTCGATGAGATTCTAGAACTCTATAAGACGCACGTCGTGGAGGTCATGAAGTATTGGCTGCCGGGCCACAAGACGGCAGCGCTCGAAGTTCTGGCCGTGAATGTGTTCAAGGACCAAGACTTCACGGCGACAAAGACCAACGTCGGCATCGTGTCGACCCGATGGGCGTTCGAGACGCCGATGATTTTCAAGACCTCCGTCGACCAAGCGCACAGGGACAAACCGAATTTTGTGCCGGGGTTCGGCTGCAAGATAGCGGATGCGGTTCAGGCGTCTTGTTCGGCTTATCCGTTCTTCAAAAAGAAGACCGTCACGACGAGCGCCGGCGAGTCAATTGTCCTCATCGACGGCGGCTATTGCGCGAACAATCCGACGCTGTATGCGATCGCGGACGCGACGAACGCGCTGAAGTTCGACCGCAAGCAAATACGCGTGGTGAGCGTCGGCGTTGGCGAATATCCCCCGCCGAAAAAGAGCGTGTTCAGCGCGATGCGCTGGATTGGATATCTCTTCACGGTTCGGCTGCTGCAACGGGTCCTCGAAATCAACACGCAGTCGATGAACCAGCTCAGGGACATTCTCTTTCAAGACATAGACACCGTTCGGATAAGCACCCGGTACACCGAGCCCGAGATGGCGACGGATCTGTTCGAGCATGACCTGAAGAAGCTGGACCAGCTCTGGCAGCGAGGGCGGCAATCGTTTCGTGAATATGAACCTGCATTGACGAAGATTTTATAGGAGAGTCGCGTGGCAATTCCTGAAAGTCAACTTGAGACGTGGACGCACATCGGCGCCGCCGCGCAGTCTGCAGCAACGTATCAGTCGATTAAGGCCGTCATCGAACACAAGGACGCGCCCTATTCGAACCGGCGCGTCGACTCGTTCCTGCAAGGGTCGTACGGCAACGATACGAACGTCTACGGCGCGGATAGTGACGTCGATATAGTACTGCGCACTAGAGGCCTGTTCCATTACAACATCGACGCGCTCTCGGGACCGGAAAAGACGGCATTCAAGTCTGTGTACCCCACGCCTGCGGAATACACCTTGAAATCGTTTCGGACCGACGTAATCGCGTGGCTCGATAAACAGTATGGGGGCGACCTTGACACCTCGGGCAAGAAGGCTCCGCGCCTGAAGGCCAACGGCAATCGGCGCAGCTCCGATATTCTGCTGGTGGCACCGCACAAGAAATATTCCCACTACTACAGCGAACAGGACAATGAGTGTGTCGAGGGTGTCCTGTTCATCACGACCAACGGGACTGAAATCGTCAACTACCCGAAGCACCATTCCGAGAACATGACTCGGAAGCATCAGGCGACGGGCGAATGGCTCAAGCCGACCGTGCGTATCTTCAAGAACATGCGCAATCGGCTGATTCGAGACGGGAAGATAAAGAGCGGCGTCGCCCCGTCCTATTTCATCGAAGGCATGCTGTACAACGTGCCGGTAAGCGAGTTCGGCGTGAGCTACGTCAACACGGTCAATAAGTGCTGGGGTTGGCTCAACAGTCCGCCAGATGCCGGCGACCTCATGTGCGCCAACGGCATCCATCCGCTCATTCGCGACAACAGCCACACCTCGTGGCCCATCCAGGGCTATCTCGACTTCTTGGCGGAAACTCAGAAGCTCTGGCTCTATTGGAAGTAGGCTTCTGATGGGCAGCCAGACGGCGGACGAGGCAAAAGCCGCGAATGTAGCTGTAATGGGCGAGCCACTTGGCGTGTTGTACTCTGCGCTCTGGCAATCGGTCGCGCTCGTGCATGTGTACTGGAAAGAGTACGTCGAGCTGTTCGGCAGCAAGCCCGAGCGCATCGACCTGCTCAATCGCGCGGCTCCAGCCTTCTTTCACATGATTCAAGACGAGTTGTGGGAGCTGGCGCTGCTTCGCATCTCTCGTCTTACTGACCCGCCAAAGACTGGCCGCGCTGGAAGACAGAACTTAAGCATTCAGGCACTTCCGGCGTTGATAAGCGATGCAACGCTGAAAGCTCAAGTGACGCAACTCGTCGCGGACGCCCTAGCGGAAACCGCATTTTGCCGTGACTGGCGAAACCGACGCATAGCTCACAGCGACCTGTTGCTAGCGCTCGACCAGCCGACCACGCCGCTAGCGGATGCGAGCAGGCTGAAAGTGAAAACGGCGCTGTTGTCAATAACAGCCGTCCTCAACGCCGTAGCCGGGCATTATATGGATTCCGAGAGCCGCTTCGACTTGGGAGGACGGATTAACGGTGCGGTCTCCCTGCTCTACGTCCTGAACGAAGGGGTGAAGGTTGGAGAGACACGCGAAAAGCGACTAGAGGAAGGGAAGCCGATCCCGGAAGACTTCCGTTGCGAACCCATATGACTAGGAGACTTTTAGGACGGGCGACGAGCTGAAACAGCGAAACAAAGTGGTAATCCGCACGGTTTTAGATTGGTAGATCCAGCTGTGGCTCCGCGCCATCTTCCGTTTGTAGCGATGAGAGTGAGATACCTAAGAGCCGCACCGGTCTTGGAAGAGGCGTTTCGCTCTCGAGCAGGCTGATGACCAAGCGCTCCAGATCGCTTCTGCTCGACACGGCGGCGGGGACAGACCTGCTGCGTGTCATAATCTCGAAGTCTGCAAATTTGACCTTCAGCGTTACTGTCCGGCCCCGCGAGCCCTTTTCTTCGCAATGTCGCCAGACTTTGTCGATGAGCGGCTCGAGTTCGACGACCATGGCGTCGAAGTCGGTGAGGTCAGTGGAGAACGTGTTTTCGGCGCCGACGGATTTTCGGATCCGGTCGGCGCGGACCTCACGATTGTCGACGCCCCGCGAGATCCAATAGTAGTAGCTTCCGGCCTTGCCGAAATTGGCTTGCATGAATTCGAGGGACTGGTTGCGCACGTCGAGGCCGGTGTAGAGGCCGAGGGCGTTCATCTTGGCGCCGGTCGCCGGCCCGATTCCATGAAACTTGCCGACGGGGAGGGCTTCGACGAACGCCGGTCCCGTCTCCGGCGTGATGACGTACTGGCCGTTCGGCTTGCGGTGGTCAGAGGCGAGCTTCGCCAGAAACTTGTTGTAGGAGATGCCGGCCGAAGCATTGAGGCCGGTCTCCTGCTTGATCTTGGCACGGATCGCCAACGCCACGTCCCGTGCCAGCGGAATGCCTTGCAGATTTTCGGTCACGTCGAGGTAGGCCTCGTCCAGCGACAGTGGCTCGATGATCGGTGTGTGCTCTGCGAAGATCTCACGGATCTGCTGGGAGACCGCCTTGTAGACCTCGAAGCGCGGCTTGACGAAGATGAGATCGTGGCATTGCCGTTTTGCCGTGACGGACGGCATGGCCGACCGCACCCCGAACTTCCTCGCTTCATAGCTGGCTGCCGCCACGACGCCGCGCTCGCGGGATCCGCCGACGGCGACCGGCTTGCCGCGGAGATCCGGATTATCCCGTTGCTCGACGGACGCGTAGAATGCGTCCATGTCGACGTGGATGATCTTGCGCTGGCGGGCCGGGGTATCTGCCTCGTCGTCATCGTCCTCGACGGTCACGTTGTCTGCCCGGCTGGATCTTCCTTGGCGCCGCGGGCGACGATTTTGAGCAATCCGTCAGGAAGCGGCCGCTGCAGCTTCAAGACCTCGTCCGGAGGGGCCGTCATCCAGGTCTCGACTTCGTCCGGCGTCGTCAAGATCACAGGCATCGCCTTGGGGTGGATGCCGCCGACCTCGGCGTTCGGCTCCGTCGTGAGGAACGCGTAAAGGTCGTTGTTAGTCTCGCCTTCCTTGACCTTCCGGACGGAGGTCCAGTTAGTCCAGATGCCGGCAAAGCAGGCGAGGGGGCGGGTCTCATCGAGCGCGAACCAGATGTCGCCGCCTTCGACCTTGTTGAATTCGCTGAAGGAGTTGAACGGCACCACGCAGCGGTTTTCGGCTCCCAGCCATCGCGTCCAGTGTTTGCTCTTCACGTTGCGGATGTTCGTCGTGCCACCGTCCGGCTCCATCCGGAGCAATTGCGTGAAGTCGACCGCCTTACCCTTGGCTTGCAGCTTTTCGGCTCGCTTCTTGGTGGCGTCCATCAACGCCTTTGATGACGATGGCATGCCCCACCGCGCCGTGGCGAGTTCGCGGCCGCCAGGTCCGTTGCGCACGATCGGTGCCTGGTAATCGGGAAATACGCCCGGCATCGGCGCCAGATTGCCGACATACCGGTTGATCACCCGAAACAGTGCGATGATGGCGGCCTGGTTGGTGGTGATCGAGTAAAGATTGCACACGGCTGTCTCGTCTGCTTTGGCGGCCGCACGAACGGCCTTTGAACGGCGTCGAATGCTATTTGCGCGAGCAGGTGGTGTCGCTGATCTTGTACCTGCCGCCGGAGAATTTGGGCCAGTCGCACGCGGTGCCGGACCTAGTCATCTGTTCCGCGATGTCGACCTTGTCGAGGAAGCACTGTGCCACGATGCGGTCTCGGCTGGTAGGTCGGGACCGCCCGTCGCAGACGGTGCCTTCACCCACTTGCAGGCAATGGACCGTCTTGCCCTCGATCATGCGCGACAGAACGCCGGCGGCCTGTCCGTAACCAGCTTGCCCGCGTTCGGGTGCGTCGATTCCGCAGATCCTCACGCGTACCTTGGCGCCATCGGCTTCCATGGTGAAGGTGTCTCCGTCCGACACGGCTAGAACCTTTCCCAGGTAGTCCGCCGCTATCGCTGGCGAACAAACAAATGCGGCGACCATTGCGGCGAGTAATCGCATTTCGGTCTCTCCCGGCTACCGCCACATTCCCCGCATGCGGGCACCTATATCCACCTTCGGCCCCTGGCCGGGGGTGCGCGCCGCAGTACCGGCAGGCACAATCGGCCAGGAAGTCCGCTCGAACAGACCCAGCAGCTTTTCGGGAATGAAGCGCGTCCTGGAGGGATAGAGATGGCGATCGCCTTGTGCCTGCTGACCATGGACGAAGAACCGCTGCGGCACCACCAGATGAAGGTCGTCCTTGGCGCGGGTCATGGCGACGTAAAGCAGTCGGCGTTCCTCCTCGATCTCGGCCGAGGTCCCCGCACCGAGGTCAGACGGCATGCATCCATCAACGACGTTGAGTAGATAGACGGACTTCCACTCCTGGCCTTTGGCGGAGTGGATCGTCGACAGGATCAGATAATCCTCGTCGAGCAGCGGCACGCCGGCCTGGTCGCTGGTCGCGTCCGGCGGATCCAGCGTGAGCTCGGTCAGGAACCGTTCGCGCGAAGGATATCCGGAGGCGATCTGCTCGAGTTGGAGGAGGTCCGCACGCCGGGTCTCGGCGTCTTCGTGAATGCGGTCGAGATGCGGTTCGTACCACAAGCGAGCCCGTTCCAGATCGACAGGCCATTCCGAATATCGGAGGTTGCCCACGGTCTCGACGAAGCCCTTCCAGTCATCGCCGGCGCGCGGCGGCGTCGGTACGTCCGCGAGCGCCGTGATCGGGTCGGCGGCCTCCGCCATGCGGTCGAGCACGCGCTGAGCGGTTGCGGAACCGATGCCGGGCAACAGATGTAGCAGACGGAATCCTGCGACGCGGTCGCGCGGATTTTCGACGAACCGCAGCAACGCCAACATGTCCTTGATGTGAGCCGCGTCGAGAAATTTCAGTCCGCCGAACTTCACGAACGGGATGTTCCGACGCGTCAGTTCGATTTCAAGCGGACCGCTGTGGCTGGACGTCCGGAACAGAATGGCTTGCTCCTTGAGGAGCGTACCGGACTCGCGGTTCTCCAGGATGCGCTCGACGATAAAGCGGGCCTGGTCGGCCTCGTCGCGGACGGTGACGAGTTGCGGCTTGGCTCCGGACGTCCGATCGGTCCAGAGGTTCTTGGTAAAACGCTCCTTGGCGAGACCGATGACGCCGTTGGCGGCGGCTAGAATTGTCTGCGTCGAGCGATAATTGCGGTCGAGCGTGATGATGCTCGCGGGCGGCGAGAACTGGTCGGGAAAGTCGAGGATGTTGCGCACGGTCGCGGCGCGGAACGAGTAGATCGATTGGGCGTCGTCGCCGACGACCGTCAGGCCGCGGCCCCCAGGCTTGAGCGCCAGCAGGATCGAGGACTGCAGGCGGTTCGTGTCCTGATACTCGTCGACCAGGACGTGGTCGAAGCGCCCGCCGATATCATCGGCGAGGCCGGCGTCGCCGACCATCTGCGCCCAGTAGAGCAGGAGATCGTCGTAATCGAGAACGTTCTGCTTCTGCTTGGCTTCGACATAGGCCGCGAACAGTTCCTTCAGCTCCGCCGCCCATCCGGCGCACCATGGATAAGAGGTACCGATGACCTTCTCGATCGGCATCTCGGCATTGACGCAGCGCGAATAGATGGAAAGGCAGGTGCCTTTGGTTGGGAAGCGACTTTCGGTCTTGGAGAATCCCTTTTCATGCCGGACCAGGTTCATGAGGTCGGCGGAGTCTTCGCGGTCGTGAATCGTGAAGGCTGGGTCCAGGCCGATCTGTTCGGCATACTCGCGCAGCAGCCGGGCGCCGATGCCGTGGTAAGTGCCGGCCCAGGTCAGCGCGTCGGTCATGATCCCGGCGTTGTCACCCAACACCTTGCGCGCGATCCTCTCGACCCGCTTGATCATCTCGGACGCGGCACGCCGTGAAAACGTCATCAGCAGGATCCGGCGGGGGTCAGCGCCCTGAACGATCAGATGAGCGACCCGATGGGCGAGGGTGTTAGTCTTTCCGGACCCCGCTCCTGCGATCACCAGCAGCGGCGGCGCCGCCAATCCTCCCGCGGGGCCGTGCTCGACCGCACACCGCTGCTCAGGATTGAGGGCTTCGAGGTAGGTGGTTGCCGTCTGCACCTTGGGCGTCCGTTCATGGTTGGAATAAACGACGGTCAATGATTCCTGCCGTGATCGCAACCTAGACCTCCGCTCGAGGGTGACGCGGCTGCCAACCAAGTTGGAGCAAGGTCGCGGAGGGGCGCCGCCCGGCCTTGGCGCACTTGCGGCAGCGCAGACGGCTTGCAAGATCGTGCACAAAGGTGGTCGGCGGGTGCTTGAGGGCTGCCAAATCGACATCGTTCGGGGTCTTGCAGCGCGAACACTGGATTTCCAGCCAGGGAAAGCCGCCGTTGATAGCCTGGTCAATTGTTGGCGAAGGGTCGATCGGTTCGCCATCGCTCCACATTCGCTCGTTCCAGCTTTCGCAGAGCAACCTGTCGGCCTGCTGGATCAGCGCAGCGCCTTTGGCTCGCATCTCCGCTGATTGCGCAGCCAGAATGCCGGTCATCGCGCGTGCTTTCCCCAATTCCTTCGTCAGAGCCTTTCGGTCTCCGCCTGACAACGGCGTGGGGTGGTGTTTTGGCGCCATCCGGACATCCAAGCGCAGACCAAACTCGGGGGGCAGGCTAGGTCATGTCAAATCCCGGCCAGCACCCGTCTTCTTCATGTCTTCCGGTGCGCTGCTGGCAGGTGTTGTCGAGCAGTCGTTGCGCGACGTCCTTCCAGACCGCGTTGCCGCCATACAATCGGACTGCATCGGCGGTCTGGATTTCCACGGTCCGCTCGCAGCGACGGCAGGAGATGCGCAGCACGTGGCGCGTAATCTCGGAAAGACGTCGCCGCCGCATCTGGGCCCCGGTCGCATCGGCGCGAGGGTCTTTGAGGACCGATTCCCAATATTCCGCCGGGAGGGGCGCATCCGGAGCCGCAGCCGGGGGGCCCGGCCTGCGGGCGGCTTCAGCCGCCAGCTTTTCCATCTGTTTTGGGGTCGGCATGCGCCAGCTCGCGGGTCGGTCATTCATTCCGAATTAGAACATAAAGAGAACAAAAGTCGAGTCCGATCGAGCCCGCTCCGTGAAAAAATCCTCCTGTTGGAAAGGTCGCGGTGTCGGAACCAAGCCGGGCCATTCGTCTTGAATCCGGCATCAATGGAGTTCCCCCGCATGGCCCCCCGCGCCAACTGGAAAGGCTTCCTGCGTCTTTCCCTCGTCACCTGTCCGGTTGCGCTCTATCCGGCCACGTCGGATTCCGAAAAGGTCTCCTTCAACCAGCTCAACCGGAAGACCGGCCATCGGATCAAATACGCCAAGGTCGATGCCGACACCGGCGAGGAAGTCGCCAACGAGGACATCGTCAAGGGCTACAAGGTCGACACCGACACCTTCATCGAGGTGACGAAGGAGGAGCTTGAGAACGTTGCGCTGGAATCGACGCGAACCATCGAGATCGACGAGTTCGTCGACCGCAGCGAGATCGACCCGAGGTATCTGATCCGTCCCTACTACCTGGTGCCGGACGGAAAGGTGGGGCACGACGCCTTCGCCGTCGTCCGCGAAACCATCCGTGAGATGAACAAGGTCGCCATCGGACGGGTGGTGCTGACCAACCGTGAGCACATCATCGCCCTTGAGCCCATGGACAAGGGCCTAATGGGGACGCTGCTGCGCTATCCTTACGAGGTGCGTTCTGCGGACGAATACTTCGACGACATCCAGGATGTCAAAGTCACCAAGGACATGCTCGATCTCGCCAGACACATCGTCAACCAGAAGGCGGGGCACTTCGAGCCGGATAAGTTCGAAGACCAGTACGAAACAGCCCTTCTCGATCTCATCAACCAGAAGCGCGCCGGCAAACCCATCACCGCGAAAGCGCGTCCCCGCGGCGAGAACGTGGTGGATCTGATGGACGCGCTGCGCAAGAGCATCGGAGGAGGCGCGGCGACAGCGACAGAGGCGCCGAAGAAGCCAGCCAAGAAGGCGCGCAAGGCGGCGGCCGGGCAGAAGGAGATGCTGATGCCGATTACCGGCAAGAAACCGGCAAAGGAGGCGGTGGCAAAGAAGCCGGCAGCAAAACCGCAGCGGAAGTCGGCTTAAGGTATCATTCCTGTGGGTTCACGGGAGGCTCGCTCCAAGAAGCCGGATGTGTCGAGATATTTTCCTGACCGGCCGCTCTGCGCGCCCGCTTTGGAAGTTCTCTGCTCGTGAGGTAGACAGCACGGCTGATCGCATGGCAGCGGTCAGTGGGCGGTGCGGGGAAGCGTCTCATGGCGAGAAAACTGAAGACCTACCAGACCTCGCTGGGCTTCTTCGATCTGGCGATGGCCGCCCCTTCGATGAAGGCGGCTCTTGAAGCCTGGGGCGCGGACAGTAATCTCTTTCACCAGGGTGCTGCAAAGGAGAGCCACGATCCGGGCGTTATCGCGGCGACCATGGCAAAGCCTGGCGTCGTTCTCAGGCGCCCGGTTGGAACGGACCGACCTTTCAGCGAACATGCCCAGCTGCCCACCGATCTTGGCGGCGGAGGACCAACGAAAGCCGTCCGCAAGTCGAAAGGCGCAAAGGCGAAGCAGCCTTCCTCTCGCCCCGTCGACAAGGCTGCGGAACGAAAGGCCGCTGTCGCCTTCGAAAAGGAGCAGAAGCGGCGCGAGCGTGAACGGGCGAGCGAAGAGGCCGCCAGGCAGAAGGACCGTGAACGCCGGCAGCAGGCCGTCGACAAGGCGCAGGCTGCGTTGGAAAAGGCCGAGCAGGAGCACGCGAAGCGGGCCGCCGCCATCCAGGCCGAGGTTGAGGCGCTCAAGAAGAGATCGCAAGCCGAAAAAGCCCGCTGGGATAAGGAGAAGGAACGACTGGAAGCTACGCTGCAGCGCGCGCGGGGTTAGTCAACGGTTCTTCCCCTCGGCGGCACCCACGAGCAGCGCCATCAACCCGCATTGGCCTATGGCGGAGCAGCTTACGCTCTGCTTCCGCTTTCGGCGGCATACCTGATTGCCGCTCCGTCGCTCGTGTAGCGATTGACCGAAAGCCGCCGTTAACGAAAGAGTGGGGGCGTGTCCGCTCCGCCGGGCGATTCAGACCTCGCTCGTTCCGCGATGCGCGTTGTCCACGTCGCTGGCTAAATATCAAGCGGTACCCCCAACTTTTATAGTGTCGAACAAGAGTCCGCGTTAACCATCGCCAACGGTTCCAGTCTGAGCGGAATCGCTTCGAAGTTTCTTAAATTTTACTGGGTACCTCTTTTGGGCATGGTGACCTGGGGAAAGATATGAGGAAGCGGACCAAACGTGGAAAGGCGAAGACGTTCGCACTCCCAATGGCCGCGAGAGTTGCGATTGGCGTCGTGGCCGTCGCCGCGTTGGGGTACGGTTGGCTGTCTCGCCCGGCGAGCGTGCAACTGGTACGGAAACCGTCCGCACCCCAGGCTCTGGCATCGTCAACTCCGGTATACGTGGCAACTCCGGTTCATGCGTCAGCGCCGGCTCCGGCTCCGGCTCCGATTCCGGCCCCCGCGCCTCCGGTCGAACCACCAACAGCCGCTGACGGGCCCGGAGCACTTGTTCGGCAGGTGGTTGACTACACGAGCCGCCAGGCGCCGGGCACCGTGATCATCGATACCAAGAACACGTTCCTCTATCTCGTTCTGAACGACGCGCAAGCGATGCGCTACGGCATCGGTGTCGGCCGCGAAGGTTTCGCATGGTCCGGTGAGCAGACTGTGGCTCGCAAAGCAGAATGGCCGGATTGGCATCCGCCTGCTGAGATGGTCTCGCGTCAGCCTTATCTGCCGCGGTTCATGGCAGGCGGTCCCGGCAACCCGCTCGGCGCGCGGGCGATGTATCTGGGCGAAACCGAATATAGAATTCACGGCACCAACAAGCCCGATACGATCGGCAAGCGGGTGTCGTCCGGCTGTATCCGGCTGACCAATGAGGACGTCGTGGACCTCTATGAGCGGGTGAAAGTCGGAGCAAAAGTGATCGTGCTTCCGGCAGCTGCGGCCCGCAGGCCGTCTCAGGGAGTGCCGCCCGACGCCGCTGTCCGATCGCCGGACCCGGCATCGCCGTCGAACCGGCCCTCGGCAACGAACCCGCAGATGCTGTCGTCTGGACCGAAGATCGCCGAGATCCAGTAGCTCAGTCTACCGTCCTCGGTTTGCAACTGAGGACAAGGAGGCAATTCAAGTCGTCGCTTCCAAGTCAGCTTCTGGCCCTCAGCGTCCGATTGCTGCGAAGCGGAATTTGGTCCGCTATTGGCGGATTGTGTTGAAAAACTCGAAAATCGTGGGGCTTCGAAAATCTCGCGAATGAAGCATTTTTGGCGATTCCAGCCGTAGCGAGGTATGTAGAATCGATACGAGCGTCGGCAGTCGGTTTTGCGGTATTTGATATGGCCCCTCACATCGCGGCGAGCAAAACGCACCGGCGGTCCTGAGAATTTTCAGTCATCGCGAAAAAGGACTTTTTCAACACAATCGGCGCAAAGCGGCCATTCCTAGGTTCGCTGCGACCGGTGCGCGCGATGGTGCCGCAAGATCCGATCCATCCTTCACCGGAGTACGGTATCGTCCGACAGGTCCTCCTACCGCGGAGCGTCATTGGTAGGCTGGACCGTGCCTTTCACCTTTGAAAACGCCAATGCGATCCGGCTTCAGCCTACTGGTGGATCTGGAAATGGAGCCGTACTACGGCTTGGCGCCGTGTCAAAGGAAGTATCCGTCCGACGTCCATTGGAGAAGTCGCCATTCTCCATTTTTCGACCGAGCCCCAGCGGGAAGCCCTTAGCTCGCGTTCAGCGTTGCAGCTTGAAAGAGTGTACAATATACAATACAACCATGTAAACCTAGGGTTGCCAGCGGAGGACGGCCATGCGCGTTACGAAGTTTTTCTTCGCGGTAGGCGTTTCCCTTTTAATCGTACAGCAGGCTCAAGCGCAAAGTATTGTACCAGAGCCAATTAAGCTGCCCTCCTCGCAATTTCCAACGCCAAGCAGTGTATTAGATGCGGCAGTTGCTGCGGGCGATACGAATACTCTCCGCCAGCACGCTTGGACCCTTTGGTCGGGCCTAACCGCGGATTCTACCCAGAGCTTTCAGGGGAAGGTGTTGCCCATTTGGGAAACTTGGCTGTCGGAGCAGGAAGCCTTTGCTCCTCCTGTCCAAATCGCATCGGCGGGGCAGCGCCCCAGGATTTTGCTACCTCTGACCCGACCGCGGCAATTTGAGCACGGTGCAGCCCGGACGGTACGCCCGATGGCCGCAGGGCCGAATCCATCGCCAGCCGTGACGTTGCTTGCTGGCGTAAAAATGAACCCGGATGCGGTTAGCTTCCTTCGCCAGCCGCACGAAACGCCCGCAGCATCTGGCCAAACGTATTCTTACACAAGCAAATCCGATTTTATCCGTCTTAACGATGCGTTTAGCCAGGCCAACACTTCCGTCGCCGACAGAAAGATTATCGATTTTCCCGCCGCGGCAACAAACCTAAAAATCGTATTTCTGACGGTTCATGCGACAGGCCTAACACCGATTCCTGTTTGGGCGGGGGTCAACGAAAGCAGCATCCCCGACGGCCCGACGCCAGATACGTGGAAGAACTGTGTTGCCGTCGACCCAACAAATAGTCGGACGGGGACCGCGTCCGTGACCTGCAACGCTCTTCAGATTCAGGCGCCTATTGTTCCAATAAACTCGTTTTACTGGGTGCAATTGGATGCAGCGCAGGCAGACGAAATTAATAAGCTCTCGAATCTAACGGGGGCCGCAGCGCTTGCAGCCGGCGACTATCAGGTCCTCGTCGCCATGCACGTAACCACAAAGGAGATCGCGAACTGGACGTGGGCGACGTTCTATTGGGAAAACGGTCAAGATCCACCGAACGCTTCACCAGGCAGTTTGTCAGATATGCCCGATGCAAATCACGTCAAAGGACCCTATCGGAACTATGCGATGTGCGTGTCGGACGCGGCCGTAACCCCTTCGACGGATCGTAGCGGGAAGCCGATCGTCTGCTTCAACCCGTACCTGGAAACGGCACAAGCCGATGGCATCGACTCCAATTGCATGTCGTGCCACGCAAGCGCGCGAATGCCAATCAGTTCGACCGCGCCTAACCTTTATCCGTTGACCTATTTGCCCAATGGATGGTTTGACCTCTCTGACCAAAGCATATTCGGAGGCTTGACTAAAACGGATTTCGTTTGGGCCATTCAAAACTCGGTGCCCTGAGTTACCTTTGTGATGAGGAAGTTCGAAATGCCCGTTCAGTTTGCGATACAAATTCTGCCGCTCTTTCGACCTCACGACATCGTTTGCATGAAAAACCAACATTATCCGATTAACGACTATGCGTTTATGTCGGACGTGACGGGTGATGCGAGTTTTGCAGATCACGCACATGCGCGGCACGTCTACGCGCGTCTCACCGGGACCGAGAAGCCGCAGATGCCGCCCGATGCGGGCGGACGCTGGAGCCAACAGAATCTTGATCTGTACGCTCAGTGGATGACGGACGGCTTCCAGTAAATCGCTGAAGGAGACGGTGCACCTCCAAAAACTATGGCGCGAGTCAGTGCCGCACGGGCGCCTGTCGTCGAGCGACGAAATCACAGGAACTGGAAGCATTTTCAATTGGCGACGCATTTGGGAGGCAACGGATGAATATTTTTGCCGAACTTCATCGCTTAATCACCGTTGCCTCGCGAATTGAACGAAAAATACTCGCAGGTATCTTTGTCTTCGGCTTTGTCTTGATCGGGCCGGTATCAGTCGTCGCGCAACAACTAACGCCGCAGCCCTATGTCGATCCGCCGAAACTGGCTGAGGAGAGACAAGCTACGACCGTATTGTCGGTAAAACCGGCAGGGGACGCGACCGAGTGCTGGGCGACCGGCACGGTCAAACATGATGGCAATCTTGTGCGCCTTAATTGGGCTTTGGAACTCAAACCCAATCAGATACGGAATCCTGGAAATCCTAGTGGCTACATGGATCACGTTTCGCTGCGATCGTTTGGCGGTTGCCTGACTGGGCCGGTCATCGAAGCGAAGCCCGGAAACACATTGCGTATCGTCCTGACAAATTTACTTGATCCGAACGATCCCTCTTGTGCCTCCAATCCGGGATGTTTCAACACGCTCAATATGCACTTTCACGGTCTTCACGTGTCGCCGACCGGAAATAGCGACAATGTGTTGATCAATATCGCGCCACACACAAAATATGAATACGAGGTCAATATTCCGGAGGATCATCCCTCCGGCACTTTTTGGTATCATCCTCACCGCCATGAATCGACCGCGATCGGCGTCGCCAGCGGCGCTTCAGGGGCCATCATCATTCGCGGCGATCGTCCCTACCTAGGATCAGCCCCCGGCGACATCGACACGATCCTGCACGACGCCTCGGGCAAGCGCATGCCGGAGCACATTCTGCTGCTACAACAGATCCCCTACGCCTGCTTCAACGCGCCCGGACAGATAAATCAAAACGCAGACGGCACTTGGAAGTGTGAGGCAAATCAAACAGGCGTGGTAGACGATTTTGACAATCAGCTTGCGTCCCCGACAGTGTGGGATACGAGCGGTCGGTTCACTAGCATCAATGGCGTGGTGCAACCGACTCTTCAAGTTCCTGCCGGCGAAGTGCAACGATGGCGCTTCATTCACGCGGGAATTCACGACACGGTGAATGTGCAAATCGTCCCCATGGTCGCCGACGCACCGATGGCGGCGCTGGCGCTCCGGGGAATTGTGACGGGGACTGCGAAAGAACAAGCGGCCAAGGTCAAGCAGCTATGCCCAACCCTGGTCCCAGACGGCAATCCGGCAGTGCTGGTACCACAGTTTGAAATCGCCGCGGACGGGCTGACGCGCTCGGCGATCAGATCAATCGGGGTGAGTCAGAAGAGTCAAAGTGGCGGCATCGGGACCAATTTCCTGCAACCCGGCTATCGAAGTGACGTCCTCGTGGCATTCCCGCACGCCGGTACCTATTGCGTGCTGAACCAAGCGGCGACGCCTGCGGAGCGTGCCAGTGCAGGTGCCGGCGGACAGGGACCGAATGAAACCCAGCTCCTCGCGACGATTGTCGTATCTGGCGGAAATCCTGTCGCCGGTGATTTGGAGACGTTCGTCCGCCAAACGATTTATGACGGAAACAAAAGCGATGCGAAATTGCCGAAAGCTGCTCTTGATGGGCTTTTGCGCGGCGACCTTTCGCCTTGGCGCGGAATGCCGGAGGAAGGTCCGGCGTCGAATTCGGGCAACCCGCGTACCGCAAAGTTCTTCATAGGACTCCTCGACCCCAATAATCCGAAGACGTTCGGCTTTTACATCAATGGCAAACAATACGATCCGGATCGCATCGACAAGGATTTCACGATGCAGGTCAATACCACGGAAGATTGGATTTTAAGTTCGCAAGGAGAGCCCCATATTTTTCACATCCATGTCAACCCGTTTGAGATTATGGACGTGACACATAATGGACAGAGCATTTTTGGTCCTGATGGAAAATGCCTTGTGCCTCCGGACGGCGTTGGCCTTGAAAACCAATACTGCAACATGTGGCACACGTTCAAAGATACGATCTTCGTCCAGAACGACTACGAGGTGCACATTAGGACGACGTACGACCGCTACATCGGTGAATATGTCATGCACTGTCATATTCTTGATCACGAGGACAGCGGCATGATGGTCAACGTGCTGATCGTTCCCGACGCCTCGGCGCCTGGCGGCGGGTTGGGAATGGCTGGAATGAAGACCACGTCAAACGGAACGATGACGCACGAGATGCATCGTTAAAGGCGCCGCAACTTGGCCGCAAGAGATGGGAGAAGTTTATGAGCAACGCGTTTCCGGGAGTGGGACATCGGTATTTCGTCGATTTTCAAGCCTTCCGGGTCGAACTTGATTTCGCGTCCGAGACCTCGCTGACCTATTACAATCTTGATCAATCGGGCAATAAAGTCGGATCGGAAACCGTAACCATCAAGGTCGAGGCAATCACAGACGGAATTTTTCTCGTCACATGGCAAGAATCGGACAAAACAACAGTCGTTCATATTGAGGATTATGTCCGAAACACCATCGTTACGAATATAACTGCTTCTGATCTGACCTTCGATCAGTTTCATGGCACCTTTCGTCAATTGCCTTGACCTCACCGGTTATCGCAATTCTCAGAGATAAGCATTCAAATTTCTCTGTAGTCGGCTATCTGTGTCGATGACGGCGCGGAAGCCGGCATCGCACCCCAATACCCGCGCAGATTGCAGGCTCCGCAACATTCCTCGTCGAGAGCGCCGTCAGGCATTGAGGGATGCCGCTCGTGAGTTGCGATCGGCGTCCCTGATGGCACTACGCGAAAAGCGAACGCGTAATCGCTGCGCTCTGTTGCTCAATAGAGAGTTATTGCCGATGCAATTTCGGCAGTCCGGACGATGGCTCGCTGATATCCTTTATGGCGATCACGGATTCCTATGTACTGGCCTGCATACTCTGAATCTGAGAGCTGATCTCTAAAGTGGCCTTGCTACGAATCCCTGTCGCGTTGCTTCTATGTCACAACAGGAGGCACCCATGGCGGTAGCGAATAAGACGACGGCGCGCGGGCGAAAACAGGACCGGGTGCGGGTGGCTTGCGGGCAGGACTACGAAGTGCGGTACGAGGCGAAGAAGACCGGAAAGTCCGCATCGGCGGTGAAAAAGGCCGTCAAAAAGGTCGGCAACGCGCGCAAGCGCGTGGAGAAACGGCTAGGCCGCTGAGTTAGAGGACTAGGTTGGCATCGGCTCGGCGCCGGTCCTTCTAATCAGGAGGACATTCCGGGCAGGTATCACCGATCGAGTTCAGCACGTCGCGAACCTCGGCCGCCGCTGCATCAGGGGAGACGCCTGCTGGCGGGTCTCTACGGGCGATATCGAAGGCCCGCTCACGTGCATGCGGATCGGCGCGGTCCTGCATCCAACCGTGCTCCTCGCACTCGCGGATGGCGCCAGCGTTCTGAAGCACGTCAATCGCCCATCCGCGCATCGTCCGTATCGCCGGCCTTCGTTCACTTGTCATCAGCATGGAAATGGCTCCTGAACGGCGAATCGTTTTGTCCGCCATTCGTTCCGGCCGATAACACATGGCTGGGATTCGCAACGGCGGGAGCTCAGGGTTTGGAGTGCTACCGCCCACGAACCCGCGAGGAAATCCAAGGCCCAGCTAGCGCTTCATTTCCGTTTGTGCGCGTCCGGCAAGTGCCGGACCGGGCTCTCGTGAACCGAGCCGCGCGGCGTCTCGGCCGTGCGGCTTCGATCCCTCGCGCAAAAGCTGCGGAGCTCCTCGCCGGGGGCACTCGGGAAAGGGGCCCGCCGTCATGAAGTATGCCGGCGTCGCTATCACTGCCCCGTTCCCGGGTGCCCTCTTAACCGGTCTCGTCGCTGCACTCGGTCCCGCGTGCCGCCTTCGGCGTCGCTATGCTCACGCTCCTGCGGGTGCCATTTCTAGTTAAGGCGATGCGCCGCTAGCGCACGCCTGATCGGGGCCTGCGGCCCTAGGCAGATCGCGCAAGAGGCTGAGAGTACGAGTGCAGGCTGGGTTTTGCCGTGCGCTGCAGCCAAGCGTCTCGATCAGGCGAACCTAGAGAAACTGCGTGGTGCAGCCGCGGCGAATTAACGAACTCCTTGACGAGAGACACCACTTAACCGATCCGATAACGGGATAAAATGGGCAATCCCTACCGCGGTCGTCCGACATCTCATTCGGGATAGGGTGCATTCGCAACCAAATCTGCGGCCGATACCGGTTTGAACCCCGGAACGTACCGCGCCCCGAAATCGGCCGCGATGCCACCATGAGCACAGTGGGGCTTGCGTTTGACGATCCCACACATGTCGTCCTTGAACCGCTCTTTGATGCTGAGCCGCGGATAGGCCTGGTTGATGCGTTCGACATCTTCGGGCTTGAACCGCTCTAGTCCGAACCCAATGATGTCAGCGCCAATTCCTGCCAAGCAACAGACGACTTCAGGTTCCTTGTGGATGGCGATCGAGGGCGTTGTATGAAGCGCGATAGAATCCCAAACAAGCTGGAGATCACGTTCCTTCATGCCGTGCCCGCGCAAAAAGGCTCGAGCAGCGTTGGCACCATCCACCTCAAAGCGCTCATTGGCTTCGTACTTCTCTGTTAAGCCGAGATCATGGAGGATCGTCGCGCAAGCGAGCACCTCGGGGTCCGGCTTGACCGGGAAGTTGGAAGCGGCGAGCGTTGACATCAGCCATGAGCGAATGACGTGATTGAAAAGATACGGAGATAAGTGAGTACGAGCGAGGTCGATGCTTTGTTTGGTCAACGCTGAATCGATCACTTCAATTCCTGCCATGCGCATAGCGACGCTCCTTTGCCGATGCGCCACGACTGACGCAGAAAACACTCCGATTCCGAACCGGAATGCGTGATCCGAACACGCGATTTCCTTCCGCTTGTCCACATGGTCTTTCTCAGCTAACAACGTCCTGTCGTAAATGACATTTAAGCCACGATTCCAGACATGAGCAGGCTTATCGAATTCTATGTTTCGGACGGCGTTCAACTGCTCGACCTCAGCGGGCCATTGACGGCTTTTCGCTTCGCCGAGGCACATTCGCCAGGCACCTATACCGCAGTCGTGGTTTCGGATGTGGGGGCGTCGGTAAGGGCAAGCTGCGGCGTTTCCATTACCTCTGATGCCCCCCAAAAGGCTCGGGATACGCTTATCGTCGTCGGCGTCGAAGTGTTGGATATCGGCTTTCCGGCTGACCCCGGCACGATCGCCACGATGGCGCTTCACTCGCGCCGCGTAGCAAGTATCTGCACGGGAGCCTTCGGACTGGCCGCCGCTGGACTTCTTGATGGCAAGCGTGCCACCACACATTGGCGGCATGCTCCACGGTTACAGGCCGAATTCCCAAAGGTCATCGTCAAGCCTGACAAGATCTTCATCAAGGACGGGTGCGTTTGGACTTCTGCTGGAATAGCCGCGGGAATAGATTTGGCGTTGGCGCTGATCGAAGAAGATGTAGGCACCGCAGTCGCGAGACGGGTCGCTCAGGACATGGTGGTCTATCATCGTCGACCGGGCGGCCAGACGCAGTTCTCCGCTCTTCTTGAGATGGCCGCTCCGACCGAACGGGTGGGATCTGTCCTGCAATATGCGCGAGATCATTTGAACGAGGATCTATCCGTGGATCGGCTCGCAGAGGTCGTAGGATTGAGCTCGCGCCAGTTCAGTCGAGCTTTCGTCGCTGAAACGGGCCAAACACCCGCGAAGGCTATCGAACGCCTACGGGCTGAAGCGGCCAAGCCTCTCATCGAAGAAGGCGCCGCCTCCCTCAAGGACATATCGCGATCGGTCGGTTTTTCCGATCCAGAACGAATGCGGCAAGCCTTTATCAGAGCATTCGGATATCCGCCACGGGCCGCCAGGCGCATAGCTCGGGACGAGAACAAAGTATCTCGAATGGCGTGATCTACCCGTCGCCAGCCTCAATGGTCGCGATGGATATGAGGCATTCGCCTTCTGAAGGTGAGAGCACGACCGAGTAGCCGCAGATGGTCGAGAACTCCTGCTCCATCCGAACATTGCAGCGAAGAAGCAACCATTCATCGAGCGCTCCACGGATTTGCTGCCCCATGTCCGAATTCACTGCATAAACGTCATTTCAGCTCCGAACCGCTTGATCTAGCCTAATCGGACTATCTCCGCGAGGGAGCTCGCCTTCACGAACAGACTGGCAGCGACGATCGTTCGCCTAAAAGGATGATTATGAACAGTATTCTGCAGCAGCCAGCTCTTGGCAAACCGGGCCGATCGAGGTTGCAAGCTTATGTCTTCGTCAGCTCCGCGCACCCGCTAAAGGGGCCTCCAGGAGCAACGTTTTCGCCGACGACAGCGACCCTCATATGTGGAGAAGCGGAAGCCGTCCTCATCGATACACTCATCGCAACAGAAGACGTTGACGCTCTCGCTGACAGTATCGCACGACATGGTCAACGGCTGACGAGCATTTTGATCACGCACGGGCACCCAGATCACTATTTTGGTATGGATCGCTTGTTGTCCCGTTTTCCGGCTGCCCGGGTTATGGCCGCGCCAGGTGTGGTCGACCATATTCGTGCAAATCGCCCGCAAGACCTGGCACAGTTCGAAAAAATCATGAGCGTCGATATCGCCAAGCCGACCTCTTTTCCCGAACCGCTTGCGTCGGACGTGATTGATCTCGAGGGCGAGCAACTTCGCGTTGTTAATGTCGGCCAAGGAGACATTGCGCCCAGTACGGTGGTGTGGATTCCCACCCTCAAAATGGTTGTCGCAGGTGACGTCGCTTACAACTCGAACCACCTCATGCTTGGCCTCTCTGGCCCGGAGGAATGGAAACGCTGGATCGAAAGCGTGGGCGCGCTCAGAGCGCTTAAGCCAAAAACAGTAATCGCCGGGCATAAGAAGCCCGGGGTCAGCGATGAGGCAGAAGCCATCCTGGACGGAACGGAGGCGTATATACGCGACTTTGCTCAGGTGACCGCATCATCAGCGACGGCCGAAGAGGTTGTTTCCAGGATGCGCGACAAATATCCGGGCTACACGAATGCTACGATACTCGTTATGTCGGCAGATGCATTCTTCAAACGGCCCGGCGCCTGAAATGTGGACGTCTTGAGTCTGGGTCTTCTCACTGAGCCCTGCTCGTAAGCGTCGCGCAGGAACAGCAATTGGATTTCGTCTCCTGCGCCGACGCTCCATTGTTTCTAGCACCTTCAGGAATCCAGCATGATCTCTGACATCAAAGTTCCCGATAGCAGCATTGCCCGTCAAGCCGAGGAGCTCGCGCGTTCGGTGTCCAACGACATGCTCTTCAACCACGTCATGCGCTGCTATTGGTTCAGCGAGCTTTTTGCGCAGAAGCACGGCACGAAGGTCGACAGCGAGCTGATGTTCCTGTCGTCGGTGCTCCACGATCTTGGCCTCACTGCTCATGCGCCGGGACCGCATCGTTTCGAAATCGAGGGGGCCGGCGCGGCACGCAAGTTCCTGGTCGAAAAGGGCGTGTCGAGTGATCGAGCCCAGAAAGTCTGGGACAACATCGCGTTGCATACGTGGGACGTGAATCTATTCCGGGACGACACCAGCCGCATCATGGAACTCGGGCTGCTGTACGACGTCGTCGGCGTTGCCGATGCGGGGCTCGATCCGGCTGACGTCGCCGAGATCGTTCGGCGTTACCCGAGGCTGCATTTCAAGCGCGACTTTAACAAGGCCCTTAACCGCGAGCTGGATACCAAGCAACCGTATCCGCACTTCCATCATATATGCACGATGATCGAGCACAACCGCGCGCCGCTTGTGATGCCGGACTCTTCGACGGTGCTCAACATGGCGCCGTTCGAAGAGTGAGCTCAACAGGTATCAGACAGACAGCAGGCATCGAGAGAGGAAGAAGGGCTGTGAACCTGCGAGATTGGTTGCTGCTTAGAGAGTCGCGTGTTGCTGGCAGTCATAAATGAGCAAGACCTCGGCCGAATACTTACGATGGGACCAGGCAAGCCGTCCGGTTGTGAGCGGAATCGTTTTTGGTTCAGGTCCTGCTTTCGGGCACGTTCGCTGACGCGCACCGGGCTCTCGTGAACCAGGGAGCACTGACGCCGGGTGTTGACGGCAAGACCTTCAACGGCATGTCACTGACGAGCACTCCTGCTTCTTCGCGCCACAACGGCGCACGCCTTTCGGTAACGATCCCGCGCAATACTGTGTCGCTCGCCGGAGGCACTCGTTCTCGGGTCCCGCCGTCATTTCATTCCGGCGTCGCTATCACTGCCCCGAGCCCGGGTGCCTTATTAACCGGTCTCGCGACTGCAGTCGCCTCGGTGCCCGCGGTCATTTCATGCCCGCGTCGCTATCACTGCCCCTTCGTCGGCTGCCTTCTCTCTTGCCTCCGCTGCGCTTCGGCCGAAGTCTCTCTCTCTCGGAGCTATCGCGTGATGCGCGGCCGGCTGCCTGCGGAGCCGTCCAGAGTAAGAGGAGAGCCGGGACTATCGTGACGGGTTGGAGGCCGAGAGAGAGTCTCACGGCCGCCCGTCATGGAGATCCGACATGGCAAGTGTCGTCCAGAAGATCAAACTCAGTCCCTCCCGGGATATTCCCTTCAACAAGCTCGTCCTCAGCCAGTCCAACGTCCGGCGCGTGAAGGCGGGGGTTTCGATCGAGCAGCTAGCCGAAAGCATTGCGCAGCGTACTCTGCTGCAGAGCCTGAGTGTCCGCGCCGTCGCCGATGCAGATGGCAACGAGACCGGCATGTTCGAGGTGCCGGCGGGCGGCAGGCGTTATCGTGCTCTCGAGCTTCTGGTGAAACAGAAGCGGATGTCGAAGACGCAGGCGGTGCCGTGCGTCGTTCGTGACGGAGGAATTGCCGAGGACGATTCTGTGGCGGAGAACGATGAGCGGGTCGGCCTGCATCCGCTTGATCAATTTCGGGCCTTCCAGACACTCCGGGATCTCGGCATGACCGAGGAAGACATTGCCGCGCGGCATTTCGTGAGCGCGACAATCGTCAAGCAGCGTCTGCGCCTGGCGTCGGTCTCACCGAAGCTGCACGAGGTGTATGCCGAAGATGGCATGACCCTCGAGCAGCTCATGGCGTTCTCGGTCACGGCCGATCACGCCCGCCAGGAGCAAGTCTGGCAGAACGTCAGCCGCTCCGGCTATGACGAGCCATATCAGATCCG
Source organism: Afipia sp. GAS231 (assembly GCF_900103365.1). NCBI lineage: Bacteria > Pseudomonadati > Pseudomonadota > Alphaproteobacteria > Hyphomicrobiales > Nitrobacteraceae > Afipia > Afipia sp. GAS231. The sequence continues at coordinate 4,886,614 of NZ_LT629703.1, forward strand.
CCGCGCGCTCACCGAAAATACGGTGCGTGGCTCCGATCGCCGTGCGCAGTATTTCGGAATCGATGCGTACCAGCAGGCCGGAGGTCCCGTCTTGCGCGATCTGTTCGAGCATGACGACGGCGGCTGGCTGAAGGACGTCGCGCTCCTGGATCGCCTCGTCACTGAGAAGCTAAAGGCCGATGCAGAGACGATCGCGGCAGAAGGCTGGAAGTGGATTTCAGTCGCGGTGGATTTCCCATATGGCCACACCGAGGGCTTGCGAGAATTGGAGGGAAAACCGATCGATCTCACGATCGAGGAGCAGACGACCATCGATGCGCTCAACGCCGAGCATGACGGGCTCGAGGCCGAACATCAGGATGCGGACGAGTTGCCCGACGAGGTCGACCAGCGACTCGGTGAGATCGAAGCGGCGCTGCTGGCCTTCGAAGACCGATCCTTGGTCTACGATCCCGCCGACGTCGTCCGTGCCGGCGTCTTCGTCAGCATCGATTCCGAAGGGAGGCTCTCGATAGATCGGGGATATATCCGACCGGACGACGAAGTGACGGTGGCCGAGCCAGAAATCGGGCAGGACGCCGATACGTCATCGACGGGAGGCCAAGAGGATACGACCTCGGTGCCCGGCACGGTCATTTCGGTCGCAGGTAGCCCGACTGAGCCTGAAGAGGACGACGAGGACGTCACAAAGCCTTTGCCGGATCGGCTCATCACCGAGCTGACGGCACATCGCACACTGGCGTTGCGGGATGCGCTGGCGGAGAACCCAGCGATTACGTTCCAGGCGGTGCTGCACAACTTCGTTCTGACAGCCTTTTACCGGTTCGCATCGTCCGGGAGCTGTCTTGAGATTGGGCTTCGTCCACCGACGTTTCCCACTCAAGCCCCTGGACTTAGGGAGAGCGTGTCCGCGAAAGCCGTTGAAGCGCGGCATGAGTCCTGGAAAACGCGGCTGCCGAAGAGCGAGAACGATCTTTGGGATGCGCTCACAGCCCTCGATGGCGCCGCTCAAGCCTGCCTTTTCGCTCACTGCGCATCATTTGCGGTCAACGCGCTCTACGAGCCCGCCAACCGCTACAACCAGGGCCGTGTCTCCGCCCTTGGCGTTCGCACCCGGCTTGACCACGCGGATGTCCTGGCGCGGTCCGTCGGACTCGACATGGTCCAGGCGGGTTGGAGACCAACCGTCGATAACTATCTTGGCCGCGTCACAAAACCCCGCATCCTCGAAGCAGTTCGGGAAGCAAAAGGTGAGACGTCCGCGCAACTGATCGACCATCTGAAGAAGGCCGATATGGCCAAGGAGGCCGAGCGTCTTCTCGATGCTTCCGGCTGGTTGCCGGAGCCGCTTCGTCTCGTCGACGTTACGTCGGCGCAGGAGCAGGACGGTGCAGCCGGACCGTCGTTGCCCGAGTTCCTTGCCGACGACGAGGATCGAGACAACGCCAGCGACGACGATCGGCCACAACTCGACGCCGCAGAATGACTTGATCGCGCGACGGCTCCGGCTGCCGCGCACGTTGGGGGCCGGCGCGCAGCGCCGGTCCCCTTTTTCGTGGGAAGCCTGAGAGGAAGAGGCCGGCCGGGAAGGGTTTGAGCCGTCGCGGTCCGAGGAGAGCGCCTGGCGGTTCGACCCGTTCCCGCTCTCCCGAGGCATTCTGCCATGACCGAACCTCTCGCCGGCGCTGGCGCCGTCCCGCTTTCGATCCGTGCCGCCGCAACTCTCACCTCCGCCGTCGTCAAGGCTGCGCGACAGCTTTTGACCGATCTCGAACGCGGCCGTCGCATCGATGCCGCGGTCCTTCGCAGCGCGATGGAGGCTGCCTTCGGCGCCTCCGACGCGACCGGCGCCTGGAATTGGAAAATTGCCTATGACGCCTGCGAGGTGGCGACCGTCCTGTTCCTTCGCAAATTCGGCTCAGTTATCCGTGCCAGGGCCGGTTCGCCGCCCGCCATGTTGCCGATGCTAGCGAAGATCGTGAACTGCCTGCCGACCCATACTCGGCGTTCCGAGGAAAGCGAGGTGTTTCAACAATTCTCGACGCCGATTCCCCTTGGTCTGGCGGCATGCACCGCGGCTGGCATCACTTCCGCGGACCGTGTTTTGGAGCCGTCAGCGGGGACCGGCCTGCTGGCCATTTTTGCGGAGCTTGCTGGCAGCACAGTGGTGCTGAACGAGTTGGCCGAGGCCCGCGCCGACTTGCTCGGTCATCTGTTTCCCGGCGCCAAAGTGACGCGGTTCGACGCCGCACAGATCGACGATCATCTCGATGTCGATATTGTTCCGAGCGTGGTTCTGATGAACCCGCCCTTCTCGGCGATGGCGAACGTCGATCGCCGCATGGCGGATGCAGCCTTCCGTCACATCACTTCGGCGCTAGCGCGCCTTTGCGCCGGCGGGCGTCTCGTCGCCATCACCGGGGCGAACTTCGGCCCCGACAATCCAGCCTGGACCGACGCCTTCGTCCGAATCCAGGAACGTGGGCGCGTCGTATTTTCTGCCGCCATCGACGGCGCCGTCTATGCGAAGCACGGGACTCAAATCGACACAAGGCTGCTTGTGATCGACAAGCAGCCCACCGTCGATCCGACCGTGTTCCCTGTCTCGCTGGGCGTGGCGAGCGATGTCGCCACGTTGCTTGATTGGGTGACCAAGCATGTTCCTCAGAGGCTGCCAGTTGCGACCCCGGTTGTGGCCGATGCTATCAGACGTCCCGCGATCCCACGAACGGTCGCGGCCTTTGCAACGCGGTGGTCGTCTACAACGGCGATCCCGGCGCCAGAAGCCGTAGAACTCATATATGAGACGGTCGAGTGGTCTCCGCCGGAAGGCGGCCGGCTCACCGATACGCTTTATGAGGAATATGCTCTCCAGTCGATCCGCATTCCCGGATCCCACGCGCATCCGACAAAACTCGTACAGTCCGCAGCGATGGCCTCCGTCGCGCCTCCAAAGCCATCCTATCGGCCGCATTTGCCTTCGACTCTGGTGGGAGATGGAGTCCTGTCGGACGCCCAGCTTGAAAGCATCATTTATGCTGGCGAGGCGCACTCGGAATTTCTCGCAGGCACCTGGACGGTCGATGCGACTTTTGACGTCGTAGCCGCCGCGCGTGACGATGCATCAAATGCCGTCCGCTTTCGCCGCGGTTGGTTCCTGGGCGACGGCACCGGGGCGGGCAAGGGCCGGCAGGTCGCGGGCATCCTGCTCGACAATTGGTTGAAAGGCCGCCGTCGTGCCGTCTGGATCAGCAAGTCTGACAAACTGATCGAGGATGCGCAGCGCGATTGGTCGGCGCTCGGCATGGAGCGGCTCCTCGTTACGCCGCTGTCTAGATTCCGCCAGGGGACGTCGGTCCGGTTGGCGGAAGGCGTCCTGTTTACCACCTACGCTACGCTGCGCACCGACGAGCGAGGCGAAAAGCTTTCGCGGGTGCAGCAGATCGTCGAATGGTTGGGCTCCGACTTCGACGGCGTCATCATTTTTGACGAGAGCCACGCCATGCAAAATGCGGTTGGCGGCAAGGGCGAGCGCGGTGACCAGGCCGCCTCGCAGCAGGGGCGCGCGGGCCTTCGCCTCCAGCACGCGCTGCCGAACGCCCGCGTCGTCTACGTCTCCGCGACGGGCGCCACAACGGTGCATAATCTTGGCTACGCCCAACGGCTCGGCTTGTGGGGCGGCGACGACTTCCCATTCGCCACCCGTGCAGAATTCGTCGAGGCCATCGAGCAAGGCGGCGTTGCCGCAATGGAGGTGTTGGCGCGTGACCTCAAGGCGCTCGGTCTCTATGCCGCCCGCTCCCTGTCTTACGAAGGCGTCGCGTACGAGTTGGTCGAGCATCAGCTTACGCCCGAGCAGGTTCGCATCTACGATGCCTATGCCGGCGCATTCAGTATCATCCACAACAACCTCGAAGCCGCGATGCGGGCCGCCAATATCACGGGCGAAACCGGCACGCTGAACGGACAGGCGAAGTCCGCGGCCCGGTCTGCCTTTGAAAGCGCCAAGCAGCGCTTCTTCGGGCATCTGTTGACTTCGATGAAGACGCCGTCGTTGATCCGGTCGATCGAGCGCGATCTTGAGGCCGGGCACGCCGCCGTAATCCAGATCGTCTCGACCGGCGAGGCGCTGATGGAGCGTCGTCTTGCGGAGATCCCGACCGAAGACTGGGCCGACGTCCAGGTCGACATCACCCCGCGCGAGTATGTCCTCGACTATCTCGCTCATTCCTTCCCGGTTCAGCTCTACGAGCCCTTCACCGACGCGGAGGGTAATCTCTGTTCCCGGCCCGTATATCGCGACGGCCAACCGGTCGAGAGCAGGGAAGCCGTCGCGCGCCGCGGCCGTTTGATCGAGAAACTCGCCTCGCTGCCACCGGTACCTGGGGCGCTCGATCAGGTCGTCCAGCGCTTCGGCGCGGACGTGGTTGCTGAAGTGACGGGCCGCTCGCGCCGGATCATCCGAAAGCACGATCGGCTGGTGGTCGAAAGCCGCGCGGGCTCCGCCAACCTCGCTGAGACCGCGGCTTTCATGGACGACGTCAAGCGCATCCTGGTGTTCTCGGACGCGGGCGGCACGGGGCGCAGCTATCATGCCGAACTGTCGGCGCGGAATAGGCGGCTGCGTGTCCATTACCTGCTTGAACCCGGTTGGAAAGCGGACGCCGCCATTCAAGGCCTCGGCCGCACCAACCGCACCAACCAGGCGCAACCGCCGTTGTTTCGGCCCATTGCGACCGACGTGAAGGCCGAAAAGCGCTTTCTCAGCACCATTGCCCGTCGGCTCGACACGCTCGGTGCCATCACGCGCGGTCAGCGGCAGACCGGAGGGCACGGTCTGTTCCGTCCCGAGGACAATCTCGAAAGCCAGTACGGTCGGGATGCGTTGCGCCAGCTCTACATGCTGCTGGCGCGGGGCAAGGTAGATGGCTGCTCGCTCGAGAGGTTTGAGGACGCGACCGGCCTGAAGCTGACGGACGCCAATGGATTAAAGGATGAACTGCCGCCAATCACGACTTTCCTCAACAGGCTGTTGGCACTCACCATCGACCTGCAGAACATTCTCTTCACCGCATTCGAGCAATTACTGACCGCTCGCATCGAGGGCGCGATCGCGTCCGGTACCTACGATGTAGGGTTGGAAACGCTCCGCGCCGAAAGCTTTGTCGTCACCGACCGGCGGACGATTTATGTCCATCCCGGCACCGCCGCGGAGACCAGGCTTCTCACGATCACCCAGCGCGCGCGCAATCATCCGGTGCCGCTGGATGAAGCCCTTGACCGGCTCTCCGACGCGCGCGCCATCCTGCTGATCAACGAGCGTTCGGGACGCGCGGCCGTGCAAATCCCGGCCCCGAGTTTCATGCTTGACGATGGCGAAATCGAGCGACGCGTCCGATTGATCAGACCAATGGAGCAGCACAGCGTCCCCTTGAGGATGATGGCAGAAAGCCATTGGGTCGAAGCGGATCGTGCGCGCTTCGTCTCGGCCTGGCAGGCGGAGCTTGCGGAAGTACCCGAGTTCACGGATAGCACGATCCATGTAGTGTCGGGGTTACTGTTGCCGATCTGGAAACGGCTGCCGAACGAGTCGACCCGCGTCTATCGGTTGCAGACCGATGCCGGCGAGCGCGTGATCGGCCGCAGGGCCTCGGCCGCCTGGGTGGCGAACGCCCTCGCGACCGACACGCCCAAGCTGACGCCGGATGTGGTCCTCGCCGCGCTGATCGAGGGCCGAGCCGTTCTCGACCTCGCCGAAGGCCTTCAACTGCGCCGTGCCCGAGTCATGGGGAAACATCGCATCGAGCTGTCAGGCTTTACCGATGCCATGCGCGACCGTCTCAAAGCCTACGGCCTCTTCCACGAGATCATCTCGTGGAAGCTGCGCATGTTCGTGCCATCAGACGCAAGTGGTGTCGACATCCTGGCGAAGGTGCTCGACCACTATCCGATCGCACGCGTCGGCGAGCGGGAGGCGGCGTGATGTTCCGAGATGCGGCCGAACTGGCGCATCGCCTCGCGCGCGAGGCCGAAGCGGTGTGCCGGCACTATCTCTCCAACGGCCGGCGAGAGGGACGGTACTGGCTGGTCGGCGACGTCCACAATACACCGGGTCGCTCGATGTTCGTGCGTTTACAGCAGTCGACGAAGGGGCCCGCCGGCAAATGGACCGATGCTGCGACCGGCGAGCATGGGGATCTCCTCGATGTCATTCGCGAAAGCCAGGGCTTGCGCGATTTCCGGGAGGTTGCCGAGGAGGCAAGGCGCTTTCTCAAGCTACCTCGTACCGAACCGGAACTCGCCCCAAAGTCGGTTTGTCCACCAGCACCGTCCGGATCGCAAGAGGCCGCAAAACGCCTGTTTGCAATCTCAGGTCCGATTGAGGGGACTGTGGTCGAGACGTATTTGCAGCGCCGAGGAATTGCTCTCGTGCACCATGGTGGCAGCCTCCGCTTTCATCCACGCTGCTACTATCGGCCTGACGAGCACTTGCCGACCGAAACCTGGCCGGCAATGATCGCCCGCGTGACCGACATCGCTGGTCGGATCACAGGTGTGCACCGCACCTGGCTCGATCCGGAAGACTTCGATCGCATTCGACTTGGCAAAGCTCCGATCGATACGCCACGACGGGCAATGGGTGACCTGCTCGGCAATGCGGTTCGCTTCGGCTCGGCCGATGACGTGCTGGCCGCCGGCGAGGGGATCGAGACCATGCTGTCGTTGCGCTGTCCGCTATCGACCCTGCCGATGGCCGCAGCATTGTCCGCTAGTCACCTCGGCGCTATCGACTTCCCGCTGAGTTTGCGCCGACTCTACATCGCGCGCGACGCCGATGCGGCCGGAGACATGGTGGTGGCAGTTCTGACGCAGCGCGCGAAAGCAGCCGGCATCGAAGCGATCAAATTGTCGCCCCGGCTGGGTGACTTCAACGAAGATCTGCACATTTTCGGCCTCGAAGCCCTCTGGGCTGCGTTACGGTTGCAACTCGTGCCGGAGGATGTCGGTCGCTTCCTGCCTGCGTCGACTGCGGTCGCATAAGACCCACGCGTTGGATTAACGTCGACAAATGAGCCGGGTGAGGGGCGCCTCGTCGGGCTTGGTCGCGCGCACGGCCTTCTAGGGGGCGATCGGACGGCAAGCGGCCCGGCCCGGCAATGGCTGCGCCCGGCTATTTTCCGCCGCGCGCCGGCATCGGGAAAACACATCTTGGATGATGGAATGTCGTGCTTTGCATCGCGAAGCAAAATAGCCGGCCTCCGCCATCCTCCGCTGTCGCTGCGGCCCTCCGCTTCGCTTCGGGTTCTGGCCCGTTCCGCCCGCCGCCTGAGTAATCGCCACGAAGGCCGCGATGGGCGCAGCCAATCCGACAAAGGACCTCTCCCATGACCGATCATGACGACATCGAACCAGCGCACGACTCATCTCCTACCGACCACCTCCTGAGCGAACTGCAACTTTTCGGCTACCGTCCATTCGACGACCAACCCGATCCGAGACCGCTTCCCGAGGGCAAGATGATCACCGGCGCTGTCGCCGACATCTTCGACGCCCTGGTTGCCACCCTGAGCGACACCCGGCTTGAACCTGATCTCGAGGATCTGCTCTGGTCGACCGTGAACCTGTTCCATCGAGCAGCAGACCGGATTGGACGCGAACTCGACAATAACGAACAAGCGCAACGCAGGAGTCAGCACGAGCAGAACGGCTCGGAAGTTCGATCGGTCGAACTGGAGCGGCTGACAGCCGAAGGCATCACGTTGATCGAGCGGCGAAACTGCCTGGAGCTCTTCCGCGATCAAGCCGTCGACCACTTTGAAGTCCATACCGGTTCGATCTGGCGCCCCCGATCGGGATCACTTGTCAACCACCGCGCGCTCACCGCAGCTATGATCGACTCCAGAGATTATCTCGCAGCCAAGCGGCGCGCTGACACCGAGGTCATGTTGCCGCCCGGTCCCAAGATCGCACTGACGGGTGGCCTCGACTTCAACGACCATCACCTGATCTGGGATCGTCTCGACAAGGTACGCACCAAGCATCCCGACATGGTTCTGATCCACGGCGGCTCGCCGAAGGGCGCTGAATTGATTGCCGCCAAATGGGCGACCAGCCGCAAGGTGCCTCAGATCGCCTTTAAGCCGGATTGGACCAAGCACGCCAAGGCAGCACCGTTCAAACGCAACGACGCCATGCTCGAACTGCTGCCGATCGGCCTCATGCACTTCCCGGGCACGGGAATTCAAGACAACCTCGCCGACAAGGCGAAGCGGCTCGGCATTGCCGTCTGGAAGTTCGGCGGCGCGTAAGCGCCGTCTTGGCTACCTTCCGAAACCAGGTGGAGTTGCAAGCGCCGCAACTCCGCCAAGTTTCGACTTTATGTCCAAAATTGCGCCGCGGTGGTGGTGGAAGGCGCAACCGTTCCCTCTATGCAAACGGAGCCACCACCATGCTTGCCCTTGGACTTGTGCTCAATACCGTCGGCCTCGGCTTGCTCTGCTGGCTGATCTTCGCGCTAGCAGTCTATGCCGCGCCGTTTTTCGTCGCCGTCAGCGTCGGCATGCTGACGTTTAATAGCGGCGCTGGCGTCATCGGCGCGCTGCTCGTTGGCATTATCGCCGGTGCATCGACGCTCGTTATGGGTCAAACCGCTTTCGCAATGACGCGGTCGACGATCTTGCGTGCGGCGATCGGGGCGGCCTACGCCGTCCCGGCCGCCATTGCCGGCTACCATGTGGTTCTTGCGACGTCGCAGATCGGAGTGCCCTCCCTGGCCTGGCGTGAGGTCTTCGCTTGTCTCGGTGCAGTTTCCGTTGGTGCTACGGCATGGATGCGGCTGACCCTCTTCGCCGAACCCCGCCCGTTAGTACCCAGCGGGGCTTGGAGAAGCGAGCCCGCTCGCCGTTCTTCCCTGGCCGCGACGCGCGGCCGATAGTCCTCCGCCACCCTCGTCGTCGAACAGGTTCGTGTAGATCGGCGCACCAAAGAACGCATTGCCGGGCTTAAGTGAGAAGTGGCACCCTTCCTTCTAGAGGCTTCGAGCAGACTGCGCGAATCTCAGCGCGGCCCACGCAGATGCGGTGGCTGGGAGCGTTTTCGTTAGAGGTCATGGTCGGCTGACAATGCCGCCGTTTCCTGCACGTCGTTTCTTTCTCTACGCCCAAACGTTCCTACCTCTTGTTCGTCAGAACCGAGATACGCCAAGTCTTCTCCCGAAATTGCGGTTCAGCACGCGGACGCACGTGGCCTCTTTTATGGCTTGATCTGGCCGAAGACCGGCTACGCCTCGATCGTCTGAGCCGCAACGCCGCTTAAGACTTTCTTCCCCTGGGCTAACGCCCATTCCTCGCGAGGCAAGAAAGTCTTCACGCCGGCGTCCTCCGCTACGCTGCGGCCCGAGAGGGTGCGTCGCCGATCGTCCTCGGCCTGTAGATCGCCATCGAGGCCGCGGTGGTCGCGGGCTCGAAACACAACAGGAGAAGTGACATGGCTACCATCGGTTCTTTCAAGAAGATCGGCAACGATTTCCAGGGCGAGATCGTCACCCTGAGCTTGCAGGCCAGGGGCGTCCGCATCGTCGCAGAAGCCAACCGCTCCAACGAGAACGCTCCCAGCCACCGCATCTACGTGGGCCGGGCCGAGATCGGGGCCGCCTGGTCGAAGCGCTCCGAGGAGGGGCGCGACTATCTCTCACTCAAGCTCGACGATCCCTCCTTCAACGCGCCGATCTACGCGAACCTGTTCGACGACGAAGGCGGCGAAGGCTACACCCTGCTCTGGTCGCGGCCGCGGAAGAACGGCGACTGAGGCCCGCCCAAAGCCCCGTCCGGTTCGCCGGGCGGGGCTTCTCATTATCAAAGCCCACCTGGCACGAGGACGCAAAACCGCTAAGCGCAGCCGCTGCACATCGGACAGGCTATTCAGCCTGCCCTCGAGTCTTTCGCTTACCGCTGGTTGGGGGCGGGCGTGTTAGAAGGTCGGCCGCTTCGACTCCCAAACTGCGCGCCAATCGATCGACCACGTCGATGCCCGCCGCATAGATGCTCCGCTCGAGCGCGCTGATATAGGTTCGGTCAATTTCCGCTCGGTGAGCTAATTCCTCCTGCGACAGGCCGCGGGCTTGTCGGAGCTTTCGCAAATTGATTGCAAGTATCTCGCGTATGTCCATACGCGAGAGGGCACGTCCTTGAAGAGTATTTCACCACGGAGTATTCTCGACAAAGCGATCTCCGGAAATGGCCAGCTACCAAAAGTTTAACGTTTCTCCCTCTTCCGGCCAGTGCCGCTCGCAACTAGAATTTGTCAAATCTAGGGCGTGGAGTCTGATGAGAAATCTGCCACTCGATCCTGACGTTGCAGACACTGCGCCGACTGAGCAGATTCTGACGGCGTACGATCAGGAGCACGTCGTGACTTACGCGCGCCTTCTGCAAGCCGATAGTGAGGGAGCTGATTGGCGGGAGGTCGCGCGAATAGTCTTGCATGTCGATCCAGAGCGCGAGCCTGATCGTGCGCGGAATGCGTATGAGAGCCATCTGGCGCGCGCAAAATGGGTTACCGAGAGGGGGCGTCTCTTGCGCGGTGCCGGCTCAAATTAGAAGAATTTACTGACAATATCTCCGTTGAGGACACAGGTTTCTTCGACCGTTCGGTGGTCATCCGGGGCACCACGCGGTGCCAAAGTAGGGGCTTCCGACAACCCAATCGATCAGAATTATTGCGCCGCAATCCTCGTTAGCTTTGTGAATGGGGCGGAAGCAATGCCTGAATTCGACTGGCGATCGCCGGAGTCTTACAAGAGCCTGCAAAATGCTGACATCACCGACATCGCTTGGGAATGTCTGCGTCGTAATGCCGACTACCAACGCGACTACCAAGCGATAATCGCTAACACCCCCGACGGGGAAGTAACGCCAGAGTTCAGGAGGAGGTGGGGCATCTGCTTTCGCTCATGACCCGCAGGGAACCTTCGGCGAGCAGACCATCTATTGGGCGCCTGAGGTGCTGCCGGCCGTCGTGCCAGTCGCTGCGACTGCGTCGCCTGTGTCTGGCAGTGAAGCGCCTCAACCACCGCTCGATCTCGCAGTTGGTCAGGTGCGACGCGCCTCTGATGGATGGCATGCTATTCTTCGCATTGGAGTGGTGGAGCATCGCGTCTGGCTGAAAGAGCCGCCAGCGATAGGTCGCAGCTATGTGGCGGAGTTGCCGTTTGACGGCGACTTCGATGCGCGCGCGTACGCTGCCCGACGGCTGTGGCGCGCAATGAATGGGCGCACGCCGGGGCCCGCTTTTCATGAGTTATCCAAGCAGCGGCGCGAGCGGCTAGGCGCGGCCAACGGCGCCGAGCGATTGAACTTCGCGCCTGCCCTCATCGATCCAGTCACCGAGAGACTTCGCAAGCGTGGTCTCATTCCGAAGTCGGGAGATAGCCTGTGAATCGGCTCGTGCTATCGGGGACCGCAACCCTCGTGCCATCAGGGACCGGATCCTCGTGCTATCGGGGACCGAAATCGGGCCTAAGTCCTTGTCTCCTAGCGCTTTCCAGCCGCCGTAACTCTTCTAACCTGAAATCCTTCGGATTTCTTCTAACGGACCGCGCCATTCGCGTAGCTGAGGACAACCTCCAACATCCATCCGCCAGGTCTGCCTCGCCTCGCTGTCAAGGACGGCGACGATGCGCTGTCGCAAGCGCGCTCCAGTCAGGCAATTGGAATATCTCTCAAGCTCGGAGCGTCTTATGAGCGATCTCACCGAAGTCGAGCTCCTTTGGCTCGAGAAGCGCATTGAGAACCGCGTTCGCTTCGGGCGTGCCGTCGAGGAAAAAGTCCTCGATCGTCGCCGTCGACTGTTGTCATTTGCGCCAGGCAGCATCTTTGCATTCGTTCGTTGGACGTCGAACGACTTCGGAACGGCGATCTCGCGGATCGACATCCTGCGCGCAGTCGCGCCCGGACAGCGGTGCTCGACCGTGCCTTATGTGAAGCCGGGCGGAGAGATCCTTCTGCGGCTGTCCGGCTGGCCGAAGGTTGAACGGGCGCTCCAGTTGATCGATGCCGTCGAAGCACTGGACATCAATCCGGCAGATGCTGCACCGGACTATTGGCATCACGTTCACAACCGGCTGTCTGTCAACGAGAACCCCCGTCCTTACACGAAAGGACGTCACCAGGCGTGGCTTCACCGGCAGAGGATCATGCGATGACCAGCCGGTTCAAGACGCTGACCGCGATGCTCGGCGGTGCCGCGGTTCTTATCACGCCAATTCTTCTGGAGATCACACCAGTCTACGTCTGGAATGCATCCGAGAGCGTGCCGATCGGGCTCTATCGTTTGCAGCCGTCATACAACCTGTTCATCACCGAGCTTGTTGCCGTTCAGCCGCCGGAGCCGCTTGCGACCTTCCTCGATCTGAACGGCTATCTGCCAGCCGGGGTGCCGATGCTCAAACGCGTGCTGGCGCTTCCCGGGCAGACCGTCTGCCGAAGCGGGCTCACACTCTCTGTCGACGCGATCGAAATGGGCGAAGCACGGGAGCGCGATGGCCGCGGCCGGCCGCTCCCGAAATGGCAGGGTTGCCGAGTCGTCGGCGAGGGCGAACTCTTTGTCATGAACTGGCAGTCCGCCAACTCGCTGGATGGCCGCTATTTCGGGTTCTTGCCGGCGTCGGCTGTCATTGGCCGCGCGCTGCCGGCGTGGACCTGGGAGGATTGATCGTGCGCGTATTGGGCATCCGATCTGCCATTCCTCTGTTCGGCCAAGTGCCGCACCATTCCTCCGTCCCGACCAACGATTGCGCAGCCGTCGCGTACAGTAGCGGTTCAGGGCGGCCGAAAGGTCGGCGCGAAGCGGCTTTACCCCGGACGGGCGCGAGCACGGCGGCACGCTTGCGTTTGTTCGAGAGGAGCCTGCTCGCTGTCGTACCGTTGTTCGCTGCGCTGACCGTGAGCAACGTTCCTACTGTCGCAGAGACGCGGCCCGCGGACCCTACAGCAAGGTATGCAACTAGCGATCCATTTGCGGATTTCGTCGAGCAAGCTTCGCACCGCTTTGGCGTGCCGGTGCGCTGGATACGCGCAGTCATAGACGTCGAAAGCGCCCGAGACGTGCGTGCCAGGTCGCCGAAAGGCGCCATGGGCCTGATGCAGATCATGCCAGAAACGTGGGCGGAGCTGCGTCGGCGGTACGCCCTCGGTAACGATCCCTACGATCCCCATGACAACATTCTTGCGGGTACCGCATACCTTCGCGATCTGCGTCACCGCTACGGTTCACCGGGGTTCCTTGCAGCCTACAACGCGGGACCTGCTCGCTACGAAGAACAACTGGTCGGCCGTCCATTGCCAGCAGAGACCCAAGCCTACTTGAAGACGCTCGTGCCGGTCATCGGCAGCGATATTGCAGCTTCCAGCGCAGCCGCGAGGCTGCGGTCGTCGGTGGGGACGCTCTTTGTTGTGCGGTCTGAGGACTCAAAGACCGCTGCCCGGGTGCAGCCTGAGCGCCCGCCGAACCGGGCTTCGACGGCCATCTCCGTTCACGACATCTCGGCGATTGCACCACAGGCAACAGGGTTGTTCGTGGCGAGATCTGATGCGGGAGGCCCTCGATGACTGAGTGCGCAAGCTGGCATGCGTTGGCGTTCGCTGGGGAAGAGTGGGCGGAAGGGCGAGAGCAGTGGGGAGGCACGACAACAGGACTGCCGCCCGTAATCGGTTTGGCGGTGGAAAAGCCTGCGAAGGATCATCAATAGGCGCGGTTGCGCAGCCAACAAATTCGTCTCAGCAACGTGGGAGACGCGCGATGGAATTCTTCACCGGACTGGACGTGGGCATGGACGAAACCGCGATTTGCGTGGTCGACGACAAGGGCAAGGTGATGCTGCAGACGACGGTGGTGACCGATCCGGAGGCGATCAAGCTTGCGCTCAGGCCGTATCTGGGCCGGCTTCGGCGGGTGGGTCATGAGGCGGGCTCGTGGTCGCCGTGGCTGCATCCGGAATTGGAAAAGCTCGGCCTGCCGGCGGTGTGCCTGGAGACGCAGCATGTGCGCGCCGCGCTGAAGGCGCAACGCAACAAGACCGACAAGACCGACGCGCTGGGGCTGGCGCATCTGATGCGCACCGGCTGGTTCCGCCAGGCCCATATCAAGAGCGAGGCCTGCTACCGGCTGCGGCTGTTGTTGACCCACCGGCGCAATCTGAAGCGCAAGTTCGTGGATTTGGAGAATGCGATCCGGCATTCGCTGAAGGCCTTCGGCATGCGCTTCAAGGGATGCGGGCGTGGCGGCTTTGCGCAGGCCGTGCGCGAGGCCGTCGCCGGCGATCCGCTGGTGAGCGAGCTGATCGAGGCCATGCTCAATGCCCGTGCCGCGCTCTGGAAGCAGTATTTGAAGCTGCACGACATGGTGGTCAAATTTGTTGCCGGCCATGAGCTGTGCCGGCGCTTGATGCAGATCCCGGGTGTCGGGCCGGTTGCGGCGCTGAGCTTTGTGACCGCGATCGACGATCCCTCGCGGTTCAAGAGGTCACGCGATGTGGCGGCCTATTTTGGCCTGACGTCGCGGCGCTGGCAGTCCGGCAAGTCGATTGACGTGCAGGGGCGGATCAGCAAGGCGGGCGACCCGGACGTGCGGCGGGCGCTCTATGAGGCGGCCTCTGCCTTGCTGACGCGGTTCAAGCGCAAGGACAAGATCAAGGCCTGGGGCATGGCGCTCGCCAAGCGCTCGAGCCACCGCAAGGCGACCGTGGCGGTGGCACGCAAGCTTGCCGTGGTCATGCATGCGATGTGGGTTGACGGCACGTTTTACTGCGGTGATCCGGCGGCGCGCGCCGCTGATGTGAGCGCGCGCGCCGCCGCCAAGGACAAGAAGCTGCTCGGGACTTACGCATGAGGACGGTTGATCGGAAGCCATCGAACGACGGATTGACTGCAACACGTTGAACCACGGAGCTCCGCGACAGCGGAAGAGGACTGGTGCAGAAAAAGGACGACGGAACGCACGCTATCTTGCCTGTGGCCACGCCTTCAAAGGGCGCGATGGACCACGCCGGAATGCCTGTGATGCTGCTCCGTCATTCCCATGGAAAGGTGCGCCGCGACGGATTCCGCGCTGCCTGGATGCAGCCCGACTTCGCCGTCGATGAGCGCGGAAGACTGCACAGCGCGCCAGGACTCGTTCATGTCGTCGTGTCTCGTGGTCAGGCGTGCATCAGAGGGCCTTGTCGCAACAGAGGAAATCATCGACAATGGGTAAGAAATTGCAAAACACCCGACCGATTAAGACGGCGAGATAAAAGGGGCTCGCCGGTCGAACCGCAAGCCATTGACATGGCTTGGGTCCTGGCGTGCCGGTCGGTCGGGGCGCGTGCCGCGCCTTGCGTTTTGATCAATGCAATCAAGGACATTTTCGGCACTGTAGGCGCCGTTGCGCTCATTGAGGTGCGGCATGACCGCAGGTGACAGCGAACTGCGTATTCGACCGGGGCGCATTCGCAGCACCCGCGCGCCAAAACCGAAGAGCTTCATCAACCAGGTGCTACGCGCCGCGAAGAAAGCTGGCCACACCTCAGGTCAGGCTGCGGCTGGCAAGCGTTTCACGGTTTATGGGCGCTCGACGTTTGGCCGCGGTAGGCTCGCATTTAACCGCAGCCGATTGTTCAGCCCGACGCGGCGCGTCGTGGTGAAAGCACGCGTTGTCCGCCACAAAGGACGAGCATTCCGCTCGGCGCCGCTGACGGCCCATCTTTCATACCTGAAGCGCGACGGCGTGACCCGGAGTGGTGAGCGGGCCGAGATGTTCGATGTCAGAGGCGACAGAGCCGATGGTGCGGCCTTCGCCGAGCGATGCGAGGGCGACCGGCATCATTTTCGGTTCATCGTCTCGCCCGAGGATGCCGGCGAGATGACCGACCTCAGGGCTTTTACCCGTGATCTGGCCAAACAGATGGAGATAGACCTCGGCACGCGGCTTGACTGGGTGGCCGTCGATCACTGGAACACAGACAATCCTCATGTCCATCTTCTCGTTCGGGGCGTCGACGAACAGGGCACTGATCTCGTCATCTCCCGCGACTACATCAGCCGAGGCCTACGTTCACGCGCCGACGAACTGGTTGCCATCGAACTGGGACCAAAACCGGAGCATGAGATATGCAATTCGTTGGAGAGAGAAGTCGCTGCAGAACGATGGACGCGGCTCGATCAGGAGATCCGGCTGGCAGCCGATGAAGCAGGCTATATCGATCTTCGCCCTGAGAATCCCGGCAGCTCCGATCTCGAGATCCGGCGCCTGATGGTTGGCCGTCTTCAGCATCTGGAGAAGATGGGCCTTGCGGCACCAGCTGCGCCAGGGGAGTGGATGGTCGGGCTCGAGGCCGAGCGTAATCTCCGCGACCTTGGCATGCGCGGCGATATCATCAAGACGATGCATCGCGCCTTCACCGAGCGTGAGGAACCGCGCGGCGTTTCCGATTACGTCATCGAAGGTGGACAGCCGACCTCCCAGATCGTCGGACGGCTGGTTGATCGGGGATTGCACAACGAGTTAACTGGCGAGGCCTACGCGGTGATCGACGGAACAGACGGAAGGGCCCATCACGTCCGCTTTCCGGGGATCGAGGCCTTCGAACATGCGCTGCCGGTCGGCGGCATCGTCGAAGTACGACGGTTCGGCCAAGCCAGCGATCCGCGTCCCACCCTGATGCTGGCGATCCGCTCTGATCTGGATCTCGGTGAGCAGATCAGCGCGAGGGGGGCGACCTGGCTAGACCACCGGCTGGTCGAACGTGACTCGATGCCACTCGCGATGGGGGGATTCGGCCGCGAGGCCCGCGACGCCATGGAAGCTCGCGCCGAACATCTGGTTCAGGAAGGTCTGGCGCGGCGGCAGGGACAGCGCATCATCCTACAACGCGACCTCCTGAACACGCTGCGCCGACGCGAACTCGACGAGGTGGGAACAAGGATCGCGGCCGACATCGGGCTTCCGCACGTGAAGGGAGCATCCGGTGAACACGTGGCGGGCACCTATCGCCAGCGCCTGACGCTCGCCTCGGGACGCTTCGCCATGATCGATAACGGGCTCGGCTTCCAACTCGTGCCGTGGTCGCGGGAGCTCGAAAAGAGGCTCAGTCAGCACGTCACCGGCGTCGTGAAGGACGGCGGCGGCATCGAATGGGGTTTTGGTCGCAAGCGTGACCTAGGCCTATAGCTTGAGTTCGCCAAATTCAATTGCACAAAGGACGTTTGGGATGTCCGGAACCAAAATCCTCTGGGGACAGGTAATCGTTGTCGGCCTGATCGTTTTGCTCGGCATCTGGGGAGCGACCGAGTGGACAGCCTGGCGGCTGGCCTACCAGTCGGAACTCGGACGTCCTTGGTTCGAGCTTTGGGGTTGGAAGATCTACTACCCGCCGATCTTCTTCTGGTGGTGGTTCGTCTACGACGCCTATGCGCCTCAAGTCTTTGCCGAAGGGGCCTTCATCGCCGCGTCGGGAACCTTCTTTTCGATTGCGGTGGCGATCGGCATGTCGGTCTGGCGTGCGCGCGAGGCCAAGAATGTCCAGACCTATGGCTCGGCGCGCTGGGCCGATGAACGGGAGGTTCAAGCGGCCGGACTTCTCGGTCCGGATGGCGTGGTGCTGGGCAAACTCGACCGCAACTACCTGCGACATGACGGACCGGAGCACGTGTTGTGTTTCGCACCCACCCGGTCCGGCAAAGGTGTCGGCCTTGTCGTTCCCTCGCTGCTGGCCTGGCCGGGTTCGGCCATCGTTCACGACATCAAGGGGGAAAACTGGCAACTCACGGCCGGCTTTCGCTCGCGGCACGGCCGCGTCCTGTTGTTCGACCCGACCAACCCGAAGTCTTCGGCTTACAACCCATTGCTCGAGGTCCGGCGCGGGGAGTGGGAGGTCCGCGACGTGCAGAATGTCGCCGACGTCCTGGTTGACCCCGAGGGCTCGCTCGACAAGCGGAACCATTGGGAGAAGACCAGTCATTCGCTCCTGGTCGGCGCCATCCTCCATGTCCTCTATGCCGAGGCCGACAAGAACTTGGCCGGCGTCGCCGCCTTCCTGTCAGACCCGAAGCGGCCGATTGAGGCGACGTTGAAGGCGATGATGACCACGCCGCACCTCGGCGAACAGGGCGCGCATCCCGTGGTCGCTTCGACTGCGCGCGAGCTCCTCAACAAGTCTGAGAATGAACGCTCCGGCGTTCTTTCCACGGCGATGTCGTTCCTCGGACTTTACCGCGATCCCGTCGTGGCCAAGGTGACCCGCCAGTGCGACTGGCGGATTGCAGATCTGATCGCCGACATCAGCCCGACGACGCTCTACCTCGTGGTGCCGCCTTCCGACATATCGCGGACCAAGCCCTTAATCCGTCTCGTGCTGAACCAGATCGGACGGCGCTTGACCGAGGACTTGCATGCCAGCGATCGCCGGCATCGTATTCTGATGATGCTCGACGAGTTCCCGGCGCTGGGAAGGCTTGATTTCTTTGAGTCGGCGCTCGCCTTCATGGCGGGCTATGGGATCAAGAGTTTTCTGATAGCGCAATCGCTCAACCAGATCGAAAAGGCTTACGGACCCAACAACGCGATCCTCGACAACTGCCACGTCCGGGTCAGCTTCGCGACCAACGATGAGCGGACTGCCAAGCGCGTGTCCGACGCGCTGGGTACGGCGACCGAGATGCGGGCAATGAAGAATTATGCGGGACACAGATTGAACCCCTGGCTGGGGCACCTGATGGTCTCGCGGCAGGAGACGGCGCGGCCGCTGCTTACCCCAGGCGAGGTCATGCAGCTTCCGTCGCGAGAGGAAGTCGTCATGGTGGCAGGTACGCCGCCGATCCGAGCGAAGAAGGTTCGCTACTACGAGGATCGGCGGTTCACCGAGCGGATATTGCCGCCACCCGATCCTGCGGCCTCTGGCCGGTCATCGCGAACCGATGGATGGTCAACACTTGGAACGCTCACGCCGGCGACGCTTCCAACCGACCGGGCGGAGCAAGCAGGAGAGGACACGGCCAACAGCGGTCTTCGCCGTGAGCCCGAACTCCCCGATCATGTCGCCATCGTCAAGGAGTCGGCCGAGCCGACGCCTACGGAAGAATTTTCCGCCGTTCTTGACGATGACGAGGATTCCGTCCGCCAGTCCCGACTTCTTCGTCAGCAAATGCGCGGCGTCGCCCGTCAGATCTCCATGGACCCGAACGATGGCATGGAACTGTGAGGCATCATGCGTGACCGGATGAACGTGTATTTCCCGCCAGAGCTTTTAAAGCAGATCACGGAGCTTGCCGATCGCAAGAAGCTTTCCCGGTCCGCGATTGTGGAAGCGGCAGTCGCTTCATTTCTGTCACCGGACGGATCGGACAGGCGGGAGGCGGCGTTTACCCGGCGCCTCGATCGGTTGTCGCGACAGATGCAAAGGTTGGAACGCGACGTCGGCTTGACGGCCGAGACCTTAGCCCTATTCATCCGCTTCTGGCTGACGATCACGCCACCGTTGCCCAATGACGCGCAAGCTGCTGCACAGGTAAAGGGTAGGGAACGCTTTGAAGGGTTTGTCGAGGCGCTCGGACGTCGATTGCAAAAGGGGCAGGGCTTCCTGCGGGAAATTCCGGACGAGATCCTCCATTGGAAGCTCGACGAACCTGGTAGTTGAAACGCCATTCTTACATCTCGAACTGAGAAACGCGCACCCACCCATCCATCTCGCCGTTTCTTTCTTTGCCTACGACAATCTACGAACCCGGTGTCCACGGGGTTGCGGCTGCGGTCAGTCCATCGTTTTTGCCGGCCAAGTTCGCGTTTGATCCCTTCTCGACTCAACTTCACGTAACGCGTCGAGAACAATGTGCGGATCGTTGGCGCGTGTACGTGGACGGGGGGCACACAATGCAGGTCGGGAGCGAGGTCGATAGCCACATCGACTCTGTGAATCAAGCTAGTCGGGATGGGCAGCAGGTGCCCCGAGAGGTCCCACGAACCAGAAAAGTAACCGTTCAACTTTCTGAGCAGATGTTTGAGCGCCTCGAAGCTGCAACTGACCGCCCCGGCGTCGGCAAGAGTATGGTTGTGGAGAACGCTCTTGAGCGTTTCCTCGATCTGGCTCCCCCTATCGAAGGTCTTATCCACGACCACTTTGATCGGATTGGCAGTCAGCTGGAGCGTCTTCAAAGCGAGCTCCAAATTATCGCGGAGACAGTAGCGCTCCACGCCCGATATCACCTGACTATCACCCCGCCCATGTCGCAATCCCAGCAGCACGAGGCATGTGGGCTTGGTCGCGACCGGTTCAATGAGCTTGCCAAACAGGTTGAGAGACGCGTTCGCTCTGGCCGATCCTTGATGCGGGAGACGATTGACCGCCTAAGCGAGACTGAACGTCAAACTTCCGAGTTGAAGTCGGATGACGCTTTGCCGGTAGCGTCGCAGGAGCGGTCAGTTAATACACTTCCACGGCCAGATTCAGCGGTCGATCAAGACCAAGCGATTGCTGCCGTCCGGGAGGACGGCAGCAATCCAAACTTTCGGCACCTTCCAAACGCGTTTTGCTAATGCAGCCCACGGTTTGCGGCTCATCGCACGCGTCTTTCTTCCGTTTGCCTTGGGATACTACCTTGCGTATCTGTTTCGGACAATCAATGGTCTGATCTCCGGTCGCCTCAGTGCAGATGCTGGTCTTGGCACGGCTGACCTTGGGCTGCTTACCTCGGTCTATTTTCTCGTCTTCGCGGCAGCACAGATTCCGATCGGCGTACTCTTGGACCGCTATGGCCCGCGTCGTGTCCAGAGCGTACTGCTCTTGGTCGCTGCAGCAGGGGCCGGACTGTTCGCGACGTCGACGGATTTCGTATCATTGTTAGTCGGGCGTGCCATGATTGGGCTTGGTGTCGCAGCGTCGCTGACAGCCGGACTTAAGGCGATCGTGCTCTGGTTTCCGAGGGAGCGCGTGGCTCTACTGAATGGCTACATGATTATGTTGGGTTCGCTTGGAGCGGTGACTGCAACAGCTCCAGCTGAACAGTTGCTTGCGTGGATCAGCTGGCAGCAGCTGTTTGTCTTATTGGCTGCAGCGACCGGCGCTACAGCCGTACTTATCTATTTCCTGGTCCCCGATCGAGCCATCTCATTATCAATGCCACCGAGCCATGGCACTTTAAGGGACGTGTTTCAAGATCGGCGTTTCTGGAGAATTGCTCCCTTGTCAGCGACCTGCGTCGGTTCGGCCTGGTCTCTGCAGGGTTTGTGGGCAGCGCCGTGGCTGACGGACGTAGACGGACTTGATCGCGCGAGTCTGGTTGGACAGTTACTCGTAATGTCGATCGTACTGAGCGGCGGGGCCTTTTTGTTTGGTATGATAGTCCACCATATCAAACGAAGAGGGTTCGGCCCGGAGATAATCCTGGCGATCGTTGCGATGCTGTTCATCGGAGCCGAGCTTGCCTTGACCCTACGCGCGCCTCTTCCGTCCATCTTGCCGTGGTCTGTGGTGGCAATTGTCGGAGCGGCGACCGTGGTCAGCTTCGCGGTCATCGCTGATTATTTTCCGTCGGAACTTGTCGGTCGTGCCAATGGCGCATTAAACGTTCTGCACTTTGGTTGGGCGTTTCTAGCCCAATGCGGGACGGGTCTGATCCTGGAGCAATGGTCGATGGAAGATGGCCAGAGACCCATCGTGGCCTATCAAGTCGCGTTTGGTTTCAACGTAGCACTTCAGATGGCGGCGTTGGCTTGGTTTGCGCTACCGCGGCTACAACGCTTGATCTGGTGGCTCGGCTCATCTTCCCTCTTTATGCCAGCTAGCTCTTCCGACGGAATTGGGCCCGTCGTTTTGTATGAACAAACGATCGTACCAGTGCCCGCAGAAGAGGATGCGGCGTGGTGAGTACCGACGCGCACGTTGCGCGCAGGGCGCATTACGAAAACACCGCACCATCGAGTGGACCACGTCGACTAGACATCAAGCATCCGTTCCCACTCTTTCTTTTTCTACGCCGTACTACGACAACTGTCAGCGCCTGTTGCGCTAGGTCTACGGGGGCCTTTCTAATCATCCCCATCTGAGGGCGCTCTTTAGACGTCCTCATTCGGTGGGGGCGACGGTGGCAATCCATTCCTTTCAATCGGAGGCGAATTCTCGCGGCGCGCGAATGCTGCGTAGCGCACTTGGCGCGGCGATTGCGGGCTACCTGGAAGATGACGCAATCATCGAGGTCATGCTCAATCCAGATGGGCGGTTGTGGATTGACCGGCTGTCGAGTGGCCTCATTGATACCGGCGAAACTTTGTCTGCGGCGGACGGCGAGCGCATCGTTCGCCTGGTGGCACACCATGTGGGCGCGGAGGTGCATGCTGGCTCGCCACGCGTCTCTGCCGAACTACCTGGGACCGGCGAGCGCTTCGAAGGTTTGTTACCCCCCGTCGTTGCGGCTCCTGCGTTCGCTATCCGCAAGCCCGCGGTCGCGGTGTTCACACTCGACGACTATGTCGCCGCGGGAACGATGACATCGGATCAGGCTAGCGCCTTAAGGGCTGCGGTCGCCACGCGCAAGAACATCCTCGTCGCTGGCGGTACGTCGACCGGCAAGACAACATTGACCAACGCGCTTCTGGCCGAGGTGGCAAAGACCTCCGATCGGGTCGTGCTAATTGAAGATACCCGCGAACTTCAGTGTAAGGCGCCCAATCTTGTCGCCCTGCGGACCAAGGACGGCGTAGCAACCCTATCTGACCTTGTCCGGTCCTCGCTTCGACTGCGTCCTGACCGCATCCCGGTCGGCGAGGTCCGCGGCGCCGAAGCGCTCGACTTGCTCAAGGCCTGGGGCACCGGTCACCCCGGCGGCATCGGCACCATCCATGCCGGCACCGCGCTCGGCGCGCTACGGCGGCTCGAGCAGCTCATCCAGGAAGCCGTTATCACGGTTCCGCGCGCCCTGATCGCCGAGACCATCAACCTCATCGCCGTGCTTGCCGGCCGCGGTACCGATCGTCGCCTCGCCGAACTCGCCCTCGTCACGGGGCTTGGGTCCGCCGGCGACTACAGCCTTTCACCTGCAGGAGATTCAACATGAGTCCTCGATTCCCTAGCTTTTCGCGAGCCCTATCGTTCTCACTATCGGGAATGGTCCTCCTAGCTACAGCGCCGGCCCGGGCCGCCGGCTCCAACATGCCTTGGGAGCAGCCACTCAATCAGATCCTGCAATCGGTCGAAGGACCGGTCGCCAAGATCATCGCCGTCATCATCATTGTCGTGACCGGGCTGACGCTCGCGTTCGGCGATTCGTCCGGTGGTTTCCGCAGGTTGATCCAGATCGTGTTTGGTCTGTCGATCGCGTTCGCGGCCTCGAGCTTCTTTCTGTCGTTCTTTTCCTTCGGCGGCGGCGTGGTGATCTGATGGATGACCCGGTCGCAGGTTTTGTCGTGCCCGTTCACCGTGCGCTCACCGAGCCGATCTTGATGGGCGGTGCTCCGCGATCGGTTGCGATCGTCAACGGCACGTTGGCGGCCGCCCTTGGACTTGGACTGCGGCTGTGGATCGCGGGGCTCGTCCTCTGGTTCGTCGGTCACATGGCCGCCGTCTGGGCCACCAAGCGCGATCCCGCCTTCGTCGATGTGGTGCGTCGACACCTGCGCATTCCCGGTCATCTCAACGTCTGAGTTCAGTCATGATGAATCTTGCCGAATATCGCCATTCCAACGCTCGTCTCGCGGACTTCCTGCCTTGGGCAGCCCTGGTCGACGAGGGAATTATCCTGAACAAGGACGGTTCGTTCCAGCGGACAGCAAAGTTCCGTGGCCCCGACCTCGACAGCGCAGTGCCGGCTGAACTTGTCGGCGTCGCCGGTCGCCTGAACAACGCCTTGCGTCGTCTGGGATCTGGCTGGGCCGTGTTCGTTGAGGCGCAGCGCCATTTTGCAGGTGTTTACCCGCCGAACACCTTTCCGGATGTCGCGTCTGCATTGGTCGACGCCGAGCGCAGAGCACAATTCGAGGAGGCAGGCGCCCACTACGAGTCCAGCTATTTTCTGACGTTCCTCTACTTGCCGCCGGAGGAAGGAGTGGCCAGGGCAGAGCGACTGCTCTATGAGGGCCGCGATCGAACCGTGGGAGCTGACGCTCGGGAGGTGCTCCATGGGTTCGCCGATCAAACCAACCGCGTGCTTCAGCTCGTTGAAGGGTTCATGCCGGAATGCGCCTGGCTCGATGATCAGGACACGCTGACCTACCTGCACTCAACGATTTCAACCAGGCGTCATCGCGTTCGAGTGCCCGAAATTCCCATGTACATCGATGCGCTGCTGGCCGACCAGACGCTGACCGGTGGGCTTGAGCCAATGTTGGGCTCAGCCAACGTTCGAGTTCTCACGATTGTCGGCTTCCCGGGCACGACGACCCCGGGAATTTTAGATGATCTGAATCGCCTGGCGTTTTCGTATCGCTGGTCGACTCGGGCAATCATGCTCGACAAGACCGATGCCACCAAGCTGCTGACCAAGATCCGCCGCCAGTGGTTCGCAAAGAGAAAGTCGATTGGCGCCATTCTCAAGGAGGTCATGACCAACGAGGCGTCGACGCTGCTCGATACCGACGCCCACAACAAAGCTATCGACGCCGACGCCGCGTTGCAGGAACTCGGTTCGGATCAGATCGGACAAGCCTTTGTCACGGCAACTATCACCGTCTGGGATGGCGATCCCGGTGCAGCCGATGAAAAGCTGCGGCTGGTCGAGAAAGTCATTCAGGGCCGCGATTTCACCTGCATGATCGAAACGGTGAACGCCGTCGAAGCTTGGCTCGGCAGCCTGCCGGGACATGTCTACGCCAATGTGCGGCAGCCGCCGGTCTCGACCCTTAACCTCGCTCATATGATTCCGATGTCGGCGGTGTGGGCTGGCGAGGCGAGGGATCTGCACTTCAAAGGTCCGCCCCTCCTGTTCGGCAAGACCGAGGGATCAACGCCATTCCGGTTCTCTCTCCACGTCGGCGACGTCGGCCATACCCTGGTGGTGGGACCCACGGGTGCTGGTAAGTCGGTTCTGCTTGCTCTGATGGCGCTGCAGTTCCGCCGTTACCCGAACTCTCAGGTCTTTGCGTTCGATTTCGGCGGTTCGATCCGGGCGGCCGCGCTCGCCATGGATGGCGACTGGCATGATCTGGGCGGCGCATTGTCTGAAGGAAATGAAAACCCCGTCGCCCTACAGCCGCTGGCCTGGATCGATGATCCCTCGGAGCGAGGATGGGCCACCGAATGGATCGGCGCGATTCTGGCGCGGGAGAAGATCGAGATCACCCCGGAGGTCAAAGATCATCTGTGGTCGGCGCTGACGTCTCTCGCTTCGGCGCCGAGGCAGGAACGCACGCTCACGGGCCTGTCAGTCCTCCTGCAATCCAACTCCCTGAAGCGCGCCTTGCAACCCTATTGCCTGGGCGGTCCTTCTGGGCGCCTACTCGATGCCGAATTCGAGCGCCTTGGCGAAGCTTCGATCCAGGCGTTTGAGACCGAAGGGTTGATCGGAACGAGCGCGGCCCCGGCCGTGCTGGCGTACCTCTTTCATCGTATTGGAGACCGTCTCGACGGCCGGCCCACACTTCTCATTGTTGATGAGGGTTGGCTGGCCCTAGACGATGAGGATTTTGCCGGCCAGCTTCGCGAATGGCTGAAGACGCTTCGCAAGAAGAATGCGTCTGTCATCTTCGCCACCCAATCGCTTTCAGATATCGACGGCTCCGCCATCGCGCCGGCGATCATCGAAAGCTGTCCGACGCGGCTGCTGCTGCCGAACGAGCGGGCGATCGAGCCGCAAATCACCGCGATCTACCGCCGCTTCGGCCTCAACGACCGCCAGATCGAGCTTCTAAGCCGGGCGACGCCGAAGCGTGACTATTATTGCCAGTCCCGCCGCGGCAACCGGATGTTCGAGCTCGGCCTTGGCGAGGTTGCCCTCGCCTTTACGGCCGCCTCTTCCAAGACCGACCAGGCTGCCATCGAGCGGCTCCTAGCCGAACATGGACGCGACGGCTTCGTGCCCGCCTGGCTCCAGCACCGAGGCGTCGCCTGGGCCACAGACCTCATCCCCAATCTCGGCAACCTGGAGAGATCACTATGAGCCGTCTCAGCTCTTTGCTGGTCGCTGGAACCGTCGCCGTCACGCTTGGCGTCACGGTGCCCGTACGAGCGCAGTCGATCGTCTTCGACCCCAACAATTACGTCCAGAACGTCCTGACTGCGGCGCGGGCGCTGCAGCAGATCAACAATCAGATCACCTCGTTGCAGAACCAGGCACAGTTGCTGATCAATCAGGCAAGGAATCTCGCAAGCCTGCCGTATTCATCGCTGCAGCAACTGCAATCGTCGATCCAGCGGACTCAGCAATTGCTGGCCCAGGCTCAGCGCATCGCTTACGACGTTCAGCAGATCGATCGCGCGTTCTCGACCAGCTATGTGCCCGTCACTGGCAGCCAGTCCAGCCAGATGATGATCACCAACGCCCATTCGCGGTGGCAGAATTCAGTGGCTGCGTTGCAGGACGCGCTCCGGGTTCAGGCCGGCGTGGTCGGTAACCTCGACACCAACCGCATCGAAACGTCGGCGCTGGTGACGTCAAGTCAGGGCGCCAGCGGCGCCCTGCAGGCGACCCAGGCCGGCAATCAGATCCTTGCGCTTCAGGCGCAACAACTCGCCGATCTCACCGCAACAGTTGCAGCACAAGGCAGGGCGCAGAGCCTTGAGGCAGCTCAGCGCGCCTCAGCGCAAGATCAGGGTCGAGAACAGCTTCGACGTTTCCTGATGCCGGGACAGGGATATCAATCCTCCAACGTGCAGATGTTCCACCGATGACCGATACAGGCCCCTTCAAGGCGTTGTCGCTGCTCACATCAGCCGGGATACTGGTCGTCGCAGCCTGCACGATCCAGCTTCGTGGTCGAGAAGATACGTCTTCGCCGTCAAAAGCAGAGCAGATCGCAGACGTCGACGGTTCCGACCTCGCCCGCTGCCGCAGCGTCACTTCGGAGGATGCGGCGAACTATCAGCATTGCCAGAAGGTGTGGGCCGAAAACCGGCGTCGCTTCCTTGGCAGGAAGGATGGTGCCGCAGTTTCCGGCCACGGTAATCCGGCCGCCGGCCTGACGCCCGCGCCAAAGGATGAGAGCCGGGTACCGCAAGGGTATCCCGCAGTTGAGATACCTGAGGCGGGCAAGCCATGACTGGTACCGGGGTCATCGATCAATTCCTGGAGACGTTCACACGCTACATCGACAACGGCTTTGGACTGCTGGGTGGCGACGTCGGCTATCTTGCAACGACCCTGGTTGCGATCGACATCACGCTCGCCGCCCTGTTCTGGAGCTGGGGAACGGATGAGGACATCATCGCGCGCCTTGTCAAAAAGACGCTCTTTGTCGGCGTCTTTGCGTATCTGATCGGCAATTGGAACAGCCTGGCGCGCATCATCTTCGAGAGCTTTGCTGGCCTCGGTCTGAAAGCGTCCGGCGCGAGCCTCTCCGCGACAGATTTCCTGAGGCCGGGAAAGATCGCTCAAGTCGGACTCGACGCCGGTCGGCCGCTACTCGACTCGATCTCGAACCTGATGGGCTACATCAGCTTCTTCGAGAATTTCGTCCAGATCGTCGTTTTGCTGTTCGCATGGGTCGTGGTGCTGCTCGCCTTCTTCATTCTGGCGATCCAGCTCTTCGTTACCCTGATTGAGTTCAAGCTCACGACGCTTGCCGGTTTCGTGCTCATTCCCTTTGGCTTGTTTGGCAAGACCGCCTTCGCGGCAGAGCGGGTCTTGGGCAACGTCATATCCTCCGGAATCAAGGTTTTGGTCCTAGCCGTCATTGTCGGCGTCGGCTCGACCCTGTTCTCTCAGTTCACCTCAGGCTTCGGCGGTGCACAGCCAACGATCGAAGACGCGATGACGCTGGTACTCGCAGCGCTATCGTTGTTGGGCCTCGGTATCTTCGGTCCGGGAATCGCAAACGGCCTGGTTTCCGGTGGACCGCAACTCGGCGCGGGCGCTGCAATTGGAACTGGCCTTGCTGCTGGCGGCGTTGTTGCGGCAGGTGCCGGACTTGCCGCAGGTGGTGCTGGCTTCGCCGGTGGCGCGATCGCAGGTACTGCGCGTGGTGGGGGTGCCGTCTTGAGCGGCGCATCCGCTGCCTATCGAAGCGGCGGTCTTGCCGGCGTCGCTGAAGCCGGTAGCTCGGCTGCCATGAGCCCGTTACGTCGAGCTACGACCGCATCCGCCAGCAACGGGCACGCAAGCGAACCGGCTGCGAGCTCTTCGGCGGACGGTCAACCTGATTGGGCACGACGCATGAAACGTGCCGAGACCATTCGGCATGGCGCGTCGACAGCCGGCCACGCGGTCCGCTCCGGCGATCATGGCGGCAGCGGCTCCTCCGTCGATTTGTCCGAAGGAGAGCACTGACACGCAGCCAAGCGCCGACTTAGCCACCTGCCGCGGGGAGCGACGTCTCAAATCAAGAAACCGCACGACTTCAAGCCGATCACTCGATCCAATGGGGCAATCATCGATGTTCAAACGACCTTCCGTTCACTATGGGCGCATGCCCGAACCTATCACGCCGTACCAAAAGGCAGCGCAGGTTTGGGACGAGCGCATCGGATCGGCGCGCGTGCAAGCCAAGAACTGGCGCTTGATGGCCTTCGGCAGCCTCATGCTGTCAGCCGGTCTTGCAATCGGACTTGTCTGGCAATCGGCGCGAGGGTCGATCACGCCCTGGGTGGTCGAAGTCGATCGTCTCGGCCAGGCCCAAAGGGTCGCCCCGGCCAATACCGACTATCAACCCACCGACGCGCAGATTGCTTACCACTTGGCGCGCTTTATTGAAGATGTCAGGGGCCTGCCGGCCGACGGTATCGTTCTGCGCCAGAATTGGCTTCGTGCGTATGACTTTACGACCGATCGCGGCGCGGGCGCACTTAACGATTATGCACGTAACGACGATCCCTTTGCCAAGTTGGGTAAGGCGCAGATCTCCGTCGATGTCTCGAGCGTCATCCGCGCTTCTCCAGACAGCTTTCGGATCGCGTGGATCCAACGCATTTACGACAACGGGTCGTTGAGTGCGACCGAGCGCTGGACCGCGATTCTCACGATCGTCATCGAGACGCCGCGCGATGCCGAACGCCTGCGCAAGAATCCCCTTGGCGTCTACGTCCGCGCTATCAACTGGTCAAAGGAGTTGGGTCAGTGACCAAATCGACGTTTGACGCATTTTCGAAACATCCCATCCAGCAACGTAGGCTCAACTCGAGTTGGTTCAAGTTATTGGCCTCGAAGCGAACGCTCTTGTCCGCTCTTCTTCTATGTACGTCGGCTCTCGGAGGGTGCGCGACCTACATTCCGCCAGAGATCAGCTATGACACCGAAGTCCCGCCATTGCCGGCGCCTCCGATGCCGGTCGACGACAGACTGCAGCCGCTTCACGTTCCACCACTCTGGAAGCCTGTTCTGGGCGGCAAGTCGGGTGGGAAGGAAGACGCCGAACCTGTGAGCCGAGTTGAGACCGCAAACGGTGCGGCACGAGTCGAACCGCGCAAGAAAGGATACTTCAACGCGGCGCAAATTTATGCTTACAGCCCGGGTGCGCTCTACCAGGTTTACGCCGCTCCCGGACAGATCACGGATATTGCGCTCGAGGAGGGAGAGCAATTGACGGGATCAGGTCCAATCGCGGCCGGAGACACCGTGCGCTGGGTGGTGGGCGATACAGAGAGCGGGAGCGGCGACACGCGGCGCGTCCACATCCTGGTGAAGCCGACCCGCGCGTCGATCGAGACCAACCTCGTCGTCAACACGGACCGACGCACCTATCTGATCGAGCTGCGCTCTCGCGAGCGGCCATACATGCCATCCGTTGCCTGGTATTATCCGGAAACGGTTCGCGAACGATCGCGAGCCGCCACACTAAGACCTGTTCTTCCCGATCCGACGCAGCGTGTCTTTCGCTACGCGATCGAAGGCGACAGCCCGCCTTGGCGGCCAGTTGCCGCGTATGATGATGGCCATAAGGTCTATGTCGAATTCCCGCAAGGGATTGTCCAAGGCGAGATGCCGCCGCTCTTCGTCATCGGGCCCGACGGCAAAACCCAGCTCGTCAACTATCGCGCCTACGGTAATGTTCTGATCGTAGATCGGCTATTTGCAGCCGCAGAACTGCGGCTCGGGGGTGAGCACCAGCAGAAGGTCAGGATTGTCAGGACTGACGGGAGGTCCTCAACATGACTGCAGAGAATGGAAACGACCACGGGCAGGCGATTCCGCCGCAAACACAGGACGAGCAGTCTACGAACTTCCGGTTGAGAGCAGAGCACCCGCGCGTGACACGGTTGTCGCGGAAGGTTCTGGCGGGAGGGAGCGCGGTTGCCTTGCTTGTCATCGGCGGAGCTGTGTTGTGGTCGTTGCAGAGCAATCGCTTCCGAAACCAGGCGGCTGATGAACTCTATAGCACCGACCATCACAACGTCGCCGACGGCCTTACGGTGCTGCCGAGGGATTACGCAGGCGTGCCGCGCCAAGCCATCCCGCAGCTTGGTCCGCCCCTCCCTGGAGACCTTGGACGGCCAATCCTTGCCGCACAAAGTCAGTCTCCGACGATCGGAGTGACGGCTCCAGATATGGAACAGCAGCGTCGGGACCAGGAAACCGAGGCCGCCCGCGTGAGCCATGTGTTCGCTTCGACCAATGGGAGAGAAGTGCGTTCGCCTGCTGCCGCGGCGCAGGGGAGCGACCGCAACGCTCCGTCAAGTTCGACCACCAATAGCGACGAAGGATCCGCGCAGAACGGTCAGGATAGGAAGCTCGCCTTCCTCAACGCATCAGTGGATCGCCGTACAGTAAGCCCTGACCGCGTCACCAGGCCGGCTTCACCGTATATCGTCCAGGCTGGAACTGTCATTCCGGGAGCATTGATCACCGGGATCCGATCGGACCTCCCAGGCCAAATCACCGCGCAAATAACTGAAAACGTATTCGATTCGCCGACCGGGCGCCTTCTGCTCGTCCCGCAAGGGGCACGTCTGATCGGCGTTTACGACAGCCAGGTCGCCTTCGGGCAATCGCGCGTGCTGCTGGTTTGGACGCGGCTAATCATGCCGAACGGTCGTTCGATCGTGCTCGAGCGGCAGCCAGGTGCAGACACGGCAGGATATGCCGGCCTCGAAGACGAAGTCGACAACCATTGGGGCGAATTGCTCAAAGCTGCTGCCCTGTCGACACTGCTTGCCGTCGGCACCGAGCTTGGCGCGGGCTCCGACACCAACAGCAACGACAGTGCTATCCTTCAGGCTTTGCGACACGGGGCAGGGGACTCGCTGAATCAAACCGGCCAGCAGGTTGTTCGTCGCAGCCTAAATATTCAGCCGACGCTGACCATACGCCCGGGATTTCCGGTGCGCGTTATCGTCAATCGCGATCTCGTTCTAGAGCCATACCGAGGGTGACATGTCCAAGCTCAAGATTGGGGCGCTACCAGACGAGAGACCAGTCAAGGTCAGCGTTGAACTGCCGGCTTCAGTGCATCGAGATCTGGTGGCTTACGCGGCGGCTCTTGGGCGAGAAACGGGGCAGCCGGTCAGCGATCCGAGTAAGCTGATCGCGCCCATGTTGGCGCGATTCATGGCCACGGATCGTGGATTTGCAAAACGGCGTCGTATGACTCATTCACCAGACGTCAGCGAAGGATAGCGTTCGGCCAAGAGTTTGAGAAAACCTTCGAGGGCGGGATTGTCATTATCGGCTCGCCAATGCGCCGAAAAATCAAAGCGGGTCGACCCGGTCCCATCGCGCAATTCGCGATAGGCCAAACCAGCGAAGCTTGCGCCAACATCTGATTCCAGGACCAAGCTGATCCCAAGCTTCATGCTGACAAGGCTCTTAATAATGCCTCGGCTGACGTCATGGCGCGCGATCCTAGGGCGATCTTCAGGAGAAACAAGCTTTGATATCAGGAGATCCTCGAGTTCGCGTCCGGGATCGTGCTGGCTCAATAGAATGGTCTCGTTCCGGAGGTCCGTCCAATAGATTGCGCTGCGCGCGGCCAATGGATGATCTTCGGCCAAGGAGACCAGGATTCGCTCACTCCAGAGGGGGCGAACGTTATTGTCGGGCAGCGGCACCTCGCCAGTTACGACCAGAATGTCGATCGTGTCGTTTCGCAACGCAGTTGCTAGGCGTATTCGCGACCGCTCGATGGTCGCGAGTTCGACTTGCGGAAACCGGCTCTTGAATTCGGTCAGTGTCGCTCGCAGATTGCCGGCGGATATGGAGGTGCAGAAGCCGACCGAAAGGCGGCCAGCTTCGCCTCGCCCGTTCGATTTTGCCGTTGCAACAAGCACATCGACTTGCTCCAGAATTAACCGGGCCATCCTCAGAACGCGTCGCCCAGCTGGCGTAGGCTTTACCCCTCCACCTGAGCGCTCGAATACAGTGACGCCAATCCGATGCTCAAGCTGACGAATAGAACGGCTCAGGATCGAGTGTCGAATGGACAGTAATTCGGCAGCTTGCCGAAGACTCCCGTAATCTGCGGCTGCGATTGCAAATCGGAGCTGCTTCAGATCAACAGCGTGCATCCGGAGCACGCGTGGCTGGTCCATTATCTCGTTCTCCGAGGTGGGCGGATGCATTGTATTGCGCTGTAGGCAGCGATGTCGCTTGAAAGCTAATAGAATCGCTTGCCTTGAGAATAACGTCAGGCAACCGCGAGAACGACCGGCTCCCAAAGGACGGGCCCGGCGAAACCACCGGCGTCGCGGACCCCAGCCAGCACCTCAGCGGATATCTCGAGATAACCTGCAACGGCCAGGGTATTCCCAAGATTGCACGGATTGCCCAGGCGTCGTAAGGGCCAGCCGGCGCGGCGCAGGATTCGTTCCATTCGGGCGTCGGTTACTGTGACGATATCAGTAAGTCGTCGCGAGAGGCCGAATTCGATCATGCCAGCGAACAATTCATATGTCGCGCGAGCGATGGCGTGCTTTCCTTTAGGAGCGTCTGTCGCTACATCCAGCGCGAATCGACTGCTTTCCCATATCGTGCACTTTGACGGTGCACTTTGACCTGCGAGAAGTACGGGAAAAGCTTCACCCAGCATGGTAGGTCCGACAGATGGAAGCAATCTAACGCAACCCTGTGCCCGACCGTCGGTTGCTACCTGCACAAGGTAGGCAGGATGGAGTGCGTCGAAACTGTCAACTTCCATGTCTCCACTGGTATCGACTTCCCAATCTAGCCGCTCCTTGAAAACCCGATAGCGGAGTTGGTGCATCGCGATGAGAGTTTGCGAAAATTCGCCGTAGCAGCGCTCTGTGATGAGCTGAATCATGATTGCCTCCTAACAGCATTTGTCATGCCTTATGGAAGCTTGCTTCTTGATAGAAGGCATCACCCGTACTTACGGGGGAGTTCTGCCTTAATTGTGCTCTTCTCGTTTTGCAGCCGCTAGGCGTGTCGCCGCTTGCACGATTGTACGCACGCCAAGCTTTTCCTTCGCATTGTCAAGATAGGAGGCTACGGTGTGACGTGAGATGCCAAGGATGCGCCCGATCTCCCAGGCGCTCTTGCCTTTTGCAGCCCATTCCAGGCATTCGAGTTCGCGAGGAGATAGTAGCGCCTCGCCGATTCTCCGATCGCCTGAAAGCTTACGTCGAACGTGAGCATGGAAATACATTGCCATGAGTTGAAGAACACGCGCCTGCGAATTGATGCGGCTTTCGAATTGCGCCCGCTTTTCGTCTGTGGCGAAGGTCAGTGCGGCGATGGGGCCATGACCATCGTGGATAGGAACCGTAAAGCCGAATCGGATTCCAAACTCAGAAGCTTCGTAAAATAGTTCCTGCTGTGCCGAAGAGAGTTGTCTTGCGGTTAAGCCCAAACCCCACCGGAAGGGTTCTGGGTTCTGAAGCGCTTGCGTAATGACCGGATCAAGGCGCTCGTAATTGTTTTGCAAATAGCGAGTAACCCAATCGGCAGGATATGTCGAAATTACAAGAGGTTCTCTGCTTCGCCGATACGGCAGCGCAAGATACGCAAAACAGGACAAATCCATCGCGGCTGCCGCAGTAGCCATCGCTTTGGAAAAATCTTCCGCGCCTCCAGCGCTCGATAGGAGATCAATAAATCTTTGATAAACACGGTGCATCAAGGTCTCCCTACTGCCTCCGGTGAATTTGCTCGTCACCGGGGGATGCTGCCGCAAGACCGGAACGACGACTGGGACCGCACGCGGAATGCGAACGTACTTGTCGGTCCTTCCGTGGAAGGGGGGCGTCGTGCTCCAGCGCGCCCCGAGGATCAAGAAAAGTGGGGCCTCGCCACGACGGGCGAGGCCTTTGTCTTTGCGAGGAAGGGTTAAAGACTGCGGGACACGGCCTTCGTGATAGCGGCAGCCAATTCATTCGGCGCTTCCAAAGGAGCCAAGTGGCCTACTCCGGGTAGAATAACGAATTCGGCGTTCTTGATGCGGCTTCCGAATTCGCGTCGCAAGACAGGCTCCGGCTCCACCTTGTCGGCATCGCCCACGATGATCGTAGTGGGAACATCGATATTTCCAACCAGGTTGCTGATGTCGAGCGCCATACCTTCTTGGGGCCAGGCACGCTTGGCTGCGGGCGTTCCGTTGACGCTATCTTCGACAACTTGCTGCTGAAGCTCAGGAGAAAGCTGTCTGGCCGTCAGGTGGGGGAGAGCCATTTTGACGCCTTCGGCGCTTTGATAGCTCTTCAGCATTCCATCTTTCTGCTCTTGTGGAGCTCCGGAAGGAGTCGGAGGAGAAGGCGCCACCAACACGAGCCCTTTGAGGCCGACCGGCTTGCGCGCGCCGAATATCTGGGCGATTTTTGCGCCACTCGAATGACCTACAAGGATGTATTGAGTGAGGCCTAACGACTGAATGATGGCACCGACGTCGTCGGCCTGCGCGTTCAAACTGTAGTCTTCGATACTTCTGTCGGAACCGCCCCAGCCACGTAGGTCGGGCGCGACACAGCGGTGGAGTTCCGATAATTGATTCACAGCCATATCCCAAGTCCGTCCGCTGCCGCCCCAGTAGTGTAGGAAGACCAAGGCAGGATCTTTTCCCCCACTTTCGCGAACCTTGAAATTGAGACCGTTAGTTTGAACCGTTGTGGTAATGATATCGACCGCCTTTTGCGGCGTCGATTGCCCCACTGCCGGAGTCAGCCACGGAAGAGTGGTGAAAGCAGGAATCGCTGCAAGACCGAGCGAGGTGATGAAGAAATCGCGGCGTGAGGCTTTGCGCATGAAGGGGCTCCTGATCATTCTTCCAAGACGATAACGAATGGTGGTTGCCGTTTTGGATGATTGCAACTGTCGCCGCATTGCTTACTGGGACATCTCACATACGGAATTGGGACAGAGCGCAATCGCGGCCAGAGCAGTGTTCGACAAAAATGCGCCCGAGCAAAAGCACTCTCGTAACAGCAGCTCTTTTGGTTGCGTCAGCTCAGAGAAGTCGTGACTGGTGGAGGATTTAGCAGAATTACAGTTTGTACCGGTGGCGGTGGCGGTGGACGCGGTCGCGCACCTGATCCGCTATTGAACCGAGGCGAAAAGCGCCGCGAATGACTCAAGCGCTTCTGTCGAACGAACCGTCTCGCGCCTGCACGAGCCCGCGCCAGAGCCCGCTCTCGTACGCGACACGCACGACTGCAACGTCATCTCGATCGATAATCCAAATTCCCCCAATTTGAAACCTTGAATGGAGCAACATGCTCCGTTTCCTCTACAGCGGGAAAGATCTCGTTCGCCATGTCCTGTACCCGTAGGACAGCCCGTCACAAAATTGTAAGTACGCTCCTAACTAGGTTCATGCAGTGCGCATCGCATGGGGACGCGCCAGTAGGGGGGCTATGAAGTGAACAACGTATACAAGCTGATTTGCACTGCGAGCATCATCTCAGCGGCTATTTCAACAAGGCCGGCTGCCGCCTTTGAATTTGGAACGCCAGGCGCGATTCAGAAGCCTGGGGTTGCGATCGGTGGTACGTCCGCTGGCACGCCGCCTCCGGGAATCTACATGTTTGATCAATTCGCGACCTACCAAGCAAAGATCGTGGGGCCCGGGGCGCCTCCCGGAGGTACGGCAGTTCAATATGGTGCGGCGGCAACAGGCTTCTTGTTTGTTCCTGGCTGGACTTTCTTGGGCGCTACCTACGACGCCGTTTTGGTCACGCCATTTGTGATGGACAGCATCGGCTCCCCGATCAACGTTCAGCAACTCGGCATGAGCAACACCTACATCGTGCCGATCGAACTGAGCTGGAAGTTGCAGGACTCCGGGTTCTTCGTGAAGGCGGGTTTGGGAGTCCATGTGCCCACCGGAAATATTTCAGGCCCGGCAGGTTTAGCGGGCCAGGGCAGTCCCTGGTACACGTTCCAGCCCGAGTTCATTGTTTCGTATCTCAAAGACGGCTGGAATTTGACAGCTAATACCTTTGCGGAAATCAATACGAAAAACACAATCACCGGCTATCACAGCGGTGATATCCTCCATGCGGAGTTTCGCGCTACAAAAAGCATCGACAATTGGACTTTCGGACCGGTCGCATACTACTTCGGTCAAGTAACAGGCGACAAATCCAGCGCCTTTTATGGCAATGCGATAAATACAAACAAGTACGACGAATGGGCTGTCGGCGGATTGATCGGGTACAATTTTGGGCACGTCGCTCTGGACGTGTGGGCGATGAAAGAGTTCAAGCCCAATCCAACAGGAGGCACGGCAATTCCCGGGCGAGACAGCGCAGTCGCACTTGAAGGCTACTCGGTTTTCGCCCAGTTGAGTTACCGTCTTTGGGCTCCTGACGCTCCCGCGAGTTCGCCCAAGTTGAGCGGTTTGATCCACAAATAAAGCGGACAAGCTTGTGCCTGGCCCGTCGTTTTTTTAAACGACGGGCCGGCGACGACCCGGAACAGGTAGCTGTGTTGGTCCCATCAGTTGGTGCTGGTTCTCATCCAACGATTGTCGCAATCGGCAAGCGGCGCAAATGCAGTCAAACGCGTAAGCGGGCTGCCCACTGCAGCGGCCCGGCGGTTTGGCACTTGGATCGGCTGGCGGTGATTCAGCCGTGGTCAGCTCGCGGGAACGGCGAGAGCATTTCTTTCCTGACCTGAGGACGATCGATGAAGGACTACGAGGCATTCCATGCAGGAGATATAACCCTGCAAAACGGGTCCACTCTTGATAACGCGACCATCGCTTATGCGACATATGGGAAACTGAACAAGGCCCGCGACAACGTTATCGTGTATCCCACGTTCTTTGGCGGCAGCCACGTCGAGAATGAATGGTTGATCGGCGAGGGTCTTGCCTTGGACCCGAGCCGGTATTTCATCGTCGTACCAAATCTCGTCGGAAATGGCTTTTCCACCTCTCCCAGCAACAGCGTCACTTCCCCGGGACCCAGCTTTCCGCTCGTAACCATCTACGACAACGTCAAGCTTCAGCACCGCCTGCTGACAGAGCAGTTCGGGGTGCGTCGAGTTGCTCTCGCAGTGGGGTGGTCAGTGGGAGCTCAGCAGGCGTTTCATTGGGGCGCTCTGTACCCCGACTATGTTGAACGGATCGCGCCCTTCTGTGGATCTGCCCGTACATCGCGCCACAATTTCGTATTTCTGGAAGGCGTAAAGGCCGCCTTGAAGGCCGATCAATCGTTTGAAGGCGGAGCTTATCGCAAGCCGCCCATCGAAGGCCTCAAAGCTTTTGCCCGTGTCTACGCGGGTTGGGGCTTTTCGCAGGCTTTCTATCGCGCCGAGTGCGATATCAAGGACCTTGGATTTCCATCCCTTGAGGCCTTCATTTTGGGCGTATGGGAGGCGCGCTTCACGAAGGCCGATGCGAATAACCTGCTGTCCATGATCGCAACCTGGCAGGCCGCCGACATAAGCGCGAACACCACATACGGCGGAGATTTTTCCAGGGCGCTCGGGTCCATCAAAGCGCGTGCACTCGTGATGCCCTGCAAGACGGATCTCTACTTCCCGCCCGAGGACAGCGAAATCGAAGTCAGCCAGATGCCGAACGCAGAGCTGAAGGTGATTCCATCGATTTGGGGACATTCGGCCGGCGCTCTCGGGCGCAACAAGACGGACGCCGCATTTATTGATCAGGCGATCAAAGACCTTCTGTCGGCATAGAGAGATGTTTGGGGACCATCTCGGGTGGCGACAGTGCCTTGCTGGAGAACCCAGGCGCTTGTCGACGCATGCGTCACGATCTCCACCAGTACAGATTGCCGGAAGGGCGATCGAATAGATCATCGCTCTTAAGGAGAACGGAATGCCGAATGCATGGGAACTTAGCGTCGCCGAGGCGGCTCAGGCTATTCGAGCAGGAGACTTGACGGCGGAATTGCTGGCTGAGGCTCTGATCGCGAGGACAAAAGCCAACGCCGAACTAAACGCTTTCGTCGATTTCGAGCCGGATTCCATTCTGGAGTCCGCCAGGCATGCCGACCTCGCGCGAAGACAAGGGAAACGTCTGGGGCGACTGCACGGTGTTCCGATCTGCCTGAAGGACAATATCGATGCGGTTGGCTACGCCACTACCGCGTGCACGCCGGCACTGGCCGGAAACAATCCGAGGACGAATGCCCCGATCGTTGCTGCTTTGCTGAAAGAAGGCGCGATCATCTTCGGAAAGAACACGATGCACGAACTTGCGTTCGGTATCACCTCCAACAACGCCGCTTTCGGGGCGGTTCGCAATCCATACGATCCACGGATGATACCCGGAGGCTCGAGCGGAGGCACTGCGGCCGCGGTGGCCGCTCGATTGGCTCCAGCGGGCATCGGCACCGATACGGGAGGATCAGTCAGATTGCCCGCGGCGCTCTGCGGAGTGGCGGGCCTGCGGCCAACGGTAAAGCGGTGGCCACGACAAGGCATCGTTCCGATTGCATCGACGAGAGACACGGCCGGCCCGATCGCGCGGTCTATCGATGATCTACTCATAATCGACAGCGTCGTAACAGGCGACGTCGAGGAGAGATCCGAAATCGACTTGGGCGAGGTCAGGCTCGGCGTTCCTAAAAAACTCTATTGGGAGCAGCTCGAGAGCCACGTGGAAGCTGCCTGCTCCGATGCTCTGAAGCAATTGAGCGCGCTCGGCATCACCCTTGTCGAGGTTGATCTTCCGGACATCGAAGCCCTGAACCAGGCCGTCAGCCAGATTGTTGCGCGGTACGAACCAAGAGTGGACATTCCCGCCTATCTGAGCGACGCGCGCTCAGAAGTCACGTTGAATGACATAGTTCGAAAGATTGCCAGTCCCGATGTGCGCCATATGGTGCAGGGCCTGCTTGATGAGCAGACCCGGGTTTCGGCGACTGCCTATGCTGCTGCGATCGACACATACCGACCCAGATTGGTCCAGGTCTTCGCAGATTATTTTTCTCGGAATGGGGTCGACGCGACGATCTTTCCGACAAGTGCCTTGTGCGCCCGTCCTATTGGTGATGATGCAACGGTCGAGTTGAACGGTCACCGCCTGCCCACGTTCCCGTCCTACATCCGCAACACGGATCCGGGGAGCAATGCAGGTGTGCCCGGCGTTTCGCTACCCATAGGCCTTAGCCCAACCGGCTTGCCAATCGGTCTTGCGATGGATGGTCCAG
The DNA here is from genome assembly GCF_900103365.1 of Afipia sp. GAS231. Lineage (NCBI taxonomy): Bacteria > Pseudomonadati > Pseudomonadota > Alphaproteobacteria > Hyphomicrobiales > Nitrobacteraceae > Afipia > Afipia sp. GAS231. The sequence continues at coordinate 4,926,287 of NZ_LT629703.1, forward strand.
CCGGCAGCGATCGGCGTCTCCTGGAAATCGCTGCAAAGATCTCAGAGCACTTCCCGCGCATTCGAGCTCCAAACGTCAGGTCGGGTTAATTTCAGGCCACACGTCCGAAAGCTTAGAGCCAGTTGCGCGGTGCTCTCGGTCTGATTTCTGCGCATGTGATCGGAAGCTCCATTCTTGGGGCGGACTCAGAGAGGTACCGAAATGACCCAGATGGTTCCGGTGAAGGGGCTGCACCACTTCGCCTATCGCTGTCGGGACGCGGAGGAAACCCGGCATTTCTACGAGGACATCCTCGGATTGCCGCTGGTTCACATAGTGCGGTCGAACAATGTGCTCTCGACGGGTGAATGTTGCCAGTTCGTGCAACTTTTCTTTCGGATGAAGGACGGTTCGCACATCGCTTTCTTCGACCTCGGCGACCAGCAGAAGGTCGAGCCCTCCGCCAATAACTCGACGTGGTTCAACCACCTGGCGCTCGCTGTCGACGATCTCGCCACGCTGGAAAAGGCGAAGGCAGCTCTGGAGGCGGAGGGAGTCCCGATTCTCGGGACCACCGACCACAACTACATCAAGTCAATCTACTTCTTCGATCCCAACGGCATCCGGCTGGAACTGACCACCGATGCTGGCTTTGACGGGCCTAGGGTCGTCAACCAGGATCCCGAAAGAGGGCGTTGCGACGTCCATCCTGTCCCGTCCGGCGATCCACCGTCCGCGCGGATGCGCCGGTTCCGGGGGGCGGAGGCGGTCGAAGAGGACTTCCCGATGAAGAGCCTCCGACATACGGCGTTTTACAGGGAATTCCTGCGGCCCGATGACATGTACCACGGGATCAATATCTATCACGACATGGGCGACGGCCATATCGTCGACTTGCGGGTCTGGCGGCATGGGACAGACAGTCCCTTCGCGGCTTGCGAGGTTGACTTCCTGAACACGCAGACTGCGGTCGTTTGGAATGCGGTTTCACGCCAAGGAGGCACTGATCGGGGCGGAACACTTACGGCGCGCGAGCGCGAGATCGCACAATTGATAGCCAGAGGCTGCACCGACCTCGATATCGCGCGGATGCTCCGGATCAGCTTTTCGACAGTACGGACGCACGTGAATCGGTGCTTTGAAAAGCTCGGCTGCGCCAATCGCGCAGAACTCAGCGGTCTAGTTGCATCAACCCTGTCGTATCCGATCTGACTGCCGGCGCACAAGTCGATGGCTCGGCATCACCGTCGACGACCACGCGACGTCGAGCGAGGCGCGGCTCGTCATTGTCATCTACGATCTCGGTGTGTCAGCGCTCGCTTCCGCCCAATCTACAGGCACATCGCACAGAGACCATCCTCATTTCGGCTGTTCGAAACGGATCAGTGCTGAACCCACTCGACAATATTGTCGATACCGCATCCTCCAAGCGCGCCGGATACTCTTCGGCAAATGGGGAAAGTGCTGCGGCTCGGCTCAGCGTGGCCAACATGGGAGTTAGTAATGGAACGTAGAGATTTCTTGAAGGCCAGCCTGATCGCGAGCATTTCGGCGGCGCTGCCAAGACAGGCATTGGCGCAATCCGATACGCTCAAACTCGGATTTCTCTTCCCCAAGTCGGGTCCGGCGGCGATCTTCGGCCCGTCTTCCGAGACCTGCATCAAGTTGGGCGTCAATCAGATCAATGCCGCGGGCGGCATTCTAGGTCGCCAGATCGAAGCCTTCACCGGCGATGCCGGTGGCGCGCCGTCCGACACGGTCCAGGCCGCACAACGCATGTGGCGAAGCAATGGCATTGTGGCGCTTATTGGCCAGCATGACAGCGCGTCGCGCGCGGCCGTCATTGGGTCCATCCGTGGCCAGATTCCATATATCTTCACCGCTTTGAGCGAAGGCGGCTTCTGTCAGCCGGGACTTTACGCTCTCGGCGAAACGCCACAGCAACAGCTTGGGCCAGTTATCCCCTACCTTGCGAAGAAGAAGGGTGCCTCCAAGTGGTATCTTGTCGGCAACGATTACGATTGGCCGCGCAAGTCGAACGATATCGCGAAGCCCATGATTAGCGCGAGCGGTGGCAAGATCGTCGGCGAGGAATACCTGCCATTCAGCGTCAACAACTTCGACACCACGCTGGCAAAGATTCGCGACAGCGGCGCAGATGCAGTGTTCATCACCCTAGTTGGCTCGGCCTCAGTGGGCTTCAATCGCGCCTATGCCTCGTTTGGCCTGGACAAACAGGCGCTTCGCGTGGGTACGCTTATCGAAGAGAACACTCTCGTCGGGATAGGCGCTGAAAATAGCAAGAACCTGTTCTCGACGGTTGGCTATTTTGATGCGCTCGATACGCCGGCCGCTCAGGCCTTCCGTACGCCTTATTACAACACCTTCGGCAAGGATGCGCCTGTGCTCAACACGGCGAGCGAGGGCTTGTACGAAGGACTGCTCTTCGTCAAGGCGGTGTTCAGCAAGATGGGGTCTACCGATCCCAAGGCCTTTGCCGCTGCCGCTGAAGGCACGAGCTACCAAGGCCCGCGCGGCCAAGTCACCATGAAGGGCCGCTTCGTCAACAGCAATATCTATCTGGCCACCGCAGAAGGGGCTGCCTTCAAGATCATCGAGAGCTTCCAGAGCATCGATCCCGGCACAGTCTGCACCAACTGAACCGGAATGGATGCTTTCCTCTTCTTCCTTCTTAACATGGGCTATGGCGTACTGACTCTGGCGCTTGTTGCCCTTGGGCTGGCCGTGATCTTCGGCCTGCTTGGCGTGCTGAACATGGCCCATGGCGAGTTCATCGCCATAGGAGCCTATAGCGTCTATGCCGCTCAGTCGGCGGGGCTGCCGCTTTTCGTGTCTCTGCCTGCGGCGGCCCTGATCACCGGGGCCGTCGGTTGGCTCATCGAGGCGACGGTTGTCCGCCATCTCTATAAGCGCCCCTTCGACACCTTGCTGGCGACATGGGGGCTCTCGATCCTGCTGCGCGAAGGAATCAAGCTGCTTTTCGGCGTCGATTACAAATCCGTGGTCGAGCCCGTCTCCGGCAGTTCCGGCGTTCTTGGCATCGACTATCCGACCTATCGCATCGCTGTGATGGCGGCGCTTCTGGTCTGTTTCTTTCTGCTGTTTCTGTGGTACCGCCGGAGCCACGCGAGTGCACGGGTGCGTGCGATGATCGCCAATCCGGAACTGGCCGCCATCGTCGGAATAAATACGAAGCGCCTTGCCAGTCTCGCCTTCGTCATCGGTGCGGCGTCCGCAGGTATCGCCGGCGCGATGCTTGCGCCGCTTGTGCAGATTGAGCCCTATATGGGCATCAACTACCTTCTCCAGAGCTTCTTCGTTCTGGTCGTTGGGGGACTGGGCAGTTTTCAAGGCCTGTTTATCGGCTCAGGCGTCATCGGCAGCGTCGCGAGCACCGCATCCGCTGCGTTCGGGGGCACAGGCGGCTACGTGACGTTGTTGCTGGTCTCGATCCTCTTCTTGTGGCTGAAGCCGGAGGGTCTTTATGCGGGTCGCTGACCTTTCGCTGCCGTTGTTGCTGGCAGCTCTCGTCGCGGTGCCCTTCGTCTTCGGCGATTTCATTGCATATCAGGTCGGGCTCTTCCTACTTTACGGCATTGTCGCCCAAGGCATCGCGCTTTGCTGGGGCCGCGTTGGCATTCTGCCACTCGGCCAAGCCCTCTTCTTCGGCCTTGGCGCGTATCTTGCCGGAGGCGCGCTGATCCGGTTCGAACACAGCCCCATCCTGCTCTATCCGGCGCTTCTCGGGGCGGTTTTGGCGCCGGCGGCCGTGGCGGGAGCCATCGGCATTCTGGTCTTCCGCCGGAACGTCGGTTCGGGTCCATATTTTTCGCTCATCACGCTGGCCCTCTCCATGCTGGCCTATCAGGTCGCACTCGGCGCTGATTGGCTTACCGGCGGCTACATGGGGTTGAACGGTATCCCCCCACTGCCCGGAACCGACCCGTGGAGTACACTTTATTGGGTCATCCTCGGCGCGCTGGTGCTTTCTACCGGGGTGCTTTGGTGGATTACGCGCAGCCCACTCGGGCAACTTCTGCACGCGGTCTCTCAGAACGAGGATCGCCTGTCCTTTCTCGGCTTCGACATAGCGCGGCTGAAGGCGCTGGCCTTCGCCGTGTCTGCGGCTCTCGCGGGCATGGCCGGGACGCTTTATGCAGCCCAGCAAGGCATCGTCACGCCGCAGGTGCTCGCTTACGTGCTTTCGGGGGAGTTGCTCATTTGGACCGCGGTGGGTGGCCGGGCCAGCCTCATCGGCCCGGTGGCCGGCGCAGTTCTGATCGGGATGCTGACCTCGAATCTGAGAGATACGTTCCAATACTGGGAAATCCTGCTCGCGCTTATCTTCCTCGCCATCGTGCTATTTGCACCTACGGGTCTGGCGGGCCTCATCGCTCCCCTCCTCAAACGCTTGCCGAAGCCGGCACACGCTACACGCGATGTGGAGCGCCCACTGCCCGACCGCGGCGACGTGCCGATGCTGTCCTTCGAAGAGGTGCGCGTCACGATTGGATCGGTGCGCATCCTCCAGGGATTGAGTCTTGAACTCAAGAAACGGGGGCTGCATTGCTTGATCGGGCCGAACGGCGCTGGCAAAACCTCGGCCTTCAATGCGCTCACGGGCCGCCTGACGGTTTCGGGCGGACGCATAACATGGGGAGGAAGCGACATCACCGGCTTGCCTGCCCATAAAGTGGCGCGCCTCGGCATTGCTCGCAAATTGCAGGTGCCTGCCATCTTCCACGACATGACGGTCGGCGTGCATCTCGATATCGCGCTGTGGTCGGGCGGCATATCGGGATGGGAGCTGCTGAGCCAGAGGTCCTTCCGCTACCGCAACGAAATACTCGGCGTGTTGAAGGAGACGTTTCCCTTCCTGAACGATGAGGAAAAACGCGCTGGCGATCTCTCGCTGGGCCACCGGCAGGTGCTTGAGTTTGCCCTCTCAGTCATCGCACGGCCGGAGATAGTTTTACTCGACGAGCCGTGCGCTGGTCTGTCGACGCAGGAAACAGCGGATTTGACCGCGGCCATACGCAAGATCGCCGGCCGCTTCGACATTTCGGCGTTGATTATCGAGCATGACTTCAGCGTCGTTGAAGAACTCTCTGACCATATCTTCGTCCTGCACCAGGGCCAAACCCTGTCCGAGGGCACGCTCGAAGCCATTCGCGCGGACCACAAAGTGCAGGCCGTCTACACGGGGGGCGCGAAATGAGACCCCATCTTATGGTTTCAGGTCTTACTGCGGGATATGGCGACCTGGTTGTGCTCCGCGATCTATCGTTCGATGTGGCGGAGGGAGAAATCCTGTGCATTACCGGACGCAATGGAGTTGGCAAGACGACGCTCATGCGAGCCGTCAGCGGGGCGCTCCCGCTAATTGCGGGACACATCACGTTGAACGGGCAAGACATGACCGCGCTTGCTACGAACAAACGGCAGAAGCTGGGCTTGAGCTACGGTCCGCAGGAAAACGTCAGCTTCGCTCCGCTCACGGTGCGCGAAAACCTGACGCTGCATCTCGATGGGTATGATCTGTCGCGCTACGAGCGCCTCTTCCAGGCGTTTCCCAGGATCGAGGAGCGGCTCGAGCAGAAGGCCGGCAGCCTTTCGGGCGGCGAGCGCAAGATCTTGTCCTTCTGCCGGGTCATGGCCGAAGGTGGCAGTCTTGTCGCGCTCGATGAGCCTACCGAAGGCGTCGCGCCGGAAAATATAGCGCTCATGATCGACGCTATCCGTTCAGCCGCAGCCGAAGGTACAGCCATGGCCATCGTCGAACAGAACCTGACGCTGGTCGAAGCGGTAGCCGACAAGGTGATCGTAATCGATCACGGCGAGATCATTTATCGCTGCACGGCCATGCCCAATCTGCGTCAGGAAATCGAGGCGCAGCTGCGCGTGTGACGAGACGGCCTCAGAACAATGCGGTTGACAGCACGTGCTCTCATCGCGCGCTTCGGGCGAGCAATTGGGCGATGGCGCAGGGAGGCGCTGCGACGTTGCGGCGGACAGCCGCCGTTGCGAGTAGCGCCGTCGCCGCGCTGGGCTCTCTAGCGATAGAGCCTTCGGTGTCGGTGGCCGCACCTGTGGACTACCGCAGTTCGGCACGAAGCTCGCGCACGCCGCGGCCCAATCGCTGACGAAGCAGCGTGCGCAAGGTCGCTGCATCGACATAACCGACCTCGGTGGCGATGGCGTCGAGGCTGAGGCGGCGCTCGCGAACTAGCGCGCGCGCGCGTTCGACGCGCATGTCCTGGAAATAGGCGAGCGGCGACTTGCCGAGGATCGCCTGGCACCGACGCTGAAGCGAGCGTGGGCTCGTCGCCAGCGCACTCGCGGCCCCCTGCAGGGTAAAGCCCTCGCTCAGATGCTCGCGGCACCAGCGCTCGAATCGCAACACCACTGGGTCGGCCTGTGCCAGGAAATTGGGAATGATATAGGGCGCCTGCGATGCGCGCTGGTCGGCGAGCAGAAAGCGCGAGACGAGACCAGCGAGCTGGGGGCTCGCCTGGCGCACCAGCCAGAGCGCCAGGTCCAGGTGCCCCATCGCCGAACCGGCCGTGACACCCGTATCCGTGGGCACCAGCATCTGAGTTTCGTCGAGATGGACGCCTGGATAGCGTTGCCGAAACAGCGGCGCGAGCGACCATGTGCTCGTGGCCTTCCGCCCGTTGAGCAAGCCGGTCTCCGCCAAAAGATAGGTGCCGACGCAGGCGGCGGCGATGCGGGACCCGGCGGCGTGCCACTCAGCGATCCTGTCAACCGCCTGGCGCACGTCGGGGCGGGCCAGGGCAGGGAGCAGCGTTTCCGGTGTGACGGTCTTCAAGGCCGGCACGATCACCCAGTCCGGGGCCGGCCCCGAGGCGGCGTCGACGACGGGAATCGTTAAACCCTGACTGGAGCGCACCTTCCGTCTCACACCGACAACCGAGACTTCGAAGCCGGGTGGGCTCCCTTGCAGGGCTCGGGAAAGCGAGTTGGCCGACGAGAAAATATCCAGCGGACCGGTGAGCCCCGTGTCGAACACACCCTCAAGGGCAAGGATGAATATGCGCATGGCGTGAATGACCCGAAAGTTGTCGTATACGACAATACCAAATTGCGGGGTGGATAGCTAGACAGAGTCGCATCGACCACGGCGGTCGACGGTTGAAAAGGAAATCAGACATGAAAGTTCTTGCCATCGGTTCGCTCGTGAAACCGCTTTCGGACGAGCGTCGGGAAGTTGTCCTGGGTAAGGAAGTTCCCCACACCCTGCAGCTCTATCTCAAGGGTGCCATCGAGCAATTCTGGTTCCGGCAGGACAAGCCCGGCCCGGTCTTTCTGATGGACGTAGAAACGATCGAGGAAGCGAAGGCGATCATCGACGCGATGCCGCTCATGATCGAGGGCGTCGCCGCTTATGAATACATGCAGTTGGGTCCGCTCAAGCCGCTCGGCCAGTTGATCAAGGCCTAATCACGCAAGTGCGTGTGCAACGAGACCGGGCCGTTTCTTCGGCGACCCGGTCTCGTGAAGACGCGCAATATGGCTGGGCCCGTCAGTTCAGGCTCGCCGCATGGGCGCGGGCCATCCGACGGACGGTCTGCGGCGAATGCCCGAACAGCTTCACGAATGCACGCCGCATGCACTCGATATCGCCGAAGCCAACGTCGCGGGCGATACTCTCGATCGGCTCGAGCCCATCCTCGATCCGCGGCCTTGCCGCCTCTGCCCGCAGGCGCTCGACCGCGCGCGCCGGCGTATCGCCGGTTTCCTTCAGGAATATGCGGGCGAACTGCCGGCTGCTGACACAAGCGGCCTCGGCCAGCCGCTCGACCGACAGCGCCTCGTTCAGGTGGTTGCGTGCATAAGCCAGGGCATTGCGAACCCGGCCGGATGCTGGCTCCAGCTCCAGCAACGCCGAGAACTGCGACTGGCCGCCAGGGCGACGATGGTAGACGACAAGCTCCCGCGCGACCGACCTTGCAAGCTCGGGCCCGAAGTCGGCTTCTAACATCGCGAGGGCCAGATCGATTCCGGCGGAAATGCCCGCCGACGTCCAGACGCCGTGATCGTTCACGAAGATCCGGTCGACCTCAACTGAGACGGTTGGGAAGCGCGACTGAAGCAGCGGTGCGTACCGCCAATGCGTGGTGGCGCGGCGGCCATTCAGTACGCCGGCCTCGGCGAGATAGAAGGCCCCCGTGCAGACGCTGGCAATCCGCGGCGTCGAGGCGGCAAGCCGTTGCAGCGTCGCGCTCGTCTCGGGCTGGTTGCAGGGAACAAGGGCCTGCGGTCCGCCGACGACGACGACCGTATCGTGACGACCGACCGCGCTCGATGCGCCGGTGGCGACCATCAGCCCGGAATTGCCGGTGACCATCCCCCCGGCGACCGAGACGACGCCGACCTCATAGGGCACATCGTAGATGCCGCGCGCCACCGTGAAAACGCTCATCGGACCCGCGAGATCCAGTGCTGCGAACTCTGGAGCAACGAAAAAGGTGACTCTGTGCATGGCGTCGTCCTTGTCTAAGCGGCTGTCGCGGTCGCTTCCACGCGCCGCAGACGGTGACTTGCCGTGCGGTCGTGTCTTTATTTAGGGCTTTATTGTCATTTCTGCCAAGAGGGGCCTGTGCCAAAGCTGCCGGTGTCCGCTTGCCAGAACGACGAAGGATTCCGTGATGGACGTCACCGATCTCAAATCACTGCGCGCGGCGACCTGCGCGCCGGTGTGCCGACCTCTGCAGTCGGCATTCTGGTCGGCCCCGGCTACGTCCCGTTGAATATCAATAGAAAGCGAAGGCAGTGATGACCAATGAATCCATGAAGACAGACATTCCTTCTCTCAACAGGCTTCGCGGGGCGACCGCGAAAAAGGGAGCCCCTCCGTTCCGGGTAGGCATAGTAATCGGCCCCGGTTACTTTCCGCTGGATATGGTAGGCGTCCAGGCTGTCCTGGGTACGATGCCTGGCGCGGAAATTTACCTAGTCTGGAAGTCGCGTGAGCCAGTCGAAGGCTTCCGGGGCTGGTGGACAATCCCCACGGCAACCTTCTCCGACTGCCCTGACTTGGACGTGGTCGCGGTGCCGATGATGCCTCCGGAGGTGCAGAACGATCGCGAAGTCGTGGAGTTCGTTGCGGCTCGAGGGAAAACAGCGCGCTACATTATCGGTGTTTGCAATGGCGTCCTGACGCTCGGTGCCGCAGGCCTGCTACGCGGCAAGCGCGCGACGATCAGCTATAACTCCCACGCGATTCTGCCGCATTACGGAGTGACAGAGGTCGTTGAGAGCGGAGTAGTCGCCGATGGCAATGTTTATACTGCGGGACCCAGTGTAGGCAGTTTCGAAGCTGCTCTCCTCGTGGCGGAACAGGCGTTCGGGCGACCGGTCGCGCAGTTGGCCGAGTTTATCATCGAGTATGACCCGCACCCACCGTTCGGCACCGGAACCGCGGCAGGCGCCGGACCTGGAACGGTCGCTAAGTTCCAGGGAATGATGGCTGACATGATTTCTCTCTATCACGCCGAAGCTTTGAAGGTCGCCGGAAACGCTTGACGGCCGCATTCGGGAACGCTGCCCTAATCGGCTTGGCCAGGCGTTCGAGCCGACTAGGGCGCCCTCACCAAGTTGAAAGGGGATCCTTTCGCTGGATCCCCCTTTCGTTTTGTAGAGCCAAAATGCTCGACGTCGGATGGGCGTCAGTGAATTCCAGCTCGACTGCAATAGTTTAGATCTGGTCGCTCGCACATAGTTGTGTCCTCAGATCGGCGCACGGCCGAGGATGGAGGCTTGTTCTGAGACCGCCTCCGACGATCCAAACCACGCAGACGCTTCCGCGGCCTGGCAGTCGGCAGGGCGTCGGTGCCAATTCACGACGAATGTCCTCCAGCGGCCAGTTACGATGTCGATGGCAGAAAACGAAGCTTTTTTGACGTTGCCGCATTCGCGCGCATGAAAGAAGAATGGCCTCGTCCAACACGCGACGAGGCGACATGATGCAGCAGATCTTCATCGAGTTATACAACTACGGTCCGGCTTGGGGCAAATGCTCCGAAAACGAACGGACCGATTTCATCAAGAAGGTGATCGAATCCGTCAACGGAGTGAAATCTGCCGGCGTTGATCTCATTGCCTACGGCAAGAATTCTCGTGAGACCGATCGCCGCGCGCCGTACGACTTCTTTTGCGTCTATCGTGTGCCGAGCGCCGAATTTCAGCGCGAGTTTGAGCGTCAGATCACTGCATCCGGTTGGTACAATTACTTTGAGCAGGTGAATGTTGGCGGCCCTGCGGAAGATTTTGCGGATGTGCTGTTGGGTAACGCCAAGCTGGCTCGTCCCGGCTGAGCACCTCCAACGGGGCCTCGCCGATCACCGAGGGCCCCCGTCACGAACTCGATTCCGCCAGCCAGCAGGGGCCTAGCGAACGTTTCAGGGCGTTGCGTGCTGACGTTGGGTAGAGTTGATGGGATTTTGGCATCGCTTAACACATTTGAATTCAGTGTCGGACCGATTGCGCTACGATGAGTTTCCTTTGGGGCTCCTCCCATGCTCGGTCCTCTCACCACCGCGCGTTTTCGCGCCACCGCCAACGAGGTCTGCGACAGCAATTCCCATCATGAGATCGGCGCGCGCACTTTGTCTGGCTTTGAAGATTCTAAAAGCCGCGGCTCGAGGTGACACATCGTCCGACGGATTCATGCATCTCGGTCGGGAGGTTCCCTCCTGCCCGCCGACGACGTGGTGACGGCGCGAGGAGCGCGGAGGCGGTGAACTTTCAGGTCACGGTGCTGAAGATATTAGCAAGCTATCCGGATGGTTTCGCGCCGATGACGAACCTCAAGCATGACATGGCCATTCTGGCGACTAGCGGCCAAGATTGGGCCGAGCGAACCAGGCGCTTGGCCTTGCGCGTTCCGGACCTGGACATCTTTTCACAGACTCTCATCGAGCGGTTGAACGGCGGGTGGCGTATCACCGAAAAGGGGCGCGCCGTGCTCACCATCATGGAAGCCCGGCCTGGCGATCCGCAGCCCACGACGGGAATATCTCAATTGGACTTTACCTGGCCCGCAGCGCCCCTGTTGCGTCGTCCGTCGGCGGCACCTCTGAGGCAGCGCCGGACCCCGCCTGCTTCGCCGCACCGCCAAGGCGCGAGCTCACGGACGGCACTCTCGATAAGGTGTTCACCGAAGATATCCACGGCCGACAGTTGAACGAAGATAAGCTCCAATGAGGGAGCCAAGGCTTGAAATCACTTCTTGGGCCTATGCCCCCCCATTTTCTTTGTCCTATGCTTATAGGACAGTGTTTGAGTGGCTTCCTACTACTCTGTTGTCATCGTGTCATGTTGCACGTGGGGTTAGTCACTAATGCCCGGCGCACCGGTCGTATCGCGAGAGGGATCACTTTTCATTATTCGTTGGTGGGGCCGGGGCAGTGCACATCGCATATTCAACAAGAAGTGTCGGTAAGGCTCAAGCCTTCGAGTATTGGACCGATTTGATTTGCGATGTCTACGTCGGATTGGATTGCGATTGTAGCGAACGAAGTCGATTTGAAGCGGATATCGTTCGATTTGACACGTCGCAATTCCGGCTAAGCGAGATTTCCGGGTCTGCTCACCGCGCGGTTCGCAGTTCCAAGCGGCTTGCGCGTTCACCCAACGATGATGTGCTCGCCAATCTTCAAATCGATGGTCGAACTTCGATCGTTCAAAGTGGTCGCCGGGTCGAACTTTGTCGAGGCGATCTCGCATTCTACGATGCAAGTCTTGAATACGAGATTGTAGCCGAATCGAATTTCCGGACGCTTGTCTTTCAGTTGCCCCGGCGAACATTCAGCGAGAGATACTCCGAAATTGGCTCCGCAGTTGGCCATAAATTGGACGGAGCGTTTGGGTTGGCACGACCGATCCTGCGCTTCCTCTCGGAGGTGCCCAATGCGTCCGAAGAGGCGGGCGTCAACCGAGCGATACTGGAGCAATATTCCGTTGATTTTCTGCGAACAGCAATGAGCTTGGTCGCGCCAGGACAGAAACGGTCAACCTCTGCACAGACTGAGGCCTGCTTACTGCGCGCCAAACAAATTGTGGAAGAACATTTGAGCGATCCCGAATTCAACCGCGAGCAGTTGGCGGTTCTGCTCGGTATTTCGGTTCGCGGGCTGTCTAGGCTATTTTCTGACGAGAAAGTAAGTCCAAGCGACTATATCCGCCTTCGTCGGCTAGAACACTGTCGTCGTGCACTCTTGGATCCGAAATCGACTGCGCGCACGATCACTGAAATAGCTTTCTGCTACGGCTTCAACGATAGCGCCCATTTTAGCAGCGTTTTTCGTGGTGCTTATGGACAGTCACCGCGTGACTATAGATTTGCCTTGGAACGATGCCGGTGAGTTCGCAGACGCTCAAGATGCAGGGCTAGGTTCGAAAACCTAACTGCGCGTGCCGTCGGTTTGCGACGTTCACCCGCTTCGACCACGGTCAAAAAGATGGATCCACCTGTCTTGTCCCGGAATTCCAAGTTTTTTGGCCGTTTCTGCAAAGCAGGACGGATGAATATCCCCGATATTTCGTCGTTCGCTCAACAAGGAGGTAACTATGTCCGGAACCGGACCTATCGGCCCCGTCGTGAAAGTCGCCGTCGTTCAGGCCGCGCCATGTCTGAATGATCTTGATGCGGGCGTCGAGAAGGCGATTGCCTTGATCGACCAAGCAGGCAAGGCTGGCGCGCGGCTCGTCAACTTCCCGGAAATTTGGTTGCCTGGCTATCCGTGGTGGATCTGGCTCAATCCACCGGCCATCAACATGCAGTACGTCGCGCCCTACATGAAGAACTCCATCGTTGCAGGCAGCAAGCACGACCACGCACTTCGTGCCGCCGCTCGCCGCAACAATATTCACGTCGTGATCGGTGTCTCTGAGCGTGCGGGTGGCAGCCTGTATATGGCTCAGTGGCATTACGGCCCCGAAGGCGAGGTGATCTGGCGCCGCCGTAAGCTGAAACCGACGCACGTCGAACGCAGTGTCTTTGGCGAGGGCGATGGCAGCGACTTGATTGTTACTCAGACCAATTTCGGTCGTGTCGGAGCGCTATGCTGTTGGGAGCACCTCCAGCCGCTGTCGAAATACGCGCTCTTTTCCCAAGACGAACAGATCCATTGCGCGGCGTGGCCGGCTTTCAGCCTCTATGCGAAACTCTCGAAGGCCTTCAGCCCCGAAGTCAGCGTCAACGTCAACCAAATCTACGCCGTAGAAGGGCAATGCTTCGTCCTGTCGTCCTGCTCAGTTATCGATCAAGCAATCTACGACATGCTGGTGCAGAGCGAATTGCACCAGAAATTCCTCGAAGTTGGCGGCGGCTTCAGCCGAATTTTCGGGCCGAACGGTGCTGAATTCGGTGAGAACCTCCCACCCGACAGGGAAGGCCTGGTAGTTGCAGATATCGACCTCGGCCTGATCTTGCATTCCAAGAGTGCGGCTGATCCGGCCGGTCACTACGCCAGGCCCGATGCACTCGCACTCATGCATAACCGTAACCCGCGCCGTCCGGTCATCGGCTTCGGCGAGGCGACGCGCAAGGTTGCCGACGCACAGCCCAAAGGCGCAGAGCCCGCGGAAACGCTCGAGGCAGCCGAGTAACGTAGGTCGCCTAGTCTCAACATCTCCCGATTGAATCTCGAGAAGCGCCCGACTTAACCTCCCGGGCACTTCCTTTGGCCTCCGGCATCTTGTCGGAGGCCATTTTTCATACCCGGCTGGGTCACGACTTCTGACAACACGAGGCAGGGAGGTCATTATGTTTCGCGTACCACGACACAACAGCCACTATGTCTATGGCGCCATCCAATCGAACATTACCTGCTCGATCACGGCGGCCGTGGCCAGCCTACCATTTCTGGCAGAGGGATCTTTCGTGTTGCGGTGGCTCTCGTCGTGGGTCTGCGCATGGCTAGTGGCGCTGCCAATCGCGCTGCTCGCGGCGCCCGTCATTAGAAGGTTGACCGATCTTTTGACTTCCGAAGAAGCGGGAGCGCACGTCGACACGACCAAGTGATCGCGACCGGAACCGCCTCGCACAAATCGAGCGCAACTCGGCGGGGGAAGTGTCAGATTGGCGCGAGGGGGTTAGCGGCTTTTCACTCGAGTCCGTGCCGGTGAAGCGGCGAGTTCAACAGTTTAACAGGCGCAGGCAACGGCCCGGGGAGATTTGACGTGATTCGACCGAACATCACCAAACCACCATTCGACATCATTCGATGCAGCCATCCCGTTCTCGGCGTCAGGGATGTCGAAGTGTCCGGGCGGTTCTACGTCGATCAACTCGGCTATATCGTTACCGAGCGAGATAGCGATACCCTCTATTTGCGCAACCTCGAATGTCGAACCCATCATTCACTCGTGCTCAAGCGTACGGCTGAACCCTCCTGTGAGGTGCTGGCGTGGAAGGTAGCGAGCGAAGATGATCTTGATCGCGCCCGTCATTGGTTTTCAATGAAGGGACTTCCGGCAGAATTCGTGGAACGACACGGTCAGGGACGGACCCTGAAGACGAGCGACGCCCTCGGCATGCCGCTGGAATTCTACGCATCGATGGACTTCGTTCCGTGCAAACTGCAGGAGTACGGCGCCTATCGGGGCGCATATATCCAGCGACTCGATCATTTCAATTGTTATTCACCTGACGTGCAGAAATCATATGATTTCTGGAGCGACCTCGGTTTCCGTTTGACTGAATATACGGAATCGGAAGAAGCGGCTGGCGCGCTATGGGCGGTGTGGCTCCATCGCAAGGGCGGGGTTCATGATATCGCCTTCACAAATGGGCGCGGCCCTCGGCTTCACCATTTCGCCGGGTGGGTAACAGGAGTGGGCGATCTCGTGCATATCTGCGACGTCCTATCGGCCAACGGCTATTTGGCAAATATAGAGCGCGGACTCGGACGGCACGGCATAGGGAATGCGCTCTTTCTCTATCTGCGGGACCCCGACGGCCATCGGATCGAGCTGTTTTGCAGCGATTATTTGACGGTCGATCCGGACCTCGTTCCCAAGCGATGGGAACTCCGCGACGCGCGCCGTCAGACCTTGTGGGGCATGCCGGCGCCCCGCAGCTGGTTCGAACAAGGCACGGCGTTTCCGAATGTGCCCGTCGGCGAACCGGCCGTCGCGCCGCAGCCAATCGTTGCCCACTAGGAGATAGACGTGTCAAACGACCCGGCGTTGACCTTGTTCTACAGTCCTCGAGCATGTTCGCTCGCCTGCCATATCGCGCTTGAAGAATCCGGAATTCCATTTGCCACAAAGGAGGTCAGGATCCGCGAGAACAAGCACAAGGATGAGAGTTATCGTCAGATCAATCGTTGGGGAAAGATTCCAGCGCTCATGATCGGCGACCAGGTGCTCACTGAAGCGCACGCGATCCTAAGCTACATTGGCGACCGCGCGGCTCATGAGCTACTGCTCCCCGCGTCCGGCACGCTCGCACGGGCTCGGGCACATGAATGGATGAACTTTCTGTCAAGCACGGTCCATATTGCCTTTCGTCCTTTGTTCCGAACGGCGGTACTCGCTGGAGCGAACGGACCGATCGATGCAGTAAGACGAGCCGGAATACCGCTTCTGCGAGAAACTCTCGCAGAAGTCGATCGCAGGTTGGCCGGACGTTCTTGGGCGCTCGGGGAGAAGTACAGTGTCTGCGATCCGTACCTGTTGGTGTTCTGGATCTGGAGCCAACGTGACGATGTGATCGAGCTTGTCGAAGAAATGCCAAACTGGCGAGGTCTGGCGGACCGCATTCTTGTTCGACCAGCAACCCAGCGAGCGTTGGCAAGAGAGGGATTGACGCCGGAGGCGCTGAGGTCGGCTTGATCCGGCTCGCTCCAAACCTAAATTGGACGACCGCAACCGCCGAGCTCAGACCAAAAGGAGCCTGCGTCGCCGGCTCTATCCACATCCCAAAGCCAGCAAGGCCAGCGAAGCACGATCAGGAACACGGGTCGCCGCAACGACCCGCTCCTTCGATGCCGCCAATGAGCAGAACGTCCGAGGCTCCTCAAGCGTCGTAGGCAGGCGTTTGGCGACCCAATCCGTCAAAACAATCGAGCAAGCGGTCGCGCCAGTGCCTGACCGGATCGTCCTTCTCCAAAAGCGCATAAGGGCTGACGCAGCGCGCCCACTGGAACGGACCGAAAACCGCGTAATCCGCGTACAGAGGCTGATCGCCGCCCAAGAATGGTTGCGACTTCAGCGTGAATCGCAGAGCGGCCAAGCTCGCGCGAAAATCGGGCAGGCGCTTATCGCGGTCGGAAACGACGGTTTCAAGCTTCGCGTTGGCACGCTTCTCGCGGCTTGCGCGAAAATAATCGCGATCCTTCTCCGCGACATGCTGCAGGACATCAAGCACGACAAACGGGAACATCGCTCGGACGAGACCGTCGGCAATGTCCGAATAATGACGCGACAGACTTCGTCCGGCCGGCCCGCCGAACAATGACGGAGCATTCGGATATTTGTCCTCAAGATAGTTCGCGATCGTCCAGGAGTCGGCGATCCATTGATCGCCATCGACAAGGACCGGTACCAGGGCCTGTCCGGACGGGGAGATCTCCTCCTTTTCAGTGAAGCGCCAGGGGATCGTCTCGACGGGAAGGTTCTTGTGCGCGAGCGCGAGCCGGATACGCCAGCAATAGGGGCTGAAACGGCGATCGAGCTCCGCGCCTGCCAGGTCGAATAAACGCAATGTCTTTGTCATGAAGATACCGAACCTTGCTCGGGCCTATGATGGCCGCTGTGGACCCGCCGAAAGTATATATTCTTAGGTTCATACGGGCTGCTGGCTTCCGAGGCCAATACTCAACCCGGTGTCATCGGCTTCTTGAGTGACACCTCAGCTTCCGTCGTCCTAATAAATTGATCGTCGCACGCTGCGTTGAGGCAGTCTGTCCTCAATCCAAAGGACAGACGTGACCCGGCCGGGAATGGTTGAAAAGACACACTTTAACCAGCTAGGATGAACAGTCAGGTGGCGTCGCGCGACAGCACATCGCATTATCAGCCGCGGTCAATGGACGGCTATGAGCTGCCGTTCTACCCGTTCCGCACTCCGCCCGAGCTGAAGTCGGGTCGGCAGCCACGATATCCCGTCGTGATCGCTGGCGGAGGCTTAGCCGGCCTAACTCTGGGGTTGGATCTTGGGGTGCGCGGCATTCCCGTCGTGATCATCGACGAAGATGATAATGTCGGCGCGTCTGGCCTATCATCGCGGGGGGTGGTCTACGTCGAGCGCACGCTCGAGATCTTTGAACGGCTCGGTGTTGCGCGACGCGTGGTCGAGAAGGGCGTGGGCTGGAGCAGCGGTCGCGTCTTCAAGGGTGAGGACGAGGTCTATTCGTTCCTGTCGAAGGGCGCCGATGACTCTTTCATTCCGCCGTATACCAATGTGCAGCAGTTTTTTGTCGAACAGTATCTTGTCGAGCGTATCGCCGAACTGGACAACATCGATCTGCGCTGGAAGAGTCGTGTCGTTGCGGTATCGTCGCACGATGATCACGTTACTCTGAAGATCGATACGCCGGAAGGGGCATACGAGCTTGAGGCGGAGTGGGTGGCCGCATGCGACGGCGGCAACAGTTTCATCCGCAACAGCTTGAATGTTCCTTCGCATACCCACCTGTTCGAAGACGTTTGGTGTATCGCCGATATCCGTGCAAACACAAAATCCGCGTCCGAACGGCGAATGTGGCTCGACGCAGACTTCAACGACGGTGGCATCGTGTTGAACCACCAACTGGCCGATGGCGTTTGCCGGTTCAATTGCCAGATCAGCCATTATGCCGACATCGAACGTGCCGGCGGGATGGATGAAATCCACCGCCGGCTGCGGCGGGCTCTCGGCGAAGGGATTGCCTACGAGATGGTGTGGGCCGGGGTGTGGCGTTACAAGCGCCGCTTGACTGATCGCTTCGTGGACGGTCGTGTGATCTATGTCGGTGATGCGGCGCATCAGGTCCCACCCTTCGGCGCACGGGGCGGCAATTCGGGTGTCGCCGATGCCGATAATCTCGGATGGAAACTGGCGCTAGTTCTAGAAGGCCATGCCGACCGTTCGCTTGTGGAGACCTATCACAGCGAACGTTATGCCGCCGCGGTCGAGAACATCGAGGTTACCAACCGCAGCGCGCTGTTCCTGACGCCGGATACGCCGGCGCGCCGGCTTTTTCGTGATGCGGTGCTCGATCTCGCGCGGCGTTTTCCCGAAGTGCGGCCGATGGTCAACACCGGGCGGCTTGCGGTGGCGCAGTCCTATCCGGCCTCGCCGCTTAATATCGGCGGCGACTGGAGCGGTAGCGACGGACTACCGCCCGGGTCGCCGTTTGTGAACGGCCGAATTGTTCGCCCGGACGGGACAGCGGGACTTCTCCTCGAACTTGTCGACGGTGCATTTGTTGCGCTTCACTTCCTGCCCGACCATGCCGAGCTGCCCCGCGAAGTAGAATCGGCATCGTTTGCGGCCGGGGTGGAGCTTCGTAGCTATGTTATCTCTCGAACCGAGAAAAATCTGCCGCTGCCGGTTTTTGTCGATCCGGACGGGGCGCTGTTCAAGACCTATGGTGCCGACGATGGTGCAACCTACCTGCTGCGGCCGGATGGGCATGTGATCGCCCGCTCTCGGCAGTTGCAGGTGCCGCCGACGCCGGATTTCTTGCGCGCTAGTGGATCGCTGGAGCGCGCAGCATGAGCGTCTTGTCTCAGATCGAGGGTGACGAGATATTCGAAATTCTGGTCCGTGCTTGCGACGCCAGCGGTCCGCAGGACACGCCCAGCTTGCTCGCACGCATCAGCGTTTTGCTTGGTCGCGAGGTGGGGGCGACCGCGCTTCAGGCGATCGTCGACAAGGCAATGAACACCGAACCGAATAGCACAAAGACAGGATAACGAACATGAGTACGACATTTGCTTCCGCGACCGACACGGCCGACCAGAAAGCGAAGCTCGTCGAATTTGCGACCGACGTATACGGTTACGTCAGCGACTTCGATCCGAATGTCGGCCTAATCGTCGGCGATGAATCGTGCCTGGTGATCGATACACGCGCGACGCCGCGGATGGCCCGCGAATTCATCGCAGACATTCGCACCATTACCGACAAGCCGGTGCGACATGTCTTTCTCACGCATTATCATGCCGTGCGTGTGCTCGGTGCGTCGGCCTACGAGAACGCTGAGATCATTTCGTCGCGCGATACGTTGGAGATGATCCGCACCACCGGGCAGTTCGATTTCGAAGTCGAAATGCGGCGCTTTCCGAGGCTGTTCAAGGGCGCTGAGGAAATCCCGGGATTGACGACCCCTCATCTGACGTTCGATCGGGAGATGAGCTTCTGGTTCAGTGGCCGTGAGGTACGGCTGCGCGCGGCCGGACGCGGTCACACTGCGGGCGATTCGATTTGCTGGCTTCCCGAGGAGCGCGTGCTGTTCACGGGCGATCTGCTCGAGCAGCGCGCGACGCCCTATACCGGCGAAGGCTTCCTGTCGGACTGGATTGCCCGCCTCGACGAACTCACGACGCTGGATGCGAAAGTTGCGATGCCCGGTCGTGGCGCTGCGCTTACGGGAACCACGGCCGTGCAGGCGTCGATCGCGGACATGAAGGGATTCCTGGTCGCGCTGCGCAAAGTGGTCGGCGGTTCGGTCGAGCAGGGGCTCGATCTCGTAGCGACGTACAAGCGCGCGGTCGCGGAGTTGAAGCCGCGCTTCGGTGACTGGGCGATTTTCGGTCATGCATTGCCGTTCGACGTGGCACGCGCTTTCGATGAGGCCCGCGGCATAGATTCGCCGGTGCCGTGGACAGCTGAACGTGACCAGGAACTTTGGAAGGCGCTACACGATTGAAGCGGAACGGTGTCTCAGTGCAGAACGAGCGCAAACAGCTCGTTCTGCGACGAGATTCCGAGCTTGTGATACGCCCGCTGGCGATATGTCGTAACGGATGTAGGTCGAATGCCGAGATCGAGCGCTGTGCCTTCGACGCTCATGCCGATTAGCGCGCGCGCGCATACCTCGATCTCGCGCTGCGCGAGCCGGTTCGGCAGGCCGTGGAGACGCTTGGAAAACCGCTCCAGCGTCTCGGCCCGGTTCGTGGCTGGCGATTCGACGATAGCTCGGTGGCGCCGAATGAAGGGTATCAGCAGCGCGGTCGTTTCGATGGCGACATCGTAGTCCGCCTCCTTAAACGGCCCTTCGTGTAGGGTCCGATAGAAATTCAAACTATCGACAAAGCCGCCTTTTCCGCACGTGACCGACAGCCGCTCGATGATACCTGGCTTGTCGTAACATTCGCGCCGATACGGTGAATGGCTGAGGTCGCGCGACCGCAGGTGGGTCAATGCGACGTGCTGGGTCAGGGAATTTCCCCTGCCATTCTCGCGCGCAGGATCGTTACGAAAATACTGTCGGGCATAGGCTTGCGCTATCATCGACGACGTGTCGTCGCGCGACCGGCTCGCGGCTGCGATCACCTGCACATCAGATTTGGCGTCCAGGAGCAAAGCCGCAAAATGGGCAACCGGCAGAAATCGACCGATCACCTCCATTACCGTGTCAGGGAATTCCGGCCGACCGATGGTTTCGATCAGCCGTGCGACCTCCGCGCGGGTTGCCAATTGCGCATCGAACACGGTCGTCGCGTTGACGATGTTCATGGAGGCTTTCCTTGTCGATCGTGGTTATATTTTGGATACGATACAGTGTCGTAATTAGATATGGCAAGGTCTGTTTCCTTGGAAACAGGCCAAGCATCTTGCATGATCAGAATTCGTTTGTGATTACAATAAGTTGCTGGTTTTATCGCTTGTGGGCGGCCAGCAGGGGCCGTTGCTCACCCATCGCCGCAAGGGTTCGACGCCCGAAATCTGTCAGCAGCCCTGACCCATTGAGGAGCTCCAGCGGCCACTGATCGGAAAACGAGTCGCCGACGATCGCGCGCGCGTAGTACGCGCCGATCAGCATCTCCACGGTGACTGCGACCGTGCCATCATCTCGCATTAGGCCTTCGCGACGCGCGCCCTCCACCAGTTCGATGAAGTGCGCTCGGAAACGCCGGATCGCGGAATCGCGAAACGCCGTGAGCAGATCGGGTGTTTGGTTGCTCTCCTGCAGCAGGCTGCCAAGGGTCGTTAGCTGGATGTTCGCCTCGAAATGAGCTCGGAAATAGCTCAGCAACTCCACGATATCGTGCAGCGGACGACCGCTCGCCGGAGGCCCCTCGGGGCGGCACGCCTCGACGATCGCCGCAACCGCGAGATCGGTCTTCCCCGACCAACGCCGGTAGATGGTCGGTTTGCTGACGCCCGCGCGCGCGGCAACTTCGTCAAGCGACATCCGGGCGATGCCGACCTCTCGAATCACCGTCATCGCGGTCTGCAGGATGCGATCATTTGTCTCATCCAGGCGCGGTCGCCCGGGACGCAGTCGCACGATCGATGAGTCTTCCTTCGCGGCCATACACGATGTAAACATGAATCGTGCCCGCGCGCTACCGTGCAGCGCGCGGGCGCGCGTCAAAGCCGCTTGACCCAGTTTGCGATCACATCGCCCGCTTCGCCCAGCAGTTCGGGCCTACCCTTGATGTAGTGGTCGGCGCCTTTCACCGCGTGGAAGGCCGCTCGCTTACCGAGAGCGTTCAACCACAGATCCCGCGTTGAGGGAAAACTGGCTTCGTCGGCGGTGAAATCGACGTACAGTACCGGGCACGAAGTCTTCGCAGCGTTATCCGGACCGTCGGCCTGCGATACCGATGCCCACTGGCTGAGAAACGCGGTGAGACTCGTATATCGACCGATCGCATTCGAAGCATAATTTACGCCCTTGGCGTTGCCCCACATGCCACCGGGCTTTCGATCGCTGGGATCGATGGTCATGTCCTGAAAACGGGGATCCGCGAAGGTCCGATGGACGACGAACGCCTGGTCGGTAGCGCCATTAGGAACGGCCCGGAGCGCCCGCAGCTTTTCCCACACCCACGCCTCAATCCCGTCGCGGCGCTTCAACTGACCGGCGCGATACCGCGACAGGAATTCCGGCGAATACGGAACACCATTGGCGGGATCGTACATATCGAGCGCCGGATCGCGACTTGCGGCGTCGCTCTCATCGGTCACCGACGGATCGATCCATTCCAGCAGTAAGCGCGAACGCCCCGCATGCGCAGCGCAAAACACGAGGCCATCGACCGGCGGCAGATCGCCGGGCACCAGCGGCACCGGATCGCCCGAAGGCGTCGCCTGCACAGTTAGTTTTTCGGCTTGCGCTTGATAGAATGCCGAAAGCGCCGCGCCGCCGGAATACCCGAGCAGCACGACCTTGTCGCAACCCTGTGCGCGCAGCCATTTCACGCCGGCGCCTAGATCCTGGATCGCTCGTTCCATCAGCAGGACCGAGTCATTGTTCACGTAGCGATTGTTCAATCCCATGCACGCGATGCCGCGCTCCGACAGCGCGCGCACCATGTGATGGTTCATGAAATTGCTGGCGGGATGCATCAAGATCACGCCGACCTTTGCGCCTGGCTCGCGCTCCAGCATTCCATAGATGCGAGGCCGCATCATCTGGATGCCGGATTGCGTTTCCTCTTTCGCGCCCGGCTTGACATCAATCTCGGCGAAAACGCGCTCAAGCACGGGCGGCCCTGCCTTCGGTTGCAGAGAGGCGCTCCGCTTTTTGACGCGTCCAGGCAGCAAGACTTTTATGGGCGTGTTTGGCAGCTTCACCCATGTGTTCGTCGTCCTTCGTGCGCACGGTTAATTCGAGGCGCACGCCGTTCGGATCGAAGAAATAGATGGAGTTGATGAAATCGTGATCGGTCACGCCTTTCACGTCCAGACCGGCGGCAACCAGCCGGTCGCGAGCGGCACGCACCTCATCTACCGAATCCATCTCGAGAGCGATGTGGTTGACCCAGGACGGCGTGTTGGGAGACGGCTCGGACGCGATGTTGTCGCCAAGATCGAAGAAAGCGAGATACGAACCGTCCCTCATCTGAAAGAAGATGTGCACGAACGGGCAATGTTCGCCCACGCTCGGTACGGTTTCTGCCTGTACCAGATGCACCAGCGGCAGACCCAGCAGATCCTCATAGAAGGCGCGGGTCTCTTCCGCATCGCGGCATCGATACGCAAAATGGTGCAGCTTGTTGATGCTGTCTGGCGCCAAACCGGTGGCCATGAGGCAACGCTCCCTTTCAATAGAAAATAGGCGGACGGCAGCGCGCCGCGCGCTGTCCCATTGAGCATTGGGCTGGGCATTTCGTCTGTCATTTGAGCGGAGGACAGTCGCCCGTGGTTGCGCCGCCTAGGCTTCTTGACGAGGGCAAACGGGATCGTGTTGGAAGCGGGGACGAAGCGCGTGAACACAGCGACTTTGAGCATGCCGGCATCGGAGGCGAACGTCAGCGGTGCACTGCTGGTTGGCAGCATGCCGCTGGCCGATTCCGCTGCAGTCTTCACGTTTGCAGCGCAACATCTCGGTCGCCATCTCAGGCGCATCCCGGACGGCGAGACGGGCAGCCGGATCAATTGGACGCAATGGCAGGTAGGCGTGTTCAAAGCGGTCGATGCGCTCGAGTCGGAGATGTTCGACGCGGGCTATCTGCGCCGACCAAAGTTCCGGATAAAGGCCGGGAAGAGCGCAGGGGATATCGTCTTCCCTCCGCTTGGTTACGCGAGCGCAGCGCGAGAATCCTATAGGACCTTCAGAGCGCTGAAGCGATCCGGGGTAATTGCAGACCGGACCCGATTTCAAGTCTGCCTACCGACACCGGTTGCGCCGGTGACGATCTTCGTCTTCCCGGAATTCCAGCGAGCTATCGAGCCTCTTTATGAGGCGGCGATGCTCCACGAGCTGGATGCAATCGTGGCGTACATTCCGCCGAACGAACTTGCTATTCAGTGGGACACTGCGATCGAGTTCGCGATCCTCGAAGGCGTGTTGCCGCACTCATTCGACCACCCGGAAACGGACTTGATCGCGCGGCTGATCCGCCTTGGCAACAGCGTGCCGCTTCCCGTCGAACTCGGCTTCCACCTCTGCTACGGTGACAGCGGTGGCCGGCATTTCAAGGAACCGGCCGACGCATCGAAGCTTGTTGCGGTCACGAACGGCATTTTGAACGGTCTTACCCGATCTCTCGATTGGCTGCACCTTCCAGTGCCGAAGGAGCGCGCGGACGAAGCATATTTCGCGCCACTGAAGAAGCTCGCTATCGAAGCGCGGACGGAACTTTATCTTGGCCTCGTCCATGCGGCGGACGGCGTCGCAGGAACGCAGGCGCGCATCGCTGCCGCGCGCAACTTCGCGCCGCGCTTTGGCGTTGCGACCGAATGCGGTTGTGGCCGCCGCATACCCGAAACGCTGCCTGAACTCATGGCCATTCACGCGGCTGTCAGCTCACCCATCGACTAACAAGGAGTGAGACATGCATTACGGCGAGCCCCCTACCACCGCTATTGTCAAGCCAACATGGCTGGCGTTGCTCCTCAGCCTCTCAATCGTTATTGCCTACTTCGGTTTCATTCTGATGGTGGCGCTGGCAAAGCCGCTGCTCGGCACAATGATCGTTCCCGGCGTCAGTCTTGCTTTGGTCCTCGCCGCGGGTCTCTTACTATTTTGCATCTTGGCCAGCTCCATTTTTGTGATCATCGAAAATCGTAAGACGGGTAAGGGGGAAACGCCATGAGCAATGCGGGGCTGGCACCTCTAAACACGACCACCATTGTGGTTTTTGGATTGTTTATGATCCTAACGCTGTCGATCACGCTCTGGGCGATGCGACGCACGCGTACAAAGGAGGATTTCTTTGTTGCCGGACGCTCCGTGACCGCCGGGCAGAACGGTCTGGCGCTTGCCGGCGACTTCATGGGTGCGGCGACTTTGCTTGGCGTCGTTGGCTTGGTCTCGTTGCGCGGATTCGACGGCTTGATATACGCGGTTGGCGGTCTCGTCGGCTGGCCGATCCTAGTGATGCTGATCGCAGAACCCATGCGTCGCATCGGGCGCTTCACGCTTGCCGACGTCGTCTCCGCTCGTCTCGAACAGCGCCCTATTCGTCTTGCTATTAGCATTACAACGCTTTTGCTCGTGCCTTGCTACCTGATTGCGCAGTTGATCGGAGCCGGAGGTCTAATTCGATTGATATTCGGTCTCGATGACAATACCGCCATCGTCACAGTCGGCGTGATCATGGTCGTCTATGTGTTGTTTGGAGGAATGATCGCGACGACATGGGTGCAGATCATTAAGGCAGTACTGCTTTTGATGGCCGGCGCCTGTCTAGCTGTCCTGGTTCTCACCCGGTATGGATTCGATCCGATCGGACCTTTCCGAGAGGCCTCTGCTCGCTATGGAGATGCCATCCTCGCTCCCGGTGCAATGATAAGTTCGCCTTGGGAAGGCCTTTCCCTTGCTATGGGACTGATGTTCGGCCTTATCGGGCTGCCGCACGTCGTGATGCGCTTCTTCACAGTCCCCGATGCGCGGGCGGCTCGAAACTCTGTCTTCTATGCGACCATCTGGATTGGCCTCTTCCTGCTCGTAACTTTCGTGCTTGGATACGGCTGCCTCGCGATAGTAGGGCGCGAGGCTGTTGCGAAGGCCGACCCAAGTGGAAACATGGCTACGCTGATCCTGGCTTCTGAGATCGGCGGGCCGATCATGCTCGGCTTTGTCGGCGCCGTCACATTCGCAACGATTTTGGCCTTGGTCGCAGGCCTTACCTTGTCCGCAAGCGCCAGTGTGGCCCATGACCTGTGGAACGGCGTCATTTGTCGCGGTAGCGCGAGCGAAAGGGGCCAGATCGCCGTAGCGCGCGTGACCGTACTCATTCTATGTGCCGTGGCTGTCACGCTCGCTATCACACTGCGCCAGCAGAACGTTATTTTTCTAACGGGCCTAACGTTTGCGATCGCCGCATCGGCAAACTTTCCCGCACTCGTTCTGGCGTTGTTCTGGCGCGGTCTGACAACAGCGGGGGCCGCTATCAGCATCCTGTTCGGCGCGGTAGCAACGCTGGTTCTGATCTACGGATCGCCGTCGATTCAGGTTGACGTCCTGAAGTCGCCTCAGGATGTCTGGTTTCCGCTGCGCAACCCAGGTCTCGTGTCAATTCCCGCCTCCTTCCTAGTTGCGATCATTGTTTCATGGTGCCAGCGCGCCCGGGAAACCGTTCCGACACGCGCGGGACCTCACGCAGCCGACCTGGTTGAGCGAGACGGTTCACCCGCCTAATTACTGGAGACTGATAGATGCGCCTAGCGGGCAAAACCGCACTCATAGTCGGCGGTACGACCGGCATAGGATTCGCAGCAGCGCGCTTGATGATCGCCGAAGGCGCTCGAGTTGCCATTTGCGGCCAAGAGGCCGAGCGCCTCAGGGAGGCTTCGGCGGCTTTGGGTGAACAAGCCAAGGCATTTCGCGCCGATCTGCGAAGCGTTCCCGAGATTAGAGGCCTGGCTGAAGACGTTGGTCGTTGGACCGATCGACTGGATATCCTCTTCCT
The DNA here is from genome assembly GCF_900103365.1 of Afipia sp. GAS231. Classification (NCBI taxonomy): domain Bacteria; kingdom Pseudomonadati; phylum Pseudomonadota; class Alphaproteobacteria; order Hyphomicrobiales; family Nitrobacteraceae; genus Afipia; species Afipia sp. GAS231. The sequence goes on from NZ_LT629703.1 coordinate 4,952,828, forward strand.
CAATGCCGGAATAAGTCGCCCAGGTGAATTCAATGGCGTCGACGAGGCATTTTTCGAGGACCACTTTGCCATCAACGTCAAAGGTCCCTTTTTTGTGTTTCAGCAAATGTTGGGACTTTTAGGGTCAAACGCGAGCGTTGTGATTACCACCTCTTGCCTCGATGAGATGGGCCGACCCGGAATGTCGGTGTACGCTGCGACGAAAGCAGCGCTTAGGTCCCTTGTGCGAACACTAGGCGCCGAGTTGGTCGGACGCGGCATACGCGTCAATGCAGTGGCCCCCGGACCGATCGACAGCGGCATTCACGCAAAGATGGGTATTCACGGGGACGCTTTGGTGCGATTGCGGGAGAAAATCGCGCAAGACGTTCCAATGCAGCGCCTCGGTGTGCCGTTGGAGATCGCTGAGGCCGTATTGTTCTTGGCGAGTGACGCATCTTCGTTCGTGACAGGACATGAACTGGTCGTCGATGGTGGCTGGAGCGAGTTTTGAAAGCAGGCATCGAGGGCCGGATCCGGATTGATTTGACATGCATCGAATTGTAAGCGCGAAAGCAGAGCTTCTCGAGCTCCGTCTCGACAAGCCTGTCGGGGGATCAGGTGTCGCACAGGTTGACGTCGTTATTGTCGACATCAGCGATGAGGAAGGAAGAACCGGTCTCGGCTTTACCTACGCTCTCGGTGGCGGAGGAAACGTAGTATTGGAATGTGCGCGCACTCAACTCGACAAGATCGTGTGCGGACAGCAGCTCGTACATCCCAGCGCGTTGTGGGGGACCGTGGCCTCAACATTCAATCGGACGGGATATGGGCCAAATCTCGTTGCCTTGGCGGCAATCGACCTTGCTGCATGGGATCTGTACAGCAAGAGATTGGAGGTACCTCTTGCTTCCGCGCTTGGTGGCGTTCCTCGGCCGATACGGCTGTATGGAAGCGGAGGATTTACAGCGACTCAAACCGCTATTGAAGCGGCGCATGTCGCAGACGGGTACGTCGAGCGGGGATTTCAGGCCGTCAAGCCACGCGTGCAGGGGAAGATTTCGCGCGATTCCGAGGTCCTGAGAGCTGTTCGCCATACAATCGGCGACAGCGTGGCGATGATGGTCGATGCTAACGAGAAATGTGATCTGGTCAGCGCAAAACAACTTCTACTCTTGGCTCTCGACCACAACGTTTCCTTTGTCGAAGAACCTTTGCCGGCGCAAGCCTTGTCTGCGTATCGCGCGCTCTCGGCGCATGCGCCCGTCGCGATCGCCACCGGAGAGCATCTGCAAACAGTTGCAGAGTTTTTGCCTTACTTCTGCGAAGGGCTGGCCGCCGTTGTTCAACCCGATCTGGCGATGATGGGCGGCATCACTCCGATCATGAAGCTTTGTACTCTTGCCGAGGCGTTTAACGTCGCTGTATCGCCGCACTTTCTGCCCGGCCTGTTCGTTCACGTTGCTGCCTCAAGTACCAGTATTCGGCAACTGGAGGATTTTCCCTTGATCGAGCCCCTTTTCGAAGGTTGGCCGACTTGTGACGCGCAAGGGCAGGTAACGCCCGGTACGGAATGTGGTCATGGTCTTCGGTTGCAGCGTTCGCGCCGTCAGTGACGAGCATCCTCATCGGATGGGAAATCCAGATTGCTCTGGTTGTTGTCCTTTGAGTTGAGGACAGACTGGGAAGCCCAGAGATGCGACGCTTTCTCCGCGAAGGAGCAGAGGAAGCAATCGTGTTATCTCCGACGGTTAAATGCCGGGAAATGGAAACTACGGTCCAAGGTGCGGACGGTATTTCAGCGATGCGTCCGCGCTCTGCAAAACAGACACGTGAATCAATCTGCCACGCCGTGCTTGCAGCCGTAGGAAATCGCTTATGATCCAGTTGTATATGTGGGGCACGCCGAATGGATACAAAGCGTCTATCATGTTGGAAGAGACGGGCCTTCCGTACGAGGTATGTCCGATAGACATCGGCAAAGGCGCGCAATTCGCTCCGGAGTTCCTGGAGATAAGCCCGAACAACAAGATTCCCGCTATCGTCGATCCCGACGGCCCAGACGGCGAGCCGATTAGCGTATTCGAATCGGGAGCGATCCTGCTTTACCTGGCTGAAAAGACGGGTCAGTTCTTCGCATCCGATATGCGCGGGCGATATTCTGTCTTGCAATGGCTCATGTTTCAAATGGGCGGTGTCGGACCAATGCTGGGTCAAGCGCATCATTTTAGACACTACGCAAAGGAGCAACATCCCTATTCGATCGACCGATACACACTGGAATCGGCACGTCTTTACGGAGTCATGAACCGGCGATTGGAGAAATCAGCCTATCTGGCTAGTGATAATTACAGTATCGCGGATATAGCGACTTTCCCGTGGGTCCGTCGCCACGAGAGGCACGGGCAGAAGCTCGAAGATTTCCCGCACGTGCACCGATGGTTCGATTCGATCAACGCGCGGCCGGCCGTTGTTCGAGGATTAAAACCACTGTCAGAGAGCGAGCAGCGCGGCATTCTTGCCGATGCTGGATCCCATGATTTGCTCTTTGGAAGCGGACAGTTCCCTCGCACCGATGCAATGTACGGCGGTTAGCCGGCCAGTGTTTCAACATATCGTGTTCCTCCCTGACTGTACCTGCCGTCCGCAAGGACGGCAGGCTTTTTTTACAAGTATGTCGTCCGGAGGGAAGTCAGGACTGGCTTTGCAAACGGCATCATTTCCTGCCGCGTGTATTGATGTGAGTTGTGAAAATGGCTGAGTTTGACGTCGATCTGTTTGTCATCGGGGGCGGTTCGGGCGGAGTTCGCGCCGCCCGCATCGCCGCCGGTCACGGCGCCAAGGTGATAGTCGCCGAAGAGTATCGGATGGGGGGCACCTGCGTGATCCGCGGCTGCGTGCCGAAGAAATTGTTCGTAATTGGCTCGCACGTTCAGCAAGAGATCGAGGATGCTGCCGGCTTCGGCTGGATCATTCCCGAGGTTAGGTTCGACTGGCCAACGTTGGTCAGGAACAAGGACAAGGAGATCGCCAGGCTTGAGGCGGCCTACACCACCAATGTGGAGAGGAGTGGCGCGCAGGTGGTCAAGTCGCGCGCGGTGTTCGAGGATACCCACACGCTGCGGCTCGCCACCGGCCAGACCGTAACTGCGAAATACGTGCTGATCGCCACCGGAGGCGCGCCCAATCACGGCGCGGCGATCCCCGGCATCGAACACGTGATCTCATCCGACGAGGCGTTCCATCTCCCTGAACTGCCGAAGCGGATAGTGATCCAGGGCGGCGGCTATATTGCGCTGGAATTCGCTGGCATCTTCGCCGGCTTCGGCGCCGTCGTCACCGTGATCTATCGCGGCGACAATATCCTGCGCGGCTTCGACGAGGACGTCCGCAAGCACGTCCGCGCCGAGATGGAAAAACAAGGCATCAACATCCTGACCGGCTGCACGATCGATAAGGTCGACAAGCACGGCCGCGAGTTCATCACGCATCTGTCGAACGGGTCGAGCATCGCCTGCGACAAGGTGATGTTTGCGATCGGCCGGCACCCCAACGTCGCCAATCTCGGGCTAGAGAAATCCGGCGTCGCCATCAACCCGAAGAACGGCGGCATTCAGGTCGACGGCTGGTCGAAGACGTCCATCGACAACATCTACGCGATCGGCGACGTCACCCACCGCGTTAACCTTACACCGGTCGCGATCCGCGAGGGACACGCCTTCGCCGACACCGTGTTCGGCAATCGGAACGTCGCTGTCGACCACGCCACCATCCCGACCGCCGTGTTCTCGCTGCCGGAAGTCGGCACCGTCGGCCTGACGGAGCAGGAGGCGCGCGCCCAGTTCAGCCAGGTCGACATCTACAAGGCCGTCTTCCGCCCGATCAAGGCGACGATGTCGGGCCGCGACACCCGCGTGCTGATGAAACTCGTGGTCGACTGCATCTCCGATCGCGTGCTCGGTTGCCACATTGTTGGCGACTCTGCGGCCGAGATCGTGCAGGCGGTCGCCATCGCCGTGAAGATGAAGGCGACCAAGGCCGATTTCGATGCGACCTTCGCGCTGCACCCGACGGCGGCCGAAGAGCTGGTGACTATGCGGACGCCATCGGCGCGCCACGTGCGGGAAGCGGCGGCGGAGTAACGTAGGCCGGGTTGGCGTCAGCCGGCATTTATGAGCGAAAGAAGTGGTGATTTAGCATCGGTGGAGTCGCGTTCGGTTCTGAAGCATTGGCGCTAGTCCGCAAGGGCGAGCAATTGATTTCACGAGTGCCGGGCAGGATCTGAAATTCGACGAGTGCGGAGGATTGTGTGCGTCGGGCGGAGCCAGCGATAAGTATGGCCGTCGGGATGCAGCGATCACCGCTGTCATGCTCTATCTGTCGCGTCGACGACTCCGGCGTCTAAAACAGCCGCCCATCGGGCGCCTGGTCGTTCCCGGCGATCGATTGGGGGTGGCGCCACTTGCGGGGGCGATCGTGGCCTGCGGAATGCCTCTGCTCCACGCCGTTGCATGGGTTTGCTGAGCATCGACCACCCGCAAAACGAACCGTCTTCGGAAGGAGACGATTACAAGATCGTCGGCAGAGCCCCGTCATTGAACGGAGTCAGAACGGAAAACCGTTTGAATTGAAGCGGATTCCGAGGCATGTCGTCCGGCGTCCCCGCCTCACGCTCCGATCGCGTTGCGTATCGCGGCAGCCACGGCGTCTGCAGCCTGCATCCCGTCGATGCTTCTCAGCACGCTCTTGGATCGATAATAGTCGACCAGTGGTGCGGTTTGCGCTTCATAGGCCTGCAACCTTAGCGCAAATGTCTCTGGGTTATCGTCGGCACGTTCTTTTCCGCCCTTGGCCTTGGCTTGTGAGGCCCGCGCCATGATCCGATCGATCAGGTCGTTCGCCACAACTTTAAGCTCAACCGCGGCGTCCAGGTTTTCGCCGCGATCTGCGAGAACCTTGTCCAGTGCAACGGCCTGAGAGACGGTACGCGGAAAGCCGTCCAGAACGTATCCGGTTTTGACATCTTCACCGTGCAGGCGTTCCGCAACGATACCAACGACGATCTCATCGGATACGAGTTCGCCCCGTTCCATGATGGATTCCACGACGTGGCCGATTGGGCTTTTCGATGCAACGGCAGCGCGCAGCATCTCCCCAGTAGACAGATGGGCAATCTTGAGGCGCGAGACGATTTGCGCTGCTTGCGTTCCCTTTCCAGATCCCGGTGCTCCCAGCAATACCAATCTCATTTCAAATTTCTCCCAATGACTGAAACGCGCAAAATGAACGGGCGGTCGCTTCGCTATCGATTTGGGTAGTGAGATTGTTTCCCCGCTCGTTCGATGGCCGCCACGATCAGCCGACGCGCTTCTTCCGGGCCGCCCCAGCCGATCAGCTTGACCCACTTCCCGGGCTCCAGGTCCTTGTAGTGCTCGAAGAAATGCTGGATCTGCTCGCGCGTAATGGTCGGTAGATCGTTGTAACTGTAAATACTCTCGTAACGCTTGGTCAGTCGGGGGACCGGGACGGCGATAATCTTCTCGTCCCCGCCACCGTCATCCTGCATCTTGAGGACGCCGATCGGACGAACGTTTATAACGGCCCCCGGTATGATCGGACGGGTGTTCGCCACTAGCACGTCTATCGGGTCGCCATCGTCAGACAGGGTGTGCGGCACAAAGCCATAGTTGCCTGGATAGCGCATCGGCGTGTGCAGAAACCTGTCGACCACAAGCGTTCCGGATGCCTTGTCCATCTCATACTTTATCGGTTCGCCGCCGATCGGAACCTCGATGATAACGTTGACGTCATCAGGTGGATTATGGCCGATATGGATCGCATCTATCTGCATATTTCCGGTCTCCCGATCCCGAGGTCATGTTGCTCGCGCCTGCACCTGCAGATAGGTGCGCGACAGAAAATCTGTCGCTGTGTCATCTGCGACTATTTCGACTGTTTGATTTGAAATCTGGACTATCCTGGCTGGCATGAATTGTATCGCGATACAGAAACGCGGGTGACCGATCAGTGATTTATTGGCCGCTTACATCGCCTTGACGATGCTCTCGGTCACCTTCTTGGCGTCGCCGAGCAGCATCATGGTGTTGTCGCGGTAGAACAGCGGATTGTCGATGCCGGCATAACCCGACGCCAGCGAGCGCTTGATGAACATCACGGTGCCGGCCTTCCAGACCTGCAACACCGGCATGCCGTAGATCGGCGAGGTCTTGTCGTCCTCGGCCGCCGGGTTGGTAACGTCGTTGGCGCCGATCACGAAGGCGATGTCGGCCTGGGCGAATTCGGAGTTGATGTCCTCGAGTTCGAACACCTCGTCATAGGGCACGTTGGCTTCCGCCAGCAGCACGTTCATGTGGCCGGGCATGCGGCCGGCGACCGGGTGAATCGCATACTTCACCTCGACGCCTTCCTTCTTCAGGATGTCGCCCATTTCGCGCAGCGCGTGCTGGGCCTGCGCCACCGCCATGCCGTAGCCGGGCACGATGATGACCTTCTGCGCATTCTTCATGATGAACGCCGCATCGTCGGCCGAGCCGAGTTTGACGGGCTTCTGTTCACCGCCGCCACCGCCGGCCACGGCGGTTTCGCCGCCGAAGCCGCCGAGGATGACCGAGATAAAGGACCGGTTCATGGCGTGGCACATGATGTAGGACAGGATCGCGCCGGAAGAGCCGACCAGCGCGCCGGTGATGATCAGCGCGGAGTTACCCAGCGTGAAGCCGATGCCGGCTGCGGCCCAGCCGGAATAGGAGTTCAGCATCGAGATCACGACCGGCATGTCGGCGCCGCCGATCGGGATGATCAGGAGCGCGCCGAGCACCAGCGCCAGGATCGTGATCAGCCAGAAGTCGAGCGCAGAGCCCGAGATCACCAGGCCGACGATGAAGAACACCAGCGCCAGCCCGAGCGCGATGTTGATGATGTGACGCGCCGGCAGGATGATCGGTGCGCCGCTCATGCGGCCCGACAATTTCAGGAACGCGATCACCGAGCCGGTAAACGTCAAGGCGCCGATCGCGACGCCGAGCGACATTTCGACCAGGCTCTGGGCGTGGATGTGCCCAGGCGTGCCGATGTCGAATGCCTCGGGCGCATAGAACGCGCCGGCGGCGACCAGCACCGCGGCCATGCCGACCAGCGAGTGGAACGCGGCGACCAGTTCCGGCATCGAGGTCATCGGCACCCGGCGCGCGATCACGGCGCCGATGCCGCCGCCGATGGCGATGCCGAGAATGACCAGGATCCAGGCAAGACCGTCCGCCGGCGGATGCGCCGCGAGCGTGGTCGCAACCGCGATCGCCATGCCGATCATGCCGAAGAAATTGCCCTGGCGCGACGAGGCGGGGCTGGACAACCCGCGCAGCGCCAGGATGAACAGGACGCCGGCGATGAGATAGAATACTGCGGCCAGATTGGCGTTCATCTAGAGGTCCCCATTGTCTTCGTCACCGCGAGGTGCGCGCCGATCGCTCTCATCTACTTGGCCTTCTTCTTGTACATCGCCAGCATGCGCTGGGTGACAAGGAAGCCGCCGAAAATATTCACGCAGGCGAAGATCAGCGCGATGAAGCCGAAGCCCCGCGCCCAGCCCGAGCCGCTCGAGATCATGCCGACACCGACCGCGAGCAGCGCGCCGACCACGATCACCGAAGAGATCGCATTCGTCACCGACATCAGCGGCGTATGCAGCGCCGGGGTCACCGACCAGACCACGAAATAGCCGACGAACACGGCGAGGACGAAAATCGAAAGCCGGAATACAAAGGGATCGACGACTTGGGCGAGGTGCTCCATGGCTTCTCTCCTTACGCTTTCGGCTGGAAGTTCGGGTGGATGACGGCGCCGTCCTTGGTCAGCGCGGTCGCCTTGACCAGATCGTCGTCCCAATTCACGGCGAGCGTCTTGTTCGCCTTGTCGATCAGGGTTTCGATGAAGTTGAACAAATTGCGTGCATACAGGCTCGAGGCGGATTGCGCGACGCGACCCGCCACGTTGGTATAGCCGACGATCTTGATGCCATCGATGTCCGCGACCTCACCGGCCCTGGCGCCTTCGACATTGCCGCCGCGTTCGACGGCAAGATCGACCAGCACCGAACCGGGCTTCATCGACTTCACCATCTCGGCGCTGACGAGCTTTGGCGCCGGCCGGCCCGGGATCAGGGCGGTCGTGATCACGATGTCCTGTTTCTTGATATGTTCGGCGGTGAGCGCGGCCTGCTTGGCCTGATACTCTTTCGACATTTCCTTGGCGTAGCCGCCGGCGGTCTGGGCGTTCTTGAATTCCTCGTCCTCGACCGCGAGAAATTTGGCGCCGAGCGATTCGACCTGTTCCTTGGTCGCCGGCCGCACGTCGGTTGCGGTGACGACCGCGCCAAGCCGGCGCGCGGTCGCAATCGCCTGCAGACCGGCAACGCCGACGCCCATCACGAAGACCTTTGCCGCCGGAATGGTGCCGGCCGCGGTCATCATCATCGGAAAAGCGCGGCCAAAAGCTTCCGCCGCCTCGATCACGGCGCGATAACCGGCGAGGTTGGCCTGGCTCGACAACACGTCCATCACCTGCGCGCGGGTGATGCGCGGCATCAATTCCATCGCAAACGCCGAGATGCCTGCATCCGCCATCGCCTTCAGCGCTGCGTCGTTGCCATAGGGATCCATGATGGCGATGACCAGCGCGCCGCGCTTGTATTGTGCAAGCTCCGAGGCCTCCGGCCGTTTCACCTTGATGATGATGTCGGCATCCTTGAGTGCATCCGCACTGACGGTGGCGCCGACCGCCGTGAAGTCTCCGTCCGGCAGGCCCGACTTGATGCCCGCGCCCGGTTCGATCGCGATATCGACGCCCAGCGCCTTGAACTTTTTCACGGTGTCGGGCGAAACGGCGACCCGCGGTTCCGACGGATCGATTTCCTTGGCAACGGCAATCTTCATGGGGCCTCCGGCGGCGCTGGAAATGCTGATTCAGGAACCCGCGGAAGCATTTGAGTCGCCGTAAAAATGCTGTTCCGATCGCTTATTTCAAAGGCATTTCGTTGCGTTGCATTCCGTCGCAGGCGGGGTTGCAAGGCTCGTTCCGGTGCGATCGCCCGGCCGTAAAGTCCAACTTGAACCGGCCCGCATGACATTCTATTAGTCTGCAACAAGCTCGTCGGCCGAAATCGATGTACTTTAAGCTTTCCCGGTCTCCGCGAACTGCTAAAGCGGTCAGAATTATTTCGCTTCAGAACGCAACCCCGATTGTTGAAAGAATTGCAATGGCGAGAAGGATCGCAGCCAAAGGTCGTGCTCCAAAAGTGAAAAAGGCACGAAAGGGGCCGGACCGTCGTAAGCAGATCATCGCCGCTGCATCGGAGTTGTTTGCGAGCAAAGGATTTGAAGGCACCTCGATACGGGACATCGCCGCGGCATCCGGAGTTCTGTCCGGATCTCTCTACTATCACTTTCCATCGAAGGAGGATCTGCTCTTTACCGTCCATCAGGAAAGCCTCACCGCAATGCGGCAACAGGTGGAGGCCGCCATTGCTGGCATCTCGGAGCCGTGGCAACGCCTCGAGGAGGCGATCGTTGCGCATTGTCATGTTTTGCTCGGAGGAAGCGTGACCCGCGCAATCCTTATGCCTCCGCGCTACTACACGTTTCCGGGAGTCAAAAAACTGGTTCGCCAAAGGGACGAGTACGAGCAGATCTTTGCTGGGCTCATCGACGATCTGCCGTTGTCGAGTAGGTGTGACCGTCATGCGTTCAGGCTCGCTCTTCTTGGCGCAATGAACTGGACTGTGTTCTGGTTCGAATCGAGCGGGCGTTTGAAGATCGAGGAGGTCGGACGGCAGATCGCGCTTATGGTTCGTGGTGCTGAGTCGAGCCATTCGAAGGGGAAAAAGCGCAGTTGACATATGGATCGCGCAATGACGAATTTCGGTGCTGCTCACGGTTCCGATAGTCATGCCCGTTTGTTTTCCGAAACTCTGACCTATCGGAGCCAGGGAGTTGCGGCATCGCAACGCTCTATTCGCGATTACGCCGCCCAATGGTTCGCTCCGTTTCCGAACGTTTCCCGAGCCTCGATCGTTGAAACCGTGCGGGTCCCCCGGATATTTGCCGCAACGTTGAGCAGCCAGCTTGCGTCGACCAGATTGGCAGTAGCCGGCGCGAGTATCTTGAATATCCTGTTTCTCTGATATTCAAACCATTCGACCGCCATGAACGTCGCTGTAATGGTGTCCGCAGCGAAGGTCGGCAATGGCATGCGGGCTTGACGCGCGTTGATCATCTCCAACGTGCGGTTTGGGCACGTACGCCTGCCGTCACCGTCGGCTAGTGCCGCGCCGAGCGCGGAACCAATACGATAAAGGGCGTCCCGAGCGGCACTTAACACGGTGTCGCAATTTATAAATCCGTGGAATTGCCCCGGGTAGTGCAGCAATTCCACCGGCACTCCCGCCTCCCGCAGCAATTGCGTGTAAGCCAAACCATCGTCGCGAATAGGATCAAAACCGGCAGTGACAACAAGCGCTGGCGCCAGTCCGCTAAAATCCTTGCCATAGGCGGGCGACAGGCGAGAATCTCGATAGTTCACGTTGTCCCCGACGACCGATCTGACCCAATCAATCACCTCCGCCGTAAGCAGATAGCCGCTCGCGTTGTCGGCCTTCGACGCGGGCTCGTCAGCCAAATTTGTTGCGGGATAAATCAGAACTTGCAGGCGCAGGGCGGGGAGCCCCCGCTTCCCGAATTGCTGCGCCAGAGCGGCGGCCAAATTGCCTCCCGCGGAGTCGCCGCCTATCGCAACGCTCGTTGGGTCGATTCCGAACTGCGGCCCGTTCTTGAAAATCCACTCGATCGCGGTCATGCCGTCCTCGCGTCCCGCATAGAGGTCGTGCTCCGGCGCAAGTCGATAATCCACGGCTACCACGGCGCATCCTGCGGTATTGGCGATGCTACGGCAGATGGAATCCGTCGTGCCCGCTTCACCGATCAGAAACGCGCCGCCGTGAAACCACACGAAGGCAGGGCGCGCCCGGCCGTCTCCTCCTGCGGGGAAATAGATCCTCAGCTTGATTGGCCCGGAAGGACTGTCGATGACGACTTGGTCGATGTGTCCCACAGGATCCCGCCGGCCGACCGCGAGAGCGAAATATCGCCAACGTAATCGAAGTTGGGCCAGCGTGTATGATCGCAACGGGCGCCAAGCCACGAGATTGAAAATGCGGAGAAAGGTTCGCGCCTCGGGGTCGGGGCGCGGTGTCTTCATTGCGCCAGGCATGCCCATTGTTGAGACATCGATACGATTGGCATTCATTCTTGCAAATCCAGTCTCTGGCCCCGGGGCCCCAAAATCGAGCCTGCAATTTCCGCTCTTGCTAATCAATCAAGCGAACGATAGATTAATAAATAAGCGCTGCATAGCCGGCGAGCGGCATTTTGTGTGCCGATTAAAAGCGATTTCGGGAAGGATTCGGGGAGAGAAGGATATCTCTCCGAAAAAAGGAGAGTACGAAGTTGAGCGACGGACCGAACTTCGACATCGCTGGCGTTTGGCGTGATTTCCTAAGCCAATGGGAAACAGCCGGAAATTCCCTGGGTGGCCAGGCCATGGGTACGCCGGAATTCAGCAAAGCGATGAATCAAGCGGGCAATCTGTCTGCGGCTACGCAACATTTCTTCGCGGAGATCAGCGCTAAATACCTGTCTTCGCTCAATCTTCCGAGCCGTGCCGACATAACCGCGCTCGGCGATAGGATGCAATCGATCGAGGGGCGCCTAGACGAGGTCTTGTCGTTGCTGCGAGATTCGACCGGGCTTGATCCGGCCGGCGCGGCGCCCTCGATCCGGCCGACACGAAACCGCAAGCCGCCCGAGGCCGCAAATCAAGCTGTTGTTCACCCCGACCAGCGCACGTAAAGCAGGGCTCGTCTCATGAATCGTGTCGGCGAGGGAGAAGGGGGGATTGCTCAACGTTTCCAGAGCGAGATCGAGAAGGCGATCCAGCGAAACATCAAAGGCCTTGAATATTTCGCCTCTCCGGCGCCGGCTGTCGGTCTCACGCCCAAGAATGTCATTTACAAGCGCGGAACGTTGAATCTCTATCACTACCGTCCGGTGACGAACGACGTCTATCGGGTGCCGCTCTTGCTCGTTATGGCAACCACCAACAAAGCGTACGTATTTGACCTTGCGCCGGGACAGAGTTTAATCGAGTTCCTGCTTCGGCAGGGGTACGATGTCTATGTGATCGACTGGGATCCTCCTCGGCCGGAAGAGAAGCGATTGAGGCTCGAAGACTACGTTCTGGATTTCATTCCAGACTGCATTAAGCGTGTCCAGAGCCGCTCGCAAACCGAAGACGTCACGCTGATCGGCTATTGCATGGGCGGCGTTTTGTCGGTGATCTATGCTTCCCTGCACCCCAATGGCCCCATCAAGAATCTGGCCTGCTTTACGACTCCCATCAACTGGGAGCCGATGAAACTTGTTCAAAACTGGACGGATCGCCGATATTTCGACGTCGATCGTCTGGTGGATACCCTCGGAATTATTCCATCCGACGTCGTAGCTGCCGGATTCGACATGCAGCGACCCACCCAGAAGATCGCGGGGACGCTGCGGCTGTGGGACAACATGTGGAACGATCAATTCGTCAAATCCTACCGCATGTTCGATCGATGGGGTAGCGACACCCTTCCCCTTGCCGGCGAATACTTCAGGCAAGTGACAAAGGAACTGCTCTGGGAGAACCGGCTGGTGAAAGGCACTCTCGAGCTCCGGGGGCAACGGGTCGACCTGAGCGCGATCAAGGTCCCTCTGCTGCATGTCGTTGCAGAGCATGATCATATTGTTCCCTATGACTGTGCCAAGGAACTGATGTTCAAGGTCGGATCGGAAGACAAGGAAGAGGTTATTTTAAAGGGCGGGCACGTGAGCCTGGTCGCTGGACCGAACGCAGTCAAGAGGATGTGGCCTAAACTCGATCAATGGCTGGGAGAGCGTTCAACATGAGCGAAGTGCAGCGAACGTATCCGCAAAATGTCGACTGCAATGGTGTCGACGTTCGATTGGACATGATGTCGGCTGGCGACGAGCAGGACGTCCTCGCCTTCGCGCGGTCGCTGCCGGAGAAGGACCTTCTCTTCATGCGCCGGGACATCCGGCAGGCGAAGGTAGTGGCAGCCTGGTCCGAACTAATCGAGCAGGGGCGACTGGCAAGCCTGCTGGCCTGGAGCGGTGACAAGGTGGTAGGCTGCACCGCGCTTATCGTCGACCCCCTTTCGTGGTCACCCCATGTCGGCGAGCTTCGTGTGATCGTCAGCCGTGACATGAGAGGGCTTGGGCTCGGCCGGGTAATGATCCAGGAGGGGTTCGCAATGGCTCTTTCCAAAGGGCTCGAAAAGCTCGTCGCACAGATGACCATCGATCAACAATCGGCCATTGCCGTATTTGAAGGTCTCGGGTTTCGCGGCGAGGCGCTGATGCGCAATCACGTGAAAGATGCCGATGGCGGAAAGCACGACATCGTTCTTCTTAGTCATGACGTCGCGAGGGTTCAATCGCAAATGGAAGCGTATGGATTGACCGACGCGTTCTAGAAGCAACGGAGACACCCAGATGCCGGATTCACTGATCGAATGGACGCCCTCGGCCTACAAGTATCCGTTGCTGATCAAGCAGTTGCTGCACGCGCCAATGCTGCATGCTCTGGATCGGGAGATCGTCTATCGGGACGTCGGCCGATATACCTATCGCGACTTGAAGGAGCGAATCGGCCGCCTGGCAACTGCACTCGCCTTGAAAGGCGTCGTTCACGGCGACGTCGTCGGAGTGCTGGATTGGGATAGCCACCGCTACCTTGAGTGCTATTTCGCGATTCCGATGATGGGGGCGACCCTGCAGACGGTTAATGTGAGGCTTTCGCCCGAGCAGGTGCTTTTCACTCTGAACCACGCGCGGCCAAAGCTGTTGCTGGTCAATGTCGAGTTCCTGCCGCTGGTCGAACAGCTGCGCGACAAGCTCGAAACCGTCGAAGGCATTATCGTGATGACCGACGACGACGGCAGCCCGAAAATAAGCGATGGATTTGCCGGGAATTATGAAGCATTGCTCGCAGCCAGCGGAGCTAACTTCGAGTTTCCTGATTTTGACGAGAATACCCGCGCAACCATGTTCTATACGACAGGAACGACGGGCGTTCCGAAAGGGGTCTATTTTAGCCACCGTCAGCTCGTGCTACATACCCTGATCGACTTGGTTGGCTTCGGGTCCCCGGCAGTGCAGGGACGATTTCACCGCGAAGACGTCTATATGCCAATCACGCCAATGTTCCACGTCCATGGCTGGGGACTGCCCTATGCGGCGACGGCCGCCGGTGTGAAGCAGGTTTATCCCGGCCGGTATCAGCCCGAACTTCTCCTGAACCTGATCAAGACCGAGGGCGTCACTTTCAGCCATTGTGTGCCGACGATCCTGCAAATGCTGTTGTCCGCACCCAATAGCGGGGACGTCGATCTTTCCAAACTGAAAATGGTGATCGGCGGTGCAGCACTCTCAAAGGCGCTGGCCAAGGCTGCGATGCAGCGCGGTATCGATATTTTTGCCGGTTACGGCATGTCGGAATCCGGTCCCATCCTGACGATAGCGCAGCTAAGGGAGCATGAGCTGACCGGAAACCTCGACGAAGAGGTCGAGCTTCGCACCAAAACCGGGACGCCGGTGCCGTTAGTCGACTTCCGCATCGTCGATGGCCACATGAAAGATGTCGCTCACGACGGGCGAACCGCAGGAGAAATCGTCGTCCGCGCACCGTGGCTCACGATGGGATATCTTAATAACCCTTCTTCTTCGGAAAAGCTCTGGGAAGGCGGTTATCTGCATACCGGCGACATCGGCACCATGACCGCGAACGGCGTCGTCCAGATCACCGACCGCATCAAAGATGTGATCAAGACGGGGGGGGAGTGGATCTCGTCGATAGAGCTCGAGGACATCCTGCTCCAGATGCCAGGCTTGAGCGAGGCGGCGATCATCGGCATTGCGGATGCAAAATGGGGCGAGCGACCGCTCGCCATCCTGGTCGCACGGCAAGCCGGCAGTGTCGACAATGCAACCGTGCAAAAGCACGTCAAAGCGTATGCCGATAAAGGTGTCATTTCGCGCTTTGCCATTCCAGACAAGATCATGTTTGTCGACGCGCTCGACAAGACAAGCGTCGGCAAGATCGACAAGAAGGTGCTGCGCGCCAAATACGGCGACGGCTGAGAGTTCAAGAAATGGACATCTGTTTGAGCTATTGCTCGATTAATAAAACGTGACCCTGGCTATAACTGAGGCCGGGATCACGACAGGATGCAAAGACGCGGCACGCAGAAAACAATCTGGAACCGGGAGAGTAAAATGGCCGACAAGACCGTCATGGATATGTTCGCCGACATGGCCAAGCAGATTAATTTGCCGAAGATCGATTATGACGCGTTTCTCGACATCCATCGCAAGAACATTGAGGCACTGCAAAAATCTGCTTCAACCCTGTCTGACGGCGGGCGTGCCGTCTTCGCAAAGCAGCAGGAGATCCTGACGGAGGTGGCGCGGGAGGCACGGCAACAGATCGCTGACTTCAAGCCGGTCGGTTCACCCACAGAAGTCGCAGCCAAGCAGGCGGAGTTGGTGCGACGCGTTTTTGAGGCGACGGTCAGGAATACCAAGGATGTCGCCGAACTGGTCCGGACGTCAGGCAGCGAAGCGCCGAAGATTATTCTTGAGCGCATGCGTGAGAGCGTTGCCGAGGCGCGGGCGGCCGTGGAGTCAGGAAGAGCCTGAACCGTGGTTGCCCGCCGTTGGAAGGGGACACGAAGAGTCTGCTGCAATGCGGAAGGACCGTGACTCGGAAGGAGCCTCTGAAGCGAAGTACGTGATTTTCGCGAGCCGGCTTGCGGAGACGAGCCCAAAGGTCCGTACTGCAAGTCGTCGAGCCCCTGACCATGTTGCCAGGGCCGTCGCCATGAAACGTTCAAACGCCTTAACCTGAGGGTGCGCACCAAGATGAAAAAAGAGGACGTGCTCAAGCAGTACACGACGCCGACGGGAGCTCCGGCTTTTGTTCCAGGCCCGCATCGCTTCACATCGCGCGAGTATCTAAACATCACCTACCGGACGGACCGGGAGGCTCTCCTCAAGCAGGTTCCCGAACCCCTGGAAGTCGACGAGCCGCTGGTGCGCTTCGAAGTGATGAACATGCCCGACACCACCGGCTATGGCTCATATGTCGAATGTGGGCAGGCGGCGGTCGTGCGGCACAAGGACGAAGTCGGCGAATACATCATCGGGATGTATCTCGACAACCTGCCGGCAATTGCCGCTGGCCGCGAACTCAGTGCTTTCCCGAAGAAGCTCGGTTCGGCGAAGCTGTTCGTCGATTCCGATACGCTGGTTGGAACGCTGGATTACGGCACGCTCAGCGTCGCCCGTGCGACGATGGGCTACAAGCACAAGCCGATGGATCTGGAGAAGGCGCGGCAGGAAATCTGCGTCCCCACCTTCATGCTGAAAATTCTTCCGAGCTATACGAAACGCCCGCGCATTTGCGAACTGGTTCGCACCGAGATCACCAACATCTCCGTGAAGGGCGCGTGGCGCGGACCGGCCCGGCTGCAACTGTTCGAGCACGTGCTGGCGCCGCTTGCGGATCTTCCCGTCCGCGAGATCATTTCGGCCACGCATATCCTGACCGATCTCACGCTTTCGCCGGCCGTTGTCATCTACGACTATCTCACCGACAGCGCGCCTTCGGCCGGTCCAGGGGAATAGGCTGATATCATGGCCACAGCTCAACAGGATATTCTGAACCGATATTCGAAGGTTACGGTGATCGGCGCCGGCGTCATTGGCGCGTCGTGGACGGCGCTGTTTCTGGCGCACGGTCTGGCGGTGGTTGTCAACGATCCGCGCCCGGATGTCGAAACCATCGTCCGCGATTATATCCGCAACAATCTGTCGACGCTTGGGGAGCTAGGGCTGCCGACCGATAACCTGGAAAAGCGGCTGAGCTTCGAGGCCGATCTCGAACGCTCGGTGACAGGCGCCGATCTGGTTCAGGAAAACGGACCGGAGCGGATCGAGTTCAAACAGGACTTATGGGCGCGCATCGGCAAGGTCGTTGGAGAGCACGCGCTGATGCTTTCGTCGAGCTCCGCCAAGACTGCGACGGAGCAGGCGTTGAAGATGTCCCGGCCCGAGCGGCTGCTGGTGGGGCATCCCTTCAACCCGCCCCATTTGATACCATTGGTCGAAGTCGTGCCCGGCGAGAAGACGAGCCCGGAGGCGGTGGATGACGCGGTCGCGTTCTACGCCGCACTCGGCAAGGTGCCGCGCGTCGTGCGCAAGGAAATGCCCGGCTTCGTTGCCAACCGCCTGCAACGGGCGATTTTCCGGGAATGCTGCTACCTCGTTATCCAGGGCGTCGTCAAAGTCGATGAACTCGACGACATCGTGACCAGTTCGATCGGCCTGCGCTGGGCGGCGGACGGCCCGTTCCGCTCGTTCCATCTCGGTGGCGGCGCGGGTGGGTTCAAATCGTTCTTCAAGCAGTTCGGTCCGGGTCTCAACGAGGCCTGGAAGAACATGGCGGCTGTCGATCTGGACGAGGCGGCGCAGGACAAGATCATCGCGCAGGCCGAGGCATCCTTTGCCGCGCAACCTCCCGAGCAGCTCGAGAGTGAACGCGACGCCAAGCAACTGGCGATCATCCGCGCGCTTAGGGACGTGCAGGCGGGCAAATAACGCAGGCTGCAATCGCGTCGTCCAGGCCGGCGCCGGAGCACGACCAACGGGAGGAACGAGATGGGACTTTTGTTCGAGGGTTTGAAGGTGATCGATTGCGGCAGCTTCATCGCAGCGCCGGCAGCGGCCACGATTCTGTCCGACTTCGGCGCCGATGTTGTCAAGATCGAGCCGCCGGGGGCAGGGGATCCTTACCGGCATCTCACCAAGCTTCCCGGCCATCCGAAGAGCGACCAGAACTATGCGTGGATGCTCGGTTCGCGCAACAAGCGCAGCCTCGCGGTCGATATGGGGAAGCCCGAAGGCAGGGCCGCGGTCCAGCGTCTCGCCTCGCAAGCCGATGTGTTCATCACCAACTATCCCGCCGCGGTCCGCAAGAAGCTTGGCATCGGCTATGAAGCGCTGGCGGCGCTGAACGACCGGCTGATCTACGCGTCGTTCTCCGGCTATGGTGAGAACGGCGCCGAGGCGACCAAGCCGGGCTTCGATGTCACGGCATGGTGGGCGCGGTCGGGTTTGATGGACACCGTTCGCGCGTCGTCGGAAGCGGTGCCGGTGCGGCCCGCGAACGGCATGGGCGATCACTCTGCCGGCTTCACGCTCTATTCGGGCATCGTGATGGCGCTTTATCAGCGCCAGAATACGGGGAAAGGCACCGAGGTCTCGTCGTCGCTGGTGGCGAACGGGCTCTGGGCCAACGGCTACAACGCGCAGGCGGCCTTGTGCGGCGCGACCTTCACGGACCGTCCGGCGCGCGAAGTCGCATTCAATGCGCTGACCAATTACTACAAGTGCCGTGACGGTCGCTGGCTGATCCTGACCATTCTCAATGAAGAAAAGCAGTGGCCGGAATTCATGAAATGCCTGGATCGCGGGGATCTGACCGAGGACCCGCGCTTCGCCAAGAAGGCGGACCGATTGACGCGATCTCACGAATTGATCGCCTTGCTCGACAAGGAATTCGCGAAATTCGATCGCCCGGAATTGCGAAAGCGCCTGACGGAAAGAGGGATCGTGTTCGACGTCGTGGCCACGCCGGAGGATATTCCGTCGGACCAGCAGCTCCTCGACAACGACATTCTTATACCCTTCGTCGACAGCGAAACCAGGACGATCAATAGCCCTATTGCCCTGCGTGGCGTGGACAAGGCGCAACCAAGGATGCCGCCTTCGGTAGGCCAGCACAGCGACGAGGTGCTGAAGGAGGCTGGATACGACGCGGCGGCGATCGCCCAGATGCGGGCTGCCGGTGCCATCGGCTGAGCAACGACCATCCAGAACCATTTTTGTTTCATCAGGAGCGACGCATGAAAATCGAAGAGCTGTTCTCGGTCCGGGGGAAGGTGGCCCTGGTCACCGGCGGGAGTCGCGGTCTCGGCGAAATGATCGCCCGCGCCTACGTCGAAAACGGCGCCAAGGTCTATATCACCGCCCGGCGCGCCGAGGCCTGCGAGGCGCTTGCAAAGGAGCTGTCGCAGTTCGGCGAATGCATTGCGATCCCGGCGGATCTGTCACGGATGGAAGAGATTGCTCGGCTGGCCGGCGAGCTGCACAAGCGGGAGAAGAAGCTCGATATTCTCGTTAACAATGCCGGCGCAAGCTGGGGCGCGACCTTCGCCGAGTTCCCCGAGAATGGTTGGGACAAGGTGATGGATCTCAACGTGAAGTCGGTATTCTTCCTGACCCAGAGTCTGCTCGACCTGCTGGAAGCGGCAGGATCGGCGAATTCCTACTCGCGGGTGATCAACATCGGTTCGATCGAGGGCATCCGGACGTCGCATCTCGAAGCCTACTCATATGCGGCGTCGAAAGCAGGCGTGAACCACCTGACGCGCATCATGGCAAAGTTTCTCGCGCCAAAGCACATTGCGGTCAACGCAATTGCGCCTGGCTACTTCCCGTCGAAAATGACCGATGCGATCGATGAGCATGGTGCCAAGGAAGTCGTCGACGATGCGCCCATGAAACGCATGGGACATGCGGACGATCTCGCGGGCATTGCGATCTACCTCGCCTCGCGAGCCAGCGGCTTCGTCTGCGGTGCGGTCATTCCGGTCGACGGTGGTTTGGCCACGACGGCGTAAGGCTCCTGCCGAGAGGAGCGAGTGCGGACTTCGAGAACCCCTCCAAAAAACGGCGCCGAATGATGCGGCGCCGTTTTTTGACCTTGAACCATCAGCATTGGGGGGTGTCTGCCTTAAGACGTCAATCCGGTCTCGATAGCTGGTTCGTTCAGGACCTCGGTTGGGTCCGCAGCCTTTACGATTATCAGCAACAGCAAGCCGGACAGCAGGTAGGCTCCCACAATAAGATAGGTGCTGTAGAGCGAGCTGCCCGTCGTCGCGGAAATGTAGCCCGTGAGGGAAGGTGCGACGGCCGGGCCCAGATTGCCGAGGCTGCTTATGAGCGCGATGCCGCCGGCGGCGCTCGCCTTGGACAGGTACTCGGTGATGGTGGTGAAGAACAAAGGCGTCGCCGAAATGAACCCGAGGCCGGCGAGCGTCAAGCCTATGATCGATGCCAATAAATTGCCGTTGGAAAATGTGATGGCCAACAAGCCGACTGCCGCGACGGCTACGCAGGTGGCGTAGTGCCATCGCCGCTCTCTGGTCTTGTCCGAGTGACGTCCCATCAGAATCGTGCCGATGATGCCTGCAATCTGCGGCAAGGTGGCGAGCAGTCCGACGTGCAACAGATCGGCGACGCCCCAGCTTTTGATCAGCGAGGGAATCCAGAACACCATGGTGTAGGTCGCGCCCAGCAGCAGAAAGTAGGTGAAGGCGAGGCCGTAGACTTTCGGATCTTTCAGCATCTGGAAGAACCCGGCGTGGTGAGCGGTCTCGACGTCCTTGTGATCGTGGTCGAGCTGGAAGCGCAGCGCTGTTTTTTCCTCGGTGCTCAGCCACTTGGCGTCTTCAGGTTTGTCCTGAAGATAGAAGTAAGCGACGAGACCGAGGATTGACGCTGGCACGCCTTGGGAAATGAAGAGCCACTGCCAGCCGTGCCAACCCTCGATGTCGTTGAAATATTTCATCGTTGCGCCGGAAAGCGGGCCGGCAATCACGGACGCGATGGCCGTTGCGGTCATGAACATCGCGATGATCTGGCCGCGCCGCGCTGAGGGGTACCAGTATGTCAGATAGAGTATGATGCCCGGAAAGAAGCCCGCTTCGAGCACGCCAAGCAGGAACCGTGCGATATAGAATTGCACCGGCGTCTGCACGAATGCCATTGCACAAGCGACAATGCCCCAGGTGAACATGATGCGTAGCAGGGTCTTGCGAACCCCGATGCGCTCGAGCAGCAGGTTGCTGGGTACTTCGAACAGGAAGTAGCCGACGAAGAATATGCCCGCGCCGAAGCCGTAAGTCGCATCGCTGAAAGTCAGCGTCTGCTTCATTTGAAGCTGGGCATATCCGATATTGATGCGATCCAGGAACGCGATCATGTAACAAAGAATCAGGAAGGGTAGAATCCGCCAGCCTATCTTGGAGAACAGCCTTGTGACGGCAATTGGCTCCTTGTCAGCAGAAGGAACCGTACGGACGCCGGTTGCGTGCATAGCCATTGTTTACTCCCCTCGTTTGTAT
Organism: Afipia sp. GAS231; assembly: GCF_900103365.1. NCBI lineage: Bacteria > Pseudomonadati > Pseudomonadota > Alphaproteobacteria > Hyphomicrobiales > Nitrobacteraceae > Afipia > Afipia sp. GAS231. Next base: position 4,974,183 of record NZ_LT629703.1, read on the forward strand.
TCCCGCGGAGTCTTTTGCTCCGAGTTGGAATGTATTTGCTGTCTTACTCCTTGACGCCGGTTGCGCCGCGAGAATCACGGCGGCTGACGTTCCGCGTAACAAAAATCTGAAATGTTGGACGAGGGCCGTTCGGGATCGTGGCCGGTCGCGCCGGGCGCGCAGCTCCAGATCCTTTGAGCGCCCTCGGGCACACGGTCGGCATCGTCCGCATCGTGATCGACTTTCGCGCAAGAACCAAGGCCAAATGGCCAGCCAAGTTCAAAAGGTCGTCATTAATCTATCAGTCGCTTGATTGTTTAGCAACATGCCCGGCGCGGAGGCACTGTGGACAGGGCGAGCGCTGCCCCGGAAGCGATCGCTGATACTGAGCCGGCCCGGTCGTTTGCGCGACCAGATCGGCGCTGACCTGGGGTGGCCGATCTGGCAGCCCGCAGCCAGATGGTCCTTGCCAATCCCGATTTCGTTGCACGGGCGGAGCGCGCAGGCATCGGGCGGCTAGGCAGAAACGACGCTTCTGCCGCCCTACCGGCGCGTTTCTCCCTGGACTAAATCGCGACAATCGCGATCGCACTCGCTGCCCTCGGTGGCAAAACTGCAGCGAAAGTCGGCTTGGCCCGGACGTACCCCGTGCACTTGGGCCGAGAAGCTGCCACCATTCAGGTGCCATCCCATTTCTCGATGGCAGAGAGTCCGGTTTTCGTCAGGCTTCACGATAAGAAGCTTCAGGTCGAGAACAGTTGACACTTCCGAGTGAATTTCAGAGGCATCACTGACGTCTACGCGACAATCATTTCATTCATTGATGTCTTTGCCCACACCTGAGCGCGCCCTCTGGTTGGCATTCGTACGCCGTAGCCGTAGTTGCCGCAATCAAGAGTCCGCTAGATCGGTCAGTTCAAGCCCACAACCCCAAGCTTATCATTGGGTCACAAGCCGGCATCTGCTGGTAGAGAGTGGTTGGAAAGCTTCATCGCCCGGGATGATCTCTTTCACGTTGTAATAGTCCCACTTCTCCTTGACCTCTCGAGGTGTCTTCACCTGCACTAGGTACATGTCGTGGACCATGCGGCCGTCGGCGCGGATCTTGCCGTTGCGCGCGAACATGTCGTTGATCGGCGTAGACTTGAGCTGCTTCATGACTGCGCCCGCTTCGTCGGTCTTCACCGCCTGCACGGCTTTCAAGTAGCTCGTCACTGCTGAATAGGCGCCAGCTTGCACGAAGTTCGGCATCTTGCCGAATTTGGCGAAGAAGCGCCGGCTCCACTGCCGCGAGAGATCATCGAGGTCCCAGTAGAACGGCTCGACCAGGATCATGCCCTGCGTCGCCGCGGCACCAAGCGCATTGACCTCGGTGATGGTGCCGACCAGCGGCACGATGGTCTGGCCCGGCGTGATGCCGAAATCCTGTGCCGACTTGATCGAATTCAACAGGTCTGCGCCGGCATTGGCGAACCCGATCACCTTGGCCTTCGAGGCTTGCGCCTGCAGAAGGAACGAGGATAGATCGGTGGTGCTGATCGGGTGGTAGACCGTGCCGACCACTTTCCCGCCGGAGCGGGCAATCGCATCGGACGCTTCCGCCACCAACGACTTGCCAAGCGCATAGTCGACCGCGACGAAATACCAGGTGTCGAGGCCGAGCGACTTCACGATGCGCGACTGGCCGTTGGCGTAGGAATAGGTATCCCATGTGTAGCTGATGGCGTTGGGCGAACACTGCTCGTTGGTCAGCCGGGTCGAGCCCGAGCCGGTAACGATCAACATCCGGTTCTTGCTTTCCGCGACGCTCGAGACGGCCAGCGCTACGCCGGAATTGATTACGTCGGTGATCATGTCGACGTTGCCGGTATCGTACCATTGCCGTGCGATGCCGGTGGCGATGTCCGGCTTGTTCTGGTGGTCGGCCGAGACCAACTCGACCTTGAACGAGGGCTTCTCGTTCTCGACGAAATCATCGATCGCCATCTGCGCTGCGGTGACCGCGCCGGCGCCGGCGATATCGGAGAACAGGCCGGCCATGTCGGTGAGGACACCGATCTTGACCGTGCCGTCGGAAATGCCTTGCGTTTGCGCAGGCGCGACCGTGCCGGCAGCCGTCAGCATTGCGGCCGTGACGGCCGCCCGTATGAGTCCTACCTTCATTGCATTCTCCCTTGCCGCGCGATTTGCTCCGCGCTCGTTTCGGTACCCATCGCGACCTATTCGGCGGCCTGTGTCCTCGTATCGTTCCGACGCAAGTTTCGGCGGGCCCAGGCCGCGACTTCGTCCATCGTCGCCTTTGTCTCGGGCAGGAACGGGAAGATCGGGTAGACGTGGACGGAGTCCTCGACGATGCGTAGCGTCACGTCGACGCCGGCCTTGTCCGCGCGTTCGGCGAGCCGCGTGGCGTCGCTGAGCAGCACCTCGCCCTGGCTTGCCGTGACGAACAGCGGAGGTAGACCGGCCAGGTCGCCGAACAGCGGCGACACCAGCGGATCGGTCGGCTCGTGGCCCTGGAAGTAGGACGCGCCCATGAACGTCAGCAGGTCGCGGTTGGCGGCGGGATCGTCGCCGTTGAAGGCGCGCATGCTCGGTCCCGACAGCGTCAGATCCGTGAACGGCGCAGCGGCAAAGATCGCCCCCGGCAAGGGATCGCCGGCATTGCGCAGAGCCAGTACAAGTGCCAGCGCCAAGCCTCCGCCGGCGGATTCGCCGGAGACCATGATCGAGCTCGCGGGAATACCGCGCGTAAGCAAAGCGCGATAGGCCGCCACCGCATCATCGATCGCCGCCGGATAGGGATGTTCAGGCGCCAGCCGATAATCGACGGTGTAGCAGGTGCCGTCGACCGCCGCGGCCAGCCGGCTGGCATATTCGAGCGAACCCTTCGCCGATCCGATCAGATAGCCGCCGCCATGGAAATGCAGCACGACATTGCCGCGCAGCGCATCCAGTGCCGCGACGCGCCAAGCCTTGACGTCGCCAAGCTCGTCCTCGACCGCACTCACGCCGTCAGGCAAAGGAAAATTGGTGCTGAGGAAGCGGTCATAGGCTTCGCGCAGCCCGTCATGGCCGCGCGCGACGTCCTCGGGGCGGAACGCGAATTTCCAGAGATCGAGGGCGCGTTGGCTCTCCGGGCGTTGCAATCGCTTGCCTTCGCGCAAGCCGGTGACATTGAGAACTTCGCCGGGCGGCCCCTCGACCGACTTCACGACATTATAATCCCAGGCCAGGCCCCAGCTCGTTTCTGCCAGCGGATCGATCCGCGCCATTCCTTTCCAGCGGCCGTTACGATCGCGTAGCCGGTTCTCTTCCGTCTCGTGCATCAATTTCACGACCGCGCGTGCGCCGGCCTGGATCCGCGTCGTGCGCGGCAAACGTCGGCGCTCATACTCCTTGAGCGCGCCGGGCACGTCGTCCTGGCGCCGCGCCAATACGCGCGCAAGGGTCCAGGCATCCTCGATGCTCTGGCCGGCACCGGCGGCGAGGAACGGCACCATCGGATGCGCGGCATCGCCGAGCAGCGTGATGCGGCCGGAGCTCCAGCTATCGATTGGGTCGCGGTAATACATGCCGGTGATGAAGACACTGCGGCACTCCTCGAGCATCGCGCGGGCGCGTGGCTCGGCATCGTCGAAGGAGCGCAGCATCTCGGATATGTCGCCGCTTTCGTCCCAGGATTCACGCGTCACTTCGCTCGCGGGCACCGAGGCCAGAATGCTGTAGAGGTTCTTCGGCCGCACCCAATAGGTGATTAGCGTGCGGCCGGGGCCAAACCAGTAATTGCCGCGCTCTTCCAGATTGAGGCCCTCAAGCTGCTCCGCGGGGATCAGCGAGCGCCACATCAGGATGTTGGCAAAATGCTTCTGCTCCTCGCCGCGCAGATGGTGGCGCACCACTGAGTGGATGCCGTCGCAGCCGACAAGCACGTCGCCGTGCACGGTCGAGCCGTCCTGCAGCGTGACGTCGACGCCGTCGGCATCCTGCGACACCGCGGCGACGCGGGCGCCAAACCGCTTGGCCTCCACCGGCACGGCCTCGGAGAGGATCTGGACCAGGTCGGCGCGATGAATGTTGTACATCGGCGCGCCATAGCGATCCGCCGCCTCGTCGCCGAGCGGCGCCTGGTAGAGCATCTTGCCGCTGCGCAGATCGCGATAATCGTAGGATAGCGGCTTGACGCCGACCGCGCGAATGGCGGTTTCCACGCCGAGCTCGCGCAGCACAATCGCCGCATTGGCGGCGATCTGGATGCCGGCGCCGATCTCGGTCAGCACCTTGGCCTGTTCGAGCACGAGGACTTCGATGCCTTGATGGCGCAGCGCAATCGCAGTAGTCAGTCCGCCGATGCCGCCGCCTGCAATGAGTACGCGCATGGATGGTCTCCGCCCGAATTTTATTGAGTGGACTTAATTAAGTGATTTCGCTTAAATTAGGACAGGAGTGATTTGGATGTCAAGCAGGTCACGACCGGGGGCGCGCGCGACCTCGGAAGAAACCAGGAACCAGATTAAAGCGGCAGCGCAGATGCTGTTCGCGCGCCGCGGCGTGGACGGTGTGACCTTGCAGGAGATCGTCAATGCCGCCGGACAACGCAACAATGCGGCGCTGCACTATCATTTTGGCTCCAAGGAGGAATTGATCCGCCAGATGGTGGTCGATGGTGCCACCGTGCTCGACCAGCGCCGTAGGGATATGCTGGACGAAATCGAGGCCCGCGGCGGACCCAAGAGTATCCGCGAGGTGATGCTGGTGCTGATGATGCCGGTGATCGAACTCGGCGAGGATGAACGCTGGCGCGGCTATATCCGCTTCACCTCGAACCTTCAGGCGTCCGATCCGAAGACGCTGCGTGCCGCGCTCAACAACCGCTGGAACTCGGGCTATGTCGCCTGTTTCAATTATCTGAAGCTGATGCTGCCACTGCCAGCCGCGATCATCGAGCAGCGCCTGTCGATGTTTACGATCTATGCCAATTCGATCCTTTCCGCGCATGAAGCCGCGCTGGAATCCCACAACACCAGGAACAGCCGGCTGTGGGGGCAGCCCTTCACGATCGAGAACATGCTCGATACGCTCGAGGCCGCCCTGACGTGCCCTCTTTCCAGCCAGACGTTGACGAAGCTGCGCGAAGCGAAGGCGCCGACCGGATGAGCGCGAACGTGACGCACAGCGCCGGCTGCCGGACGAGCCATGACGAGCCATGGTTCAAGCGACCGCGGCCGTGCTGCTGTGCGGCGGCTCAGGAAGGCGCTGGCCGCCCCTGACCGTTTGGGCGGCGGGAGCTTCGATGACGGCAACTTCGATCGCGTCCTCAGGCGTTCCGACTTCTTTGTGCCACGCGGCTGACACGCGCAGCGCCAGCTCGGTCTTGAGCGCCATGGGACGCCCCGCGCGAATATAGCAGAGGATCAAAACGTCTTGTGAAGGCTGCCCGGCAAGCCAGATCTGGTCCTGCCCAAGTTCGTGAAAAACGACGCTGATCAAGTTGAGATCGGAACCGATCACATCATGCACGGATTCGGTAATGGATTTCGCGAGTGTCTTGCGCGTCGTCGACTCTAAGCGTTGTGCGGTCTCGCAGACCATGATCGGCATTGGGTCCCCTCCACAAATGTTATAAGCTGGTCGCTTATCGGTCAGCGACGCCTTATGAGGACCAGCATGGCAAACGCAACGCGGGGCTGCGTTCGTGAGGCGGACAATTCGTTCGCAAACCGGACGCAGAAACATGAATTTTTCCGGGATGTCGGTGCGCCTCTCATTCAGAAGAAGGCACTGTCGGGGCCAGCTGTGACGATCGAGTGGATCGAGCGGCGCGGCACGGGATCGGTCGATTGGCGCTACAGGCAGGATCGAGACGCTCTCTTCTATTTTGAGCAGGGCGTTGTTGCATGCCACGGCGCACTTGATGGCGGACGGATCGATCGCCCGTTGGACGGGGCGACAAGACTCGCATTCGTTGAGGCCTGCAGCACCATTGAAACAGAAGTCGAAATTTCGGGCCGTTGCTTGTACTGGGTTGCATTTATTGACAAGGAACGGCTCCTCGGGAATGGAAAGGAAATCCTCAAGCTGCAACGGCTCGATTCGCGGATTGGTTTCGACAATGCTGCGTTGGCGGCGGCGGTTAAGCGCTTGAGAGCCGAGCTGACCCGAACAGACGAACTCTCGAACTTATACATCGAGTCGTGGGCCATACAGGCATTGGTTCTCTTGCACAGACTGTTCGATGATTTTCAGCGCGAATCGCCGACGCGACTAACCAGGATTGAAATTTCCAAGGTCATGGAATTTATGGAAGCTAGTATAGCCAGGAACATTACGTTGGAATGCATTGCGGCTCTGGTGGGCCTGAGTCCTCGACATTTTAGACGCCTGTTTCGGGCTTCGACCGGTGTCGGGCCAAATGAAATGTTCACAAATATGCGTCTCGAAAGGGCCGCGCGCGACTTGCGGGATAGCCGGAAGAACGTCACGGAAATATCCTTGGATTGCGGCTTCAGCCAGCCACAGCATCTCGCGACCGCCTTTCGTCGGAAGTTTGGACTGACGCCGACCGAGTTTCGTCGAAGCGTCGCGTCTTGAGGCCAGCCAGTGGGGTCCTCGCGTGACGCAACGGCAGGCCGCATGGGCGAGTGATAGCTTTCGGCGCGAGCTACCCCGGGTTCCGGTGAACTCGTGGTGTGCGACTGACGATATCGACGCCTCCGCGGTGCAGTTCAGGATCTCCAGGAAGAGATGCTTGTCGCCGACTGATCGCGCTGTCTTTCGCTGACCATGGGGTTCGACATTGCGCTTCCTAAAAAGGAAAAGACGCCCAAACCGAGCTAGACAGCCTGCAACCTTAAACTTGCAAGACGCAAATGATTGAATCGTAGGCCAAATTTTAGAGTTTATGTTCGCGCTTGGTCTCGCGTAATATGCGCCCATGCAACGAAAAAGCTGGGCCGACGCCAATTGCCCGATGGCACGTTCTGTTGATCTAATTGGGGAATGGGGGAGCCTCCTTATCCTGCGGGAAGCATTCGGCGGAATTCGCCGATTCGATGATTTTCAGAAGCGGATTGGAATCTCCCGCAATCTTCTAACGACCCGTCTCAAAAAGCTCGTAGATGGGGGCGTTCTGGAGCGGCGGCCTGTTCACAGTGATGCCAAACGTCACGAATATGTTTTGACGGAGAAAGGCGAGGATCTATTTGCGACAATCATTGCGTTGCGGCAATGGGGGGATCGGTGGCTGTTTCCGAAAGGAAATTATCCAGCCAACATGTTGGACGGCCGGGACCAATCACCCGTTGCTCGCATTGAGGTGCGCTCTGAACGGGGAAGAAAGCTCACACTGGCCAATCTCACCTTGAAGGCGCGCCAAGCCAAAAAATCGCCGACGCGTCCGATCTCGCGGTCAAAGAAAGTCTGAGCTTCCAGGAGTTTCATTCCACTCAACACCGTAAGAAACGATCGGATCAGCGCCAGGCCTGCCGTCGAGACCGACTGTTGGTGTCTATGTTGACTGTGCGGTGGGCCGAACCACGATTTCGTTGACGTCGATATCTGCGGGCTGCTCGATGGCAAATGCGATCGCGCGGGCAATGGTCGCGGGTGGAATTGCGATCGCCTGAAACGCATTGATTCGCTTCTTCAGATCGGGATTGCTGATGGTTTCAGCGAGTTCGGTTTCCACTGCCCCCGGGCAAATCGTTGTGACGCGAATCTTGCTGCCGGCTTCCTGCCGGAGGCCCTCGGAAATCGCTCGGACCGCGAACTTGGTGCCCGAATAGACCGCCGTGGTCGGCGCTACCTGCAGGCCGGAGACCGATGACACGTTAACAAAATGACCCGATCCGGCTGCGCGAAAGACCGGCAATGCGGCCGCGATGCCGTGAAGCACGCCCCTGATGTTGACATCGATCATGCGGTCCCATTCATCGACCTTCAACTCGTCAAGCAACGAAAGCGGCATCAGGCCCGCATTGCTGACGAGAACATCGAGCCGGCCGAACCGGTCCTGCGCCCGCTTGACGAACGCGGCGACGTCGTCGCGCCTGGTGACGTCAAGCTTCAGCGGCTCGGCCTCGCCGCCCGCCTTCTCGAGCTCTGCGGCGACCGCCTTCAGCCTGTCATCCCGTCTCGCGCCCAACACCACCTTGGCGCCCTGCGCAGCGAGGTGACGCGCAGTGGCTTCACCGATTCCGCTGCTCGCTCCGGTGATCGCGACGACCTTACCCTTTATTCCGGACATGACATCACTCCTTTGGCAGCTCGATACTTCGACGGGTCAATCGTCACGCATTGGCGATATTGGGAGACGCCGCGGGGAGGGCCTTTTGAGCCGGCTTGTCCAGCTTCTTCGACCATGAGCGGTAGTAGGCCAGGCTTGTCATCAACGCGATCCCGACGACGCTCACCAGCACCTGCATCCAGATGGCGTCCGAAACTTCAACAAGAATGATGTGTGCTGCGCCAGCAAGGAAGATGCCGTAGCAGAAGACCTCAAGTGACTGCTGCCCACAAAGGATCATTGGCCGGAAGATCGGTCGGTCAAATCCGGCCCAATCACGCGGCACGTACCTGATGATGAAGAACGTGACAATCAGGAAATGAACGATGCGGGACGGGTCGAGGTTGGTCTTGTCGTTCGGAATAGACGCGACGTAGAGCCAATGGGGCAGGATGTCCTGCATGTTCAGGAAGCGTCCGCCCAGCGTGACGAACAACGCAAACAGGAGATACACAGCGCCAGGGATCGTAAGCCAGCGCGATTGCACCAGCGGCATGGACTGCCTGGTGCCGCCCAGCGCAAACCATGCGCCGATCGTGAAAAGGAACTGCCAGGTGAACGGATTGAAGTACCAGGAGCCTGCAGGATAGGCCGCCAGATTCCAGCCAAAATGGCGGGCCGCGAGATACAGGGCAAGGGACGCGAACAGCGTCAGGTTCGGCTTGCGCAGCAGCGCCCACAGCACTGGCGGAAACACCACCATCAGAACGATATAGAGCGGCAACACGTCCATGTTGACCGGTTTGAACGCTAGGATAAGACCCTGATATAGCGTTTCGGCGGGGTCGTGCATGAAGCCCGCTACGTTGAATTCGCCCAGCAACTTCGGATCGTTATATTTCTTCGCGAGATAACCGACCTCAGCGATATAGATGACAAACAACACGAGGTGTGCGACGTAAATTTGCCAAGCCCGTTTGAAGACGCGACTGCCGGCAATGATGAAGCCGCGGCCGATCATCATTCGCCCATAGACGAACGCGACGGTGTATCCCGAAATGAAAATAAACAGATCGGCAGCGTCCGCGAATCCGTAGTTCCGTGTCGTGATCCAGTTGACCACATTGTTCGGAATGTGATCGAGAAAGATGGCCCAGTTCGCGATCCCGCGAAGCATATCGAGCCGATAGTCGCGCCCTTGCGGGGGCAGTTGGACCTGGGGTGAGACTTGCATCACGGATCTATCGGATGTCGACTTTTGCGGGCGTGATGATTTCGATCCTTGGCGGAGCCGCGAGACATTTGGCCACGGTACGGAGGAACACCTTTACGTGCTCACTGGCCTCGTGTGCAGGAAGCGCCTCATGGCTTTCCCATTTCTCGACGAATACCATCTTCGTCGGCTCGGTGACGCTTTCATGCATGTCGTAGGCGATGTTGCCGGCTTCCTTGCAGGTTTCCGCAACACAGGCTTGCGCGCCGGCGATCAGTTCGGCGCGCTTTTCAGGCTTTACGGTCAGCGTGGCAATGACGTAAATCACGAAATCCTCCGATCAAGCCTATGTTGGCAAGTGCGCTTCGGATCCGATCGGACTGAAGTCACCGGATCGTCGATGATGGACGATCGATTTTTCTTCAACCAGACGACTTCGGCTTTTGCCAGCGGAGTCTCGGTATCTGAAAGCTCCACTGCTAGTTGCATTATTGAACCTACGTTTAATCCCATTATTGCACATTGCAAATGCCTCACAGGCATGGAGGCAGGCCTAGGAGGCTTGGACACGGCTTCCTTGCAGCAAGGGTCCGGTCATCGGTCATCAATTCAGGATGACCACCGATCCGCCGCCATCGATCGCCAGCGCCTGTCCGGTGATATGGCGCGAGGCCTCGGATGCAAAGAAGACCGCGGCCCCCTTAATGTCATGCTCGCCGCCAACCCGGCCGATCGGAGTGACCTTGGCGATCCCGGCCGCGGCCTTGGCCAGGCCGGCCGACAGCTTGGTCGGAAAATAACCCGGGCATAGCGCGTTGACGTTGATGTTGTACTTGCCCCATTCGGTCGCCAGCGCCTGGGTCAGCGTGATGAGCGCGCCTTTGCTAGTGTTGTAGGCGACCGCGAAAATCTCGCCGTCCGGCCGGGGGCCGCCAAGTCCCGCAATCGAGGAGATGTTGATAATCTTGCCCGACTTTCGCGGGATCATCGATTTCCGTGCCACGGTCTGGGCGACCCTGAAACAGGCATCGACGTTCAATGCCATCACCTTGCGCCAGTTCTCGGGCGTAAGATCTGTCGCCGCGCCGCCCCAGACCATTCCGGCATTATTGATCAGGATGTCGACCGCGCCGAAGCGATCCAGAACGCTGCTCACTAGCTGCTCATCAGGTCTGGAGGCGGCATCGCTGAGATCATTGACGATGGTCAGGACCTCGACGCCCTTGGCCGCCAAATAGGACGATGCACTATCGAGTTCGGTCTGCTTGCGGGCGCTGATCGCGACCTTTGCGCCCATATCCCCCAGGGCTTCCGCCATTTGTAGGCCGAGGCCTCGCGAGCCTCCGGTAATCAGCGCCACCTTTCCACTCAGATCGAACAGTTCTTTCGTAATCATTGCGGATCCTTCATCCTGCAAAGCCGGCTGTCCGGCGGATTATCGGCGCGTGGCGGCCGGACTTACGACATCACCGCTACATGGCAGGTGCGGCGCTGGAAGCTGTTCTGCCAGGTCTTGCGCAGAGAGCTCTCAAGTTCCGGAGAAAACGCGTGGCGAGCGGCTCGGCCCGTTTGCGACAAAGGACTTGATTGCGCCAGTCGCATCGTTGCTCGCCATGACCGGACCGACCATTTCAAGGGTCGTCCGGTCGGCAGCCCTGACGCCTTCCTTCTCCCATGTGCGAAGTATGGCCTTTACGGCGTCGTACGCCTTTGTCGGGCCCGCCGCCAACCGGGTCGCGAAAGCTTCTGATTCACTTTCGAGAACATCGGCAGCTAACACGCGATTGACGATGTTCCACTTCTCGAACGTCTCTACATCGTAGAGCGCGCCGGCCGTCGCAATTTCGAACGCCCGGACGTGACCGGCTCGGGAAGCCACACGCTGCGCGCCGCCGGCTAGTGGGAAAATCGCCAGCAGAGGCTCGAGAAAACCGATCTTGGTGCCTGCGGCTGCCCAAAGATGATCGAATGCGAGCGCAAACTCCAATCCGCCGGAGGAGCATACACCATGAACTGCAGCGATCGTCGGTAATGGAAGCGCTTCAATCGCCTGTATTAGCTCGACATATTCCCTGACGGCGGACAGCATCGCATCGCCGGGTTCCGACAGCATTTCGTTGACGTCCGCTCCGAGGGAGAAAACTGCTCCCTCCGCCCTCACGAGAACGGCGCGCACATCGGGTTTCCTGGCCTGCGCGAGAGCTTCCTGAAGTCCGCGCAGCACGGCGCGGTTCATACGGTTGCCGTCCGGATTTGCCAGCGTAACGATCAGAAGCCCCTCTTTGCGCGCGGTGCGTACCTGCTCGATCGACATTCGTAACTCCCTGAAGATTATTGAGGATCGCCCGTCGATGAGCGAGCGCGTCGCGACAGCAAAGCTTCCGCGCGCAGGGGACATGCCCTTGCGCAATTCGCCGGAGCAAGCCCCGCCCTTCTAAGTTCAATAATAAGACTAAATAAAGTTTAATAACAAGACTAAATTTTTGAACGGATCTTGCGTTGAGTTTTGGCCAGACCTAGCCGTAGGCCGATTGGCCCAACCGAGAGGCCGGCTTCGAACCGTTGCGTTTTCGCTTTTTTGAAGTTTCGCCGGCTCGATCGTCGCCGAAGGATGGCGGGCAGGGCTGCATCGCTACGCCGGGCGTCGACATGTCCGCGCATCGCCGGATAGAAGAAAAAGTGACAGGGCGCGGCGACCGGCAGCGTTCTTGCATTCTGCCGGCCGCTAAATGCTAAGCTATTTCGAGAAAGCCTGAGCTTGCTTACGTGACAAGAATTACGTGTATGCGAGGCTGAACGTGAAGCGATACTGAATGCCTTGCAGGCAACAGCCGCGTCTCACGACCCAATGAACATGCTGTTTCCATTGGCGCTTTGCGCAGCCGGAACCTCTTCCTGCATCACGTCCCAATGTTCGACAATCTTGCCGCCAGCGACCCGGAAGATATCGACCGCAATCATGGGTTTCGGACCCCACCCCGTATAACGGCCATGAATACTGACATAATCACCGTCCGCCATCACTAGGCCGGGTTCGTATTTGAAGTCACGCGACAAGTTTCCCAACAAAGCCTTGATCGCTGCGGGACCGTTTGGAATCTGCGGGTTGTGTTGGCGATAATCGGGACTGAAGACGCGATCGATCACAGCGGGATCGCGTTCGATGAAAACGCCCTTGAGCCCCTCTAGAACGAGTGTCTTGTTGGCTTCGGTCGAATTTGAGGTTGTCATGTCACAGTGCTCCGTTCACGGCCAGGGCTTGCCAGCTCCCGCCTTGCCACAGTAAAGGTGCGATCCCAAATTAGGTACTTACCTGTTCTTTTATAGGTACAGGTCGGTTCGTTTATAGGTACTGATCTGTTCTTTTGTCAAGCGGCCGGCTCCGCAGAGAAAGCGCAAGCATGAGCATTAAAAAAAGACGGCGAGGCGCGCCGCGGCGAGATGAACCTTCCGCACGAGCCCGTCTGGTCGAAACAGCGACCGAGCTCTTCTATCAGGAAGGAATCCGCGCCGTCGGCATCGACGCTGTTATAGCGCACGCCGGCGTATCCAAGTCCTCGCTCTATCGGACTTTTAGCTCGAAAGACGAACTGATCGCGGCCTTTGCGGATAGTGAGAATCAGCGGTTTTGGCGCTGGTGGGACGAAACTTTGGAGCGTCACGCTGACACACCGTCCCGACAGGTGAGGGCTTTGCTCGAAGGCATCGGCGAACAGATCGCCAGCCCGCAATTCCGCGGTTGCCCGTTTATCAACTTGGCCAACGAATTCCCGGATCGCCAACACCCAGGCACAGCCATTGCCTGCGCCAATAAGCGAGAAATGCGCGAACGTTTGCGTGCGATCGCTCGCGCTCTTGGCGCGCGCAATCCCCAACGACTTGGAGATCAACTTGCGCTGCTAATTAACGGCGCTTACGGTCACGCTGCTACGCTCGGACCCGATGGATTGAAACGCGAACTGATCGATACAGCGACAGTGCTGATTGAGGCCCAGATTCGGTAGTTCGCACTCGCGACGACTTCATAAGTTGGCAAGCCCAGTCGCATGATGTGCCAGGGCTGGACCGATGAGCTTGTTCAGGTGTAGCAGCAGTAAGTGGACGATACCTGCACATATATCCAGTAGAGGAGGGGGACACATGTCTGCGGCCGACATCGCCAGTCGTCATTTTACTGCGGCTCTCACGGATGCCGAAGCCGAAGGCGTGGATGCTGACGCGCTCTGCCGATCGCTGTTGGGCCTGGTCGTCTCCACCTATCTGGAGACGCGGAGCGTGGCCGACGTGCAGTCGGAGTTACGCTTTCTCGCCGACAACTGCGATCCCGACGCGGACTTTGCATTCATGCGTCCGTAGCAAGGGACGCTACAGAAATTGCGGCGCGCCGGACATCGTGACGAGGCTGTTCTGGCCTGAGTTCGCAGTTTTGTTCAATGGATGCCTCTCGATGTTCGGTTCATCGGCACCGACTAGAACGATTCGCCGGACGGGCGCAGATCGATTTCTTGCGTCCAAGCCGTCGCGGGTTGCCGATGGACGCACCAGTAGGCCTCAGCGATTGCATCGGGTCCGAGCAGGCCGGTCTCACCCTTCTCGGCGACCCGTGCAGGCTGCAAGGTACGCAGGCGATCGCCGTTGATGCCGCCGTCGATCACCGCATGCGCGACATGGATTCCGAATGGTCCGAATTCGCGCGCCATACTCTGACTGATCATCCGCAGACCCGCCTTCGCGGCGGCGAAGTGAGCATAACCTGGCTTGCCCCGGATGCTGCCGGATGCTCCTGTAAACAACACGGTGCCACGCCCCAATGGAACGAGCCGACGTGCTGCTTCTCGCCCGATCAAAAAGCCTGCAAAGCAGCCCACCCGCCAGAAGTCCTCGAATAGCTCAGCCGACAGCTCGCGGAAGTCGAGGCGCTGGTTATTGCCCGCATTGAAAACGACCAGGTCTGGCGCAGCAAGGTGATCTGTTTCTGTGAAAGCCCGATCGAAAAGAGAAATAACGCTTTCTTCTCGTGCGGCGTCCACCTCGACTGGCTCGGCGCTGCCGCCGGTTGCCTTGATGCTGCCGACGACTTGCCTGAGCTTCGCGGCGGTCCGCCCGCCGACGAAGACGTGGTACTGCTCCGCGGCAAACTTGCGGCAGAGGGCGGCGCCCAGCCCCTGCTCAGCCCCAACGCCGACGACGATCGCCGATGGTTTCTTGTTCATGCACCTCTCCGTTCTCGATCGGGTCTCTCAACGTCGACGATCAGCTTTCCGAAATTTCTGCCCTCGAGCAGCCCGATGAAGGCGTTAGGCGCGTTGGCGAACCCCTGGACAATATCCTCGCGAAATTGCACTTGACCCTTCGAGATCCATGCACCCACCTCATGCAGGAAGGCCGGGCGCTGATCCCAGAACTCGCGAAAGATGAATCCGCGCAGCATCAGGCTGCGGGATAGGATTTCACCAATCATAGCGGGAAGACGATCCGGCCGGTCGCCGCTTTCGAGACCGTTGTATTGAGCGACAAGGCCGCAGATAGGCACGCGGGCATGTTCGTTTAGCAGCGGCAGTACCGCCTGCCAGACAGCGCCCCCGACGAGTTCGAAATAGACATCGATTCCGTTCGGACAGGCGGCAGCGAGGTCTTCGGCGAAGCCAGGCAGTCGATGGTCGATGGCGGCATCAAAGCGGAGTTCGTCTTTCAGGTAGGCGCATTTGGCGGCGCCTCCCGCAATCCCGATCGCTCTTGCGCCCTTGATCTTGGCGATCTGTCCAACGAGAGAGCCTACCGGGCCGCTCGCCGCGGCCACTACGACGGTCTCGCCGGGTTTGGGCTTGCCGATGGTGAGCAGGCCCCCATAGGCGGTGAGTCCGGGCATGCCGAGCACCCCAAGAGCTGTCGTGATCGGGGTGAACCGTTCATCGAGCAGGGTCAGGCCGGAGCCATCGGAAACTGCGTGGGTGCACCAGCCCAACCGCGCCGCCACGCGGTCGCCCGCTCGATATCGTGGATCGCGGGACTGCTCGACCCGGGCGATAACCTCACCTTCCATCACACCGTTGATGGGAGTCGGCGGGGAGTAGGATTTGCGATCGTCCATCCTCCCACGCATGTAGGGATCGAGTGAAAGATATTCGGTGGCCAGCAGGACTTCGCCTTCGCTCGGCTCACGGAGGGTGACATCCTCCAGCCGAAAATCGGTCGGGCGAGGGGTCCCTCGCGGACGCGCCGCGAGCACGATCTGACGTCCCTTGATCGTTGCCATTGTTTGCGAATTCTCTGGTGTTCTGTCCTCTGGTCATTGAAGCCATCGATTGGAAGAGTAGCCATGAGCATAAGGCGCAATAGCATGGCAATTCGTCTCATTTTGCCCCACCTCGAGCATTTGATCGAAAGCGCGGCGCCGCGATGAGATTGGGATGAATCGTCACCCCGCTTTTGAGCGGGATCTTTTCGGAAAGCCGCTGCGCGCCGCTCCGGATCGTGTTCTACGGTGATATCGGTGCTCACGCACGTGGCGGACCCGTAGGATTCTCGGTTCGGCCGCGCGACTGCTCCTGTTTTCGGTGCCGCTTATCCAGGATTTGGTGCCGCGCGGCGATAGTGAATCGGCGAGATGCCCCGAACCGACTTGAAAGCGCGACTGAACGAAAATTCCGATTGGTAGCCGACACGCGGAGCGATCTCAGCGACCCGCAGATCGGTTTCCTTGAGTAACTGTGCGGCAATTCCCATGCGCCATCTCGTTAGATAACTATGCGGTGGCTCGCCTATCAAGGCCGTGAAGTGGCGGGCGAAGGCGGCGCGCGACAAACCGGCTTCTCGCGCCAGCTCCTCTATTGTCCAGGCGCAATTGGGTGACCCATGCATGCGCGTGAGGGCTTGCGCAAGGGACGGAGAGCCCATGGCCGAAAACCAGTCGCCCGCTCCGGACGACGATGCCTCAGCCCACTCTCGTATGAAATAGACGAACAAGGATGCTATCAGGCTCCGCACCACGATTTCATTGCCGAAATTAGGCGTCTCCACTTCGTCGCTAAGCATACGTAGCGTGTCGCCCAACGGTGAACGTCCGGGCTCGATACCAGCGTGCAGCGATACGGCCAGTGGCAGTGCGCGCAGGGCCGGAAGTGCGAGGTGCTGATCCAGGTTGTATTGACCGCAGATCAGCGTAGTTGCCTTTGCATCCCTATCAGCAACGCCGTCCCGCTTGGCCAAAAATGCATCCACCGGCACTGTCTTGCCGCGCGCAGAGTGCGCCACCTCATGTGCACTACCCCGCGGAAACAAAACCAGCTCTCCGGAGCGCAATTCCACTGTTTCAGCGTCACGTTGGCGTACGAACGCATGTCCATTCGCGACGAAATGAAACACCACTGCGTCACGCGGAGGGACGGAGAACCCCCAAGAGCCAGCTACGCGGGTACGCACTAGCACCACGCCCTCAGCCCGAATTGCCCTTATCCAGTCGTTCAATGCATCCATGATGGGGTTCACTGTGAGACGATTTGCTATGTTATTGCCCCATATGCGCATGGTCAATCTTTCTCGGAAGTGTTCCGATTGTTTGCTCCGTTCGATGAAGACGAGAAGTTGCAGCCAACATTTGCACGCGAGAAACAGACATGCATGAAGATCTCCCCGATGTTGGGGTAGTAGAGCTCACCGTGATTGACGGCTTGCGCATCCGCTTGGCTCGATCGGGAACGAACCAGGGCATTCCTATATTGCTCACCAGCCCGTGGCCGGAAAGCCTCTACGCCTTTCGTGATCTGCTTCCCGTGCTCGGACGCCGGAGCCCGCTAATTGCGCTCGATCTTCCGGGCTTCGGACTCTCAGACAGTCGCCCTGACGTGATGTCACCCGAAGGTATGGCTAATTTCATCCTCCGGACTGCCGTACACTTTGGTATCAGTCGTATGCATGCGATTGGTCCCGATATCGGTACGCCGTCTCTGCTGTTTGCGGCGGCGCAGAGGCCTGACTTATTTGAGAGTCTCGTGGTTGGCGGTGGTGCAACCAAACCAGACCTCGCCGCAGGACAGTTGAAGGATCTAATCGCTTCCGAGCCCGGCGCGTTTGCCGAGATCGATGGCGCTCCGATCGGAGCGGAATTCGTCTCGCAATCGGCGCGAATTGCTCCCCCTCCGGCAGTCCTCGATGACTACCGGCAGGCCTCCGCCGGGAAGCGCTTCGAAGATGCCACCAATTTCGTTCGCGCTTATCCCCGCGATTTGCCGCGCCTCGAGCGGATTATGGGTGGAATCAAAACCCCGGTTCTGATTTTGGCTGGCCGAGACGACCCGATTGTGCCGCCCGAGAATGGCCGATTTCTTGCGGCTCGCCTTCCGCGGAATCGCTATGTTGAGCTCGATGGTGGCCACCTCGTGTGGGAGGATGCACCGGAAGCCTATGCCGCCGAGATTGAACGATGGCTTGCAAGCGACTACGGCGCTCTTTAGTCCCGTTGCGATGTTCCTGCCGGACTGCTGTCACACCTTTCAGATCACGGGTGATCTCCATGATCGTGTTGTCTTTGACGAAGCGATCGGGCTGCATCCGCGCAATTGCTTCCACGACCGGCATCCCGATAGGGGCGGTTCCGTAGACCAAATGACAGACGGACCATCTTTCAAAAGGCGAGTAATGGAAGCTACTGAGGCGCTCATCCAGGCCGTCGCATTGCAATTCGTTCACGGAGCGCATGAGGAACGCGACACTTAATCTAGGCATCACGAGGAGGATGCCGAACGGATCAAGCCTAGCGAACTTCGTGCAGGCAATGCGGGTCCAGAGCGACCCTCACGGATCCTCCAAATCTGGTAGACTACGCCTCGCACTGTACGCACTGCAATTCACGAGGCCTCTGCTTGGCAGTACATCGTGCCGGAAAACGGCCTGGAATTGCGTGCGACCATCCCGCCTTTGTCGAGGTTTGAGCCTACTTCGCGTGCGAAGCCGAAGATCGTCCTGTTCCGGGTCCGGGGTGCACATGCACAGCCTTTGCCAAAAGCGGTTCGCCGCATTCCGAGCAGACCATCACGGGGTCGAACATGTGCCCGCAGTTCTTGTGCTCGTGCAGCAGTGGCCGTCCGCGCGAATCGACCATATGGATGTTGCCCCAGTGCACGATCGACATGATGATCGGATAGAGGTCGAGGCCCTTCTGCGTCAGGATATATTCGTAGCGCTTTGGCGCTTCCTGATAGGGGATCCGGCGCAGCACTCCGAAGCGCACCAGTTTCTTCAGGCGGTCGGCGAGCAAATGTCGGGTGACGCCGAGCGACGCCTGGAATTCATCGAACCTGCGGATGCGAAGAAAGCATTCGCGCAGGATGAGCAGGCTCCAGCGGTCACCAATAACCGCCACGGTGCGGGCCAACGAGCACGGCTCCTCTTCGAGGGCATCCCATTTCATCAACGTCTCCAGCGATCTGCGATCGACTATACGGGTAAATGCTAAATCAGAACTTATGATATTTCAATAGGATGCGATGAGAAACGTCATTGCATGCCAAACATCGTATTGACAGTTCTAAAATAGAACTCTATCGCTTGCAGCACAATCAATAGGCGGCAAATAACCGCCGCTTGTCGAAGGAAAGGGCGCCCCATGGCTGCTTCGCTCAAAGTCGAGTTTCACTTTGATTTCGGCAGTCCCAACGCCTTCCTCGCCGAATTTGCGCTGCCTGCAATCGAGCAGCGAACGGGCGTCAAATTTGAATACGTGCCGGTCCTGCTGGGCGGCGTCTACAAGGCGACCGGCAACATGTCGCCCGCCGAGTCGCTGCGCGGAATCAAGAACAAGGCGGAATACAATGCGCTTGAGATCGAGCGTTTTCTGCGCCGCCACAACATCGCGAAGTTTACGATGAACCCGTTCTTCCCGGTGAACACGCTTGCGCTGATGCGCGGTGCTGTTGCGGCCGAGTTCGAGGGGCTGTTCGAGCCCTATTTCCGCGCCGCCTATCATCACATGTGGGTGGAGCCCAAGAAGATGGACGATCCGCAGATCTTCCGCGATGCGTTTCTGTCTTCCGGGCTCGACATCGATCGCATCATTGCTCGCGCCCAGCAGGACGACGTCAAGAAGAAACTGATCGAGAACACCAATAGCGCCGTGGCGCGCGGCACGTTTGGCTCGCCGACATTCTTCGTCGGAAACGAGATCTATTTCGGCAAGGACAGCCTGCGCGACGTCGAAGAAGAAATCGCCGCGCAATTGGCCGCGGCGCAGCGCAAGACCGCCTAAATGCGTCTTTGCGCCCAAACGAACCGAGCCCCGATGGGGCCTTGCAACGGGAGGTGTCATTGGTGAGTTGGCAGCAGGCTGCAGCGGAGATCTTGAATGTGTTGCCGCACCGCATTCATGAGGTGATGGACCCGTACGTGGCCGCCACACCCGACCGGACAGCGCTGATCGATGATAACGCTACCCTGACCTATCACGAGCTTGATCGCGCGGTTAGCGGCACGGTGGATGCGCTGCGTGCGCTCGGCATCCGCGCCGGCGATCGCATAATGCTGGTCAGCGAGAACTCGATTCCGCTCGCCTGCCTCCTGTTGGCCGCAAGCCGGCTCGATGCCTGGGCGATTGTTGCCAATCCTCGACTTTCGCCGCGCGAACTTGACCAGATCAGGGACCACAGCGGCGCCCGACGCATACTCCTCACGGCGGATGTTTCGGAAGAGGCTGCCGCGCACGCGGTGCGCTACGACGCGCCGGTCCAGGAAGTTGGACCGTTCAGCGGCATTGGTGTGTCCGCGCTGAACCGGGAGACGCTACCCGAGCCGGTCGAGGCTGACGGCGCGCGCCAGGTCGCCGTCCTCATTTACACCTCCGGCACGACCGGAACCCCAAAGGGCGTCATGCTCACGCACCGGAACCTGCTATTTTCGGCCAGGACCACGGCGAATTTGCGCACCATGACGGCGGACGACGTGCAGTATTGCGTGCTGCCGATCTCACATATCGTCGGCATCTCGCTGTTGACCATGACGCTGATGGTCGGTGCGGTGACCCGGCTGGTCACCAAATATAGCCCCGCCGCGCTTGCCAAGGCGCTGGCCGAAGAAGGTATCACGCTTCTGAACGGCGTGCCCGCCACCTATCAGCGCCTTCTGGAATATAAGCAGATAGCGGGCTTGCCGAAACTGGAGCGCGGTGCGCTACGCCTCATGAGCGTCGCCGGCGCTCCGCTTGACCTCGAACTCAAGGCGAAGGTTGAGAAGGAACTCGGTCTTCCGCTTGGCAACGCGTTTGGCATCACCGAATGTTCGCCCGGGATTTCCGGCGTTCGACCGGAGGCGCCGCGCAACGACAATTCGGTCGGCGTTCTGATACCGGGCATCGACGCCCGAATCGTCGGGCGTGACGGCGCTGTAGTGGCGGACGGCGAGATCGGCGAATTGCATGTCCGTGGGCCGAACGTGATGCTCGGCTATTACCGCGCGCCAGACCTCACGTCGAAAGCGATCGATCCTGACGGCTGGTTCAACAGCGGCGACCTCGCGCGATTCGAAGACGAGGCGTTGTTCATCGTTGGCCGTACCAAGGAGATGATCATCCGTTCCGGCTTCAACGTCTATCCGGCCGAGATCGAGGCGGTGCTGAGCACCCATTCCGCCGTGGTGCAATGTGCCGTGGTCGGCCGGCCAGTCGAGGGCAATGAAGAGATCGTGGCCTTCGTGCAGCTGTTGAAGGGTTCCACGGCCACCACGCAAGACCTGACGACTCACATCGCGCCGCTGCTCACCTCCTACAAGCGGCCGTCCGAGATCATCCTGATGGACGCGCTGCCGGCCACCTCGACGGGCAAGCTCCTGAAACACAAGCTGGCGGAGTCGCTGCGCAGATAAATGCGGGCGAGATCGCTTCAACACCTCACAAAGCCGGAGAAGCCCCTTGCAGAAGAGAAACAGAACGGTCGCAGTGATCGGCGCCGGCGACTTTATCGGCGGCGAGATCGCCAAGAAGTTCGCCTCCGAAGGCTTCACCATCTTCGCTGGCCGCCGTAACGGCGCCAAGCTCGACCCGCTGGTCAAGGAGATCGAGGCCGCCGGCGGCGAGATCCATGCCCGTTCGCTCGATGCGCGCAAGGAAGAAGAGATAATCTCCTTCCTTAACGACGCCGACAAGCATGGGCCCATGGAGGTCTGCATCTTCAATATCGGTGCCAACGTCAACTTCCCGATCCTCGACACCACCGACCGGGTGTTCCGGAAAGTCTGGGAGATGGCGTGCTACTCCGGCTTCCTGGCGGGGCGCGAGGCCGCGCGGCTGATGCTGCCGCGCGGGGGCGGCAACATCTTCTTCACCGGAGCCACCGCGTCCCTGCGCGGCGGCAGCGGCTTCGCGGCATTCGCTAGCGCCAAGTTCGGTCTTCGCGCCGTAGCGCAGGCGATGGCGCGTGAGTTGGGGCCGAAGAACATCCATGTCGCGCACCTCATTATTGACTCAGGTGTCGATACCGAGTGGGTGCGACAGCGCCACATCGAGGCCCACGGCCCCGACGCGCTCGACAATCCCGACCTCTTGATGCCGCCGTCGTCGGTCGCAACATCGTACTGGCAGCTCTATCAGCAGCCGAAGAGCGCTTGGACGTTCGAGCTGGAAATCCGTCCCTTCGGCGAGAAGTGGTAGGGAGCATCGCCGATGGAACTCGCGCTTTCCCCTGAGGATGCTGCGTTCCGTGACGAGGTGCGCACCTTCATCGCGGAGAATTATCCGCAGGAAATGCGTGTTGCCAATCCTGACACCGACCTAAGCAAGGAGCAGATGCTGCTGTGGCATCGCATCCTGAACCAGAAGGGCTGGGTCGCGCCGCTCTGGCCCAGGGAGTATGGAGGCCCTGGCTGGTCAATCACCCGCCGTTTCATTTTCGATCAGGAGACGACGCGCGCCGGCACCATGCCGCCGCTGGCCTATAGCGTCACCATGGTCGGCCCCGCCATCTATACGTTCGGTGATGAGGCGCAGAAGAAGAGGTTTCTGCCGCGCATCCTTTCCGGCGAAGACTGGTGGTGTCAGGGTTATTTCGAGCCGGGCTCGGGTTCCGACCTCAACACTGTCCGCACCATCGCATTCGCGCTCGGCGCGCCGGGTCGCGATGCCAGTGAGGCCTTTGCCGCCTTTATCGTGGAACTCGACCTGCCGCGCAGGCTCGCCGTTGTCGGCGTTACCGAGGATAGCTTCGAACTGATCGTCAAGAACGCGATGCTCTCGATCTTCACCCGCGCCGATCCGCAGCCGATTCGCGATCCCGCCGACGTCGTAAAGATACTCAGATTGGCCGCCTAACGAGGTTGGCGTACCCGGAGGACTCCAAGATGGCTCAGTTGCGAATATTCTCGTACCTGCCAAACCCACGCGTGTGGAAGGCGACCATCGCCGCCCGCTTCTGCGGCGTGGACGTCGAAGTCAGGGGCGCTTCGAACAAGGAATTGCGCGATTGGCTGTGGGATTATGACGCGCGTCCGCTGGGCGAGGAAGAACGTCAGTCGCTTGCATCCCTTGCCCGGACCGGGCGGGTCGGGCTGACTGGCGCAAAGCTCTTCAAAACCGACGCCTTCCTGGAGGCGCAACCGTTCGGCAATGTGCCCGCTGCCTTTGGCCGTGATGGACAGATTGGGATTTTCGAGTCGAACAGCATCATGCGCGCGGTGGCCCGGTTGGGCGAGGCGGCATTCCCGCTTTACGGCCTTGACGCCTATGAGGCATCGAGGATCGATAGCTTTCTGGATGTCAGCCTCGTCTTCGCGCGGGACTCGCAGATCTATCTGCTTGCGCTATCGGACGGGATGGTCGATGAAGCCATTCATGCGCGCGCCAAACAGGCATTCGAGATCTATGCATCGGGGCTCGAACAGGCGTTGTCGCCGCGGCGCGACACACTGGTAGGGAACGGGATCACGCTGGCCGACATCTGCTTCTCCGCCGAGCTTTCCCTGTTCATGAACGAGCACGCGCGGGTCGAACAGTTAAGAAAGCATGGGCTGGACAAGATTCTCCACGCCGGGGTTCGGAACGAGTACCCGCAGGTGTTCGCCCATTTCGACCGGTTGATTGAACACGAGCACTTCCGGCCGAACCTCAAGCCTTATGTCGAGAAACTGCTGTCCAAGGCTGCGGCCTGACGGCCGCCGGCTGGAATCTGGAGGGTTGATTGCATGGCCATGCCAGTTTGCCTGATATCCGGCACCGGACCCGGCACGGGCTCCGCACTCGCCAGGCGGTTCGCCGAGGGTGGTTATCGCGTGGCTCTTCTCGCGAGGAACGAGGAGCGGCTTGCCGCGCTCGAGAAGGAGCTTCCGAACGCCAAGGGATATCGATGCGATGTGTCTGATGCCGCGCAGATCGAACTCGTGGCTTCCGCTGTCGAGCACGATCTCGGAAAGCCCTGCGTCGTCATCCACAATGCCGTAGGCGGAGCATTCGGCACGTTCCGCGAGATCGATCCCGCGGTCTTGAACCGCAACTTCCAGGTCAACACGATGGGGCTGTTGTATCTTGCCAGGCGATTTTCCCCCGCGATGGTTGATGCCGGGAAGGGCGCCATCGTTGCCACCGGCAATACGTCGGCATTGCGAGGCAAGCCAGGCTTCGCTGGTTTCGCACCGACCAAGGCGGCGCAGCGCATCTTGGCCGAGGCGATGGCGCGGGATCTCGGGCCGCAAGGCGTTCACGTCGCCTATGTCGTCGTCGACGCCGTGATCGATCTCGAATGGACAAGGAAACGCTGGCCGGATCGGCCGGACGACTTCTTCATCAAGCCGCGGGCAATCGCTGACGAGATCTGGCACGTCGTTCACCAGGATCGCAGCGCGTGGTCGTTCAACGTCGAGCTGCGGCCGTTTGGCGAAGCGTGGTAGCGGCAAATGCGGGCGGAAACGCCCGGTATTTCGGAATCGGAGACCAAGGTTGGGGCGACGTTCCCGTTCAGCGGTCCGGCGTCGCCGCTGAGCAATACCGGAAAGGCCTCATTGCCTACGTCAATTCGATCCCCGAATGCACGTCGCGAATGACGTCGCCGGGCTTGGACAGCTTTCGGTCGGACACCGCAAATCTCCTTGTTGTCAGGCAGGAGATTTCACCTGTTGCAGCACTGGCCAGTAGCCGGCCTTTCCAGCTATCTTGTATGCATCGATCACATCAATGCGACGGCCGAGCCGGTCAGTCTGCCCTCTTTCGTCATGAATGCGCGCCCGACATGAAAGATATCTTCGCTCTGAAGCTTTATACGCGCGTCGCCCGCCTGGGCAGTTTTTCGGCGGCGGCGCGCGAGTGTAATCTCTCGCAGTCTCAGGCATCCCGCATCGTTGCCGAGCTCGAGGAATCGCTCGGCACCCGCCTCCTGTCGCGCACTACGCGCGCGGTCGTTCCCACCGAGGCTGGGGCCGAGTTTCTCGCGCGGATGGAGCCGATCCTCGACGCGCTCGATGAGGCCGAACAGAGCATCCGCGAAGGCGGGGAGTTGCGCGGCACGCTTCGCCTCGGAATGCCGAGCAGCATGGCGATCCGAGAAGTCATCCCCCGGCTGACGCCGTTCGCCGCGCGCCATCCCAAGCTGAACATCCAGATACTGCTCGATGACAAGCGGCAGGATCTGGTGCGAGAGGCCGTCGACGTCGCAATTCGGATTGGCCGTCTCACTGACTCTCGCGCAACTGCTCGGCTTATCGCCAAGGTGACGCGGGTGATCATCGCCTCGCCCTCCTATCTCGGGAAGGCGGGCACGCCGACTTCGCCCGCCGATTTGTCACAACACCGGATCATCGGCGGTCCCGCGACGTTGGTGCCCAATGCCTGGGTGTTCGAGCGCGATGGCAAGACCGAAACCCTCGAATTGTCGCCCCATGTCTCGACCAACGACAATGAGGCGACGGTTACGGCTGCAACCGCCGGGATGGGAATCACCTCGACGCAACAATGGGCCTGCCGTCGCGAATTGCGGGACGGTTCGCTGATCCGTCTGCTGGCTGAGTGGCGGACCCGGGACATTCCGGTGCACGCCTATTTTCCCGCCGGCCGCGCCACGCGCGCCGCGGCGCGCGCCCTGATCGACTTCCTCGCTGCCGAGTTTCGTAGCCAACAGGAAGCCGACACGGAAGCGGGCTAAATCCAAGGCCGGCGGATCGCTTATGCGGGCTGTACATAAATCTTAGCGGAAACGGATGGCTACAGGGCGCCCCTGAGGCCGCATACCCGTTCTCCATTGACGACGGGCTTCCAGCCGGTCCTCGACAGGAGAACGAAGATGAACGACCTTCTCGCCTTCGCGGTTGAAGCCCATGGCAGTCTCGCCCGTTGGGACGCGTTTTCGAAGCTGCACGCCGAGGTGTCGGTCGGCGGAGCCATTTGGCAGGTCAAGCAGCAGCCGGATCTGCTCAAGAGCAAATCGCTTGAGATCGACACTCATGCGGAGCGCCTTTCGATCACGCCGTTCTCGACGCCGAGACACCGCAGTGTGTTCGTACCGGACCGCCTGACATTGGAAACACTCGAAGGCAACGTCTGTGAGATGCGCAACGACCCCGACACGGCCTTCGAGGGGCACGTTCGCGAAACGCCCTGGGACAAATTCCATGTGGCCTATTTCGCCAGCGAGGCGCTCTGGACCTATCTCACCTCGCCCTTCCTCTACACCTATCCGGGCTTTGTCAGCGAAGAGATCGAGCCGTGGCAGGAGAATGGGGAGATTTGGCGCCGCCTCAGGGTGACCATCCCTGACTACATCAAGAGCCACTCGCGGACGCAGGTCACGCATTTTGGTCCCGACGGATTGATGCGCCGTCACGACTATACCGTTGACATCCTCGGTGGCGCCACGGGCGCTAACTACACCACCGACTATCGCACCTTCCAAGGCATCAAGATGCCGACGAAGCGTCGCATCTATGCCTATGATGACGCAATGCAGAAGGTACCCGACCCGCTTCTCGTCTCTATCGACTTCGACAGGCTCAGCTTCAGTTGAGAGGCCTCTCTCGCCTCTACCTCGCCATTCCAACCAAACTGATGGCGCTTGCCAGCCCGAGCCCAAACAACGGGGGTTGACCATGTCCAAGCTTTACCGGCACCGATCCAGATCGGTGCGGTCCGCAAACCCCGATCTGGTCGAGCGGCAGCGCCGCAATCTCCCGCTGAACCCGTACGATCGCGAGACCTTCTATGGCGGCGACGAGCGAGGCTACATTGATTATCCTCGCTACGTTGACACGTCGGTCGCCGCTTAACGTCGCCAACGAAGTCCGAGGTGATTCGGGCCCCGCTGCATAAGGGCTCATCGAAGCGCAGCGACCTCCGATAACGCCGAGAGGCAGCCCGTGGCATCTAGGCTGGCGCCCCAGCAAGCTCACCGATCTTCGAGAGAAGTAACCTCAGGATCGGGGACTTGTTTGCCTTGTGGTGGGCGAGGATCAAGTCGACCGTCGGAACTTCTCCACTGACCGGGCGCGTTGTCATGGACTCGGGCAGATAACGCTGCGTATAGGCCGGCAACAGCATCATCCCGCGCATTGACGTGATCATCGATATAGCGTGGACCACGTTATGGACTTCGTATTCGGGTTTGATATCCACACCGGCACGTCTGAAGAATTCCAGAACGGCGCGGCGCACCGAAGGTGCGGACTTGGACGGGACGAAGAAAGTCTCGTTCGCGATCTCTTTTGGCTCGATGCTCGTTTTCGATGCCAGGCGGTGGTCGCTGGGGAAGACGAAGACCAGCGGGTCCGTGCGCACGCGCGCATAACGCAAATCTTCCATGGACTCTTCCGGTCGCATGAAAGCTACATCGAGCCTACGCCTCATCAAGGCCTTTGCAAGAACCGGGGAGTATTCGCTCGATAAGCGGATGTCGATCCCGGCAAACTCGTCGCGAAGGACGCGATCCACGGTGGGCAACAGACTGATTTCGGCCCCCGAAATGAAACCGATCGCGAACGTCGGCCTCGCAGGCTGGACGGCGCGCAATGCCGCTTCTTTGGCCGCTTCCGCCTGAACCAGCGCCATTCGTGCGTGGTCGAGAAAGGCTTTGCCGGCCGGCGTCAGCTCGATTCCGTGAGAGCTGCGATGCATCAGTTGAACGCCGACTTCCTGCTCGAGGTCGCGGATTTGCCGACTGAGAGACGGTTGGGAGGTATTCAACTTGCGCTCGGCGGCAACGGTCAAGCTGCCGGCATCGGCGACGGCGACGAAGTAACGGAGATGCCGAAGCTCCATACGAACCTCCCATGTCTCGCAGGCATGGGGCCAGCCTACAAAGTCTTATTCACGCCGGCCAGTGCTCTTTATTAGCAAAGAAGGCACCGCTCGCAGGCCTGCTAGCCAGGCACTGCGTCCTCCAGCTTTTGACATAGACGAAAGTGTTCAGATGCGAAATGGCATTAAGGCGTCGCTGCTTTTCCTGCTGGTGATGACGGCAATCGACGGCGCCGCGGCGCAATCGTCAAACAACCAACCAAAGGCGAGTGGCATGGAAGCAGACATCACGAAGATCAAGCAGGCGATGCTCGGAAACTGGGAGAGCATCGCCCCGGAGGTGCGGCCGAGCGCGGCAAAGAACGCGGACGGCTCGCTCAAGCCATTCTACCTCAAGCGCTCCTTCAAATATCTGCCGTCTGATCGGTTCGAGCTTGAGATCATCAATTCGGCTGACCCCTACGGTGCTGTACCGCTCGCGCGCATCAAAATCGGTGGGCATATGCTGTGGCAGGGCCAGCATCCAATCGCTCCGGGCGCGCTGAAGGTCGACTTTGTGGCGGACGAGAGCTACGAGGTTACTCCCCTTGCCCAGGGATTCGTAGACGTCCTCAACAAGGTGGCGGCGGATGGATATAGCGCGTGGGCTGTCAATGCTCCTCAGAGCATATTCGGAAAGAACTTCGTCCCGTTCGGTCTGAAGCAAGGGACGAATTTCATGGAGTACGACCTCGCGTACCTTAGGGGCGATCTGCTGTTCTGGGGCGCCCGCAACATTGACGGCCGCGGCTTCGATACCGAGCAGAACCGTCCCACCAACCTGCAGATCCCGATGATCCGGAAGTAGGCGTACAATCCGCGAGGCGTTGAGTAGGTCGGTTCATGGCTGGTTCAACACAGGGCGAAGTTCCTTCTCAGGTCGGCAAGACGATTGTCGTGACCGGCGCCACTGGCGGTCTCGGGTTTGAGATGGCGCTCGCGCTCGCCAAGGCTGGTGCTGACGTCATTCTGACCGGTCGCGACGATGGCAAAGGACAGTCGGCGATCGAGAAGATCGGTCGCCAGGTGACCGGCGCCAAGGTGAACTACGAACGTCTCGATCTGGCTAGCCTCGCGTCGATCGTCGACTTCGTGCAGCGGATGGGCGCCCGGCGGTCGCTCGATCTCCTGATCAACAATGCGGGAGTCATGGCGTTGCCTCGCCGGCAGGTCACGGCGGATGGCTTCGAGATGCAGTTCGGAACGAACCATCTGGGCCACTTCGCTCTCACGGCCATGCTGATGCCCCTGCTACGCCGCACCAGTGGATCGAGAGTGGTCAGCGTCAGCAGTCTGGCGCACCGAACCGGATTCATCGATTTCGATGATCTCCAGGGTGAGCGGCTGTACTCGCCATGGAAGGCATATGGGCAATCGAAGCTCGCGTGTTTGATGTTCGCGCTTGAATTTCAACGGCGGAGCGATGCGGCAGGCTGGAACCTGATCAGCAACGCAGCCCATCCGGGATTTGCCCGGACCAACCTGTTCGCGAGCGGCCCAGGTGGTCTTCTTTCTCTTGCAACCGATTTTGCCGCGCCGTTCTTAGCGCATTCCGCAGCGGACGGAGCTCGACCGATCCTGTTCGCGGCGACAAGCCTTGAGGCGGGGCAGGGCACCTATTACGGGCCCGGAGGGTTCGGCGAGCTGCGAGGAGCACCGGCGCGCGCACTGATCATGCCGCAGGCGAGAAGTCCTGCTATGGCCGCCAGGCTTTGGAATGTCTCCGAGAAGCTTACGGGTACATCGTTCGAATAACCGCGGATGCCGGCGGGAGCAGTCGCGCGCTGCCGATATTCGGCGACAAGTGATTGCGGGGACAGCCGAAGCGCCACGCCTTTGGCTTTCGTACGCTTAACTTCACGAACGAAGAGGTCAAAGGATGTCGGGGCTCGATGGCAAGGTGATTGCAATCACCGGCGCAAGCAGCGGAATTGGTGAAGCGCGCTGCTCGCCATAACCTGAGATTGCCATGCAGGCCTATTCCGATTGGTCCGACGACCGGCGCGGCCGCTCACGCTGTCATCGATCATCTGGGTCGCGAATTTCGAACGGGAACCACCCTCCGGGCCGAGCCTGCGGCCGCCAGCTGCATATTTCGCGTCGGACCGGCCTTCCGATTGATGCATCTCGTACATAGAAGTTAGTGAAAAGCGGTGGCTACCAGCCGAAGCCTCCACGGACGATCTTGCCCTCAAGTAACCGACGCGATGAGGGAAGCCGCTCATGTCAACCCAGCCTCTGTTCACGCCCTATCGGATGGGTGATCTCGATCTGTCCAACCGGATAGTGATGGCGCCGCTTACCCGGATGCGTGCTCGGTCGGACGACCAGGTGCCAACTACGCTGCAGGCCGAGTATTACGCCCAGCGCGCTACAGCAGGCTTGATCGTGACCGAAGGGGTTGCGATCAGCCCGGAGGGGTTCGGGTGGGCCGATACACCGGGCCTGTGGACCGAAGACCAGGTTCGTGGTTGGCGCCACGTGACCGATGCAGTCCACGCCGCCAGCGGGCGCATCATCGCCCAGCTTTGGCACACAGGTGCCATCTCGCATCCCGACCTGCGCGGCGGTGCAAGGCCGCTATCGGCCTCTGATGTCGATCCCGAGCAGATTTCTGTCGTCGCGGCGGGCCGCGTTCGCACCGTCACGCCGCGCCCGATGACGAAGGATGAAATCCGCCGGACTGTAGCCGATTATGCCCGCGCCGCGCGCAACGCAATGGATGCCGGCTTCGACGGCGTGCAGATCCAGGCGAACTATCTGTATCTGCTGGCGCAGTTTCTCAACAAAGCGACCAATCGCCGTACGGACGAGTATGGCGGCGAGATCGAGGGACGGGCCCGCCTGCTCTTCGAGGTGGTCGAGGCCATTTTCGGCGAAGTCGAGCCGTCGAGAGTTGGCGTGAAGATCGGTCCGATGCATGAAACCGGTCCGTTCGCAGCGAACGACGAGACCCTGCCGATGGCCGAGTTTGCCATCCGTGAATTGAGCGGCTACGGCCTCTCGCATCTTCTCATCATGGGCAATACGACCGACTTCACTGGCACGCCGCTTGAGCCCCTGATGGGTGACGGCATGTTCCGACACTTTCGGCCGATCTTCCGCGGAACACTGATCGCCAATACTCTAATGGATGCGGAGCGCGGCAATCGGCTGGTCACTGAAGGTCTCGCGGACCTCGTGGCATTTGGTCGCCCGTTCATCGCCAATCCAGACTTAGTCGAGCGACTCAAGAACGGAGCGCCACTGGCCGAGATCGACTGGACGACCGTCTACGGTTCCGGACCAACGGGCTATTCCGACTACCCGGCCCTGCAACCGGAAAGCGTTTGATTTCCGATCGACCGAACAGGAGAATCATCATGTCCAAGACGACCCCCGCGCAAAACAAGGCGCTCGTCCTCGAAGCTTTCGATACGCTCTTCAACAAGCGGGACTACACCTCCGCCGAGCGCTTCTGGTCCGATCGCTACATTCAGCACAGCGCGCACATCGCGCCCGGCCGCAACGGTCTGTTCAACCTGATCCGCACACTGCCCGACTCCCTGAAATACGAAAATCATCTTGTCCTCGCGGAAGGCGACTATGTGATCGCGCATGGGCGCTTCTCCGGCAACGGCCGGCCAGCGGCCTGGATCGCCGCCGACGTCGTCCGCATGGAGGACGGCAAGCTTGCCGAGCACTGGGACGTGCTTCAGGACGAGGCGACCAAGGACCAATCCGTCAGCGGCTTACCGATGTTCGGCAACCGTTTCCCCAACTGATCCGACAGCCTGCCTACATGGAGACCATCATGAAACTCACTGGCAACACCATCTTCATCACCGGCGGCGGATCAGGCATTGGCCGAGCGCTCGCCGAGGCCTTCCACGCGAACGGCAACAAGGTCATCATCTCCGGCCGCCGCCGCGCCAATCTCGACGAGGTCGTCGCCGCCAACCCCGGTATGGAGGCGGTCGAGCTTGATATCACCGACCCCAACAGCATCGACACCGTGGCGGCTCGGCTGATCGCGGATTACCCGGATCTCAATGTGCTGATCAACAATGCCGGCATCATGCTGCCGGATCGGGCTGCATCCCGGATCGACGACAAGCTGCTGGTCGATACCGTGACCACCAATCTGGTCGGGCCGATCCGGTTGACGTCTGCCTTGGTTGAACACCTGAAGGGCAGGAAGGGCGCCATCATCGCATACACGAGTTCCGTGCTGGGGTTCGTGCCGATGGCGGTCACGGCGGTCTACTCCGCGACGAAGGCGGCTCTTCATTCCTTCGCCTTGTCGCAGCGGTTTCTGCTGAAGGATTCCGGAATCCGCGTGCTCGAGATCGCTCCGCCCTGGGTGCGCACCGACCTCATGAACAGCCGCGAGGCGGAGCAGGCGATGCCGCTGGATCAGTTCATCGCCGAAACCTTGACTGTCCTGGCCACAGACGCCGACGAAATCGTGGTGGAAGCCGCCAAGGCATTCCGCGGTAACCCCGGCCCGAACGAGCACGCACTCGTCAACGGCTTCAATCAACAGGCGATGGCGCTTTTCGCGGCTGGCTAGCATTTCCGTGGCGCGGCATCGGCGCGGATCGACGGTCGTGACCTATTCGGCAACGTCGATGCCGCCACGGAGAAGCGAAAGTATCTGTTTTGCTATCGCGGAAGGCGTATCCCGTTCCTTCTTGAACCAGAAGAGGGACCAGGAAAGCGCTCCTATGACGGTGAGACGAAGATAACGCCGATCGACTCCTTTCCGCAACGGAAGGTCGTCGATGAGGTCGGCGAAAATTTTCTCGTATTGGTCACGCAGCGCGATGACCCTTGCCTTGATACTTTCCGGATAGTGCCACGGGGGCATCACGAAGAGCGCCTGGTTTGCCCGACGCCAATCGAGCAAGCCGGTCGTATGCGCGATGCAGGCCGTCTCCATGCGTTGCCAGGGGTCGGTTTTAGCTGCAATCGCATCGTTGACCCTGTTGAGCAGTTCGATACCGCCTTTTTCCCAAACCGCCCACAAGAGCTCTTCCTTCGATTCGAAGTGGTAGTAGACGGAGGCCGGCTGCATGTCCGCAGCCGCGGCGATGTCCCGCATCGAAGCGCCGTCGAAACCCTGCTTGTTGAACAGGGTTTCCGCTTCGGAAATGATCCGCGCCTTGGCCTGAGCGCCCTTCGTCAGCGGCGGTCTGTCGCCCTGTATCTTCTTGGCGTTTCTCGACTTTTGCCGCTTTGTCGCCGTTTCCGATGTCATCGCTAATGAATTCCGTTCTTGACCCTTGATTTTCTACCGATCGTTAGGTAAAAATCTAACGAACGTTCGACAAATTAAAGTTCACGCATGAGGAAACGTAACCATGCCCGTTCCTAGCAGGTTGGACCGGTACATCGAAACAGAGAAGCAGCGGCATTTCCCCCGGGATTTCATGGTTGGGTGGGAAGCCTACGAGACGTGGGACGAAGCTACCGTCGGCCAGAGCGGTCCGGGGCAACGTACGTTCAGGATCACGGAAGAAGACATCCTGGACTACAACCGTGCGTGCGGTGAAACCGACCCCCTGATGGTCGATCCGGAGTATGCCGGAAAGAACTCTCCCACGGGTGAACTCCTTCAACATCCGATCTTCGTCACAACGATCGCCTTCTACAGCTTGGGCGAGAGCGGAATCGGGACCTGGATCCGGACCCCCGGCGCCCGCAATCCCCAGCAGCGCATCGAGATCGTCGAGCCGTTCCGGTACGGCGAGATCGTCACCACGACCGTCACCACGGCCGACAAGTTCACCCAGCGCAGCAAGCCCTATCTTCAGATGCTTCTCGACTTCCGGAACGAGAAGAATGCCCTGAAGGCTCGTTGGTGGTGCTCGCTGATCCTCCCCGAGACGCGTGCGGATGTCGCCCGTTTCGCCAACGCTTGAAAGGAGCCGGCAGATGTCGATTTTGTTCAGGAATATCGAGGCAGGTTACCAGTTTCAGCCGGTCGTCCAGCTCTATGCCCAGTCCGCCATCGATCACTATGCTCTGGCTTCGCTGGACATGAACCCCGTTCACACCAACGAGGAATGGGCTGCGCGCGCGAAAGTATTCGGCGTTCCCGAGACGGTTGGTCACGGAATGATGACCATGTCGACGCTGGCTTCGGTCGTGACGCGCGAGTGGGGGGTGATCGGAAAGCACGGTGGTTCGCTTCGATTCGTCGATGCGAAATTCACGAAGCCGGTCAAGGTGGGCGAGACCGTGACCGCCACAGGGACGGTCAAGCGAAAGCATCACCATGGACCGGGAAAGAATTGGGTTCTGATCGCGGTCGAGGCAAAGGACTCCGCAGGTGACCTCATCGGACTCGCCGAGGTCGGATACAACCTGCCCGACTAGATCGGCCAGGGCCGGGGCTTCCCGCGGCTTTTCGCGCGGTTGCTCCGAGCGTTCGAAAAGAACATCAGGGAGGTCGTCATGCCGAACAGAATTGGCGATGCGTTGTACTGGCACGCCACCTACACGCCCAACAAGATCGCACTCATCTCCTCTTTGGGCGATCAGACTTACGCGCAGCTATGGTCCCGCGTCTGCCGTCTGAGCAACGCTTTGGCAGGGTTGGGACTAAGGCCGGGCGACCGGATCGCCCTGCTCATGCAGAACAGCAGCCGCTATATCGAGGTCTATCAGGCCGCGGCACTGATGGGGCTCGCCGTCGTGCCCCTCAACTTCCGGTTCGTCGCCACCGAGATCGAATATGTCGTCAACCACGCCGGCGCGCGGGCGCTGGTCTTCGACGCTGCCCTTGCGGATACGGTCAATCCACTCCGGACAGTGCTGCCCTCGGCCGCCAGCCGATACATCGTCACTGACGGCGACGGGACTTCCACCACTCACTCTTACGAAGCGTTGATCGCATCGGCAAGCGAAGCGCCGCCTCCCGAGCCGGCCGATCTGTCGGCGTGCTATTTCCAGGGCTACACGTCCGGCACGACCGGATTCCCGAAGGGGTGCGTCAACCCGCATAGAGAATTCGCCGACTGCCTGCGCCGGATCGCGACGATCTACGGCATCACCGCTGACGATCGGGAACTGGTAGCGGCGCCTCTCTTCCATGAGGCGCCCGCGCTGTTCGCGCTGCTGCAGATTTTCCGCGGCGGTACCGTCATCGTAACGAGCGACACTTCGCCGGCCAACGTCTTCGCAACGATCGACCGGGAGAGTGCGACGTGGACCTTCATGGTGCCGACCATGTGGGCTGCGATGGTCAGCAGCGAAGAGATCGACCGGTTCGACCTCGGGTCCCTGCACCTTCTTTTGAGCGGCGGATCGCCCCTGCTGACTCACACGAAGGAGGCGATCCTGAAACGACTTCCGAATGCCGGCCTCAACGAGTTCTACGGCGCTACCGAAGTCGGCCTGGTGACAAACCTGCCTCCCGAGGACCAGAGACGCAAGGTCCGGTCGGTCGGCAAGCCGGTGATCGGGATGTTCGTCGAATTGAGGGACGAAGACGGCAACGTCGTTCCGAGCGGAGAGGTCGGAGAAATCCACATCGGCGGGGCCACGATCATTCGGGAATACTTCAACAATCCGGAAGCGACGGCCCAGGCGCGAAAGGGCAGCTTCTTCACCCTGGGCGATATGGGCCGCTTCGACGAGGAGGGCCATCTCTATATCGTCGATCGCAAGAAGGACATGATCATCAGCGGCGGCGAGAACATATTTCCGAATGACATCGAAGAGGTGATTTATCGGCACCCAGCGGTCGAAATGGCTGCCGTGGTCGGCGCTCCGGATCCCAAATGGGGTGAGATCGTCGTGGCTGCCGTCACGCTGAAGCCAGGCCATTCCCTCGACGAGGCTGAACTCATCGCCCACTGCAAGAATTTTCTGTCGAGCTTCAAGGTTCCGAAGAAGATCGATTTCCGGGACCAGATGCCGATGTCGTCGTTCGGCAAGATACTTCGGCGAGACGTTCGAAAATCATACTGGCAACAGCAGGAAGCGCAGGTTTGATCCGGGGAGACGGTCGCAGGGCAGCGTTGGAAAGGAAATGAGGTCAATTGCTTCCTTGGCCTGCCAGCCGTCGCATGTCAGTCGCTCGCCGCAATGCGCGCGGCGGATGGCCGTACAGGCGCAAGAAGGCTCGGCGCATCCGCTCCTTATCGCCGAACCCGACGTTGCGCGCGATGACTTCGATCGGCTCGATCCCCTCCTGCACACGTGGAAGGGCCACCTCGGCCCGCAAGCGCTCGACGGCCCGCGCAGGCGTGTCGCCTGTCTCCTTGAGAAACAAACGGGCGAATTGACGGGAGCTGATCCGCGCAGCGCCGGCCATCCTTTCAACGGAAAGCGGTTCGTGGAGATGCTCGCGTGCGAACTTCAGCGCGTCTCTGACCCGATCGGAGGGAGGCTCAAGTTCGAGCATCGTCGAAAATTGCGACTGGCCGCCCGATCTGCGATGATAGACGACCATTTCACGTGCGACCGCCTTTGACGCATCAATCCCGAAATCGTCTTCAATCAGGGCCAACGTCAAATCGATGCCGGACGTTATCCCCGCGGATGTCCAGATATTGCCGTCCCTAGCGAAGATCTGATCTGCGCTGACACGCACTTTGGGGAAACGCCTCTGCAACTCGGCTGCGTATCTCCAGTGCGTCGTCGCCACGCGACCATCCAGCAGTCCCGCCGCGGCCAGCAGAAAAGCTCCAGTGCAGACACTGGCGACGCGCCTAGCCAGTGGCGCGAGATCCTTGATGAGTTCGACGGTTTCGGCGTCACCCTCGAGAGGGCACTCGGCAGGACCGCCCACGACGAGCAGCGTATCGAGGTGGTTTTCGTCAGGTGTGGCCTTCAGCGTGTCGATAGGTACGCCGGAACAACTCGCGACGAGGCCACCGCGGGCCGTATAAACTGCGGTCAGGTAGGAAGCGCGCTTAATCCGCGTTGACAAATTCAACGCGCACAGAGGGCCGCTGAGATCGAGCAGTTCGAAGCCTGGAAAAACCACCAGCCCGACAGTCCTAGAAGAACCCAGAGTCATCGCATTTGCCTTCTCTTGCGCCTCCATCTTGGGCAAGGCCGCCCGCGGCGTCAATTCTTTGATGGCTGAATTTGTCGCTTATATGTCGTTTCTGCCATCTGGCGTTTCCACTACGGTGCCCTTGCACAACGGCGGTGAGAAAGCGCGATGCCAGAACAGAACATGTCATTCCTTCGTCGGAATCTAACCGTCAACGGGCTCGGTTTCAGCGTCCGCGACATCGGAAGCAAAGAGCCCGCGCTGGTCTTCATCCACTACTGGGGTGGAACGGGACGAACCTGGGATCTGGTCGCCAAGCCATTGTCCGAGCGCCACCGTTGCGTTGCTCCGGACCTCCGTGGCTGGGGGGAATCCGACAAAACGGCAACCGATTACGATCTTCGCACGCAGGCTGATGACGTGGCCGCCATCATCCAGTCCTTGGGACTTTCGCAATACATCCTCGTTGGCCAGTCGATGGGTGGAAAGATTGCTCAGATTTTGGGTTCACGTAGACCGAAGGGTCTAAACGGACTGGTATTGGTCGCGCCTGCTCCTCCCACTCCGCTCGGAGTTCCAAAGGAGCAAAGGGACGCGATTCTGGCCAGCTATCAGACCGCCACAGGCGTCGAGGCCGCGCTCTCGATTTTGACGGCAAGACAGCTTTCTCCAAAACTCCGACAGCAGGTCGTCGACGACAGCATCGGAGGGGCGCCGGCAGCCAAGAGTGCCTGGACGCAAGCAGGCATGACGCTCGACGTCACAGACCTTGTCGGAAAGATCAACGTTCCCACGACGGTCATCCTCGGGGACGCGGACAAGGTGGAGAACGAGCCTTTGTTGCGGCGCGAACTGGCGAGCCGCATCGCCGGAACGGAATTCATCATCCTGCCGGGCGTCGGTCATCTGTCGCCATTGGAAGCGCCGAACGAATTGGCGGCGGCGATCGCGAAGGCTGTTTCGAGGATGATGTAGCGCGCATTTGGAGACCGGGATCTGCCTCCGGCGGGCTCTCACAATTTCACAGCACTCAGACAAGCGAGGTCACCTATGAAGGTACTTGCGGTTGCTTTTCCTGGCTTCACATTCATCGACTTGGCCGGCCCGATGCAGGCCTTCATGATGCTTCCCGGATTCTCCTCCCAGGTCGTCTGGCATAGCAAGGGTACCATCGATTCCGATGCCGGCGTCAGCGTCCAGGCGACCGAGGATTTTGGGAGCTGCTGGAAGGATCCGGACATCCTGTTCGTTCCCGGCAACACCGTCTCTCTCTTCAAGCTGTTGCAGGACGATCGGACGCTCGACGTCATAGCCGATCTCGGAAGTGGTGCAAAGTGGATCACGAGCGTTTGCAACGGCTCTCTGTTGCTGGGCGCGGCGGGACTCCTGAAAGGCTATAAGGCAGGCTCCTATTGGTACACCCGGGAGCATCTGAGCTTGTTCGGCGCCATCCCGACCGACGCCAGGTATGTGATCGACCGGAATCGTGCGACCGGCGGAGGCATGACTGCGGGAGTTGATTTCGGTCTTGCCATGGTCGGTCACATCGCGGGAGAGGCCGTCGGCCGCGTGGCCGAGTTGTGCTTTGAGTATGCGCCGCAACCTCCTTTCGGAACCGGTCGACCTGAGCTGGCCGATCCCGCAACATTGGCCAAAACGACAGAAGCGCTGAAGCATCTGATGCCGGTCGAACAACTGGAGGGCGTGAGAGCGCGCCGCTTGGCCATGGGAAAACTCTAGGAGCTGGCCCGGCTCAACATTCTTGTGAGGTGACATCATGCAGCAGATCTTCATCGAACTCTACAACTATGCTCCCGCCTGGAGCAAATGCTCCGAAACCGAGCGGACCGATTTGGTCAACAAGGTCATCGAAGCCGCGAACGGATTGAAATCTGCTGGAGTCGATGTAATCGCTTACGGCAAGAACTCTCGCGAGACCGATCGCCGTGCGTCGTACGACTTCTTTTGCGTCTATCGTGTGCCGAGCGTCGAGTTTCAGCGCGAGTTCGAGCGTCAGATCACCGCATCTGGTTGGTACAATTACTTCGAGCAGGTGAACATTAGCGGCGCTGCAGAGGATTATGCAGATGTGTTGCTCGGCAACGCCAAGATGGTTCGCCCTGGCTGAGCCTCTCCAACGAGGCGTTGCCGACTACCGAGGCCGTGTTGCTGTGGTGACGGGCGATGATTGCCTTCGTCCGACTTCGACTGTGGCTCTCGCAGGGCGCCATTCGGCGGCCTACACGATTCGTGCGGTGCTATTACCCCAGTAGCGGTCGCGCAGTATGCGTTTATATAGCTTGCCCGTCGGCAGCCGCGGCAGTTCTACCTCGAAATCGATCGAGCGCGGCACTTTCTGGCGTGACAGCGACTTCACACAGAAGGCGATCAGCTCATCTGTCAGCTCTGCGCTGGGCTCGACGCCTGGCATCGGCTGCACCACCGCTTTCACCTCTTCGCCGAGGTCCGCATTAGGCACGCCGAAGACGGCGGCATCGGCAACCTTGGGATGGGTGATCAACAGATTCTCGCATTCCTGCGGGTAGATGTTAACGCCGCCCGAGATGATCATGAAGGTCGCACGATCAGTGAGGTAGAGGAAATTGTCGTCGTCGACGTAGCCGATGTCGCCGACGGTGCTCATGCTCCCGTCCAGCGAGCACGCCTCCCTGGTCTTCTCGGGGTCGTTGAAATACTCGAACGGCGAGCCGGTCTTGAACCAAACGGTGCCCGGCGAACCTTTCGGGCAGCGTTGCATATTTTCGTCGAGTATATGCAGATCGCCAAACAGAACGCGCCCGACAGTGCCCCGGTGTGCCAGCCATTCCTCGCTGTTGCACGCGGTGAAGCCGAGGCCTTCGGTGGC
Source organism: Afipia sp. GAS231 (assembly GCF_900103365.1). Taxonomy (NCBI): domain Bacteria; kingdom Pseudomonadati; phylum Pseudomonadota; class Alphaproteobacteria; order Hyphomicrobiales; family Nitrobacteraceae; genus Afipia; species Afipia sp. GAS231. Next base: position 5,013,683 of record NZ_LT629703.1, read on the forward strand.
GCCGTAATACTCGTGGATTATCGGCCCCCACCATTTGATCATGTCGTCCTTGACCTCGGCGGGGCAGGGCGCCGCGCCATGCACGGCGATCTCCAGGGATGAGAGGTCGTATCGCTTGCGTTCCTCGTCCGGCAGCTTCAGCATACGCGAGAACATGGTCGGCACGAGTTGCGTATGCGTGACGCCCCATTGCTCGACCAGCCGCAGATAGCTCTCGGGGTCGAAATTTTCCATGATGATCGCAGTGCCGCCGGCACGGATAGTGAGATTTACGGCGGCTTGCGGAGCCGAGTGATAGAGCGGAGCGGGTGAGAGAAAGGTCATGCCTTCGTGATATTTCCAGATCTTGTATAGAAAATCGAAGACCGGCAGGTTCTGGGCCGGCGGCTGCTCCGCCAGCGGCCGTAGGATTCCTTTCGGCCTCCCCGTCGTGCCGGACGAATAGAGCATCGCTGTGCCGAGGCTCTCATCCACAATCGGCGTCTTCGGTAGACGCTTCGTCACGGCTTCGAGGCCCACGATACGGTCGCTGCTACCGTCACCGTCGGCGACGATGCAGAGCTCGATTTTCGGACAGGCCTCGATCGCCTCGCGCGCGACGTCGAGCTTTGCTCTCGATGTGATCAGGACGCGCGACTCGCTGTTGTCGAGGATATAGGCAAGCTCGCTGGGGGTGAGATAGGAGTTGACGCAGGTGAAATAGAGGCCCGCGCGTTCGCCGGCGCCGCAGGCTTCGAGATACCTGCTATTGTTCTCCATAAAGATCGAAAAGTGATCAAGCCGCTTCAGTCCTCGATCGCGCAACAGGTGCGCCAGGCGATTGGAGCGTGCGTCCAGTTCGCGATAGGTCACAGTCTCGCCGGTGCTCGCCATGATGAAGGCCGGTTGCAGCGGGCGTGTGTTGACATGCTTGCCGGTGTACATCGACTCAATCCCCGCTGGTGGAGCAAAACCTCTCGGGAGGTCTTGTGGCGGATCTGGAGAATCGAAATCCAAGGCCTCGTTTTTGATTAATGCGGGCGCGCAAGCTAAGACCTCCCTTAAAAACTTATTGAACGTTCGTTAGATTTTATAGACCTGCTGCTGGAAAAGCAAGGGATGAAAAGGAGCGTACTTGGGGGAAGCCGGCCTCGCGAACCGGATGGCCGGAGGAACGAGACCTGTGCCCAGGTTGCGATCTTTGGGACAAGAAATGGCCTCAGCGGGGCGCTCTGCTGCAACGCAGGTGCGTGCAGCACAGACGCCGCCATCTCATTCCGATCGGGCCGCAGCCGATCGCCCTTGGCGGCGGGCGTCAATTAATCGATGTTCGCGAGCGAGCGGGCGAGCGTCGGTCGGATCGATAGAACTGAACTGCCTTTAGATGTCACCGCGGAGATAATTCCGCATGAAACGGACGTTATGGTTGACCTCCCAACCAGCCGGACGTCCACCGACGACGAAAACATCAAGAGACGGACAGGAGTGGTGTCCAAACTCCTGACTAGGCCGTTCAGGAAGACCCGAGCTGGCCTGACTGGTACACGCCCTTCGAAGGCACGCTTCGGGGTTTCCGCCGGCGCAACACTCACTTAACCCGTGTCGCGAAGATCTTCCGAATTGTTCTGCGCAACTACTGATTACCGGGCCTTGCCGAAATGCTCTCGTATCCACCCGGGAGTAACACCTAGTTGACGGTGGAACGCCCGTCGCATCTGCTCTTGCGATCCGAAACCACATCGCGATGCCACGACTGCCGGCGGAGCGCTAGTCGTTTCCAGCATCATGCGGGCGCGAGAAACCCGGAGCAGCTCGATGGCCCCGGCAGGCGATTGTCCGACCGTTTCGGTGAAGCGCCGCTGAAAGGTTCGCGAGGACTGCCCCGATGTCTTTGCCAGCTCATCGATTGTCCATGGACGGTTCAATGACGAACCCACCAACTCCATCAATCTCCCATAGTCGCCGGGACTTGACTGCTGTTGCAAAGCCAATGGTTCGCTGAACTGCGCCTGGCCACCGGGCCTGCGCAGGTAGACGACCAGGTTGCGCGCAATCTGCGCGGCCAATGCCTGTCCGTAGTCTTCCTCGACGAGGGCCAGCGCCATATCGATGCCGGCGGTTACCCCGGCCGAAGTCCAGATTGCGCCGTCGCGGACGAAAATCGGATCGTTCAAAACTTTGATATCGGGATACCTGGCGGCGAGGTGCGCGCAGCTTCGCCAATGAGTGGTGGCCTTCCTTCCCGCCAGAACCCCTGTCTCCGCTAGCAAAAACGCACCCGTGCAAACTGTGCAGACCCGACGGATCGATCCGGCCGCGCGGCGAAGCGCTTCAACGAGACGGCCATCCCGCGTTGCCGCCTCAACTCCTGGCCCACCCGGTATGACGAGAGTGTCGGCGCCCTCCAGCGCCTCGAGGCCGTGATCCACCATGAGGCTCGGACCGGCCGATGCTTCCACGCGGCCGCGTTCCACCGCGGCGATAACGATTTCGTAGCCCGGAACCGTACCCTCGCGGTTTGCGAGGGCGAACACCTGAAGCGGACCGACGAGGTCGAGGGGTTGGTGGTCAGCGTAGGCGAGGAAGACAACCCGTCGCGACAGGATTGGCGCAAAAGGTGGGTGCTTTGTCGTTCTCGCCATACCGCTCGATAGTAGACTTAAACATCGCCCACAATATCGATTGTAGCAAAAATGTCAGAAAAAGCCTTGAGCGTAGGTATGATCATGTTCCCGGGGATCACTCAGCTCGACCTCACTGGTCCCCTTGAGGTGCTCAGTTCGGTACCGGACTGGAAGGTTGAGCTAGTCGCTCACACGTTGCAGCCCGTAGTCTCGGGGCGCGGCTTCAAGTTTTCACCGACCCAGACATTCGATCGCGCGCCTCAGTACGACCTGTTGGTGGTCCCAGGCGGCCCGGGTGTAGACGTCGCGATTTTGGATGAACCGCTCGTTTCATTCGTGCGCAAACAGGCGATTGGCGCGCGCTACGTTTTTGGAATATGCACCGGATCTCTGGTCCTCGGCGCCGCCGGACTGCTCACCGGTCGCCGGGCGAGCACTCACTGGCAAGCGGTTGATTTCCTGCCTTCGTTCGGCGCCATCGCATCGCACGAGCGCATGACGGTCGACGGATCCCTCTTCACCTCGGGAGGCGTTACCGCCGGGATCGATATGGCATTGGAGGTCGTAGGGATAATCGCCGGCGCGGATGTCGCTCAGGGCGTGCAACTTCTCCTGGAATACGACCCGGCGCCACCATTCAACGCGGGCACTCCGCGAACCGCGCCCAAGGATGTCGTCGACAAGCTACGGACGGCCAGTTCGGGCCGTTACTTGGATCGAGCCGAAGCCGTTCGGAAAGCCGCTGCGCATCTTTCGCAAAGCGCGGTGGCCTGAACGCTCCAATTTTTTCAGCGTGGGGGGCGTTTAAATGCAGGGATTGGTAGAGGGTACGGCTATCGGACCGAACAAAGCCGAGTCGCGCAGGTTCTTTCCGCGATTGGATTGGAAAACCATCTCGCTCGCAAGCATAGGCGGCGGATTGGAATTCTACGACTTCATCGTATACGGCGTGTTCGCTCAATACATCGCGAAGGCCTTCTTTCCGGCTGAGGATCCGGCGGTTTCATTGGTCAACACCTTCGCCGTCTTTGCGATCGGTTACCTGTCGCGGCCCATCGGCGGGATTTTCATCAGTCATATCGGGGACAGGTTCGGTCGCCGGAGAGCCTTCCTGCTTTCATTGATCGCGATGACCGCGGCTACTATGGCCATGGCTGCGATGCCAACTCACGGATCCATCGGCCTATCGGCTACCATTATTTTCATCGCCTTGCGTTTTATCCAAGGGTGTTGCGTAGGAGGAGAACTTCCGGGCGCCATCACCTACGTCGTGGAAACTGCTCCTCGGCGGGCTGGGCTCGCCTGTGGCATCATGTTCTTCTGCGTCAACACCGGCAGCTTTATCGCTGTCTTCGTCAGCTCGATGCTGCACTCCTATCTGTCGTCCGACGATATGCAGTCCTACGGCTGGCGTATAGGCTTCGCCGTAGGCGGCGTGCTTGGCGTGATCGGCTTTCTGCTGCGGAGCAGGTTGCAGGAATCCGAATTGTTCAAGACACTCGGCGAGAAGCGGGCCGCCCGCTTGCCAGCCCTTGAGGTGATCAAATCGCACTGGGTGCCCATCCTCCTCGGTGTTGGTGTTGTGGGTATAAACCAGGCCTTTATTGCCATCCTCAACGTAGGGATGACGCCTTATCTAAGCCGGGTAGCCGGTTACGATGTAAAGACAGCTACCTCGGTGATCAGTTACGCGGTCGGTCTGTTGTCGTTCGGTATTGTAGCTGTCGGATTCGCCAGCGATTTCTTGCCGAGGCGACGGATTCTCCAGGTGGGCACGTTCCTGCTAATGGTCGGGAGCTATCCTCTCTATCAGGCTATCCTCGGTCAGATCGTAAATCTGTACCTGCTGTTCACGGTCGCGGTGCTGGTTTGCGCATTGGTAACGGGGACGTTCGGGGCGGTGGCGGCAGGGCTTTTCCCGACCCGTCTTCGATTTAGCGGGCTTGCGATCTCCTACAATCTAGCTGCAGCGCTGATCGGAGGCTTTACGCCGCTTGTCACTTCTTGGATCGTCGCCACGAGCGGAGACAGAGCGGCGCCCGGAATATATTTGTCGATTGTCGCAGCGCTCGGATTCGTCTGCGCCCTGCTGCTCAAGCGGTATAGCCCGAGCGACGAAGCCAAACTAGATCGATAGTCGGCGGAGAAGCGCATGTTTGATGCACTCAAATCCTTACCGCCCGATAGTCTTCTCGCACTAATCAAAGCCTATCAAGACGACAAGCGAGCCGGAAAGTTGGACCTCGGCGTCGGTGTCTATCGCGACGAAGCCGGATCGACTCCCGTCATGGAGGCGGTGAAGTCGGCTGAACGAATCCTCCTCGAGACGCAGGATACCAAAGCCTATCTCGGCCCGGAGGGCGATATGGGGTTTGTAGCCGCGCTCCAGCCATTCGTGTTCGGTGCCAGCGCCAGTGGTGTCACCGGTCTGCAGACACCGGGTGGCAGCGGAGCGCTTCGACTTGGAGCCGAGCTATTGGCTTCGGCCCGACCGGGAGTGCGAGTCTGGCTCGGCGCTCCGACTTGGCCGAACCACGCTCCCGTGTTTCAGGCCGCCGGCGCCACAGTTTGTTGGTACCGCTATTTCGACACGTCGACCCAGACGGTCTTGTTCGACGAAATGATGACTTCGCTGGCGGGAGCGGAGCGTGGTGACGTCGTTCTGTTGCACGCATGCTGTCACAATCCGACCGGTGCGGACCTCGATCCAAAGCAATGGTCGGAGGTCGCTAAACTCGTGGCCGCACACGGTCTTTTTCCATTCATTGACTTTGCGTATCAGGGCCTGGGGCGCAGCCTCGATGAGGACGCCTCAGGAATGAGGTTGGTGCTAAACGCTGTAGATGAAGCGCTCGTCGCATACTCTTGCGACAAGAATTTCGGCCTCTACCGGGATCGCGTTGGTGCGCTGTTCGCGCTCACTCGCAACTCGACCCGGGTTGCTACCATAGACAGCAATATGGCCAGCTTGGCCCGCGTTAGTTGGTCGATGCCTCCGGACCATGGTGCTGCGCTCGCGCGCATCATACTAGAATCCAAAGATCTACAGCGGGTCTGGCATGATGAGCTCGTCAGGATGTGTGCACGAATAATCGAGGTCAGGCTTTCCCTGGCGACGCTGGAGCCTCAATTGCAGTTCTTGGCAAACCAATGCGGCTTGTTCTCAAACATAGCGCTCACGCCACCCCAAATCGGGGCTTTGCGAGTAAGGCACGGCATCTACATGGCGCCCTCCGGTCGGGCCAACCTTGCAGGTATGCGAGCGGCGGACGCCAGTAGGCTGGTCGCTGCTCTGGCCGACGTCGGAGCACTCGAAGAAAGACGCAGGGCGGGAGCATCCTGATCTCGGGTTTCCTGGGATACGCCGCCGGTCCTTTCGGCGCTTTCTACTGGTCGAGAATTCGGCTCGAACCGTTCCAGAGACGATGTTGGAAAGAACTAGACTCGCGGTGGCTGATAATTCCGATGGCAGGGGCGGTCGGCACTGCTGCTTCCGTTGCAGGAATGGTCGCAATCTTCTCATTGAGGTTCCGCCCACCCGACCTTCGATCGGCCGTTCAGGAAGACCTGAACTGGCCTAGCTGATACGTGGCCCCTCGACGCTACGCTTCGGGGCCACCGGCGCAACACTCACTTGGCCGGTGTTGCAAAGATCTTCCGAATTGTTCTGCGCAACCACTGATTTCCCGGCTCCTTGTGAAAACGCTCGTGCCAATATTGTGTGACCTTGAAAGTTGGAAGGTCGATAGGAGGAGAGACGGAAATCAGATCAAATCGCTGCGAAAGCAGAGAAGCCACGCGAGATGGCGCCGTCAAAATCAAATCGTCTTGCTCTACGAGAAGACCAGCGATGAGAAAGCTCTCCGTTACAAGGCGAACGTTTTCAGGCCGGCAAATTTCGCGAAGTTCGCGTTCGACGTGCTGATGAGTATACTCCAGTCCGTTCGCACAGATCACGATATGCTTCGCTTCTCGGAAGGCTCGGAGTGTAAGAGGTTTGGCCGGATCGCGGCGGCCTGACGGCATGACGCAAACGTAGGCATCGACCGCCAACGTTTGGCTGCGAACGCAGCCACACAAGTCCTTTAAGCTTCCGAAGGCAACGTCGACATGGCCGGATTCCAAGGAGACCATCAGTTCTTCGCTGCCCAGCAGCGTCGCGGCGAATCTTGCAGAAGGCGCCGCCGTCTTGGAGTACCGATGGAGAGCAGGCAGCAACAACAAGGAACCGACGTCCGACGTTGCGATGTTGAATTCACGTGCGGTGGTCGCGGGGTCGAAGCTTCCCGCATCGCAGAGCTCGTTTTGATAGATCCGAACTATCTCCGCGATGGGCGGGGCATGTTTTGAGGCGACCGGGGTCGGATACATCCCTTGTTGTGTCTTGACGAATAAGGGGTCGTCGAAGTGATCCCGCAACTTGGCGAGCCAGCGACTAACGGTCGATTGAGGCGCATCGAGTATGCCGGCTGCCTTGACTACGCTCCGGGTTCGGAAGATCGCATCGAAAGCGATCAATTGCGCGATGTCTAGGTTTTGCAGCTTGTCCCCTTTCAGGCGTTTTCGCCCAACGGTATCGGAGATGCGGCACGCTCAAAGCTGGCGTGTACCATTTTCGCGGAGTTACGCCCTGGATTAGCAAAAGCGGCTGTTCCCAACCTGAGCCATTCATTGCCCGGATCCAGCTGGAAGCGCTCGTGCCAATATTGCTTGACCTGAAATTTGGGCAGATCCATCGGCGTGGCGACGACTGCAAGGCGACAGTGACTTTTGAAATAATCTGCCATGCGCGCCGGCGCCGTCAGTAGCAGATCGCTATCACAGATCATTAGCATGGCGGCGACCATGCTTTCTGAAATTAGCCGCACGTTGGCTCGAGGCAGTATCTCGGTCAGGTGCCGTTCGACATCCTGCTGGACGGGGCCGACCACATGCGCGCGTACCAGAATGTGTTCTGCACAGAGAAATTCGTCGAGGCCGAGATTGCCGCGTGACAAAGAATGCCCTTTCCTCATCACGCAGACATAGTTCTCTTCGTATAGAGTTTGCTCTTTTACGCCTGCGCCAAGGTCCGGAAAGTCGCCAAGCGCCAAATCGACTTCTCCCTGCTCAAGCTGGGCAGTCAGATTGTTGCGGCCAAGTGGGACCGCTGTAAAGCCGGCAGACGGGGCCTTGTCGCGTGCCCAATCGTGAAGAGTGCTCAGTCCGAGTAGGTGCCCGAATTCCGAGCCGGCGATCTTGAAGTTGCGGTTCGTGGTTGCAGGGTCGAAGCGGCCGGCATGCAACAGCCGGGTACGATAGATACTGAGTATTTCCTTCACCGCGTCAGAACAGGCTACTGCGGTGGGAGTCGGCTCCATGCCGTCTTGAGTACGGACAAACAATGGATCGCCGAATGAAGCGCGCATCCGGGCCAACCATCGGCTAACTGTCGGTTGGGGTAGATCGAGGACGCGACTCACCTTGATCACGCTCCGATGCTCGTACAAAGCGTTGAAAACCCTAAGCTGCGCGATGTCCAACCTGTCGATGCTCACGTTGCGTATCGATACCATGCTGCACATCCTACCCTCGTCGGTAGCGCAAAAGTCGAGCTGATATCGCGCTATCCGGGACTTGCATTCGTCACCGCGGGAAGGATCGAGATCTCAAACCGGTGCTCCCTGCAATCCATCGGTGGTGTTAGGCGTTGACGTAGCAACCCAGTCCGGCGGCAGTCAGCGAAGCGGAGACGTGATAGTGCTGGTATACTTCCCGAACATTTGCATTTAGCGCACCACGTGCCACGAGCCACATAATGAGCTCCGCGCCCTCATGACCCGCCTCTCTCATGTACTCGCCAAGCGGGATGTTGGTTAAGGCTATCGGGTCGTCGACAAAGTTCTTAAGAAACATGCGGTCAAAAGGAGGCTTCATGAAGCCTGCGCGTTCGCCTTGGAGTTGGTGCGACATTCCGCCCGTACCCATGATCAGCACGCGCGCGTCCTTCGGATAAGCATCAACCGCTTTTCGTATCGCTTGACCGAGCTTGAAGCAACGGCCAGGCTGGGGCAGCGGGAATTGAATGGTATTGACCGTAACGGGTATCACTTTGGTTGGCCAAGCCTCGACTTCGCCTGCAGGTCCTCCGAACGCGATACTCATCGGTACGGAAAAGCCGTGATCGACCCCCATCTCCTGAAACATCGTGACATCGAATTCTTGCGCAACCAGATGCTCGATCAAGTGCCACGAAAAGTCGGGATCGCCCTCGAACGAAGGAATGGGGCGCGGTCCCCAACCCTCATCACCCGAGCGATATTCCGCAGCCGCTCCGACGCCGAAGGTGGGGACACGATCGAGAAACACTTCCAGTCCATGATCGTTGTAAACGACGATCGTCACGTCAGGCGCGAGCTTTCTGACGAATTCCTTGGCCGGAAGATATCCATCGAACAACGGCTTCCAGTATGCATCCTGGGTCAGTCCCTGATCTATCGCGATGCCGATCGACGGCACATGTGACGTGGTCACCGCTCCAATGATTTCAGCCATTGTCGAGATCCTTGTGCGAATTGAGCTTGGCGCGAAATTGTTCCAACGTCATCGCGTTCTGTTGTGCTCCTACATGCTGCATCGAAATATGATCGATGGCCGCTAGTTTGAACACGTAGTAGATATTGCCGCCGGATCGCACCATGCCGATCCAGTCTCTCGATTCAACCAATTTCGTTGTTTCATCATCCAGCCCAAACTTGCGGCAATAGGCCTGCTCGTCGGCGACGAACGCGGTGCGGTTTTCGGGTTTCGTCAATGACATGCACATCTTGTTGAGTGCGTAGTTCTTGCGAGCTCTGGTGCCGTCAAAAAGATAAGTACCCTGAAGCGAGCGCGCCGTCGCCTTGTCGTGTTCAATCATTGCTAATAGCTCGTCGGCCATCTTTTTTCTCCGATTTCTAGAACGGAAGCCCTACGAACTGCTCGGCAAGCGTGGCCTGTGCGTGCTCCGACCGCGTCAGGTAGTCGAACTCGTTACGGCGGAGCTTGGCCGGGAAAGGGTCTTCTCCAGGAAAGACATGCAAGAGCGTAGTGAGCCACCAGGACAACCGGACGGCGTTCCATACGCGTCTCAGCGCCGTTTCCGAATAGGCCTCCAGCAGATCGGATCGTCGATCGGCGTAAAACGCGCGCAAGGCCCGCGACAAGTAGAAGACATCGGAGACCGCCAGGTTCAGCCCTTTAGCGCCGGTGGGCGGCACGATATGCGCCGCGTCTCCTGCAAGGTAGAGCGCACCATACTGCATCGGTTCGGAAACAAACGAGCGCAGTGGTGCAATCGACTTCTCGATCGACGGGCCCGTGACGATCTTAGCCGCGGTATCCGCGGGGAAGCGAGCCTTCAGTTCGTGCCAAAAGCGCTCGTCAGACCAGTCTTCGGGGCTATCGGTGGTGGGGCACTGTACATAGTACCGGCTGAGCTTGGGTCCGCGCTGAGATGCGAGAGCGAAGCCGCGCTCGCTATAAGCGTAAATGATGTCGTCGAGCGGCGGCGTTTCCGACATGATTCCCAGCCAGCCGAACGGGTAGACCCGTTCGTAGGCTCGGCGAGCATCCGCCGGGATGGATTGTCTCGAAACACCGTGGAAACCATCGCAGCCCGCAATGAAGTCGCAATCCACACGTTGCGTTTTGCCCTCCTTCAAAAAGGTCACGTAGGGACGCCCAGACTTCAAGTCGTGCAACGCAACGTCCTCGGCTTCCTCTACGATGTGACCGCCGGCTGTCTCGCGCGCGGAGTAAAGATCTTCCGTGATCTGCGTCTGGCCGTACGCCATCATCGTTTTGCCCGTGAAGCGGTGTCCGTCGATCAGAAAGGTGTCGTAGCCAGGCCACTTGATGCGAATCCCGTCATGGACGTGACCTTCCCGGTCCATCCGTGCTCCGAGACCGTATTGCCTCAATAGCTCCACTGTTCCGGCCTCCAGCACGCCCGCGCGAATTCGCTCGAGCACGTAGGCCTTGGATTTGCGCTCGAGAACGATGCTGCCGATCCCGTTGAGGTCGAGAATATGGGACAGGAGCAACCCCGAAGGTCCGCCGCCGATTATGGCAACCTGAGCACGCAACTACGCCTCCCGGAATGGTCTTGACGTCAAGTCGCACTTCCCAGAGCAGATGTCAACGTAAAATGGACCATGGTCCGTATTTCGGACCAGTGAACTTTTGCCACCCACGCGGAAACTCTCGCCGCGAGATTCAATATGATCGGCTGGTGAAACAGGCAGGAGCGCGCCGCTGCGCGAGCCCGGACGGTTCTGGACCGAGCGGGAAGATGGCAACGTGCTGACCTGTGAACGGTTGGCGCGTCGGGTGGCAGGCTGCATACGGCGGGAGCGGTGCAGCCCCGGCAGATGAACGGCCTATGACGGATATTTGCCCTGCAGGGCCCCGGCTACGTTCACCGCCGCCTTCCTGACAACCGGCAAGAGGACGGTCTCCAGGTGCTTCTTGGCGACGACATCGTCGAGATAGATCATGGAAATGGCGCCGCCTCCCCCCGGAACGGGGACCGCGGCAACACGCATGTTTGGACCCAACTCGTTAAGAGAACGCGTCGCGTAGCCTGCCTGGGCGGCTTCCTCGATCCTGCGCTTCGCTAACGTGATTTGCGACTGGGACTTGAGAAGACTTTTGAGCCACTTGCCCCGCTCGAGCTCGCTCAAACTCGATAGGTACGACACTCCTGCCGCGCTTTCCAGAATCGGAAACCGTCGCCGCTCGAACAACTTCAGCTTGATGGGCGCCCGTTCGCGATTGTTCGACTGAATCAACATCGACAACCCGTCCTGCACGAGATATTCAGCCGGCCATTTAAGTTCGTCCGCCAATAGGTCGAGGGCCACCTGAATCAAACCCTCGGTCTGATTCTTGCCGATCAGCGAACGCGACAAGGACGCGACCTTCGGCGTCACGCGATAGGTGAGCGTTTCCGTATCCTGAGCGGCATAGCCTTCCGCCTGAAGGGCCTGCAGCAACCGGATCACGGTCGCTTTGGGCAGGTTCGTCTCCTTGACCAGTCCCGAGATGGTGGCCGTTTCCAGGTCGTTAAGCGCCGCCAACAACCGCAAGCCGCGCGCCAGCGCCCCAGTGGGACCATCGTTAGCGAGTGAGTTCTGCATGTGGCATCCCGTGATACGGAACCAAGATACGACGCCACTCTATGTTTCACAGGCGGTGAAAGGTTGCAACGGCGTCCCCCTGTCCGCGCAATTCCCCGGGCCGCGACCGCCACCGTTCACCGCGCTAAAGATCGAGCTTGATCCGTCCTCCGGCAATCTTCGCCCGAGAGCAGCACAGAATTACGCGTTCATCCTTCTGGGATTTGCTCAATACGTAGTCGCGATGCTCCACCTCGCCCGACAGATATCTTGTAGAGCAGACACCGCAAAGGCCGTCAGAGCACTTTACGTCGACGGTAATGCCGAACTTCTTGAGTGCTTCCGTCGCCTTCTCGTCTGCGGCAACATTGACGATCTCGCCAGTTGAAGCGACTTCAATCTCGAATTCGAAATTCTCCCATTCGCCCTCATTCGGTGCAGAAAAATATTCCCGATGGAGGGATTCTTCGGGCCAACCGAGATCTGCGGCCGTTTCGAACACGGCGTCCATGAAGGGCGCCGGCCCGCAGGTGTAAAGATGATCGCCTTTTGAATAATTGGCGAGCACCGTCGCCACATCAAGCCTGTTTTCGTCGCTGAAGTGGAAGTGGACCCGATTGTGCCATGTCGCTTTCTCAAGCTCGGAAATAAACGCCGCTTGAGCCCGCGTCCGCGACTTATAGTAAAGTTCGAAGGGACGGTTCGAGCGCGAAAGCTCGTGCGCCATGGCGATCAGCGGCGTGACACCGATTCCTCCGGCCAGAAGCAGATGTCGACCGTCGCCATCCGCGATTGGGAAATGATTGCGCGGTTGGGATATCACCACCGGAATGCCGGGGGTGAGCATTTGATGGATTTTGAGCGATCCCCCTCTGCCCTGGTCTTCTCGTAGGATGCCTAACAGATATTTCGAGCGGTCCGCAGGGTCGCCAGCTAACGAAAATTGACGGATGTACTGCGGTGTCACCGTCACATCGATATGCGCACCAGCGGTGAAGGGTGGCAGTGGAGAACCATTTCGGCTCACGATTTCGAATAGTTCGATCTTGCCGTCGGCAGAACTTTTCCAACGCCTTCCGATTTTGGCCACTAGGACGGGTGGAACTGCCCCCACTTTCTTTGGCTTGGCGACTAGGTTCTCGGTATCGCCGGCCGCCAGCTTTTGTCGATATTCTTCGGGCGTGAGCGCCGTCTCGTACGCGACAATTCCCGCTTCTCGGTCCAAGGGGCTGGGCATCGGCAGTGGCAGAGGCGCCAAGTCGATGGGGTACATCGCCAACGTCTGGTTCTCGCGGCGCACGCTGATGTGGGTGTTGAGCCCACGGGCGTTGGTCTGCTTGGCCGGAGTGATCCGCCCATTCTCGTCCTTGGCGACGTCCCACCACCATTTCTTGGTCGGATTGATCGTTCCTCGTTTCAGCTTGTCGTCAAGGATGGCAATCCACCGCGCGGCCCAAGGAACGTTCATCGCCGCCCAGCGAAACGGTCGTTCGACAACGAGACCTTCGAGATTCCATGGACAAGTCTTCATGCACCGCCCGCACATCGCTCCTCCCAAGTTGGTGGTGCGGTATTGCGTGCACTTTGCCGTGTCGGCCTTCCAAATTTCATAGCCGTTGAACATCACCTTCTTGCCCGCCGAAATCGCGCCGGAAGGGCATTCTCTCGCGCACTTGTTGCAGGAACCGCAGAAGTTCTGCAATCCGAAGTCGATCGGCTTGTCGGCAATCATGGGAAAGTCGGTGGTCAAGATCCCGGTCTTGAGCCGCGGCCCGAGGAAGGGATTGAGGATGGTCTCTCCGATCCTGCTAACCTCCCCAAGACCGGCAAGCAATACAAGCGGGGTATGGATCACGTCGCTGTCCGCGGCGGAATGCGCGGTGGCGTCAAAGCCAAGATATCGCAGATGCTGACCGGCTATTCCGCAGACAAGCGCGGCGCGCATATACGTGCGCATTGATTGGGCGGACGAGATCCAGTCATCGCCACTGGCGCCGTCCATCGTATCGAATCCCTGGTCGATCATCACTGACACGGCGTTCGGATGCGCAACCTCCATGGGGCTTCCGTCCTGGCGGTGCGAGTACCAGACCCAAGGGGGGGCCTCAGATAGACCCGCCAGATCCGCTCCAAGGAAGTGCATCGTGGCCTTCATCATGGCCGCATTGACGTTGGGGTCGCCATAGCCATCCGCGCGTTTGGGCGCCGGCGCCCCTCTCTGCAACAGAGAATAGACGTTGAGCGCAAGCCGCAACGCTGCGGCAAGCGGAGCCTTGCTTACGGAATAGCCGTCCTTCGACGCCTCGAGCGCCGGCTTGCCCAGATCGCCGAAGGCGGCGCGCAAGAACATTTCGCTGGACTTCGGAACGCGGGGAATTCGCTCCTCATCGATGAAGGTGGTCGTCTTCTCAACGCGCTTGAGCTTCTCGGTAGGATAGCGGCTGTCACGGTACGGGCGGCCGGTCATGTCCACGACGGTTCTCGGTGTCTTTGGAGAAGCGGCGCCGATCCACCACTCGGGCCCCTTCGCTCGCCAACGATCCGCCAGTGTCTGACGACGCAACGGGAGATCGGGCGCGAGTTCCATCGACGTAGTAACGACCGCAACCTCGAAACGGTCGCCGATGAATGGATTGGTGATGCCTCGTCCACCGGGGAGCGCCAAGCCGGCCGATACCGCCAAGCGATGCAAATTGACATCGGTCGTGGTGGCTGTGTGGCTACGCGCATCGAACCCGAGAATGCGCAGATAGTTCGCAACGACAACCGCGGTCTCGGCGGCGCGCATTGCCGCGCGCCAAGGCTGAACATCCCTAATCCAGTCGCTGCCTGGTTCGTTTGGATCCGGGTCACGAGGATAGTCATTCACGAACACGATCGCAAATTTGTGTGAATCAATCGGACGGTTCGCAAGACTGATCGCTTGCTCCATCTGGCGGATCACCGCCAAGGGGTTGAAGCGGAGGCGCAGCTTCTCCTTTGATGCATCGAATGACATGTTCGAAAGGCCGGGATGCTGGTGGCGCCGACCCAGAAAATGGTCAGCGTCGAGCGAAGTGACACCGACAAGGGTTGCGTCCAGAAAATAGCCCGCCGCCTTCAGATGGTTCGACCGTTCAAGAGGATCCGACGGAATCTCCGCTCGCTCTGTGGGCGGTGCACCTTCTCGAACGGCATCAAGCGCGCACATGAAATCGCTGATCGAGCGCCCGAGATGCACGTCGTCAAACTCGACCCTAAGACAGCCGTCGGTCACGACGGATGTATCCTCGGGGCAGGCGCTCCGACCCAGCCGTTCCATTGGCAACTGACCCAGGTGCACGGCCCGATTGCGGTGCGAAAATAAACGCATCTTGCTTCCCTCCGGCCTTCTGGTCCATTATACGGACCTAGGTCCATTTTCTATCAATGTCAACGCGTGCTCGGCTTTTCGACTGACGTGCTTGTCGCCAATCAGCGAGACGCAGGGGGCGAACCGAACAGGGGAGGAAACGTGCACACGTACCTATGCGGTCGGTTTTGCCCTTTCGTTCCCCTATCGCCGTCGGCGGGCGACATTTCTGGGCGCACTGGTCGTGCATTGTCGTGTCGTGGGCCACTACGGAAACGGAATGGAGAGAATGCCAAGCTGGAAATTGCGGCAGCACCGTCACCGTGATGTGGTGGTCGAAATGAAACAAGAGGGAGGAGATGGGCGTGCAAATTCGCTCGGTTAGAGTCCTTGCTTGTGTTTTGGCACTCATCACGGTCGCGCCAATTCAACCGGCGAAGGCGCAGCAATATCCATCCCGACCGATCAAAATCATCGTGCCACTCGCTGCTGGCGGCGTAGCGGATATCGTCGCCAGGACCGTTGCGAACGCGCTGACACAAGCCTCCAAGCAGCCCGTCGTCGTCGAAAACAAGCCGGGAGGCGGGGGATTGCTGGGTGCGCAGTCCGTCGCCAACGCGCAGCCGGACGGATACACTTTGTTGATGGGTTTCCACGGTGTGATTGCCGTCCTGCCCCTGCTGAAAAGCGAATTCAGGCATATCGACAAGGAGCTGCGTCCGATCATTCACATCGCAACCATTCCGAATGTCCTCGTCGTCAGGCCCGCACTTCAAGTTCGGTCGGTGAATGAGCTCGTGGCGTTCGCCAAGGCGAATCCGGGCCGCTTGAACTATGGCTCGCAGGGAGTGGGAAGTGCGGGGCATCTAAGCGGCGAGCAGATCAAGCAGCTCGCCGGCATCGACATGACGCACGTGCCATATCGCGGAGCGGCGCCGGCGGTGCAAGATCTAATAGCAGGTCAAATCGATCTCATGTTCGATACCGTGGCCCTCGAACTACCGTTCATAAAAGACGGAACGGTTCGCGCACTCGCGGTGACCGCGCCAGAGAGACTGGCGATACTGCCCGAATTGCCGACGATGTCCGAGGAAGGATATCCCGGGTTTAGAAGCAGTGCATGGTTCGGTCTGTTCGCTCCGGCAGGAACGCCAAAACCAGTCATGGATTGGCTCAACGTCACCACCAGGGCAGCGATCGAGACATCGGAAATGCGAGCGACCCTCGTTGCAATGGGGGCTCAGTTCCCGCTCGGGCCGACCGACCAGTTCGAAGCATTTATCGCGGATGAGAAGTATCGCTGGGAAGCCGTGATCAAGAAAGCTCGAATTACATTGGAGTAGAGGCAGTGTCGACAGTCGATATTCGAAAAGATCTCACGCAGCGCAACGCCAACGTTGAGAACGAGGGAGCTCCTCGCCACGGTTCCCCCGAACTGACGACGCATCTCCTCATCGATGGCGATTGGTGCGCTGCGTCGAGCGCCGACACGTTTCCAGTTTTCAATCCGGCGCGTCCCGACGAACTGGTCGGTCATGCCGCAGGTGCCACGCCTCACGACGTCGACCGCGCCTGTTCGGCAGCTCATAAGGCGTTTCCTCGCTGGGCGGCACTCACCTACGCCGAGAGAGCGGATTACTTGCTTAGGATAGCCCAAGCGTTGCAATCGGATGCCGAAGATCTGGAAGCGCGAACGCGGCTGTTCACGCGCGAACATGGAAAAATTCTCAGGGAAGCAGCGCTCGAATTGAGCCGACTAGGCGAACGATTTGTGCTGACCGCCTCATACGCGCAAGAGCTGTCGAAAGAGAAGCAACTTCCGGGGCCGCCATTCGATACCGTTGTCTATCGCCAGCCGCGCGGTGTCGCAGCATTGATTGTTCCCTGGAACTGGCCGCTATCGATCCTTGGCGCGAAGCTGCCCCAGGCCCTCCTGGCCGGGAATACCGTCGTGATCAAGCCGTCGAGGGAATCTTGCTTGACGCCAGCACTCACCATCAGGCGGATGGCGGAAATGCTGCCCCCCGGCGTAATCAACATGGTGACCGGATCGTCGGCAGTCATTGGCGATCCACTCCTTACTCACCCGTTAGTCCGTAAGATCAACTTCACGGGCAGCATTGGTGTGGGCCGACGCGTCATGGTGAAAGCCGCGGAAAACTTGACGCCAGTTACTCTTGAACTCGGCGGTAACGACGCGGGCCTCGTTTTGAACGATGCATGCTTGGACGAGGCCGCGTTCCAGCGAATGTTTTCCGGGATATTCCTGTCGTCCGGACAGATCTGCATGGCTTTGAAGCGGCTATATGTTCACGAATCCCGCTACGACGACGTAGTGGCCGGCCTCACCAAGATCGCGGAACGACAGGTGGTCGGCGATGGACTTCTACCCGAAGTGTCCATGGGACCGCTGAACAATCGAGAACAATTCAATATCGTGAGAAGTCTGATTTCCGAGGCGAAAGCGTCCGGCTGCGACGTCCGCGAATGTGGAAACATTCATAATGCCGAGGAGTTTGAGCAGGGATATTTCGTTCGTCCCACGTTCGTCTTGAATCCCGATCAGCGGATGAGAGTCGTCACGGAGGAACAGTTCGGTCCGGTTATCCCCATCATGTCCTTCGCTGACGACGAGGAGGCAATCGATTTGGCCAACGCAACCAATTTCGGGCTTTGTTCGTCGGTTTGGTCGTCCGATAACCAACGAGCAATGCGCGTGGCCCGACGGCTGGAGGCCGGATATACATATTTGAATGCTCATGGCCCGACAGCGCAAGACAACCGCGGACCATTCGGTGGTTTCAAGCACAGCGGCATAGGCCGGAACTTGGGATTCGAAGGGGTCGTCGAGTTCCAAGACTATCACACCATTTCGTCTGCGCCTGGTTGGTTACTGTGACCCCAGCGCGCGAAGTCGCCCAGCCGTCCCACGAAGGCCAAGAACCATGAACGAACAGATGGATATCATTCGGACCGCAACCGCGCATGGCGCGTCAACGTCGGTCACGGTCCGAGATAGTGTGATTCAGTTGCTCCGCGCGTTCGACATGACGACCGTATTCGGCAATCCGGGGTCGACGGAGCTCCCCCTCTATAAAAACTGGCCCGCCGACTTCCGATACATTCTCGGACTTCAAGAATCCGTCGTGGTTGCGATGGCCGATGGCTATGCGCAAGCAACACACAAGGCCGCGTTTGTAAACCTGCACTCCGCTGCGGGCGTCGGCCACGCCTTGGGTAGCATATACACCGCCTATAGGAACCGGACGCCGCTCGTGATTACGGCCGGTCAACAAACGCGTAGCATGCTTCCAACGGATCCATTTCTGTTTGCTGAATCGGCCGCAGAATTCCCCAAACCGTACGTCAAGTGGTCGATTGAACCGGCGCGCTCGCAAGACGTTCCCGCTGCCATCGCTCGCGCTTATTACACCGCCATGCAGCCGCCATGCGGCCCGACCTTTGTCTCCATACCGGCAGACGATTGGGATCAGCCCGGCGAGTACGTTTCGCCACGTCTTCTTAGCTTTAGTATTCGTCCGGACCCGAAGCTGTTGGCGTCGATTGCCAAAGCCTTGGACGACAGCCGAAATCCTGCCTTTGTTGTCGGGCCAGCGATTGATCGTTGTCGAGCGTGGGATTTGGTCGTGCATCTGGCCGAGCGGATCAATGCCTCAGTTTGGGCGAGCCCGAAGTCAAGCAGGTGCAGCTTTCCGGAGGACCATCCGCAATTCGCTGGATTTCTTGCTGCGGAGCGAAGCGTCATCGCAGCGGATCTGTCGAAGCACGACGTTGTTCTTGTCTTGGGCGCCCCTGCCTTTTCGTATCACGTCGAGACGGGCGGCCCCTTTCTGGCGCCGGA
The DNA here is from genome assembly GCF_900103365.1 of Afipia sp. GAS231. Taxonomy (NCBI): domain Bacteria; kingdom Pseudomonadati; phylum Pseudomonadota; class Alphaproteobacteria; order Hyphomicrobiales; family Nitrobacteraceae; genus Afipia; species Afipia sp. GAS231. The sequence continues at coordinate 5,032,616 of NZ_LT629703.1, forward strand.
AACAAGTCTCTATCAGATCGTTGACGATCCGGAACTGGCGGCTTGGGCACCGGGTGGGACTGCGCTCGTCGGCAGTCTCGATCTTAGCATCGCCGATCTGTTGAATCTTGTGCAGACCCCGGATCGTCGTTCGCGACATTCGAGAGTAGCACCTCCAAGGATTCAGGCATCCACCGCCATCAGCGTGGATTACTTGATGCAGACAGTGGCGGAGACCCGCCCTGCCAATAGCATCATCGTGGAAGAGGCTCCAAGCAGTCGATCTGCGATGCAACGGCATCTTCCGATCTGCCAAAGTGAGAGCTTCTACGCCACGGCGAGCGGCGGACTTGGATTTGGCCTACCGGCAGCAGTTGGGGTCGCGTTGGCACAACGAGATCGGCGGACAATCGCTTTGATCGGCGATGGATCAAGCATGTATGCCATTCAGGCGCTTTGGACGGCCGCCCAATGTAAGCTCCCCATGACGATCGTCCTTGTCCGGAATGGAACTTACGCCGCCCTGAGAGGCCTGGGAAAGCGGCTCGGAACGCAATCGCTGGTCGGCGTCGATTTGCCGGACATCGATTTTGTCGCTCTCGCCCTCGGGCTCGGATGCGAAGGCATCCGGGTCGAGAATGGTACCGATCTCCGTTCAGCTTTGGAGCGCGCGATGCAGTCAGCAAGCCCGAGCCTGGTCGAGGTCGTTGTTAGTTAAACGATCGTAGGAAAGACGGCGTTTTAGCGGGAGCCAAACGCTGGCGACGTGACGATAACGGATCGTCCTGCAGGCGCCCGTCCACATCCAGACGATGCCGTCGCGCTCTGTGGCTCGGTAGTTCTTGACACGAGCGCCTTGGGAATCACGTGATCGCCACAGGCTTGTCCACGCAGGCTCCGGTCGCGTCGAAGTACGACCTGTCCCTCGGAATCTGCGGCTTCTGTAGCCTTAACTTCCTCGGTCAGGGCCGAACGGCCAACCTCGCATGTCGAGGCGTCGAAACCATCGCCCGGAAGACCAGGAGGAGTTTCCATTTGAGCGACTTGGCTCTACAGCCGAATCCGGCTCGCCTTGATTTTCGCGAGCCACGGGTTCGCATCGAGACTTGAGTGACAAGTCGGTTGTATCGCTAACACGAATGCTGGATTCTATTTGCGTACCGAGTTGTTCATCGAGGCACGCCCATAGGGATGGAGGCAGCTTGGTCTGACCAAGCCAAGCCAATTCCGCAAGAAAGCCCATGCAGCCCATGCTAGTCTTGCGCCTCGAACGCGGACGCCTTCACGACAGGCCCCCATTTGGCATTGTCATCGCTTTGAAGCTGCGCCAAATACGCCGCTGTCGAGGTCCGCGGCATCGCCTGCAAAAGGTGTTCCCCTACGCAAGTCGACCCGATTAGCGCGAGGCCTGCACCCTTTAAGACATTGCGTCGGCCGACCGATAGCATATGGACATCTCAACACCAAGTTTTGCCGTTTCAGGCCTGCTAACCGGATTCGGTCTGAAGATCGGTGATGCGATTCAGTAGAGCCGAGAAACTTGCGGCCTCGAAGTCGCGATTTGGAATTTATCGAATTCCAAATCCGTATTGTCACTGGGCCGGGCTAACAGTTCCACCCTGCATTCTGAACCGGAATATGAACAATTCCAGACGAGAGCTATCCGTAGCGAACCGATTGTTCTTCAATACCCATGAACGTGTCCGCTAGGATAAGAATAATGGAAGACAGACGTTCGTTCATCGGGACAAGCCTCGGGCTGCTCGCGAGTTCTCTGACCCAATCTTCTGCCGGGGCGGCGAACAAAATACCAATCATACTCATTCACGGCGCTGGGTACGATTCGGAGTGCTGGCACAAGGTCGTTCCATTGCTTGAAGCCAATGGCTTCAAGTCGGTAACGCCAGACATGCCAGGCTATGGCACAAATGGTTCGCCCAGTGCGGATATAAATCTGGACGCTTACGTCGATGCCGTCGTGAGCGCCGCCAATTCCGTTCCTGGCCGCGTCATGCTTGTCGGTCATAGCCTCGGTGGGATCTTCATCAGCCAGGCTGCCGAGCGGATTCCGGACAAGATTGCATCGCTAACCTATGTGTGTGCCTTCATGCTGAAGGATGGCGAGTCTCGAATCGCCGTCGTGGCGCAGGACCCAGACTCGACCGCCTCAAAACACCGCATACCGGCTGGCGACGGTCTGAGTACAATTAGTCGCGAGGGGTTCGTCAATTCACTTTGCAACGATTGTTCACCGCAAGACGTGGAATACCTCTTTGCCCGCCTGAAGCCACAGCCGATGAAGCCGCTCGGCACGCCCATCAAGCTGAGCGAAGCGAACTACGGGCGCGTCCCGCGCTTTTACGTGAAATGCACGCTCGATCGCGCAGTTACCTCAGCGTTCCAGGACAAGATGATTGCATCCTCTCCGGTTAAGCAGGTGATCGAGCTGGAAGCCGGTCACTCGCCGTTTGCGTCGAAGCCGCAAGAGCTTGCCGCGGCCCTACAGCGAATTGCCGCGTTTTAGAGGCGGTTGTGCTGATTGGCCTGTTGCCTAACGTCGACAATCTGGCGCCACTGGAAGCGCCAAACGAACTCGCGGCTGGAATAGCAAAGGCTATTTCCAAGTTGATCTGATGCGCGACGCGGATCGCGGCTCTTTGACGACTAGATCCGCGGGCACTCATGCGCGGCATTTAGCCAACCACGAAGCAATATCGTCCGGTGCCGGGTGCTCGGTACCCGTTCCGCCAAGCGGCGCGATCACGAGCTCACGGGCGATGGCACGCGAAAGGGCATCTCCCATCGCGAGAGCATGGACACGCCGCCGCGTGCCGGCAGGGTGGTGTTCGCGCAAACGCCCGATGGCGTCACCCACCGCAGCCGCGTAACGCAGGCGTGGAGCGAGCAACCGGTCATGGACATGCTAATCAAGATGACGATAGAGAACGCGCCTTGCCATGAGCGGTGGTAGATACAACCGCTATGCCGGTCGGCGGCGCAGCTACTCCAAGCCCCGAAAGACCGGCTGCCAGCTGCCGAACGCATCTACGTTACGCGTTGCCGGCCGCATTGACCGTCGCCGCCGTGTCGGTCGGACGGGTCTTATCCTCTGCATGCGAATCCACATCCGTGCCGTTGGCGTTCGACATCGACCTCCTTCTTTCTAGAACCGTCACTAGAAAAAATGTGGCCAGTCCGCCGGCGAAAGCAATCGGCATAATTCCCATGAGGACTTCTGTCACCGTGTTCCCGTTCGCGATCAGAACGCCCGCGAGAAGAGGGCCTACAACCGACCCAAAACGACCCATACCGACCGCAAAGCCGACGCCCGTTCCGCGAACATGAGCCTGATAGACCTGCGGTGCGAGTCCATACAGAATGGATTGGGAGGAAACGACACCTGCCCCCAGACCAGCGCCGGCAAGTACAGCCAGCGGCAGATACGGTGGCAAGACGGCGAAGTACAAAAGCGTGCACAGCAGCAAGGCGGTGCTGACGACGACGGCAAGACGACGTTGACGGGTGTCGGAGACCAGGCCGGCGAAAATGCTTGCGGCTGCGCCCGAGAGGTTAAATGTGGCCTGGACCGCGCTTGCACTGCTTCCTGTGAAACCTTTGGACACAAGCAGGACCGGTTGCCAATTCAAGAGGAGATAGAGCACGAGTACCGAGAGGAAGAAGGCAAGCCATAGCAGCAGCGTAGCTGCTCTGTTTTCCCGATCCAGTATACCGCGGCCCGCCTTCACGTCATTGCTTTTACTGTGCGCAACCCGACTCGGCGGCGAGGACGGTAAGTACCAGATCACTGGCGGTATCAACACCAGGGGAAGAACGGCTCCAAGATAAAAAAGCGACTGCCAATTCTCCAAACCCATCGCCGCGGCGCTGGCGAGCGCTCCGCCAAGCGGCAAGCCGGAATATACGATGCCTACAGCCAGTCCCCGCCTCCGAGCCTCAACTGCCTCGGCAGCGATAGCGACAAGGCTTGGTAGCGCCCCGCCCAGCCCCAGCCCGGTAAAGAAGCGGGTGATGAAGAGAATTTCAAAATCCGGCGCGTATGCGGTCGCATACGTAAACACTCCGAACGCCGCCAAGGATAGTACGAGCCCGAAGCGACGACCGAAGCGGTCGGCGACGACACCACCGAGGACAGCTCCCGCAATCATGCCGAAAGTTGCGGAAGCAAAGAAGAGGCCCATCTGATGAGCAGTGAGTCGCAGTATCGGCGCCAGCTTAGGTGCGACAACACCGGCCGTCTGAATATCGAATCCTTCGATGGTCGCCGCGGCCAGGCAAATTGCAACAATTCCTATCCTGCCTGCTCCACCACGAGTCGCCTCCACGCCGGCACGCATTCCATCCTCCCCTGCGCTGCTTGTCTCGTCTTCTTGTCGGGCTTGCCACCTGAATTAGGTCGCATCCGGGATGTGCTCCGGAACAAACTCAGCGAAGTCGTCTCGTACGATCAAGCCGACCTGAGACTTGCGACGACCGCACTTGTTCTCGAAAAGAGCCGACGGACCCACAGCGGCAATTTCTCGTGGCACGGGCGGGATCTGCCCCTCAAGTGCGATAAATGGATACCGACAATTCGGAATGGGAATATTGCTCTTGAGAACGACACTTAGCGGGTGGCTGCGCGTTCTCGTGCGACGCCTTTCGACGCGCCAAACTTTATTCAGCGCACGCCTTTCGGCGTGTTGCCGAAAGGAATTTTCGTCCAAGCGCTCAAGCCGTCCAACGATAGGCCCGCGTCCGACAGGTCGAGCCCGCTTCCGCTCCGTCAAGCAGATCGGCCTAACCGATTACATAAGGGAACGAAGCCGTCGGCGTTGACAACAGAAGACCCCTGTGCCTCAAATTGGAGCGTTCGCAAAGTAGTGTGGCCGAGATCTCAACTGTGAAGAACGATATCGGTCTGCGTCATCTCAAGGCGCTGCGGCTCTTGCTCGAGGTTCGCAGCCTGACAAGAGCGGCCGAGATTCTTGATTTGAATCAGCCGACGGTGAGCAAGATGCTTGCGCGGCTGCGCTCGTATTTCGACGATCCGCTTTTCGTGCGCGTCGGGCTAACTATGGAGCCGACGCCACGTGCGCTGGGCCTCGTACAGCCGTTACGAAGCCTCCTCGCGGTTTCCGACGACATCAAGACATCGAGATCCTCGTTCGATCCGGCGTCCTCCGAGCGAGAGTTCAGGGTGCTGGTCGGCGAAGTGGGTATGATCCATCTCGTGCCGCCACTGATGCGCGACCTTGAGATATCAGGTCGGCGGCTTCGACTTAGAGCGGTGCCGCTCGACTCCCGCCTTGTCTCAGCCAAGCTCGAAAGCGGCGACGCGGATGTCGCGCTCGGCGCATTCCCTCGAGAAATAGGCAAATTGCGACGACAAAAATTATATACCGACCCCTACATCAGTGTGGTTCGAATGGAACATCCACGGTTCGATCGCCTGACACGAATGGACACGTTTCTGCACGAGCGCCACATCTTGGTGACCGCCTCTGCTACCGGGCATGCAGCGCACGAGCAGCTTGAGAAAGCGCTACTTGAGCGGCTCCCACCGGAAAGCGTTCAGGTGCGCGTACCCAGCTTCGTCAGTAGCGCCTTTGTCGTCAGCCAGTCCGATGCAATCTGCACAATGCCGAAAAGGTTGGCATCCTATCTCGTCCGCAAGCTCCCGCTGCAGACGTTCAAGCCTCCGTTGCAACTTCCCCGAATTGAGATCGCACAGGTCTGGCACGAGCGGCTCGATCATGACGCCGGGCATCGCTGGCTGCGATCACGGGTGTTCAATTTGTTTCGCCCGGGCAGCAATGCCGAGGGGCCGAGCTAGGTGCCATATTGTGCATGATGGATTAGACTGACTGAGCGTGCAAATTTCGCCATTTCTGGTCTCTCCGATGATTTGCCATCAGGCCGCTGCAGCGTCGCCGGCATTACTATCGATCGATGTCTCTGATTGCTTACCTTTCCCAGCACTCGGCTTACCAACTGCGCCTAGCAGGGCTAAAGCCAGGCGGTCCGAAATCTTGGTCGCCGCTTGTTTGGCCGGATCAGACGCTAGATGGGCGTACCTAGCAGTCGTCTGCACCTGAGTATGCCCGAGCAACTTGCCGATCATCGCTAAGCCTTCACCGACCAGCAACCCGCCGGAGGCGAACGTATGGCGAAGATCGTGAATGCGCACGTCTTCCAATCCTGCGGCCTTCCGGATGCGGCGCCACGGATGCTGAAGGTCGGTCAGGTGCGTTTTTTCTTTCCTTCCCACGATAACGTACGGGTTGCCCGTCACCCGGGGGAGCGCGTCCAGTACCGCCACTGCGGCGTCACCGAGATGGACGGTTTTCGCGCCGGTCTTGCTATCCGGTAGGCGCAATTCCTTCGCAGGCAGATCCACGTGGCGCCATTCAAGCGTCTGAATTTCGGACAGGCGGCATCCCGTCAGCAGCAGGACCCGGAAGGCAACAACAGCATGTATCGTCTCAGTCTCGTTGACCTCTGCGCTTGTTAGGGCCTGTCCAAGGCGCTGCAGTTCGTTCGGAGACAGGAACCTCTCGCGCTTACGTTCTGGATAGCGTTCGATATCTTCGCAGGGATTGGTATGCTTGTCCCGTATCCCCCACGTCTCGGCAAGATTCATCATCTTCGACAGAACACCAAGGGTGCGGTTTGCCTGATAGGGGATATGAGACATGGCGCCGTGCAATTCTGCAACATCGGCCGTCGTCACGGAGCGAACGCGCTGCTTGGCAAAAAACGGATCGAGGAATAGCTCGACCGACCGTCGATATTCTGCCTGTGTCGACGGCTTGCAGCGAACGGGGACGTAGTGTGTAAGAAAGCGCTCTCCTAGTTCCTTCATCGTTGTTGATTGTCGATCAGCGTCGCGCAACGCCGCCGGATCGCCATCGGCGCCGCGTACACTGCCAAGCTTGACCGTTGCTTCGCGTCGCGCCAACTCCGCGGTCACGATACCGAATTGCCCGATCATCACCCGGCGCGTCCGGCCATGACGTCGGTATTGCACCAGGAAGAATCGCTTGCCGCTTGGCATGACGCGCACGCCAAATCCGGGAAGGTCGGTATCAAAAGCAATGTAGTCTTTGGACGTGACCTTCAGAGCCTCGACGGTCCTTTTGGTGATCTTGATTTTCGCCATACCCGTACCTGTTCGCTTTACGTTCCGACCCTAGTCTCCGGGTCAGATGACGTTTCGTGGAAGCGTCGTGGAAGCGGCGCGACGAAGGTCGTGGCGTATCGCTTCGCAAATAAGGTAGGGGCGGCCGCGAGAATAAATCAAGCTAGCTCAACGAGTTGTCGTGGCGTTGAGTGGGAAATGCGGCGCGTTCGCGGAGTGGCGTAAACCGCTTTTATAAAACTCATAACCTGAAGGTCATAGGTTCAAATCCTATCCCCGCAACCAAACCCTTGATGTCACGTCAAATGAAACGGCCCGCCTTTGGCGGGCTTTTTCATGTGCTGCCGCGATGCCTCAGGCGTCGGCGGTCGCCAGCCGGCGCTTTCGCGAAAGCACAGTCAGGGCCGCTACGCTCAGCGTTGCGCCGAACATGAGATAGAACGCAGGCGCCGTCGGATGGCCGGTGGCTTCGATCAGCCACAGGCTGATGATTGGCGTGGTGCCGCCAATCGCCATTTGCGTAAGCGCGTTTGCGAACGACAGGCCGGAGGTGCGCAGCCTTGTGGGAAACATCCCCGCAACCAGTGCACCGAGGCAACCCAGATTGATGGCGTTGAGCACGCCGAGGGTGCCCTGGACGGCCAACAGCGCCGGAACGGACGGCGCTGACACCAGAAAAGCAAACAACGGGTAGGCGAGAATCAGCACCGCCAGCGAAGCGACAAGTGAGAGCGAGATGCGGTCATAACGGTCGGACAAGAGTCCGATGACCGGGATCAGCACCACGTGGATTGTCCCGGCCAGAAGGCTGCCGAGGAAGGCGACAGACGGCGGCAGCCCGAGCTGTTTGATCGCAAATGTCGGCATGAACAGCACCATGTAGACGGTGACGGCGGATACAGCGATCACGCCGGTGGCGAGCGCGAGGTGCGACCGGTAACCTGCGATGACTTCGAGCACCGGCGCCTTGCTGGGCTGCGCAGCCATGAACCGGTCCGTTTCGCGGAGCTGGCTTCGCACGTAAAGACCAACAGGTGCGATCAGCAGGCCGAAAAAGAACGGGATGCGCCAACCCCAGGACACGACCTGCTCGGGTGTCAGCGTCGCGTTCAGCACGGTTGCAAAGCCCGTCGCCAGGACAGCCGTCATCGATTGGCTGGAATAATGCCAGCTTGCCAGAAATCCCTGCCGCCCGTCATCCTGTTCAACCAGGAACGCCACGGCCGCGCCGTATTCGCCGCTGACCGAGAAGGCCTGAAGCATTCGCGCGGCGATCATGATCACGGCTGCCCACGCTCCGATCTGGTTGTAGGTCGGCACGGTGGCCATGATGGCGGTGGCCAAAGTCATCAGGCTGATCGTGAGCACGAGCGTCTTCTTGCGGCCGTGCCGGTCGGCGTAGGCGCCGAGAATGATCGCGCCGATCGGCCTGACCGCGAAGGGGATGGCGAACGCCGCAAAGACAGCGAGCAGCGCGGTGACGTCATTCGAGGCCGGGAAGAACAGTTTTGCCATGACGACGGCAAAGAAGCCGTAGGCGATGAAGTCGAACCACTCGAGGGCGTTGGCGATCGAAGTCGAGACGATGACCTTCCAGCGATACGCCTGGATGCTTTCACCGGTTCGGGGCGGGCTCGGGGAGATCGATGCTTGGGCGTGCGGCTGTGGCTGCAGTGACTCAGCCATTGCGCGCCAAGGCGCCTTCGATCACGCGGATCAGGTCGAGTTGCCGTTTCACTCCGGTCTTCTCGAACACCTTCCTGAGGTATTGCCGCGCGCTGCCCTCGGTAATGCGAAGCTCACGCGCCGCGTCCTTCACGCTCTTGCCGTCGAACAACAGCGCCGCAAGGCGGGCCTGCCTGGGTGAGAGCGCGAGACAGGTCTGAAGCTTGAGATGATCGCAATCGACCTGCCGGGGCGGGATCGGCGTCGCACGCTCCGCCAAGACACGGCTGATCTCAAACGCGCGCCGCAGATGCGGAATCAGCTCATTCAACAGATCGCAGTCGTCGCGCCTGAAGGCGGTACGGGCGCGGGTTCGCGTGAAACCCAGATCGTGCGAGAAGCCGTCCCGGACGGGCAGGCAGGCCACCATCGTGTATTCGATGTTGAGCGGCCGCAGGTAGTTGCGATACGTCCGCGAGCCGTGGAGCCGGGCCTGAGACAACCCCATCCGGCAATGCGATGCCTCGTTGGGCCGGGAATCGAAGATCGTCCGGCGGGGATCATCGTTCAGCAGGGTGCCGTAGCGCCGCACCGGGACCGCGGTGCGATTGCCCTGCTGCAGTCCGACATAGCTCAGCGCACGCTGGTGGAGGTCGAGCTGGCAGACAAAGGCGTGGTCGGCCCCCACGGCCTCCGCGGCGGACGACAGAAAATCGGCCCACTCCCGATCGTTGAGAGCTGCCGCGTAAAGCTTGTCGACAAGGTTCAGGATAACGGTGTGATCGCGATGCAGCATGATGGCTGAACCTAGTGGAATTATCGTGAAAATTCAAGCAACAAGGCACTGCCGCGGCCGGTAGTCTCACTATTCACACTTGGCACGCGCTGGGAAGAGATCATCGCCTCGACCTCCTCAAGGTCCGGAAGCCGACGTGTGTGCATGCCTCGAAATATTGCTGTCCGGCCGAGAGGCTCCCTGCATGCGCGGCTTTCGTGAAAACCTGCATTCCGGTGCGGCGATCAAGCTTTCGATTTCCCGCTCTGGTTAAGGACTGAAGCTCCTGGTGAAATTATCATCTCTCGGAGCGGGATGCATATTGCAAGATCGAAGGCCGATATTTTCCGCGGGAATTGATTTCGACCGCGTCGGCGCGCGGCGTTTGCGCCGGTCGGTCATCGTCTCCGCGGATGAAGCATGCCGTCGCATTGCTGCAAGCCGCCTGCACGAAAGCGCCCTTGAGATGCCGTTGCCCGGGCGCTATCGTGCCAAAAAAGCGTTGGCTTGCAACGGAGAAGAAAATGCGCGGACGGCGTGTGCTGATGGAATCCCTGGCCTCAAACGGCGTACGCCATATCTTCGGAAATCCCGGAACGACAGAGACACCGCTGCTGGATAGTTTGGCCGCCTATCCGCAGATCGACTATGTCATGGCCTTGCATGAAGGCGTCGCGGTCGGCGCGGCGAGCTTTTACGCGCAGGCCACCGGCCGCACCGCCTTTGCCAACGTTCACGTCGCGCCTGGACTGGGCAATGCGATGGGTTCGCTGTACGGCGCGTTGAAGGCCAATTCGCCCCTCATTGTCACCGCGGGACAGCAGGATACGCGGATGCGGCTTGCGAACCCGCTGCTGGGGCATGATCTCGTTGCCATGGCCGCACCCGTTACCAAATGGAGCGTGCAGGCGGAGCGGGCGGACGAACTCGCTCCGATTTTGCGCCGCGCGTTCAAGGTCGCAACCGATGCCCCCAGCGGGCCAGTCTTCGTGTCGCTCCCGATCGACGTGATGGAGCAGGAAACCGCAGTCGAACCCGTCGTATCAGACAAATTGTGGCGTTCCGCGCATCTGGATCCCAAGGGGCTCGCGGAGGTCGCAGCACTTCTCTTGAAGTCAGCAAGGCCCGCGATCATTGCCGGCGATGATGTCGCACGCGCCGGAGCGCACGCGGGCCTCGTCGCGCTGACGGAGGCGATTGGCGCGTCGGTGTGGTTCGAGGGCTTGCGGGCCCATGCATCGTTTCCGACCAGCCATCCGAATTATCGCCAATCGCTTCCAGGCGATGCCGCCCAGGTACGTAAAGTCCTCGGGGATGCCGATCTCGTGCTGTTGTTGGGCGGCCCGTTCTTCGAAGACATCTGGTATGCGTCAGGTAGCCATTTCCCCGACAAGGCTGTCGTCGTGCAGATCGAGGAATCGTCCGAACGGCTGGCGTTCAATCATCGGCTCGACGCAGGGCTGGTCGGCGACATGGCGGCCAGCATTGCCGGGTTGGCGGCAGCGATTCGCGCGCGGCAATCCCCCGAATTCCGTCTTGCCGCGCAAAGCCGCAATCAGGCGTTGGCTGAGTTGAGTGTCCGCGAAAAGGAGGCGCACCGGTCGCGGCTGGAAAAGAGCTGGAACCGTGAACCGAGTTCGATGGCGCGGGTGATGGCCGAACTCCGGCGCGGCTTGCCTGACGACGCGGTCATCGTGGATGAAAGCATTACGGCCAGTCTCGATCTGGCGCGGACGTTCGACTATCGCGGCTTCGGCGATTATTTCGGCGGGCGCGGCGGCGGCATCGGTCAGGGATTTGCCGGTGCGATCGGTGTCAAGGTGGCGATGCCCGATCGTCCGGTCGTTGCCGTCTCTGGCGACGGATCGGCGATGTACAGTATCCAGGCGCTGTGGAGTGCGGCTCACCACAAGTTGGGAATCGTATTCGTCGTTCTGTCGAACCGGGAGTATCGCATCCTCAAGCACAATGTCGACGTCTGGCGGAAGAATTTCGAGGCCGGAACGCAGCATCCCTATCAGCAGATGGATCTGACAGGACCCGATCTTGATTTCGTGCCCTTGGCGGCCGGCATGGGGGTTGAAGGCATCAGGGTCGAAAAGGCCGACGACATCGCTTCGGTGGTGGCCAGCGCGGTTGCGAGCAATCGCCCTTATCTCGTCGAGATTGCCATCGAGGGGAAGCGGTGACGTGCGATCACGGAGCTTGCTAGGCTTTCTTCATTTCCGGCGTCCGAAGCTGGCCGGTCCCGGCGGTGGCGCGTGACGCACCGGCTCCGCCGCGTTCCACGTCGGTTGCGAGGGTGTCGCGGATTTGTTGGCCTCATCGGCATCAAACCTGCGGAATTCGCTGAGATCGGTCGTGGGCGTTTCGAAAGAGCCAAGGATCTTGCGGAGCAGGTCGGGCTTCCTGAAGAGCATGATACCGAAGGCGATCAGCAGGACCTGGAGGATATTCGGCGATTGCCAATCCGGATCGTAGCCTTGTGCTGCCGAACTGTTGTTGAAGGTGCCGCTCGCAGGCGCTTTGCGCTCAGCCGGCGCGACGACGTTCGCCGCCGGCGCACCGACCTGCTTCGGTGAATCTAACTGCACCATCGTTGCACCGTTGGCGCCCTTACATCCGTCCGGGTAGGATGGCCCATAGCAAGCTGGACCGGAATTCATCGCGCGGCCGAGCTCCACCACCTGCGCCGGGTTGAACACGTTCATCAGCTTCGACAGGTTTCCGTCCTTGGGCCAGTAGATGAACAGCAAGGCCGCCCATGTCAAAGCGAGCGGGATCATCAACTTGGACGTCAGGCCGAGGATGTTGCGGCGCTCGCGCAACTCCCATTCGGTCCAGGCGATGGCGGCATCGTGCCATCGCCGGAAGGCCTCGCGGTCGTTGAAATACATCAGCAACAGGTTTTGCGCCGGCCGCTGCGGTTGCTCCAGCGGCTTGCCCTGGGCATCGCGCGGATAGGCGATCGCGGCCAACATACCCGGATAGGTCATCGCGGCCATACGCCCGCGCCGGCCGAACGCCGGTGCCGCAAGGGTGCGGGTGTCGCGGCGCTGCCGCGCCGGATTCATCAGTTCGCCGCCGAGCTCGGCGATGGCATCGATACGGTCCCTGGCGGTCGGATGGCTGCCCTCCGCATGATCGGCAATCCCGTCGAACAGCATGGCCTCGACGCGATAGCTGCCCTCGAAGGCGCCGCGGCCGCCGATCTTCGCGATCGCGCTGATCAGGGCTTCGGGGAAATGCGTGACGCGGATGGCTTCGCCGTCGGCGATGTAGTCGCGGCCCAGTTTCAGGCCGCGCCGCGCCACGCGAGCGAGCTGCATCGACATCGCCGTCACCGCGCTGCTCGCCAGCATCACCAGCATGAAGGGCGGAAAGATCAGCGGAACGAGCATCTGCCGCCAGCTTTCGAACCGCAGCGGATTGTTCATCTGCATGATCACGGCGGTGCGCATCAGCGCGTGGTTGGCGGCCAACAGCTTGGTATCGCCGAGGCGGATATGCGAGGCTTCATGGGCCAGCACCGCCGCAAGCTCGTCGTCGTCGAGCCGTTCGAGAAGGCCACGCGTGACCGCGATCAGGCCCCGGTTCGGCCCTTCGCCCACGGTCACCGCGTTGGGCTCGCTGGTTTCGATAATTCCGAAGCGGGGGAGACGGACGCCGAGCGCGGTGCATTGCTCCTCGGCGATCTGGACGAAGCGAGGCTCGTCCTGGCGCGTCACGATCCGCACACCGAGTTCGCGCGTCACGGCCTTGGCGTGACCGCGGTACATACGCCAGAATATCAGTCCGGCCACGATCGCGATCGGCACCGCGTAGCGGACCGCATATCCGAGCGGGTTGGAGATGATGGTATGCTCATGGTCCCACTTGAGCAGGACCATCGTTGCCGCAAAGGCGCCGATCAGCTCGAACGCCAGGATATAACCCAGCACCAGCCAGGCAGTCCAACGCCGGTTATGCGCGGCGTGCGTGATGTAGCCGTGAACCGCCATCGCACAATGCTCCCTGGCTCAGAGAGAGACCTTGACCGGCTCCGCGAATTCGGCGCGGCGTTCACCGAGCGTGAATTTTTCGCGCGGAGGGTTTTTGGTGATCATCGCGATGAAATTGGCCGGGAAGGCGCGGCAGACCGAATTCAATTCCTCGACCGCCAGATTGTAGAACTTGCGCGCTGCGGTGATGCGATCTTCGATTCGGATCAGGTCATTGCGCAAGGTGCCGTAATGCGCGGCGCTGGCAAGCTCCGGATACTTTTCGCTAACGGTAAAGAGATTTTGCAGCACGTTGGCGATCTGGGTCTCGCTGCGGATCACGCCGCCACCGCCGCTGCCGAGCGCTTCCAGCGCGTCGATACGGGCGTCGAGCACATCCCGGATCACGTCATGTTCTTTCGTCGCAAAGGCGCGGACGACTTCGACCAGATTGCCGATCAAGGTATGGCGTTCGATCAGCAGCGCGTCGACGTCGCCGTAGGCGGCATCCGCGCGCTCGTCGAGCTGGCCGATCAACGCATGCTGCGAGCGGATTTTCAGGACCAGCCACAGCGCGGCGCCGGCCAGCAGGAACATCCACCACTGGTCGAGCGCGAAGTTGGCAGCCCGAACCATACGACCCGAAAAATCGATCGCCTGCAGGAAAGTCTGGTCTGTTGCAGCCATAATGCGTCCCCGTGAGTATAATTTTCCAACTATCTGTACGGCGATCCCTCTAACATTTCAGGAAACCGGTGATTAAAACTCTAACGACTTTTCCCATGTTGGTTTACGAACAGTCTCCCGAGATATGACGAGTGAAGCCAATGCCCCTCTGGACCTGCGAACAATGCGGTGCCCAGTTTCCCGACAGCGCCACGCCGCCGGCGGCGTGTTTGATCTGCGAGGACGAGCGGCAATACGTGAACTGGAAGGGCCAGACCTGGCTCACAAGCGAGGAACTGGCGAAGCGACATAGACTGATGTGGCGCGACGATCTCGGCCTTGCCGGCATTGGCCTTGAGCCGGGCTTTGCGATCGGGCAACGCGCGCTGCTGGTACCTACGGGCGATGGCTGCGTGATGTGGGATTGCGTGCCGCTGGTGACTCCGGAAGCGATCGAATATGTCCGCTCGCTCGGCGGGCTGAAGGCGATTGCGGTGTCGCATCCGCATTTTTATGGCGCGGTCGCCGACTGGAGCGAGGCGTTCGGCGGCGTGCCGGTCTATCTGCATGGCGACGATCGCGCTTTCGTTACGCGCGCCTATCCCGCCATCGTGCCGTGGAGCGGCGATAGCCACAGGCTGTCGGACGACATCCTTCTGGTGCGGACCGGCGGCCATTTTTCCGGTGCCACCATCCTGCATTGGGGCGCAGGCGCCAGCGGCCGGGGCGCATTGCTGACGGGCGATGTTGCGATGGTGGCATCCGACCGCCGGCACCTCAGCTTCATGTACAGCTACCCGAACTACATTCCCATGAACGCAACGGCAGTGACGAGAATTGCGCGCGCGGTCGCGCCGCTTACGTTCGATCGCATCTATGGCGCGTGGTGGGGCCGCAATATCAGCTCGGACGGCAAGGCGGCCTTCGAGATGTCCGTTCGGCGCTATCTTGCGGCGATCTCCGATCAGGAAAATCTGTCTATTTGATCCGAGCATGATCTCGGGGCAAACGCTTCGCGTTTGTCCCGAGGGAAAGCCGGTGGCCAATTTTCCGGATCATGCTCTAGCGGTGCACTCTGGCCGTTCCAGCCAGCTTGCGTTCGACGCGTTCCTCCTGCGCCGGCTGCAACGGGATCGGATTGCTTCGGGTTTCGCTGAACCAGCCGCCGAAGCGCGTCATCAAGGAGGCCTGTTCGGGGGCTTCTCCGTCAGGCACAAAGGGGTCGGCGTAGCATCGGGCGCCGGCCTCTCTCGCGATGCCAGCCACGCTTTCGGTCATGGCAGGCGCGCCGGCGGTATAGACCACGTCATCCGGTGTCAGCCTTGGCAAGTGATCGGTCGGCCTGCCGCTGCGAACGGCGCGCGAGATGTCCTGCGGTTCCGACACCACAGGAATGAGGGTGACGTTGGGAAACAGCGCCAGCCGGCACAGTGCAGCGTGCATGTAGAGCGACCGGATGTTCCGCGCCGCGACCACAAAGACCAATTCGCGTTGCGGGCGCTCCAGGATCGCGGCGGTGGCGACAGACCACATCGGAGCGAAGCCGGTGCCGCTGGCGACGAGAACAACGCGGCCGGCATGGCCTTCCCGGAAAAAGGCACTGCCGAACGGGCCCGTCAGCCTGACGCGGTGTCCGGTTTGGATCTCGCGGCCCAGTGCCGAGGATACCTTGCCACCCGTCAGCCTGCGGACATGAAAGTGCAGCACGCGGTCATTCGGGGGGCCTTCCAGCGGATAGGTCGGGCTGTAAGACCTTGCCGGAAATCCGCGAAACTGCAGCTTGCAATATTGGCCGGGAAGGAAATCCAGCGGCTTCGCCAGTTCCACGTCGACGCCGGCGACGTCTGGTGCGAGGCGAACGATTTTTGCCACGCGCGCCGGCAGGGTGACCTGGTCGGGCGCGGCCTCGGTGGTGATCCCGATATCGGAGATGATCCGCGCCTGGCAGGCGTGGATCATGTCGTCGCCCGGCAGATGGCCGCCGAATACTTCGCCGTCAACGAGGCGCACGCGGCAGGTGCCACAGACGCCGGAGCGACAGTCGTGCGGCAGGTCGACGCCGTTCATCAACGCCCAGTCGAGCAACAGGTCGCCGCAGTTGGCGAGAAACGGCTCGTCGTTGACGGTAACCTTGCAGATCTTTCGCATCATTCCACCTCGAGACGAATGGGGCGGACATGCCGCGTGTGCCGGATCTGGCTGTGATCGAAGGCTGCGACCCGCATGAAGACGCCACTGCGGATCGGTACGTCATATTCGCTGCCGGTATCGATCCGACGCGCGACTTCGAGCGCCCAGTGACCGGAAGCCCAGCGCGCGGCGCATCTGACGTCGGCGCGGTCGCCGGAGAACTCGCCGTCCACGATGACGCCGGGGATCACCGTGCCGATCGGAAGCCGGGCGTCGGCATCTGCGGAATAGGGAACGGTTTCCGCTTCGGTCATGAACCAGCGTGCGCCTTCGCTCTCGCCGTGGTTGGGGTCGAGGTCGATATGGCCCATCGCTGCTGTCGTTTCCGCAACCACCCTGGGCAGGCGGAGCGGCGCGATCAGGCGGCTCTTGGTGATGCCGCTGCTGTTGTCGGCGTCGACCGTGAAATTGTCCCGGTAGTTGACCGTGCCGGGGTCCGGGGCGAAGCCGCCTCTGTAGGGAATGATGTTGGCCGCCTGCATCGGCGTCGGATCCACCGGCGGTCCGATATGGGCGTCGTCCATCCCGCCGGTCGGGCCGCCGCTGGTCGCCTTCCACTGCCAGACGTCGACATAGCCGGATTCTGTGAAATGCAGCCCGCGGCCGGTCATGGTGGCCGGCGCGTTCGGGATCGGATGCGGTCCGGCGTGAAAGGTGCGGTCTCCCGCCAGCGTGCCATCGGACGTGGTCAGCAGCACCGAGAATTTGTCCTCGTTGTAGTCATGCTCGTCGCCGATGTCATAACCGGCGCGGAGCAGGTGCCATCCATCGGCCTCCTTGACCAGCGGCAGATGTTTCAGCGAGCGCGTCGGGTCTTCCCATGTGAAGAGGAAATACGCCCAGGTCCCGTCATGCACAGCGCGGATATCGATTCTGGATTCGCCTTTACCGTCGAAATTTCCGCCTTCGCCGGTCACCAGCGAGAATGGCGTGATGCCGCGCCAAGCGCGGTCGGAAGTGTCGCCGTCCAGCAGCGGTGCATTGGCTGAGTTGATGCGGTGGACCTGCAGATGGTCGACGGTCAATCGATCCGCCGCCACGATCGCCGAAGCGCCGGTGATCGCCACGGCCGCCGCGACCACGAAGGCATTGGCCTGCAGCGTCGGGCTTCTCGATTTTGCGGGGCGGGTTTTGGCAGGTGCGGCGGGCTTTGGTTCAGATGACGGCGGATTGAACCCTGGCGGTGGCTGTCGCATCCGCGCCGATTGTTCGGCCAGCATGCCGAGCAATTCGACGGCATCGAGCCGCGGCGGTGGCGCCGGCAGCGGGGCAGGGCGAAAGATACGCAACAGCTGCGCTGCGCCGCCGATCCTGAATTGAGCCACGATATGAAGCACGACGAAGGCCAGGATCACCCAGGTCCCGACCCAGTGCAGCATCGCCACGTCGTAGCCGGAGTAAAAGCCGAAATACAGCAGACCGCCGCTGAGCAGCAGCGTCAGCATCGACACAAAGAATATCCAGTAGAGCAGCGCATTCACGGCACTCAGCCTCGCCTGACCGCGGCTGAAAAGGCCGCGCAGGCGAACCCCGTCGAGCTGGACGCGCCGTCCGAGGCCGGACCTGATCATGTAAATGGTGTAGCCGAGCGCGACCGCGACCAGCACGACGGCAGCCTGCATATGCGCGGTCCACACGCTGTCGCGCGGCAGGAAGACGTCGAACAGATTGATCCAGGTTCGGTCGGGTGACTCCGTTGCGATGCGCAAGCCGCTGAATAGCGCCACGGCGAATGCCGCGACGAACAACCAGTGCAGGATGATCGTTCCATAGTCTGTCTTGCGATGCCTCACGCCTACGCCCCGCTACATAAGACAGCAACGAGCGGCGTCGGTGCCAACGCTGTTGCTGCCGCGATGGTCCCCAAGACCGCCGCTTGGAAGACCATCGTTTAGAAAATCATCATCGAGATCATCGTGATGCCCGCGCCGGCCGATGACGAAATGCGCGCCGGCCTCCAGCGCCCCCCGAACGATATGGAGGGCGCTGGAAGTCGCGCCGCGCGCCGCTATGCCCACATCTGGTGAAAATGCTGCGCCATTTCGGGCATGGCCGAATGCTGGTGGTCTATTGCGCCGCCGGGCGCCGCGTCGTCGGCGCCCGCAGCTGCCGCCGCCGCTGAAGCCACAACGGCTGGAGCGGGTGCGGCGGCCGGTGCCGCCGGCGTCAGCGGCGTGACCGGTGCGGGCGGCAGGGGCGCCGTCGCCGTGCTGAGTGCATCCGCCACGGTAAGGCCGTCGGCGTTGTAGGTGCCGCCGTTGAGCGGAACGTTGTTGCCACTAACGTCAGCGGCGTTGGCGTGAAACCCTTCCGCTGCCGCCGTGACCAGTGCCGCGTTGCCGGTCTGCAGGCCCTGGATCATGGCGGCGACGTCCGCACCCACAGTGGAGTCCTTGCCGAGCAACTCGTTGTCGAACCGCGCCTCGAAGATGCCGCCCTGGGCCGCGTCGAAGTTCGAGACGTTGTTCTCAAAACCTTGCAGCGTCTGGATAAAGGCGCCGATCGCCTGTGCGTTGCCGCTGGCGACCAGGTGCTCTGCCTGGGCGCCGAGCGAGTTGCCGGAGGCGATGAAGTCGGCCCAGAAGTTGGTCTGGGCGGCGTTGTCCTGATAGGGCGTCGGTACGACGTCGGTGGCCGGAGCGGGGGTCCATCCGTGGACGCCATTGCCGGAAGCCATGTTGGCAAGGTTGGGGTCGCCAGCAACGATGTCGGTGATGTCGAGGAGATTATCGTTGGTCGCCTTCGCCGCGTCGGGGTTGAACCCGTATTGATGGTCGAAATTGGTCAGCTGGAGATTGATTTGATCGACGATGGTGGAGGCGTGTATTCCGGTGGTGCCGCCGAACATCTGCGGATGGTCCTGCATCAGCGTCAGAAGTCCATCATGCACCGTCTGCAGGTCCGCCTGAATCGCCGCCATATTATCGGCGTTGATGCCGCCAAGGGCCTTGGACTGCGCATCGTCGAAGATGGCGCCGAGTTCCGCGAACGTCGCGTGCGGTGTGTTGGCGTTCAAGGGCGTCGCCAACTCGGCAGGCGCGAAATTGAAGCCGGGATTGCCGTCCTTGATGCTCAGCGCCTGGAGCACAGGATCGTGCTCGATGGTGTTGATGATGTCGAGATGCGCGGTGCGCAAGCTGGCTTCGGCCGCAGCGTCGTTGTTGACGGCGCCCGGTATTGCGGCCAGCGCCGTCTGAATGTCGGCCAGCACCGTATTGACATGGGTGAGCTGGTCGCCGGTGAAATCGCCGGCCGCGACGTCGGCGGTCAGGCCGGTCTGAACCGCCGTGAGATCCGCGACGTATCTGCCGTCGGTGCCATGGCCCTGATTCCCCACCGGCACGTTGTTGTGCCACAGGCCGCCTTCAAGAATTCTGGTCGCGTCGTTGAACATATTTCCGAAATAGAGATCGCCGGCAACGAGCTGGCCGCCAGCACCGGCGCCGCCGCCTCCACCACCCGCGTCACCGCCGCCACCCGCGCCGCCGCCACCACCCGTGCCGCCGCCACCGCCGCCACCCCCGGTACCAGCGCCGCCATCCCCTGGCGTCACGGCTGTGGCCTGCGCCGCGGCCACCACGTCCGCATAGCTGCCGCCACCCGCCGTCAGGTTGTTGCCCGCCACGTCCGAAGCGTTCGCAGCCAGCTGCGTTACCGCGGCGTTGACTTCGCCGGCATTGTGCGTCTGCAGTCCCTCAATCACCGCGTTCGCCGCCGTGCCCGCCGTGCCATCGGCCCGCAATTCGTTCCAGAAGCGTGCCGAATACAAACCGCCTTGGGACTGGTCGAAGGCGTTCGCATTGGTCTCGAAAGTCTGTATTTGCTGGACCAGTCCGGCAACGTCACCCTTGAAGCCATTGTTTTCGATCGTGGTCGCCGCCTGCCCAAGATGGTTGCTGTCCTGGATAAATTGAGTAAGGAAAGCCGTTTGGGCTGCAGTGTCGTGGAACGGTGCAGCAGGGGTGTTCACGGCCGGGAGAGGCGTCGGGTTGAACAGCGCCTGAACCCCCGCGTCGCCTTGAGCGATGTCGATAATATCCCGATGGATATCATTGATCGAACGCCCGACAAATTGTCCGAGATCTGTTCCTATTGTCAGCGTGCCCGTCGTCGGAGAGTTCGCGTTCTCGACGGAAGCAATCTCTTCGTTGAGCTGATTGATGATGATATGGGTGTGCAGATCGGTGAGGTTGTTGATCTGCGGATCGGCCGCGCTCAACATCTGCTGCACGCCGACAAGGTCCGAGACGATCAAGTTGACCTGATCCGGGCCGACGCCGCCAATCTCGCGGGTCGTTGCATCGTTGAACAGATCGGTTGCCGTCAGGCCTGCCGCAGGGGCCGCTGCGGCAGCAGGCGCTTCTGCCGCGGCGGGTGCCACTGCTGCGGCCGCGGCGGTGTTGGGCGTCACGGCCGTGGCCTGCGCCGCGGCCACCACATCCGCATAGTTGCCACCATTCGTCATCAGGTTGTTGCCAGCCACGTCCGAAGCGTTCGCAGCCAGCTGCGTTACCGCCGCGTTGACTTCGCCGGCGTTGTGCGTCTGCAATCCCTCGATCACCGCGTTCGCCGCCGTGCCCGCCGTGCCATCCGCCCGCAATTCGTTCCAGAAGCGCGCCGAATACAGACTGCCCTGGGACTGGTCGAAGGCGTTCGCATTGGTCTCGAAAGTCTGTATCTGCTGGACCAGTCCGGCGACGTCACCCTTGAAGCCATTGTTCTCGATCGTGGTCGCCGCCTGCCCAAGATGGTTGCTGTCCTGGATAAATTGAGTAAGGAAAGTCGTTTGGGCTGCAGTGTCGTGGAATGGTGCAGCAGGGGTGTTCACGGCCGGCAGAGGCGTCGGGTTGAACAGCGCCTGAACCCCCGCGTCGCCTTGAGCGATGTCGATAATGTCCCGATGGATATCATTGATCGAACGCCCGACATATTGTCCGAGGTCTGTTCCTATTGTCAGCGTGCCCGTCGTCGGAGAGTTCGCGTTCTCGACGGAAGCAATTTCTTCATTGAGCTGATTGATGATGACATGGGTGTGCAGATCGGTGAGGTTGTTGATCTGCGGATCAGCCGCGCTCAACATCTGCTGCACACCGATAAGGTCCGAGACGATCAAGTTGACCTGATCCGGGCCGACGCCGCCAATCTCGCGGGTTGTTGCGTCGTTGAATAGATCGGTTGCTGTCAATGCCATTTTCGTCCCCTGTTGTTCAGTCAAGTTCGTCGACGTATGTGCGCGATCATCCGCAGAGCGGCTGCGGTGATGCGCGAGATGAAGAATTGTTTACCTTCGTGGCGTCATTCGGCCGACACCGCGGCCAATGCGCCGCGGAAGCAAGGTGATAGACGGACGAATCCGTGACGTCGAATTGCCTTGAAGCTGGATGTTGTGCGCGCCTGCTGAAAAAAATGCAGGTATTGTCGACATTTGCCGCAGAAGTCTGAAATGAGAATTTGCGGTGTCGGAATTGTGCGCAGCGATGCGACCACCCAGCCCGTTAAGAGAGACGCGCCCGCATTCGTTTTATTCCGATGCGCCCCGCAATTGCCGGCCATCGTCGCATTTTCGCCGAAGAATGGTCCGTATCGCCCGTCAAGGAGAATTGATTGTCGAGCGAGGGGAGACGTAATTCCGAGGGGAGACGTAATTCAATGAGTATTGCTCAAAGCCATCCGCAGGCCGCGACGCCATCGCGCGTCATCTCCAGTCTGTTGTCGACGCTGGCGTCCGATGATCCGGTGGCGCTGGCGCTGCGCGAAAGCGCGCGGCGCATGATTGGCGTCGCCGTGTTCAGCGGCGTGATCAACATCCTGATGCTGTCCGGCTCACTCTATATGTTGCAGGTCTACGATCGGGTGATTCCGAGCCGCAACATCGCGACCCTGCTCGGCCTGTCGCTGATCGTGCTGTTCGCCTATCTGGTGCAGGGCTATTTCGACGCGATGCGCGCCCGGATGCTTTGCCGGATCGCGACGCTGTTCGACGGCGCCTTGCAGGGATCGATCCACGGCGCGCTCGCCGCTCTGCCGCTTCGCGGGGTGAAGCCGGTCCTGATGCAGCAGCCGCTGCGCGATCTCGATCAGGTGCGCGGCTTCATGTCCAGCATGGGGCCGACAGCGTTCCTGGATATGCCGTGGATCCCGCTGTTTCTGGTCGCGCTGTTTTTATTCCACCCGGCGATCGGCTTTACGGCGCTGCTCGGCACCGCGGCGATCATCGCCATGACCTTGCTCACCGAACGGATTTCGCGTGGTGCGGCCAAAGCGGCGATGGACATGAGCGCGCAACGGCAGGTGCTGGCGGACATCACGCAGCGAAATGCCGAAGTCATTCGCGCGCTCGGCATGACGGATCGACTGACCGCACGCTGGTCGCAGGCCAACGAGCGCTACCTGCAGGAGAATATCCGCGCCACGGATGTCTATGCCAATCTCGGCTCGGGCGCGAAGGTGCTGCGCTACATTCTGCAATCCGGCATGCTCGGCATCGGCGCTTATCTTGTTGTGGCCGACCGGGCATCGGGCGGCATCATGATCGCGTCGTCGATCATGATGGGCCGCGCGCTGGCGCCGGTCGAAATCGCGCTTGGCAGCTGGAAGCAACTGGTCGCGGCGCGGCAGGGCCTCAAGCGCCTGCGCGACATCTGCAAGGTCACTGCGCCGCCTGCCGCACCGCCGGTCCTGCTGCCGCGTCCCAGCCGCGAATTGTCGGTGCAGGACCTCACCGTGACCGCACCGGGCTCAGTGACGGCGATCGTGTCGAACATTTCGTTTTCGCTCAAGGCCGGTGCTGGCCTCGCGCTGCTCGGCGCCAGCGCATCGGGCAAGACCTCGCTTTCAAAGGCGCTGGTCGGAATCTGGCCGGCGCAGCATGGCGTCGTACGGCTCGATGGCGCCGCGCTCGATCAATGGCGCAACGAGGATCTCGGCCGGCATATCGGTTACCTCCCGCAGGACGTGGCGCTGTTCGACGGCACCGTTGCTGAAAACATCTGCCGCTTCGACGCGCTGGCTGACTCCGATGCCATCCTCAGGGCCGCGCGGATCGCGGGCGTGCATGACATCATCCTGCGGTTGCCGGAGGGGTATGCGACGCGCATCGGCGAGGGCGGCATGTCGTTGTCGGCGGGACAGCGGCAGCGAATTGGTCTGGCGCGGGCGGTGTTCGGCGATCCGTTTCTGCTGGTGCTCGATGAGCCCAATGCCAATCTCGATGCCGACGGCGAGAATGCCCTGACCCGCGCCATTCAGATCCTGCGCCACAACAAATGCATCGTCATCGTCATCTCTCATCGTCCGAGCGCGCTTACCGCGCTCGACATGATGCTGGTGCTCTACGAAGGCAAGGCGATCGCGTTCGGTCCGAGCGAGGAAGTGTTCGCGCGCGTCCGCAACCTCAACAGCAAGGCCGCCGCGGCAAGGCCGGCGGCAGCGCCGTCGGCCAAGGCAAATCAGCCGAAGAGGCTGGCCGAAGGTGTTCCGTCATGAGGATCGTAGATCGTCCACCCGAGCACGAAGCAATGGCGCCGCGCCGGACCGGCGCACTGGATGACGGAACGGTCGGGCCGCAGGGTGCGGCGCTGATCCTTGAATTGCAGCGGCTTCGCCGGGCATTCGACCTGGAGAATCTCGACGACGGCCATCCGCCGCAACCGCATCCGCCAAGGTCTGGCCGTCCGTCGCGCGGCGACCAGCATTTGACGCCGCGTCCGCGCGCGGCCAAGCCGAAGGGTAAGATGGGGCGGGTGCTGGATGCGCTCGGATTCCGTGGTGATGGATTTCGCGGCGAACGACGACTTCATGACGAACGATCTCGTGGCCAACGATCTCATGTCCAGCGGGTTCATGGTGAACGATCTGATAGCGAACAATCTCTTGGCGATGCTCCGGCGAGCGATCGCGGCCACGCCGTGCGTGAGCCGGCCGCCACGAACCCGCGCCGCGCGCGAAGCCCGATCATCGCACCCGACGATCCCTCGCTGCTGAATGTGCCGGTGGCCGGGCCGGCACCCTCGGCGCAAGACCGACAGCCCCCGATACATGTCGACGCTCCCCGATTGGCTCCCGTGGACATTACCGGCGCCGCGGAGAGCAACGATTCCACGGCGCGGATGATCGCGAAAGGCCGCGATGGCCTGATCGCGGGCGTTTCGTTCCTGGTCAATCGCAATGACACGCCCGACGTGCCGGGTGAGGGCATTGTGCCCCGCGCCAGCCGCGCCTTCGAGCGCGAGTTGCGCACCGGGTTGCGGGCGCTGCTGGTCGTCGGCGTGCTCGCCGGCGGCTGGATGGTGCTGGTGCCGCTGGCGGGCGCTGTGGTGGTGCCGGGCAATCTGGTGGTGCAGTCCAACGTCAAGACCATTCAACATCCGACCGGCGGCGTCGTCGCGGAGATTCCGGTCCATAACGGCATGCGGGTCAGTTCCGGCGATTTGCTGCTGCGGTTGGACGCGACGCAGGCGCAGGCCAGCCTTCAGGTGGTGAGCAAGCAACTCGATGAAGCGCGGGCGCGCATGGCGCGCCTGGTCGCCGAGCGCGACGGCCTGCCGCGGCCGGTCGTGCCGACCGAGCTGGCCGCGCGGCTCGATGAGCCCAACGTCAAGACGCTGCTCGCCTCCGAGGCTTCGCTGTTCAGGGCGCGTGCGACCGCGCGCGACAGCCAGAAGGATCTGTTGCAGAGCCGGGTGTCGCAGCTCGGCGAGGAGATCGGTGGCCTTGAAGCGCAGGTGGCGTCGAAGGCTCGGCAGATCGAGCTGATCACCGGCGAACTGTCGGGCGTGCAGGAGCTCTACGACAAGCATCTCGTGCCGCTGACGCGGCTCACGACCCTGCAGCGCGAGAGTGCTCGGATCGAAGGCGAGCGCGGGCAACTGGTCTCGGCGATCGCCGAGACCAAGGCAAAGATCGGCGAGGCCCAGCTTCAGATCGTCAAGCTCGACCAGGATTTCCGCTCCGATGTCGTCAAGGAACTGGGCGAGTCGCAGGGCAAGGAAGCCGAGCTCAGTGAGCGCGGGGTCGCCGCGAGGGACGTACTGGAGCGCATCGAACTGCGCGCGCCGACATCTGGCGTGATCCACCAGCTCGCCGCCCACACCCTGGGCGGCGTCATTCGCGCCGGCGACGCCATCATGGAAATCGTGCCCGATTCGGATGACCTGCAGATCGAGGCGCGGCTGCAGCCGAACGATATCGACCAGGTGCGGACCGGGCAGCAGGCCTATGTCCGCTTCTCCGCGTTCAACCAGCGCACCACGCCGCAGCTCGCCGGACAGGTCGCCTACGTCTCGCCCGATATCAGCCACGACCAGCAGACCAACGCGCCTTATTTCACGGTTCGGGTCATGCTGCCGGATGACGAGCGCCGCCGGCTGGCCGGCCTGCAACTGGTCTCCGGCATGCCCGCGGAAGTGTTCATGCAGACCGGCAGCCGGACCATGTTCAGCTACCTCTTCAAGCCGATTTTCGACCAGCT
This sequence comes from Afipia sp. GAS231, assembly GCF_900103365.1. Taxonomy (NCBI): domain Bacteria; kingdom Pseudomonadati; phylum Pseudomonadota; class Alphaproteobacteria; order Hyphomicrobiales; family Nitrobacteraceae; genus Afipia; species Afipia sp. GAS231. Next base: position 5,058,478 of record NZ_LT629703.1, read on the forward strand.
GCAGCGCGCCTTTGTCGAAAGGTGAGGGGCGCATCTGTCTCCGGCTGGTCGGCGTAAATCTTGCCACGCAAGATGGCATTGCTGTATCAGGGCTTTCCATCCACGTGTTTGCGCTGTGAGCCCGATATGACCGAGACCGCCACCGCCGCCCCCGAATCCCAGCCGTTCCAGGCCGAGGTCGCCGAACTCCTGAACCTGATGGTGCACTCGGTCTATTCGGAGACCGATATTTTCCTGCGGGAACTGATTTCGAACGCCTCGGATGCCTGCGACAAGCTGCGCTATGAGGCGATATCGGCGCCGGAACTGATCACCGACGGCGCGCCGCCTGTCGTCCGCATTGCGCCGGACAAGAAGGCCAACACCTTGTCGGTGGTCGATACCGGCATCGGCATGGACCGGCAGGAACTGATCGACAATCTCGGCACCATCGCGCGCTCCGGCACCAAATCGTTTTTGTCACGGCTGACCGAAGCCAAGGACGGCGCCGGCCTGATCGGCCAGTTCGGCGTCGGCTTCTACGCGGCCTTCATGGTCGCCGAGCGCATCGTCGTCACCAGCCGGCGCGCCGGATCGGACCAGGTTTTCGTCTGGTCGTCGTCGGGCGGCAGCGGCTTTGAAATTGCGCCGGGCAGCGAGGAAGACGCGGCGCGCGTCGCCCGCGGCACCGAGATCGTCCTGCACTTGAAAGAGGACGCCAAAAAATATCTCGAAACCCAGGAGATCGAACGCATCGTCCGCGCCTATTCCGACAACATCCAGTTTCCGATTCTGCTGGTGCCGGAAGAGGGCGAGCCGCGCCAGATCAATTCGGCCAGCGCGCTGTGGCAGCGCTCGAAATCCGAACTGACGCCGGAGGACTACAAGCAGGCCTACCAGCAGATCGCCGGCGCGTTCGACGATCCCGCGATGACGCTGCATTACCGCGCCGAGGGCCGGCAGTCCTATGCGGTGCTGCTGTTCGCGCCGTCGACAAAACCGTTCGACCTGTTCGACCAGGCGCGCAAGGGCAAGGTCAGGCTCTACGTCCGCCGCGTCTTCATTGCCGATGACGCCGACCTGCTGCCGGCCTATCTGCGCTTCATTCGCGGCGTGATCGACAGTGAAGACCTGCCGCTCAACCTCTCGCGCGAGATGCTGCAGAACAATCCGCAACTGACGCAGATCCGAAAAGCCGTCACCAGCCGCGTCGTCTCGGAGCTCGAGGCGCTCGGCGACAAGGAGCCGGAAGCCTTCGTCAAAATCTGGGACGCGTTCGGCGCGGTCATCAAGGAAGGCATCTGGGAAGACTTCGAGCGGCGCGAGAAAGTGCTGGCGCTGTCGCGCTTCACCACCACCAAAGGCGAGAAGCGTTCGCTCAAGCAGTATGTCGAGGACCTCAAGCCCAACCAGACCGAGATCTATTATCTCACCGGCGACAGCGTCGAGCGGCTGAAGTCGAACCCGAAGCTGGAATCGGCCGCGGCGCGCGGCATCGAGGTGTTGCTGCTGACCGATCCGGTCGATGCATTCTGGACTTCGGCTCCAACCGACTTCGGCGGCAAGCCGCTAAAGTCGCTGAGCCAGGGCGACATCGATTTCAGCCTGATCCCGCTGTTGGAAGACAAGGCTGACGACCAGGACGCTACCGGCGCCGACGCGGCCACGACGATCGCGCTGATCAAGGACGCGCTCGGCGAACGCGTCTCCGACGTACGCGCCTCGCAGCGGCTGACATCGAGTGCGTCGTGCCTGGTCGCCGGCGGCGACGGCCGCGACCGTCAGCTCGAACGGCTGCTGGCAATGCAAAACAAGGCTCCGATCACCAAGCCGGTCCTTGAAATCAACATGCGCCATCCGCTGGTCGCGGCGGTCGCCACCGCGGGCGATGCGGCAGCGGATCTGTCACTGCTGCTGCTGGAGCAGGCGCAGATCCTCGACGGCGAGCTGCCGGACGATCCGGCCGGCTTCACCAGCCGGCTCAACCGGCTGGTGCTGGGCGGGATAGCAAAGGGGCAGGGCTGAGCGGACCCTGAACGCTCATCGCGGCGTCAGGGTGATCGCTTCCGACGTCGCGGCTTCGACGGCGGTACGGCTGTAGAGCAGCGGAACATATTGGCCGGTCGCCCACAGCGGGGCGAGGTCGCGATAATGCCCGTTGAAGGGATCGCCGGATTGCCCGGGGGTGTTGATGGCGCGGCTCGCATCCCAGTTGCCGACGTCGAGCACCATGCGGAACGAGGCGCCCGCCGTCAGCTGATAGTCGGTACGGCGATAGGTCGCCGCGCGCGGCACGTTGGCCGCGCCTCCAAGCGCCAACGGCCCGACGTTAAGCTGCGGCACCGTTGCCTTGTCGGCCAGCGGTGACAGCGCGTGATCGAATTGCGCCTTGTGCAGCTTGCCCCAGGCCCACCCGGAGGAGTCCGGGCCAAGCCGGCTGGCGACTTCGGCGACAGCAGTGCCCAGGCTGTCGCGGAGGACGCGATCGCGCGTGGCGGCTGGATCGGGCCCCAGCAGATCGCCGGAACTTTCGAGGGCCGCGATGATCGCCGAAATGCTGGCCGGGTCGGGTGCAATGATGTCGACGACCTTTGGCGCGACCGCCTTGACCAGCGTGGACCCGAGATGGTTGGCGATCCAGACTTCGAACACGGCCGCCGCCGCGCTGTCCGCGGTATCGCGCGCGTCCCAGGCCTTCAGCAACTCCAGTCCCTTTTTGACGTTGGGATCCTCGGAGGTCAGGGGTTTCAGCAGGACCATGAGCCGCCGGGCCAGCATCGACGTGTCGTCATTTTGCAAGTCCATGGCGTCCGCCAGCGTCATCTTCCTGTTGGCCTTGAGCACCTCGACAATGCGCTGCCAGCGCGCCTCGTCCGACCATTCGAAGCCAACCTTGCGCTCCGCGACCGGATAGCCGTCCGGCAGATTCATCTGGTTAGCGGTCGCGAACCATCCTTGCTCGGGGCGATAGACACGCGGCAATTCATCCAGTCCGAGAAACCCCTGCCACTCGTAGCGGCCGTCGCCCGGTACCGGCAGCAGCCCATCATAGTTGGCGCGGCGCGGCGTCTTGCCGGCGGCCACCCAGCCGATATTGCCTTTCACGTCGGCATAGACCTGGTTTTCGGACGGCGCGCCCCAGCGTCGCATCGCCGCCAGAAAACCATTCCAGTCCTTGGCGGTCATATAGTCGGACGAGCCGAAATACGCCGACGTGCCCGGCTCGGACCAGACCGAGCGAATGGCGAAGGCCCGCTTGTTCGCGGCATCGATAAACACGACGGGGCCGTGCCGTGTGAATTTCAGCTCGATGTCCCTCGGCGCCTCGCCCTTGACCTCCGCGGTTTCGTGAACGACGCGCATCGTTTCCCAGCCGTCGCGATAGCGGTACTGGTTCATGTCGGCGGGGTTCAGTTCGTAAACGTAGAGGTCCTCCTGGTCGACGTTGAAGATCGTCAGGCCGAAGGCGATCGTCCCGTTGTGGCCGATCGATATTCCGGGCAGCGCAGGTTCGCCGGCGCCGATTACCGACAGCCCCGGCGCATTCAGCCCGACGATGTAGCGCAGCGACGGAACGCTGTGTTCGCGATGCGGATCGTTGGCGAGGATCGGACGTCCGGTCGCGGAGCGCGCCGGGGCGACCACCCAGTTGTTGGAGCCGATGGTGTCACGCTGCTCGTCGGCTTGCGCGAGAAGCGTATCGAGATCGAGCGATGCCGCCTTCTCGCCTGGGCGCGCGAACGTGACTGGCCGCGTGGCCAGGAGGTAGGCGGCGAGCACGTCTTTCGGAATACTGCAGGGGTCGAGACCGTCAGGGATTTTGGTCGTCCATGTCGGCTGCAGCTTGACGCGCAGGCGATCGGTTTCGAGCCCGGCAGCGCAGGCGACCTGCGCGCGTCTCACTTCGGAGGCAACATTCCTCGTCAGCCCGTGGCTGCGAATTCGGACGACGTCGTCCGCGGTCCACAGATCCGGCATCGTTCCGGCGATCTTGAACTCCACCGGGCGTGGCCGGGATCCGCCCCGCACGTCGGCCACATAGGCATTGACGCCCGCAACGAAAGCCTCGGCATAGTCCCTGGCCTTGGGCCCGTAGGATCCCCATTCGGTCGTCATGTCACCGCGATAGAGGAATAACCGAAGGGCGCGGTCCTGCTCGACGTAGGCGGGACCAAAATCCCTGGCGAGAAGTCCGAGGCCGCGCTTGCGCCACAGGTCAATCTGCCAAAGCCGGTCCCGGGCCGCATTGAAGCCCTGCAGGAAGAAAAGATCGCGCTCGTTGGCCGCATAAATGTGAGGAATACCCCAGACGTCGACCAGAATCGTTCCGGATGCCTTCAGGCCTGCGACACTGCTGCTCGAAAGGCGCGCCGCGGAAGCCAGGGCTTCCTGTTCGCGCGCGACCGCAGCGGATCCGGCGGTCATTGCCATGGCCGCGGCGAGAAGCAATGGCCGGACGGCTTGTTGGAGGCTCTTGTTCATTTCCTCTGCCTTTTTTTGCCGTCAACGCCACAGCCGATTCGGGCCGGGTCGATTGCGGAGCGGTTCACCGAGCTTGCAACCGAATGATGCTCCCTGCAAGTCGGGCTTCGCCGGTCGCCGGCGTCGAATGTGACGGATGGAAGCGCCACCGGCTCAGCGCAAAGACATGGATGCCCTGCACCGCAGACAAGTTTACGCAGTCTGCGCAAATGCAGACTGCGATGGCCAGGCATGACGGAAAAAGCTATCGCGGCCCCGATGGTACGTTCAGATCGTCGTCCCACCCGGCAGGGAATTGCCGAGGTCGTCGGTCGGCACCAGTTGCTGGTTGAACGCCGAGAAATACGCCGCCCATTCCGCCTCGCCGATATCCACCAGCACGGCACCATCCTGCCAGATGTCGTTGTGGTCGTTGGAGTCGTCGTCCGGGCGATGGATGAAGCTCTTGCTCGATCCCTGATTGAGGTGAACGTCGTGCAGGCCGCCGCCCTGGCTGTAGAAGCGGCCGAAGATATAGACGTCAAAATTGTTCTGATGCGCCCGCGACAATAGGCGCTTCAGCGTGCCCGCGGGCTCGACTTCGTCCGAGCCGTCCATCACGTCGCTGTCGCGCCACTTGCCGGTGTTGGCGAGCAAGTCGCTGCGCAGGAAATCGAGCGCGGGAAGCGCGGCCTGACCGGTCAGGTCGTGGGAGCCCGCATCCGCTGCCGCCAGCGTCTGGACGATGGGATGCCGGAAATCAAACGCCAGCTTGTATTTGAGCAAGTCGTCGGCGTCGTTGGTGCCGACGTTGACGGCGACGTCCCAGGTGCTGCCATCGACGGCCACATTGCAGTGCAGGTGATACTGGGTCTCGTGGCCGTGGTGCGATGGCTTCAGTTTCGGTTCGGAGGTGACTTTGGTTTTGACATAGCCATAGGCGAGGGTCATCGCGGGATTTCTTTTAGAGCCCGGCCGCCGTCACTGGCCGGAGAAATACAGCCGGCGCAGCGCGCCGGAAGAACCGGGCTGCGTATAGCGCTGGATCCACGAATTGTCGGTGAGCAGGTCCTGCGGCCGGAAGTTCGCCGATCCGCCCTGGCTGGCGGCGGCATCGCGGAAGGCGTAGCTGGAGAATTGCCGCATGAACTCGCCGAGATAGATGTCGGCGACGCGCTTGTCGCCGCGGATCACCAGCATGTTCTCGTGGTTGGTACTGACGCTGGCGCCGCTGAAATTCGCCGAGCCGGTGATGACCACGGGATCGTCGGACAAGGGATCGACCAGCATGAACTTGGTGTGCACCCAGCGCACGTGTTCGTTGGCGGATATGCCGCTGATTTCCTTGAGCCAGCGGTCGAACTCGTTGAGCTCGATGTTCTGGCCGACGGCGATCACGGCGTTCTTGAGCGCGCGGATCTGCGCGATCGTCGCCTTGGCCTCCGCGAGGCCCTTGCCCGAACCCTCCTTGTCCATCAGTGCGAAACGCAGCACGCTGTCTTCCTGCATGTAGACCGGTACGAAGACGGTCTTGTCCATGCCGAATGCGAAAGTCATGAACAGCGCCCGCTGCGCGCTGTCGGAGATCTCGCCATAGCGCTTGAGCGTCGCGGTAGCGGTTTGCGGCGAATAGACTTCGAGCGTTCCTGATGGCGGCGGGTTGGCCGGCGCCGGTGTGTTGTGGTTGTTGAAGGTGCGCAGCTGCGCCAGCGGCAGATTTTTCTCGAGCTCGGTCCAGTAGCCCATGTATTTTGTGGCCACCGTGGCGTCATTGACGATGTGGCTGCAGTTGAGATGACCGAACAGGCCGTTCTCGGTGTAGTTGGTCGAGCCGGTGAGAACCTCGACCGGTTGCCCGTTGTGCAACAGCACGATGAACTTGTTGTGCATGATCTTGCCCTCGGTGATGCCCTGGCAAAGACCGTCAATCTGGGCCGTGGCGATCGCCTCCTCGTTGGGATGAACCGGCGATTCCTCGGCGTTCTCGATGGCGTCGAACAGCACCTTGACGTCGACGCCGAGCGCGGCGACGTCGTGTATGGCCTTGAGAATGGCGGGCCACTGGAATTCGTAGATCGCGACCCGCAGGCCGAAGCCGGGCCCGGTTGCCTTCTTGATGAAGGTGAGGATGGATTCGATCAGTCCGCGCGACAGCCAGTCATAGGCCGCCTGTCCGACGTCGCTTGGGCGCTGGTTCTGGAACCGGCGGGCATATTCCTGCGAAGCGATGGCGCCGCGATTGAAAAAGATGCTGTGCGTACCGTCGAGTTCGGACTCGGTCTGGACGTCCACCGCGAGCGATGGTCCGTCGGTCAGCGCACCCGGCCGGCCATACATCGGGATCAGGGTGTAGGTGTAGGAATGGTTGGGCTTGGCCGCATAATCGGCCCATTGAAAGCTCTGGAACGGTTGCTCGTGGCTTGACGCATTGCCGCCCGGCGGCAATGGCGGCGCGGTGTTGGGAAACGTCTTCATGCCGCGCATGAAGTACGTCTCGTTCTCGGTGTGGTCAGCGCGCTGGATCGCAAAGCCGAGCAGCCCGGCCTGCTGCGGAGCCGCGACGTCCCATCCCATCGTGACCACATAGGTGCCGGCTATCGCCTGCAACACGAGGCCGTTTCCACGTACCTGCTTTCGCATGACACACTCCCGGATGAATGGTTGGACGCTGGTAAGACTGGTCTGGTGCTATTTGATGCAGCGGCCGACATCGCCGGAGGTGGTCGGATTCTCATATCCGCCGGGCGACACCGGATGGCCGTCGAACAGGATGGAAAGCTGGTTGGCGATGCCGAAGTCGGTGGCGCTGCGCCGGCGGTCGTTGATCAGGCGCGCGATGTTCCATTCGTCGTGCGAGCCGTAGCTGAATGCCACCGAGGCGCGCAGGCCATAATAGTTGCGGAAACCGGCCTTGGTGACGCTGCCGGCATCGACGGCTTGCTTGAACGCCGGATCCTGCGCCACGCGGTTGTCGAACCAGTCCTGGAGCCGGTCGAGATCGGCGGTGCCGGTCAATCCGAAATAGCGGGCGAAATCGCTCGGGCCGGCAAAATAGAAGAAATCGAAATCCTCGCCGAGGCCACCCGCGCCCTCGAGAATTTGCGTCCACATGTACATGTAGTCGGCGCCGCTGGCGCCGTTCATCTTGCTGCCGCCTTCCGCGCCGGGATTGAGCAGCCATACCGATTGGGCGCCCAGGCGCGCGGTGACATTGTCCGCCGTTTTGGCCGCCGCCTCGGCGTTGACCGCAAACGATCCGCCGCCGGCGGGCGACAAGGGTACGCTGAGATAGCCGATCGCCTTGCCTGCTGTCTTGTTGCTGGCGATCAACTGGCGAACGCGCGCCACGTTGTCGCTGATCGCATCGCGATAGTCGGTGTTGACGCAGTAACAGATGTCGAGCCTGGTGCAGGCGGTGATCTGGCTGGCGCGCGCCCAGGTCGGCGTCAGCGTTAGGCCGGCCAGTATCGCAGCAGCGCAGGCGAAAATCCTGCGCGCCGGGAGGCTCGCTGCGCCGGCCTTGTGAGAATGTGCCATCTCTACCTCGCGGCTACCTCATCGGCGGATCGCCGGCGGGCTAAACGGGTCTGGTGAAGTAGTACAACCTTAGATATGACGTGTTGGTGAAATAGCCCACATTTGCTGTGCGGAATTGACGGGCGGTCTGGCTGCCGTTTCCCCGAACCCGATTCCAAAGCCGGCCGTATCTGCTACACAGTCTTCAAACCGGGAAATGCAACAAGCTGCCATGACCAGCGCCGAGGGCACCGACATCTTCTACGGCTCGATTCCGGTCTTTCGCGGCTTCGATCGCCTGATGGACCCGGCGCTGTATTCGGCATTGCCCGACGACTGGAGCGTCGGCGTCGCCGACATCGTGGAATCGACCAAAGCGATTGCGGAGGCACGCTACAAGGCCGTCAACATGGCCGGCGCGTCTGTCATCGCCGCCGTCACCAATGCGCTCGAAGGCCGCGAGTTTCCGTTCGTGTTCGGCGGCGACGGCGCCAGCTTTGCGGTGTCGCCCGGCGATCTCGAACGGGCCCGGGATGCGCTGGCGGCAACCGCCATCTGGGTCGAGGAGAGCCTCAATCTGGTGTTGCGGGTCGCCCTGATACCGGTCGCTTCGATCCGCGCGCAGGGCCTCGATGTCCGTGTCGCCCGTTTCGGGCCGTCGCCCAATTTGTCCTATGCGATGTTCTCCGGCGGCGGCCTCGGCTGGGCGGATGCGGCGATGAAGCGCGGCGAATTCGCGGTGCCAAAAGCCTCGCCCGGCACGCAGCCCCACCTTTCCGGGCTTTCATGCCGGTTCGAGGAAATTCCCTCGGCCCGCGGACTCATTCTTTCCGTGCTGGTGATGCCGGCTCCCGGCGCCGATCCGCATGCCTTCCGTCAATTGATCGAGGACGTCATCAACCTCGTCGAGAAAAGTCCCGACGCGGGGCGGCCGGTGCCGCCGGGCGGACCGCCGCTGAACTGGCCGCCGGCAGGCGTCGAGTACGAAGCACGCGCCGCGCGCGGCGGATCGCTGTTGAAGCGACGTACCGTCGTTCTGGCGGTGACGTTGTGGGCGTTCGTGGTGATGCGCTTTGGCATCAAGGTCGGGAATTTCGTGCCGAAGACCTATGTGCAGCAGGTGGTGGAGAATTCCGACTTCCGCAAATATGACGACGGTCTGCGGATGATTCTCGACTGCACCCCGGAACTTGAGCGCGCGCTGACGCAGCTACTGGCGGCGGCCGCTTCAAACGGGATCGTGCGCTATGGCCTGCACCGGCAGGATGCGGCGATGATGACCTGCTTCACGCCGTCGGTGATGCGCAGCGACCACGTCCACTTCATCGACGGCGCCCGCGGCGGTTACGCGTCGGCGGCGACGGCGCTGAAGGCGACGGCGGGTTGAGATGCCGTAGGTAACTTTGTGGCTCGAGGCGATGCTCGATCAAGATGGAATATGCGGAGGCACCCCCACCCCAGCCCTCCCCCGCAAGCGGGAGAGGGAGTCCGGCTGTCTGCGCGGCGCGCAGTTCGTCATTGCAAGGAAGCTAGTTGCTCCAGACGCGCTCTATCCCCTCTCCCGCTTGCGGGGGTCCGAGGCGAGCAGAGCTCGCTCTCGAGGTTAGGGTGGGGGTCTCGCGGCATCGGCAGTCTCGCGAGGTAGCGCGGGCTCACCGCCCCACACGCGTCCAGTTCTCGCCACCGCACAGGGCGCCGACGCAGCCTTCGACCCGGAGCGTATCCGCCGCCGTTACCGAAATATTGCTCGCATAGGTTGAGCCGTCGTCGGCGTTGTAGATCTGGCCCGACCATTTGCTCGTGCCGGTCGGGTGCATGCCGCTGAACAAGGGAAGGCCAATCATCGGACGCTTCTTCAGCGCCGGATTGGGATTCTTGTCGTCGACCTGGGGTTTGCCGGTGGCGGGATCGAGCGGATCTTTCAGCCCGACGATGACCCCACAAATTCCGCTACCGCATTTGCTGACCCGTACCCGGGCATCGCCGGCCTGGGTCAGCCAGGTGCCGGTTGCATCTCCGGCGCCTTGCGCGCGGGCGGACGGCGCGGTGAGCAATGCCGCCAAAATCGCGGTGGTGAAAACGTACCTGCAGGTCATGAATCATTCCTCAGAAAAAGGCAGGCCTGCATAACAACAAATCAGATTTGTGCAACGCCGGATTAAGTCGGGGATTTTCCCCAGTGCGTCAGGCGAATGGCGAGCGCTGTACCGAGTCCGTAAACGGCCATCGCCACGCCCACCAGTGCAAACAGTGCCGAGGCCGGTGCGCCCGACGCCGCCAGCCACCAGCCGCCGATGCCGACCAGCAGCAATCTCGCGGTGCCGGCCAGCACCGGACCGCCGACTTTTGCTGCTCCTTGCGACGAGAAATAAAGGCACGCACCCATTCCGAAGAAGGCGAATGCCGGTCCCGCCAACGCGAAATAGGAATTGGCGGCGGCGGTGACGCCGGGATCGCTGGTGAACAGCGAGATCCAGAGCGTCGGCCATATCGCCACGATAATGCCGATCAGGCCCACGATCAGGCTGGACGCGGCGCCCGCCGTCCAGGCCACCTGACGCGCGCGCGCCACCAGACCGGCGCCCATCGCCATGCCGACCATCGGCACCGAGGCAACCCCAAAAGCAAAGGCGATCGGCGTCAGCAGAAATTCCAGCCGCGAACCCATGCCGTAGCCGGCCAGCGTCTCGGTGCCGAAGGAAGCCAGGATTTTTGTGAAAATCAGGATCGTCAGCACGGTCTGCAGCGGCGACAGGCAGGAAACCGCGCCGACCTTGAGGATGTCGAAGAACATGTCGCGCTGAAACGTGAAGGCTGCAAAATTCAGCTTTAGCCGGCTGCGGCCACTGGTGAGGTACCAGGTGAGGTAAACCGCGCCGAGCGTGAAGGCGGTGAGCTGGCCGGTGGCGACACCCGCCATGCCGAGCTTCGGCAGGCCGAACAGTCCGAGACCAAATCCGCCGCCGACCAGGACCTGCACGATGGCGGTGGCGATCAGCGTCACCGAAGGTATGCGCATGTCGCCGGTGCCGCGCACCACCGAGGCCAGCGTGTTGACCAGCCAGATCGAGACCGCGCCGGAGAACAGCACGTGCGAATATTGCATGGACTGTTCGAGCACGCCGTCGCGTCCGCCCAGCAGCGAATAGAACTGGCGGCCCAAGATCAGCATCATCACGGTGAAGAACAGTCCGGCGCAGAGGCCGATAATGGCGGCATGCAGCGCCAGCGTCGCGGCGCGATCGCGGTTTCCGGCGCCGAGCGCGCGGCTGATGGCGGAGGAAACGCCGCCGCCCATCGCGCCGGCCGACATCATCTGGGTCAGCATCACGAACGGAAACACCAGCGCGATTCCGGCCAGCGGTTCGGTGCCGAGCCGGCCGATATAGGAGGTCTCGGCGACCGCCACCAGCGCGGTGCCGAACATCGCGATGGTGTTGGGGATCGCGAGCTTCAACAGCGTCGGCAGGATCGGCGCGATCAGCAGGCTGTTGACCGCGATCGGAGGCACGGCCGCCGGGCGCATGTCGAGCGGGGCGTCAATCGTCATGCGTCACGTGCTTTCAGCCGGATCCGTATAGATTACGGATGAAATATTATGCGACGGGGCCGGCGCAAGCCACCCGCCGCCGGTGCAGGGGTCACCACGGCAGGCCGCATAGGTCGATGACGCCGTCGCGCGGCTTGCGGGTGAAATCGAACACAAATGGCGCCATCGCGTCGAAGCGAACCCGTCCCCCCGGTTGTTCGGCGTAGATTTCACCCTTGAAGGGATGCCAGCCGCGCGCCTGATAATAGGCTTCGTTGTGCGGCTCGCAGAACAGCAGGGCGAACTTGATCGCTTCGTGGTCGCGCATGGTCTGAACCGCCGCGTTGAGGGCGAGGGTGGCGTAGCCGCGCCCCCGGAAATCCTCGCGGGTTGCGACGCCGCCGATGCCGCCGATATCCACCTTGCGCCCGTCCCAGGTGACGGTGCGGAAGTGGATCCCGACATGGCAGGCAAGTCCCGCTTTCGGTGATTCCTCGGGCGCATCGATCAGCACCCGCAAATCCGCATGTGCCCACTCGATATGACCCCAGGGCAGCCTCTCGACGACATGGCGCGGCCAGACCGCATTCATCAGCGGTTCGACCGTTTTCCACGACGCGTCCCCGTTCAGGACGTCGATCTCAATGCTCATGCCGGTTTAGCCCTCTGTTGGCGCGTTGACCGTGGTCTTGATCGCGATCCGTGATCGCAATCACAGACCCGCGCCGTGCGCCTTGCTGTCATAATGCCAAATGCTATGGTTGTCGCGATCGGGACTTGGGAACGTCGATGCGTCGGCTCGCCGCCTTTTTATTCATGGCTTCAATCGCTTGCCTGGCCGGCCAACCGGCCTTGGCGGACAAGCGCGTCGCATTCGTGATCGGCAATTCCAACTATCAGAACGTCGGCGCCCTGACCAATCCGGCCAATGACGCCGCCGCGATCACCGAGATGTTCAAGAAGGCCGCGTTCGACGTCGTCGAATCCCGGCGCGACCTGAAAAATACCGAGATGCGACGCGCGCTGCGCGACTTCACCGAGAAGGCGCGCGATGCCGACATCGCGGTGATCTACTATGCCGGTCACGGCATCGAGGTCGATGGAACCAACTATCTGATTCCGGTGGACGCCGCGCTCGAGCGCGATACCGACGCCTATGACGAGGCGATCGCGCTCGACCGGATCCTGCAGGCGATCGAACCTGCCAAGCAATTGCGCCTCGTCATACTCGATGCCTGCCGCGACAATCCGTTCGCCAAGAGCATGAAACGGACCGTGGCGTCGCGCTCGCTCGGCCGCGGCCTTGCCGGTGTCGAACCGTCGAGGCCGAACACGCTGATCGCGTTCGCGGCGAAGGGCGGCTCGACGGCTTCCGATGGCGACAGCAAGAACAGCCCGTTCACGACAGCGCTGCTGAGATATCTCGTCAAGCCGGGCCTGGAACTCGGCAAGGCGTTCCGCCTGGTGCGGGATGACGTCATGAATGCCACCGCCAACAAGCAGGAGCCGTTCGTCTACGGCTCGCTCGGCGGCAACGACGTGGCGCTGGTGCCCGCGCCTGCCGCGCCGCCCCCGGCCGGCAACGCCAACGCCAACGCCGATCTTCGCCGCGACTATGAACTGGCCGAACGCGTCGGCACCAAGGAGGCCTGGGACTCCTTCATTCTGGCCAACCCGTCGGGCTTCTATACTGATCTGGCCAAGGCGCAGCGCAACAAGCTCGCCGCCGAAGCCGCGCGGATTGCCGCGACCGAAAAAGCCCGCGAGGCCGCGGAAGAGCGGACGAGGCTTGCCGCCGAAGGCGCCAAGGCCGCCGAACAGGCCAAGGCTGCCGCACAGTCGAAGGCTGCCGAAGAGGCAAGGCTCGCAGCCGAAAAGAAGAAGCAGGTCGAGGACGCCAAAGTTGTCGCCGCCGAACAGGCCAAGGTCGCGGCGCAGGCCAAAGCCGCCGAAGAGGCCGAAAAAGCCAGACTCGCGGCCGAGAAGAAAAAGCAGACGGAGGATGCGAAGCTCGCCGCGGCGGAGCAGGCGAAAGCTGTCGAGCAGCAGAACCGCGCAGCGGAAGAAGCCAGAAAGTTGGAAGGGGCCAAACTCGAAGGGGCCAAGGTCGCTGCGGTTGAACCCGCCAAAGAGACGGTGAAGTCAGATGGGCCCGCGCAGGATATTCCGCGATTGCTGCAGTCCGAACTGAAACGGGTCGGCTGCAAGACCGGCGAGATCAACGGCGAATGGAACGCATCGTCGCGCCAGGCGCTGGCGTCCTTCAACGACAAGGCCGGCACCAAATTCGACGTCAAGGTCGCCAGTATCGATGCACTGGATGCGGTCAAGGCGAAGCCCGGCCGCGTGTGTCCGCTGGAATGCGAGCGCGGCACCCGCGCGAATGGCGATAGCTGCGTGAAGATTACCTGCGACGACGGCTATGTGCTCGGATCGAGCGGCAGTTGCGAGAAGCGCCCCGAGCGCAAGCCGGCGGTCGCCCAACGCGAGCGCCGGGCACCGGCCGCGGCGGGGCGCCGCGGCGGCAAGTGCTTCATGTATAACGGCACGTCATTCTGCGAATAACCAGGACGCCGGCGTTTGCGCCGACGCCTTCGATCGCGGTTCGCTCAATAACTCTCGCAAGCAGTCTGCGTAATGGTTGGACGCGTGCAGATCGAGATCCCGGAACCGTTATAGAAGGTATATTCCCGCTTGCCGGGCTTCAGCCGCTGGTCGATCTTCATCGTGCAGGCGCCGCCGCGAACGGTCATGGTGATGATGATCTGGTTGTTCGGATAATCCCGCACCGCGCGCAAGGTCTGCCTTCCGACCACATGGAGCGCCGCCGAGCCGGCGGGTGCTTCCTGCGGCGCGCCGCCGAGCTTCGCGCGATATTCCACCCGTCCCTCGATGGTGCTGTTCATGTCCAGCGATGCGCTGCGATCGGCCGACAGCACGCCGGTGCCTTCGCCATGGATGGGAAAATTGGTGACCGGCGGATTTTGGCAGGTGGCGAGGCCATCGAAGGTGAATTTGACCCGCAATTGTCCCGCGGCCTCACTGGAAGCCGGCAGCATCGGCAATATCAGGGCGGCAAGCGTTGCGATCGCAAAAGCAATTCTGGTTTTCATGGCTTCAATCCTTGAAGTATCGGGTTTCAACAATATTGCTGGTTGACGACATCGGTGACACAGGCATCAAAAACTGACGCATTCGGTTCGGGTAATCTGCGGGCGCGCGCAGTATGACACGCTGCCTGAGCCGCTCACGAAGGTGTAGACCTTCTTGCCCGGCTTGAGCCGGTTATCGAGGGTCATGGCGCAAGACGATCCGCGGATGGTCATCGTCACGATCGCAACGTTGTTCGGGTAATCCCGCACGGCCCGCAGGGTGTGACTGCCGATGACTTTCAGACTGGTTGAGCCGCCCGGCGCTTCGGTGGGCTTGCCGCCCAGCGTCGCTTTCAGCTGCGAACGTCCACCCGTGCTAGAGGTCATGTCGATGCTGGCGTTCCGATCGGTGGAAAGCACCGCCGTGCCTTCGGCGTGAATCGGAAAATTCCGGATCGCCGGTTGCTGGCAGTTGGCGATGCCGTCGTAGCTGAAGCGCCCCCGGATGGTGGCGCCGGCGGCTTCAACGGATACCGGGATTGCAAGGATAGCGACGATGATCGCCGCACTTGCGCAGATCGTGCTGATTTTCACTGGCAAATTCCATAAACAATTCAATTTCAATAGTATTTTGGATTTAATTCGATCTCGCGGGCTTTGACAATATCGGCCGCTCGCTATGCCGCCGGCGGCGCTCGGTTGGCCCAAATTGCTTGTGTTTAAGACCGATGGAACCTTCTATAAGGGTCCCCGTTAGATCACGTCTCCCACCAGTTCGGACATCACCCCATGACCTTCACGCTGCCCAATCTGCCCTATGCCCATGACGCCCTTGCGCCCTATATGTCCAAGGAAACGCTGGAATTCCACCACGACAAGCATCACCAGGCTTACGTGACCAACGGAAACAACGCGATCAAGGGGACCGAATTCGAGGGCAAATCCCTCGAGGAAATCGTCAAGGCTTCGTTCGGCAAGAACCCGGCCGTGTTCAACAATGCCGGCCAGCACTACAACCATCTGCATTTCTGGAGCTGGATGAAGCCGAATGGCGGCGGCAGCAAGCTGCCCGGCCGTCTCGAAAAGAAGATCAACGAGGACCTCGGCGGGCTTGAAAAGTTCAAGACCGATTTCGCCGCCGCCGGCGTCGGCCAGTTCGGCTCCGGCTGGTGCTGGCTCCAGGTCAAGAACGGCAAGCTCGAAATCTCCAAGACCGCGAACGGCGAAAGCCCGCTGGTCCATGGCGCCACGCCGATCCTCGGCTGCGACGTCTGGGAGCACTCCTACTACATCGACTACCGCAATCGCCGTCCCGACTATCTGAAGGCGTTCGTCGATCATCTCGTCAACTGGGACTATGTCGACGAGCTGTTCGGCAAGGTTTGATCGCCACGCCGTCATTCCGGGATGGTGCGTTAGCACCAGACCCGGAATCTCGAACTTCCGGGTCTGGTCCTTCGGACCATCCCGGAATGACGTGATGGAAAAATTCGCAAGGGGCGGCAGCACAAGCGGCCGCCTTTTTCGTTTCAGGCGTTTGCCAATCCTTGCCGCGGCCGCGCGCTTGCGGCACAAGCTTAGCGCCGGATGACATTCGCTGAGGCGGGAATGCTGCGATGAGCTATCTGTTGGTCTTTTTCGGTGGCGGCCTTGGCGCAATGCTGCGCCATCTCATCAACGTCACTTGCGCGCGCTGCATCGGCACTGGATTTCCGTGGGGCACCTTCATCATCAACATCACTGGCTCGACCGTGATGGGGCTGATTGCGGGCTATCTCGCCTTCAAGGGCGAGGCGTCGCAGCCGTGGCGGCTGTTCGTGATGACCGGTATTCTCGGCGGCTACACCACGTTTTCCGCCTTCTCGCTCGACACCGCGCTGCTCTACGAGCGGGGCGAGTTGATGCTGGCGGCAATCTACGTGCTGGGATCGGTCGTGCTCTCGATCGCCGGCCTTTTCGCAGGCCTCGCGCTGGTGCGCTCGCTCACCTGAACGTTGGATTAAGCCTGTGTGACGCCTTCGCATGGGCATGCCTTGAAGGCGCATGGGTGGAGCCCAGCTTCCGTTTGCTTCGGTAGGGGGCCGGGACTAAGCAAGGTCAATTCTCATCACCCGCCCGACTCATTGCCTTTCAGAACTTGGCCTTGTCCGAATCTCCCGTCAAAGACCCGGCGCCTGCCGACGACGCTGCAGACGCCGAGCAGCGGCCGCGGCGCGCCCGCAAGCCGGTCGGCTGGTCGATGATCATGATCGGCGTGCTGGTCGTGGTCTCGGCCACGCTGGTCTGGCGGCGCGACGGCATCGATGGTGTGCTGGAAATTCTCTTTCATGATCTGGCGCTGTTCGGCGGCATCCTGCCGCGCGTGCTGGCCGGCTGCCTGCTCGGCGCGTTCATCGCCGAGGTGCTGCCGCACGAGAAAGTATCGCGAGCGCTCGGGCCGAATTCCGGCTTGAAGGGATTGCTGATCGGAACCGCGTTCGGCGCCATCCTGCCCGGTGGTCCGTTCACCGCCTATCCGGTGGCGGCTGCACTGCTCACGGTCGGCGCTGACTTTGGCGCGACCATCGCGATGGTGGTGAGCTGGACGCTGATCGGCTACGGCCGGGCGGTGGCTTGGGAACTGCCGATCCTCGGCGTCGACTTCACGCTGTGGCGGATCGTGATCTCGCTGCCGATCCCGGTGCTGGCCGGCGCGCTCGGGCGTTTCGTTTTCGCGCGGATGTATCCGAAAGGCGCGGAGCCGCCGTCATGACCGCGGCGCTGATCATCGATCTCACGCTGTGGGGCTCGGTCGCAGCCCTGGCGTTTCTGGTCTGGCGGCGCGGCCGGCCGGTGCTGGTGTCGGCGGCGCGCGAAGGCACCATGGACTTCATCAACATCGTGCCCCGGATCGGGCTCGGCGTGATCGGATCGGGCTACATCGCCGCCGTGATTCCCCAGGAGGTCATCACCGGCTGGCTCGGGCCGGACTCTGGCTGGCTCGGCGTGTTGACCGCCGTGATCGCAGGTGCGGCGACCCCCGGCGGCCCGGTGGTCGGCTTTTCGATCGGTGCGGTGGCCCTGAAGGTCGGCGGCGGCCCACCACAGGTGATCGCCTATGTCGTCGCCTGGGCGCTGTTTGCCTTTCAGCGGCTGATTCTATGGGAAATCCCGTTCATGCCGGCCAAATTCGTCTGGTTCCGCGCCGCGGTGTCGCTGCCATTTCCGTTCCTGGCGGCGGCCCTGGCGATGGCGATCGGGAAGCCGTGAGGGGGCGTCGGTAGACTTGAGTTATGTTATAATATAACATCTTTCGATGGCTCACTCCCATTCCCACGACCACCCTCACGACCACTCCCATCACCACGGCCATGCCCATAGCCATGGTCCGGAGACGCCGCATCCGTCGCAGCCGGCGCCCTGGTCGATCCTGCGGATGACGGTGCTGTCCCGGCTTGGCGCCGCCGTGGCGGTCAGCGCCGGGCTGTGGGCGGTCGTGTGGCTGGCGATGAGGTGAGCATGGCAGCCCAAGTGCAATTTCGCGACGTCACGCTCGGCTACGACCGCCACCCGGCGGTGCATCACCTCGATGGCGAGGTCGCGCAGGGCGCGCTGCTGGCCGTGATCGGGCCGAATGGCGCCGGCAAATCGACGCTGTTTCGCGGGCTCGCCGGCATCCTCAAACCGCTGGCGGGATCGATCGATCTCGGCGCGCTCGACATCCGCGACATCGCCTATCTGCCGCAGACCGCCGATATCGACCGCACGTTTCCGATCTCGGTGTTCGATTTCGTCGGCACTGGTCTTTGGCGCGCCACCGGATTTTTCGGCGGCATGGGCAAGGCGGCGCGGGACAAAATCGCGCAGGCGCTGGCCGCGGTCGGTCTCAACGGCTTTGAGAACCGCTCGATCGGCACGCTGTCCGGCGGCCAGATGCAGCGCATGCTGTTCGCGCGGGTGCTGCTGCAGGACGCGCGGCTGATCGTGCTGGACGAACCCTTCAACGCCATTGACGCCAAAACCTCGGCCGACCTCGTGGCGCTGGTGCGGCGCTGGCACGCCGAGGGGCGCACCGTGCTGGCGGCGCTGCACGACATGGAACTGGTGCGCGCGAATTTTCCGGAAACCTTGCTGTTGGCCCGCGGGCCGGTGGCGTGGGGCGCAACGGCGCAAGTGCTGACCGCGGAAAATCTCGCGGAGGCGCGGCGGATGTGCGAGGCGTTCGACGATACGGCCGGGGCCTGCGTGGTGCACGATCTACCGTCGCGGGCGGCTTGAGCTCCCATGATCTTTGACGCGCTGATCGCGCCCTTCACCGAATTCGAATTCATGCGCCGCGCGCTCGCGGCCGTGATCGCGCTGTCGCTCGGCGGCGCGCCGATCGGCGTGTTCCTGATGCTGCGGCGGATGAGTCTGGTCGGCGACGCCATGGCGCATGCGATCCTGCCGGGGGCGGCGATCGGCTTCCTGATTTCGGGGCTCAATTTGTTCGCGATGACGACCGGCGGACTGATCGCGGGCTTTGCGGTCGCGCTGCTCGCGGGCCTCGTCGCGCGCAACACCGAGATCAAGGAAGACGCCTCGCTGGCGGCGTTCTACCTGGTGTCGCTGGCGCTCGGCGTTACCATCGTCTCCATCAAGGGCACCAATATCGATTTGCTGCACGTGCTGTTCGGCAACATCCTGGCGATGGACGACCAGACGCTGCTGGTGATCGCCTTCAACGCCACCATCACGCTGTTGCTGCTGGCGGTGATCTATCGTCCACTGGTGATCGAATGCGTCGATCCGGTGTTCTTGCGCACCGTCAGCCGCGCCGGCGCGCCCGCGCATCTGGCATTCCTGGCGCTGGTCGTGATCAACCTCGTCAACGGTTTTCACGCGCTTGGCACGCTGCTCGGCGTCGGCCTGATGATTTTGCCCGCGGGCATCGCGCGGTTCTGGTCGCGCGATATCACCGGCATGATCTGCATCGCGGTCGCAAGCGCCATGGTCTCCGGCTATTTTGGATTGGTGCTGTCGTTCCAGACCCGGATTCCCTCAGGGCCTGCGATCATTCTGGTGGCGGCGGCGATCTATGTGGTTTCGGTGCTGTTCGGCAATGTCAGCGGCCTGGTCCGGCAGTTGTTTCCCGGCCGCCACCTCGAGGCGTAACGATGCGCAGGTTCTGGCTCATCGTTCTCGCCCTGATAGCGGTCACCGCTCCCGCGCGGGCCGAGCGCCTCAACGTCGTCGCCAGTTTTTCGATCCTCGGCGATCTCGTCCGCAATGTCGGCGGCAACAGCGTCAATGTCACGACGCTGGTCGGCCCCGACGGCGATGCGCATGTCTATGTGCCGACACCGGCGGATGCCAAGAAGATCGCCGACGCCAGACTGGTGTTCGTCAACGGCTTCGGCCTCGAAGGCTGGCTGCCGCGGCTGGTGCAGTCGGCGGGCAACAAGGCCACGATCATCACCGCGACCTCAGGTATCGCGCCGCTCAAGCTTGGCTCCGACGCCGATCCGCACGCCTGGCAATCGCCGCTCAACGCCAAAATCTATGTTGGCAATATCCGCGATGCGCTGATGGCGGCCGATCCCGCCGATGCCGAGGCGTTCAAGTCCAATGCGAACGCCTATCTGGCGAAACTTGACGCGCTGGATGGCGAGGTGCGGCAGGCGGTGGCGCAAATTCCGGAAAACCGCCGCAAGGTGATTTCGACCCACCGCGCCTTCGGCTATTTCGAGGCCGCCTATGGCGTCCAGTTCATCGCGCCCCTGGGCGTCTCGACCGAATCCGAGGCCAGCGCCCGCGATATTGCCGGGATTATCACCCAGATCAGATCAGCGAAAATACCGGCGGTTTTCCTGGAAAATATCAGCGACCCCCGGTTGATCCGCCAAATCGCGGCCGAGACCGGCGCCAGGGTCGGCGGCACCCTCTATTCGGACAGTCTGACCGGCGAAAAGGGCGATTCTCCCACTTACATTGACATGGTCAGGCACAATATAAAGGCCCTGACCAGCGCGCTGGGCCAATAGGCAGGGGCCTCCCTGCCAGAGCTGGCGTTGCGAGAAATTCCCTCGGAGTTGTGATGCCTGAAACTACTTCCCAAAAAATTCCAGTGACCGTGCTGACGGGCTATCTCGGCGCCGGCAAGACCACGCTGCTGAACCGGATCCTGTCGGAAAACCACGGCAAGAAATACGCCGTCATCGTCAACGAATTCGGCGAGATCGGCATCGACAACGACCTGATCATCGGCGCCGACGAAGAAGTGTTCGAAATGAACAACGGCTGCGTCTGCTGCACCGTGCGCGGCGACCTCGTCCGCATTCTCGACGGCCTGATGAAACGTAAGGGCAAGTTCGACGCCATCATCGTCGAGACCACGGGGCTGGCCGATCCGGCGCCGGTGGCGCAAACCTTCTTCGTCGACGAGGACGTGCAGAAGAACGCGCGGCTCGATGCCGTCGTCACGGTGGCCGACGCCAAATGGCTGAGCGATCGCCTCAAGGACGCGCCGGAAGCCAAGAACCAGATCGCGTTCGCCGACGTCATCGTGCTCAACAAGACCGATCTGGTCTCCAAGGCCGAACTCGCCGAGGTCGAAGCCCGGATCCGCGGCATCAACCCCTATGCCAAACTGCATCGCACCGAGCGCTGCCAGGTCGCGATATCAGACGTGCTGGAGCGCGGCGCGTTCGATCTCGATCGCATTCTCGAAATCGAGCCGGAATTCCTCGACGCCGGCGACGATCATCACCATGACCACGATCATCATCATGGCCATGGCCACGACCATCACCACGATCACAATCACGGCGGCCTCAAGCATTACCACGACGAGGACATGCAATCGCTGTCGCTGCGCTCGGCCAAGCCGCTCGACGCCACGAAATTCATGCCGTGGCTGCAGAACCTCGTCGCCAGCGAGGGTCAGAAGATTTTGCGCTCGAAGGGCATCCTCGCCTTCAGCGACGATGACGACCGCTACGTGTTCCAGGGCGTGCATATGATGCTGGAAGGCGATCATCAGCGTAAATGGAAGGACGGCGAG
Organism: Afipia sp. GAS231; assembly: GCF_900103365.1. NCBI lineage: Bacteria > Pseudomonadati > Pseudomonadota > Alphaproteobacteria > Hyphomicrobiales > Nitrobacteraceae > Afipia > Afipia sp. GAS231. The sequence goes on from NZ_LT629703.1 coordinate 5,080,076, forward strand.
GCGCGCGAGAGCCGCGTCGTCTTCATCGGTCGCGAATTGCCGGAGCAGATGATCCGCGACGGTTTTGAAAGCTGTATCACCACGTGATGACACAGTTCGATCCGGGCGACAGCCCCTCCATCGCTTCGATTACCGACAAGGTGCGGCCGCTTGCCGTGGGCATGCCGGTCAGCGCGATCCATTTCCTCGGCGATACCGCGGTGTTCGTCGGCACCGAAGAGAACGCGGCGCTGGTCAGTGCCGCCGGTGAAATTTCATCCGTCGCCATTCACGGCGGCGCCATTCTGTGCGCGGCCTCCGACGGCGGACGCATCGTCACCGGCGGCGATGACGGCAAGGTCGTGGCGCTCGATGCCAAGGGCGCGGTGACGGTGCTGGCGACCGACTCCAAGCGGCGCTGGGTCGACAATGTCGCGCTGCATCCCGACGGCGCGGTGGCGTGGTCATCCGGCAAGACCGCCTTCGTTCGCAGCGGCAAAGGCGAAGAAAAATCCTTCGATGCGCCGACGACGGTCGGCGGTTTGGCGTTTGCGCCAAAAGGCCTGCGCCTGGCCATCGCCCATTACAACGGCGTGACGCTGTGGTTTCCCAACATGGCGGCCAAGCCGGAATTCCTGGAATGGGCCGGCTCGCATCTCGGCGTCACCTTCAGCCCGGACAACAAGTTCCTGGTCACCATGATGCACGAGCCGGCGCTGCATGGCTGGCGGCTGGCGGATAACCGGCACATGCGGATGTCGGGCTATCCCGGTCGGGTCCGCTCTATCTCGTGGAGCGCAGGCGGCAAGGGACTGGCGACGTCAGGCGCCGACTCCGTGATCGTGTGGCCGTTCACCAGCAAGGACGGCCCGATGGGCAAGGAGCCGGCGATGCTGGCGCCGTTGCAGGCGCGGGTCTCCATGGTGGCCTGCCATCCGAAGCAGGACGTCATGGGGGTCGGCTACAGCGACGGCACCGTGCTGATGGTGCGGCTTGAGGACGGCGCGGAAATTCTGGTACGCCGTAACGGCGGCGAGGCCGTCTCCGCGCTGGCCTGGGGCGCCAAGGGCACCCAGCTTGCTTTCGCGACCGAGGACGGCGATGCGGGGATGGTCGAGCTTTAGCGCGATTGTCATCCGCGTAGCGTTTTCGAGCGAAGTGGATTCCGGTTCGCGTGAAGAAAACGTGTCAAATAGAAGAATCTAGGAAGGGCCAATGCGTTTTCTCGAAACCTTCCAGACCGCCGATTTCATCGACACGCTGGTCAGCCTCGGCGCGGCATTCGTGCTGGGCACGCTGATCGGCGCCGAGCGGCAATACCGGCTGCGCAGCGCGGGCCTGCGCACCAACGTGCTGGTCGCGGTGGGGGCTTCGGCATTCGTCGATCTCGCGATGCATCTGGCCGCCGCCGACGGCGCGGTACGGGTGATCGCCTATGTGGTCTCCGGCATCGGCTTTCTCGGCGCCGGTGTCATCATGAAAGAGGGGACCAATGTGCGCGGCCTCAATACGGCTGCGACGTTGTGGGCCTCCGCCGCGGTCGGAAGCTGCGCCGGCGCCGACATGCTGGCACAGGCGGCGGCGCTGACCGTGTTCGTACTCGCCGGCAACACCCTGCTGCGGCCGCTGGTGAATGCCATCAACCGCGCGCCGATCGACGAGCAGGCGTCGGAAGCGACCTATTTCGTCAAGCTGCTGGTGGATGCGCCGGCGGGCGCCGGATTGCGCGACCAGGTGGTCGAGCGGCTCGAAGCCGCGCACTACCCGGTGGCCGATGTCGAAGCGATTGAGCGTGGCGATCTGCAGGAGATCATCGCAACCCTCGTCAGCACGGCCGTCGAAGCCAAGGAACTCGATCAGGTGGTGGCTGATTTGCGGCAGAAGCCTCGCGTGCGCCATGTCACCTGGGAAGCCAGCACGAAGGATTAGTAGCGTTTTCGAGCGAAGTGGACCCGGTTCGCATAGCAATCAAGTTTACGCAGATTGCGTAGACTTATCTGCGGTAGAAAACGCGTCAAAACAAATGCTGGCGTTCCTGCCATCGGAACCTTTCGTTTCGCCGGCCGTTGATCTCGCGAACGATTTTTGCGAGGCGAACGACATGTCTGCCGACGACCGCAAGCGCGAGTACCGGGAAAAACTGATGTTCGCGTCCACGCTGATCGCGGCAGGGCTCGCAATATCGGCGCTTTCGCTGAACCAGATCAGGGCCAATGACCGGCATCATCTGGCGCAGGCGACGCCGCCGCTGCAGTCCACGCCGGGCGCGGAGAGCAAGCCGTCGGCGCCATCCGAGCCGGTGACGACAGGTAGCCGGCCATCCGGCGTTCCGCCGGAACCGGCCCGGCCAGATGCCGAGGCACAGAAGGCCGGCGCCCAGCCGGTGCTACCGCCGGCGCCGGCAGAAAAGACCGCGCCACCGATCCAGCAAAAATAATCCGGCCCTCGACTCTTCCGACCTGCAAGATTTGTGGGCAAGAATACTGGGATGGCGCCGCGCATTTTGTGCGTGCGCGGCTTCGCCGCGATGCGGCGGCGGTCGGCTGCTAGCAATTGGTCCAAGGAGGCGTCGGCGCAGCCCGCGAAGCCTTGTGCTAATCCCCAATCCCCGGTTAGGCTTACGGCAACAATAGCCGGCGAACAGCCGGGAGGTTAGGGGAGACGCGTGTGCGCGAGCTGACGCCGGAAACGATCACCGACGCCGTTCTGGACCAGATGGCGACAACGCCGGACCCGCGCCTGAAGGCGATCATGGCGGCGGCGGTGAAGCACCTGCATGCCTTCGCCCGCGAGGTCAACCTGACCCCCGGCGAATGGATCAAGGGCATCGAATTCATGACTTTGGCGGGCAAGATGTGCTCGCCGGAACGCCAGGAATTCATCCTGCTTTCCGATACGCTCGGTCTGTCGGCGCTGGTCAACGGCCTGCATGACAAGACCGCGATCGAGGAAGGCACCCATACCAGCCTGCTCGGCCCGTTCTACCGCGAGGCGACGCCGACGCTGCAGGCCGGCAGCTCGATCGCCCAAAATCCGAAACCGGGCAGCGAATGCGTGCTTTACGGTCACGTCACCGACGCCGGCGGCCAGCCGGTCGCCAACGCCACGGTCTCGATCTGGCAGACCGGCGCCGACGGTCTCTATGACATTCAGTCGAGCGCCACCTCGGTCGACTATCGCGGCGTATTCACGACAGACGCGGAGGGCGTCTACGTGCTGCGCACCGTCAGGCCGCTCGGCTATTCGATCCCGATGGACGGGCCGGTCGGCGCCATGGTCAAGGCGCAGGCGCGCCATGGCATGCGGCCGGCGCATATTCATTTCCTGGTCGGCGCGCCAGGCTATCGCGAACTGGTGACGGCGCTCTATCTGCGCGACGACCCGCATCTGGCCGACGACGTCGTGTTCGGTTCGTCGGGCGATCTCGCAGTCGATGTCGTGCCCAGTGATCCGGATTGCCCGATCAAGGGCATGCCAAGCATCCGCTTCGACATGCGGCTGTCGCGCGAAAGCGAAGCCGACAAGACCTCAGGACGCGTCGGCGCCGATCCGGCGGCGATCATGAAGCAGGCCCGCAGCAGCGAGAAAGCGACAGCCTGATACCATACCATCCTACTCAACAGCCGGACCGAGATCCGGCGCAACGACAACAGACAATGGGAATAAGGGGAGATCAATGAAACGCAGAACGTTTCTCGGCGGAGCAGTAGCTGTCGCGGCGCTTGGCAAGGGCTCAATCGCCTCGGCGCAGCAGCCGCCGATCAAGATCGGCATGTCGATGGCGCAGACCGGTGGCCTGGCGGGCGGCGGCAAGGCCTCGCAACTCGGTACCGAGATCTGGCGCGACGACATCAATGCCAAGGGCGGCCTGCTCGGCCGCAAGGTCGAACTCATCGTCTATGACGACAAGTCGAGCGCGTCCGAGACGCCCGCGATCTACGCCAAGCTGGTCGACGTCGACAAGGTCGATATTCTGTTCGCGCCCTATGCGACGGTGCCGACCGCGCCGATCATGCCGTTCGTCAAGCAGCGTGGCCTGCTGCTGATGGGGAATTTCTCGTTCCAGGTGAACAGCAAGGTCGGCCACGACATGTGGTTCAACAATGCGCCATGGGGGCCGGCCGACAGTTGGGCGTCCTCGTTCCTCGATATCGGCCAGGGCGCCGGCGGCAAGACCATGGCGCTGCTCTCGTCAGATCAGGAGTTTGCCCAGAATCTCGTGCTGACCGCGCGGGATGTCGCCAAGAAGCGCAACATTCCGGTCGTGTTCGACCAGAACTATCCGCCCAACACGGTGGAATTCTCCTCGATCATCCGCTCGCTCAAGGCCGCCAAGCCCGACATGGTCTATGTCGCGTCCTATCCGCCGGATTCGGCCGGCATTCTGCGCGCCGTCAACGAGATCGGGATCGGCAACGACGTCAAGATCTTCGGCGGCGGCATGGTCGGTCTGCAGTTCGCGGCCGTGATGGCCAATCTGGGATCGCTGCTCAACGGCGTCGTCAACTACAATACCTGGCTGCCCGAGCCGAGCATGTATTTCGACGGCACCAAGACCTTCTTCGAGACCTACACCAAGCGTGCGGTGGAGGCGAAGATCGATCCGCTCGGTTATTACCTGGCGCCGTTCGGTTATGCCCAGGGCCAGATGATCGAGGCAGCGGTCAACGCCACCAAGTCGCTCGACCAGAAGGGGCTGGCAAAATACCTGCGGGAGAACGAGCACAAGACCATCGTCGGGCCGATCTCATTTTCGGCCGATGGCGAGCGCAAGGAAACCGCGACGTTGCAGGCCCAGTTCCGTGGCGTCAAGGACAAGGATGTCGAACAGTTCAGGTCTTCCGGCAAGCAGGTGATCCTGTTCCCCGACAGACTGAAAACCGGAACGCTCGTCAGCCCGTTCGAGGCTGCGCGCTCATAGGCCGCAAGGGCTTTTTTCCCCAGGTAGGGAAAAGCCAATCGCGTCTTCGAACGAAGTGGACTCCGGTTCGCGGGAAGAAGCGCGTTAAAGACAGAGGACTAGAGCCCGGTTCTGATGCCGTCAGGACCGGTCAGGCTCTAAGGGGGATCTGACGTGTTTTCAATGGACCTGCTGCTGGGAGCGGTGGTGCTCGGGGTGCTGCTCGGCTGCTTCTATGCAGCCGTCAGCGTCGGGCTGTCCGTTTCGTTCGGACTGCTCGACGTGCCCCATGTCGCGCATCCGGCGTTTCTGGTGCTGGCCTCCTATGGCGTGTTCCTGCTCAACGACCGCTATGACATCGACCCGCTGGTCGCGGGGCTGATCATCACGCCGCTGTTCTTCGTGTTCGGCTTGGTCGCCTATCGGATCTACTACGAAATCTTCGAGAAACGCGGCACCGATGCCGCCGTCCGTGGCATCGCGTTCTTCTTCGGCATTGCCTTCATCATCGAGGTGCTGATCATCCTGCAGTTCGGCGTCGACCAGCAATCGGTCTCGGCGAGCTATATTGGAAAGTCGTGGCGGTTCGGTGAGTTCCGGATCCCGATCCGGCAACTGGTCGCGTTCGCGGTGGCGCTCGGACTCACGGGCGTGCTCGCGGTTTATCTGTCGAAAACCTTCATGGGCCGCGCGATCCGCGCCGTCGCGCAGGACGAAGAAGCGCTGCGGCTGATGGGCGCCAACCCGGTCCGGATCAAGCAATTTGCCTTCGGCATCGCCACGGCGGTTCTCGGCATGGCCGGCGCACTGCTGATTATCGTGGCGCCGGTCGAGCCGACGCTCGACCGCGCCTATATCGGGCGGACGTTCTGCGTCGTTGTGATGGCCGGGCTCGGCAGCATGACCGGCACGCTGGTCGCAGCCATCATCCTCGGTGTCGCCGAAACTATCGTGCTCACCCTGTTCGGGGCCTCCTGGGCGCCGGCGATCTCGTTCGCAATGCTGCTCGCCGTACTCGCCGTCCGGCCGCAAGGGTTGCTCGGCCGATGACCAAGCGAAGCAACAGCATCGCGTTCTGGGCCGGCATTGCGGTGTTTCTCGTCGCCGTGGTGGCGATGACGCAGATCGTCCGCAACGAATACCCGTTCTTTGCCGGCTATGTGATCCTGCAGTTCGTCGCGCTGTCGGTCGCCTGGAGCATCCTCGGCGGCTACGCCGGTTACGTCAATTTCGGCACCAACGCCTTCTTCGGCGTCGGGGTCTATACTGCGGTGGCGCTGTTCAAGGTGTCGGGCGCGCCGCTGGTGGTGCAGATATCAGCGGCCGCCGTCGTCGGCATGCTGCTCGGGCTTGCGGTCGGCCTGCTCACCTTGCGCATGCGGGGCATCTTCTTTTCGATCGCGACCATTGCGCTCGCCATCATCATCGAGACCACGGTCATGAACTGGCGGTTCGTCGGCGGCGCGGCCGGCATCCAGTTGGCGCGGCCGCCGGTCACGGCGCCGTTCGACAGTTACGTGAAAATGCTGTTCTTCGTGCAGGGCGTGCTGGTGGTGATTGCGGTCGCAATCGCGCGCTATATCCAGAACTCCCGGATCGGCCGCGGCCTGCAGGCGTTGCGGGACGACGAACTCGCCGCCGAATGCACCGGCGTGCCGACGCTGAAACTCAAACTGGTCGCCTGCATGATCTCGGGCGGGCTGATTTCGGCGGCCGGCGCGCCGGCGGCGATGTATCTGCAATACGCCGACCCGTCGTCGGCCTTCAATCTCAGCTACTCGGTCTCGGTGCTGGCGATGGCGCTGATCGGCGGCACCGCGCACTGGATCGGCCCGGTATTAGGGGCGATCCTGCTCGGCACCACGCAGCAGCTTCTGGCGGTCACCATCTCGTCGGAAGTCAACGTGCTGGTGCTCGGCATCATGCTGGTCGTGTTCGTGGTGGCGGCGCCCAAGGGCATCATCGGATTGCTGCGGCCGCGCTACCGCTTGCGCGCGGGAGGCAAGACATGACGCACGACTCCACGTCGGTCGACACCCCCCTGCTGCAGATCGAAGGCCTGACCAAGACCTTCGGCGGCTTCACCGCGCTCGACAATATCAGCGTCGACATCAAAAAAGGCGAACGCTTCGGTCTGATCGGCCCGAACGGCTCGGGCAAGACCACGCTGATCAACTGCATTTCCGGCGCGTTGCGTCAAAATGCAGGGAGCGTGATGTTCTGCGGCGAGGACGTCACCCAATTGCCGCCGCACCTGCGCGCGCGCCGCGGTATCGCCCGCTCGTTCCAGATTCCGCGGCCGTTCAAGAGCATGACGGTGCTGGAAAATCTCATGGTCGGCCTCGACTTCACCGCCGGGCATCGCGTCTCGGGCCTGCCGGAAGAAGAAGCGGCAATGTCGATTTTGACGCGGATGGGGCTGGCGGCCAAGGCCGGCGCGCCCACGGATACGCTGAGCCAGGTGGAATTGCGCAAGATGGAGCTGGCGCGCGCCATGGCGATGCGCCCAAAGCTGTTGATATCAGACGAAGCCATGGCCGGGCTGTCGCATTCCGAGGTCGACGAGGTGCTGGACCTCCTGATCAGCCTCGGCGACGAGGACATCACCATCATCATGATCGAGCACATCATGCAGGCGGTGATGCGCTTTTCGAAGCGGATGATGTGCCTCGATGCCGGCCGGATCATCGCCCTCGGCGCGCCGGACGAGGTGATGGCGAACAAGCGGGTGCAGGAGGCCTACCTTGGCACTTAGCCTCGCCATCGATGGTCTCCATGCCGGCTACGGCGCCGTCAAGGCGCTGCGCGGCGTTACGCTCGGTGTTGAGGCCGGCGAGACCGTAGCCCTGCTCGGCACCAACGGCAACGGCAAGAGCACGTTGATGAAATGCGTGATGGGCCTGGTCCGCCCCGAGCGCGGCACCATCACGCTGACTGTCGACGGCGCGGCGCATGACCTGACCAAACTCTCGACCGAGCAGATCGTCGATCTCGGCGTGGCGCTGGTGCCGGAGGGACGGCGGCTGTTTCCAAAACTGACGGTCACGGAAAACCTGATGCTCGGCGCCTTCCGCAAGATCGCCCGCGGTGCCATCGACCGCAACATCGCGCTCGCCTTCGAGACCTTTCCGGTGCTGAAGGAGCGCGCCAACCAGCTCGCCGGCACCATGTCCGGCGGACAGCAGCAGATGCTGGCGATCGCGCGTGCGCTGATGTCGTCACCACGGCTGCTCCTGATCGACGAGCCGTCGGTCGGGCTGTCGCCGCTATTGGTGTCGCAAACCATCGCCAAGATCGGCGAGCTCAAGGAGCGCGTCGGGCTGACGGTGCTGATGGCCGAGCAGAATTTCAATCAGGCGATCCGGATCGCCGACCGCGGTTACATCATCGTCCATGGCGAGATCGCGGTGGCGGCCCGTTCGGTCGACGAGCTGAAAGCCAACGACATCGTCAAGCGGCTCTATCTCGGCGGCGTCGCCTGACCGTTGTGACAGGGCGATGAATGGCTGGCGATGATTTGATCGTCTGCCGGTTTTACAGCCTCGCCTGCCGCCGTCGGTTGCTCCATAATCTCCCGATCGGCGCGTACGCGCAGGCGACAAACGAGGGCAGCCATGAAGATCGACGACGTCAGGCGAACCGCTTATTCGATGCCGCTGACCAACCCGTCATTTCCGCCGGCGCCCTATCGCTTCTTCAACCGCGAATATTTCATCATCACCTATCGCACCGATCCGGAAGCGCTGGCTGCGGTGGTGCCTGAGCCGCTCGAAGTCACCGAGCCGCTGGTCAAATACGAGTTCATCCGCATGCCCGACTCGACCGGCTTCGGCGACTACACCGAAACCGGGCAGGTGATCCCGGTGCGCTACAAGGGCGAGGACGGCGGCTACGTGCATTCGATGTATCTGGACGACGAAGCGCCGATTGCAGGCGGCCGTGAGCTGTGGGGTTTTCCGAAGAAACTGGCGTCGCCGAAGATCGCGGTCGAGAGCGACGTGCTGGTCGGCACGCTGCATTACGGCTCGGTGCTCTGCGCCAGCGCGACGATGGGCTACAAACACCGCAAGATCGACCACGACGCGGTGCTGAAGTCGATGAAGGCGCCGAACTTCATGCTGAAGATCATCCCGCATGTCGACGGCACCCCGCGGATCTGCGAACTGGTGCGCTATTATCTCGAGGACATCACGCTGAAGGAGGCGTGGACCGGTCCGGGCGCGCTCGGGCTGTTCCCGCATGCGCTCGCCGACGTGGCGCGGCTGCCGGTGCGCGAAGTCGTCTCCGCGACGCATTTCAAGGCCGACCTGACGCTTGGCCTCGGTACAGTCGATTTCGATTATCTGGCTAAATAGTTGCGAGTCATTCCGGGGCGCGCAAAGCGCGAACCCGGAAGTTCGAGATTCCGGGTTCGATGCTGCGCATCGCCCCGGAATGACAACTAGTCCCTCAGTGCGCGCCCTTCAGCGTGCAGGAGGTGTAGCAGGTCGTGGTCACGCCGCGCTCGCAGGCGATGCACGCGGCGACGCACTGCTTCATGTCCTTGGGATTGAAGGCGCTGTAAAGCTGCCGGGTGCAGATTCCGATCGAGCCGGTGATCTCGTTGCTGTTTTCGGGCGTGCAGGCAGCCAACGCGGCTGCGCACAACACGATGATGATGATGGCGCGCATGGTGCTCGCTCCGCTGAGGGAGCCGTGGCTCAAATGGAGCTGCGACGACGGGCCTTGGCCCCCGCAATGAATTTACCCCTCAGCGTGGCGCGAACAGATTAAGCGACCGTTACGGCGAAATGCCGCCCGGATCGGTAGTTCTACCCGTCGAATCAGCCAGTTAACGGCCCGGCTGTGTCGTGCACAGCCGGGTTTCGGGTTCCCTCAGCGCACCAGGACGTTGCGGAACTGCCAGGGGTCCGAGGTGTCGATGTCTTCCGGGAACAGGCCGGGCCGGTCCGTGAGCGGGGTCCAGTCGGTGTAATAGCCCTTCACCGGGCCGAGATAGGGCATCTGGATTTCCAGCAGACGATCGAAATCCATCTCGTCGGCTTCGACGATGCCTGCGTTCGGGTTTTCCAGCGCCCACACCATGCCGCCGAGCACGGCGGAGGTCACTTGCAGGCCGGTGGCGTTCTGATAGGGCGCGAGTTTGCGGGTCTCTTCGATGGAGAGCTGCGAGCCGTACCAGTAGGCATTGTTGTCATGGCCGTACAGCAGCACCCCGAGTTCGTCGATGCCATCGACGATTTCGTTCTCATCGAGGATGTGGTGCTTTTCCTGCATCTTGGCGGCGCGGCCGAACATTTCATGCAGCGACAGCACGGCATCGTCAGCCGGATGATAGGCATAGTGGCAGGTCGGCCGATAGATCGCCGTGCCCGATGCGTCACGCACCGTGAAGTAGTCGGAGATCGAGATCGACTCGTTGTGGGTGACGAGGAAGCCATACTGCGCGCCGCGGGTCGGGCACCAGGTGCGCACGCGCGTGTTGGCGCCGGGCTGCATCAGATAGATGGCGGCGCCGCAGCCGGCTTCGTGGGTGTGCGCATTCTCGGGCATCCATTTTTCATGGGTGCCCCAACCGAGTTCGGACGGCTGCACGCCTTCCGACAGGAAACCTTCCACCGACCAGGTGTTGACGAATACATCAGGCTCTTTCGGCGACCTGGAGCGCTGGGTGTCGCGTTCGGCGATGTGGATACCCTTGACGCCTGCCTGCCGCATCAGGTCCGCCCATTCGGCTTTGGTCTTCGGCTTGGGGGCATTGAGCTTCAGATCAGCGGCGACATTGAGCAGCGCCTGCTTGGCGAAAAAGGAGACCATGCCGGGATTGGCGCCACAGCAGGAGACGGCCGTCGTCGAGCCCGCGGGGCGCGCCTTCTTGGCGGCCAGCGTCACTTCGCGAAGCGCGTAGTTGGAGCGTGCTTCCGGGCCTTTCGAAGCATCGAAATAGAAGCCGAGCCAGGGCTCGTTGACGGTGTCGATATAAAGAGCGCCGAGTTCGTTGCAGAGCTCCATGATGTCGGTAGAGCCGGTATCGACCGAGAGATTGACGCAAAAACCCTGGCCGCCGCCTTCGGTGAGCAGCGGGGTCAGCAAGTCGCGATAATTGTCTTTGGTCACGCCCTGCTGGATGAACCTGACATTGTGCTTCTCGCAATGTGCCTTGCGGCCCTCGTCCTTGGGATCGATCACGGTGATGCGCGACTTGTCGTAATCGAGATGCCGCTCGATCATCGGCAATGTGCCTTTGCCGATGGAGCCGAACCCGACCATAACGATGGGGCCGGTGATCTTCGCGTAGATCTGCGAGGCGGGACTCATGGGATGGTTTCTCCGGAAATGGCTGGCGGACAACGGGTGAGGGGTGGATCAGGCGCTGCGGCGCTTGGCGGTCACTTCGATCTCGACCTTCATCTCGGGTCTGGCGAGCGCGGCGACGACCAGCAGGGTGGCTGCGGGGCGGATCTCGCTGAGGAACTCGCCGCAGACGGCGAAATGGGCATCGATATACTCAGCGTCGGTGACGTAGTAGGTCGCGCGGACGATATCGGCCATCGCGAAGCCGCCCTCTTTCAGCGCAGCCTCGATGGTCTTGAAGCAGTTCCGTGACTGGCTGGTGACATCGGATGGCATGATCATGGTGGCGTAGTCGTAACCAGTGGTGCCGGCGACAAAAGCGAAATCGCCGTCGATCACGGCGCGGCTGTAGCCGACGGTCTTCTCAAGCGGCGAGCCGGTGGAAATCAGGCGTCGGGGCATCGGGACCTCGATCCGGGGGAATGATCTGAAAGAGCGGATAGGGCGCGGTTTAAGGGCTTTTCGCCCGGTCGCGCAACCCCGGGGACTGCAGCGAAACCCCGGGATCAGGCCGCGTGCGACACGCCCAGCAGCGCCTTGCGGGCGCGGATTGCCCGCGATTTAGCCACCGGCCTGCCGGTCGCCGAGATCATGCCCCAGGCGCCGTCGAGCGCGCCTTCGACGAGTTCGAGGCCGAGCAGCCGGTCGCGCTCGAACGGACCCGGCAGCAACAGCTCGCCGGTCTTCTCAGTCGAGAAGCCGAAGCGCGCATAATAGGGGGCGTCACCGAGCAGAATGACCGCGCGATGGCCACGCGCTTTCGCCGCCGCGAGCGCGTGGTCCATCAGCGCAGCCCCAGCACCAGACTTGCGGGAGGATGCCTCTACCGCAAGCGGGCCGAGCATGAGCGCCGGGATGCCCCCGGCGCTGACGTGCCACAACCGCACGGTGCCCACCAGGCGGCCTCGCACCAACGCCGACAAGGCAAGGCCTTCGGCGGGCGCACGTCCGTCGCGCAGGCGCTGGCAGGTGCGGCTAAGGCGATTCTCGCCAAAGCAGGCATCCAGCAGCGCTTCACGCGCAACGACGTCCGATGCCCGTTCCGCACGGATCGCGAACGGAGCGGCATCGGAGGAGAGGGCGATGGTGGTCTTCCGCAGAGCAGTCATGGCACGTCAGTCTCCACTCCCGACGGCGGTTCACACCGCAGGGAGCGTTGTCGAAAAAACAGCAAAAGAAGGGGAGGGAGCCGGCGCACCGGCTCCTGATTTTTCTGCTCCCTCTCCCGCTTGCGGGGGAGGGCCGGGGTGGGGGTGCCTCCGCAAGCACGAAGCCAGCGGAGAGAGTTTCCCCCACCCGGCACGCTCTTGCGAGCGTGCCGACCTAAGAGCGAGCTTCGCTCGTCTCGCCCCCCGCAAGCGGGAGAGGTAAGAGGACTCAGATGTGGTAGGTCCGCAGCGGCGGGATGCCGTTGAACGCCACCGACGAGTAGGTCGACGTATAGGCCCCGGTGCCTTCGATCAGCAGCTTGTCGCCGATCTCGAGCGTCACCGGGAGCGGATACGGCATCTTCTCGTACAGCACGTCGGCCGAGTCGCAGGTCGGACCTGCGAGCACGCACGGTGTCATGTCCGCGCCGTCATGCGGGGTGCGGATGGCGTAACGGATCGACTCGTCCATCGTCTCGGCGAGACCGCCGAACTTGCCGATGTCGAGATACACCCAGCGCACCTCGTCCTCGTCGCTCTTCCTGGAGATCAGGACGACTTCGGTCTCGATGATGCCGGCATTGCCGACCATGCCGCGGCCCGGTTCGATGATGGTTTCCGGGATCTGGTTGCCGAAATGCTTGCGCAGCGCACGGAAGATCGACCGGCCGTACTGCACGACCGGAGGAACGTCCTTGAGGTACTTGGTCGGGAATCCGCCGCCCATGTTGACCATGGTGAGGTTGATCCCGCGCTCCGCGCAGTCCCGGAACACCGTCGAGGCCATCGACAGCGCACGGTCCCACGCCTTCACCTTGCGCTGCTGCGAGCCGACGTGGAACGAGATCCCGCACGGCTCCAGCCCTAGGCGCTTGGCGAGGTCGAGCACATCGACCGCCATCTCCGGATCGCAGCCGAACTTGCGCGACAGCGGCCACTCGGCGCCTGCGCAATCATAGAGAATGCGGCAGAACACCTTGGCGCCGGGGGCGGCCCGGGCGATCTTCTCGACTTCGGCGGCGCAGTCGACCGCAAACAGGCGAATGCCGAGCGCGAAGGCGCGCGCGATGTCGCGCTCCTTCTTGATCGTATTGCCATAGGAGATGCGGTCCGCCGTCGCACCGGCAGCCAGCGCCATTTCGATTTCGGCGACGGTTGCGGTGTCGAAGCACGAGCCCATCGAGGCCAGAAGCTGCAGCACCTCGGGCGACGGATTTGCCTTCACCGCGTAGAACACGCGGCTGTCCGGCAACGCCTTCGAAAAGGTCTGGTAGTTGTCGCGCACGACTTCGAGGTCGACCACGAGGCACGGCTCGGTGTCCTGGCCTTCGCTGCGGCGGTTGCGCAGGAATTCCTGAATACGTTCGGTCATAGCACTCTCCCAAACGGCCCAGCGACGGGGTCCCGTTCAAAAAATGATGTCGGGTATGAGTGCCCGGCCCAATTGCGCGATGGAGGCGCAACGAAGCCAAAAAACTCAGACCAGACTGTGCTGCCGTGGATTGGTTGGGAATTTTCCCGCCCGCACACCTGGCAATGAAGGACAAGCCTTTTCAGTAGCCCGCGCCGGCGTTGGAATGCCGGTAGAGACCAAAAAAGCCCGATCCGTCGTTGCTTTAAGTCGCGTCCCCCGTTGAGAGCGGGGTGCGCCGGTTCGCCTCCGGCTGCCAGTCACGGTTGCAACAGATGAAGAGACCTTCAACGGCATCTCTTGAGAGAGATGCTGGCCATCCAATGAGGAGGACCCTCGGTTCTTCATCCCTTGGCGGCTGTCCGGCCTCTTGTCCGGATACCTACCGACTGACACACGACCACAGGCACGTGCGAAATTGGGCAAAAGTGCAAATAAGGTATTTGAATCCGCTTCGCAACATTTTTTTTAGGTTGATGGCAAATTTACCTAACACCTGCTTACAGCGCCGCGTGCGCGGCCTGCTTGCTGAGTCAAACATGAACGGCTGTTAAGATTTTGCCGGCGAGCGCGTGTGCATTTTGCGCCTGTGCCGCAGCGGTTTCTCGGATTCGTAGAATCCGTCGCGCTTGGAGAGCGTTCAGGCCCGCTTGAAAAACGGCTCGATGCGCTGAGCCGCGCGGATGAAGCCCACCATGATCAGCACGCCGAGCCCAAACAGCACGGCCTGCAGGATGTGCGCGCCGGTGTCGTCGAGCCCGAACAGAATCGCGAGCGCCCAGCCGCCGGCAAACGCCGCGCCGAACACCTCCGCGCCGATCAGGATCGCCGCCGAAAGCACGGTGACGACGCTCGGCCAGACGATCTCGCGGGTGGGCTTGGAGGCGGGCAGTTGGCTCATCGATCAGGTCCTGTTTGAGGCCGCAATCTCTCCGAAAAGCCCCTCTCTATCAAGCGCAAAAGGCCCAAAAAGGCCGCATCGCGTGATATAGATTGCCGCAGATTTCAGGGCGTTTTCGCGTGAAGCGAAACGCGTCAAAACCAAGGCGGAAGCCCACGCGGGCTCCGCGGTAAGAATGGGAAGCGAGATGTCAGAAACCCCGCAAAATGCCGGTGATCCCAAGGCCAATCCGCTGCTGACGCCGTGGCAGACGCCGTTCGAGACGCCGCCGTTTGCCGAGATTTCGCCTGAGCACTTCCTGCCGGCGTTCGAGCGGGCCTTTGCCGACCACTCGGCCGAGGTCGCGGCGATCACCCACGATCCGTCCACGCCCGACTTCGCCAACACCATCACCGCGCTGGAGCGCTCGGGAAAACTGCTCTCGAAGGTATCGGCGGTGTTCTACGACCTGGTTTCGGCGAACTCCAATCCGGAAATCCTTGCGATCGACAAGGAGGTCTCGCCACGGATGGCGCGGCACTGGAACCCGATCATGATGAACGCCGTGCTGTTCGGCCGGATCGCGCTGATCCACAACAACCGCGCCACGCTGGGGCTCACGACCGAGCAGATGCGGCTGCTGGAGCGCACCTACAACAACTTCCACCGCGCCGGCGCCGGCCTCGACGAGGCCGCCAAGGCGCGCCGCGCCGCGATCAACGAGCGGCTGGCGGAGCTCGGGACGTCCTTCAGCCACCATCTGCTCGGCGACGAACAGGACTGGTTCATGGAGCTCGGCGAGAACGACTTCGGCGGCCTCTCCGAAGCGTTCGTCGCGTCGGCGAAGGCCGCGGCGGAAGAGCGCGGGCTGGCCGGCAAGGCGATCGTGACGCTGTCGCGCTCCTCGGTCGAGCCGTTCCTGAAGAGCTCGTCCCGCCGCGACCTGCGCGAGAAGGCGTTCAGGGCATTCACCGCGCGCGGTGACAACGGCAACGCCAACGACAACAACGCCACCATCGTCGAGATCCTCAGCCTGCGCGAGGAAGCAGCCAAGATCATGGGCTATCCGACCTACGCCGCCTACCGGCTGGAGGATTCCATGGCCAAGACGCCGGACGCCGTGCGAAGCCTGCTGGAGCGGGTCTGGAAGCCGGCGCGGGCCCGGGCGCTCGCCGACCGCGACGCCCTGCAGGCGCTGATCGCGGAGGAGGGCGGCAATTTCGCGCTGGCGCCATGGGACTGGCGCTACTACGCCGAGAAGCTGCGGCAACGCCGCGCCAATTTCGATGACGCCGCCATAAAGCCCTATCTGGTGCTCGACCACATGATCGACGCCGCCTTCGACTGCGCCACGCGTCTGTTCGGCGTCACCTTCTCCGAGCGCAAGGACGTCCCGGTCTGGCACCCCGACGTGCGGGTCTGGGAGGTCAGGGATCCCGCTGGCAAGCACAAGGCGCTGTTCTACGGCGACTACTTCGCCCGGCCCTCGAAACGCTCCGGCGCCTGGATGACCTCGCTGCGCGACCAGCAGAAGCTCGACGGCGAGATCGCGCCGCTGGTGATCAATGTCTGCAACTTCTCCAAGGGAAGTGGCAGCGAACCGTCGCTATTGTCGCCCGACGACGCGCGAACCCTGTTCCACGAGTTCGGCCACGGCCTGCACGGCATGATGTCTGATGTGACTTATCCGTCGCTGTCGGGGACCTCAGTATTCACCGACTTCGTCGAGCTGCCGTCGCAGCTCTACGAGCACTGGCAGGAGCAGCCGCAGGTGCTCCGGCAATTTGCCAAGCATTACCAGACCGGCGAGCCGCTGCCCGACGACCTGCTCAAGCGCTTCCTGGCCGCGCGAAAGTTCAACCAGGGCTTTGCCACCGTCGAGTTCGTCTCCTCGGCGCTGATCGATCTGGAATTCCACACCCAGCCGGCCGCTGCCAGCCGCGATGTCGGAGCGTTCGAGAAGGCCGAACTGGAAAAAATTGGAATGCCCGCGGAAATCGCGCTGCGGCACCGGCCGACCCAGTTCGGGCACATCTTCTCCGGCGATCACTATGCGTCCGGCTATTACAGCTACATGTGGTCGGAAGTGATGGACGCCGATGCGTTCGGTGCCTTCGAGGAAGCCGGCAACATCTTCGACCCCGCCACCGCCAAGCGCCTGCTCGACGACATCTATTCGTCGGGCGGTTCGGTCGACCCTGAAGACGCCTACGTCGCCTTCCGCGGCCGCGAGCCCGAGCCCGACGCGCTCTTGCGCCGCCGCGGCCTGCTCGAAACGCCGGAAGCGGCGTGAGCTTGCCCCATCCGTCGTCCCCGCGAAAGCGGGGACCCATACTCCGCGGCGTTTGTCGTGAAGGAAGGCCTCTGCCACATCGCCTAACAACGACGGCACGGCGTATGGGTCCCCGCGTTCGCGGGGACGACACGCTGCGTATGTTGTTCGGCGTCTTGGCGCTCATCGTCGCTCTATCGGCCAGCCCATCCCCCGCCGCCGCCCACCCCCACGTCTGGATCACAGCCAAAAGCCAGATCCTCTACGCCCCCGACGGCACGATCACCGGCGTGCGTCACGCCTGGACCTTCGACGACATGTTCTCAACCTACGCGCTGCAGGGCTTCGAGCCCAAGGTCAAAGGCGCCTACAGCCACGAGGAGCTGGCGCCGCTGGCGCAGACCAATGTGGAATCGCTCAAGGAGTTCGGCTTCTTTACCTTTGCCAAGGCCGACGGCAGCAAGCAGCGCTTCCTCGAGCCGGTGGATTACTTCCTCGACTACAAGGACAGTCTCCTGACCCTGCATTTCACGCTGCCGGCGAAGACGCCGTTCAAGGCCAGGCAACTCCAGCTCGAAGTATTCGACCGCGCCTTCTTCATCGACTTCAAATATGTCGAGACGGATCCGGTGACGCTCGTTGGTGCGCCCGCCGCGTGCCGGATGCAGTTCCAGCGGCCGAACGACGGCACGGCCAGTGCGCAAAAACTCGGCGAGCAGAATTTTCTGGGCGGCGAGGGTGGCAATTTCGGAATGATGTTCGCCAACAAGATCACGGTGGATTGCCCGTGACGGTGTACGCGAGGCTTGTCGGCTTGGTCGCTTCGCCTCTCCCGCTTGCGGGGGAGGCCGACGCGCTCGAAGAGCGTGGCGGGTGGGGGCTCTCTCCACACGGGGAATCCCGATGTGGAAGCACCCCCACCCCAACCCTCCCACGCAAGCGGGAGAGGGGGCGCAGTGCCGATGTCGGTGCAGTTCGGACCTCAATTCAATTTCATCGCGCATTGGCGGTCTTTGTAGCGGCGCTTGCTGCCGTTCTTGTTCTCGACGGAGCGCTGCATGTCCTGCTGGCGCAGAATCCGTTCGGCGGCCCGCGTCCGGCCGCCGCCGAACCACAGGTCGGCGGCATCGTCGGATGGCTGTTGGCAAAACAGTCGGAATTCTATCGCGAGATGTCGGCGACGATCCGCGCCGCGAAATCCGACGGCTCGGCGGTCTGGACGCTGCTGGCGATCTCCTTTGCCTACGGCATCTTCCACGCCGCCGGCCCCGGCCACGGCAAGGCTGTCATTTCGTCCTACCTCGTCGCCAACCGCGAGACCGCTCGGCGCGGCATTGTGCTGTCGTTTGCCTCGGCGCTGCTGCAGGCGTTGGTCGCGGTGGTGGTGGTCGGCATCTGCGCCTGGCTGCTCAACGCCACCGCCAAGACCATGTGCGGGGCGGAGAAGGCGATCGAGATCGCAAGCTACGCGCTGATCGTGGCGTTCGGCGCCCGGCTGGTCTGGACCAAGGGCGGCGGTTTTATGCGCGCGCTTTCCGCGAAGCCAGAGCCGGCCTTAGCGATGGCGGCGGCGCCCGGCCATCATGGTCATGACAACGCGCACGGCCATCACGATCACGGCCATCACCACCATGATCACGATCATGGACATGATCACGATCATCACCACGACCACGCCCACGTGCATGACGAGCATTGCGGCCACTCGCACGGCCCGACGCCGGATCAGCTCGCCGGCCCCGGCGGCTGGCAGCGCGGGCTCGGCGCGATCTTCGCGGTAGGCTTGCGGCCCTGTTCGGGCGCGATCCTGGTGCTGGTGTTTGCGCTGGCGCAAGGCCTGTTCTGGGCCGGCATCGCCGCCACCTTCGTGATGGGGCTGGGCACCGCGATCACGGTCGCCACCATCGCCGTACTCGCGGTCTCCGCACGCGGCCTCGCCCAGCGCCTCTCTGGCGGCAGCAACGGCCGCGGCACGCTGATCATGCGCGGCATCGAATTCGCTGCGGCCGGTTTGGTGCTGCTGTTCGGTATCGGCCTGCTGTTCGGCTATCTCGCGGCCGAGCGGGTGACGTGTTTATAGTTCTGCGGTCCTCATCCTGAGGAGCCGCGAAGCGGCGTCTCGAAGGATGGCCACGGGCCTCATGGTTCGAGACGGCGCTGCGCGCCTCCTCACCATGAGGAGTTGATACGATCGCAACGCGGGAGCACTGACTGTGAGTTTCTTCGAGCGCCTCAAGACGGCAGCGTCGGCCGAATGGCGGGCCTACACCGGGCACCCCTTCACCGACGCGATGGCCGACGGTTCGCTCGCCGAGGCGGCGTTTCGTCATTACCTCGTGCAGGATTATCTGTTCCTGATCGAGTTCGCCCGTGCTTACGCGCTCGCGATCTACAAGTCGCCGGGTCTCGCCGATATGCGGGAGTCGGCGGCCGGCCTTTCGGCCATCCTCGACGTCGAGATGGACCTGCACATCAAACTCTGCGCCGGCTGGGGGCTGTCGCCCGCCGACCTCGAGCACGCACCGCCCGCGGTCGAGATGCTGGCCTATACGCGGTATGTGCTCGATGCGGGCATGCGCGGCGATCTGCTGGCGCTCAAGGTGGCGCTAGCGCCTTGCGTGATCGGCTACGCCGAGATTGCAACCCGGCTCGCCTCAAAGCCCGGTGCCCTCGCAGCGACGAATCCCTACAGCGTCTGGATCGCGGAATATGCGGGTGCGCCATACCAGGAGGTCGCGGCCCATGCGCGCGCGCAACTGGAGGGGCTCGCGGATCGCTACGCTACGCCGGCCCGCGAGGCTGAATTGATCGCGATCTTCCGGGAAGCCACCCGGCTCGAGGCCGATTTCTGGGAAATGGGCTGGCGCGTGAGGTCATGAGTCGCGTGCGCTGGCAAGGACGATGTTGAGGG
Organism: Afipia sp. GAS231; assembly: GCF_900103365.1. Taxonomy (NCBI): domain Bacteria; kingdom Pseudomonadati; phylum Pseudomonadota; class Alphaproteobacteria; order Hyphomicrobiales; family Nitrobacteraceae; genus Afipia; species Afipia sp. GAS231. The sequence continues at coordinate 5,099,931 of NZ_LT629703.1, forward strand.
CGCCGCTGCGACAAACTAGCCCGACGGGCAAATCACCAAAAGTCTGTCCAGTCCTTCGGATAAAAATATTCCGCTGGCTCCGTCGGGCAAATCAGATCTAGGACTCCCGCCATCCTGTCCCACCAGAGCAACTGTGCTGAAGTAAACCGGCGATCGGCCGGGCCTCAAGGCTGGTGCGGGGCGCGCCCCGCCTTCGGCGGCTTACGGCCTTGACCCCGTCCGCTCTCCGGTCTGTTGGCTTGGCATGCGCTCGGTCATCGACCGAGCGCGGTGAGGTGCGCTCGCTCAGTTCAGTGCGTAACGGCTGGGATCCCATTTCTGCCGTCGTGCGATCATGATGTTGAGGATGACGATGAGCTTGCGCATGCAGGCGACAAGCACCACTTTCGGCTTCTTTCCCTTGGCAATCAGGCGGTCGTAGAAGGCCTTGAGCACCGGGTTGTTCTGCGTGGCTGCGCCGAGGCAGGGCATGTAGATGGCGTTGCGGACCCAGCGGCGGCCACCCTTGATATGACGCTCACCGCGCCGATGGCCGCTATCGTCGTCGTACGGGGCGGCGCCTAATAACGCACCGGCGATCTTGTTGCTCACCTGCCCAAGCTCCGGCATCCCCGCAATGAGGTTGGCGGAGGTCGTTTCGGCGAGGCCCGGCACGCTCTCGATGATCTCGGCACGCTCGGCAAGGTGTGGCGAGGCCTTGATCTTGGCCGCAATTGCCGCCTCGAGCTTGGCAATTTCACTGACCAGATTCTTCAAGACGCGGGCATGCGTTTTCTGAACCAGTCCTGGTGCAGCATGCTCGTTTTGGCTTTGCAAGCGCGTCTTGAGATCACCCAGACCGATGCGCGCTTTCACCAGCGCCAGCAACTCCTCGCGTGCGGCATCGTGGGTCTGGCTCGGCGCCTCGGTAAATATCTCGGCGAACCAGGCGATCATCTCCGCGTCGATCACATCGTTCTTTGCCAGCCGGCCGGCCGATAGCGCGAAGCTGCGGACGCGTTTGGGGTCGACGATCCGCACCTCGACACCGGCCTGGCGCAGTAGCTTGGCCCAGTCACGCTCGTAACCGCCGCTCGCCTCCATCACAGCCCTGGTTGCCTTGTACTTGCGAAGCCAGGCCACCAGCTTGCGGTGGCCTTGTCCCGTGTTCGGACAGACCTGACGCAATGACAGCGAGCGAATGCACGCATCCACCTTGTCCTTTGCCACATCGATGCCCACGACAATGCGATCATCTTGTGCCATCATCCACTCCCTTCCTTGCTCGGTACGGGCTCGAAGCCCTTGCAACTGTTCGGGTTGAGGAAGACGCCGGAGCTGTCCCTCGCTCTGGTACAGGCTCTGTCGCCTTTGGGGCGTACGGGCTCAGTTCCAGCAACGGGCGGTTGGTCCGCAACCGCCCGTTCGCTCATTCTGCCAAATTTTTTGGACACAAGGGGCGTTGGCCATCGTCGCAAACGAGGGACAGGGAGCGGTGGACGCGGCAGCACGCGAGACGAACGGGCTGCAGCGTACGGCGAAATCGTTTGGGTCCGACGCCCCGGTGCTGGCGTCAAGTCGGCGGAAGCGAAAGCCGATGCCGACGATGGTGGCAAGAAAGCCGGTCACCAGGACGATTACGTATAAGCCGTAAAGCCATTGCGCAGGGAAGGCCGGAGGCTTCCGCCAAACCTGTATGCTCGTGCGCAAATCTTGTTGCAACTATCGCGTACGAGACCGCGGGTGCGGCGCGCACCCGGTCTTCCCTGCGCCCTCTGATATCGAGGGCAAGGTTTTCTTGCAAAACTCCGGGCGCATCGCGCCGCGAGAACAATCTCCGCTGTCATCGCCCGCGAAGGCGGGCGACCCAGTATTCCAGAGGCGCTTGTGATTGAACCGATAAGCCGCGGCGTACTGGATCCCCCGCCTTCGCGGGGGATGACGAACATGGGGAGCCTCCACTCTCTCATCCGTCATTGCCTGCAACAAACGCAAAGCGTTTGTGCAAGGGAGCGAAGCGACGCGGCAATCCATCTTGCCGCGCTAAGAAAGACTGGATTGCTTCGCTTCGCTCGCAATGACGTGGAGAGGGCGGAGGCATCACCCCGGCAAATATCCCTTGATCAGCGGCAGAAAGAAAATCGCGACATTGATCGTGAATCCGATGTTCCACAGGATCGATCGCAGCCGCGGGCGGTTGCCGAGATAGGTGAAGACATAGGCAATCCGCACGATCAGAAACAACACCGCCAGTTCGTCGATCAGGCGCAGCGGCCCGAGGCGAAACTCCGCCAGCAGCACGGCGACCGCAAAGAACGGAAACGCCTCGATGCCGTTGAGGTGGGCGCCCAGCGCGCGGGCGCGGATGGCGTCGTCGTAAAACGCGGGGTCGCGCGGCTTGGCGTTGTCATATTTGCGATAGCCGATCCATTTGACCGGCACGATGGTCAAGAGATAGAGCGCCACCACCCCGAAAACGCAGAATTCGGCGACCGTCATGGTTCCTCCCGCCCGCGGCAATATGCGCAAGCGTACCGAACGGACGGTTATCTTGACAAGGATGGTGCAACGCGCGAAGCCACTGAAATCATGACCGTGGTCGTTCCCATTGGAAGCGCGAAGCCTGAGCCGGCCGCCCGGCCGGAGCGTGTCGGCGTGCTGCTGGTCAACCTCGGCACGCCCGATACGGCGGATGCCCGGGGCGTGCGGGTCTACCTGAAGGAATTCCTCTCCGACCCGCGCGTTATCGAGGACCAGGGCCTGAAGTGGAAGCTGATCCTCAACGGCGTCATCCTGCGCATCCGCCCCCGCCGCAAGGCCCGCGATTACCGCAAGATCTGGAACACCGAAAAGAACGAGTCCCCGCTCAAGACCATTACGCGGGCGCAGGCCGAGAAGCTCGCGGCCGGGATCGCCGACCATGACCATGTCGTCGTCGACTGGGCGATGCGCTACGGCAATCCCTCGATCCGCTCGCGCATCGACGCTTTGACCGCGCAAGGCTGCGACCGCCTGCTGGTGGTGCCGCTCTATCCGCAATATTCGGCCGCGACCTCGGCCACCGTCTGCGACGAGGTGTTCAAGGTGCTGGCCGGCATGCGCGCGCAGCCGACGTTGCGGGTGACGCCGCCTTATTACGACGATCCCGACTATATCGATGCGCTCGCTTTATCGATCAACGCCCATCTGGCGACGCTGCCGTTTCAACCCGAACTGATCGTGGCGTCGTTTCACGGCATGCCGCAGAAATATGTCGACAAAGGCGATCCGTACCAGGCGCAGTGCGTCGCAACAACGGAAGCGCTGCGCAAGCGCATGGGGCTTGATGCCACAACACTGATGCTTACGTTTCAGTCGCGCTTCGGCTTCGACGCGTGGTTGCAGCCCTATACGGACAAGACCATCGCGCAGCTTGCCAAGGATGGGGTGCGGCGCATTGCCGTCGTGACGCCCGGCTTCTCCGCCGATTGCCTGGAGACGCTGGAAGAGATCGCGCAGGAAAACGCCGAGATCTTCAAGCACAATGGCGGCGAGCAATTCGCGGCTATCCCCTGCCTCAACGACAGCGATCCCGGCATGGACGTCATCCGCCAGCTCGTGCTGCGCGAGCTACAGGGATGGATTTAGAGCATGATCCGGAAAAGTGGATACCGGTTTTCCGAAAAGATCATGCTCAAACAAGAGCGCTGGATTTGACGATTATGTGAAGCCGGTTGCTTCATGAACGAAACGAGGCACTTGGACGCTGTTCTTGGCCGCTGTTCTTCAGGGCGGATACATCTGGCGGCCCCGAAACTCCCCCTTACCTATATTGGTGAAGTTGCACTGAACCGTCGCGGCGGGCATTCAGACCAAATAATATAATACGTCCGCGGACATGGTGATGCGGCTTTGGAGGACTTTATGACTGGTTTCGATATTTTCGCGATTGCGTTTGTACTGCTCGTCATCGTCACGCTGTTTGCAGGCGTCAAGACGGTGGCGCAGGGCTACGACTGGACCATCGAACGGTTCGGCAAATATACCCGCACGCTGTCGCCGGGACTGAACATCATCGTTCCCTATTTCGACCGCGTCGGCCGCAAGATGAACATGATGGAGCAGGTGATTTCCATTCCCGAGCAGGAAGTGATCACCAAGGACAACGCCACCGTGACGGTGGACGGCGTCGCGTTCTTCCAGGTGTTCGACGCCGCCAAGGCCAGTTATGAGGTCTCCAATCTCGATCAGGCGATCATCGTGCTGACCATGACCAACATCCGTTCGGTGATGGGCTCGATGGATCTCGACCAGGTGCTGTCGCATCGCGACGAGATCAACGAGCGCCTGCTGCGCGTGGTCGATGCCGCGGTGTCACCGTGGGGTCTCAAGGTCAACCGCATCGAGATCAAGGATATCGTGCCGCCGGCCGACCTGGTCGAGGCGATGGGACGCCAGATGAAGGCCGAGCGCGTCAAGCGCGCCGACATTCTGCAGGCCGAAGGCCAGCGGCAATCTGAAATCCTTCGTGCCGAAGGCGCCAAGCAGGGCCAGATCCTGCAGGCCGAAGGCCGCAAGGAAGCCGCGTTCCGCGACGCCGAGGCGCGCGAACGCTCCGCCGAAGCCGAGGCCAAGGCGACGCAGATGGTCTCCGACGCCATCGCCAAGGGCGACGTCGCGGCGCTGAACTATTTTATCGCCGACAAGTACATCAAGGCGTTCGGGCAGTTTGCGGATTCGCCGAACCAGAAGATCATCATGCTGCCGATCGAGGCGACCAGCCTTCTCGGCTCGCTCGCCGGCATCGGTGAAATCGCCAAGGCCACCTTCGGCGAAAGCGCAGCCTCGGCCACAGCCGCCGCCCGGCGCGGTTCAGTGCCGCCGGCCGGCCCGACCCCGCCGCCGTTCACGCCGCAGCGGTGAGGAGGAATTGATCTTGTTCAGTCTATCTCCGAACTCTGCTTACCTCTCCCGCTTGCGGGGGAGGTCGACGCGCTCGAAGAGCGCGGCGGGTGGGGGAATTTCTCCACTTGCGCCGGTGTTCGTAGCGGCACCCCCACCCCGACCCTCCCCCGCAAGCGGGAGAGGGAGCGCACCGCCGTTTTGTTATCGAGATCGACTGACAAGATAATTGAAAGGTCGTGTCATGGCCGAGATGTTTGTGACGTTAGGCACCTGGAACTGGCTGATCTTCGGATTCGTCCTGATGGCGCTGGAGCTGCTCGCGCCGGGTGTGTTCCTGTTCTGGCTCGGGCTCGCCGCCCTGCTGGTCGGGCTGCTGTCGTTTGCGATCAACCCGGCATGGCAGACGCAGCTTCTGATGTTTGCGCTATTCGCCGCTGCCGCCGTGCCGGCATGGCGCTACTTCGCCCGCAGCGCCTCCAGCCACAGCGTCAGCAATCCGTTCCTCAACAAGCGCACCGAAGCCATGATCGGCCGGGAGTTCACGCTGGAAAAGCCGATCGTCGACGGCGCCGGTACGGTGCGGATCGACGACACCATCTGGCGCGTCGCCGGGCCGGACACGCCGGCCGGGAGCCGGGTTAGAATCGTGCAGGCCGACGGCGCCAGCCTGACGGTGGCGGCGGCCTAGTTCGAGCCGTTCACGTGCCTGCTCCAGCGCTCGGCAAAGCGGTGGAGGGGCAGGAACGTCTGCTCGAGCTCGCGGCCCAGGGCCGTCAGGCGATAGCCGTCGCCCTGTTCGAGTTCGACCAGGCCGGCTTCGCGCAGTTCGGTCAGCCGGGCCTGAACGATGGTCGGCGAGGCGTCGTCGCAGGCGGTGCGCAGCGCGCGGGAGGTCAAGGGGGCGTCGCGCAGCTCCCAGACGATCCGCAAGGTCCAGCGCCGGCCGAGCAGATCGAGCAGCGCCATGATCGGCCGGCCCGATCGGGAGCCGCGCACGGCTTGTTTCTTCGGGGTGGAGGCCGGTTTCGCCATCGAAAGCCCTCTTGCGTATTGCTACAGATATTGTAGCGTAGTGCTACGTTTAGTGTAGCACGGGAGACGACGATGTCACAGGCCATGCCGCGCCTCGCGCCGCTGGAGCCGCCTTATGCACCGGAGATCCAGGCGCAGTTCGACCGCATCATGCGCGGCGCGCCGCCGCTGCTGCTGTTCCGGGTGATGGCGGGGCACGCCCGTGCCTGGGAGAAGTTTCGCGGCGGCAGCCTGCTGGACCGCGGGCCGTTGTCGCTGCGCGAGCGTGAAATCGTCATCGACCGCACCTGCGCGAAAAATGCCTGCGAATACGAATGGGGCGTGCATGTCGCGGCGTTCGCGGAAGCCGCCGATCTGACGACAGAACAGGTCCGCGCCACCGTGCGGGATAAAGCCGATGCCGCGTGCTGGTCACCCGCCGAGCAGGCGCTGATCGCAGCCGTCGACGCGCTGCATGAGCGGGCGACGCTCGGCGATGCCGAATTCAAGTCGCTGTCGGCGCATTACAACGAGGCGCAGATTCTCGAAATCATCATGCTGTGCGGATTCTATCGCACCGTGTCGTATCTGGCGAACACCATGGCGCTGCCGCTGGAGACGAGCGCGGCGCGGTTTCCGAAGTAGCCGTCGTTGCGAGGACGTAGGGTGGGTTAGCGAAGCGTAACCCACCAACTACGTACGGCGCATTTGATAACGCGGTGGGTTACGGCTTCGCCTAACCCACCCTACGCAGCATGTCGGTGACTTTACGCCACGCCCGCGCGAAGCAGATCGTGCAGATGCACGATGCCGACCGGCTTGCCGGCGTCGGTGATGATCAGCGCCGTGATCTTCGAGGAGTTGAGGATCTCCAGCGCCTCGCTGGCCAGCATATCGCGGCCGATCGTCTTCGGATTCTTGGTCATCACGTCGTCGACGCTGGCGGTCATCAGGTCCGGCCGAAGCATGTGGCGGCGCAGATCGCCGTCGGTGACGATGCCGACGATATGGCCGCGCCCGTCGATGATGCCGACGCAGCCAAAGCCTTTCGACGTCATCTCGACCAGCGCATCCGACATTTTGGTGCCGAGCGGCTTCAGCGGCACGCTATCGCCCGCATGCATGAGGTCTCGGATGTATTTCAGCAGCGCGCCGAGCTTGCCGCCGGGATGCAGCACGCTGAAATCGACCGAGGTGAAGCCGCGGCCTTCCAACAGCGCGATCGCCAGCGCATCGCCGAGCGCCAGCATCATCAGCGAGGAGGTGGTCGGCGCGAGATTATGCGGGCAGGCCTCGCGCGCCTTCGGCAAGGTCAGCGCGACGTCGGCGGCCTTGGCGAGCGAGGACTCCCGCTCCGCGCTGATCGCGATCACCGGAATCCGGAACCGCTTGGCGTAGGTGATCAGATTCTTCATCTCCGGCTGCTCGCCGGACCATGACAGCGCCAGGATGACGTCGTCGGCGGTGATCATGCCGAGATCGCCGTGGCTCGCCTCGGCGGCGTGGACGAAAAATGCCGGCGTGCCGGTCGAGGCGAACGTCGCCGCGATCTTGCGGCCGATATGGCCTGATTTGCCGAGCCCGGTGACGATCAGCCGGCCCTTGGCGTTGTTGATCAGGTCGGTGGCCGCGACGAACGGCGCCCGCAGATCGGATTGCAGCGCCGCCGTGATCGCGGCGATGCCGCTGCCTTCCGCGTCCAACGTGCGCAGGGCCGACTGGATGGCGGCGTCAGCGTGATCGGTGCCGGATGATTTTGCCATCAGCGGATTCGGATTGGCCATGTCTGCCTTAACGAGATGTCTGCTTCCAGGGAGGAGGGGCTGCAGCCCCCGGACCCCTCCTTAGCATGGCCGGCGCGGTGATGCGACGCGCGCCCACCCGCTCTCAACGGCTCATTAACCATAATTGTTTTAACTCCATTAACGACGTTTTCCGCTGCATTCGGGGTGCGTCACGCAAGTATCTGACGTTGTTGGGGTATTTTTTTATCGTGATGGCGGGTCCAGCAAGGGTCCGAGGCCTGTGCGCGCTGTCCCTTCGCGCGGCCTTGTCATGCCTTGTGCTGATCGCCCTGGGCGGCACCAGGGCTCATGCCCAGACCGTCACATCAGACCTGTTCAGCCCGACCCGCTCCAGCCAGATCACATCGGCGGATTCGCCGTTGCGGCGGACGACGGCTGATGCCGGCACCCAAACCGGCGATGCCGGCAGCGACACGCGGCTGCGCGGTCAGGACGCGCCCGCGCCGTCGCGGATTGGACAGATCCCGCGCTACGGCAACGCCGCCGCCAGCGGCGCATCGGACTGGGGCTACGACTCGCTGAACCGCAAACGCAGGCAGACGAAATACTATCCGGGTCAGGCCAAACCGAAGCCGCCGGTCGGACCCGGCAATCCGCCGCCACCGCTGGCATCGGCCACGCTGCGGCTTTCGGTTCCGCCGTCGCAGTCCGCCAACAAGACGCCGATCGCACCCGCGATGGCCGGCACGGTGGTTGGCCAGCCCTTGCGCAAGCGGCTCAAGGTCGACGACGATCCGTTCGGCGCGGTCGGCGACTACGCCGGCGCCTTCCTGATCAAATCGGCGCTCGAACTCTCGGCCGGCTACGACACCAACCCGGCCCGCACGGCGGTGCCCCGCGGCTCGCCGTTCTATGTGGTCGCGCCCGAATTCCTCGCCGTCTCCGACTGGGAGCGCCACGCGCTGGTCGCCGACCTCAGAGGATCGTTCACCGGCTACGGCAACACCTTTCCGCCGCCGGCCGACGGCACGGTCTCGCCGGCGCCGGTCAATATCGATCGTCCGAATTTCACCGGCCATGTCGACGGCCGCCTCGACGTCACCAACGATACGCGCCTGCTGGCGCAGACGCGGTTGCAGGTCGCGACCGACAATCCCGGCAGCCCGAACATCCAGGCGGGGCTTGCCAGATATCCGGTCTATGCGTCGTTCGGCGGCACCTTCGGCGTCGACCACAACTTCAACCGGCTGCAGATCTCGGCCGGCGCCACCGTTGACCGTACCGCCTACACCGACTCCAAGCTGACCGACGGCACGTTCTCCAGCAACGACGACCGCAACTTCAACCAGTTCGGCGGCATCGGCCGCGTCAGCTACGACCTGATGCCGGGCCTCAAGCCGTTCATGGAAGTCGAGGGCGACAGCCGCGTGCATGACCTCAGGCTCGATCGCAACGGCTATGCGCGCGACTCCAGTGGCGGCTACATCAAGGGCGGCACCAGCTTCGAGTTCTCGCGGCTCTTGATCGGCGAAATCGGCGTCGGCTACGCCGCGCGCGACTATGTCGATCCCAGGCTCAACCGGCTCGAGGGCCTGCTGGTGTCATCCTCGCTGACCTGGACCGTGACGCCGCTGACGACGGCCAAATTCAATTCCGACACCGCGATCTCGGAGACCACGCTGCCCGGCACTTCGGGCGTGCTGACGCATACCTACACCGTCGAAGTCGATCACGACTTCCGCCGCTGGCTGACCGGGATCGGCAGGTTCACCTGGGGTTCGCTCGACTACCAGGGCGACAGCCGCCACGACAAGTTCTACTCGCTGTCCGGCGACGTGATCTACAAGATGAGCCGCAACATCTGGCTCAAGGGCACCCTGCGCCGCGACTGGCTGGATTCGAATCTGCCCGGCAACAGCACCGCGTCGACAGTGGTGATGCTGGGTGTGAGGTTGCAGAATTAGTTCCCCTCTATCCCTCCCCCTTGTGGGGAGGGTGGCGCGAAGCGCCGGGTGGGGGTAGCGCACGGCAGTGCGCGAAAAAGTGAATATGCGGAGAGAACCGCAATCCGTCACATCGCTTGCTTCAGCACTCTCAAAATCTCTTCCATCACGCCAGTGAGATTGGCATCGATGTCTGAATTCCAGAATCGAAGAACCATGAAGCCTTGTGATTTCAGAAACGCATCGCGCTCCTGGTCCGACCGCGCGCCGTCCGGCATGCCATGTTGACCGCCATCGGCTTCAATGACGAGTCGTGAGCGAAAAGAAACGAAATCGACGATATAAGGTCCGATCGGCGCCTGCCGCCGGAAATGAAAGCCAAGCGTTTTGATTTCGCGCAGCTTGACCCATAGTTTGACTTCCTGCGGCGTCAGCCGCTTGCGAAGTGCGCGGGCGTTCTCGTTGGCCAAGTCAACCTCCCGGAAGCGATTGGCCGAAGGTCGGAGATGATTGAGCTAAGGCATTTTTTGCACACTGCCGTGCGCGACCCCCACCCGGCGCTGCGCGCCACCCTCCCCACAAGGGGGAGGGATAAAGTAAGGCGAAGAGTTACCGCGGCAGCGTCGTCGACCCCATCAGGAACTGATCGATCGCGCGGGCGCAGAGGCGGCCTTCGCGGATCGCCCATACCACCAGCGACTGGCCGCGGCGCATGTCGCCGGCGGCGAACACGTTCGGCAGCGAGGTCTGGTAGTCCTGCAGGTTGGCGCGGACGTTGCCGCGCTGGTCGAGGTCGACGCCGAGCGTCTTCAACATGCCCTCGTGCACCGGATGCACGAATCCCATCGCCAGCAGCACCAGCTGGGCGTCGATATCGAATTCGGTGCCGGCGATCGGCTTGAACTTGTCGTCGACCTGCACGCAGTGCAGCTTCTGCACCTTGCCGTCCACGCCCGAAAATTTCTGCGTCAGCACTGCGAATTCGCGGCGCGCGCCTTCGGCCTGGCTCGACGAGGTCCGCATCTTCAGCGGCCAGTTCGGCCAGGTCAGGCCCTTGTTCTCATGCTCGGGCGGCGCCGGCATGATTTCGAGCTGGGTCACGGATTTCGCGCCCTGACGGAACGAGGTGCCGATGCAGTCCGAGCCGGTGTCGCCGCCGCCAATCACGACGACATGCTTGCCGTCGGCGAGGATGTCCTTGACGCCGCTCACCGGCTCCGAAGAGACGCGGCGGTTTTGTTGCGGCAGGAAGTCCATCGCGAAGTGAATGCCGTCGAGGTCGCGGCCGGGGATCGGCAGGTCGCGGCCGGCTTCGGCGCCGCCGGTCAGCGCCACCGCGTCATACTGGGTCATGAGTTCGCGCGGATCGAGCGCGCCCGAAACGTTGCCGCCGACATGGACGCCGTAATGGAAGGTGACGCCCTCGGCCTCCATCTGCGCCACGCGGCGGTCGATGATGTGCTTTTCCATCTTGAAGTCGGGAATGCCGTAACGGAGCAAACCGCCGGCCTTGGCGAACTTCTCGTAGACATGGACGTCATGGCCGGCGCGCGCGAGTTGTTGGGCTGCGGCAAGGCCCGCAGGACCGGAGCCGACGATCGCGACCTTCTTGCCGGACTTGGTCGCCGCGATCTCGGGCGGCAGCCAGCCATTGTCCCAGGCGCGATCGACGATGGCGCATTCGATGGTCTTGATGGTGACCGGGTTGTCGTCGATGTTGAGCGTGCAGGACGCTTCGCACGGCGCCGGGCAGATGCGGCCGGTGAATTCCGGGAAATTGTTGGTCGAATGCAGGTTGCGCGAGGCCTCTTCCCAGTTGTTCTGGTAGACGAGGTCGTTGAAATCGGGGATCTGGTTGTTGACCGGACAGCCCGGCGTACCCGGCTGAACCGAACCGGTGCCGTGGCAATAGGGGATGCCGCAATTCATGCAGCGCGCGGCCTGGTCGCGGGTGTCTTTCTCGCTCAGGGGAATGACGAATTCGCGATAGTGCTTCACGCGGTCGGCGACCGGCGCATACTTGCGGTCATGCCGGTCGATTTCCAGAAAACCTGTGATCTTGCCCATAACGCCCCTGCGACTTCTGCTTCGTCGTTCCCGTCATTCCAGGATGCGCCGCCGGCGCAGACCCGGAATCTCGATGATGATTTGCGAGGTTCCGGGTTCGCGCGGTGCGTGCCCCGGAACGACGCGTGGTGATGTCTAAGCCCCGATCGCGATCTTCGGCTCGGCGTCGGCGTTGGCCTTCAATTCCTTCAGCGCGCGGCGGTATTCCACCGGCATCACCTTGCGGAATTTAGGCAGCCACGTCTTCCAGTTCGCGAGGATCTCGGCGGCCTTCTTCGAATCGGTCAGCTTGGCGTGACGCGTGATCAGGATGTGCAACCGCTCGATGTCGGAGTCGAGCAGGTCCTTGAACACGTCGACCCGCCCGTGCGCTTCGAGGTCGCCGGCGTGGTGATAGGTATTCGCGTTGATCGTCTCTTCCGAGAGCACCGGTTCGAGCTCGACCATCGCCATGTTGCAGAGCTTGGTGAAATCGCCGGCCTCATCCAGCACGTAGGCGATGCCGCCGGACATGCCGGCCGCGAAGTTGCGCCCGGTCTTGCCCAGCACCACGACGATGCCGCCGGTCATGTATTCGCAGCAATGGTCGCCGGCGCCTTCGACGACCGCGATTGCGCCCGAGTTGCGCACCGCGAAGCGCTCGCCGGCGATGCCGCGGAAATAGCATTCGCCCTCGATCGCGCCGTACATCACGGTGTTGCCGACGATGATCGACTCTTCCGGCACGATGCCGGAATTCCTCGGTGGCTTGACGATGATGCGTCCGCCGGACAGGCCCTTGCCGACATAGTCGTTGCCTTCGCCTTCGAGCTCGAAGGTGACGCCCTTGGCGAGCCACGCGCCGAACGCCTGACCCGCCGTGCCCTTCAGGCCGACATGGATGGTGTCATGCGGCAGCCCGGCATTGCCGTAGATCTTCGCAATCGTCCCCGACAGCATCGCGCCGGCGGAACGGTCGGTGTTGTTGATCTCTTCTTCGATCCTGACCGGCGCGCCGCGGTCGATCGCGGCCCGCGCCTTTTCGATCAGCCGGCGGTCGAGCACGGCTTCGAGGTGATGGTTCTGGTTTTCGGCGTGATAGATCTTCTGGCCGGGTAATTCCTTCTGCCGCACGAACAGCTTTGAGAAATCGAGCCCCTTGGCCTTCCAGTGCGCCACCAGCGTGGACTGGTCGAGCATCTGGGTCTGGCCGACCATCTCGTTGAAGGTGCGGTAGCCGAGCTGCGCCATGATCTCGCGGACTTCCTCGGCGACGAAGAAGAAGTAGTTGATGACGTGCTCGGGCTGGCCAGTGAAGCGCTTGCGCAACACGGGATCCTGGGTCGCGACGCCGACCGGGCAGGTGTTGAGATGGCACTTGCGCATCATGATGCAGCCGGCCGCGATCAGGGGGGCGGTGGCGAAGCCGAACTCGTCGGCACCCAGGAGCGCGCCGATCACGACGTCGCGTCCGGTGCGGAAGCCGCCGTCGACCTGGACCACGATCCGGCTGCGCAGCCGTTCGCGCACCAGCGTCTGGTGGGTTTCGGCGAGGCCGATTTCCCATGGCGAACCCGCGTGCTTGATCGAGGTGAGGGGGGACGCGCCGGTGCCGCCTTCGAAGCCCGCGATGGTGACATGGTCAGCGCGCGCCTTGGCAACGCCCGCCGCGACGGTGCCGACGCCGATTTCGGAAACCAGCTTGACCGAGACCTGGCCGTCCGGATTGACGTTCTTGAGGTCGTAGATCAGCTGCGCCAGATCCTCGATCGAATAGATGTCGTGATGCGGCGGCGGCGAGATCAGGCCGACGCCCGGCGTCGAATGCCGTACGCGGGCGATTACCGCGTCGACCTTGTGGCCGGGCAGCTGTCCGCCTTCGCCGGGCTTGGCGCCCTGCGCCATCTTGATCTGCATCATGTCGGAGTTGACGAGATATTCCGTCGTCACGCCGAAGCGGCCCGAGGCGACCTGCTTGATCGCCGAGCGCATGCTGTCGCCGTTCGGCATCGGCTTGAAGCGATCGGACTCTTCGCCGCCTTCGCCGGTGTTGGACTTGCCGCCGATCCGGTTCATGGCGATCGCGAGCGTCGTATGCGCCTCGCGCGAGATCGAGCCGAACGACATTGCACCGGTGGCGAAACGCTTGACGATGTCCTTGGCCGGCTCGACCTGGTCGAGCTTGATCGGCTTGCGCTTCTCGTCCTCGGCGGTCTTGATCCGGAACAGGCCGCGCAGGGTCAACAACCGCTCGGACTGCTCGTTGAGAACCTTGGCGAATGCCTTGTAGCGCTCCAGCGAATTGCCGCGCGCGGCATGCTGCAGCAGGCCGACCGTCTCGGCGGTCCAGGCGTGGTCTTCGCCGCGGGTGCGGTAGGCATATTCGCCGCCGACATCGAGTGCCGACTTGTAGACCTGTGCGTCGCCGAACGCGTCGCCATGGCGGCGCACGGTTTCCTCGGCGATTTCGGCCAGACCCACGCCCTCGATGCGGGTGTGGGTGCCGGCAAAGTACTTGGCGACGAAATCGGCCTTGAGACCGACCGCGTCGAAGATCTGCGCGCCGCAATAGGACTGGTAGGTCGAGATGCCCATCTTGGACATCACCTTGAGCAGACCCTTGCCGATCGACTTGATGTAGCGCTTGACGAGTTCATAGTCGTCGAGCGAGCCGGGCAGACGGTCCTTCATCGCGATGATGGTCTCGAACGCCAGATACGGATTGATCGCTTCGGCGCCGTAACCGGCCAGACAAGCAAAGTGATGTACTTCGCGCGGCTCGCCGGATTCGACGACGAGGCCGACCGAAGTGCGTAGGCCCGTGCGGATCAGATGATGATGCACGGCGGCGCAGGCGAGCAGCGACGGGATCGGAATCCGGTCTGAGCCGGCCATGCGGTCGGACAGGATGATGATGTTGACGCCCTCGCGCACCGCACCTTCGGCACGTGCACAGAGTTCGTCGAGCACCTGTTCGAGGCCCGCCGCGCCGAAGCCGGCATGGAAGGTGGTGTCGAGCGTACGCGACTTGAAATGGCTGTCGGCAACATCGGTGATCGAGCGGATCTTCTCCAGATCGGCGTCGGTCAGGATCGGCTGGCGCACTTCGAGCCGCTTGGTCGAGGCGAGGCCCTGCAGGTCGAACAGGTTCGGCCGCGGTCCGATGATGGAAACGAGGCTCATCACCAGTTCTTCACGAATGGGATCGATCGGCGGGTTGGTGACCTGCGCAAAATTCTGCTTGAAGTAGGTGAACAGCGGCTTCGGCCGGTCCGACAGCGCCGAGATCGGCGTGTCGTTGCCCATCGAGCCCGCGGCTTCCTCGCCGGTCGACGCCATCGGCGTCATCAGGATGGTGATGTCTTCTTGGCTATAGCCGAACGCCTGCTGCCGATCGAGCAGCGGCAGGTTGGAACGCATGCCCTTGGTGGCGGCATCCGGCAATTCCTCGAGCTGAATCTGGGTGCGGTGCAGCCAGTCGGCGTAAGGATGGCTCTTGGCGAGCTCGGCCTTGATCTCGTCGTCGGGAATCAGGCGTCCCTGTTCGAGGTCGACCAGCAGCATCTTGCCGGGCTGCAGCCGCCACTTGGTGACGATCTGGTCCTCGGGGATTTTCAGCACGCCCATTTCGGACGCCATCACGATGCGGTCGTCCCTGGTGACGAGATAGCGCGCCGGGCGCAGGCCGTTGCGGTCGAGCGTGGCGCCGATCTGGCGGCCGTCGGTGAAGGCGATCGCGGCGGGGCCGTCCCACGGCTCCATCAGGGCTGCGTGATATTCGTAGAACGCGCGGCGCTGCTCATCCATCAGGGGATTGCCGGCCCACGCTTCCGGAATCATCATCATCACGGCGTGCGGCAGCGAGTAACCGCCCTGCACCAGGAATTCGAGGCCGTTGTCGAAGCAGGCGGTGTCGCTCTGGCCTTCGTAGGAGATCGGCCACAGCCTGGAGATGTCCTTGCCGTAGAGTTCGGAATGCACGGAAGCCTGTCGTGCCGCCATCCAGTTGACGTTGCCGCGCAGCGTGTTGATTTCGCCGTTATGCGCCACCATCCGGTACGGATGCGCCAGCGACCACGCCGGGAAGGTGTTGGTCGAGAAGCGCTGATGCACCAGCGCCAGCGCGCTCTCGAAATCCGCTTCGTGCAGGTCGGGATAATACTTGCCGAGCTGGTCGGCGAGGAACATGCCCTTGTAGATCACGGTGCGGCACGACATCGACGCCGGATAATAGCCGGCGAGGCCGCGCTCGCGGCGCTGGTAGATCGCCTGCGAGATCGACTTGCGCAGAATGTAAAGCCGGCGTTCGAATTCGTCCTCGGTCTTGGCGCCGCCGTTGCGACCGATGAACACCTGCATGTGGTAGGGCTCGGTCGGCTTGACGGTTTCACCCAGCGAAGAGTTGTCGGACGGAACGTCGCGCCAGCCGAGCAGCATCAGGCCTTCGGCCTTGATCTGTTCGGCGACGATGCTCTGGATGACTTTGCGCCACGCGGTTTCCTTCGGCAGGAACAGCGCGCCGATCGCATAGTCGCCGGGCTCCGGCAACTGGAAGCCGATCTCGGCGGCCTTGCGCTTGAAAAAGGCGTGCGGGATCTGCACCAGGATGCCGGCGCCGTCGCCGGCGCGCGGGTCGGCGCCGACCGCGCCGCGATGTTCGAGGTTGCACAGAATATTGATCGCATCCGAGACGATCTGGTGCGACTTCACGCCCTTGATGTTGGCGATGAAACCGACGCCACAGGAATCCTTTTCCAGGCTCGGGTCGTACATGCCCTCCGCCGGCGGACGCCAAGAAAATTCGCGCGGCGTATCGGTGTCGGCCGGTTTCGAAGCCGCGGTCGCCGACAGTGCTGCTGTCCCGATGTTTTCGCGCTCGAATTCCGACCCGCTCATCACAATCCTCTTAACTAGGTAAGGGCCACCGTTTGATCGACGCACCTTGGACGTTTGCGGCACCCACCGGGCCACCGCTCGTCCTCCGCGAGCCGTAATTTCCTAAATTCAGGCTTGGGCGTTCAACGTCCCTGAGGAACGGCCTTGCCTGTACTTCCCTGGAGCTCGAAGCACCCAGATTTCGTTGCAATCCCTGTGCCGGGACCGCCGCGCAATTGAGACAGTGATACTGTCCTAACTCTGACCATGCCAAATTTTTGTCTATCACACAAGCACGTGAGAGTCCTTGCCCGCATGGCTGATCCGTGCCGTTCGCGGGCTGAAACCGCCGCCCCGGATTTGAAGCAAACGCGCCGCGATCCGGCCCAAGGTCCGCCGGATTTTGCGACGAAATTCGCGAGGGGGACGAATGAATTCGCCCCCGGGAATGGCAGGCAAGAGGGCGAAAAGCTCGGGCCTTCGCATTCAGAGGCGTTGGGACTTACAGGAGCACTCACGATGAAGTTGTTCACCGGATGTTTGGCGGCGAGCCTGGTTCTGTTCGCGGCCGGCGCGCAGGCGCAGAGGTTGGCGCCCTATACGCCCGTCTCCGATTTTGGCGGTCCCTATGCGGCGATGCCGGATGCCCCAGGCGCGCCTTACGGCTCCGGCCCGCGGCTGCTGCCACCGGAAGAGGTTTATACGGTGGTGCGCGAGAACGGGTTCTCGCCGCTGGGCATCCCCCGGCAGCGCGGCTTCGTCTACGCGATCGAGGTGGTCGATCGCAGCGGTGAGAGCGGCCGGCTGATCGTCGATGCCCGTGACGGGCGGATCATCCGCTTCAGGCCCGGTTACACCATCGGGAACAATTTCAGCGAGGAGCCGGCGGTGATCCACGGCCAAAGCGGTCCGTTGCCGCCCGGCACCCCTGTCAGGGGCGAGCCGCGGCCGCCACGGGCGATCCCGCATGTGGCCAGCCGCACCGTGCCGGTGCCGAAGGCGAGCCCGCTCGCCGCCAAGCCGGACGTCAAGCCCGATGCCCAGCCTGAACCACAGCAGCAATCGGCGGCAGCGCAGTCGAAGCCGGCGGAGGCGCCAGCGGCTCCGCCGGCCGTCACGACCGGTCAGGCTCCGGCAAAGCCCGTGGCCGAGATTGCGCCGACCAAGGACCTGCCGAAGGTGCAGGGGCTGGAGTAGCTGTCGTCCCTGCGAAAGCAGGCAACTGTTATGAAGGCCGTGGTGCGAGGTAGGCTTTCCGGTCTCGCACCATGGCGTTGAGGGTCGTGAGGAGTTTTCGGGCTACGGCGATCAGGGCAAGTTTGGCGGGTTTACCGGCGGTGCGGAGCTTTTGGTAAAAAGCTTTAACCGAACCATCGCGGCGTACGGCGTTGAGAGCGGCCATGTAGAGAGCGTCGCGGACCCGCTTGCGGCCGCCACCGATGGCTCGTTTGCCGCGATATAGGCCGCTATCGACGTTAAGCGGAGCCAGACCAGCCAACGCAGCCACCTGCTTAGGCCCGACGCGACCGAGTTCGGGCATCTGGGCGATGAGCTGCATACAGGCGACAGGCCCGACGCCTGGTGCCGATCGTATCAGACGCGCGTCGTCGGATATCGTCGGCTCGGCCTTGATGAGGGTTTTGATCCTGGCCTCGATCGCCTTGACCTCGCCGTTGAGGAAGTCGATGAGGCGCGCAATGCTTTCGATCATGGCGGGATCACGCGTCTCGCTGCGCCGGTTCTTCTCCTGAGCCCGCATGTGGACCAGTTGATCGCGGCGTTTTGCGAGGAGTGACAGGGCGTTCCGGGCTGGATCTGGCGCCTGTTCGGAAGCCGGCGCCATCGTCCGCGCAAAGCCGGCGAGCAT
The DNA here is from genome assembly GCF_900103365.1 of Afipia sp. GAS231. Lineage (NCBI taxonomy): Bacteria > Pseudomonadati > Pseudomonadota > Alphaproteobacteria > Hyphomicrobiales > Nitrobacteraceae > Afipia > Afipia sp. GAS231. The sequence goes on from NZ_LT629703.1 coordinate 5,118,281, forward strand.
GTGGGCGTCAATCGCATCGGTTTTAGCCAGCCGTCCTCGCGCGCGGGCAAAGTCGCGAGCGCGGGCGGGATTGATGCGGGCAAACCGGATCCTGGCCCGATGCAACGCTTCGGCAAGTTCTCGGTCGTAGACGCCTGTGGCTTCGAATACGACAAAGACATTGCCGCATCGCCAACGCGCCACCTGCTCCGTGATGGCCTGTAGCGCGTTGGCGATGCGCTCGGGTTTGCCGACGGCATCATCAAAAATGTCGAGCGTATGCTTGGAGACGTCGATTCCGACGCAGCGAAGGGATAAGATCATGGGGCCTGTCCCTGTGATGCGAGGTCTGTTGGCGCAGCCTCGTGCAACTGTTCAGGTTAATGGTCGAAACGGGCGGGAGACCGAGCCGGCTTACGGCGTCATGCGCCAGGGACCCAACGGCTTCCCGCCCACCCCATCATGACAGACCCTGCACACACAGGGACCCATACCGCGTGATCTAACGATAAGGCGGGATGGGAGAGACCTTTCGTAAAACGACTGCCGGTGGCTATGGGTTCCTGCGCCCGTGCGCAATTGCGCACTAGGCAGGGACGACGGCTGCAACAAAAAATGCCCCGGTTTCCCGGGGCGTTTTCGTTTCGGCCAATATCTGCCGAAAGCCTTGATCGCGTTACGCGGCTACCGAAGCGTCGACCACCTGCGGGGCCTTGTTGCTGGACGAGATCGGAATGCTGCGGGGCTTCTTGGCCTCGGGAATCTCGCGGACGAGATCGACGTGAAGCAGGCCGTTCTCGAGCGAGGCGTTTTTCACCTGGACGAAGTCGGCGAGCTGGAAGGCGCGTTCGAAGGCGCGGGCGGCGATGCCGCGGTAAAGCACTTCGGATTTCTCGGCGCCGTTTTCGTTGGCGGATTTCTCGCCCTTGATCGTCAGGGTGTTTTCCTTGGCGACGATCGAAAGCTCGCCCTGCGAGAAGCCGGAGACCGCGACGCTGATGCGGTAGGCGTTCTCACCGGTGCGCTCGATATTGTAGGGGGGATAACCGGGGCTGCCGTCTGCGGTGGCCTGATCCAGCAGGTTGAAGAAGCGGTCGAAGCCGACGGTGGAACGATAGAACGGGGTGAGATCGTAGGTACGCATAGGGTAGTCCTCCATTGAGCGACTGTTGCAATTAACCCGCCCGCCATCGGGCCGGGCTTTCGTCTTGTGCAGCCTTCAGGTCCCGGTTCCGAAACACTGGTAGCGGCCTGCACAGAAGTGATATGGGAGGGGACAAACGGCGTTCAAGAGGGCCGCAAAGGCCTCCCTTTTTCGCCCTCCCGCCTTGATTTCCAGCCCTTTTCACCTATCCGGTTCCGGTCATGACGCTCGTCTCGATTCCCGCCAATCCGGTTCCGGAGGATGTTGTCTCGGGCACCATCAAGACGCCCGACGGCGCCGAATTGCGGTTTGCGCGCTGGGCGCCGCCGGCGGGCCGCAAGGGCACGGTCTGCGTCTTCACCGGGCGCAGCGAATCGATCGAGAAATATTTCGAGACGGTGCGCGACCTGCGCGACCGCGGTTTTGCGGTGGCGATGATCGACTGGCGCGGCCAGGGGCATTCGTCGCGGCGGTTGCGCGATCCGCGCAAGGGCTATGTCCGCGATTTCTCCGATTTCGAAGTCGACGTCGAGACCTTCGTGCAGCAGGTGGTGCTGCCGGATTGTCCGCCGCCCTATTTCGCGCTGGCGCATTCGATGGGCGGCGCCGTCATGCTGCGGATCGCGCATGCGGGCAAACGCTGGTTCGATCGCATGGTGCTGTCGGCGCCGATGATCGACCTGCCGGGCCGCGCCACTTCGTTTCCGGCGCGTGCGCTGCTTCGGATCATGCGGCTGACCGGCCAGGGCGGCCGCTACGTGCCCGGCGGCAGCGACGCGCTGACCGGTTCGGAATCCTTCGTCAACAATCCCTTCACCAGCGATCCCGTGCGCTTCGCCCGCAACGCCGCGATCCTCGAAGAAGACCCGACGCTCGGCATCGGTTCGCCGACGGTGGCCTGGGCCGATACCGCGTTCCGGGCGATGCACACCTTTCGCGGCGCCAACTACCCGTCGGAAATCCGCCAGCCGATCCTGATGCTGGCCGCCAGCAACGACAGCATCGTCTCGACCTCGGCGATCGAGGAGTTCGCCTATCACCTGCGCGCCGGCTCGCATCTGGTGATCGCGGGCTCCAAGCACGAAATCCTGCAGGAGCAGGACCGCTACCGCGCGCAATTCTGGGCGGCGTTCGACGCCTTCGTGCCCGGTACGCCGCTGTTCAAGTGATCAACTTGCCGGCGGTGACGGCAGGCGCGCGACGATCCGGGCCGGGAAACGCCGCTCGACGAACAGCGTTTTGACCTCGGCGACGCTAAGATAACGCTCGTCGCCGTCGCCCTTGCCCATGATACGCAACAGCACCGGCCATTCGCCCTTCATCAGTATGGGATAATAAAAGCGCGCTGCGTCGCCGGCGCGCTCGAGATTGGCCGCCATGTAGGTTTCGATTTCCTTGGCGTTGAGTCCGAGTTCCATGCCGCCGGCACCGTCAGGCCGATTCTTGCCGAACGTGCCGAGACGGACGATTTCGTCCTCATGCACATGCGCTTCGACGTCGAGAATGCGCGAGCCGGCGCCATGCTTGTCGAGCGGGCCGTTGCGCAACTCGTCCAGCACCGCGCCGAAGATGAAGCTCTTCAACGGATTGCCGTTCGCCATCTGCGCGACGCCGAAGGTCTCCATCCACACCTTGATCTTGCCGGCGCCGGTCTCGCCGCTGGCGAGGGTGATAGTTTCGGCGATCTTGGAAAGCGGCACGACGTGGCCGCCGACATAGCCGTTCGCGACCAGCGCGCGCAGGAACGGGCAGGGATTGTTGGGCGAAACGGCGGCGGCAGGTGCGGCGTCTGTCATGGCTCCAAATCCCTCAAAAGCAGCGGATGAAAAATATCCATCTGAGATGATGGACGGTGTTGAAAAGGCGAATTTATGGTCGTCGCACTACTTCTGGATGCAAGCCAAGTTTTCGCGGAATTCGAAGCCGTGTCAACTCAAGGCCTCACAACTCAGGGCCTCACAACTCAAGGCTTGGCAGGAACGATCCGCGATCAGGAATCCGCGGCGAGCCTGGGCGAAGATTCGATCAGCGCCACCTTACCGAAGGGGATGCCGGCCTTCAAAAGGCCCTCGCGGTAATGGGCGACGTCGCCTGCGGCTTTCCAGTGCAGATGCCGCATCATGCGCTCGACCGTCAGGTTCGGATAGTTGCTCAGCAGCACCTCGGCTGCGTTTTTCGCTTCCGCGGTCCGCCCCAATTGCGCGAGCGCCGCCGACCGTATCGCCAGCGCCTGCATCTGGTTGGGATTGAGATACAGTTCCTCGCGCGCCCAGGACAAAGCAGCGTCATATTGCCCCAGCAGATAATGACTGAACGCGTTCACGGCCGCCCATTGATATCGGGGGTCGGAGTTGCCGCGCTGCGCCGCCATCGAGAACATTTCGATGGCGTGCCGGTGTTCGCCGATCACGAGATGGCACATGCCGAGCACGCCACGGGCGCCCATGTCGTACGGGTTGAGGGCGACCGCCCGTTTGGCGGCGTCCATCGCCGCCTCGTAATGCCCCTGTACCGCGCTCACATAAGCGAGGATCTGAAACGCAAACGACGAACGCGGATCGAGCCGGACGCTGCTCTGCGCCAGCGACATCGCGGAATCCCACAATTCGCGCGTGCTGTGAATCCATCCGAACTGGATGCCCTGGATCTGGATGGTGGCGAGATAGGCGCGCGCGATCGACAGCGTCGGATCGAGCGCGATGGCTTCGCGGAACAGGCCGATCGAGGTTTCCCAGTCGTCCTTGGTCTGCAGATAGTAGTAGGACAGCCCCTTCAGGAAGCGATCCCACGCCGTCAGGTCGTTCGAGGACGGCCGCGGCGGCGCGGAGGCTTCCGCGCGGTAGATCTCGGCCGCGATCGCCGCCGACAGGCTGGTGGTGATTTCGTCCTGCATCGCGAACAGGTCGCCGATGTCGCGGTCAAACCGGCCGGTCCATAATTGTTCGCCGGTCTCGGGTGCGATCAGCTCCGAGGTGACGCGGATCTTGGTTCCGGCCCGCCGCACCGATCCCTGGATCAGGTAGGTGGCGTCGATTTCGCGGGCGATCAGCCGCGTGCTCTGGTTGTTACCCTTGAACGCGAAGGTCGAGTTGCGGCTGAGCACCCGGTAAAACGATTGCAGCGACAGCGCGTGGATCAGGTCCTCGGTCAGGCCGTCGGAAAAATATTCGTCGGCACCGTCGCTGAGATTGGCAAACGGCAGCACACCCACGATCGCGGTTCGATACTGGGCCGCGAGATTCGAGGTCTCGCTGGGAACCAGCCTGGATCCACGGCCGGCGCTGTCGGAGCCTTCGGGCTGCCAGGTCCAGACTTCGATCGGTTCCTCGATGTTCTTGAACCGGTGCGGCCCGGAATCGATCAGGGTCACGCTGAGCCGTTTGCCGGCCTCATGGCAGGCCTTGCCGGAAACCGCGATTCCGCCGGGGGCTGCGACCGATTCGAGGCGGACGGCGATGTTGACGTCGTCGCCGAACACCTCGTCTTCGTCGGCCATCACGTCGCCCATGTGGATGCCCATGCGGAACTGCATGACGCGATCGCCGGGGATGTGATTGTTGCGTTCGGCCATCAGCCCCTGCATCGCGATCGCCGCCTCGATGGCGCCGACGATGCTCGGAAATTCCAGCAGGAAGCCGTCGCCGGTATTCTTTACCAGCCGGCCGCCATGGTTGAGAATGACGGGGTAGATCGCGCCGCGATGGGCCTTGAACGTGGCATGCGTCCCCGCCTCGTCGGCTCCCATCATGCGGGAATAGCCGGCGACGTCAGCGCAGACGATGGCAGCCAGGCGTCTTTCCATGTCCCCAAGATATCCCAAAGGCTCCAGAACCGGCAGATACCAGTACGTGGTCGGTTACGTGATTCCAATGCTTATAAAATACGTCGCTTCCGGGGGAAGCCCAATCCGGCCACGATAGTATCATGATAGTAATGCAATTCGCCCGGAAATGGCACGGGGCAATCGGGCGCAAGGCTGCAGGGACAAGGGTTCCGGGAAACGGTCAGACGATGGACGGGACGCTCGGTATTCACCAATTGTGGCTCTTTATCCTCTCCGGATTGCTGCTCAATGTCACACCGGGGCCGGACACCGCCTATATTGTCGGGCGCAGCGTTCAGCTCGGCTGGCGCGGCGGGGCGGCGGCTGCGCTGGGGATAAGTTGCGGCTGCCTGGTTCATGTGTTTGGCGCCGCCATCGGCCTGTCGGCGCTGCTGATGGCGTCTTCGGCGGCGTTCGCTGTCGTAAAAATGGTCGGTGCTGCCTATCTGCTGTTCGCCGGCGTCCAGATGCTGCTGTCGCGGGCCCGTCCCGTCGCGGAGCCTTCGGCGAAAGCAGGCGAGACGTCACTGCGCCGGGTGTTCTGGCAGGGCGTCCTGACCTGTGCGCTCAATCCGAAGGTGGCGCTGTTTTTTCTCGCATTCCTGCCGCAATTTGTCGCGGCGGATTCGCCGCACAAGGCACTCGCGTTCCTGACGCTCGGCCTGATCTTCATCTCCAACGGCACGCTATGGTGCTTCACCGTGGCGGCGTTCGCGGCGCGGGCCGCCGGCCGGATCCGGCAATCGGCGGGCGCGATGGCCTGGATCAACCGCCTGCTCGGCGGGATGTTCGTCTATCTCGGTGTCCGCGTCGCCATGATGGATACGCGCTGAAGTCAGCCGTCACCGTTCGTTTCGGCCGTCACGTTTCAGGTGGTTATTTTCAGCAACGCATTGCCGGCAAGATAGACCCCGAGAACGATCATCGCGATCTGGAACCAGACCCGGAACATATCCGGCCGCAGCCGCGTGCGGACGGCCTGGCCGACGAACATGCCGGCGAAGGAGCACACCATCGCGACCGCACCCGGCAGCGCGGTGGCTGACGTCAGCAGGCCCTCGCTGGTCAGGTTGAAGCCGAGTGCCAGGGTCGCGACCGTGAAGAAGACGCCGAGCGCCTGGATCAGCTCTTCCTTCTCCATGCCGATCGCCTGCAGGTACGGCACCGAGGGAATGACCTGGACGCCGCTCGCCGCCGAAATCATGCCGGTGACGACGCCGACGATGCCGCCGACCCATTTCTCGTTCGCCGGCGCGACGGAGAAATTGAATTTGCTCAGGCTGATGATCGCATTGATCGCCAGCAACAGGCCGAGCACGATCGCCGTATAGCGCGCATAGGGGCCGGTCAGCGCACCGCCGTTCAGCCAGATGCCGGCCGCGGTTCCGATCAGGAGCGGCCACAGCCGCCGGAGAATGTCGCGCAGATAGGGGCCGCCGAAGGTCTGCCAGATATTGGTGACGATCGCGGGCACGATGACGATGGCGATGGCCTGGGCCGGCGGCATCGACACCGCGAGCAGGCCCATCGACACCGTCGGCAGGCCGAGCCCGAGGGCGCCCTTGACGAAGCCCGCCGTCAGGAAAGCGAACGCGATGAGAATGAGGAGGGAATCGAACATGGCGGATACATTGACCGATCGAACATGACGGCACAATCTGGAGATTACGGAGATAGCCTTCGTTCAGGCCGAAGCCTGACCGTCGTTGGCTCGCAATGACGGCCTAACGTGTGAAGGAGTGCGCCATGTCCCTGCGTTTCGATCTGGTCGACCTTCAACTCTTCATCGCGGTGGCCGAGACGCGCAGCATCACCAACGGCGCGCAGCGGCTTCATCTGGCGCTGGCGTCGGCCAGTGAGCGGATCAAGGGACTGGAACAGGCGCTCGGCGTCGTGCTGCTGGTGCGCGGCCGCCGCGGCGTCGAACTGACGCCGGCGGGCGAAAGCCTGCTCGATCATGCCCGGATCGTGATCCATAATGTCGAGACGTTGCGCGGCGATCTGCTGGCGTTTGCCCGCGGCGTCAAGGCCACCGTGCGCTTCCTCGCCAACACCTCGGGCCTGTCGGAATATCTGCCGAAGACGCTGGCGGCCTTCCTCGGCCAACACCCGCACATCTCGATCGACGTCGAGGAGCGCGAAAGCGGCGACATCGCCCATGCCATCCTGACCGGCGCCGCCGATCTTGGCCTCGCCGCCGAGCACGCGCTGCCGGACAATATTGAACGCATCCCGTTCAGCGAAGACCGCTTGGTGCTGGTCACCGCGCGCGGCGACGAACTGGCGGGCAGGCGGCAGGTCGATTTCAGCGAGGTGGTCGAGCGGGATTTCGTTGGCTTGATCACTTCGAGCGCGCTGCACGCCCATGTCACCGGCCATGCCGCGCGGCTCGGCGCCCGGCTGCGGTTTCGGGCGCGAATGAACAATTTCGACGCCATCGGCGAGATGGTCGCCGCCGGCATCGGCGTCGCGGTGATGCCGGAGGTCGCGGCGAAGCGCTGCGCGCGCGCGATGAAGATCAACGTTGTCAGGATCAGGGATCCCTGGGCCAACCGGCGGCTGGCGATTTGCGCCCGCAGCTTCAAGGCACTGCCGCGGCCGGCGAAACAGCTCGCCGACCATCTGCGTGCGGCCGCACCGTAACGTTTACTTCATCGCCGTCTCAAGCCCTGCCGCCTTGATGACCCGCGCCCACTTTTGGCTCTCGGCCGTGATGTAATCACGGAAATGCTTCGGCCGGTCACCGGCGACCGTGAGGCCCTGATCGGCCAGTTTCTGCTTCACCTGCGGATCGTCCATCGCCTGGTTGGCGACGGCATTGAGGATGTTGACGATATTTTCAGGCGTCCCGCCCGGGGCGATCATGCCGTACCAGTTCTGGATCAGGAGATCCGGCATGCCGACCTCGGCGGTGGTCGGCACGTCGGGCGCGGTCGGCGCGCGTTCGGGCGCACCGAGCGCAATGGGGCGCAGGCTGCCGGCCTTGATGTGCGGCAAGATCACCGGCAGGTCGAGGAACGCCATTTGCACCTGCTGGCCGAGCAGATCGTTGATGGCGGGCGCGGCACCCCGATAGGGGATGTGGACGATGTCGATGTTGGCCGTCAGCTTGAGCAGTTCGCCGGCCAGATGCGGCAGGCCGCCGACGCCGGCGGACGCGAAATTGAGCTTTCCGGGTTGGGCTTTGGCGAGCGCGACCAGCTCGTCCATGTTTTTGGCGGGAACGTTGCTGGCAACGACCAGCATCTCCGGCACCGTCGTCACCAGGGTGATCGGCGCGAAATCCGTATTGACGTTATACGGCACCCTTTCCATGGTCGGGTTGATCACGAGCGAACTCGCGCTCACGATTCCGATCGTGTAGCCGTCGGGTGCCGCCTTCGCGACCGCATCGGTGCCGAGCACGCCGCCCTGGCCGCCGCGGTTGTCGATAATGATCGGTTGCTTGGTGATCTCCGACATTCGCTGGCCGACCACGCGCGCGATGATGTCGTTGGGTCCGCCGGCCGGGAACGGCACGATCAGTTTGATCGGCTTGGTCGGAAAATCCTGCGCTGCGGCCAGCGCCGGCAACAGCACAAGCGACAATCCGGCCGCCAGTGCCCCCAAAATCCTCATGCAAGCCTCCCTGCGCAGATGTCTGATGCGTCTGTCGCGTCGATGTCTGTATAGCAAATTTCAGCCGATGGGTTGCGTCATCTCGCTAATCGCGCAGGAGTTCATCGGTTGCAGCGAGCCGGACCGGCTTTGGCGTGATGAGGTTGCTCCAGACCCAATGATGATGGCGCATGACGCCGATCGCGTCGAGATGCGGGCGGTCGCTCAGCGTATGGGCGTCGGTCACCACGACGACGTTGTGATGGCGGGAGACCGCCGACCGGATGGTCGCATCGATGCACAGATCGGTGGCCCAACCGGTCACCAGGACCCGATCCGGCGCGATGGCGTCGAGGCGGGCCTGCAGGTCGGCGCCGGCGAACGGATCGTTCATGGTCTTTTGAACGACGATGTCGGCTGGATCGCGAACCAGTTCGGGAAGCAGCGCCCAGCCCGGCCTTTGCGGCTCGAAGTCGTCGCCCTTGTCGCCGCAGTGCTGAACGAAGATGACCGTGCCGGATTGGTTGCGAACCCGGGCGGCGAGCCGATTGATGCGATCGATGACGCCGGGCAGGTCGTGTTTGGGGGCGCCGCTGAGAAGCCCGACCTGCATATCGACGACGAGCATTGCGTCCATCGGGTACCTGTTTGGTCGGGGGCCCTAGCTATTGAGCAGTTTCAGCGCTGCCTCGTGCACGCGGGCGTCGCCGGCGGCGACGATGCGGCCGCCGTTCTGGGCGGGCTTGCCTTCCCAGTTGGTGACGACGCCACCGGCGCCGGTGATGATCGGGATCAGGGCTGCGATGTCATAGGGCTTCAGTTCGGTTTCGACCACGAGGTCGAGGTGGCCGGCTGCCAGCATGCAGTAGGAGTAGCAATCGCCGCCGTAGCGCGACAGCCGCACTTCTTTTTCGATGCGGCCGAAAACCTCGCGGTCGGCGGCGTTCATCAATAGCGGGCTGGTGGTGTAGGAGGTCGCTTCCTTCAGCGAGGCGCAGCGCCGCACCGACAATTTTCGTTCGCCCGACGGTCCGGAATAATGCGCCGAGCCAGAGTCGCCGTAAAAGCGCTCGCCGATATAGGGTTGGTGCATCATGCCGAACACCGGCGTGCTCTTGTGCAGCAGTGCGATCAGTGTGCCCCAGATCGGAAAGCCCGCGATGAAGGATTTGGTGCCGTCGATCGGATCGAGCACCCAGACATACTCTGCATCCTCGCGCTCGCTGCCGAATTCCTCGCCGACGATGCCGTGCTGGGGAAAGTTGGCCTTGATCAGGCGGCGCATGACGGCTTCGGCGGCGCGGTCGGCCTCCGTGACAGGATCGAAATCGCTGGTGCTCTTGTTGTCGACCAGGAGCGAAGTCCGGAAAAACGGCAAAATGGTTTCGCCGGAGGAGGTGGCAAGGCGGCCGATGAAGGCTGTAAAATCGATGACCGTCACGGCTGATCCCTGGAAAAGCGCGGGGGGCCCGCGCGCGCGAATTCTCGTTCTTGCCTAGCTCAATCCTGCGGCGTGCGCACGAATAACGGTGCGTTTTCCCACCCCCATCGGGGATGTCTGGCTTTCGAATCAGCTTCGCTTTGGCGTTTATTTTCAGTGACTCCGTCAATCACGAAAGCGAGATGTCTGTGGATCATGGCTGATCTGCAACACCCGCGGGGCGACAAATGTGAAAATAAGTATTTGAAAATACTAAAGAAAATATCATTTAGCCGACCTGTTGCATATTCGCCAGCCCGGCCAGGAATGCGCAGCAAATGTTTCGAAAACTCTTGCGTTTTGTGCAGCGCGGTCGCATATTGTTGCGGTGCGGTAGCGCCTCGCGCTATCGCTGCCCTCCTTGGGCGTTTCCTCCCTAGACTTGGGCCGCTTGTTCATTCAAGCGGCCCTTTTTTCTTTGGGCTAGTTGTCATTCCGGGGCGCGCGTAGCGCGAACCTCAGATGCGCAATGTCGAGGTTCCCCGATGCGCAATTGCGCATCTAAGGTTCGATGCTTCGCATCGCTCCGGAACGACGACCAAGAGTCTCTACTCCGCGGCGGCCTGGAACGGGCCGAGATCGCCGAGCGGAACTTTTGCCAGCGCGTCGGCCAGTGTGGTGAAATCGGCGGCCACCTGCGCAAAGCGCGCCGATCGTTCGCGGCGACGTTCATCCATATAGATCGCGCGGTTGAGTTCGAGTTGCACGGTGTGCAATCCGCTCGCCGGGTTGCCGTAATGCTCGGTGATGAAGCCGCCGGCATAGGGCTTGTTTCGCCCGATCGAATAGCCAAGCCCGCTCATGATTTCCTCGACGAGGTCAGGCAGCACGCTGGCGCAACTGGTGCCGTAGCGGTCGCCGATCACGATATCGGGCCGCCGCGGTTCGTCGCGCGACACGCCGACCGACGGCATCGAATGACAATCCATCAGGATCACGGTGCCGAACGCCTGGTGGGCCTTGTTGATCAGCCGCCTCAGCGCGCGGTGATAGGGCTTGTAGAGCGCCTCGATCCGTCCCAGCGCCTCGTCGACATTGATCCGCTCGCGGTAGATTTCCTGCCCGTCACCGACCACGCGCGGGATGGTGCCCAGCCCGCCGGCGACCCGCATCGAGCGGGTGTTGGCAAAGCTCGGCAGCCGGCCGTTGAACATGCGCGGATCGAGTTCATAGGGCTCCCGGTTCACGTCGACATAGGAGCGCGGGAAATTGACCCGCACGGTCGGAAAACCGCGGTCGGAGAGATCGGCGATCAGCTCGTCCATGAAGGAATCCTCGGAGCGGCGCAGGCTCGCGAGGTCGATGCGGGAAGCGTTGAGAAAATCCGGCGGATAGACCGAGCCGGAATGCGGTGAGTTGAAGATGATCGGCGCCCGCCAGTCGGCCGGCTCCATGATCTCGAACGGAGGCGATAATTCACCTTCAAACTGGGTCATCGCCGGGCGCTATCCCTGAGATCCGCATTTCCCTGAGCTTAATCGACAAACCAGCCGATTCTGCCGGAAAACGGAAGTTTTATGTGGGCGGCATTGTCGGTAATCGCAATCATTCTGCCAAGCGAAAAAAGCCGCAAAGCTGTTGGAACAGGTCTCAAACGCGCCAAACCGCCCGCCAATGTTGATCTCAGGTGCATTCGGGTACAGAAATAGCCGCTCGCGCCATCCTCTGCGTGCCGCCCCTTCACCCGATATTTACCGTCTGTCGGGCTTAGTGGGCGGAGCGATCTTCCAGCCGGATTCGACGACAGTCAGAGTAGTCAGAGTACCATGCATAAAATCCTTCTCGCCGAAGACGACAACGACATGCGCCGCTTCCTGGTGAAGGCGCTGGAAAACGCCGGATTTCAGGTCTCGCCCCACGACAACGGCATGTCGGCCTATCAACGGCTGCGGGAGGAGCCGTTCGAGATGCTGCTGACCGACATCGTGATGCCGGAAATGGACGGCATCGAGCTGGCGCGCCGCGCCTCGGAACTCGATCCAGACATCAAGATCATGTTCATCACCGGCTTTGCCGCAGTCGCCCTGAACTCCGATTCGGATGCGCCGAAGAACGCCAAGGTGCTGGCCAAGCCCGTCCACCTCCGCGAATTGGTCAGCGAAGTGAACAAGATGCTGGCGGCCTGATTCGGCGCCATTTCGGGTCGAAAACACTGCAGAAATTAGCTCCAAGCGTCCTTGCCGGGGCGCTTTGGAGCCGATATACGGACCCGACCCAATACGGACTAATAGCTAGGTTGGGATGACCAAGGTCATCCTGGGCTAGGGCGCGTAGCTCAGCGGGAGAGCACTACCTTGACATGGTAGGGGTCACAGGTTCGATCCCTGTCGCGCCCACCACGCTTCGCCCTGACGGGCTACGCGTGGCGCAGCCACGCAAGAGACCGCCAGGACGAGGCGTGTCCGGCGTAGCTGTAGCGAAGCGAAAGCGTAGACGGACTTCCTCAGCCGAAGCCACTTGGCGAAAGCGGGCTTTCGGCCGCGAGCTACGGCTCGGCAAGTCACGCATTGATCCCAAAGATCGACGCCCTGGACGCTATCCCTTGTTCTTCTGGTAGCCGTCGACATAGACCGCCGCCAGCAGCACCAGTCCCTTGACGACGTATTGCCAGTAGATCCCGATGCCGAGGATCGACATGCCGTTGTTCATCACGCCCATGACGAAGGCGCCGATCACGACCCCCATCACCTTGCCGACGCCGCCGGAAGCGGAGGCGCCGCCGATGAAGCAGGCCGCGATGACGTCGAGTTCGAAGGAATTGCCGGCGCTCGGCGTTGCCGAGTTCAATCGTGCCGCGACGATCAACCCGGCAAGGCCGGCCAGCGCGCCCATATTGACGAAGGTCAGGAAGATCAGCCGCTCGGTCCGGATGCCGGAGAGCTGCGCCGCCATCCGGTTGCCGCCGAGCGCATAGATGCGGCGTCCGATCGTCATGCGCTGCGTCACGAACATATAAAGCAGGATCAGCGCGCTCATGATGATCAGCACATTGGGCAGGCCGCGATAGGAGGCCAGCAGATAGCAAAATGCAACGATGAGAATGGCGAACACGGCGTTCTTGGCGATGAACAGCGCCAGCGGTTCGGTCTCCATCGTATGCGCCCTGGCCCGGCGCCAGCGGCGCGCGCTGGTGAAGATCAGCAAGGCGGCGCCGACGAGGCCGATCAGCATCGAGGTCCAGCGGAAGTTGGCGCCCAAGGCGTCGCCGAACAGCGCCAGCAGCGGCGCGCTGACGAAATCAGGGATGAAGCCGGAGCTGATGCTCTGGAAATCCTTCGGGAACGGACCGACGAACTGGCCGAGCAGGATGTTGCCGGTGAGCCCGCGAAACACCAGCATGCCGCCGAGCGTCACGATGAAGGACGGAATTCTGGCGTAGGCAACGAAATAGCCCTGCGCCGCGCCGATCAGGCCGCCGGCCACCAGCGAAATGCCGACCACCGGAACCCACGGGATCTTGTAATCGACCATCATGGTCGCGGCGATGGCGCCGACAAAGCCGACGATCGAACCGACCGACAGGTCAATGTTGCCGCCGACGATGATCAAGAGCATGCCGAGCGCCATGATCACGATATAGCTGTTCTGCAGAATCAGGTTGGTGATGTTGACCGGCGCCAGCAGCACACCGTTGGTCAGATATTGGAACAGCGCCATGATCACCAGCAATGAACCGAGCAGGCCGTAGTCGCGCAAATTGCTGGTCCAGACGCCGGCGCCGTTGGTATTGTTGCCGGAATTTTTGGCCGCGTCCTGTTTCATGGCGCGGTCCCGTGTTGTCGCATGATCGCGGCCATGATTTTTTCCTGGCTGGCCTCGAAGACCGGCATCTCATCGATGATGCGGCCTTCGTTCATGACATAGAGGCGGTCGCAGATGCCGAGCAGTTCGGGCATTTCCGACGAAATCACGATCACGCCTTTGCCTGACGCCGCGAGGTCGTTGATGATGGTGTAGATCTCGTACTTGGCGCCGATATCGATGCCGCGGGTCGGTTCGTCGAGAATCAGCACGCAGGGATCGGCGAACAGCCACTTGCCGAGCACCACCTTCTGCTGATTGCCGCCCGACAGCGTCAGCGCCTTCTGCAAAATGCCGGACGAGCGGATATTCAGTTTGGAACGATATTTTTCCGCAACCCCGGTTTCCCTGTCGTCATCGATGACGCCGTAGCGGGAGACGCCGGCGAGATTGGTGAGCGTGATGTTGCTCTTGATGTCTTCGCCGAGGATCAGGCCGAGGTTCTTGCGGTCTTCCGTCAGGTAGGCAAGGCCGCCGGCGACCGCCTTTTGTATAGAACCGAGATCGACTTCGCGGCCCTGTATGAAGGCCTGACCGGTGACGTTGCGGCCATAGGCGCGGCCGAACACGCTCATGGCCAGTTCGGTGCGCCCGGCGCCCATCAGGCCGGCGATGCCGACGACCTCGCCCCGCCTGACATGAAGGCTGACGCCCTTGATCACTTCGCGGCCGGCATGCTGCGGATGCTCGACGCGCCAGTTCCTGATCTCGAACAGCGTGTCGCCGATTTTTGCTTCGCGGTACGGATAGCGTTCCGACATTTCGCGGCCGACCATGCTCTTGATGATGCGTGCCTCGCTGATCGGGCCGCTGCGGGCGTCGATGGTCTCCACCGTAGAGCCGTCGCGCATCACGGTGATGGAGTCGGCGACTTCGGCGAGTTCGTTGAGTTTGTGGGAAATCAGGATCGAGGCGATGCCCTGGCTCCTGAATTCCTTCAGCAACTGGAGCAGCGCTTCGCTGTCGCTTTCGTTCAGGCTGGCGGTCGGTTCGTCCAGGATCAGCAGGCGGACTTTCTTGGCCAGCGCCTTGGCGATCTCGACCAGTTGCTGCTTGCCGACGCCGAGATGGGTGATCAGCGTATCCGGCGTTTCGTTCAATCCGACCTTGGCGAGCAGCTCGCGGGTGCGGCGGAAGGCCTCGTCCCAGTCGATGATGCCCATCGTTCCGGGTTCGTGGCCGAGAAAGATATTTTCCGCAATCGACAGCAGCGGCACCATCGCCAGCTCCTGGTGGATGATGATGATGCCGAGCCGTTCGCTGTCGGCGATAGTGGCGAACTGCCGCTTCTCGCCGTCATAGAAGATGTCGCCCTCGTAGGCGCCGTGTGGATAGACGCCGCTGAGGACCTTCATCAGCGTCGATTTGCCGGCGCCGTTCTCGCCGCAGATCGCGTGAATTTCCCCGGCCTGAACGGTGAGATTGACGTTGCGCAGCGCTTTCACGCCAGGAAAGCTCTTGGATATGCCTCGCATTTCCAGAATGGCGGTCATTGCCGACCCGTCAACCCGACCACAACGATTTCCTCAGCGCTCACTTGAACTGGTCATCCTTGTAATAGCCGGTGTCGATCAGTGCGGTCTTCCAGTTATCGAGATCGACCGCCACCGGCTTCAGCAGATAGGACGGAACCACCTTGACGCCGTTGTTATAGGTCTTGGTGTCGTTGATCTCCGGCTGGCCGCCGGACAGCACCGCGTCGACCATGCCGGCTGCAATCTTGGCAAGGTCACGGGTGTCCTTGAAGATCGTCGAATACTGCTCGTGATTGACGATGGATTTGACCGACGGCACCTCGGCATCCTGGCCCGAGATCACAGGCATCGGCATTTCCTTGGAACCGTAACCGACGCCCCTGAGTGCTGCAATAATGCCGATGCTCAGCCCGTCATAGGGCGACAGCACCGCGTCGACATGCTTAGAGGTGTAGAACGCGCTGAGCAGGTTTTCCATGCGGGCCTGGGCGACGGAGGCTTCCCAGCGCAAGGTCGACACCTTGTCCATCCCGACCTGTTTGCTCTGCACCACGAGCTTGCCGCCGTCGATATAGGGTTTCAGCACCGACATCGCGCCGTCGTAGAAGAAGAAGGCGTTGTTGTCGTCGGGCGAGCCGCCGAACAGCTCGATGTTGAACGGGCCCTTGCCCTCCTTCAAGCCAAGTCCCTTTTCGATGCTGGCCGCCTGCAGCACGCCGACCTGGAAATTGTCGAAGGTGGCGTAGTAGTCGACATTGGCCGAACCGCGAATCAGGCGGTCGTAGGAAATCACTTTGGTGCCGGCATCGGCCGCGCGCTGCAGCGCGTCGGACAAAGTGGTGCCGTCGATCGCGGCGATCACCAGCGCCTTCTCCTTCTTGGTGATCATGTTCTCGATCTGCGCGAGCTGGTTGGGAATGTCGTTGTCGGCATATTGCAGGTCGGTCTTGTAGCCCTTGGCCTGCAACACCCTGACGATGTTGTCGCCGTCCGCAATCCAGCGCGCCGACGATTTGGTCGGCATCGCGATCCCGATGGTGCCTTTGTCTTGCGCCTCTGCCGGGCCGGCCAGCGTGGCCAATCCGAGCGTGACGGCAACGGCGACTGTTTTGACATTCAGCATCGGGTTCCTCCTGTTGGCGACTTTTATTTTAACCGGGTCATTGCGGCAGCATAGCATCTTCGGGCGGGCGTCGACCCGCGATATGCCGGCCCGCGATGTAGCCGAATGTCAGCGCCGGGCCGAGCGTGATGCCGGCGCCGGGATAGTTACCGCCCATGATGCTGGCCATGTCGTTGCCGGCCGCATAGAGGCCTGCGATCGGCTGGCCGTTGCCATCGAGAGCGCGCGCGTTCTCATCGGTCCTGATGCCGGCATAGGTGCCGAGATCGCCGATCACCATCTTGATGGCGTAGAACGGCCCGTCCTTGATCGGCGCGATGCAGGGGTTCGGCCCATGCAGCGCATCGCCCTGATAGCGGTTATAGGCGCGCGATCCCTTGCCGAAGGCGGGATCCTGCCCGCCGGCGGCGGTCTCGTTGAAGGCGGCGACCGTCGCTTCCAATCCCTTGGCATCGATGCCAACGTTGGCAGCGAGTTCGGCCAGCGTTTCGCCGCGCTTGAGATAGCCGGTTGAGAGGTGGTGCCCGAGCGGCATCGGGAATGGCGGCACGCAGCCGAGGCCGTACTTTCGAAGCGCGCGATGATCGCACAACAGGAATGCCGCAATCTCCTCGCCGGGTTTCGCCGCCTTCATCATCTCCTGCACGAAGTCGTGGTAGGAGTTGCCTTCGTTGGCAAAGCGCACGCCGTCACGCGTCACCGCGATGACGCCGGGTTTGGCGCGGTCGATGAAATGCGGCATCACGCCCTTACTGCCATCCTTGCGCGTGGTGACCGACACCGGCACCCAGGCCGCGGCATTCGGCAAGCTATCCTCGACGTGGCCGCCGACGGCTTCCGCCAATCGCAAGCCATCGCCGGTGTTGCCGGCCGGTCCCGGCGAGAAATGCTCGGTGCCATCAGGCGCGTGCGGGAACATCGCCTTGCGCCTTTCGACATCATGCGGAAAGCCGCCGCAGGCCAGCACGACGCCGCGTTTGGCGGTGACGCGCACGCGTTTGCCGTCGCGTTCGATGATGGCGCCGCGCACCGCGCCGTCCTCGACGATCAATTCGCGCACCGGCGACGACAGCCACAGGGGAATGTTGAGGTCGAACGCCGATTTCGCCAGCCGCCCGGCCAGCGCGTTGCCATTGGTCAGCGTCATGCCGCGGCCGTAGCGCATCACGTCCAGCGCATGACGGCTCAGGCGCTTGGCGACGTACCAGGCTGACACGGGCGACTTGGTCGCGCGCATAAAATGGATGATCTCCTTGCCGGAGCCCAGCATCATGCCGAACACGGTGAGCTCGGGCAGGGGGCTGCCGATATCCTTGAGCTTGGGGCCAAGCTCGTGGCCGTCGAACGGCCGAGTCACCATCGAGCGGCCGCCCTGCGCGCCGCCGGGCGCTTCGGCGTGGTAATCCGGAAAGGTCAGCGGCATGTCGAAGCGCAGCGCGGTCTTGGCTGTGAAGAAATCCACCGCCTCGGGGCCTTTGGTCAGAAACGCGTCGACGCGCGCGGCGTCAAAGCTGTTGCCGGCCTCATGGCGCAGATAGGTCCGCGCCTGGTCCGGGCTTTCGGCAATGCCCCAGTCGCGCGCCAGCGAGGTGCCGGGAATCCAGAGCCAGCCGCCGGAGCGCGCGGTGGTGCCGCCGAAGCGCGGCTCCTTCTCCACGATCAGCACGTTGAGGCCGTGATGCCCCGCGGTCACTGCCGCCGACATCCCGGCACAGCCGGAGCCAACCACCAGCGCATCGCATTCCCAGGTTTCTTGTATCTGATCCGCCACGCGATCCGCCCTGGTTATTTCTTTTTCGGGTGGCCATTTGGGTGGGGATCGATTGCCCTGTCAATCGCGGGGGTCTTCCCTTCTCCCCTTGTGGGAGAAGGGACCGCTGTAGCCTGTTGATCTATTGCTCGGACGATCATTGCAGCCATTCGATTGCGATCAGCGCAAACCGATGGATGCACCCTAAAGCCCTCCCTCGGGTGGACGGGAAAGGCGCCCCGACTATGTTGGCAGCGTCCCACTTTGGATTGGGTAGAGGGGGAATTCCGATGCGCCTCGCAATCCCATGCGCTGGTATCGCCGTCTGCGTCGCCTTTTCAATCCGGTTCGTCCTCAGCGCGCCGTAAAGTCCGGTTCGCTGGCAACATCCGCAAAAAAACGACCTCAGCCAGGGGCTGGCGTTAGTGGCTGAGGTCGTTTGCCAGCGCATCGGGTGGCTAGAGCCGACGCACGCAGTCACCTCTCACTAACCCGTGAAATTGCGGAACCAGCAAGCGCCCTAATGAGGTAGTGCGTTCTGGCTAGGACGGGGCAGAAGCCAGTTCAAAGGACCGGCCGAACAAGCTGTGGTTCGTCACAGCAAAACCCTTCGGACTTCTCCGTGCCGAAGTTCGTCTGTCTTCCGGCCGAGCGATAGGCGGCGCCTTGAGAGCGCGGCAGCATAGTTCGCTGGAATTATCCGTGCGACAGCGGCCACAGCGTCCGGCGGCGCCACTGCCGCTACCCAAAGCGACCTCCGCCCATCGGGCGCGGTGACTTCTACCATGGGTAGCCCAGTTAGAATATTTGCCATTGTTAGAATATGTGATCCTTTTCAGGTTCCGTCTTCCCGGTGAAATACTGGGACTCTCGTCCGGGGCTCGTGATCGCTAGTTAAGGTTGATCGGTTAGCTTAATGATCGACTTTCATCGCGATGGCTTGGCGGTTTGGCGTGCTTCGGTGCCTGCCGGTAATTCATCATGCTCTCGCCCTTGGCGTCCTCGTGAGTCGTCGGCGAGAGCGAAGCGCTTGAGCCGGCCATTGCACTTCACTGACCATGTGCCGGCGCCGCAGTTGCGGTGATAGCCGAGACGGATGCCCGGCGCGATCAGAACGCTGTAAGGCTGTTTTCGCGGCGCTCGCTCCTTCCTCAATTCCCCGGATCGAACGTGCAACTCGCGCCGCTGCCGTCCTTTTGCTTGATCGCCTTGGGATCGAGCGTGCAGTTCAGGTTCGACAGGCTCTCGAACACCGATCCGGCGGCGCCTTCGGACGCGACGCCGGCCAAGGCTTCGGTGGCGAAGACTTCGCTGGCCCGGCGGCCGTTGATGGTTTGCTTCTTGCCTCTGAACGTCAGCTCGCAGGAGCGCGCGGTGATGTCGACATTGCTGACCCGGCAGACGATCTTGTCGGCTGATATCGTGATCTTCCTGGCGTAGGGCACGTCCTTTTCGCCGACGAACAGCGCGGCGGCGGTTTCCCGTTCGTCGCCTGACAGCAGCGGCGAATACAGCGCCACCACGCCGGCCAGCGCCAGCGCATTAGGACCGCTGACGGTTGCCGGGGCCGCGTGGGCCACGGATGCGCCGGTCATGAGAAGGGCAGTGAGGACCGCCAGGTTGCCAGATTTCATCTTCGTTTCCTCAAGGTCGAACATCGCCATGCGCGGCCGTCGGTAGCACAGGCGGCGCGCTTCGCCAGTGGCGAATATTTCATACGCCACGGTGCAAGCGCCAGCCCCTCTCGATGGGCTTTTCGGGCAGGCGGCCACGCGGGTTTCTCAGGTCAGGGTCGAGGCGGGCAACATGGCGCGCACGATTGCCAGCAGTTCGTCCTTTTCGTCGGAATACGCGGCAACGCCGTCCCGGCCGTCCAGAAACCGCCGGGCGATATGCTCGCCGAGACCCCGGTAGGCTTCGAACTGTTCTTCGCTGAAGAGCTGCTCCAGCGTCGTCTCGTGAGGAAATGCCGGATTGGCCCTTTTGTAGGCGAGGATATAGTCGCTCTCGTCGCCGCTCAGCGAAGCCTTGATGTAGACCAGCGCGCCCTTCTCGCGGTCACCCCCGGGCGCGAGGGGAGGGTAGCTGATCGAGCCGAGAGCGACATGCGGGCCCGCTTCGATCGTCAACTGGTTGTTGCTGATTTCAGCGGCGACACCGCGGGTTCGCGCGCCGATCGGCTCCCAGTTCATCCGGACGATGACATTGAGATCGATCCGCGCGAAGCGTTCGACCTGGACCAGCGATCCCGAATGGAAATCGGGATCGGCCTCACCATCGATCACGATGATCAGCTTGCAGCGCCGCCGCAGCAATTCATACATGCCGAGGTTATCGATATGGCCGCCATCGGTGAGGAACACGAAGCCGCTTCGCTCATGAAGCGTCTTGGCGTCCAGTCGCTCCACCGATACCCCGGTCTTGGAGAATGCCTCGTACAGCAAGTGAATTGGTCCCGGTATGCGCCGGAGCTGCGCTTCGCCGGCGGGAGCGCCGGCTTTCGCCGCGCTCTTCGCCCGCTTGGCCTCCAGCCTGGTCGCGCGATGTGCGATGTCGCGGGGGTGGCGCACCCAGCGGCCAAGCCGGACGTTGAGCAGCGCGATCGTCGGCGAGAGCGGCCGTATCGAGGCCATCCCCATGTTCGGCGCCGCGGCGGCGCCGGAGATCGCCATGGCGGTGCCGATATTCAGTCCATCGACGACGTCCTCGGCAGATTTGGTATCCACATAGCCGGTCGCTTCGCTGCCGATATAGCCCTGACTGAACACAAAGAAATCTGCGTTGCGCCCGCGGCGATTGGCGAATGTCGAACCGGGAACGTTGAGCGCGGTATTGAGCAGGTGATACGGCGTGCGTGAGGGGTCGATGGCGGTGAGCTCGAAATCGTCCGCATAGGCGATCTCATCGCCGGTCCCGGCGGCGTTCTCGCGCTTGATCAGGAACGCCGAACCCAGCCTGTCGCGATAAAGCTGGTGCAGCGAGTTGGAATTGACGCTCAGGAAGAACCAGAACAGGAACAGGATGGCGGCGGCCATCACAAACGAGAGGAAGGCGCCGTGGTAGTAGGCCGTCTTCGCAAAATACCCCGCCAGGAAGGCAGGGGCATGCGGCCAGCCGCCGTTCACGATCTGCTCTCGCGCGCAGCTCAGGACCTTGTCGGTGCCCGGGCATTGGGAAATTTCCGTTCCCCAATACGCCAGTTGCATCATGCCGAGCCACAGCAATAGCGGGACCACCGCGGCGGCAAACAGCAGCAGCCCCCGGCTGGCCAGCTTGCGCGCGAAGTCGCCCCAGCTCGTGCTCTGCGTGGTCGTCGCTTTTGTGATCAGGCCTTTGATGAACGGCAGGACCAGCAGGACGAACGGGCTGATATAGAGCACAAAGGCCTTTCCGTTATTGAATATGAACTCGAAGAATCCGAAAAACGAACCCTTGCCGGCAGCGCCGGCGCCAGCGGTTTTGATCAGTTGTTGCGACTCGAATACCAGCTCGAGCAATGCGGCATGGACTTCGAGAAATATAGCGACCAGCGCCAACACAAAGATGCTTGCGGCTAATCGTGCGGATTTCCGCCGCTCGGCGAGGGGCTTGATCCGCATCACCGAAACCAGCATCGCATAGACGATCAGCAATCCCGCCACGACCAGCAGCGTCAGGATGGTGAACGGTAACCGGCTTTCACCGAACACCCCGGTCAGATCGAGCCACAGGAAACGATGGATCGTCAGTTCCTTGGTATCCGGGTTGAGCCACACCAGGGCTGCGGCCGCGCACAGCAGGATCGGCAGGATCACGAGGATGTTCATCATGATGCCGCGGAGATAGATCGCTATCGCGCTGATGACGCTGGGCAGTCCGTTCTGCACCAGGTATCGGGAATTGTCGCGAAGGTGACGGACTTCCGGAGTTTCGCGGTTCTCCTGATCGAGTCGGCCGAACGGAAACACGTTATGCGACGACATTCCGATCGTCAGCGTCGTGCCGATATATCCGCCGCCCGAAACGGTCGAAAGATAATCCATTTGCTCGAGGGTCTGCTTCGATTGAAGGCCCTGCAATACGCCGAGACAGAACGATGCGGACCGAATGCCGCCGCCCGAACAGGTGATGCCGGTCAATTCTTTCGTCGTGCTTGGATCGCTGGTGTCGTTCGGCTCAATTGTTTTGTGTGCAGTCCGGTTATGGCGGTCGCGAATGGCGTCAAGCTCCGCGCTGAAGACGGCTTTGAAATCAACGGTTTGTGTCATCGAGGCCTCGATACTGTCCGGGAATTCGTCAATTGCCGCCGTCATTGCGAATTCAATCGCCCCTGGACGGTCAAAAAAATAGAGCTGAACGGCTTTGCGGATGGCTGGACGGCATTCTCGCTTTGGTTGAGTGAAAAAACAATGGGCGAGCGGTCGCATTGCGCTGTTGCCGGACAAATTCACCGCATTATGCGTTTTGCGGTCCCGGCCCTGACTTCCTGTTGTGGCATAAACACTTGCACCGGAAGGCCGTCAGCGGCACATTCGAGGCGCGACGCAAAGATCGCGAAGGCGTAGCGTTTTCAAGCGAAAGCCTGCCCCGGACTTGATCGGGGTGGACCCCGGTTCGCGTGAAGAGAACGCGTCAAATATGAAGAGAACGCGTCAAATATAAAGAGTCCCGAGGAACCTCCATGGCGGCCACGCGGATCGACTGCGACATCCATCCGGCGGTAGGCGGAACCCGCACCACGCTGCTGCCCTATCTCGACGACCACTGGAAAGAACAGGTGGTCAGCCGGGCGATCGACGGCCTCGACCTCAATTCCTATCCGCCCAACATGCCGTTTTCCGGCCGCGCCGACTGGCGGCCGGCGCAGGGCAAGCCGGGCAGTGATCTCGCGATGGTGCAGCGCGGCGCGTTCGACCAGCTCGGCGCCAGCCACGCCATCTGCAATGTGCTGTACGGCGCGCAGGCGGTGTTCGATCCCTACATGGCCTCCGCTTTCTGCAAGGCGATCAACGACTGGATCGCGGCTGAATGGCTGTCCAAGGATTCAAGACTCCGTGCCTCGATCGTGGTGCCGCTGCAGGCGCCGGATCTCGCGGTGGAAGAGATCGAGAGGCTCGCCGGCGACACCAGGTTCGTCTCGGTGCTGGTGCTGGCGCAGGGCGACCATCTCCTGGGCAAGCGGCACTTCTGGCCGGTCTGGCAGGCGGCTGAGAAACACAAGCTGCCGATCGCGATCCATGCCGGCAGCCAGTACCGGGGATCGCCCAGTTCGATCGGCTGGCCGTCCTATCGCTACGAATATTACCTGGCCGAAGCGCAGGCGATGCAGGCCCAGATTTTGAGCCTGGTCTATGAAGGCGTGTTCGGCAAATTTCCCGACCTGAAAGTCGTGCTGATGGAATCCGGCGTGAGCTGGCTGCCGGCCTTCATGTGGCGCGCCAACAAGACCTGGCGGGGCGTGCGCGTCGAGGTGCCCTGGGTCGAGCGCGAGCCGGCCTCGATCATTCGCGATCATTTCCGCGTCACCATGCAGCCGTTCGACGGGCCGCCGGATGCGGCTGGCGTCGCCGACATCATCGAGCAGATCGGCTCCGACAAGATGTTCCTGTTCGCGTCGGATTATCCGCACTGGCAGTTCGACGGCGACGATCCGATGCCGGCGCACCTGCCGGCCAGTCTCATCTCGCGTGTGTGCGAAGACAATCCGCTTGAAACCTTTCCGCGGCTGAAGCTGGCCGCTTGAACATCCACCAGGAGGATCGCATGAGCGACGTCATCGACCGCCCGATTCTAGACCAGGAAGTTGCGGCCAAAAGCCGGCTGCGCATCATCGATTGCGACGTGCATCCGAGCATTCACGCGCACAGCGACCTCGATCAGTTCCTGCCCAAGCGCTGGCAGGAGCACCTGCGCACCTATGGCAGCCATCTGCGCACGCCCTATATCGGCACCACGCCGTATCCGCGCTCCTCGCCGCTGATCGCGCGCCGCGACGCCTGGCCGCCGACCGGTGGACCGCCCGGCTCCGATCTCGCTTTCATGCAGAAGCAGCACCTCGATCCGCTCGATGTCGAGTTCGGCATCCTGCAGGTGCTCGATCTCTTCATCTTCTCGCAACAGAATCTCGAATTCGGCGCCGCGATCCAGCGCGCCATCAACGACTGGCAGTTGGCGTTCTGGTCCGACCGCGACCCGCGCCTGAAGGCTTCGATCCTCGCGGGCCAGGACGACACGCAGCTCGCGATCGCCGAAATCGAACGCTGCGCCAAGGTCGGCCGCTATGTGCAGATCAATGTCTGCCCGCGCGCCAACGAGCCACTCGGGCGTCGCCGCTACTGGCCGATCTACGCGCGCGCCCAGGAACTCGGCCTGCCGCTCGGCATTCACGTCGGCGGCTATGGCGGGCACGCGCCGACCGGCGGCGGCTGGCCGTCTTATTACGCCGAGGAGCACCAGAGCAACGCGCATACGATGGCGGCGCAGCTGACGAGCCTGGTGCTCGAAGGCGTTCCCGAACGTTTCCCGAATCTCAAGATCGTTTTCATCGAAGGCGGCTTCGGCTGGATCCCGTCGGCGACCTGGCGCATGGACCGGCATTTCGAGGCCTTCCGCAGCGAGGTGCCGCACCTGAAGCGCAAACCGTCGGAATATGTGAAGGAGAATTTCTGGTTCACGACCCAGCCGATCGACGAGCCCGATGAAGGCAGGCATCTGCGCGCGCTGATCGATTGGGTCGGCGCCGACAGGTTGCTGTTCTCGTCGGATTATCCGCATTGGGATTTCGACGATCCGCGCTACGCGTTCAGGACGCCGCTGACGGAAGTCGAGCGCACCAAGATCTTCAGCAGCAACGCACGATCGATCTACAAGTTCTGAACAGGTTGATATGACCCGTCACATCGTTGCGCGTACCTCAGAGATTCCGCCCGGCGGCAACAAGGTCGTCGGCGTCGAAGGCCGCGACATCGTTGTGTTCCACGTCAATGGCGAATTCTTCGCGCTGCTCAATCGCTGCCCGCATGCCGGCGCGCCGCTGGAGAAGGCGGCCTGCGTGGCGCGGCTGACCTCGCCGGAGCCCGGCGTCTACCAGCGCTCGCGGGTCGGCGAACTGCTGCGCTGCGCGTGGCACGGCTGGGAATTCGACATGCGCAACGGCCAATCATACTTCGATCCGGCGCGGGTAAAAATCCGTTCCTATCCGGTGGCGGTCGAAAGCGGCGAGGAACTGCAGAAGGGGCCTTACGTAGCCGAAACGTTTCCGGTGCATGTCGAGGACAGCTACGTCATCATCGAGACGTGAGGCACGGCGCCTTCGGTTTCGGCTACACCCTCTATCCAGCATTATCTCATCCCAAGGAGCCCTCCCATGACGCACGCCATTCGCTATCACAAGACCGGTGGTCCAGATGTTCTGGTCTGGGAGGAAGTGCAGGTCGGCAAGCCCGGTCCGGGCGAGGCGCGCATCCGCCATACCGCCGTGGGCCTGAACTTCGTCGACATCTATAACCGCTCCGGCATCTATCCGGTGCAACTGCCGAGCGGGCTCGGCGGCGAGGCGGCCGGCGTGGTCGAGGAAGTGGGCGCTGGCGTCACCGACATCAAGCCCGGCGACCGCGTCGCCTACGGCGCAGCACCCATCGGCGCCTATGCCGAGGCGCGGTTGATCCCGGCCGACCGGCTGCTCAAAATTCCGGAAGGCATCGACGACAAGACCGCGGCGGCGATGATGCTGAAGGGCCTGACCACGCAATACCTGATCCGCCAGACCTATCGCGTCAAATCCGGCGACACCATTTTGCTGCATGCCGCGGCCGGCGGCGTCGGTTTGATCCTGAGCCAGTGGGCAAAACATCTCGGCGCTACCGTGATCGGCACCGTCAGCAGCGAAGAGAAGGCTACGCTCGCGAAAAGCCATGGCTGCGCCCACACCATCATCTATACCAAAGAGGATTTCGTGAAGCGCGTCGACGAAATCACCGGCGGCGCCAAGGTGCCGGTAGTCTATGACTCGGTCGGCAAGGACACCTTTCTGAAATCGCTGGATTGTCTCGCCCCGCTCGGCGTCGCCGCACTTTTCGGCGCCTCCTCCGGCAACGTCGATCCGCTCAACCTCGGCCTGTTGGCACAGAAGGGATCGCTCTACGTCACCCGTCCGACGCTCAACACCTATGCCGCCAAGCGCGCCAACCTGGTCGCGATGGCCAACGAGCTGTTCGAGGTGGTGAAATCGGGCGCGGTCAAGATCGAGGTGCACCAGACCTATCCACTCAAGGACGCCGCCAAAGCCCACACCGATCTCGCCGCGCGCAAGACCACGGGCTCGACGGTGCTGACGGTGTAATGCAACACTCTCCGTCATGGCCGGGCATAGCCGTCCGAAGGACGGCGTCGCTTCCGCTCGCCTATGTCCTGGCCATCCACGTCTTTGCCAGGGCCGATGCATTCAAGACCTGGATGCCCGGGACAAGCCCGGGCATGACAGAGGAATTGCGAAGCGAGCGTTAGCGAGCCTCGAAGGATGTACGCACCGGCCCGCCCCCCTTCGTGACGCACTACGCGCTCCTCAGGGTGACGGGGAGGCCGCCAGCCCGTCGACCATCGCGCGCACGATGGCCGCGATCTCCTTGCGCAGCGCTTCGACCGGCACCGCGATCAGTTTCTGCTCGAGCCCGAGCAGCACCATGCCATGCACGGCCGAGAACAGGCTGCGTGCGGTGACGCCGAGTTGGTCCGCCGATCGCTTTGGAAACAACGCGGCGAGCGGCCGGTAGATGTGGCGAAACAACTCCATCTGTTCGCCGATCGCCCATTCCGGAACGGGCTTGCCCGGCGTCATCCGGTGTTCGAACAGTGCGCGCCAGAGTTCGAGGTTATCGGCGGCGAAATCGCAATAGGCGACCGCGATGCGCACCAGTGTTTCGGCCGGCGAGGCGGGGCCGTTGCTTTCGGCTGAGCTCAGCGCTGCGTCGAGCCTTGAAAGCGTGCGCGATCCCACCCGCAGGATCAGTTCATCCACGTCCTCGACGAGATTGTAGACCGCGCCATTGGCGACGCCGATTTCCCGCGCCAATTCCCGGGTCTTGAGCGCCGCCAATCCTCCGGCCGAAATGCTTCTTTCCGCCGCCAGGATCAGGGACTCTCGAAGTTTCTCTCGTCTTTCCAGTGCTTTAGACACATCGATCACATTTTTGAGCGTTGCTCATAAAAATACTTGAGCAATGCTCAAGATATGATACGACTGATTCATGAGCAATGCTCATAACACAGGGAGCTGCAAATGTTCAAAACTGTTTTGACGCTCTTCCGGGGCAGCGTGGCCGCCGCCGGAGAAGAACTGGAAGACCGCTCGGCGCTTCTGATCCTCGACCAGCAGATGCGCGATGCGGCCGCCGCCGTGGAGCGTTCCAAGCGCACGCTGGCGCTGGCGATCGCCCAGGACCAGCAGGAGGGCCGCCGCCTCGACGCCACCAATGCCCGGATCGCGGATCTCGAACTCCGCGCCACAGCGGCGCTCGATGGTGGTCGCGAGGATCTCGCCCGTGAAGCCGCGCAGCAGATCGCCAATCTCGAAGCCGACCGCGACGCTGCGATGACCGCGCGGACGCTGTTCGCTTCGGAGATCACGCGCCTGAAGCGCCAGGTCGCCGGCGCCGAGGCGCGGATCACCGACCTCGACCGCGGCCGTCGTCTGGCCCGCGCGGCGGAAGCGGTTCGCGCGCTGCGGCGGGGCGGCATCGAAGCGGCGCGGCCTTACGAAGCCACGCTGCCCGAGGCGGAACGCACTTTGAAGCGTCTTCGCGAACGGCAGATCGAAGCCCAGGCCGCCGACGAGGCCCTGGTCGAACTCGATGCCGCCAGCGGCCCGCTGGCGACCGCCGAAAAGCTCGCGGAACAGGGTTTTGGACCGCGGCTCAAATCAACCGCCGATGACGTGCTCGCGCGGCTGAATGCCAAACGCACGCAAGCTGCCTGAACCCGAAACTGATCAACCCAACCTTCAACAACAGGAGATTGTCATGAACCAGAATGTCCAACCCCACAGCAACGCCTGGGTCACCTTCACTTACGTTTCGTTCTCCGCCTCCGCCTTCATGGTCGCCCTCGGCGTGTTCTATTTGCCGATCGACCTCTGGATGAAGGGCTATCTCTCGATGGGCATCGTGATGCTGATTCAATCCTGCGTCACCCTGACCAAGACCATCCGCGACATGCATGAGAGCGGCCGGATGGTGAACCGCATCGAGGATGCCAAGGCCGAACGCCTGCTGATGGAAGTTTCCAAGGCCGCGTAACCTGTGACGTGGCGCTGGCGAAGGTGGGCGGCGGGTGCATTGCGCATCCGCCGTTCGCTTGTCCGGCGATGGCTTTCCGACGCCGCCGTTCAAACATCTTTTACCCTTTCGCAACCCTGTTTCGCCGCACTCATGGCTCCTTAACAGGCGCCGCGCACAACGCTTGCCTGTATAAAGGCAAGTGGCATGGCATCTCTTGGGAAAGGCATTTCGGCGATGCGTCGCAGCGCGGGCCTGGCGCGGCTCCGCGGCGCGATCGGGCGTGTGCCCGGCCATGTGGCGTTCTGGCTGAAAGCGTTTTCGCAGCCAACCATCGATCTCACCTTGCGCACCCATGCCGGCATGACGACGCGGATCGTCGAAAGTCCGGGCCTGTCGCTGTCGCAGCAAGACCTCGACGAACTAGTCGCGGATCTGCGCACCATTGCCGGCAAGACGCTGCCGGCCGGCAGCCTGACTTACGGTATCTTCTCCGGCGAGCGCAAACGGCTGTCGCGCGCCATCGTCACGCTCATCTCTGAAGAAGGGACGGGATGCCCGATTGCCTTCAACGCGTTGTCGGTCATGGACGTCGAACTCGACGGTGAGGTGGAGCAGGTCACGCATCTCGGCCTCGTCATGGTCGATCCTGATGTGCAGGGGCAGGGGCTGTCGTGGGTGCTTTATGGCCTGACCACGCTGGTGCTGTTTGCCCGCGACGGCTTGCGGGCGAAATGGATCTCGAACGTGACGCAGGTGCCAGCCGTGGCCGGCATGGTCTGCGAGACGTTCACGGATGTGTTTCCGTCGCCGGATGCGGCCGTGCGGCAAAGTTTTGCCCACCTGCAGCTGGCGCGTGGAATCATGAAAAACCACCGCGCCGTGTTCGGCGTCGGCGACGAGGCCGGATTCGACGAGCAACGCTTCGTCATCACCGACGCCTATACCGGCGGATCGGATGCGCTGAAGAAAACCTATCACGCCGCGCCAAAGCACCGCGACGAGCAATATAATGCGTTCTGCGCCCGCGAGCTCGATTACGGAAGGGGCGACGACCTGCTGCAGCTCGGCCGCATCGACCTCGCCGGCGCGCGCCGTTATCTGCAGCGCGACGTGCCGGCCGGTTCGCTGCCGGCCTTGCTGGCGGCGTCAGCCGTGCTGGCGTTGCAGCGGCTGGTGCTTCCCCTGATGCATTGGATGGACGACACGCGCGCGTTCGGCAGCTTGCGGCCGTGGCGAGGTGGCCGATGACATCGGGCGTGATCGCGGATTCCATCGTCAACCTCTGCGGCGCGCTCGGCCTTGGCGTTGCGATGTTCGCGCTGCATCGGCGCGATCCGCGCAGTCCCTTGACCCTCCGCCTGCTGTTTCTGCTCGGCGTTGTGGCCGTCCTGTTTCTGACGCGCGGCATTGCGTGGTGGAGCGGCAGCGACTGGCTCGATCGTCTGTCGTCGATTCCGGCTGCTCTGGTGCCGCTGGGTGCGCTGGTCGTTACCGAAGGCATCTTGCGGCGCCATGCACCGCGCATCCTCAAGATCGCGGCGCTGGCCGGCGCCGTCCTGATCGGTCTTGGCTGCATCTTTGGGCCGGAGAGTTTCGCCAGACCTTTCGCCGTCCTCCTGGCGGCGCTTCAACTGGCGGGCTTTGCCTGCTGCGCGTGGTTGCTGGCGATGCGGAACCGCAATTCGCTGCTGGCTTCCGAAAACCGCAGCATCGGCCGCCTCGTGGCGGGCGCGGTGATCGCGATCCCGTTCGTCGTCACCGACTTTCGGGCGCTGGTGCCCGATATCCCGGTCAGGCTCGGTGCCCTCGGCGCGCTGCTGGTTGTCACCGCCGTGCTGATTGCGGGCAGTGGCGCCGAGACCCGGCGGCAAGGCATCTTGCTGGCGGCGTTGCGGCTGATGAGTTCGGCGCTGCTGGGCGCGGCCGCCGCTTGCGTCTCTGATGATGTCGATGCTGCACAGATCATGCGCTTCAGCGCAATTGCGATCGCGGGCGTGCTGACGATCGGATTGATGACAGATACGTTACGGGCGCTGTTCGAGGCCGAGGTGCCGGGCGTGCTGAACTCGGTCGCGGCGTCCTCCGCCCGGACCCGTGACGAACTGATCGCGGAACTTGCGCGCCACCCGATGTTCGAAAGCGCCCGGCGCTATCGTGAAGGCGATCTCGCTGCCTACGATCCGCCGCTGTTGCGCGATTTCCTGTCCGCGCGCCGCGTGCTGCGCCGCCCCGACGCGCCCTGGGGGCTGGCCGCGTCCGATCCCGCGGTCGAGCGCGTGGTTTCCCTGATGAAGGCCGGCAATGCCACCCATCTGATCATTTTGTCGCATGATCCGGTCGACGTGCTGGCGCTCGCGGTTCCCGTTATTTCCGCCGATCCGGCCACCGAGACCGCACTGGCGCTGGTGCGGCGCCTGCTGGCATTGACGCCGGAAGCGGCGTGACGGCCGGCCCCAATCTGTGTTAGGTGCCTGTATTGGAGCGCAGCGGACGCTCTCTATGACAGGTGCGGCCGATGGATAAGCAAGCGATGCGCGAGGAGGCCGAGCGCCTGATCCGCGAGACCATGGAAAAGAAAGCCCTCACCATCAAACAGGGCAACACCAGGATCGAAACCACCTGCGGCAAATGCGGCGCGCCCAACCGCCTGCAGGCCGAAAAAGGCGCCACCCGGGTCAAGTTCGCCTGCAAGCAGTGCGGCCACAAGCAAGAGACGCTGTGAAGATTTCGCCGTCGTAGCTGGCTGTCGTTCCGGGATGGTCCGAAGGACCAGACCCGGAAGTTCGAGATTCTCCGATGTGCAATTGCACATCGTAGTTCGATGCTGCACATCGCCCCGGAATGAAAGCTTCGTAGGGTGGGCAAAGGCGCGCAGCGCCGTGCCCACCATTCTATCCGGTATCGCTGAACTGAATGGTGGGCACGCTTCGCTTTGCCCACCCTACGGCAGCGCGCATGTGAGGGTTTTGCAGGCCTCAGCCCTATTTTGGCGCTGCGGCGGACGGATTGAACAACTTTTCGCCATTGGCCTGATATGCACCGATCGCCTGCTGACCGTCCGGCGACACCAGCCAATCGGCAAAAACCTTGGCTGCATCGAGCTTCGAGCCCGCATGCTTCTGCGGATTCAACTCGATGACATCGTACCGGTTGAGCAGACGCGCATCGCCTTCGATAGCGATGACAAGCGACCCCTTGTTATTGAAACTGAGCCATGTCCCGCGGTCGGACAGCGTGTAGGCGTTCATGGCGCTGGCAGCATTGAGTGCCTGACCCATCCCTCCGCCAACGTCGCGATACCATTTTTCCTTCGCAAGCGTATCGGGACTTTGACCGGCACTTTTCCAAAGGCGCAGTTCGGCGGCATTGGTGCCGCTCTTGTCGCCCCGGGAAACGAATGGTGCCTGCGCCGCGGCGATAGCCTTCAGTGCCTTGACGCTGTCATTGCCGCCGCGAACGCGCGCCGGATCGGCGGACGGTCCGACGATGATAAAATCATTCCAGGCGATCTGGCGTCGAACCGAACCATGGCCCTCATCCATGAACTGCTGCTCGGCTTCCGGGTCGTGCACCAGCAACACGTCGGCGTCGCCACGGCGCGCGGTGTCGAGTGCCTTTCCGGTGCCTTGCGCGACGACGTTGACGGTGATGCCGGTCTTGGCGGTAAACTGCGGCAGGATATTCGCCAGCAATCCGGAGGCCTCGACCGACGTCGTGGACGCCAGAACAGTGGCGCTGTCCGCGCTCCAACCCGGTCCGATCGCAAGAACAGTAGCGAAGAAGGCAAGCGCCCATCGATTTGGAATCATACTTCATCGCTCCCTGCGGTTCTTGCAGTGCCGGCCAATGCAAACATGGTGGCACTGATCGAAATGCTGATTCCAACCAGCACCGCGCCGAGGGCCAGGGCCAATGGCAGGTCGCCCTGGCTGGTTTGCAGCGCAATTGCCGTCGTCATGGTCCTCGTGAGTCCTCGAATATTGCCGCCAACGAGTATCACCGCGCCGACCTCGGAAACAGTGCGGCCAAATCCCGCGAGGACTGCCGTCAGCAGGTCTGCCCGGATGATCGCGAGAATCTGTGGCATGGCCTGAAACCGCGACGCACCGTCGCAGGTCAACTCGTCGCCATATCGTGCCCAGGCCCGTTCACTGGCGCGGTGAACCAGCGCTGTGATGATCGGTGTTGCCAGTGCGGCCTGTGCAATGATCATCGCGGCGGGGGTGAACAGCAATTGCAGAAAACCCAATGGTCCAGAACGAGAAAGGGTCAGATAAAGCACGAGGCCGACCACGACAGGAGGCAGCCCGAAGAACGCGTTGATCAAAACGACGGCGGCCCTTCGGCCGCGAAACGGAAAGATCGCAAGCGCGGCTCCCGCAGGCAGGCTGATCGCCGCAGCTGCGAATGTCGCCGTCAGGCTGATACCGATGGAGAGTGCAACGATGTGAACAAATTCGTTCAATCTGTTTCCTGCTGATTCACTTCGGCCGTTTCAACACGCCGCAGAATGCGTCCGTGTCCGTGATGATGGCGTCACCGGCAAATTTCAGAGATTCGAGCGAGCGTTGCGCCGCTTCTTCGTGACCGGCGCCACAGGCGTCCGCGATAATGACGGGGATGATGCCAAGGTCGGCCGCGTGCCGCGCCGTCGGCTCAATTCCGATCTCGGTCGCGATGCCGACAATGGCTACCGCCGTGATGCCGCAGTCGCGCAGCGCCATCTCCAGCGGGGTGCCTTCAAAGGCAGACATCGCGAGCTTGTCGAAGATTGCCTCGCTCGGGCGCGGCGTGAGTTCGGGGACGATGGCAAATCCCGGAGAGTCCCGCAGGAACCACGGCTGGACCTTTGCGGGATCGTCGAGGCGCTGCCATGCCATCGCCATCCGGTACTGAAACGCGCCCATCAATTCCAGGGGTAGCGACATATGCCGGGTAAAGAAGGTGCGCACGCCGGCATTGCGGGCGGACACCAGCACCTGCGCCACCCGCGCGCTGACGGCTCCGGAGCCCTTCAATTGACTGACGATGCCGACCTGCATGTCATAGACCAGCAGCGCCAGCCGCGAGGGATCGCAGACATCCTCGAGGGTTTGTGGAACCGGAATACCAAAAGCCTGCTTCATGACAGTACATTTCCCTGGTGGATCACTTCGACGTTGTGCGACAAAATATCGTCATGGGCAATCACGGCAGCGAATCGCCTGCCGAATAACGTGATCGTTGTTCCGGGATGGTCTGAAGGACCAGTTTCGTAGGTGGCGCAGCCGGCGCCCAAGGTGGCGATGCGGGTGAACTGACGGCAGCTACTCCCCCTTCACGAACTTCGCGAAAGCTTCCGCATAATCCGGATGCCAGCGCGACAATGCGGGACGGTTTTCGATGATGTCGCCGGCGGCCCAGGCCATGCGGCGCTCGTCGAGGTGCCGCGGCACGTCGTTGTCGGGGCACAGGATGTAGAAGTCGCCGGCGTCGATGCGTTCGATCATGAAATCGACGGTCTGCTCCGGCGTCCAGGCGCCGTCGGGTTTTTCGCTGCGGCCGCGCGCCGTCAATCCGGTAAAAACATGGCCGGGGATCATCAGATGCGCGTTGATGCGGCAGCCTGGTTTGTTGCGCAACTCGTGCTGCAGCGCCTCGGTCAGCGCCTTCACGCCGGCTTTGGAGACGTTGTAGGCGGGATTGCCCGGCGGCGTCGTGATGCCCTGCTTGGAGCCGGTGTTGATGATCAACCCGGCGCGGCCGCGCTCGATCATGTTCGGCGCGAACGCCTGCGTGCCGTGAATGATGCCCCAGAGGTTGACGTTGAGGATGCGCTGCCAGTTTTCCAGCCGCCCAAAACTGTTGCTGTCGGGGCCGATGCCGGCATTGTTCATCAAGATGTCAGTGCCGCCGAATTTCTTCCGTACCGAAGCCTCCAGCTCCGCGACCTCTTCGAACTTGCTGACATCCACAGCGGCGGTCATGACATCGGCAGCGCCGCCTTTGGCGGCGGCAGCCAGTTTGGCGCCGGCTTCTGCGAGCCGCTCGGCGCCGATGTCGGCAATGCAAACCCGCATGCCTGATCCGGCAAAGCGCATGGCGGCCGCGAGGCCGATTCCCGACGCGCCTCCGGTGATCACGGCAACATGATGGGGCGACATGGCGGGATGGGGCATCGGTCTTCCTCCTGACAAATAGCTGATGTCTTCTTTGAGCAGCTATCCGACCCTACCATGCGCGAACCGACATGGCAGGTCCTCGTTTCCGGCTTGCGCCGAAGGGCCGGTCTGCTTTACGATTCCGGCCCAACGCTATATTACTTGAAATATAACGATGCCGACCCCAGGGAGTGCCAACATGGCTGTTACGCAAGCTATACCGATGACGCGTCATCCTTACGCGGATGGTTCCTACAAGAAGATGCTGATCGACGGCAAATGGGTCGATGCCGCGTCCGGCAAGAAGTTCGAGACGCACAATCCGGCCACCGGCGAACTGCTCGCCACCGTCGCCGAGGGCGATGCCGAGGACATCAACCGTGCGGTCGCCGCCGCCCGCCGCGCCTTCGAGGGGCCGTGGAGCAAGGTCAAGCCGTTCGAGCGCCAGGCAATGCTGCTGCGGCTGGCCGATATCGTCGAAAAGAATTTCGAGGAATTGTCGCAGCTCGACACGCTCGACATGGGCGCGCCGATCAGCCGCACCCGCGGCAACAAGCTGCGCGTGCTCGGCATGCTGCGCTATTACGCCGGCCAGGCCACCGCACTGCATGGCGAGACCATCGAGAATTCGCTGCCGGGCGAAATCTTCTCCTACACGCTGAAGGAGCCGGTCGGCGTCGTCGGCGCTATCATCCCGTGGAACGGTCCGCTCGGTGCCAGCGTCTGGAAGATCGGCCCCGCGATTGCGACTGGCTGCACGGTGGTGCTGAAACCCGCTGAAGAAGCGCCGTTGACTTCGCTGCGGCTCGCCGAACTCTGCATGGAAGCCGGCATTCCGCCCGGCGTCGTCAACGTGGTGCCGGGCTACGGCGAGACCGCGGGCGCGGCGCTAGCGTCGCATCCGGATGTCGACAAGGTCGCCTTCACCGGCTCGCATATGACCGGCCAATCCATCGTCCGCGCTTCCGCCGGCAATCTGAAGCGCGTCTCGCTCGAACTCGGCGGCAAGTCGCCGGACATCGTGTTCGCCGATGCCGACCTCGACGCGGCGGTGCCGGGGGCTGCGATGGCGGTGTTCGCCAATTCCGGGCAGATCTGCAGCGCCGGCACGCGGCTGTTCGTCGAGAGCAAGATCTATGACGAATTCGTCGGCCGCGTTGCCGAGTTCGGCAAGAAGCTGCAGGTCGGCAATGGCCTCGATCCCAACACGCAGATCGGCCCGCTGGTCTCGGCGCAGCAGATGGAGCGCGTCTCCGGTTATCTGTCGATCGGCCAGAAGGAAGGCGCGAAAGCATTGGCCGGCGGTGCGCCGCTGACCGAAGGCGCGCTGTCGAAGGGCTATTTCGTGCCGCCGACGGTGTTCGCCAACGTGCAGGACAACATGCGGATCGCCCAGGAAGAGATTTTTGGCCCGGTGATCTCGGCGATCTCGTTCAAGGACAGTGACGACCTGATCAAGCGCGCCAACGCCACCACCTTCGGGCTCGGCAGCGGCGTCTGGACCACCAATGTCAGCAAGGCGCACCAGGTCGCCAAGTCGCTGCGCGCCGGTTCGGTCTGGGTCAATTGCTACCAGGCGATGGACCCGGCAGTGCCGTTCGGTGGCTACAAGATGAGCGGCTACGGCCGCGAGTCCGGCAAGCAGCACGTCGAGGAGTATCTCAACGTCAAGGCGGTCTGGATCAAGACCGGCTAGGTGCCTCTTAACCTCTCCCCGCTTGCGGGGAGAGGTCGGATTTTACGCGCAGCGGAAAATCCGGGTGAGGGGGTACAGGCCTATCGATTGAGTAGTGCCAGCGGAGAGAGCCCCTCACCCCAACCCTCTCCCCGCAAGAGCGGGGCGAGGGAGCCGACCGTCTCCTACCTTCCCACCCGCTTCTTCGCGCTGCCGATCTCGCTGCGCAGCGCCTGCAGTTCCTTGCGCACGGCGCTGGCGGCATCCCGCTCGATCTTGCGATAACGCGCGACCAGCGAGAGGCCGAACGGCGTCAGCACCGCGCCGCCGCCGTTCTTGCCGCCGGTCTGCCGCTCCACCGCCGCCTGCCGGCAGATGCGGTTGATTTCGTCGACCAGATCCCACGCCCGCTTGTAGGACATGTCCATGGCGCGGCCGGCGGCCGAAATCGAGCCGTGCTCACGGATATTCTCCAGCAACGCGATCTTGCCCGGCCCGATCCGGCCCTCGGTATCGAGATCGATGCGGACGCTGAGGGAGGGAAGCGGTCGGGCGCTCGATTTCTGCATGGATGACGTGCTCTCTGATCTTGGCATACGAGATTGCCACCAATAGCGTTTTCGAGCGAAGTGGTCCCGGCTCGCTTGAAGAAAACGCGTCGTACTTGAACCATAAGCCTTTTACGAACAAGGTGAGCCAGTTACATATCCGTACATTCACGGGAGTTCCGGGGCAGTCATGAATTTTCCAGCGTTGTTTTCGCCACTCAAGGTCGGTCCGTATCAACTCAAGCACCGTCTGGCGCTGGCGCCGTTGACACGGATGCGCGCGACAAAACCTTCGCTGACGCCGCGGCCGCTGAACGCGGAATATTACGCCCAGCGCGCGACGCCGGGCGGGCTCCTGATCGCCGAAGCCTCGCCTGTGATGGCAACCGGCTTCGGCAGCCCCGGTGTTCCCGGCATCTATACCGATGCGCAGATCGCCGGCTGGCGCGAGGTGGTCGATGCCGTTCACGCCAAGGGCGGCGTGATCTTCCTGCAGCTCTGGCACGTCGGCCGCGTCTCGCATTCCTCGTTCCAGCCTGGCGGCGCGCTGCCGGTAGCACCCTCGGCGGTCGCGATCGCCGATCTCAAGACCGGAACGGCGGACGGCAAGTCGGCGCCTTACGAGACCCCGCGCGCGTTGGAGACCTCGGAAATCCCTGATGTGATCGATGCCTACCGGCAAGGGGCGAAGAACGCGCTGAAGGCCGGCTTCGACGGCGTCGAAATCCACGGCGCCAACGGCTATCTGATCGAGCAGTTCCTGCAGTCGCACACCAACCTGCGCACCGATCAATATGGCGGCGGAATCGAGAACCGCACGCGCTTCCTGATGGAAGTCACGAACGCCGTGGTCGAAGTCTGGGGTTCGAATCGTGTCGGCGTGCGGCTGTCGCCCTATGGCGTTGCGAACGGCTCCGGTGAACCCGATCCGATGCCGCTCTACACCCACGTGGTGCAGCAGCTCAACCCGCTCGGGCTTGCCTATCTGCATTTCATCGAGCCGCGCTCCTCCGGCGCCGGACGCGCCGAGGTCAACCATCAGAACGTGCCGTCGGCGATGGTGCTGTTCCGCCCGATCTGGAAAGGCGTGCTGATCACCGCCGGCGGCTTCACCGGCGAAACCGCCGATGCCGCGATCCGCGACGGCCATGCCGACGCGGTCGCGTTCGGCCGCATCTTCATCTCCAACCCCGATCTGCCACGCCGCCTGCAGCAGGGTTTTCCGCTGACGCCGTATAATCGCGCGACGTTTTATGGTGGGGATGTGGCGGGGTATACGGATTATCCCGAGCACGGCGAGTTGGAGAAGGCGTAACTCTCTCTCCGTCATTCCGGGGCGATGCGAAGCATCGAACCTCAGATGCGCAATTGCGCATCAGGGAATCTCGAGATTCCGGGTTCGCTTCGCGCCCCGGAATGACGGAGACTGACGAAACCTGAGGACAAGCCAACATGCTTCCCGAAGACGAACCCGAACCAGCCAAGAAGAAATCCAAAGCCGTCTCCGCCGGCAAACCCGCCGCGGGCCAATGCCTGTGCGGCAAGGTCGCCTTCGAGATCGACGTGCCGGCGCGCTGGGCCTGGCACGATCATTCGCCATCGAGCCGCCGTGCCCATGGCGCGGTCTACGCGACCTATGTCGGAAGCTGGCGCAAGCGCTTCCGCATCACCAAGGGTGAAAACAGCCTCACCCGCTTTGAGGACAAGTCCACCAAGACCACGCGCAGCTTTTGCGCGCAGTGCGGCACGCCCGTCATCTACGAGCGCAGCCGGTCGCCGCATATGGTCAACATTCCCCGCGCGCTGTTCTCGGGCCGCACCGGCCGCCAGCCGCTCTATCACATCGCGATCGAGCAGTTGCAGGAGTGGGCCTGGACCGGCGAACCGCTGGTGCCGTTGAAAGGCTTTCCGGGCGTGGTCTGGCAACGCTCGAAAAAGAAGAAGGCGTCGGAGCGGGAAGGGATGTTCTAGAAGCGCGATGATATTTAGCGCGCCATCGGTACGCGCTTCGGCGCCGCCTTGGCTGATGCCCTTTTCCGTGCGGGCGGCTTCGATGGCATCGCCGCCACAAAATCGAGGCCGCGTTTGATCCACTTCTTCAGTGCAGCGTCGGTCCGATAGCCCTCGGCGGTGACACGTACGAAGTCCTTCATAGTGCGCGCGCCCATCTGCATCGGCGTGACGTGCGGTTCGCTCGATGCCAGCCGCTGCGCGTCCGGACCGACACGCACCAGCATTCCGCCCTTGCCGCTGGCGGAACAGCACATGCGGTCCTGCACCATGAAGCAAACGCCGCCCATCATCTTCCGCTCGGACACATCCTTCACGTCCGACAGCAGTGCGCGAATCCGCGCGGCCAGCTTCTCGTCATAGGGCATCGGCGCTATCCGCGATGGTCGGTGAGGATTTCCGCAACTTCCAGCCGGCGCCGACAGTAGGGGAGCGGGGGTGGCGAAGCAAGCTGCAGGGCAGCCATGAGTGCGGGCACAGTTGCCCGCGACGCGAGTTTGGTGATGATGCCGTGCCCCGAGAGACCAACGAGCCAACGGGCGTGGAGGAGACATGAAGAACCGCATCACCGGGCGCTCGGCATTTCTCGCATTGCTGAAGGACGAGGGCATTACCCATCTGTTCGGCAATCCCGGCACCACCGAACTGCCGATCATGCACGCGCTGAAGGACCATCCCGACCTCACCTATGTGATGGCGATGCAGGAAAGCCTGGTCGTCGCCATGGCCGACGGTTTCAGCCGAGCCTCCGGAAAGCTCGTCGCCTGTAACGTCCATGTCGCGCCCGGCTTGGGCAATGCGATGGGCTCGCTGTTCAATGCGAGTTTTACCGGCACGCCGATGATCCTCACCGCGGGCCAGCAGGAGCAGGGCCACGGCCTGCAGGAGCCGGTGCTGTTCGGGCCGCTGGTGCGGATGGCCGAGCCGCTGGTGAAATGGGCGGTCGAGGTGACGCGGCTGGAGGATCTGCCGCGGATCGTGCGCCGTGCCGCCAAGATCGCGATGACGCCGCCGACCGGTCCGGTATTCATCTCGCTGCCGGGCGACATCCTCAATGCCGAAGCCGGCATCGAGCTCGGCCGTTCGACCCGCGTCGACACCCGGGTCCGGCCGTCGGACGAATCGTTGAAGGCGTTCGCGGCGCGCATCCTCAAGGCCGAGCGGCCGGTGATCGTCGTCGGCGACGAGGTGGTCAAGAGCGACGCGCTGAAGGAAGCCGCCGAGTTCGCGGAGACGCTGGGCTGTCCGGCCTACCAGTCGTCGACGCCGTTCGGCGCGCATTTCCTGTCTGAAAGCCCGTGCTTCATGGGCGCGCTGGCGCGGATCCAGAAACTGGCCCGCGATGCGCTGACGCCCTACGACCTCATCATTGCCGTCGGCGGCGATCCGCTGCGGATGTCGGTCTACAGCGAAGTCGATCCGTTGCCGGACGGGATGTCGATCGTTCAGGTCGGTCTCGTCGATCACGACCTCGCCAAGAACTACGGCGTCGACATCGCGCTCAAGGCCGATGTCAAGGAGACCCTGCGCGCGCTGATCCCGGCGTTGAAGGCAGCCGGCGGCAGTGCGCTGGAGACCCGCGCCAAGCAGGGATTGGCGGCGCTGGCGTCGAAGAACTGGACTGCCAAACGCAAGATGGTGGTCGATCATATCTCGAAATCCGCCACCACCACGCCGATCGATCCGGACTGGCTGGCGCTGCAGATGATCGAGGCGATGCCTGACAATGCCATCCTGGTCGACGAGGGCCTGACCTCGTCGCGACAGATCATCGCGCTGCGCCCGCACCGCGACCGCTACGGCTATCACGCGCTGGCCTCGGGCGGCATCGGCTGGGGACTGCCGGCCTCGGTCGGCGTCAGCCTCGCCAATCCGGACCGGCCGGTGGTGTGCTACTCCGGCGACGGCTCCTCGATGTATTCGATCCAATCGCTATGGACCGCTGCCAATCAAAACCTGCCGCTGACGTTCGTGATCGTCAACAACGGCGGCTACCGCATCATCAAGCAGCGCCTGCTCGCCTTCCACGGTGACGATCACTACGTCGGCATGGACTTCAAAGACCCGCCGGTCGATTTCACGGCGCTGGCCAAATCGCTCGGCCTGGAAGCCACGCGCGTCACCGATCCAACCCAGTTGAAGTCGGTACTGTCATCGGCCTTCAGCCGCCCCGGCGCCAAGCTGATCGAGGTGGTGGTCAACAACGCGGTGAATTGACGGCTTCCTCCGCCGTCATTGCCTGCAACAAACGCAAAAGCGTTTGTGCAAGGGAGCGAAGCGACGAAGCAATCCATCTTGCCACGCAAAGAAAGAATGAATTGCTTCGCTTCGCTCGCAATGACGGGACGGCGGCCATCCTACTCCGCCGCCTTCGCCGCCGCATGTGGCCGGTACCGGCTCGCCGGATGCTGCTCCGTCAGCCGCGCCCGCCCGGCGCCGAACAATTTCTCGCGCAGCGTCCCCTCAGCGTAGGCGTCCTTGTAAATCCCGCGGCGGGTCAGTTCCGGCACCAGCATCTCGGTGATGTCCTCGAAGTCGCCGGGCGAGACCGCAAACGGCACATTAAGTCCGTCGACGTCGGTCTGTTCGAACCAGTTCTCGATATCGTCTGCGACCTTTTCGGGCGTGCCGACCACGACCGGCCCGGCGCCGCCGATGCCGACATGTTCGATGACCTCGCGCACGGTCCAGACCCGGTCCGGGTCGCCGCGGGTGACATTGTCCATCGCGCTGCGGCCGGCATCGTTCTGGACGTGGCGCACTTCCTGGTCGAGGTCGTAGCCGGAGAAGTCGACGCCGGTCCAGCCCGACATCAGCGCCAGCGCGCCTTCGGGGTTGATATGGCGGCGATAGTCGGCGTGCTTCGCTTTCGCTTCAGCCTCGGTGCGGCCGAGGATGATCGTCATCATGCTGAACATCAGGATCTCGGCTGGATTCCGTCCGTTCTCCTTGGCCTGCGCGCGGATCGCCGCGACGCGTGGGCCGATGATCTTGGCCGACGGTCCCGACATGAACACGCATTCGGCATGCTGGCCGGCGAACTGCCGCCCGCGCGGCGAGGTGCCGGCCTGGTACAGCACCGGCGTCCGCTGCGGCGACGGTTCGCTGAGGTGAATGGCGTTGAGCTTGTAATGATTACCCTCGTGCTCGATGCGATGCACCTTCGACGGATCGGCGAAAATCCCGCGCGCGCGGTCGCGCAGCACGGCGTCGTCTTCCCAGCTGCCTTCCCAGAGCTTGTAGACCAGCTCCATATATTCGTCGGCGATGTCGTAGCGGTCATCATGCGCGGTCTGCTTGTCCTTGCCGGCGCCGCGCGCGGCGCTGTCGAGATAGCCGGTCACCACGTTCCAGCCGATGCGGCCGTTGGTGAGGTGATCGAGCGTCGACATGCGGCGCGCGAACGGGTAGGGCGGCTCGAAGGACAGATTGCTGGTGACGCCGAAGCCCAGATGCTCGGTCACGGCCGCCATCGCCGGGATCAGCATCAGCGGTTCGTTCGAGGGCGTCTGCGCGGCATTGCGCAACGCCGCGTCCGGACTGTTGCCGTAGACGTCATAGACGCCGAGCACGTCGGCAAGGAACAGCCCGTCGAACCGCCCGCGTTCCAGTGTCCTGGCGAGGTCGATCCAGTAGGGCAGGCGGTTATAGTCGAGGGTGCGGTCGCGCGGATGGGTCCACAACCCCGGCGACTGGTGCGCCACGCAGTTCATGGCGAAGGCGTTGAGCCGGATCTGTTTTGTCATAGGTGGCAACTTCTAAGGGACGGTCGCGCGGCGGCGCCGCGCGACGAGGGTGAGAATAGCAGCCTAGCGCCCGGCCTGCTTGAACGGCATTTGCTCACCGGCCGGCGGGGCGACGCGGGCGACGTTGAGCGTCATCGAGACCACGTCGTAGTAGCCGTTGACCGCGACCAGGTCCATGATGCCCTGTTCGCCGAATTTTTCGAGCGCCCGGGCATAGATCGCGTCGTCGACGCCGTGATCCCTGCGAAGCTGGGTGGTGAACTCCCAGACGATGGCTTCGTCGTCCTTCATCTTGTCGGGCTTGTTGCCGGCGCCGATCGCGGCGACGATGGCGGGGTCGAGGCCCGCCTTGATCGCCAGCGGGGCGTGGGCAAACCACTCATATTGCGAGCCCCAATGTTGCGCGGTCATGATGATCGCCATCTCGTTGATGCGCTTGTCGAGCGAGGTGTTGAAGCGGATATATTCGCCGACCTTCTGCAGCCGGTCTGCCAATTCGGGGCTGCGCAGCCAGGCGTTGAACGGGCCGCCGATCCCCTTGCGCGGACCCGACATGATGGCGTCGGCCACCGCGCGCTGGGCCGGCGTCATCTTGTCGAGCGGCATTTCTGCCATGCGCTCACCGGTGAGCGCCATGGCCGAACCGGCAAACAACAGACAGATCGCAGACGCACGCAGGATCGTTTTCATGGACGGCCTCCCCAAATATTCGCCCGATCGGACGCCGGGCTGCACGGCGAAATTGTTGCATTCCGGGCGATTTTAGCAAGGCCCATTCGGCCGCTCGCCAGCCACTTCCAGCGGGCGATTTATCCCGATAGGTTGGCACCCCTACAATCACGAGTACCAAGGAAAAGACCATGGCGACCAGAGCCGACGCGATTGCGAAAGCGCGCGAGCATCTTCATTCCGGCGCGTTCATCACTGAGCTGAACCGCAGGGTCGGATTCAGGACGCAGAGCCAGGAACCGCTGCCGGGCGATCCGATGCGCGCCTATCTCGTCGAGGGGCTGACGCCGGCATTCGAGGAAATGGGATTTACGACGCGGATCGTGGAATCGCCGATCGGCAAGGGACCCTATCTCTTGGCCGACTATCGCGAGGATCCGTCGCTGCTGACCGTGCTCTCCTATGGCCACGGCGATGTCGTCGGCGGCATGGTCGGCGAATGGCGGGATAATCTCGACCCATGGCGGACCACGACCAAAGGCGAGCGGGTCTATGGCCGCGGCACC
This sequence comes from Afipia sp. GAS231, assembly GCF_900103365.1. NCBI lineage: Bacteria > Pseudomonadati > Pseudomonadota > Alphaproteobacteria > Hyphomicrobiales > Nitrobacteraceae > Afipia > Afipia sp. GAS231. The sequence continues at coordinate 5,162,060 of NZ_LT629703.1, forward strand.
GCCGACAACAAGGGGCAGCACAGCATCAACATGGCGGCGCTGCGCATGGTGCACGACGCCAGGGGCGGCAAGCTCGGCTTCAACGCCAAGTTCATCATCGAGACCTCTGAAGAGATCGGCTCGCCGGATCTGGCGCAGGTCTGCGCGTCCTTGCATGAGGAATTGAAGGCCGACCTGTTGCTGGCTTCCGACGGTCCCCGGCTATCGGCGGATCGTCCGACCGTCTTCCTCGGCTGCCGTGGCGGCGTCCGCATTGCGCTCGATGTCAACCTGCGCGAAGGCGGCAATCACTCCGGCAATTGGGGCGGCCTGCTCGCCAACCCCGCGACCATCCTGGCCAACGCCATCGCTGCGCTGGTCGATCACCGCGGGCGGATGAAGCTTGAAATCATGAAGCCGCCGCGCATCACGAACCAGATTCGCTCGGTTCTGGCCGAAGTGGAGGTGAAGCCGACGCCGGATGAGCCGCAGCTTTCCGACAATTGGGGCGAGGATGATCTAACGGCCGCCGAACGCGTCTATGCCTGGAACACGCTGGAAGTGCTGGCGATGTCGTCGGGCAATATCGAGGAGCCGGCCAACGCGATCCCGGGACGCGCGCGCGCGGTGCTGCAGCTTCGCTTCGTGGTCGGCACCGAATACGAAAAGGTCGTCGATGCCGTCAGGGACTACCTGCACGCCAATGGCTTTGCGATGGTCGAAGTCTCCGGCCAGCAGCGGTTTGGCGCTTCGCGAACCGATGTCGACAGCCCCTGGGTGAACTGGGCGGCGAATTCGATCCGCAAGACCACCGGAAAGCCGCCGGCGATCCTGCCGAATATCGGCGGCTCGCTGCCCAATGGCGTGTTCGCCGAAGGGCTTGGGCTACCGACGATCTGGGTGCCGCATTCCTATCCCGGGTGTTCGCAGCACGCGCCCGACGAACACATTCTGCTGCCGCTGACCGAGGAAGCTCTGGCGATCATGGCGGGGCTGTTCTGGGATCTCGGCGAGACGCCGCGCAACGGCTAGCGGGATGCGGCGCGACGACATGGAATGGAAAAGGGGATCGTAGATGGCGTTGTCAGAAGCCGAAGTGCGAGGGGTAGCTTCCGAGTCGAAGCAAAAGGACGTTACAAAGCTGATCGTCGCGACGTCGATCGGCAACGCGCTGGAATGGTACGATATCGCTGTCTACGGCTACTTCGCGATCTATGTGTCGAAAGCGTTCTTTCCGAATGAGGACCAGACCGCGTCGCTGCTGCTGACGCTGGGCACGTTCGGCCTGTCGTATCTGGCGCGTCCGATCGGCGGCGTCGTGCTCGGCGCCTATGCCGATCGCTTCGGCCGCAAGGCGTCGTTGATGGTTTCGATCGTCATGATGACGTTCGGCACGCTGGCGGTCGGACTGATGCCGAGTTATTCGACCATCGGCATTCTCGCTCCGATCGCGGTCATCCTCGCACGTCTGTTGCAGGGCTTTTCCGCCGGCGGCGAGTTCGGCAGCTCGACCGCGTTTCTGGTCGAGCATATGCCGCACCGGCGCGGCTTCGTCGCAAGCTGGCAATTCGCCAGCCAGGGACTGAGCGGATTGCTGGCGTCGGGATTTGGCGTCTGGCTCACCTCGGCCATGACATCAGCCGATCTGGAATCCTGGGGCTGGCGCATTCCGTTCCTGTTCGGCGTGCTGATCGGGCCGATCGGCATCTATATCCGCAACAATATCGACGATGCGACAGCGCCTCCCGCTGCCAAGAACGAGTCCGTCGTTACCAAAGTGTTCGCTGAGCAGAAGCTTCGGGTACTGCTGGGCATCGGCGCTATCGCGGTGACGACCTCGGTCAACTACCTCATCGTCTACATGCCGACCTACGTGGTCAAAACGCTGAAGCTGCCGCCGTCGGTAGGTTTCCAGGCGGCGCTGGCTGCGGGCATCGCGGTCACGGTGCTGCCGCCGATCGCCGGAATGATCTCGGACCGGATCGGGCGCACCACCCACATGATCGCATTCTGTCTGCTGTTGCTGGTATCGGCGTTTCCGGCCTTCCTGATCTTGACGCGGACACCGACGCCAATGGTGATTATCCTGGTCGTGCTGTGCCTCGGCACGCTGAAGGCGCTCTACTTCGGGCCGCTCGCGGCGCTGATGTCCGAACTGTTCCCGCCGATGACGCGCGGCACTGGCCTCGGCCTGAGCTACAATATCGGAGTTACCGTATTCGGCGGCATGTCGCCGGTGATCATGGCCTGGATGGGGAGCCTTGCCTTTTTCGGCAATCTCGCGCCCGGCTATTACATCACCCTTTGCGGCCTCGTCAGCCTGTGCGCGCTGGTCACGATCCGGCGGACGGCGGCGGATGACGGGTTCGCCTGACGGAATGATATTTCCACACCGGAGAATAGCCGCGAAATCTGGGCAGAAATCCTGCAAGGAAAGGTCTGTCAGGCGAAATAAATGCCTGTCGCAAGCGCTTCGCTCGCTCTAGGATCGGGGGAAAGCGGAGACCAGACGATGGCGGGGACGCCCAAACGAAAGTCGGTGTTGTCCGTGGTCGGCCAGACCGACAAGTTCAACGCCATTCAAAAAGTCTGCGCGATCCTGCGCGTGCTGGCGCAGAACTCGCCGCTGCGGCTGACCGAAATCGCCGATGCGACTTCGCTGAACAAGGCGACGACGTTGCGCATTCTGGGCTCGCTGATCGACGAAGGCTTCGTCAGCCGCGTCGCCGGCGCAAAAACTTACGAGCTCGGCCAGGAGGCGCGGGTGATGGCGATCAGCGCCCGCCGCACCGTCGACATCGCCGAACTGGCGCAGCCGAGCCTGCTGCGGCTGTCGGAGCGATCCGCCGATACGGCGCTGTTGTCGGTGCGCAGCGGCGTCGAGGCGTTATATCTGGCGCGCTCCGTCGGCAGCCATCCGCTGCAGCCGAATTACCTGCAGATCGGCAGCCGCCGTCCGCTGGGCGTCGGCGCCGGCAGCCTTGCGCTGATGGTGTGGCTGCCGGATGCCGAAATCGAGGCCATCATCGAGGTCTTGAGACCGCGCCTGGCGAAATCGCCGCGCATCACGCCGAAATATCTGCGCGAGCGCATTACCGCCGCGCGCAAGCATGGCCATACCATGCTGCTCGATGCTGCCTATCCCGGCATGGGCGGGGTCGGCGTGCCCGTCCGCGATGACACCGGTCAGGTGGTCGCGGCCTTAAGCATCGGCGCTTCCAGCGACCGCATCCGGCGGCGCGAGACCGAACTCGCCGAGATGCTGAAAAAGGAAGTGCAGATCCTGATGCGGGCGATGGCGCAACCGGCCAGACCGGGCACGCTGAAGGTGATCAAGGCGGGATAACGGCCGCGGCGGCAAGCAATAATCAAGCTAGGCTAAAGGTCGCGGTACCTTGCGATATCAGGCGCTTCGGGCCATCTTGTGCCGGCCAATGTCGGCACCGCGGGACACGCTCTGGGGCGCATGATTTCAGCTACGAACGCGACCGACGCCGCTGTCATTCAGGCGTTTGCCGGAATTCCGGGCCTGCTCGACCGGACGCCGGCGCTGATCGCGCGCGGCCGTTTTCTCGATTGCGAATGTCTGCTCGGGCCGACTGGGCATCCCTTTCACGCCTCGATCCGTCAGGGACGGATCGTCGACCTGACGCCGGCGCCGGTCTTGATGCGGTCGTGGCGATTTGCCTATCGCGCTTCGTCTGCGGCCTGGGCCGAACATTGGCAGGCCGCGCCGCAGCCGGGCTTTCACGATCTGCTGGCGCTGACCAAGCGCGGCGAAGCGGGGCTGGAGGGCGATCTGCATCCCTTCATCGCCAACCTGCAGTATTTCAAGGACGTGCTGGCGCTGCCGCGGCAGAATTTTGTCATGGTGGCGTCATGAACGGCGATATCGAGGCAATCGTCGGCCGTTATGTTCACGTCGATATCGATGGCGAGATGCATCGCATCTATTTCGAGGAAACCGGCGCCGGCATTCCCTTGGTGTGTCTGCACACCGCGGGCGCCGACAACCGGCAATGGCGGCATCTGCTCACGGACGAAGCGTTCGCGAAGAATTTCCGCGTCATCGCCTTCGACATGCCCTGGCACGGCAAATCCAATCCACCTGATAACTGGGACGGTTCGGAATATCAGCTGACCACGGCGCGCTACACGCAGACGATCCGCGCTTTCTGCCGGGCGTTGAAGCTCGACAGGCCGGTGGTGATGGGGTGCTCGATCGGCGGCCGCATCGTCCTTAATCTTGCGATCGATCATGCCGCGGAATTCCGCGCGCTGATCGGGCTTGAGGCTGCCGATTTCCAGGCGCCATGGTACGACACCAACTGGCTCAACCGTCCGGACGTCCATGGCGGCGAAGTCTGCGCCGCGCTGGTCTCCGGCCTGATCGCGCCGCAAAGCCCGGCCCCTTCGCGGATGGAGACGCTGTGGGCCTACAAACAGGGCGGTCCCGGCGTCTTCAAGGGCGATCTTTATTTCTACCGGGTCGACGGCGACCTGCGTGGCCGGGTCGGGCAGATCGATACTAAAGTATGCCCGCTGTTTCTGCTCACCGGCGAGTATGATTTCTCCTGCACGCCGGAAGATACCAAGCGGACCGCCGCCGCGATCCCCGGCGCCCGTGTTACCATCATGGAGCAGCTCGGTCATTTTCCGATGAGCGAAAATCCCGATCAGTTTCGCCGCTACATCTCGCCGGTGCTCGGCGAGATTCTCAAGCAATCGACGTAACCCAGACGAGGAGTACAGTATGAAACGCTCGACTATCATCGGCTTGGCGTTCACCGCCGCGCTTTGCGTAGGCCAGGCCCAAGCCGAGGACCTGACCGGGACGCTGAAGAATATCAAGGAAACCGGCGCCATCACGCTCGGCTTCCGCGACTCCTCGATACCGTTCTCCTATCTCGACGACAGCCAGAAGCCGATCGGCTACGCCATGGACATCTGCTACAAGATCGTCGATGCGGTGAGGAAGGAGCTCAAGCTTGAAAAGCTCGAGGTCAAGCTCAACCCGGTGACGTCGTCGACCCGCATTCCGCTGCTCGCCAACGGCACCATCGATCTCGAATGCGGCTCGACCACCAACAACACCGAGCGCCAGAAGCAGATCGCCTACACCAACACCCACTTCCTGACCGCGAGCCGCTACGTCACCAAGACGGCGAGCAAGATCAGCGCGATCGACGATCTCAAGGGCAAGACGGTGGTCTCCACCGCCGGCACCACCAACATCAAGCAGCTCACCGAAGCCAACGCCGCGCGCAATCTCAACATCAACATCATTCCCGCCAAGGATCACGCCGAGGCGTTCCTGATGGTCGAGACCGACCGCGCGGTGGCTTTCGTGATGGATGACATCCTGCTGGCGAGCCTCATCGCTGGATCGAAGGCACCGGGCGACTACGTCATCTCCAAGGATGCGTTCTCCAAGCCCGAGCCTTACGGCATCATGCTGCGCAAGGACGATCCGGCCTTCAAGAAGGTGGTCGATGCGGCGACCGCCGCACTCTATACCGGTGGCGAGGGCCAGAAGATCTACGACAAATGGTTCACGCAGAAGATCGCCCCGAAGGGCCTGAATCTCAACGTGCCGATCGGGCCCGAGCTGAAGAACGAGTTCGCCAAGCCCTCGGACTCGCCGGACCCGGATTCCTACAAGTAAAACTAGACAGACGTCTCCCCGCCCATGCAGTGGCCCGGTCATTGCATGGGCGTAGACGTTTATAGGCCGGATGTCGTCCAATCAGGAGAACTCGAATGAAGCAATGGCGTACGGTCGCCTACACGCTCGCAATCGCCTGCTGCGCCGGACAGGCCTGCGCGCAGGAACTGACCGGGACCCTCAAGAACATCAAGGAGACCGGCGCGATCACCCTCGGCTATCGTGAATCGTCTATACCGTTTTCCTATCTCGACGACAGCCAGAAGCCGATCGGCTATGCGATGGATATCTGCTACAAGATTGTCGAGGGCGTGAAGAAGGAGCTGAAGCTCGACAAGCTCGAGGTCAAGCTCAATCCGGTGTCGTCATCGGCGCGCATTCCGCTGATGGCCAACGGCACCATCGATCTGGAATGCGGATCGACCACCAACAATACGGACCGGCTGAAGCAGGTGGCGTTCACCAACACGCATTTTCTGACGGCGACCCGGTTCGTTTCCAAGAAGTCGAGCAAGCTCAACTCGATCGACGATCTCAAGGGCAAGCCGGTGGCCTCTACCTCCGGCACCACCAACATCAAGCAGCTCACCGAAGCCAATGCCGCCCGCAACCTCGGCATCAACATCATCCCCGCCAAGGAGCATGCCGAGTCGTTCCTGCTGGTCGAGACCGATCGGGCGGTTGCGGCCGTGCTGGACGATATCCTGCTGGCGAGCTTCGTTGCTGGATCGAAGGATCCGGACGCCTACGTGATTTCGAGCGATGCGTTCTCGAAGCCGGAGCCCTACGGCATCATGCTGCGCAAGGACGACCCGGCCTTCAAGAAGGTGGTCGATGACGCCACGGCCGCGCTCTATACCAGCGGTGAGGGCCAGAAGATTTATGACAAGTGGTTCCTGCAGAAGATCCCGCCGAAGGGGCTTAATCTCAACACGCCAATCGCTGCCGAGCTGAAGAACGAGTTCGCCAAGCCTTCGGACTCGCCCGATCCGGATTCCTACAAGTAGTGTCGATCCTCATGGTGAGGAGCCGCGAAAGCGGCGTCTCGAACCATGAGGCCACAGCCGGGCCTTCATCCTTCGAGACGCGCTTCGCGCTCCTCAGGATGAGGAGCATTAAATCTGGCCCGGCCATTTCCAGCGAGGAATGGCCGGAGATTTGCATGGACGTTGCTCGCATAAGCGCTAATCTCACAGGCGTTGGCGCATGACATGGGCAGCGCTTCGCGGGGGCGAAAGTGAACTATCACTGGAACTGGGGCATCTTCTGGGAGCCGTCGCCGAACGGCACCGGCAACTATCTCGACATGCTGATGTCGGGGCTGGTGCTGACGATCAAGACCGCGCTGCTGGCCTGGATCATAGCGCTGGTGGTCGGAACCATCGTCGGCGTGATGCGTACGCTGCCGTCGAAGACGGCATCTGCGGTCGGCTTCTGCTACGTCGAGTTCTTTCGCAATATTCCGCTCTTGGTGCAACTGTTCCTGTGGTTCTTCGTGCTGCCGGAGCTGCTGCCGCGCACCGCGGGATTGTGGCTGAAGCAAATGCCCAACGCGCCGTTCTGGACGGCGGCCATCGGCGTCGGCCTGTTCATGTCGGTGCGCGTCGCCGAACAGCTTCGCGCCGGTATCGGATCGTTGCCGCGCGGGCAGAAGATGGCGGCGACCGCTCTGGGCCTGACGACGACGCAAGCCTACCGTTACGTGCTGCTGCCGATCGCCTTCCGTGTCATCCTGCCACCTCTGACGTCCGAATTTCTCTCCACCATCAAGAACACGTCGGTCGCCATTACCATCGGGCTGATCGAGCTGACCGGCGAAGCCCGCGCCATGCAGGAATTTTCGTTCCAGGTGTTCGAAGCCTTCACGGCCGCGACGGTGCTGTATCTTCTCATCAACATCGTCGTCGTCACCGGCATGCGCTTCCTTGAACGTCGGGTGGCCATCCCCGGCTACATCTCCGGGAAGTGAAGGTCAGGCGATGTTCAGCACCTTTGATTTCGACGTCATCCGCCGCTCGCTGGGCTACCTGTTTTTCGACGGCATGACGTTCACCCTGACGCTCACTGCGCTTTCCGCGGTCGGCGGACTGGTGTTCGGTACCTTTATCGCATTGATGCGATTGTCCGGCTTCAAATTGCTCGGCCGCATTGCGGGCCTCTATGTCGACCTGATGCGCTCGCTGCCGCTGGTGCTGGTGATCTTCTGGTTTTATTTCCTGGTGCCCTATATCGGGCAATGGCTGACGGGCGCGTCGCGGCCGATACGTGTCGGCGCTTTCGCATCCTCGCTGATCACCTTCATCCTGTTCGAGGCGGCGTATTTTTCCGAAATCATGCGCGCCGGGATCCAGTCGATCTCCAAGGGACAGCCGGCCGCCGCCAACGCGCTCGGCCTGACCTACAGCCAGACCATGCGCTATGTCGTGCTGCCGCAGGCGTTCCGGAACATGCTGCCGGTCCTGCTGACGCAGACCATCGTGCTGTTCCAGGACACTTCGCTGGTCTACGTACTGTCGATCCCGGATTTTCTCGGCGCCGCCAGCAAGGTGGCGCAGCGCGACGGACGGTTGGTCGAGATGTACCTGTTTGCCGCCGCGGTCTATTTCGCCATTTCCAGTCTCGCGTCCTACGGCGTCCGGCGCCTGCAGGCGCGCATTGCCATTGTCAGGTAAAGGCCCAGCATGATCGAAATCAGCCACGTCAACAAATGGTACGGGCCGAGCTTCCAGGCGCTGAAGGATTGCACCACCAGCGTCGCCAAAGGCGAGGTGGTGGTGGTGTGCGGTCCCTCGGGCTCGGGAAAATCGACGCTGATCAAATGCGTCAACGCGCTGGAGCCGTTTCAGGAGGGCGAGATCATCCTCGACGGCATCAAGGTCAACGATCCCAAGACCGACCTGCCGAAGCTGCGCGCGCGGGTCGGCATGGTGTTCCAGCATTTCGAGCTGTTTCCGCACTTGCGGATCATCGAAAATCTGTGCCTGGCGCAGGAGAAGGTGCTGGGCCGTTCGCACGACGCAGCGAAGGCCAAAGCCGTGAAGCTGCTCGACCGCGTCGGCCTGCAGGCCCATGCGACCAAATATCCGGCCGAACTGTCCGGCGGCCAGCAGCAGCGCGTGGCGATCGCGCGGGCGCTCGCGATGGACCCGATCGCGATGCTGTTCGACGAGCCGACCTCGGCGCTCGATCCCGAAATGATCTCGGAAGTGCTCGACGTCATGGTCGACCTCGCCCGCGAGGGCATGACCATGATGGTGGTGACCCATGAAATGGGCTTTGCCAGCAAGGTCGCGCACCGGGTGATCTTCATGGACCAGGGTGAAATCGTCGAGGACGCGCTGAAAACAGACTTTTTCGGCAGCCCTCGCAGCGACCGCGCGCAGAAATTCCTGTCGAAGATTCTGTCGCATTAGGCTTCATTGTTCCGAGGCGCTCGGTGCAATCGCGTGCCGCCCCGGAATCACGTCGGGAGGGTTTATCGGCATTAACAATTTGCGTATAGGAAGGACCGTCTTCGTCTTGCCTCCCCGGGAGAATCCGCTTTGGAACAGATCGCTTACGTCAACGGCTCGTTCGTGCCCATGTCAGAGGCCAAGGTCTCGGTTTTGGACCGCGGCTTTCTGTTCGCCGACGGCATCTACGAAGTCGCCGCGGTGCTGGATGGCAAGCTGATCGACAATGCCTCGCATCTGGCCCGGCTGCAGCGTTCGGTCGGTGAGATCGAGCTGGCCTTGCCCGAGAGCCTCGAGCGCATTCAGGAAATCCAGCGAGAGCTGGTGACCCGCAACAAACTCGTCAACGGCATGGTCTATCTGGAAGTGACGCGCGGCGCCGACACCGGTCGCGATTTTGCGTTTCCGAAGGGCGTCAAGCCGACCCTGATCATGTTCACGTCCGTGAAGGACATCGTCAACGCGCCGTCGGCCAAGACCGGCATCGGCGTCATCACCGTGCCCGATCTGCGCTGGACCCGGCGCGACATCAAGAGCGTGGCGCTGCTGGCGCAGGTTCTCGCCAAGCAGGCCGCGGCGGTCGCCGGCGCCGGCGAAGCCTGGATGATCGAGGACGGCAAGGTGACCGAGGGCGGCTCGTCGTCGTGCTTCATCCTGACCCAGGACGACGTGATCGTGACGCGCCAGAACGGCAGCGAGATTCTGCCGGGCTGCACCCGCAAGGCGGTGGTAGCGCTTGCCGAGGAACGCCAGCTCCGCGTCGAGGAACGCGCCTTCACGATCGAAGAGGCGTTGGCCGCCAAGGAAGCCTTCGTCACCAGCGCCACCGTGTTCGTGCAGGCGGTGGTGACGATCGACGGCAAGAAGGTCGGTAACGGCAAGCCCGGCCCGATGACCGACCGGCTGCGCGAGATCTATGTCGAGTTCGCGAAGCAGACGGCGGTGTGATTCACTCGCCGACCTTGTCATCGCCCGCGAAGGCGGGCGATCCAGTATTCCAGAGACGTTCGTTATCAAATCGAGAAGCTGCGGCGTACTGGATGCCCCGCCTTCGCGGGGCATGACAGTAAAGGGTGACGCTACGCCACCGCCGCCTTTACCTTCACCGGATGCACCGCACGGAACGCAATCGCAAGCCGGTTCCAGGCGTTGATGGCCCCGATCAGCATGGTCAGGTTGACCGTCTCCGCTTCATTGAAATGGGCGCGGACATCGGCGTAGAGATCGTCCGGTGCGTGCGTTTCGGCGATCAAAGTCAGCGCTTCGGTCCACGCCAGAGCGGCGCGTTCGCGGTCGGTGTAGAGCGGGGACTCGCGCCAGGCGTTGAGGAGATACAGCCGCTGCTCGGTCTCGCCCTGCTTGCGGGCGTCCTCGGTGTGCATGTTGATGCAATAGGCGCAACCGTTGATCTGCGACGCCCGGGTCTTGACCAATTCGATCAGCGATTTTTCCAGACCGGAGCCCTGGATCTGGGTTTCGAGCGCGACGAGCGCTTTGATGGTGTCGGGAGCCGCCTGGTAGAAGTTCATCCGGGGTTTCATGGTCGTTCTCCTGTTGCGTTGGGAGTGGTGGAATAATCCCAAAAGCGTTTTCGAGAAAACGCGTCTAAAAAAATCAGTGTGCGCCGCCATCTGCAAGATGGTCGGGCTTCTTCAGCAGCAAGGCTGCCATGAGTGCGACGATGAGCGCGGCGCCGAGCAGATAGAAGGTATCGCTGAAGGCCAGGATGAAGGCCTGCTTCTGCACGATCCGGCCGATGGCGATCACCGCGCGATGCGTCGCTTCCGCGTGATCGGCGATGCCATGAGTGATGAAATACTGGGTCAGTTGATCAACCCGGTTGCGGGTCGCCTGTTCCAGCATCGACACCGACTGCATCAGCACGTTGGAGTGATACTGCTCGCGCTTGGTCAGGAAGGTCTGCAGCGCGGCGATGCCGACGGCGCCGCCGAGATTGCGCATCATGTTGAACAGTGCGGAGGCCGAGCCGGCATTCTGCGCCTCCATGCCTGATGTGGCGACCGCCGAGAGCGGCGCGAAGGCCAAAGCCTGTCCGACGGCACGCACCACATTGGGCCAAAACAACTGATCGGTGGCGTAGTCGTTGGTCATGGCGATGTTCATGAAGTTGGAAGCGGCGAACAGCGCGAATCCGACGCCGATGACCAGGCGCGGGTCGAAGCGCTTCATCAGCCGCGGCACCAGCGGGATCAGCAGCAGTTGCGGCAGACCGGTCCAGGCCAGCACCATGCCGATCTGTTCGGAGTTATAGCCCTGGATGCGGGACAGATAGACCGGCAGGATGAACACAGATCCGTACAGCGCGATGCCGAGCAGGAAGTTGGCGAGCACGCCGAAGCCGAAGTTGCGGCGGGCCAGCAGGCGCAGGTTCAGTAACGGCTTTTCGGTTGATAGTTCGATCCACAGGAACGCGGTCAGCGAAACCGCTGCAATGACCGACAGGTTGACGATGAAAGCCGAACCGAACCAGTCGTCCTTGTTGCCTTCCTCGAGCACGGTCTGCAACGCGGAGAGACCGATAGCCATGGTGGCGATGCCGGCCCAGTCGCCTTCGCGCAACAGCGACAACTTCATCGGCCTGGCTTCCAGCGAGAACCACAGCATCGCGATCATCACGGCGCCCGGCACCAGGTTGACGTAGAAGATGTACTGCCAGCCCCAGTTTTCCGTGAGGTAGCCGCCGATGGTCGGGCCGATGGCGGGCGCGAAGGTCGCGGACACCGCAAACAACGCCAGGCCAACCGGCTGCTTCGCCTTCGGCAGCAGCGTGATGATGAGGGTGAACGCCATCGGGATCAGTACGCCGCCGGTGAAACCCTGGATCGCGCGTAGCACGATCATCTGCGGCAGATCCTGGGCCAACGCACAGGCGCCCGAGAACACCAGGAACAGGATGGCGTTGGTGAGGAGATAAACGCGGATCGAGAATGCCTGCGCCAGCCAGCCGGAGAGCGGGATCACCACGATCTCGGCGATCAGGTAGGAGGTCGAGATCCAGCCGCCGTCATCGATCCCAGCGCCGATCGCGCCCTGGATATCGGCGAGCGAGGCGTTGACGATCTGGATGTTCAGCACCGCCATGAAGGCGCCGAGCGTGGCGCCGATCACCGCGATCCACGTTTTGGCCGGGATCGCGGGTGCCACGGCCTGCGCGGGAGTGCCGAGATTGGCGGCGGAGGCGGCATCGATGGTGGGCTGAAGTGCGGTCATGGGTCTCTCCTCGTGTTCAGGCAGAGGCAGGATGCATCAAGCGTGCAGGTCCGATAATCGGGTAGGATAGGGAAGGATTGTTCGGCAGGACTTGGTAATCTCCGGCCGAACAGGTGTCTGAGCCGCCGTTCGGTGCGCCAGCGCGGCATCCGAGGCCAGCCGTGCCTTGGCTTCGCTTTCGGCCAGCACCGTCGCCTTGGTGTTGACGGTCGGCTCGGCCGACATGCCCGGCCGCAGCAGACCGGTCAGGTTATGGTCGTCGAGCACGATCTTCACCGGCACGCGCTGCACGATCTTGGTGAAATTGCCGGTGGCGTTGTCGGGCGGCAGCAGCGCGAATTCCAGCCCGCTCGCCGGCGACAGGCTGTCGACATGGCCCTTCAGTTTGGTGCCGTGGAAACTGTCGATGCTGATTTCGACCGGCTGGCCGTTGCGCACGTGGGTGAGCTGGGTTTCCTTGAAGTTCGCGATCACATAGACCGCATCCAGCGGCACCACCGCCATCAACTGCGTGCCGGCCTGCACGAACTGACCTGTTCGCAGCGAACGCGCGCCGACGGTGCCGTCCACCGGCGCCGATATCCTGGTGTAGGACACGTTCAACGCCGCCTGATGTTCGACCGCGCGGGCGCGATCGAGCTGCGCCACGGCCTTGGCGCGTTCGGTGGTGAGAACGTCGACCTTCCGCTGCGCGGCCACCAGACCGGACTTCTCATGCAGTAATTGCGCATTCTTCTCGCGCAACGCGGCATCAGTCTGCTGCGCACGCTGAATGGTGCCGGAGCCGGTTTTCATCAGGCCGTCGTAGCGGGCCCGTTCCTCCTGCGCGAATTGCAGATTGGCCTCGGCGGCAGCGACGTCGGCGGTTTCCTGTTCGATGACCGGCTGCTGCAGGGCGATCTGCGCATCGAGGTTGCGCACCGAAGCTTCCGCCGCATCGACGTCGGCGTGCGCGGAATCGAGCGCCGCTCGGAAATCGCGATCGTCGATCCGGGCCAGAAGCTGCCCGGCCTTCACCGGCTGGTTGTCGCCGACCAGCACCTGCGCAATGTAGCCGGAGACCTTGGGGGAGATGATGGTGGAGTCGGCCTTGACGTAGGCGTCGTCGGTCGATTCCAGGTAGCGGCCGGTGGTGAGATAGCCGTAGCCAAAATCCGCTGATGTCGCGATTCCAAGGGCGACCAGCAGCGCCAGGGCCGCGCGCTTGATCGCCTTCTGCGACGGGCGAAGACTGATTTTCGATGTAGTGCCAGTGGTATAGGTCGTGGTCGACATGGCATCCTCGCAGCTCTGGCTGGTGTCCTCGGGAAGAGGGCGCCGGGTACCCCCGCAAGATGCAATGTCAGTCGTGATGTGATAATCCGGCTAGAACTGGAAAGATTATCCAGTCCCAGCGGATAATTGGGGGCTTGCCGATGGACCGGCTGACCAGTTTGACGGCCTTTGTCCGGGTTGTGGATAGCGGCGGGTTTTCCGCCGCCGCGCGCCGCCTCGAGATGTCGACCACCATGGTGAGCAACCATGTGCAGTCGCTGGAAGACCGGCTCGGCGCGCGACTGCTTCAGCGCACCACGCGCAAGGTCAGCCTCACCGAAGTCGGCAAGGCCTACTACGACCGCTGCGTCCAGATCCTCGCCGATATCGAACAGGCCGACGACCTCGCCGGCGCCCAGCAACAGACGCCGCGCGGCACGCTGCGGATCTATAGCGCGACCCATATCGTGCAGTTCGTGTCGCCGGTGGTCGCCGAATTCCTCGCCGCTTATCCCGAGGTGAAGGTCGATCTGCAGATGGGCGAGCGCAACATCGACATGATCGACGAGGGATTCGATATCGCGGTGCGGCTGACGCCGCCGCCGGACTCAAGCCTGATCGTGCGCAGCTTGGCCACTTGGCGGCACGTGCTGTGCTGCTCGCACGATTATCTGGAAAAGCACGGAAGGCCGCAGGCCTTGTCAGAGCTTGCCAATCATAATTGCCTGCGCCATGTGAACTATCCCTACGACGAATGGCGCTTCACCGACCGCAAGGGCGCGCCGGCATCGGTCAAGGTGGCCGGCAATCTGATGACCAACAGCGGCGAGACGATCCGCAAGGTCGCACTGGAAGGCGGCGGCATCAGCCTCGCGGCGGGCTTTCTGGTTCACGACGATCTCGAGGCCGGCCGCCTGGTGCGCCTGCTGCCGGAATACCGGCCGCTGGAATTAGCGATGAACGCGGTCTACCCGCATCGCCACCATCTGTCGGCGAAGGTCAGAACCTTCATCGACATGCTGGCGCATCATAGTGCGGAACAGCAGAAGCTGATTAATCCGTATTCGTGATCAACCGTCATTGCGAGGAGCGAAGCGACGAAGCAATCCATATTGGCCTCGTGGCGCCATGGATTGCTTCGCTTCGCTCGCAATGACGGACTAACTACGGCTTCAAGATCAACTTCTGCACCCGCCAGTTCAACAACTCCGCCACGAACAGCGTGTTCTCGGACGGACATGCCATCGCGTGGATCCAGCCGAACTGCTTCAACTGCTTGCCGGACTGGCAGAAGCGGATCAATCGGTATTCGTGATGGGCTGTCGTCACCGCGCGCATCGCTATGGCGATACGATCTGTCGCCATGTCCGCACGAACTGCTCGCGCTTGATGATATCCAGATAGGTCAACGCCGGAAGGCCCAGCGTCGGGGAGTTGAGCAGGCCGGGTTTCTCGGCGGAATACCGCACCTTCATCTGCTCGCGATCGGCGCCCAGCCCGGCAATCGAGAGGCCAAACGACTCCGCGATGATCGCCTGGCCGGCTTCCGAAAGCACATATTCGACGAAGCGCTTGGCAAGCTCCGGGTGTTCGGCCTTGCGCGGAATTGCGATGGTCCGTGCGGCCGCCACGACATAATCTTCCGGCAGTACAATTCTGAGGTTTCGGTGCCGTTCCAAATGCCGAAGCGCGTAGGAGCCGAGAACATCATAGGCGATCACGGTATCGCCACGAACCAGCGAGTCGAGCATATCCTGCGTGCAACAGAACAGCCTTGTCTTGGCGACCCCGAGGGCATGTGCGAGGCGCCAGAAGTTGGCCGACAGCATCGACTCTGTCGTGGCAAACAAATATCCGACCCCGCTTACGCCGATGTCATAGGTGGCGATCCTTCCACGAAATTTCTCAGGCGAACGTTCCAGCGTTCGGATCAGGTCCTGGTGTGATCGCGGAACCTCGTCCGGGGGCAGGGCGTCGATATTGTAGACGATCGCCGCCGGTTCCAGCGTAAAGCCGAATATCTCGTCGCGCCAGATGGCCCAGTCGGGCAATCCGTCCGCGTTGATCCAGGCCCGTTGCAAGTATCCGTCATTCGCCAGTTTGACCTGGAGATCCATGGCCGAACTGACAAGCAGGTCGGCGACCGGCTTGTTCTTGTCTGTACTCGTCGCGTCCTGATAGAGCGGCACGGTCTCATAGAGGCGATATTTCACCTCAATATCCGTATACACGCTCTGGAAACCTTCGATCACCGGGCCCATTGCGGCGATATCCGCGGTGCCGTGGATCAGCAACGTGGCCGTAGCGGCGGTCTGCGCGCGAAAGATCATCAGCTCGTTGGCGGATTTGGACTGATCGGCGATGCTGGCCTGCGGCGAGCATATCAGCGTCGCCAACAGGCCGACGAACAGCGCAGGGAAAGTTCGAAATCTGTTCATCACGCAGCCCTCGGAAGAACCACGCGCACGATCAGTCCGCCACCGGGTCGATCCAGCAAGGACAACTCGCCGCCGGCGGCCAGGGCCGCGCTCTTTGCGATGTTCAGGCCGAGACCGGTTCCGGCGACCGACGTCCCGGTCGAACCGCGCTGGAAGCGCTCGAGCACCAGCGTCTTTTCCGGGTCGGGAATGCCCGGCCCACGGTCGGCCACGTCAAATTCGATCGCCGATCCATCGGTCGAGGTGCGCAGGTCGATATCGACCGCACTATCGGGGGCATATTTGAGCGCGTTGTCCAGGAGATTGTCAATCAGTTCGCGGAACACCAACGGTGAACCGCAGACCGGGAAATCCTCGTGCGCCGTCGACAGATCGGTCAGCCGGCAACGTTGCATGTTGACCGTCGGCAGCCGCTCGACGGCTTGCAGGTACAACTCGAGGAAATCGCAATGCGGGTTGGTCGAGGTCTCGATGTGGTGCGCGATCGCGGCCTCGGCCAACAGCTGATTGACGATGCGGGTGGCGTCGACTGCGTTGGCCAGAATTCGTCGGACGTAGCCGCGCAGCAACCTGGGATCCGATTCGGACGCGGCCACTTCGGCCAATGCGCGGATCGAGGCGAGCGGAGTGCGCATTTCGTGCGTGGTCTCGACAGCTATTCCGCGCAACGTGTTCAGGACGCCGTTAAGGCGCTGCATGAATTCGTTGAGACTGGAAACGAGGGAGGCGACTTCCTTCGGAACCGGGGTTCGGATCGGCGTGAGGTCGGCCGACGTGCGCTTGCTCAGCTCGGTCTCAAGCGCGACGAGCGGCGCCCATGCCCTGTTCAAGCCTGTGGAAATGAGCAGGCAAATAATGAGTCCCGCAACCGCCATTGGCGCGAACGAGTTCCTCAAGATCAGGGTCGCGAGCTGCGTTCGGGCCTCTCGGGTTTCGGCCACTGTCACGCCAACCCAACCGGACTTCTCGCCGAAATCCATGTAGCGTCGCACGGTGCCGACACGGACCGGGCTGTTCGAATAGATGGCGTCAAAGAAGTGTGGTTTAGGGTCGGGCGCGTCGAGCTTCGGATCGGGCAGGTCGGCATAGCCGGTGATGAGGGAATGATCAGGCGCCCGAACCGCATAGAACGCCCTGGTCTCGCGCGCCGCGCCCAGTATTTCCATCGCTGCCAGCGGCAATTCAACCGTCAGGTTGCCGTCTTCGACCCGAATGCTGTCGGCAATTGAGAGCGCGGAAGCCGCGAGCACGCGGTCAAAGGCGATGTCCGCGGCGTTCTGGGAGAAGTTGCGGACATATAGAAACAGGCCGACGCCAAGGATCGCCAGCAGCGAGATGGCGCCGAACAGTATGTCGCGCTTAATGGAGGTCTGTTTTGGCATCGTCGATCTTTGCCACATATCCGATGCCCCACACGGTTTCGATGCGGAGTTTTGACGGCTTCAGCCTGCGTCGGATACGGGAGACGTACAGTTCGAGGGCGTTCGGATTGACGGCATTTTCATAGCCGAAAAGCTGATCCATCAGCCGCTCCCTCGGCACGACTCGTTCGAGGTTCAGCACCAGCAGTTCGAGCAAGCGAAACTCGCGCCGCGTCAGCTCGGCGCGCTTGCCGGAAACGATGACAAATTGCGCCGCAATGTCGATGGTCACATCGCCGAGTTCGAGTTTGCTTGTTGAAGTGCCGCTGTGCCGGCGCACCACAGCGCGCATCCTCGCTTCCAACTCCCGCAAATCGAATGGCTTGACGAGATAGTCATCGGCCCCGATGTCAAGAAGATCGATCTTGTCGCCGATCTCGCCTCGTGCCGTAATCACCAGCACAGGCGTCTTGATGCGCAAGCTGCGCATCAGCTTCAGAAGATCGGTGCCGCTCATGTTTGGCAACATAAGGTCGAGGATGATCAGGTCGAACGCATCTTCCTTGATCCGCTGCGACGCGTGAGCGCCATCCGTCAGCCATTCGACGGCGTGACCATCACCGCGCAAGCGTGCCGTAATCGCGGAACCGAGATCCACGGTGTCTTCGATCAGAAGCGCGCGCATGAAATCTGATGCATGTGACGTCATCCCACCCGAAAAGACGACCATTCGTCTTCCCAATCTGCGCGACAGCAATCGCTGTTTGCAGCCAGTCGTTTCCTCAGAGTCCAAGCCGGGCGGGCGCAACCGACCCGCTCTTGTGGCTCAAGCGCCATTCGAGAGCGCGCATTTTTTTGGAATTTCGACCAACTAAAGCAGCCCCGACAATCTGGTCAAGCGTTGCGATTCAAGTGAGCCGGTGCGGGCGGCATATTTACTGGTGGGTTCCCTCGTTGATCTCGCAGCTGCGAAGGCTTGCTCTCGCGAGGCACTGGCGGCGCAGTGTGTCGATCTTGCAACGATGCGCACGGAAAGATCGTCCGCCGCCGAGCCATCCCGAGATGACAGGGTTCTGACAGCAGTCGACGCCAGTTTCCGAGAGCGAATTAACAATCTCTCGAGGGGGGCGACATGCGACTAACCAAACAACTCCAGTGGAAGTGGCTATCCAGCGCGGCTGTGCCTGAAAAAGGCATGAGCGCCAGGATGAACCCTGCCGCCCGATATATTCTGGCCGCAGCCACGTTCACCGCAGTGGCGTCGCTGGCCGCTACGCCTGTGCGAGCGGATGAGCTCGGTGAACTGAAGGCCGAGATCAGGGCGATGAACAAGCGCCTGTCCGAAATGGAAGAGCAGAAGAGCAAGGTCAAGGCGCTGAATGATAAGGTAAAGCAGATGGAGCGGGCAAAGGAGGCTCAAGCCTCTGTGCCGCCTCCCGGCCAGATGGCTACGAAAACCGGACCTTGGGATAGCTTTGTCTCCGGCCGTCCAGTCCACATCATCGAAACCTCGGGCACCGATGTTCTGCTCTACGGCATCATCGAACCGACGCTCGGCTACGTCACGAACGTCAATACCAAGGGGGCCTCGACGGTCGGGTTGAACGTGTCCTGGTTCAGCGGCAACCGATGGGGCATTTTCGTCACGCAGAAGCTGTTCCCGGAAGACAACTTCAATCTGATTGCCCGCATGGAGAGCGAATTCGAGCTGCCCAGCGGCAACATGGATACGCCCGGCGTTATCTTTAATCGCGACGCCTGGGTTGGATTCGAGAGCTCGACGCTCGGCAAGTTCACGATTGGCCGGCAGAACACGCTGCCGCGCGACGTCGCCAATATCTGGGCCGATCCCTACGGCAGTTCCAAACTCAGCACCGGCGAGGGCGGGTTCACCAACAACAACAACTTCAAGCAGCTCATTTTCTACACCAGCGGCGGCAACGGCGCAGGCGGCCAGGGCGATACCCGCTACGACCAGGGCCTGGTCTGGAAGAAGGTGTTCGATAACGGATTGTATCTCGGTGCAGCCTACAATTTCGGCGACGCCAATGGCCCCGGCGGTCCAAACGGCAGCGGTCCCATCCCCGGAGCCTCGTTCGACAAGGGAAGCAGCGAAGCCGTGGCTGCGGGCTGGAACGGCGGCGAGTTCCACGTCTCAGCCTTCTACACCCGCGCCAACGTGCTGGAGATCCCGACGATCGGCTCCACCAACATCGGGCACATCCATCAGTCCTGGGGCATCGGCGGAAACTGGGATGGCGGTCTCCTCCGGCTGAACGCCGGTTACATGCACTACAACGCCGATCAGGGTCTGGTCGGTATGCGAAACGACGATGTGGTGACCGTGTCGGGCAAGATCACGCCCTCCAAGTTCTACGACTTCGAACTTGGCTGGCAGGATTTCTTTGCCAAGAACGCCGCGCTGACGGGGGCTGGCTACACGTTCGTTCCGTTCAAGGACGCAAGTTCGGCGGTCGCGACCGGGACCGGGACCAGAATGACGACCTACGCGTCGTTCATCTATCACCCGATCCCCAATGTCGATGTGTATGTCGCTGGCGATCATCTTAAGACCACCGGCGGATATAGCGCGAGCCAGACGCACAAGTTCACTTCGGCGGATGAGGTCGTGACCGGCGTTCGGTACAAGTGGTAGCCGCGGCGCTCTGAAAGTGAAGGGCGGTCGGAAATATTCCGACCGTCCGGAAATTCCCGCCTGGCAGCACTCACCCGTTGCCGTGCGGCTCTCTCGTGGAGTTGCTGCTGGCGAAGAGTCACCAGGGAAGATGCCCTGACCTGGTTTCTCAAAATCGTACCCCATGCCGAAGCAATTCGGCATGGGGCAATTCGGACGCCCGCGCCCGCACCCATGCACGCAGTCTCATTCATAACAAATGCGACTTCTGATCTGGCCTATGTGCGCCGATCAAGGTCGCGGCAACCGTCGAACTAGCGGCGAGTATATATAGGGGAGTAAGTCATGCTGGAGAAAACCCAAACGGCGACCTGGCCTGGCGAGCACGAGAATACCGACACATCTGCGCCCGTACCGTTCTGGCCGAACGGTTGGTGGCGGCTGATGGACCTCAATATCGGAATCATTTCCCTCCCCATCTATCTGATCCTCGTCGTTCTCGTGACGGTTCTGACGATGCAGGGCGAGGTCAAGTCCGATGCGCCAATGATGATTGCCGTGCTTGTGCTCGGTGGTTTCACCTGCGCGGAGATCGGCAAGCGGTTGCCCATCCTGCATCACATCGGTGCCGGCGCCATCTTTGCGACGTTCATCCCGTCCGCGCTCGTCTACTATCAACTGCTGCCGGCTCCGATCGTAAAGTCGATCGTCGACTTCACCAAGTTCACCAATTTTCTCTACATCTATATCGCCGCGATCATCGTCGGCAGCATCCTCGGCATGGATCGAGAAGTCCTCATCAAGGGATTCCTCAAGATATTTGTGCCGCTTGGCGTGGGGTCGATCGTGGCGGGAGCCGTTGGAACGCTGGTCGGCACCCTGCTGGGGCTCGGCGCCTACAAGACTTTCTTCTTTATCGTCGTTCCGATCATGGCAGGCGGCGTCGGTGAAGGCGCTATACCGCTCTCGATCGGATATGCAGCCATCCTTGGCCAGCCACAAGGAGACTTCTTCGCGCAGGTGCTTCCTCCGGTCATGCTCGGGAGCCTCACGGCAATCGTTTTTTCCGGCATCCTGAATTTTGTCGGCAAGAAATATCCGCACCTCACCGGCGAAGGGCGGCTGCAGCCGGCCGGGGTCGGAGAAGATCTGACCAGCCTCAACACCGACGAGAAAGTCTCGACGGTCGATATTACGGCCATCGCCGGCGCCGGGCTGACTGCAATCGTTCTGTATTTGCTCGGCGTCATGCTTTTCCACCTGATCGGCCTGCCGGCGCCCGTCGCAATGCTGTTCCTTGCGGTCGTCGCCAAGCTTGCCAGCGCGGTCTCGCCGCGGCTGCAAGCGGGGGGGCTCGTCGTCTACCGGTTTGTCCAGCTCGGCATGACTTATCCGTTGCTGTTCGCGATCGGCGTGTCGCTCACGCCCTGGAACAAGCTGATGGCGGCCTTCACGATCCCCAATCTCGTTACGATCGTCGCCACCGTGTTCACATTGATGGCGACGGGTGCGTTTATCGGCTGGCTGATGCGCATGTATCCGATCGAGACGGCGATTGTGAATGCCTGTCATTCGGGCCAGGGCGGGACGGGCGACGTCGCGATCCTGACCGCGGCCGACCGGATGCAATTGATGCCCTTTGCCCAGATCGCAACGCGGATTGGTGGCGCCATCACGGTCACCGGTGTGCTGGTGATCCTGCGCTGGATAACCTGACCGGCCATCGCGGGCGGACCAGCCGTTGGAACGATAGAGCAGCCGTTGGCGTCGGCGGCGATCGAATGCGGGGTGTTGAACCGGCTGGGCTCCTTGCCGCGGTCGACCCGCGACTTCAGCCAGTTGCCGGCCTTGTCCCGGGCTTCGGATGCTTCACATGCGGCATAGCATTGTCAGGTCGGGCGTGATCTGCTGATGCTTCCTTATTCCCGCCGCAAGTCAGGCAACATGCAATCCCGAAACAACGCCGCGAAGCTATCCGTTCTGTTCGCGCTTGCAGCATGCGCACTGTTATTCGCGTATCCAACCGGCGCGGCCTTTGCGGCCTATCCCGAGCGCCTTGTCAAAATCGTGGTCCCGTTCGCGCCGGGCGGCGGCACCGACGTGGTGGCGCGGACATTGGCGCAGGAGATGTCGAAGGATCTCGGCGTCTCCGTCATCATCGAGAACAAGCCGGGGGCGGGGACCATCATCGGCACACAATCGGTCGCGACCAGTGCGCCCGACGGCTATACGCTGCTGATGGGGACGTTCGCCAACGCGGTCAATCCCAGCCTGCAGGCCAAGCTGCCCTACGACGCTCATGGCGACTTCGCCGCGGTGGCGCTGGTGGCGCGTTCGTTCAATCTCGTCGTGGTCAATCCGGCGTCCCCGATCAAATCGATCGCGGACCTTGTCGCGGCGGCCAAAGCCGAGCCTGAAAAGCTCTCCTATGGCACCTACGGCACCGGCACGTCGGCCCATCTCGCCGGTGAATTGTTCAAGCACATGGCGAAGGTCAACCTGACGACGGTGCCCTACAAGGGCGCTGCGCCCGCCATCACCGACCTGCTCGGCGGACAGATCCAGGTGATGTTCACGACGGTGGCGAGTGCGGCTTCGCTGGTCGAATCCGGGCAACTGCGCGCGATCGCCGTGACCTCGGCGGAACGCTCGCCGGCGTTCCCGCAATTGCCGACAGTGTCGGAAGCCGGCGTCCTCGGCTATGCCGCCGAGGCCTGGTATGGCGTCTATGCGCCCGCGAAGACGCCACCCGAGATCATCGACCGCCTGAACAAATCGGCTGCGAAAGCCGTGCAGTCCGACGCCTTCAAGAAGCTCGGCGTCAATGAAGGCCTCGTCATGGTGGCCGAGCCGCCCGAAGCGCTCGACAAATATTTTCTCCGCGAGGAAGCCCGCTGGCGTCAGGTCATCAAGGATGCCGGCATCAAGCCGGAATAGGGAATAATCGCTACCGCCTGGGGTTGCAGGGGTGGGCGAAACGGCCTGCGCCCTGTCGCTACCCGTCAACGGCCGATAACACCGGGGAGGATGACCATGTCAGCCATGGTACGTCGTTTAATGGGACGTCGCCTATTTGCCGCCGCGAGCTTTGTTTCTATCTGTATCGCCCTGCCGGCATCGGCGCAGGAAACCGTCCGCATCCGCGGCACCGTCGAGCGGATCGACGGTCCGGTCTATGTGGTCAAAAATCGTGACGGCGCCGAGCTGAAGCTGACGCTGACCGACAACCCGCTGTTTGTCGTGATCGTTCCGTCCAAGATGAGTGACATCAAGCAGGGCATGTTTGTCGGCTCGGCCGGCATGATGCAGGCTGACGGCGTCCAGAAAGCCATTGAGGTTCACATTTTTCCGGAATCCATGCGCGGCACCGGCGAGGGCCATTACGACTGGGACCTGATGCCCAAGAGCAAGATGACCAATGCGAATGTCGAGCAGGCCGTCACCGGCGTCGACGGGCAGACCCTATCGGTGAAGTACAAGGACGGCGAGAAGAAATTGCTCGTCACCCCGGAAACCGTCGTGGTCACCTACGAGATGGGCAAGAAGGAAGAAGTGCAGCCCGGCACCAAGATTTTCGTGGCCGCCGCGAAAAAGCAGCCTGATGGTACCGTGCAGGCGCCGCGCATCACCTATGGCCGAAACGGGCAGGCGCCGGCGTTCTGACGAGACAGCCACCGATCGGGCTGCGCATCGCGTTGCAGCAACAAATTCGCTTGTCGCCGCAACAATCCGGCTCTTAAATCGTATGAGGTAGGGAACGCCGGCCGAACAAGCTGGCACAACGCCGGAGCCCGCTGATGTGGATCCTGTTGCTGCTGCCGTTTATCGGTCTGCTGTGGGTGCCTTTCTATAACTTCACCGAGCCTTCGTTGTTCGGCTTTCCATTCTTCTACTGGTACCAGCTCGCCTGGGTGCCGATCTCCTCGCTGCTGATCTGGCTGGTTTATCGCAGCCGTACGCCTGACGAAACGCCCTAGGGAGGGCATCGCCATGGCCGATCAGATCGAATGGGTTGCGCTCTCGGTTTTCATCTTCTTCTTTGCGCTCGTCACCGTGATGGGATTTCTGGCCGCGCGCTGGAAAGCCGGACCGGTCAGCGAACATCTCGATGAATGGGGGCTCGGGGGCCGGCAGTTCGGCACCTGGATCACCTGGTTCCTGGTCGGCGGCGATTTCTATACCGCCTATACCGTGATCGCCGTGCCGGCCCTGGTCTATGCGGTCGGCGCTTACGGCTTCTTTGCGCTGCCCTACACCGTCATCGTCTATCCCTTCGTCTTCGCGGTGATGCCCGTGCTGTGGAAGAAGGCGCATGCCAACGGCCACGTGACGGCCGCCGACGTGGTTCACGGCACCTACGGCTCGCGCGGCCTCGAACTGGCGGTTGCGATCACCGGCATGGTCGCGACCATGCCCTATATCGCCTTGCAACTGATCGGCATGGGGGTCGTGATCAAGGCGATGGGACTGACCGGCGAACTGCCGCTCGTCGCCGCCTTCATCATCCTGGCGTTGTACACCTATAGCTCCGGCCTGCGCGCGCCGGCGCTGATCGCCTTCGTCAAGGACATCATGATCTATATCGTGGTGCTGGTGGCCGTCGTTATCGTGCCGGCCAAACTCGGCGGCTATGGCGCGGTGTTCGCTGCCGCCAACGATGCGTTTGCGGCCAAGGGCGGCGCCACCGGTCTGATCCTGAAGCCGGCGCAGATGCTGCCCTATGCGACGCTGGCGCTGGGCTCGGCGTTGGCCGCCTTCATGTATCCGCATACGCTGACCGGCATCTTCGCCTCGAAGTCGGCCGATACCATCCGCAAGAACGCAATCCTGCTGCCGGCCTATACGTTGCTGCTCGGCCTGATCGCGCTGCTCGGTTACATGGCTTACGCCGCCAACATCAAGGTATCGTCGCCGAACGACGTGGTGCCGATGCTGTTCAAGGTGCTGTTCCCGTCCTGGTTCGCGGGCTTTGCGTTCTCGGCGATTGCGATCGGTGCGCTGGTGCCGGCGGCGGTCATGAGTATCGGCGCCGCCAACCTGTTCACCCGCAACGTCTGGAAGTCCTATGTCAATCCGAACATCAGCCACGCCGGCGAAGCGGCGGTGGCGAAGATCGCGTCGCTGGTGGTGAAGGTCGGTGCGCTCGCCTTCATCCTGTTCCTGCCGACGCAATATGCGCTCGACCTGCAACTGCTCGGCGGACTCTGGATCCTGCAGACCTTTCCGGCGCTGGTGTTCGGCCTGTTCACGCGCTGGTTCCGCTCCGAAGGCCTCTTGCTCGGCTGGGCCGCCGGCATCGGCTGGGGATCGTGGACGGCCTGGAGCAACGGCCTCAAACCGCTGGCGACCATCGATCTCGGCGGCGCCAGTTACGTGTTCTATGTCGGGCTCGGCGCGTTGCTGCTGAACATCGCGGTCGCCGCAGTCGCGACGGTGATTGCCGGAGTGATCTCGCCGAACCGAACCAGCGCTACTGCTCGATCCTGATATTGGCGGCCCTGGCGACACCGCCCCACCGGGCGATATCGTCGGACAAAATCTTTGCGAACGCTTCCGACGAATTGCCGACGGTGTCGATACCGAGTGGCTTCAGCCGTGCCTTCACATCGGGCAATGCGGCGATACGCATGAATTCGCTTTCGAGCTTCCTGGCGATCGCCGGCGGTGTACCCTTCGCCGCAAAAATGCCGCTCCATAGAACGGCGTCGACATCGGCGCCGGCCTCTTGGAAGGTCGGAACATCAGGCAGCTCTTCCATCCGTTTCGGCGCGGCGACGGCGAGCGCCCGAACCGTGCCGCTCTTGACCTGCGGCAAGACCGGACCTGCATCCGCAATGGTCGTGGTGACCTGGCCCGCCACCACCGCCAGCACCGACTCGTTGGCGCTCTTGTAGGGAATGACCTGCATCGGTGCGCCGGTCTTCTGCTTGAACAGTTCGGTCACCAACTGGAACGAAGCAGACGAACTCGCATAGTCGGTTTTGTCCGGATTGGCCTTGGCATAGGTCACGAGTTCCGCCGCCGATTTGATCGGCGATGCGGCGTTGACGATCATGATCAGCGGGAACGACGCCAGCTCGGAAACCGCGACAAAGTCGTCGATCGCATCATAGGGCAGCTTGGCGTAGACGGCTGGATTGATCGAGATGCCGCTGGCGCTCATCAAGAGCGTGTAGCCGTCCGGCTGCGACTTCGCGACGTATTCGGTCGCGACGATGGCGCCACCGCCGGGCTTGTTCTCGACGATCACGGGCTGGCCGAGGCTCTCGGACAGTTTCTGGCCGAACACGCGAGCGATGATGTCGTTGCCGCCGCCTGCCGCGAAACCGACGATGATGTGGATCGCCCGGCTCGGATATTTCGAAGGGTCTTCCTGCGCCAGCGTGGGCGTGGCGAGCGCCAGCCATCCAAGGCACGCCGTCATCAGAAAATTCCGGCCAGGCGTTCGCATGAAATCGACCTCTTGAATATCGGAATGAACGCTAGAGCTTCGTCACCTTGATATGCAGCACGGCGGCCTTGCCGTCATCGAGCGCCGCAAACGCGCGATCGATGGCGGGGCCAAGTTCGTCCGGCTCGGTGACGCATTCGCCATAGGCGCCGAACGCCTTGGCCACCTCGGAAAATTCCCGCCGGTCGCCCTGGCGGCCCGACATCAGGCGCGACTGGAACTGATCGGTTTCGGCGGCGATGCCCTTCGGATAGACCCGCTGCACCGCTGATTTCACCGCCTGCCATCCGCCATTGTCGAGCACCACGGTCAGAATCGGGATCTGGTATTGCTGCGCCACCGCATAGACGCTGTCGGGCGAGGAAAAATGAAAGCCGCCGTCCCCGATCACCTGCACGATGCGACGGCCGGGTTGCGCTAGCTTCAGCCCCAGCGCCATGCCGCCGGAGAACCCGAGCCCGCCGCCGGCAAGCCCGACATAGCTCTGCGGCCGGGTGCGAACGACATGCTCCTGCAGGATCGGTCCGTTACGGATCGCCTCATTGAGGACGACGTCATCAGGCGCAAGTTTCCCGCTAAGGGTCGCGAAGACGAAGGCCGGGTTCAGCGCGCCCGAAACACCCTTGTTGGCGGCAGCCGTCGCGCGTCGCTTGGTCGACGCCCCGCGTGTGGTACCCCAGCTTGCGATGCGCTCAGCGACGCGCTTGCGGTAGGCGTCGTCGGAGCGAGCCTCGACCGCCGCTAACACCTGGTTCAATACGGTGGCGCAATCGCCCTGAACCCGCATGTCGGTGGCAAAGCCCCACATCGGAAAATCGGCTTTTAGCGGATCGATATCGATCTGGATCCACTTGATCGCGTTCGCACGCTTGGCGTATTGCGGCACGAACGGCACGTCGGAATCGAGCAGCAGGCCGAGATCGGCATGCTCCAGCAGAGGCAGCGGATCGGAGCCGGCGAAGCACGGCGAGTCCTGCGGGATGTTGAGGTCGATCGAATTGAATTCGGCGACGCGGATGCCGCAGGTGCGCGCCAGCCGATCGAACACGGCGACCGCTTCCGGCTTGCGGCCGAGATAGGCCGCGAATGCCACCGGATTCTCGGCCGCCATCAACGCCTCTGCAATCGCGTTCGCTCGCGCCGGTTCGACGCCGCCGGCGTGCACGCTGCCATAGCGCGCCGCCGGATAGGGCGGCATCGCGGTCTCGTCCCATTCCTCGGCCAATGTCTCGCGCGGCAGCATCATGTAAACGGGGCCGGGCGGGTCGCTGTGCGCGAAGGCGCCGGCGCGGGCCAGCGCTTCTTTCACGACCACGCCTGAGGGCAGCGAATATTCCCATTTGACATAGGGGCGGACGATGCTGGCGATGTCGAACGGGTCCTGCACGAAATGCACATAGGTGTCGCGTGATCCGGTCAGTTCACCATGCAGCGTGTGCGGCGCGCGTCCGGCGAACAGCAGCACCGGCAGCCGATAGCGGAACAGGTTCTGGATCGCCATGCAGGCGTTGGCGGTGCCGGCGTCGACATGCACCAGCACGGCCTGGGCGCGTCCGGTCGCCAGCGCATAGCCGCCGGCCATGTGCACCGCGACGACTTCGTGCGGGCACAGGATCACCTCGGGATGCGCCCGGCCTTCCTTGTCCCAGCGCGCCATCTCCTCGATCAGCGAGACATGGTCGGTGCCGAGATTGGCGAAGATGTATTCGACACCGAGATCGACCAGGCCTTCGAGGAAATAATGTGCGGTGCTGTACCGGCTCATGCCCTATCGCTTCTCGGCGACGAATTTGTTGCGCAGCGTGCCGATCCCGGTGATGTCGATTTCGACGACGTCGCCGGCCTTGATATCGGGGGAGGCGCCGTCGGTGCCCATCCAGATCACGTCGCCCGGCCACAGCGTGAAATATTTGGTCAGTTCGACGATGAACGGCACGATGCCGAAGATCATGTCGTTGGTGTGGAAATGGCCGGTCTGCTTGCCATTGACCCGGATGGTGGTTTCCATCTTGTCGAGATCGACGTCGGTCTCGATCCACGGACCCATCGGCTTGAAGGTGTCGGCGTTCTTGGAGCGCCACAGCCCGCGATCGGCCTTCTGCCAGGTGCGCTCGCTGACATCGTTGCCGATGGTGTAGCCGAACACGCAGGACATCGCATTGGCCTCGGTAAGATGCTTGGCCTTTTTGCCGATCACGACCGCGAGTTCGCCTTCGTAATGAATCTTCTCGGTCGCGGTGGCCGGGATCACCACATCCTCGTCGTGTGCGATCAGCGCGTTCTGGGCGCGATAGCCGATCTCCGGCCGGTCAGGCACGTTCGGCACCGTGCCGGCCTTGTCGGCGGCTTCCTTCAGATGCTTGAGGTAGTTCAGGCCGACGCAATAGAAGGTGCGCGGGATCAGCGGCAGCTCGATCTTCACCTCCTTCAGCGCATGGGTCTGCGCGCCGCGCTGCCATTCGCCGAAGGGATCGCCGTTGACGGTGACCACCTTGTCGCCCTCGACGAGGCCCCAGGATGTTTTTCCGGCGGCGGTGAATTTGAGCCAGCGCATGTGGATTCCTCTTGTTCTTCTTGTTATTCGGCCGCGACTTGCGGCGGGGTTTTCCAGGCGCCGGCGGCGGGACGCCGCAGACCGAGATTTTCGCGCAGCGTCGTTCCGGCGTAATCCTTGTGGAACAGCCCGCGGCGCTGCAGTTCCGGCACCACGTGCTTGACAAAGTCAGCATAGGAGCCGGGCACATAGGTTGCGGCAATGACAAAGCCGTCGCAGCCGCGGTTGACGAACATCTCTTCCAGTTTGTCGGCGATTTCCTTCGGCCCGCCGACCATGGCGTCCTGGGTCTGGCCGCGGCCGGAGAAGGTGATGAAGTCACGCGTGCTCGGGTTCGGTTTGCCCGACGTCTTGAGCACGCCGTCGCGGATGCCGAGCATGCCTTGCATGCCCTGAAGCTCTTCGGTGGTCAGCGGCTCGTCGATGCCCTTGGCGGCGAAGTCGAAGTTCAGTCCCTCGGCGAGCAGCGACAGCGCGTCGATCTCCAGCGGCAGCTTGCCGATCAGCGCCATCTTGTCTTCGGCTTCCGATTGGGTCGCGCCCACGACCGGGGTGATCAGGTTGCAGAGGAACATCTGGTCGGGATCGCGGCCGGCCTTGGCGGCTTCGTTTCGGATCGCATCATAGCCCTGCTTGGCGCCGGTCAGGTTGCGCGCCGCTGTGAAAATCACCTCGCCCCACCGGCCGGCGAAGCGCTGGCCGCGGCCGGAAGCGCCGGCCTGGATGACGACGGGATGGCCCTGTTGCGAGCGCGGCACGGTGAACGGGCCACGCGACTTGAAGAACGTCCCCTTGTGATCGAGCCGTTTCACCTTGGTCGGATCGGCAAAGCGCCCGCTCTTCTTGTCGATGATCAGCGAGCCGTCTTCCCAGGAATCCCAGTGGCCGAGCACCACTTCCATGAACTCGTCGGCGCGGTCGTAGCGATAATCATGATCGAGATGGGCGTCCTTGCCCATATTGTGGGCTTCGCCGTCGTTAACGGAGGTCACGACGTTCCAGGCGGCGCGGCCATTGGTCATCAGGTCGAGGGTGGCAAACCGACGGGCGACGTCGAACGGCTCGAAATAGGTGGTCGAACAGGTCGAGGCTAACCCGAGTTTGGTGGTGACCATGCCCATCGTGGTCAGCACCACGATCGGGTCCATCTTCACACAGCGGATGCCGTATTCGACCGTATGGGCGTGATCGTTGCCGTAGCGATCCGGCATTGCGAGGCGGTCGTCGAAGAACGCCATGTGGAATTTTCCGGCTTCGAGAACCCGGGCGATTTCCTGGTAGTAATCGGCCGACATCGAATCGTCGCGCGATTCCGGATGTCGCCACGAGCTCGGCAGGTTGGTGCAGTTCTGCGCCTGCAGGAAGCCCACCATCGCCATTTGCCGTGTCATGTTATTCTCCTTGTGCGGGCGGGGTTCATTTCAGATCGAGTTCGGCGGCGAGCTTGTAGTCTGACGCGAGCGACTTCAGTTTGTCCCAGGTCGCGTCCTCGATCTCGATACCTTCGGCCCGACGCTTCTGTTCGCGGATGTATTCGATCTCGCCCGGATAGAACACGCCGGGAGAGCCTTCCGACGGTGGCGTCGATTTGAGATAGCGGGCGAATTCGCCGACCTCCTTTTCGAAATCCTTGAGCGGCCGGAATGCGGCGACGTTGAACACCGCCATGAACGTTCCGTCGTTGTGGCGGCCGGTCGGCTCGACGCCAAAACCGAGCCCGGTGAGCAGGCCACACAGCACCTCGACCATCGCGGCGAGGCCCGAGCCCTTGTAGCCCTCGCTGCCGCCGAGTGGCAGCAGTGCGCCGCCCTTGCGGTATTGGGTGGGGTCGGTGGTGTGCCGGCCCTCGGCATCGATGATCCAGCCTTGCGGAATCTGTTCGCCGCGCGCGACCGACAACGCGATCTTGCCTGCGGCGACCGCCGACGTCGCCATGTCCAGATAGAATGGAGCTTCGAGGTCGGACGGCACCGCAATCGAGATCGGATTGGTGCCGAGCCGGGCCTCGCGGCCGCCGAACGGTGCGACATGCTTCGGCGAACGGCCGGAATCCGCGGCGGCAATCCCGATCATGCCGGCCCGCATCGCCATCATCGGATAGGCGGCCAACCGTCCGACATGGCTCTGCCGGAACACGGTGCAGGCCGCGACGTTGGCGGTCTTGGCCTTTTCGATCGTCATCGCCATTGCCTTGGCGTTGACGTGAAAGCCGAACCCCCAGTGACCGTCGATTACGGTGGTGGTCGGCGATTCCTGCACGATGGTCCACTTCGCGCCAGGTACGATGTGACCAGCCTTGACGCGGTCGATATAGGTCGGGATCGCGATCACCCCGTGGGAGTCATGTCCGGCGAGGTTGGCGTTGACGCAGCCGACCGCCACCGCGCCCGCTTCCTCCTCCGATGCGCCGGCGGCCCTCAGCAGCGCCGCGCCGATGCGCGTGAGACGGTCGGCCTGAACGATCGGCATGGGATTTCCTCTTAAAATGCCCACGCGAGCGGCGGGTCTTGCTTGTTGCAGGCTTGCTTGTTGCGGATATTGCTTGTTATCCACCGCGCATGGTCTCAAAGCGGTGGCTTGAGAGCAAGCGCAGAATGTCCTGAGTGCCATGCCGCAGGACGCGCCTGGCGCGACCGGGATTTCATCAGGCGGAACCGGTGTGGCGGCACACGGAAATTGCCGGCATGGCAACGCGCGTGCCGGCGGCCACAACATCCCCAACAGAACCTTAATTTCTCAGTGTTTCTGCGGAGGCCGTTCGGCCGGCATTTACTCTGAATCGTATCTTCGGACCGCCAATAACGTCCATTTAGGCGTCTCCCGCGCATAAATCCCGCGGGGGCTGGCCCGTGTTGTCCGCAGGGAGCTTGGGGACGTGAAGACCGAAATCGTGCGTACGTTTGCGGCGTTGAACGCCACCAACGAAGCGATTCTGTACGCAAAATCACCCGAAGAACTGTACCGGAAAGTCAGCGAAGCCGCCTTCTTCAGCGGAGACTTCCTGGCCTCGGCGATCTTTCTGCTGGAGCCGGGTACCAACCTGCTGCGTTTCGCTGCCGGCTGTGGCGACGACATCACCCGCCTGCGCAGTATCAACATTTCGATCGTGGCCGGTACACCCGAGGGCTCAGGGGTCTGCGGGCAGGCCTTTCGCGACCAGCGGGTGATCATCAGCAACGATTTCCTCAACGACCCGCGTTCGACCGCCTGGCGCGACGGCGCCAAAACCGGACAGGTCGGAGCGGCGGCAGCGCTGCCGCTGACCTGCAATGGCCACAGCGTCGGCGTCTTCCTCGTTACCCGGCGCGAACCCGGCTCGCTCAATCGCCAGATCATTTCGATGCTGGAACGGGTGTCGGCGAACGTGTCGTTCGCGCTCGACAATTTCGATCATGAGGCCGCGCGCAAGGACGGCGAGCGGGCAATGCGGCGGCTGAACCGGATGTTCGGCGCCATCAGCGCCACCAACGAAGCTATTCTGCGCGCCAAGACCGAACAGGAACTCTATCAGCGGGTTTGCGATGCCGCCGTCTACAGCGGAAAATCCGTCGCCACCGCCGTGCTGCTGGCCGAGCAAGACTCGAACTGGTTGAAGCCGGTCGCCGGCACCGGCGAAAGCCTCCATTTGATTACGCGGTCGCGCTTCTCGATCGATCCCGATAATGAATATGGCAAGGGCATTTCCGGTGAAGCGTTCCGGACGCAGCGCCCTTGCGTCAATGACGACCTGGCAGCGACCGTGCAGGGTGGGCCCTGGCAAGAGGCTCAGCGCGAGTCCGGCGTGATGGCCTGTGTGGCGGTCCCCCTGACCAGGGTGGGCCGAAGCGTGGGCGTGCTGCTGTTCTTCGTCAGCAAATCCTGGGCGGAAGACGAGGAGATCATCGCGCTGCTGGCGCGGATTGCCGAGAACGTATCGTTCGCGCTCGATAATTTCGAACGCGCGAGCGAAAAGGCCGTTGCCGACCAGCAGCAGGAGCGGTTGACGCGCATGTTCGCGGCGCTCAGCGCCACCAACGAGGCGATCATGCGGGCGAAGTCCCGCGCCGAACTGCATGAACTGGTGTGCGAAGCCGCCGCCAACGGCGGGCGCTTTAATTCGACCAGCATCCTGCTGGCGCGGCCCGACAGCGACTATCCCGATATGGTCGCGGTGGCCGGACCGACCGCGGAAAACATGCGCCGGGTGAAGGTTTCGTTCGACGCGGCTCACCCGGAAGGGCACGGGTTGTGCGGAAACGCATTTCGTTCCCGGCAAGCTTGCGTCGCCAACGACCTGCGCGGTGATCCGCGAGGCGCGACGTTTCAAAAATTCATTCTCAGCGACGGCGCAAGGTCGGGCGCAGCCTTTCCGCTGTTCGTTTCCGGTCAGCCCGTTGGCGTGATGTTCTTCATTTCCGCCGAAGCAGATACGTTCACGCCCGAATTCGCCGAATTGTTGCAGCGGCTCGCCGATAACGTATCGTTCGCGCTGGAGAGTTTCGATCGTGCCGACGAGAAGGCGAAAACCGAGGGGCAGAAGGAAGGCCTGGCGCGTATGTTGGGCGCGCTCAGCGCGACCAACGAAGCGATCGTGCGCGCAAGGTCGCGCAGCGAGTTGTTCGAACTGGTGTGCGAAGCGACCGCTCAGGGTGGCAAGTTCACCTCGACCTCGATCGCGCTGATTAGGTCGGATAGCGACTATCTGGACGTCGCAGGCGCGGCGGGGCCGACGGTAGCCAGCGCGCGCGAAGTGAAATTGTCATTCAACGAAGCCCATCCGGAAGGGCGCGGGGTCGGCGGCCGTGCGATACGTTCGCGACGGCCCAGCATCATCAACGACTATCTTGCCGACCCGCCAAGTCAGGCGTTTCACGCCCGGGCGCGCCACGACGGCGCCAATTCCGGCGCGGCCTTTCCCCTGTTCGTGCAGGGGCGGGTGGTCGGCGTCATGGTCTACATTTCGCTCGAGAAGGGCACGTTCACGCCGGAGTTCGCCGAATTGCTGCAGCGGCTCGCGGACAACGTGTCGTTCGCACTGGAGAATTTCGACCGCGCCGACGAGAAGGCCAGGACCGAGGAACAGAAGGAGCGGCTGGGGCGGATGTTCGCGGCGCTCAGCGCCACCAACGAAGCAATCATGCGGGCAAAGTCCCGTACCGAGTTGTTCGATCTGGTCTGTGCGGCGGCCGCCACCGGCGGCAAGTTCACCTCGACCACCATCGCGCTGGCGAAACCCGGCAGCGACTACCTCGACGTCGTCGCCACCGGCGGACCGGCTGCCGTCAGCGCGCGCTCCGTATTGATGTCGACCAACGAAGCCCACCCTGAAGGGCGCGGAGCGTGCGGCATGGCGTTCCGTTCGGGAGCGGCCTGCATCATCAACGATTATCTCGCCGATCCGCGCTGCCAGGCGTTCCATCCCCAGGCGATCAAGGACGGCACGCGATCCGGCGCGTCGTTTCCGTTGTTTGCGCGCGGGCAGGTGGTCGGCATTCTCGTGTTCGTCGCGACCGAGAAGGATACGTTCACGCCGGAATTCTCCGAACTGCTGCAGCGGCTCGCCGACAATGTGTCGTTCGCGCTGGAGAATTTCGCCCGCGTCGACGAAAAGGCGCAAGCCGACCAGCGCATCGAGTATCTGGCGTCGCATGACAGCCTGACCAACCTGCCGAACCGCGACATGTTCAACGGGATGCTGCGGCTGGCGATCGACGCCGCGCAACGTTACGATCGCCGGTTTGCCGTGCTGTTCATCGATCTCGACCGGTTCAAGGTCATCAACGATTCGCTGGGGCATGACGCCGGCGACATGCTGCTGGTGGAAATCGGCGGCAGGCTGCGGCGCGCGCTGCGTTCGAGCGACGTCGTGGCTCGGCTCGGTGGCGACGAATTCGTGGTCATCCTGGAAGAGGCCGCCGAGCGCCACGAGGTCGAGCGGATCGCCAGCGAACTGTTGTCGGTGCTGAGCCAGCCGCTGCAGTTGAGCGGCCACGAATGTCACACCACGGCCTCGATCGGGATTGCGATGTATCCGGCTGATGGCGCCGACATGCAGACGCTGACCAAGAATGCCGACATGGCGATGTATCTCGCCAAGGAAGACGGCAAGAACGGTTTCCGTTTCTTCACCCGCGAGATCAAGACGCAGTCGATCGAGCGGCTGACGCTGGAGAGCGCGCTGCGCCGCGCGCTGGAGCGCGACCAGTTTTCGCTGCATTATCAGCCCAAGGTCGACATGGTGAGCGGCCAGATCACCGGCGTCGAGGCGCTGTTGCGCTGGAACCATCCCGAACTCGGCATCGTCTCGCCGGGCCAGTTCATTCCGCTCGCCGAGGAAACCGGGCTGATCGTTCCGATCGGCCGCTGGGTGCTGAAGGAAGCCTGCACACAGAACATGGCGTGGCAGCGTCGCGGCCTGCGGCCGGTGACGATGGCGGTCAACCTGTCGCCGCGGCAATTCGCCGACCCGCATCTGCTGCACGATGTCGACGAGGCGCTGCTCGCAAGCGGCATGTCGCCGGTGCTGCTGCAGCTCGAAGTCACCGAAAGCATGGTGATGCGCAACGTGTCCCGCGCGATCAAGGTGCTTGATGCGGTCCAGAGCCGCGGCATTCGCCTCGCAATCGACGATTTCGGCACCGGTTATTCGTCGATGTCGCTGATGAAGCAGTTCCCGATCGACACCATCAAGATCGACCGCTCCTTCGTCCGCGACCTACCGATCGATACCGAAGATCAGGCGATCGCGCAGGCGATCATCAGCATGGGCAAGGCGCTCGGCATGACCGTCATTGCTGAGGGCGTCGAGACCGTGGAGCAGGAAGCGTTCCTGCGCAGCCATGCCTGCGACGAAATGCAGGGCTTTCTGTTCTCGAAACCACTGCCGGCGCGGGAGATGGCCAATCTGCTGCGGGCCGAGGCGCAGATTTCCTCGCCGCCGCTACAGCCCAGCGCGGAGGACGAAATCCTCAAGGCCGAAGTTCGAGCAAGACTTAGCCTCAATCAAGACTGAGCCTCAATCAAGGCGGAAAGGCGCTGTCGTCTGTTGGCTGCGGATGCAGCTCGCGGACCTCAGGTTCGGCCATTGCCGCCTTGCGCGGAAAATCATAAGGCCAGGGCACCAGCGTCTCCCCGGCCATCGCCTTGAGAAAGACGTCGGCGCCGGCGGTACAGGTCGCGCCGTCAGGCAGCGCGAGCTCCGCGCACCATTCGATCGGTAACGGCTCGGCGATGTTGCGCAACTCCATCGCCGGTCCCCACCACCAGGCCGGAGCCGGCGATCGCGCGTCCTCGGGAACCGCGCGCCATCGGGTAAACTCGCCGATCATGCGCTCGAATTGCAGTTTCGCCGCTGGATGCATTCAATCTCCTGACGCCAGATGATATCCGCATTCCGCGCGCGGCGCCAATGCGCGCCACCCGGTCATGGCCGGATATCGCCAGCGGGGGCCAAATTCGCATGGCGTTCCTGATGGAACGCGCCAACGGGGGAACGGTTGCCAGGCCCTATTTTGCTCAAGTCCTATTTTGCCGCCGATTTGGCCTTGGCCGTCAAGCCCAGCAGCCGCTCGGCGTTGCCGCCGGCCACCAGCGCCATGTCCTTTTCGCTGACGCCCGTGACCCGGCCGAGGAAGCCGACCGGATCCGGCTCCGCCATGTCGAACGGATAATCGGTGCCCAGCATGATGTGATCGGCGCCCCAGATCTCGATCAGGTGCCTGAGCTCGCGTTCGTCGAACACCACCGTGTCGAAATAGAGCTTCTTCAGATATTCCGACGGCTTCTTCTGGATGGTGACGCGGCAATCCTCGCGATGCGCCCAGGCGTGGTCGAAGCGGCCCCAATAGCCGGGGATGTAGCCGCCGCCGTGCGCGATGCAGATCTTGAGTTTGGGAAACCGCTCGAGATAGCCGTCGAACACCAGTTGTCCGACGCATAGCGCGGAATCCAGCGGGTGTCCGATCGTGTTCGGAAAATAATGATCCTCCATGCGTCCGACCAGGCTGGTGCCGAACGGATGCAGGAAGATCATCACGTCGAGCTCTTCGACGCGGGCGAAGAATTTTTCCAGGCCGGCGCGGGTCAGATCGACACCCCTGACATTGGTGCAGAGTTCGACGCCGCGAAATCCGAGCTTGTTGACGGTGCGGTCGAGTTCGGCAACGGCCATGCCGGGATCCTGCAGCGGCACCGTGCCCATGCCCAGCAGCCGGTCCGGATGTTTCGCCACCATGCCAGCGATGTGATCGTTGACCATGTGGCAGCTGTCGCGGGCGACTTCCGGTGGCGCGGCATACACGAAATGGCCGGGATAGGGCGAGATCACCTGCACGTCGATGCCGTCGCGGTCCATGTCGGCGAAGCGGGTTTCGAGATCGGTCAGTTTCGGAAAATCGATCTTACCGCGCTGCGGCTGGATGCTCCTGGTGAGATCGTTGACATGCGCGTTGGCGTTGGGCGTGTGTCCGCCGCCCTGAATGCCGGTCGCCTTCAGCACCATCGCGTTGGCCTCAGGCACCATGCAATGGCAGTGAATGTCGATGGTGCGCCAGGGTTTGCTGAACGGCTTTGCTTTCCCGGAGCGCGATGGCGCGCTGCCGTGATCGGTCGCGGGGCCGCAGACTTTGCATTGAAACAGCATGGACAATTCCATGGGAAATAATTGCGGGAATAGCGTTGCCGCGCCGGGGTTATTTCTCTTCCGCCGCCGTCGATGTCGCCGGACCCTCGCCCATGATCAGGAGAACGGCGTCTTCATCCTTGGCGCCGTCCCAATGCACCTGCTTGCCGAAATGGGTGACGAAGCTGCCGGCCGGCATCGGCGTGGTATTGGCGGGATCGAATTTCGGACCCGTGCCGACCCACCAGGTGCCCTGCAGCACGACGATGTAGCGGTCGTTGGGGTGGAAGTGCGGGCGGCTGAAATGATTGCCCTTGGTCCACTTGGTATAGACCATGTAGAAGCCGGGTTTGCTTGGATCGCCAACAACGACAGCGTTTTGCCCGCCTCGTGCGTCAACAGGGCTCCACGGGATCTGGTCGGGCAATTTGTAGGCCACGGCGGCGGGATTGAGTTCAGCGGCGGAGCTGATGCCGAGCATTCCGGCGAACACAAGCGGGGTTGCAAGATATCGCCAGAAACCGGTCGCCTTCATGGTTCTCTCCCCTGATCATTCCGCGAGCTGTGCATCGCTCGTCTCTATTATTGCCGATGCTAGCCGGTCTCGTTCCCGAGGAGCAAGCCGCGTAGATACCTGCATGACAGGTGCGTGCGACAAAATGAAGTGACCGACAACGCAACTGCAGCATGAAAAACGGGATTTACGCCGCGGATTGCAGTGCTAGGTTGCGGCCCAACAAAAACACCAAAGGAGGACTTGCTACATGAAGCGTATGTCGAAACTTGCGGCCGGTTTGCTGATCGGCGCCGCCGCTTTCCAGTTTTCGGGCGTGGCGTCGGGCCAGGACGATGGCTGGATCACGCTGCTCGACAGCACCAAAAAGGGTGACTGGACCGAAGTCGGCAAGGCCAATTGGGAGATGAAGGACGGCGCGCTCGCCGCCGACAAGCTCGACGACGGCAAGGTTCTCTCCTATCTAGTCAGCAAGGATTCCTACAAGGACTTCCAGATCAGGGCGGAGTTCTGGACCGATGAGGAAGCCAATAGCGGCATCTTCATCCGCTGCGACGCCAGGGACAAGATCGATTCCAAGATCTGCTACGAGGTCAATATTTTCGACAAGCGGCCCGACCCGAGCTACGGCACCGGCGCGATCGTCGATGTCGCCAAGGTCGATCCGATGCCGAAGGCGGCGGGCAAATGGAACACCTACGAGATCACCGCCCAGGGCTCGCATCTCGTGGTCGTGCTCAACGGCCAGAAGACCGCCGACGTCCAGGACAGCAGGCACAATGCCGGCGGGCCGTTCGCGCTTCAGTACGGCTCGGGCGTCGTCAAGTTCCGCAAGGTGCAGATCAAGCCGCTGTAATCGAGCGCGGCAGAGCAATCTCGCTCCGGAATCAAAAAGCTCACCCGTCTTCGACGGGTGAGCTTTTCCTTGTCCGCAAAGTCGGAAGCGCTACTTTAGGCTGGATGTGGTGTTGACGACGGTCGCGCCGCCCGTACCCGCGGCAAGGCCCTTGACGGTGTAGGCGTTGACGGCGGCCATCAGCGGATCGTTCACGGTGGCCGTGATCAACCGCAGATACGTCATCAGCTTGCTCGATTCGACCGACGTCGAGTTCGACGTAAAGATCACGTCCTTGTTGTGCATCTCGAACTTGGTGGCGAGGAAGTAGCCCGCCGGATCGCGCAGGTTGAGATTATAGATGACCGGAACGACCAGGCCGCTGAACCGCGAGCAATCGATGCCGAGCTGTTCGGCGACTTCGCGCCGCTCGCCGCGATAGAGATAAACCGACGCGGGATCGGCGAGGTTGTCGTTAAGTCCGCCGGTCTTTCCCAGAGCCTCGGCAATCGAGAGCCGCCAGGCGCCAAATCCGAATTGTCCCTGCTGTCCCGACGCGCCGAAGGCGACGAAGGTCTGCGGCTGCGTGAACACGTAGATCATGTCCTGCGGCCGGACAAAGATGTTGTTGGTCGGCTCGTTGAGAAGCGACCCGAACGGCGCGGTCGCCTGGCGTCCCTCGCGTTCGAGCGTCACGAAGGTATCGAAGCCGGGATTGCGGGGGCCGCCGGCGCGCGAGATCGCATCGAGCAGGCGTTCGCCTGCGGCGTTCGCGGGAAACCGCGATGGGGTCCCGACTTCGCCGAGCACGCTGATGGAGGAGGCCTTCTGGTCGACGAGCGCAACGACTGCCTGCGGCTCGAGCGCGCGGTTCTTCAGCGCGTTGACGATCGCGGTCTGCACCTGCACCGCGGTTCGTCCCTGCGCCCTGATGTTGCCCGCGTATGGCACCGTGATGTTGCCCTGGGTGTCGACCGGCTGGTTCGGCAGCGTCACATAATTGCCGGGACGAACGCCGGCATCGACCGGAATGAACAGGCCGCCGGCTGCGGCCTCGAAGATCGTGACAC
This sequence comes from Afipia sp. GAS231, assembly GCF_900103365.1. Classification (NCBI taxonomy): domain Bacteria; kingdom Pseudomonadati; phylum Pseudomonadota; class Alphaproteobacteria; order Hyphomicrobiales; family Nitrobacteraceae; genus Afipia; species Afipia sp. GAS231. The sequence goes on from NZ_LT629703.1 coordinate 5,202,098, forward strand.
TGACGGTATCGCCGATGCCGAAGCGGATTTCGGCCGGACCGCGCCGGTCGATAAACACCCGGCCGAGGCGAACCGAATTGCGCTCCAGGATATTTTCGACGTCCGGCGTGACCTTGACCATCGCATAGGGCAGGGCGGCAGGGTCGACCTGATCCATGCGAGCCAGGGCATTTGATGGCCCGGAGGTCGGAAGGCTGGAGCAGCCGCCATGGGCGAGGAGTATCGACAAGACGGAGGCGCGGGCGAGGAACCGCAGCGCGCCGGACAGGTCCCGTGGCAGACGCAGCGACCGCGTCGCGACCGGGTCCGCCCTTTGCTCGTCGCAAAAGTTTAGTCTTTTTGCCACGAGGGGGGACTCCGGGTTAACAAGACGCTACAGGCGAAAAATTATTCGCTTATGTTTAAAGGCGGGTTAATACCGCGGCGCAGCAGGGATTCTGCCGGCGATTATGATCGCGCGTTGCGCGAAATCTGGTGGAACAGGTTGTAAATTGTCCGATCGACACGCATCGATCGCGAGCGGAGCCGGCCGCCCTTGGCCGGATAGGTCGGGGCAAGCGTAAGGGCGGAGCCGATCGGCTCCGGGCGCGCTTGCCGCGCCAGGGTTCAGCTCTGGTAATAATCCCCGGACTTGATGCCCTTGTAGGATTCGATCTTCTGGATCGCGACCGGGTCGGCCTTGTTGAGGATGACACAGGCGAGACGGTCGCGAATGATGTCGGCTTCCGCGAGCGCGTCGAGCACGAGATCCCGTTTCGTCTCGCCCCACTCGACCACGAAGACGAACTGATCGACGAAGCGCTCGATCATCTTCACATCGACGACCGACATCACGGGTGCGATCTCGATGATGATGTAGTCATAGGATTTGCGGGCGACGGACAGCAGTTGCGCCATCATCGGCGACCCCAGCAGTTCGGCCGAATTCGGAATACGGGCTGGGGCAACGCATGGCAGGACATGAAGTCCCGACCGCTGCCGCCGCGAGACCAGCCAGGGCAGCCGGGTGGGATTTTCTAGGGCTTCGAGAAGTCCCTCGCGCGCGTCGGGCGCTAGCGCAGCGCTCAGCCTTCTGACGTGGAAATCGCTGTCGATGACCAGGGTACGCGCGCCGGATGCTGCGATCATCAGCGCCGCTAGATTGGCGCCGACGGTGGTCTTTCCTTCCTTCGGCAGCGAGGACACGATGCCGATGACCTTGGCGCCGTGTACGCCTCGGTTGGTATCGATCTGCGCCTTGACGTTACGAAGCGCCTCGGTGAAGCGGGAGTAGGGCGCATCGAGGACGAGTTCTTCCATCGGCGTCGACTTCGCTTCGACCAGCGGCAGAACCACGCATTTGGTTCCGGTGACCTGCTCGACCGCCTTGGGAGTCCGGAACACGTCCGCGACCCATTCCTTGCCGACGGCAGCACCTGCGCCAAGGAAGAGACCGAGCATCATGCTGCCCGCGAGCACGGCCCAGCCCTTCTTGGAATTCTTGGACAACGCCGGAACGGCGCGCGTGATCACCCGCGCGCTCTGGACCGGCATGGTTTCGGTTTCGATGGTGTTGATCTCTTTGTATTTCTGCAGCGTGCTGTCGTAGAGCTTGTGCAGCGCCTCTGCCGAGCTTTCGAGTTCGCGCAGTTCACTGCCGGCCTTGGTGCCGCCGGCCAGATTGGAGACGGTGGCCGCGATCTCGGTCTCGCGTGCCTTGGCGACCTGATATTCATTGGCGTAGGAATCGGCAATTCGCTTTTCCTCAGCCTGTATCGCTTCGCGCAGGCTGTCGGCCTGCCGGCGAATCTTGACGGCGATGGGGTGCTTGTCGCCGACATGGGATTCGATGTCGGCGGCCCTTGCCGACACGTCGCGGTACTGTCCGCGCAGTCTGATCAGTTCGTTGTTGGTCAGGGAAAACAGTTCGCCGGGCGACGTCAGTCCGGCCTTGGCGTTGTTGTTCAACGCATCAGTGCCCATCTGCGTCGTGATGTCTTCGCCGTTTCGCAGCCGGATGCGGTCGAGACGGCTCTTGGCTTCGGCCGCGGCGATCTGGGCGTTGGCGAGTTGGGTTTCCAGGTTGGCACGCTGCTCCTGGCCGCCGGCGGCGGTCTTCAGGTTGTTGGCGGCCCTGAAGTCCTGCAGCGCGAGATCGGCGTCCGCGGCCTGCTTCTTCAGTTCGACCAGGCGATCCTGCAGCCACTGGCTCGCGACCTTGGTGGAGGTGAGCTTGGCGCTCATCGTCGTCGCGACATAGCTTTCGGCGATCGCATTGGCGATTTTGGCCGCCTTGGCCCTGTCTTCGGATTCGAATGCCACGTTAATGACGTTGGCGATGTCTTCGCGTGTGACGGTCAGACGCTTGGAGATCGCTTCGACCGCGGTCCGCTCGAGCGCAGCTTCGGGATCATCGACGGGAGCGACGCGCACGCCAAACAGACCGGCGACGGCTTTCTTGATGTCACCGAGATAGTCCGAAATCCGCGCGCCGCCCATCTTGGGCTGGCCGACGAATTCGCTGTCGCGGGTCAGGCCCAGCGAGCGGATCATCGGAACGATGACACTGTCCGACGACATCACGTATTGCTGGCTACCGACTTCCGCTTCGTCGAACGTCGGCTGGTCGACGATCTTGTTGTTCTGCAGGTACCGGCTCATGCTGCGGTCGACCAGCACGCGCGCAGAGCTTTTGTATGGGTTAGGCACCGTGACGAAATAGACCGCCGCCAGCGCCAGTCCGATCAAGAATCCGTAGAGCGGAAAGCGCCAGCTGCGGCGCAAGGTCTCGAGAATATCGGTGGCGCCAATCGAGGGACGCGCGCTCGATCGCTGCGAATGATTCACATCGGAATATTCGTACTCGGCCTCGAGAGGCAGTTCGTTGGTTCTGGCATCCATTGGATCGTATCCACTCGAGCGCTATTCAATCGTTGAGAGGGGCCGTGCAATTCAGCGGCCGTTGATCAGCTCTCAGGCGATCTCGTTGTTCGCGATTGTCGTCGTTGCTTCCCGTCAACAGCGGCGATGACCTGCAATATATCCTTGTTTGTCCTGGAGTTCTGGCTGATCACTGCCGATGGTTAATGTGCATTAATTAATCAATCTGGGGTTTCATTGGCGGCATCGGGGATGGACTGCCGGCGGGTTCGCTGCCGTTAACTGAATGGAGCCAGACGTTGGAAACGGCGGATCTGCGCGGGCCGCGCGATGAACCAGGGCGGTTGGTTCGCGGGTGCCCGGGTCTTGGTCCGCTCACCGTGCGTGCCGCTCCGGCGCGAAGCGGCTTCCAGTAGCGGGCGATTTCGGCGGCCAGAATCAGGAACACGATCCACAGCATTTCGAAGCCGCGCATCCATATGCTCTCGAGGCCGTTGGTGATGATGATCTGAAGCGTCAGCGTGAGCAGAACCCAGGCCCGGGTCGGCGCGCGATCGGCGACCCGCCCGATGGCGTGAAGGGTTGCGATGACGAACGCCATGAATAGCGCGTAGCCGGCGTAGCCCAACTCGACCTTGACGTCCAAATAGCCGTTGTGGCCGTTGGGCATGTCCTTCACCCAGCCCGGCGCATCGACGATGCTGGGCGCATCGGGTCCGGCCAGCCAGAACGACTGGTATCCCCATCCTAGCAATGGCCGGTGTTCGATCTCCGACTCGACGAAGTCCCAGATGATCGAGCGGCCGGTAAATGTCGGATCGCCGTACAGGATGTAGGAGATGCGGTAGATGCTGAAGCCGGTCAGCGTGGTCAGGATCAGCCAGCAAACCGGAATCGACAGCAGAATGATCGCCGGCGAAAAGCGCGTTGCCTTTCGCAGCAGCAGGGTCGCTCCAGCCAGTGCTGGCGTCAGAAATAGCAGTCCCAGCGCTGTTTTGGAGTTGCTCAATATCAGCAGCACCACGGCTGCAATGGCTATGAGAACGCCGAACACCCGCCGCCTGCCGGGATATAGCGTCTCGTGAAGCGCCAGCAGCGCCGCGATCGCTTCGCATTCGCCGAGATAGTTCTTTCCGGAGAAATATCCGGGATAGCCCCAGGTCGCGAACTTGGTGTCGATCGGCGGCCGGCCCAGCACGAAGAACACGTTCAGGATCGTGGCGATCGCAAAGCAAACGAACAGGCCCCGCATCAAATCCGACTTTCGCGCCGCCAGCAGTGCGGGCACCACGATGGAGACGACGATCATCGCCTGCTGCGAAAACCGGATGAACGAGGTCTCCGGCTTGAACGCCCACAGCACGCTCATTCCAGCCAACGCAAGGTAACCGAACAGCCAGAGAATGTGGGGCGGAAAGCTGAGGCGGGAAAAATTTCGTATCGCCAGCACGAGTGCAATCGCCGCGAGTACCGGCCAGAAAATCTTGCTCTCCGGCCGGGCTTCCATCAAGCAGGCGGAGTCGGTCGGATCGCACGAAACGATGATCAGCGGAAACACGATCGTCGCGTAGACGCACGCGAGGATCGGAATGAGCGCGTAGCCGTCGAACGTCCGTGTCGACGATCGCGCTCCATCCATTTCCTGAGAATGCGTGGCGGCTCTGGGCATGCGGCACTCTAGCAGCGGTCGCTTTTAATGTGTGTTCCTAGCATGCCGATAGTTAATGCCGCATGTGCCGCATCAATGACTTAACCCTAATTTCAGACTTGCCGTTCCAGCGCGCCGTTCCGCTCGACATCGCGGGCCTCGACTGCGCAGATTCCGGTGGCGCGCAGCCATTTTTTTTAGAGGTGCGCCACATCCGAATATCGCCGCTCCGGCATGGCCGGAGAGAAGCACCGACAGGCTGGCCAGATGCTCGTTCAAGCGTTCGTTAATTCGTCGCCGGGTTCCACGCCAAGGGCCACGCCCGGCGCCCCATCCTCGGCGAGCGCGACCCCTCGGCTCGATCTGCAGGGTCATCTGCCCGTGCTCGACGGCGTGCGCGGGCTCGCGATCCTGATGGTGCTGCTGCTTCACTTCCTCGGCAACATGGAACCGACCAATGCGGTCGAGCGCGCCATTGTCGGAATCACCAATTACGGATCCTACGGCGTTGAGCTGTTCTTCGTCCTGTCCGGTTTCCTGATCACGGGCATTCTCTATGACGCCCGCAACAAGCCGAACTATTTTCGCAATTTTTACATGCGCCGCGTGTTGCGGATCTTTCCGCTGTATTATGGCGTGCTGGCGCTGGTGTTCTTTGTCGGGCCGCTGATCTCGATTCTGCGCGGACCGTCGCTCGACTATCTCGTGGACCGTCAGGCCTGGGCCTGGCTCTACGCGGTCAACATCTACATCGCGATCCAGGGCGACTGGTCGTTCTCCTATCTGGAACATCTGTGGTCGCTGTGCATCGAGGAACATTTCTATCTGGTCTGGCCGCTCGCGGTGTTTCTGATGGCGCGCCGGCCGCGGATGCTGATTGGCGTCTGCCTCGCGGTCTCGCTCGGCGCGATGCTGGCGCGCTTGACCGGATCGCTGATGGGGTTGAGCTGGTGGACCACGTATGTCCTGACCCCGTTCCGCCTCGATGGCCTCGCGCTCGGGGCGTTCCTGGCCGTGATGGCGCGGCAGCCCGGCGGACTGGATCGGTTGGTGCGGGCGTTGCCTTCGGTGGTGACGGTAGCCTCGGCGCTGCTGTTGCTGACTTTCGTCTGGACCCGGCTGGTGTCGCGCGACAGCATGGAACTGGTGCTGCCGGTTCGTGCCGCTGTCATTCAGGTGTTGCTGGCCTGCCTGCTGATCGGGGCTCTGGTGGCGTCCGAGAGATCACAGGTCTCGCGGTTCTTTCGCAGCCGCTGGTTGGTCTTTCTCGGCACCTACAGCTACGGCCTCTACGTCTACCATCACTTCATTTCGTATTACCTGACGGTCAATCACACCGAGCGCGAGTTGACGGCGTGGCTTGGCTCGCATGGTGCTGCGATCGCGCTGCAGGCGACGCTCGGTGCTGCGGTGTCGGTGATGATTGCCTATGCAAGCTATGAATTGTTCGAGAAGCGCTTCCTCGGATTGAAGCGTTTCTATGCGACCGCCAAGGACTCGACGTCCAAAGCGACAACCGTCTCCGGTTAACCGCTGGCTTCCAGAATCTCGCGATAAAAGCCTTCCAGCGCCTTGGCGGCCGCGCTCCAGGCATAGCGCGCTTCCGACAGTTGCCGTGCCGAATTTCCGATCCGCGCCGCCAATTCAGGTTCGGCCAATAGTCGGATCGCCGCGTCCGCAAACGCATCCGGCTGGTCCTCGATCAGGATATCACGCCCGGGAATCGCATCGATTCCTTCGGCGCCAAGCGTGGTGGAAACCATGGCCTTGCCCATCGCCATCGCCTCGACGATCTTCAGGCGCGTGCCGCCGCCCAGCCGCAACGGCACGATCACGGCCGCGGCTTCGGCGAGGTGCGGCCGCAGGTCCGGCACAAAACCTGTAAACTCGATCCGTGGTCCGGCCAGCGCCAGCAGTTGCGGTGACGGCGAGCCACCGATGATCTTGCAGCGCGCGTCCGGATTGGCCTCGGCGATCCGCGGCCAGATCTCCTGGATGAAGTAAGTGGCGCCATCGATATTGGGCATGTAGGACATCAGCCCGAAGAACACGATGGTGCGGCCGTCCGGCTGTGGATCGGTCGGACGGGGCTTGTAGAAATCGACGTCGGCGGCGTTGGGAATCACCATGGTGCGGGCCGCGGGGATATCGTCGAGCAGGCGCTGCTGGTCGGCGACGCTGCAGAGGTAGACGCCGTCGGCGCGACCATAGGTCCGAAGTTCTTCGCGCCGCAGCTTGCGCCAGTTGGCTTCGGCGTAGAGTCGCCGAAGCAGGCTGCCGCCGGTGCGGGTGTATTGTCGCGCCAGGTCGTAGTCGATGTTGTGGGAGTCCACGACCACGACCGGAATCTTCGCGCCCGGCGGCGCCTGCCACAGGTCGCAATGCCCGAGGAAGGTGAATTCGAGATTGACGATGTCGAACCGTTGGGCGCGGAGCACCTTGTCGAGCGCCTGCTGCATCTCGGACACCACGACCCGCAACCGCTCGAAACTTTTGGTCGAAGCCAGCGAGCGGAGCTGCAGCAACCGCTTGGCGAGGCCGTCGCGTCCATACGGATTTTTGATCAGCACCACCTCGCGGCAGTAGGCCTGCATCGCGACCCGGCACTCCTCGATGTCGAATTCGTCGTCGACCAGCATCACCGCGGTGATGTCGTGGCGCCGCGCGAGCTGGGTCATCAGCCCGTGCAGCCGCGCCTGCGCGCCGAAGCGCGGCGGGCTTGCCGGCATCTGCGAGACGTAGAGGATATTGAGGCGTTCCGGGCTCATGGTTTGTTATAGGCGCAGTGATAGGTTTCGCCCGCGTGAATTGCCGGGCAGTTTGGATTAACGTTAAGCCAAGCAGTACCTTAGCTGCTCCCTCGCATCCTGCGACGAGCCGCGCAAATCGTGGGATAAGGTGCTTCCCAAGGGACTGATTTGATGTGCGGCATTGCCGGTATAATTGGACGACTGGACCAGACCAACCGCGCAGCGCTGCAGCGGATGAACGACGCCATGGTCCATCGCGGCCCGGACGCCGCCGGCATCTGGGCTTCGACGCCTGACGATCGTGGCTGGGGCGCGCTGTTGGCGCATCGCCGGCTCGCGATCCTCGATCTGTCGCCGGCCGGCGTGCAGCCGATGCTGGACCCGGTGACCGGGCATGTCATAGTCTTCAATGGCGAGATCTACAATTATCGGGATTTGCGGCGGCGGCTGGAGTCCGAAGGGCAGCAATTCCAGTCCAGCGGCGACACCGCGGTGATGCTGCGCGCGCTCGGCCTGCACGGGCCGGATGCCGTGAAATGGTTGCGCGGCATGTTCGCTTTCGCGTGCTGGGACCAGAAGCAGCGTCGCTTGATGCTGGCGCGGGACCAATTGGGCATCAAGCCGCTCTATGTGGCGCGATCGTCGGATCCGAACAGCGGCTGGTCGCTGGTCTTTGCCTCCGAGCTTCGCGCGCTGCTGGCATCGGGACTTCTGGGCACGCCGCGCCTCGATCCGCAAGCGGTCGCCAGCAGCGTCTGGAACGGTTTTGTGACCGGCCCCAATACGGCGGTCAAAGGCGTCGAACTGCTCTGGCCCGGGCAGCTTCTCGAACTTGACGGTTCGGGCAAGCAAGTTCGTCAGGAAGATTTCTGGCGCATCCCCGATCACGCGCCCGATCCGACCATGACCGAGAATGAACTGGCCCAGATTCTGGAGGAGGGGCTAAAGCTGCATCTCGCCAGCGACGTGCCGCTGGCGGTGTTTCTCTCCGGCGGCGTCGACTCTTCGGCGATGGCCAATCTGGCGCAGCGCGCCGCCAAAACGCCGATCCATACTTTCACGCTGGCCTTCGAAGAGCAGGAGCTCAACGAAGGCCCGATTGCGCAACAGATCGCGAAAGCCATCGGCACCGAGCATCACGAGGTGGTGCTGACCGAAGGACACTTCGTTTCGAATCTGGAGGCGGCGCTCGATAGCCTCGACCAGCCGACTTTCGACGGGCTGAACGCCTACTTCATGTCGCGCGCGATTCGTGACGCCGGATTTACCGTCGCGATATCAGGCACCGGTGGCGACGAGCTTTTCGGCGGTTATCCGACCTTCCGCGATCTGCCGGTGTTGCAGCGCTGGTCGAAACGCGCCGGCTTCGTGCCGCGCGACCTGCAGGTGGCCGCGGCGAAGCTGGTGACCTGGCCGCTGCGGCGCACCTCGCAGGCGGTGCCGCCGCAGACCCGCTGGGCCAAATTGCCGGAAATGGTCCGTCACGGCGACGATCTCGTGGCGCTCTATCAATTGGCCAGTGCGCTGTTCCTGCCGGGATGGCAGCGTGAATTGCTGGCGCCTGGTTTTGCCGACGTGCTGGCCGATGGCTTGCCTTCCAGCATGCGCCAGCGGCTTACTGCCGAAACCAAAGGCCGCCTACCGCTGTCGGCGATCTCTGTGATGGAGCAGCGGCTGTTTCTCGGCGAGCGCCTGCTGCGCGACAATGACGTGGCCAGCATGGCGGCCTCGCTGGAGCAACGCGTGCCGCTGGTGGATCATGTACTGTTCGAGAGCGTGGACCGGTTGCCGGATCAGGCACGTTATGCGCCGCTCGGCCGCAAGGACATGTTGCGAAAGATCGGCCTGCGCGGCCTCGACCCCACGCTGTTCGATCGGCCCAAAAGCGGATTCGTCTTGCCGTTCGATCGCTGGATCCGGCAGGGCCTGAAGAAAGTCATGGATCAGACCTTACGCGATCCGCAGGCGATCGCGCCGTGCGGTCTCGATCCAGTGGCGGTTGCCAAGCTCTGGCAAACCTTCCTTGACGGCGGGTCAGGCTTTTACTGGTCGCGGGTGTGGTCGGTCTACGTCTTGATCCGGTGGTGCCACCGGAATCGCGTGTATTGCTGAAGACGGTTTCCACTAAGACCTCGCCGGCTTACGCCGACGCAGTGGAGGCGAAGGACTACTTCGCCAGTTCCATCAACGCCGGCTGCAGCGCGGGCGAGGTTGCCGATGTCGCCGCATCACCTGCAAAGTAGCGGCGCATGCGCTCGATGATCTTGTCTGCGGCATGCCCGTCTCCGTAGGGATTTTGCGCGGTTGCCATCAACCGATAGGCCGCGTCGTCCGTGAGCAGCCGCACCGCGTGTTCCACGATGGCCGGCGCGTTGGGGCCGGTCAGCAACGCCGTGCCGGCCGTGACGCCCTCGGGACGTTCGGTGGTATCGCGCATGACCAGCACCGGCTTGCCCAGCGAGGGCGCTTCTTCCTGGACCCCGCCGGAGTCGGTCAGCACCAGCTTGCAGCGCGCCATCAGGGCGACGAAGTTGCGATAGCCCTGCGGCGCGATCAGCCGGACGTTCGGCAGGCCGCCGAGCAGGCGGTTGACGTGGGTGAGCACATTGGGATTGAGGTGGACCGGGTAGACGAACCGGTGGTCCGGGAATTTTTCGGCCAGGATCGCGATCGCCCGGCAGATCTGCGCAATGCCGTCGCCGAAATTCTCGCGGCGGTGGCCGGTGATCAGCACGGTCGGGGCCTCCGCCCAGTCGGCGCCGAGAAGCTGGCTGAGTTCAGCGTCGATACCAGCGCGTATCGCCGGGTCGGCTTTCTGGCGCGCCACCTCGATGCGCAAGGCATCGATGACGGTGTTGCCGGTCACCGAAATAATTTCTTCCGGAACCGCTTCACGGAGCAGGGCATCGCGCGCGCCTTCGGTCGGTGCGAAGTGAAGCGTGACCAGCGGTGTGGCGAGCTTGCGGTTGGCTTCTTCGGGGAACGGCGACCAGATGTTGCCGGTGCGCAGTCCCGCCTCGACATGGCCGATCGGAATGCGCCGGTAGAAGCAGGCGAGTGACGCGGCGAGGACAGTGGTGGTGTCACCTTGCACCAATGCCATGTCCGGCTTGGCCGTTTCCAGCCATTCGTCGATCCCGGTGATCAGCCGTGCCGTCAGTCCCGCCAGCGTCTGGTTCGGACGCATCACGTCGAGATCGGCGTCGACTGCAAAGCCAAAAGTGTCGGCGACCTGACGGAACATTTCCTTGTGCTGGCCGGTCGCCACCACGGTGCAGTGAAAATCGTGGGAAGCACGCAGCGCCGCCACGACAGGAGCGAGCTTGACCGCTTCGGGGCGGGTGCCCATGAAGACCAGGATGTTGCGCTTCGTCGTCATCGTGATCTCCTGATGGCGTTACTTCTGGCTCTGTTCGACCGGCGGCCGTCCGAGCCGGCGGGCGAGCACCTCGAGGCCGGCAACCCAGCTGAACTCGCTGTTGAGGGTGAGGTAGCGCTTCCAGAGCTTGCGCGGCTCCATCATCAGCCGCCAGAACCACTCCATGCCCGCCATCTGTACCCAGTGCGGGGCGCGCTTGATGAAGCCGGCGAGCACGTCGAAGCTGCCGCCAACGCCGACGATCACGGGCACCTGCAGGCGCTCGCGGTGACGCTCGACCCAGGTTTCCTTGAACGGCGTCGGCATGCCGACAAACAGCATGTGCGCCTTGCTGGCCCGGATTTCATCGATAATGCGCGGATGGTCGCCCGGGCCGAAGTAGCCATCGCGGAAGCCGGCGATTTCGATGCCGGGATGTTGCGTCCGGCAACGCTCGACGAGCGCCGAAACCACTTCGCGCTTGGCGCCGAGGAAATAGACTCGCAGCCGATGTTCACCGGCCGCCGCCAGCAGGCGTGCCATCAGATCGACGCCGGCGACGCGTTCCGGCACCGGCTGGCCCGAGGCCCGCAGCGCCCAGACCACCGACATGCCGTCGGCCAATATCAGATCGCCCGCACGGCAGGCCGATGCCAGTTCCGGATCGCGGCGCATCATGCACAGATGCGAGGAATTGGCCGTGATCACCGTGTTGGAAGAGGGCGGTGCCTGGCACAGCTCGAGGCAGTGCGCCACCGCGGCCTCGATGGTCACGGTGTCGAATTTCAATCCCATCAGCTCGGCGCGTTCCTTGCTCTTCGCCGCGTTTTCATCCTGCCCCAGTGTCGGGTGGCTCTCATGCCAGAGACGCGCCCGCTCGGCGTTGACGCGGGCGGTGGCGGCGCGCTTGCCCATACGCAGGCAGGCGTGCTGATAGGAACGCAGGAACTGCCTGAACTCGGGATCGTCGTAGCGCGGCAGGCCCTTGAGCCAGCTTCTGATGTAGCCCCACAACATGGCGACACTGCCGATCAACGCCGGATGGGCCGTCAGGCGATAGCCGGCGACGGCCAGGTAATAGAGCGGCGAGGTGCCCATGAAATACTGGCCGAAGCCGGCGCGAAGCCGTCCGGTCCAGATGCCCTTCTGGCTGGCGCCCTGCGGACGCAGATGAACGAAGCGGATCGGTTCGAGGTCGACGCTCTCGGCGATCCAGCCGAGCATCCGCGCGCGGTGGCAGTCGATGCCGTCCCACATCACCTGGCGCACGAAACCGCCGATCTCCTTGAAACAGGCGATCCGGTAGAACTTGGTCATGCCGACCGACATCTCGTCGCCGCAGACTTCCGGCACCAGTGCGCCGCTGCGCGGATGGACGAACCAGGGCTTGCCCGAGGTCGTGCCGATGCGCGGATTGTTTTCCATTCGCTCCATCAGGATCTCGAAGTAGCGAACCGGCAGGTCGAGATCCATGTCGAGCTTGCAGAGGTAATCAAAGTCCTCGAGCTGCACCTGCTCGATACCTGCATAGAAGGCTTCGATGACGCCGGGACCGACCTTGCGGCCGCCGCGATCGTCGCGCCTGATCACGCGCACGTAAGGCAGCCGCTTTGAATATTCTTCCAGGATTGCCGGAGTTTCGTCGGTCGACCCGTCGTCCACGATGATCCAGAGCGCCGGCGGCACCGACTGCAACGCCACGCTGTCGAGCGTGCGGCGGAGGTACTGCGCCTCGTCCCGGCAGGGCGACACCAGCAGATAGCGTCGTGAGCGGCTCACGTTGAGCAGCTCACGCGCGTCTGTCGGCTTTCGGAACAGTTCGCGGTTGGGTTCATGTTTCATCGGTGGACATCACTTGTCTGTCTATGCGCCGGTTTTGGCCGTTCTGTCCTTATTCGGGACAAGGCGGTCAGGTGCTTGGACGCGATGAGACGTATTGAGCAGGTATCATGCCGGACGCCGTTGATGATGGTTCGAGGCATCCGCTTCGCAAGTTAATGTTAAGCCGAGCTTCCGCTGGGGAGATAAAGACTCCAATGTCATATCTGCACGCGACGGTGACCACGGTACGTCATCCGCGCGCAAGGGACTTAACCAAATGAAGGCGATCGTAACGATGCGTCCATCGCTCTTTCGCTTCTTCGCTTCCATGTCGATCGCAGTCATCGGCGCTGTGCTCTGCGCGCCTGATGGCGTTAACGCCGCCGGGAATGAGACGAGCAATTTCCTGCCGGCGGATCGGGCGACGGTCTGGAAACCCGGCATGATGGCTGTCGGTGGTATCCCGGCGCGTTCGACGGTATGCGCGACGCTATCGCCGAACAATCCGGCATCCGATGACACGGTGCGGATACAAGCTGCCATCAACGTCTGCCCGATAGGGCAGGTGGTGCAACTGACGGCCGGCACCTTCCTGATCAACAGCGGCAATTACGTCGTGATCAACAAGGGGATCACGCTGCGGGGCGCCGGGCCGGGCCAGACGACATTGGCAAAGACCGATGGCGCCAAGCCCTTCCAGTCCGAGGTCGGCGCCAAACCGTCACCGCTGATCCTTGTCGGTCCGTCGATGTTCTCGTCGACGGACAACGTTACCGACGTCCACGGTTCGTCCAATCTCACCGCCGATGCGGTCAAAGGAACGTACGCGGTCAAGGTGAATGATATCGCCGGCTTCAGGCCGGGGCAGATCGTGCTGCTCGACGAAGCCTCCGGCGCCGAATGGCTCTCCGATCCGCAGGGACGTGGGCAGGTCTGGGCTGCGCCCGACTGGCGCGTGGTGTGGCAGAAGCACAAGCCTGCGGTTCAGTTCGTCGACGATTTTGCGCCGGAGGCGCTTCCGACGACGCCGCAATCCGCCGGGTCCTGGTTCTCTCGGCAAGACCGGCCGACATCAGAGATCAAGCAGATTGCTTCGATCGCCGGCAACACCATCACCTTCACGACGCCGATCCACATCAGCTACCGATCCAGCCACGCCGCGCAGTTATCGATGTATTCGCGGCCGCATGTGATGAACGCCGGCGTCGAGGATATGAAGCTGACCGGCGGCGATGCCGGCAACCTCCGCTTCAACTGGGCGGCGCAATCCTGGGCCAGGAACATCGACAACACAGTGTGGCACGACGAGGGCTTTGCGATTCACAGCTCGTTCCGGATCGAGCTCCGCGAGTTCTACGTACACGATGCCGCCTGGGCGCAACCCGGCGGCGGTGGCTACGCCATCAGCCTGTCGGCCGGATCATCCGAAGTGCTGATCGAGAACGGCATCGCGGTCCGGGCCAACAAGGTGATCGCGGCACGATCCGCCGGCGCGGGCTCGGTGGTCGGCTACAACTACATGGACATGAGCTACATCAATACGCAGGGGTCCTGGATCGAGGCAGGGCTGAACGCCAGCCACATGGTCGGACCGCATCACGTTCTGTTCGAGGGCAATTACGGCCACAACGCCGACAGCGACAATACCCATGGCAACAGCGTCTATCTCACCTTCTTCCGCAATCATCTGCGCGGCATCCGGGCGCCGTTCGACAACCAGGCCGGCGGGAAGATCGACGACGCCACGCAACCCCGCAACGGACCGCAACGCGCGGCGGGGCTGATGGCCAGTTCCTACTGGATGACGTTTGCCGGCAATGTGCTTGGGGCTGCCGGCCAGATGGGTGGATGGGTTTACGAAACCAGTTTTGCGAACGGCAAGCCGGGAATCTGGATGCTCGGCTGGGACGCGGTCAGTCCGTATCCGATCGACGCCAAGGTATCCGCCACCGCCATCCGCCACGGCAACTTCGATTACCTCACCAACACGGTGAAGTGGGATCCGGCCATCGCCGATCATACGCTGCCCGACTCGTTATATCTGACCGGGAAGCCCGCCTTCTTTAATGCCGGACACGGCTACACCTGGCCATGGGTGGATGCGGCGGGCGCAACCAAGCTTTACGTGTTGCCGGCCAAGGCGCGCTATGACGCCGGAACGCCACTCACACAACCGTGAGCCGGTTACGCTGCGACGAAAGTATGGCGTTGCGCGCGGTGGTTTGCTGCGGTTCCGTTTCGGAACTGTTTGATCGAATTTGATTACCATCTGGCAGGCGCGATCCTTCATTCCGCGATGGCGGCCATGGAGCCGTTAATACTAACTGGGTAAAGCAGTTGTTATACTGGCGCTGTACCACCGAAAATGCCGCTTGCGTCGATGCGTCGCGTCAAAAGGCAACGCTGCGTGCGCTATGACTGGGCTCGAGTTCGGCAAAAGCAAAAACATGAAACGCTTGGGGCAACCACCGATCGATGCTTGCGGCGGACCCGTCCTGTGCAGCGGCCGTCGTTGGTTTGCGAAAGCTTGTCTGCCTCACATTCGTCAACCGGTCTGGCTCGCGATCTGATGCGGAAATCCATTTTCCATGAAGACTGGTGGCTGGATGCGCTGGCGCCGGGACGCTGGCGCGAAGTGACGTGTCATCGCGGCGGCCGCCTGGTTGGATCGCTGCGATTTGTCGAACGCAGCGAAGGCAATGTGAAAATCTGCGAGATGCCGCAGATCACCCGCTTTCTCGGACCGGTCGTTGCACCTCAGTCGGGCAAGACCGAAACCCGAATCCGCTCGACTCACTCGATCATCGCGGAGTTGCTGAAACAGATTGCCGGTCACGATCATGTCGAAATGACCCTGGATTCCGGCTTTGGCGACCTCGCGCCGTTTCTGGCCGCGGGCTACGACGTCAAGGTGCATCCGACCTTTCTGCTGGATTGCAGGAGCGAAGCTATTGACCCGTTGTGGGCAGGGCTGCGCGACAAGACCAAGAACATCATTCGCCGCGCCCGGGAGCGCCTGACGGTTCGCGAGATCGACGATGTGAACCGGTTCGCGCGCTTCTACGAGGCCAATCTGGAAGGCGCCGAATCCTACTTCGATCTCGCATTGCTGGCGCCTGCCTTCGCGGCAGCCAGCGCGCGCCGGCAATGCAAGATCGTCGCGGCCGTCGATGCCGAGGGTGTCGCGCACGCCAAGGTGTTCTTCGTCTGGGACGACAAATACGTCCACTATTTCCTGTCGACGCGCGACAAGAATGTCGCGCATCCCGGTGCGGTCAGCCTGCTGCTCTGGAGTGGGATCGAGCTCGCGCATTCGCTCGGGCGTTGTTTCGATTTCGATGGCGGTATCGCCAATGATGCCAGGTACCGCTTCATGGTGGCGTTCGGTGGCGAGGTCGCCAACCGGTTCGACGTGGTGCGTTCGACAGCGAACTATCGCGTTCAGCACACCATCCGGAAAATACCGCGGGCGCTGATGCGAAGGATGTCGCCTCGCAACGGCATGGCGCAGTTCGCGTTGTGGTGAAGTCGTGAAAAGCTTCGTAAACCTTAACGCCCGATCTCGCGTATCCGTTACGACGTTGGATTAACTACGGTTTCATCGAACACGTGAATTAACGATCCGACATCGTGTACAGGTCTTTGGAATTGCCGGCGCCAAACAAAAACAGGGTGTATGAACATGCGCGTTTTGCTGACTGGACATCTCGGTTACATCGGTTCGGTTATGACGCCGATGTTGCAGCAGGCCGGACACGACGTGATCGGTCTCGACAGCGACCTCTATGAGCGCTGCACGTTTCCGCAGGGCGGCGTGATCAGCGACGTGCCGACCATCCTCAAGGATACCCGCGATGCCGAGATCTCTGATCTCCGAGGTATCGACGGCGTCATCCATCTCGCAGCACTCTCGAACGATCCGCTCGGCAACCTGAAGCCGGGCCTGACCGACGACATCAATCATCGCGCCAGCGTACGTCTTGCCGAACTCGCCAAGAAGGCCGGCGTCAAGCGCTTCGTGTTCGCTTCGTCCTGCAGCAACTATGGCAAGTCGGGCGAAGGCATGATCGACGAGACCGGCGCGCTCAATCCGGTGACGGCGTACGGCGAGTCGAAAGTCGCTTCCGAGCGCGGCATTGCCAAACTCGCCGGCGACGGCTTCTGCCCGGTCTATCTGCGCCCGGCCACGGCCTATGGCGTGTCGCCGCGGATTCGCTTCGACGTGGTGTTGAACAACCTCGTCGCCTGGGCGATCACCACCAAGAAGATCCACATGAAGTCGGATGGCACGCCGTGGCGTCCGATCGTGCACATCGAGGATATTTCGCGCGCCTTCATCGCGGCGCTGGAGGCCCCGGTGGAAGCAGTGTTCAACGAAGCCTTCAACGTCGGCCAGACCGCCCACAACTATCAGATCCGCGATCTCGCCAAGATCGTCGCCGACGTCGTGCCCGGCTGCGAGGTCGATTTTGCCGACGGCGCCGGCCCGGATACCCGCTCGTACCGCGTCAGCTTCGAAAAGATCAAAACCAGGCTGCCGAACTTCAAGCCGCAATGGGACGCGAAGAAGGGTGCCGAACAGCTCTACAAGGCGTATCGTGCATCCGGCATCACGCTGGAGGATTTCGAAGGCCCGCGCTATCAGCGCATCGGCCACATCAACAAGCTGCTGGCCGACGGAATCCTCGAGACCGATCTGCGGCACCGCACGACCGGAAACAGGACGTCAGCCACAACGGGCGCTGCGCCGCTGCTGGCCGGTTCCTGAGGCCCCGGGGCCCAACGGCCCCTGAAAGGAGCGGGATGTCCCTGGACAAACCCCTCATCGACGACGTCGGAACAGAGATCCTTGCGCTCGCCGCGAGGATTTTTCCGATTTGCCGGAGCATCACCGGCGACGGGGTCCGGCAGACCCTGCGCGAGGTCGGCGCGCATATCGACCTCGACATCCACGAAGTTGCCACGGGCACGCCGGTCCTCGATTGGACCATCCCGCGCGAATGGAACATTCGCGACGCCTGGATCAAGAACGAACGCGGCGAGAAGATCGTCGACTTCAAGCGATCGAACTTGCACGTCATGAGCTACAGCGTGCCGGTGCAGCGGCGCATGTCGCTCGCCGAGCTGAAGCAGCACATCTATACGCTGCCCGATCAGCCCGATTTGATCCCCTATCGAACGTCCTACTACGCGGAGAACTGGGCCTTCTGCATGCCGCATCGGCAATTCGCCGCGCTGCGCGACGAGACCTACGAGGTCTCGATCGACTCCAGTCTGACCGACGGTCATCTCACCTATGGCGAGTACCTGCACAAAGGCGAGACGGAGGACGAGTTCCTGCTGTCCGCCCATGTCTGCCATCCCTCGCTGGCAAACGACAATTGCTCCGGTATCGCGCTGCTGACGCATCTCGCCAAGCGCCTTTCAGGCTTGCGCACCCGCTACAGCTACCGCTTCCTGTTTGCGCCCGGCACTATCGGCGCGATCACCTGGCTCGCCCGCAACGAAGATCGCTTGGCCAGGATCAAGCACGGGCTCGTGGTTTCGATGGTCGGCGACCGCGGCGGGCCAACGTTCAAGAAGAGCCGGCTCGGCAATACCGAGATCGACCGGGCGATGGTTCACGCGCTTGATCATTCCGGCCTGTCGCCGGTGGTCGAGGACTTCTCGCCGTACGGTTACGACGAGCGGCAATATTGCTCGCCCGGATTCAATCTGCCGGTGGCGATGTTTTCGCGCAGCAAGTTCGGCGCCATTCCCGAATACCACACCTCGGCGGACAATCTCGATTTCATCCGCGCCGATGCGCTGGCCGAATCCTATCGACTGATCAACGAAACCATCGGCGCGATCGAGGCCAACGGCACTTACGTTAATACCCACCCGAAGGGTGAGCCGCAGCTAGGCAAGCGCGGGCTCTATGGCGCGATCGGGGGCGACAAGGATGCCGCCGCCGCGAACATGGCGATGCTCTGGATTCTCAACCAGTCTGACGGCACGAACTCGTTGCTCGACATCGCGGAGCGGGCGAAGCTGCCGTTCGCGGTGGTTCAGCGGACGGCAAAGCTGTTGGGCGATCACGGGCTGCTGAAGCCCGTTTGAGCGCGAAGCGTCAAGCCTTGAAATCGGGCCAGCTCAGGTCCTTTTCGGCAATCGTCGTCACCGGCTGCGGCCACTTCACGTCGAAGGCAGGATCGTTGTAACGAGCGCCGTCAGCGGCGCCGGGCACGTGAAACTTCGAGATCAGATAGTTAACCCGCGTGTCGTCCTGCAGCGTCTGCAGGCCGTGGGCAAAGCCTTCGGGGATATAAAGCTGCAGTCCGTTGTCGCCCGAAAGTTCGAAGCCGCGCGATTGCCGGAAGGTCGGCGATTCCGGCCTGATGTCGATGATCACGTCCCAGATCGCACCGGTGAGGCAACGCACCAGCTTCACTTCGCCGTGAGGCGCGCGCTGGAAATGCATGCCGCGAACTGTCCCCTTATTGGACGAGGACGAGACGCTGTGCTGCGGAAATCCGGTCGCTAACCCGTGCTCGCCGAACTCGTTGACGCAGAATGTGCGTACGAAATAACCGCGGCTATCCCCAATTCGCTCCGGGTGAATGAGCCACGCACCGTCGAGACCGATCGCTTCGAACCGCATGATTTTCACTGTCCCAATTGTCCCGAAATTAACCAGCCAACACGCTAACGAATGCCGGCTTAAACATTGGTAACTACTTCGAATTTTACCATAATACGGTACAACGCTTTAAATCAAACGGCCTTATGCAATAGATGTTGCTGACGATACGAAATTCGTTCGAGCAGCCCATTTCATTTTGCGAAGCACAGGCCCATGAACGCACATTCCTTCTCACAACTGATCGCGTCGAAAACCACACACGGTCGTTGCCGGCTGTGCGACAAGGCTCTCAACACCAGCTTCATGGACCTCGGAATGTCTCCGCTGTGCGAGAGCTTCCTGACGGCCGAGCAGACCGATGCGATGGAGCCGTTTTATCCGTTGCATGCGCTGGTGTGCGATAGCTGCTTTCTGGTGCAGCTCAAGGAATACGTCCAGCCCGAGCATATCTTCACCGAGTATGCCTACTTCTCGTCCTACTCGACCTCTTGGGTCGAGCATGCGCGGCGCTACTGCGAAATGATCAAGGCCCGCCTGGCGCTCGGCGCCAACAGCCGGGTCTACGAGATCGCCAGCAACGACGGCTACCTGCTGCAGCACTTCCTGCCGCTCGGCGTTCCCGTCACCGGCATCGAGCCGGCGGCCAACGTCGCCGAAGTGGCGCGCAAGAAGAACATCCCGACGCTGGTCGAGTTCTTCGGTCTCAGCCTGGCCGAGAGGCTGGCGTCCGAAGGCAAGACCGCCGATCTCATCATCGGCAACAACGTGCTGGCGCAGGTGCCTGACCTCAACGACTTCACCGCGGGCATGGCGCATCTGTTGGCGCCGCAGGGCGTGATCACGCTGGAGTTTCCGCACCTCGAAAAACTCATCAACGAGAACCAGTTCGATACCATCTATCACGAGCACTTCTCGTACTTCTCGCTGGTTACCATCGACCGCATGGCCAAGCGCCACGGCCTCAAGGTGTTCGACGTCGAGGAGATCGGCACCCACGGCGGATCGCTGCGGGTTTATCTCTGCCGCGACGATGCCGCGCATGCCGTTACGTCGAAGGTCACCGCATTGCTGGCCCACGAACGCCAGATCGGCTTCGAGGACATCGCGACCTACGCACGCTTCGCCGCCGGCGTTCACGACACCAAGCGCAAGCTGCTGTCGTTCCTGATCCAGGCGAAGGAAAAGGGCGCCCGCATCTGCGGTTACGGCGCGCCGGGCAAGGGCAACACGCTGCTCAATTACTGTGGCATCGGCACCGACTTCCTCGACTTCACCGTCGACCGCAATCCCTACAAGCACGGCCGCTACACGCCGGGCAGGCACATTCCGATCTATCCGGTCGAGGTCATCAACGAGGTCAAGCCGGATTATCTCTTCATTCTGCCCTGGAACCTGAAGAACGAGATCGTCGCCCAGATGCGCCATATCGGCGATTGGGGCGGCAAGTTCATCGTGCCGGTCCCGACCGTTCACGTCATCGATCCCAAGGAACTATCAAAGGAATTCAAGGAGCTTTCGAAATGAAGGTCGTCCTGTTCTGCGGCGGGCTTGGTACCCGCATCCGGGAATATTCGGAGAGCATTCCGAAGCCGATGGTGCCGGTCGGTCATCAGCCGATCATGTGCCATGTCATGCAGTACTACAGCCAGTATGGGCATGACGATTTCATCCTTTGCCTCGGCTACAAGGCCAACGTCATCAAGGACTACTTCCTGAACTACCGGCAGACCGCCAACAGCGACTGCGTCATTTCGGAGTTCGGCAAGAAGGTCGAGATCCTTGGCGA
This sequence comes from Afipia sp. GAS231, assembly GCF_900103365.1. Taxonomy (NCBI): domain Bacteria; kingdom Pseudomonadati; phylum Pseudomonadota; class Alphaproteobacteria; order Hyphomicrobiales; family Nitrobacteraceae; genus Afipia; species Afipia sp. GAS231. The sequence goes on from NZ_LT629703.1 coordinate 5,222,945, forward strand.
CCGGCCGCCGGATTGGCGCGTCTCGCTGGTGGATACCGGCACCTGGCGCAACATCGGCGAACGCCTGATGGCGGTCAAACATCTGGTCAAGGACGAGGAAATCTTCCTCGCCAACTACAGCGACGGTCTGACTGACGCGCCGCTGCCGGAGATGATCGAGAAATTCAAGGCCAGCGGCAAGATCGCCTGCTTCATTGCCATCCATCCGCCGATCAGCTTCCACCTGACCGAATTCGACGAAGACGGCTCGGTGCAGCGGATTCGTTCGAGCCAGGAATCGGACATCTGGATCAACGGCGGGTTCTTCATTTTCCGCAAGGAGATCTTCGACTTCATCCAGGAAGGCGAGGAACTGGTGCTGGAGCCGTTCAATCGCCTGATCGAGGGCGGCCACCTGATGGCGTACAAGTATGAAGGTTTCTGGCGCGCGATGGATACGCTGCGCGACCGGCAGGTCCTCGAGGACATGGTGGAGCGTGGCGATACGCCGTGGCGGATTCAGCAGACGCTGCCTGATATCAAGGCCGCGTGATGAAAGGGCTGCAGCTTGCCAGACCGGGCGAGCGTCTCTCGGTTCTCTGTCTTGGAGCGCATTCGGACGATATCGAGATCGGCGCCGGCGGCACGCTGCTGAGTTTGATGGAACGCGGGGTGCAGCTCGATGTGCACTGGTGCGTGCTGAGTGGCGGCGGCATCCGAGAGGACGAAGCCCGGAAATCCGCGGCGGACTTTCTCGCCAAAGCCGCCAAGGCCGAGGTCGAGGTGAAGTCGTTCCGTGACGGTTTCTTCCCCGAGCAGGGGGAGGCGATCAAGCAATGGTTCGAGGAACTGAAGCTCAGGGTGAACCCGGATCTGATTCTGACTCACCGGCGCGACGATGCGCATCAGGACCATCGCAAGGTTTGCCAGCTGACGTGGAATACTTTCCGGGATCACCAGATCCTCGAATATGAAATTCCGAAGTGGGACGGCGATATCGGCCAGCCCAATGTTTACGTGCCGGTGTCGGCTGAGGCGCTGAAGCGCAAGATCGAGTTGTTGATTTCGCATTTCGGAAGCCAGCGTTCCAAGAAGTGGTTCGACGACGAGACCTTTCGGGGTTTGGCGCGGATCAGGGGCATGGAGTGCTGCGCACCGGAGCGTTACGCCGAAGCCTTTTTCGGACGCAAGCTTGCCTTGATTTGAAGTCCCGGTGCGGAATTCGCGCTGGTGAAATGCCCAGAGACTCAATTTTTTTGCGAGTAGAGCGCGATGTGCAACGAACATTCCCCGCAGATCCACGCCGACGAGTGGGTCCAGGTCAAGTCGAAGGAGGAAATCCTGGCGACGCTGGATGCCAATGGCCGGCTCGACGAACTGCCGTTCATGCCGGAGATGCTGAAATATTGCGGCGCCCGGGTGAAAGTCGGCAAGCGCGCGCACAAGACCTGCGATCCCGCACTCGGGATCGGCGGCCGCAAGATGGCCAACACCGTCCATCTGTCGAACATCCGCTGCAACGGCGCGGCCCATGACGGCTGCGAGGCCGGCTGCCTGATCTTCTGGAAGGAAGAGTGGCTCAATCCGATCGGGTCCAAACCGGCGAAGGTTGAAGCTGCGGAAGCGCCGCTCGCACCGACCGGCAATGCCGGATGCACCGAAGAAGTGCTGCATTCGAGCATCCGGGTTCCGATGGCGCCCGGCGAGACCGATCAGCTCTATGTCTGTCAGAACACGCAGATCAAGTTCGCCACCCAACCGCTGCCTTGGTGGGACGTGCGCCAGTACATCGAGGACTACACCTCGGGCAATGTGCGCCTGACCGAACTCGCGATCGGTCTGCTGTACTCGATGTACCGTACGGTCGCGGAAGCCGGCGTCGGCGTCGGTTCTGCGATGCGCTGGGCCTACGATCAATTCCAGCGCGCGATCGGCGGCGTGCCGTATCCGATCCGCCCCTACGGCGTGCCGAAGGGCACGCCGGTGCCGCGCGCGACCTTGGATCTCGAAGTCGGCGAGAAGGTTCGCGTCAAGCCCTACAAGGAAATCCTGAAAACGCTGGATTCCACCTATCGGAACCGCGGCCTGTATTTCGATGCCGAGATGGTGCCGTTCACCGAGCGCGAATATGAAGTGGAGCGCCGGCAGAAGCAGATCATCGACGAAGCCTCCGGCAAGATGATCAAGTTCAAGACCGACGCCATCATCCTCAAGGATGCCGTCTGCGAAGCCCGTTATGCGATCTGCCGCCGCTTCTGTCCGCGCGCGATCTATCCCTATTGGCGCGAAATCTGGCTGGAGCGCGTGCCCAAGACCGCGATCAAGGCGGATAACGTTTAAGGAACGATCGTTTTGGCTGAGCCCGGCGCCGACAAATATTTCACGGAAAACAAGGCCTATGCCGGCCTTGGCCGGGCGTCGCTGCACAGCGGCGTGATCTTCATCGCCGCGCGCGGCGCCAATATCTTCGTGCAACTGGCGTCGACGATTTTGCTGGCGCGGATTCTTAGTCCACATGACTTCGGTCTGGTGGCGATGGTGATTGCGCTGGTCGGTTTCGCGCCGATGCTGATCGATCTCGGCACCAGCGAAGCGTCGACGCAGAAGACCCACATTACCCAGGCCGACATCAGTACCCTGTTCTGGCTCAACATCGCGGTAGCGCTGGTCCTCACCGTTCTGCTCGCCGGTGGCAGCAGCGCCGTTGCGGTGTTCTTTGGCGAGCCGTCCCTGACCGGCATCGCGCTGGTGTTGTCGGGCACGTTCATCCTGACGGCGCTGTCGACCCAGCATTACGCGCTGATGCGACGGGCAATGCAGTTCCGTCACATCGCGATGATCGATATCTCCGCCAATCTGATCGGCAGCATCGTCAGCGTCGCGATGGCGCTGACCGGCTGGGGCTACTGGTCGCTGGTCGCCAAGCCGATCGTGACCGCGGCGCTGACCGTCGTCTTCGTCTGGATGAGCTGCCATTGGGTTCCCGGACGGCCGCGTTTCTCATCTGATGTGAAGGAACTGGTCGGCTTCGGACTGGGCGTGACCGGCTTTACCATGACCGACTATCTGGCGAAATCGGCGGATCGGATTGCGATCGGCTATTTCCTCGGCGCAGGCCCGCTCGGCTATTTCCAGAACGCGTTCACGATCTACAGCAACCTGCTCAGCATTCTCACCGAGCCGCTGCACAACATCGCGGCCTCGAGTCTGAGCAAGCTCCGCAACGATGCCGACGAACTCAAGCGGTCCTGGACGCTGGCGCTGTCGACGTTGAACTTCTTTTCCGCGCCCGCCTTTGCGGTGCTCGCGGTGACCGGGCAGGATTTCGTGGTGCTGTTGCTGGGGCAGAAATGGGCACCTGCCGGCCCGCTATTGTGCATCTTCGCGGTGCGCGGCATTGCCCATTGCGTCGAGCGCACCATGGGATGGCTTCATGTCGCGGCCGGACGCGCCGACCGCTGGATGTGGTGGGGCGTCTACAGCGCCGTGTTCCAGCTGATGGCCCTGGCGGCCGGTCTGCCGTTCGGCGTTACCGGTGTCGCCATCAGCTATACGATCGCAATGTTTGTCTTGTTCGTCCCGGCGCTGGTCTATGCCGGACGTCCGGTCGGCATCGGCACAAAAGATGTGTTGCAGGCCGTCGGTCCCCAGACGGTCGCGGCGCTCACCGCCGTTGCCGTGGGCTTCGTGGTGCAACAGGAATTTCTCCGCGAGCTGTCCCAGTTCATGCGCGTTTTCCTCTCCGCCATGGTTTGCGCGGTGGCCTATTTCGCCGTGGTGATCGGTGTCTTCAGGGTCACCGATCCGCTGCGGCTGGTCCTTTCCGTGCTGCGCGACTTTCGTGCCGTTCGTTCACCCGTTAGTTCCTGATCCAAGACGTTGGGCATTCCGATGAAACATTTCGAACGATTTCTTGTCGACCTTGACAGCGGCGCGTCGGGCGCGGTGTCCCGCGTGGCGCTGGGCCTGTGCATTCCGCCGCTGTTTCGCGCGTTGTCTGGGGGCGCTGACCGGATCTGGATCGACCTGGCTTTATTCCTCGCACTGTTGATCGGACTTCGCGTAGGTCCGGCCGTGCTGCGGAAGGCTTTGCCGTTTTCAGCTGAGGCAAAACAGATCTGGCTCGATCGTCGCCAGATCGCAAAAAAATATGACTGCTACCAGTGGCAAAAACTGTTCTGGGTCGGTCTCGGCCTGTTGCCCTATGCGGCCGTTAGCGGCGGGCTGCGAACCGGCGAATGGCTGTTGACGGCGATCTGCCTGATGGGTGGCGGCGCGGGTCTTCTGATCTGGCGCAAGATCAATGCGGCGCCGCCAGCGCCGCAGCTAAAAGCGCAAGTCCTTGCTAAAACAAGTGCTGGCTAAAAGCTGACCGGCTGCGCCGGCAATTCGCGGCATTCGGAATAGACCGAGCGGTCCTGCAGGTCGGCGCGCTCCAGGCATTGCGCGGTGTCGCTGACCGTGCCCGCGACGCTGAAGTCATAGGCCTGGTTCTTGAACATCAGAACGTAACGCCCTGGCGACAGCGTGAAATTCGGATCGGCTGCCCGGATCACGATCATCTCGCTGTTTGCCGGCACCGGCGCAATCCGCAGATCGACGGCTCCGCCGCGCACCGCCCAGGTGTCCTCGACGGTGATCGACTTCGGCTTACCGCCGGCGAACGCCGTCGCCTGCATGACCTTTGCAACGATGCGCACCGAAGCGGTTTCGGGGACGCTGGTAGCCAGTTCACGGTGGTAGACGACGAACGACAGGTGTCCGTTGGCGAGCGGCGCCGGAGCCGGTTTCGATATCGTGCTCGAAATCGACACGCGCGCATCGGGAACGCGGATCGGCAACGGTTCGAGCGGCGTCAGTTGTCCGTCGCTGACGGCGTAGACGCCGTAGGTGTCGGGAGCCGCGAATGCCGGCATCTGGCGGGCGACCGGCGCGGCGCTCGATGGCGCCGCCGGCGCTGCCTTCGCCACCGGCCAAGAGACCTGCGAAGAGACGTGGACCAGCATATCCGCGACTTTTTGGCGCGCCGGCGTCAGCCAGGGCATTTCGCCCCAAAGCTTCATGGTGATGAAGGCGGTCCCGGCCAGCATCAGCACCGCAACCAATGCGGCCTTGGCGGCGAGATTCAGGCGAACGCCTTTGGCGCGGGTGGCAGGCTTGTTAGCGAGTTTCCTGACGCCGGGAACGATCAACGGCGGCGGCGTTTTCGCGCGTGCCGGCGCGGCCTTGGTCTTCGCTTCGGCGGTGCCGGCGCGCAGGTCTGGCTGGGCCGGCTGCGGTCGCAGCTCCGGCGGGCGGACCTGGGATGGCGTCGGGCGAACGTTGTGCGAGACAGCGGGTGACTTGGTCCTGATCCCGAACTCCCGCGCGCTTGGCCCATCAAAGCCCTTGGCGCCGGAACGCCCGGTGTCGAGGCGCTGCATGCCCTTCAGTTCGCGCGCGATATCGAGAACCTCCTCGCGGAGACGCTGGAGTTCGACCTTCTGATGCTGCTCGGCGGTGCGAAGCTGATCGTCGTGTTCGATGCCGCCGTTGCGGCGCGGCCGATCTGACGAATAGGAATAGAAGGAGTCCGGGCTGCGCTCTTGCGCACCCGGGCTGCGCTCGTCAGCGGCGGCATGGAGTTCGCGGCGTTGAGGATCTGCCCGATGCCGTCGCGGCGCTGGCCGATATGGCGCGGTTGCCCCTTGCTGAAGGTCAGCCTCGGGACCCGGCCTGCGATGACCGCCACTGTACAGATTACGCTTCACGGCAAACCCCAGAAACACAGGGACGTCGAGGCTGTGTCAGTCCCGAAAATTGGGGCTGTCACCGGAAGTAAGGAGCCGGCCGTCCGTTGCTCCACAATTCCACGAATTCGTTAACCATATGTTTCGAGGGTTCATTAACTTTCCGGCGCAGGCTGCGTCGAAAACGCATGCGTTGGCGGAATTTGAACGAGAGATGGAGCTATCCCTGCGACGCGATCCGGTCGAGCCGCTCGGCGCGAGCGTCCATGCCGTCGGCAGGCGGCAGGCCGAGAACATCGAACACGATGCGGATGCGGTGCAGCCAGTCGTGCCGACCCGCGGCTTCGCGGACGTTCCGGGCGCGAACCGTCTGCAACCGCGCCGGGTCTCGGTTCAGGTCGGCCAGGATATCGGCGACATCAGGGGAATCGAACGGCAGGTGGATCACCGCGTCCGGCCAGTCGAACTGCCGCTTGAATTCATCGGTGCGCGGCGCCTCGCCGATCATCGCCGTGCCCGCGGCGACGCCTTCGTAGAAGCGTGCGGAAATCTCGTCGCGGCCGGCCGTGAACTCGGGATTGTTGACGTGGCTGCGGTTGGCGATGAAGAAGTTGCTGTGCTTGAGGATCGCGGCCAGCATCAGCCGATGTTCCCCAGCGTTGTCGACGCGGAAGGTGCGCTGCTTCAGGTCCGAGCCGCTCGCGGCCACCGTGTCGTAATAGTAGAAGGACTGCCGTCGTTCGGCGTCCGCCAGCAGCGCGCGGTGCGTGATCTCCGAGCGGCGGCCGATGTTGCAGACGTCGATCGGCCGCGGTTGATCCAGCGTCGCCGGCGCGAAACGCAGTACGTCCGTCGCCAGCGGCAGATAGCTGCAGGGCCGGCCGGTGATGCGCGCCACGTCGTCGACGCAATGCTGCAAGCCCAGAAAGATATGATCGAATTCGGACAGCAGCTCGAGCAGATATTCCGGCAGCTGATCGGTCCACACCTCGGTGATGAAGCAGGCGGCCTTGCGGCAACGCTGGCGCCAGTTCGGTAAAGTCGCCAGCGCATACAGTTCGAAGGCGTTGCTGAACACCGGGAAGAACAGTTCGTAATCGCGCTCCAGCGTCACCTTGCTCCGTGGCGAGGGTGCAAGCCGAAGTGCCGCGCGGGACGACCCGGTCGCGGCGCGCGCCAGCTTGTAGGCGCGTCGGGAGAATTCGATGGCGGGTAAATCGACAGCGTCGATGCGCTCGGCGCCTGTCACGGCCTGGAACGTATCCTCGAACTCATAGGCGAGGCAGAACGCGACCAGATCGGAAATCCGGCGCTGCGATAGGAGCAATACCTTGCCGTGCACGAGCCCGCGCCTGCGATCAGTTCGACATGTGTGGTGCGACAAAAAAGCAACAAATCATGTTTCGGCCACAGTGACAATGCGGGCTGAGAGAACTCAACCGACACCGTTAATTCGATCTAATTCCAGCGGTCCGGCAACGTTGAGCTGAACGCAAGCCCGGCGCCTGGTTAAGAATGAGTTAACACGCTGTGGCTGCACGGACACGGTTGTGCAAATCGGTCACATGTACCGGAAATGTGCCGCCGTTCTTCCTGTGTTCGCCAGAGTTCATGATCGGATTTGCGGCGCGGGCGTATGCTGTGAGTCGGGTCACGGGCTTACTGGTGAATGCTTCCTTGGGGAGAACCGACATGCCAGCCTACATCCATCATCACGACGACATCGAGCCGGCTTTCGTCATTTGTCCGAGTTGCGTCGGACTTCCGATGTTCGTGCGCGACGTCGAGCCGCATTGGAGCATGGCGAAGATCGACTTCACCTATGAATGCGCCGACTGCGGCGCGGAAATAAAGCAGACGGTCGTCAAGCATTGATACGTTACTTCGTAGGGTGGGTTAGGCGCAGCCGTAACCCACCGTCTTGCTTAAGCCTTGGTGGGTTACGGCTGCGCCTAACCCACCCTACGAAACCTCCAAGCTAAATCTGCCGCACCACGCCCGGCCGGCCCTGGTCGCATTCCAGCGCATCGCGATCCCATTTTCCGGCCACCGCCGCGGCTTGATACGTACTCTCAAGGAAATCGAGCAGCGCCTTGTCGGGATCGGCAGCCGTGCGTACGGCATCATAGGGCAAAATGAATTCGCCGAGTTCTTCGCTGAAGAACGCCGCATCGGGCTTTGCCTTCGCGGCGCGAAAACCCGCCGGCTCGGGATAGGCATAGGAATAGAACGCGGGATAATCGATGGCGCCGCCGCCCGGCCAGAAGCCGGCGCTCGAGACCTCATGCGAATAGGCTTCGCAGGCGACCGCATCGGGCAAATGCGGCACGCCGCCGGGATGGCGCGGCGCGCGGCGGCCCGAGAAGCGCGTCACGGCCAGATCGAAACTGCCCCAGAAGAAATGCACCGGGCTCGCCTTGCCGAGAAAGCCGGTGCGGAATTGCTTGAAGACGCGATCGCAATTCACCAGGATCTGCAGGAAGCGCCGCACCGCATCGGGATCGTAGGACGCATGCACGGTGTCCAGCGAGAATCGCACCGGCTCCGGGATTTCGTTCGGCATCTCGTCGATGCTGACGGCGATGCCGAGGTCTGCCAACGCTGCCAGCGTCGCGGCGTAGAAGCTCGCGACCGAGTGCCCGGCCAGCGCGAACTGCCGGTGCGCGCCGTCGCTGGTCGCGATGTGCAAAACGTGGTCGATGAAATCGAAGTCGATCTGGAACGTTCGTGTGCCATCCGGCACCGGCGAGGTCGTCAAGCCGCGCGGGGTGACATAGAGCGTCACGTGCCAGGAGTGATTGAGCCAGGGCGACTTGGTCAGCCGGATCTTGCCGACGATCTGGGTCCAGAGCTGCACCGTCGCAGCGGTGTCACGCCACGCCGCGGTCGGCAATTCCGGCCACGGGGTTTGCTGATGGTTGCTCATGCCTGAACCCCGTACGTATTGATCGTGAAGGCAGAAGCGTATCACGGATTTTCCGCGCCGGCCTGAAGGCCTGCCGGGCCACGACCCGGCGCGCTAGCGCCTCACGATTTCGTGCATCCAGCGCAACGCCGCTGGCCGCGCGTGGCGCGGAAGAGGCTCCAGCACCACCAGCGCCGCGCAATCGCCTGCAGCGGATTGCGCACGGCCTGCGCCATAAAAAGAATTTCGATCATGCCGATGTCCATCGTCCCCGACGGACAGATATGGCGGCATTCTCCGAAGAGAACGCCGCCGATATCGCATCAGCCATGCAGTTTTTTCGCGGTCTCCGCGATCACACGTCCTTGATAGCGCGCGCCGGCGAGCTCGTTCTCGCTCGGCTGACGGCTGCCGTCGCCGCCCGTGATGGTGGTGGCGCCATAGGGCGCGCCGCCGGTCACTTCGTCGAGTTTCATCTGCCCGGCGAAACCATAGTTGAGGCCGACGATCGTCATACCAAAGTGTAAGAGATTGGTGATGATCGAAAACAGCGTGGTCTCCTGGCCGCCATGCTGGGTCGCGGTCGAGGCAAAGGCGCCGCCGACCTTGCCGTGCAGGGCGCCCTTGACCCAGAGGCCGCCGGCCTGGTCGAGGAAGTTGGCCATCTGCGACGACATGCGGCCGAAGCGGGTGCCGGTGCCGACGATGATGGCGTCATAATTGGGGAGTTCCTCGACCTTGGCGATCGGAGCCGCCTGATCGACCTTGTAATACGACGCCTTGGCGACATCGGCGGGCACCAGTTCGGGCACGCGTTTGATGTCGACCGTGGCGCCGGCTTCGCGGGCGCCTTCGGCGACGGCATTCGCCATCGCTTCGATGTGACCGTAGGCGGAATAATAGAGCACGAGTACTTTGGCCATGATGGCTCTCCTGTGGTGTTGGGATTGAGTGAGTTGTTCGAGACAAAAAATCCGCCGTCATGGCCGGGCAGAAGTGCGAAGCACGTCTTCGCACTAGATGTCCCGGCCATCCACGTCTTGCTTCGCGTAAAGTCGTGGATGCCCGGCACAAGGCCGGGCATGACGGTGAGAGTGGTGATCCCTACGCCGCGTCGACCAGCACCAGTTCGGAATCCTCCAGTGCAGTGATGGTCAACTTCGCCTCATCGCGGATCGCAGCGCCGTCGCGGGCGTTGACGCGCACGCCGTTGACTTCGACGCTGCCGGCCGCGGGCACCAGATAGAGGCGGCGCGCCTTGCCGGCGTCGTATTCGGCGCTCTCGCCGGCCTTCAGCGTGGTGGCGAGCACCCGCGCATCGGCCCGGATCGGCAGCGCGTCGTTGTCGCCGGCAATGCCGCTGGCGATGGTGACGAGCTTGCCGGAGCGATCCGACTTCGGAAACGGTTTCGCGCCCCAGGTCGGCTGGCCACCCTTCGTCGTCGGCTCGATCCAGATCTGGAAGATCCGGGTCTTGGTCGGCTCCAGATTGTACTCGGAGTGACGAATGCCGCTGCCGGCGCTCATCACCTGCACGTCGCCCGCTTCGGTGCGGCCCTTGTTGCCGAGACTGTCCTGGTGCGTGATCGCGCCTTCGCGGACATAGGTGATGATTTCCATGTTGGCGTGGGGATGGGCGGGAAAGCCGGTGTTCGGCGCGATCTCGTCGTCGTTCCAAACCCGCAAGGAGCCGTGGCCCATATTATCGGGGTCGTAGTGGCTGCCGAACGAGAAGTGGTGCTTGGCCTTCAGCCAGCCGTGATCGGCGCCGCCGAGTTTTGCAAAGGGTCTGAGTTCGATCATGGGATATTCCTTGGTTGAATGTTTTGTGGAGCGGCCGGGCGCAGCGCGCCCGGCGATCGGGGTTTGAGTTAGGCGCCGAAGCCGCCATCGACGTTGAGTACCGTGCCGGTCACGAACGAGGCTTGCGGGCTGGTGAGGAATACGACGCCGGCTGCGATCTCTTCCGCGGTGCCGTAGCGTTGCAGCGCGTGCTGCGTGCGCTGGGCTTCGGCGAAGTCGCCGCCATCCTTCGGGTTCATGTCGGTGTCGATCGATCCGGGCTGCAGCACGTTGACTGTGATGCCGCGGGGGCCGAGGTCGCGCGAGGCGCCCTTGGTGTAGCCGACGATCGCAGCCTTGGAGGCGGCGTAGTCGGCAAGCCCGGGGAACGAGGCGCGGGTGGCGATACCGGAGCCGACGGTGACGATGCGTCCGCCTTCACCCATCAGTTTCGACGCCGTGCGGATTGCGGTAATGACGCCGTGAACGTTGATCGCATCCTGGCGGGCAAGCGCTGCGGTATCGGCATTGGCATCGTCGACCGCGCCGCTGACGGCGACGCCGGCATTGTTGACGAGGATGTCGAGCCGGCCGAATTGCCTGGCGACGTCCTTCACCAGTTGTTCGACCTCGACTGAGGAGGCCTGATCGGCCTTGTAGGCGCGGGCTTCGACGCCCTTGGCCTTCAATTCGCGGACCACCGCTTCGGCCTTGTCGGGCGAGGCGACGTAGCTGATGGCGACGTTGGCGCCTTCATCGGCGAGCGCGCGGGCGCTGGCAGCGCCGATGCCGCGCGAACCGCCGGTGACGAGGGCAACCTTGCCTGCGAGTTTCTTGGTCATTGGATTTCTCCGTTGCTTGAATTCCGATGACGCTTGGATATGCCTCCGGCTGTGGTATAGAAATAGAAACTATGGAAACTCATTGTTTCTAAAAAAGACAATAGGGGTGCCTTGCATGTCCAAACTCCCGGATTTCGAAGCGCTCGCGATCTTCGCGAAAGTCGTGGAATTACGGTCGTTTGCCGCAGCCGCGGCCGAACTGGCGCTGTCCAAGGCGACGGTGTCGAAAGCGGTCAGCCGGCTGGAACAGCGGCTCGGGGCTCGGCTGTTCAACCGCACCTCGCGGCGGCTGGCGTTGACCGATGCCGGGCAAAAACTCGCCGGACATGCCGCGCGCCTGCTGGCCGACGGCGAGGCGGTCGAAAACGAGGCGTTGTCGCAATCATCAGCGCCGCGCGGGCTGGTGCGGCTCGCGGTGCCGATGACGTTCGGGGTTAAGGCGGTGGCGCCGCTGCTGCCGGAATTCCTCGCAGCCTATCCGGAGGTCTCGATCGACCTTCACCTCAGCGACGCCACCGTCGATCTGATCGGCGACGGCTTCGACGCCGGCCTGCGCATCGCGCGGCTGCCGGATTCGTCCCTGATCGCGCGGCGGCTCTGCGCGATGCCGCGCTATACGGTGGCAGCCCCTTCCTATCTCAAGCGTCACGGCCGGCCGACGCATCCGATGCATCTCGCCCAGCACAAGTGCTTCGGCTACACCTATCTGTCGACGCCCAACCTCTGGCACTACACCAACGCCGCCGGAGAAGAAGCCAGCGTGCGCCCTGCGGGACAATTGCGGGTCAACAACGGCGAAGCGCTGTTGCCGTCGGTCGTTGCGGGTCTCGGCATTGCCGACCTGCCGGACTTCATCATCGGCGACGCCATTGCATCCGGCGAGGTCGAGGTGATCCTGAAAGGCTGGAAGCAGCCGGAAGGCGCGGTGCATCTGGTCACCCCGCCCGGCGGCCCGCGCCCCGCCCGCGTCGAGGTGCTGGCGGAATTTCTGGCGAAGAAATTTTTGAAGGGGAAGGGGCGGGGGTAGGGGCTAGAGTGTGGACAGCGAACCCAAGTCGGACATGCCTCCATGTCCCGCAAAGTGCCAACACCGGGCGCTTTCAGCTCTCGCTGGGATTCCCTCGCGGATTCAGTGGATGGTCGCTAGCGCCGTTGTGGCAATAAGTACGACGGTAACGAGCGCCCCTGAAACGTAGAGAACGGTTCTGAAGCTGCCGCCTTTGGCGGCCTTGCCGCCGCGCAAATAGACCGCAACGTGGATCACGCGGATTGCGACGTAGACCCATACCAGCGTTGCAAGTAGGGTTGGACTCACACCTACCATTGTCGCCAGCACAGCCGGGACAGCGAATGGAGTCAGCGCCTCTACCGCGTTCATGTGCACGCGATCGACGCGGTAGAGCAGGTTATCGTCGTCGGGTGGCAAGACAGGCCCGGACAGCGCGCCGGCTCTTCCTTTGGACGATCCCGAATGAACCGCCAGTACGATTGACAGGAGACAGAGAAAAAGTACTCCGACGATGCTGAATGAGTACGCCGTCATAGGAATCTCCGCGCGGTCGAGGGGACAGGCGAGCGTCAAGCCTCGCCAGCGATAATCCTGGCAAACCGTTGAAGGTAGAGCGGCCAACCCTGATCGCCCTCAACGCCTGCACGGACGCCTTCCCAGCCTTCGCCGTGTCGCTCGAGGTGGCGGTGCTCCAGTTCCAACCGCGTTCGACTTGGCGTTTCCGCGATGAACCAGACTTCCCATTCACTGGTCTTGTCGGGGTTGGTCTCGATCTGCCAGGTCGGGCTGATGTCCCAGCTTAGAAGTACCCGATTTGGCGGTTCATATGCCAGCACGCGCGCCCAGTGGCATTCGCTGCCGTCGACGCCTCGATCATAGATGTGTCCACCTACCCGAGGCTCGAACACGGTCTCCGCGATGGGGACGGTGAGCAGATTGTGCTCGGGCGGCTTGAAGCTGCCGAAATCTTCAGTGAAGACCTTGAACGCGCGCTCGATTGACGCTTCCACCACAATAGACTGCTTGATGGGCGCGACCGACAGACGTGTGCTCATTGTTATTCCTCCCGCGGTTTTTCGACGGCTATTTTGTAAGCTGCCAACGTGCCGCTCCAGAAACGGTCGAGCCAAGCACGCATCTGACCAAGCCCTGCTGGATCGATGTGATAAACATTGCTGGCACCCTTCGGCTCAGCACGAACCAAACGAGACTCGCGGAGCACCTTGAGGTGCTGCGAGACGGCCGACTGTGAGACCGTCAATTCTCGCGTGATGTCAGCCACAGTGCGAGGCCGCGCTCCCACCAACTCGAATATCCTTCTGCGAGTAGGATCGCCCAGGGCAGCTAGTTGCAGGCTATCTTTGGCCATGGCTAACCGAAGCCCGTGGGCTGCTATTCAAATCGATCAATCGAGCCTTCACGCGATAATCAGTCATAGCTAATGATTAGCCTGTACTTATTATTGAGTCAATCGTGACGAGAAATGGAACCGCTATTCGTGTTTCAGGGGGCCGGAGAACGCTCCGTCTGATAACGACTTTAAGAAGAACAAACCAAAGAGGGTGACTAAGTGTACGTCAACTCGAACGCTCCAGAACTTGTGATGTCGCTCCCTGACATTTGCCTAAAGCGTCCATGATTTTGAGCAACTATTGGCAGTTACTCTCCGAGCGATCTTTTCATTTCGCGGTTAGCGGTTGCGGATACGCGCAGAGCCGCTTGTTGCTTTCTGGCGACAAAGGGTGCCTTTGCGCGCCCTACGGAGTTCAGGCTAGGCTAGCCCCAATAACCAAAACAAAATCACCGGGGAGAGACTGCCGATGAACCGCCGCGAACTTCTCAAGGCCGCCGCCGCGCTGCCGCTTGCACAAACCGCGCTCTCCAACACGGCCTTCGCCCAAAGCCCCTATCCCTCGCGCAACATCACAATGATCGTGCCGTTTCCGCCCGGCGGGCAGGCCGATCTCGCGGCGCGTCCGGTGGCGCAGGCGCTGGAGCGGATCCTCGGCAAGCCCGTCATCGTCGACAACCGCGCTGGCGGCGGCGGCGGGTCGGTCGGCAATGCGCAGGCCGCGCGCGCCGAGCCTGATGGCTACACGCTGCTGATGACGCTGTCGTCGTTGGCGGTGCTGCCGGAAGCGGACCGGTTGTTCGACCGGCCGATATCGTACGAAGTTTCGCAATTTGCGCCGGTCGCGCGCGTGCTCGCCGATCCGACCTTGCTGGCGGTGCCGGCCTCGGCGCCATGGAAGACGCTGCAGGATTTCGTCGACGATGCCAAGCAGCGCCCGGGACAAATTCCCTACGGTTCGTCCGGCCCCTACGGCACGTTGCATGTCGCGATGGAAATGTTTGCGGCGAGCGCTGGCATCAAACTGCTGCACGTGCCGTTCCGCGGCGCGGGTCCGGCACTGACCGCGCTACTGTCAGGCACGGTACAGGCGCTGGCCTCGGCGCCGGGCACGCTGAAACAGCAGGTCGACGACGGCAAGATGCGGGTGCTGGCGAACTGGGGCGCCGAACGGGTTGCGAGTTTCCCCGATCTGCCGACGTTCAGGGAGCTCGGCTACAAGGATGTCGAGTTCTACATCTGGGCCGGATTGTTTGCGCAAAGCAATTTGCCGGCGCCGATCATGACGCGGCTGCGCGAGGCGATGGCGCAGGCGGTGAAGGCGCCCGAAGTGGTCAAGACGTTCGACACCGCCGGCAGCCCGGTGGCGTATCAGGACGCGCCGGAATTTTCAAAGTTCGTCGCCGAAGACAGCGCGCGGCTGGTCGCGGCGGTGAAGAAGATCGGCAAGGTGGAGTAGAGCGTTTCGTCATTGCGAGGAGCCAACGGGTCGCGCGAATGCGCGCCCGATGACAGGCTCCGCGACGAAGCAATCCATTCTTCCTTCCACCGCAAGATGGATTGCTTCCGCCTTCGCTCGTTGAGCTTCGACGGACAAGTCGCTGCGCTCGCAATGACGGTTGGTCTAGCCCGGCGCGGCGGTCGAGTAGGGAACCCGCTTCACATTTTTTTGTATGCGTTAACGTGGCATGGCCGCATTCCCTTCCGCATTCCCTTGGCAGGCTCGCGCCCATCGCCGCGCGGAACCAGCCGCGTCAATTCACATGCTTACGAAAGGCCCGTCCATGCCAACGCAACGGATTGTCCTGAACTCTTCCTTGGGCCTTGCGACGATGATCGGAATCGCTGCTGCAAGTCCGGCTTGGTCTGAAGAATATCGCGGAACCTGGGAGCAGCAGATGGCCTGCACCCCCGACGTGATGCGGCTATGCAGCGATCAGATTCCGGACGTGAACCGGATCGTGGCGTGCCTGCGGCAGAACACGCCGTCGCTTGGCAATTCCTGCCGCGCGGTGTTCGAATCCAGCGCCAGCGCGGATCAGTCGCCTGCGCGCGTCGCGCCACCGACAACGGCGCAGCGGCCGCGCGCCGCGCAGCCGGCACCGCTCGCGCCGCCGAGGCCGTCCTACAATAATGACGAGTAGCGCAGCCGCTCAGAGCGTTTTCAAGCGAAGCATGCCCTCGGACTTGATCCGTGGGTGGACACCGGTTCGCGTGTAGAAAACGCGTCAAAACAAGAATCTTGGAGCCCCGTGCCGATCGAATCGGAGCGGCGCTCTAAGGCTTGTGCTCGCAGACATCGACCCATTCGGCCGCGGTCAGTTCCGCCATCCGCGACGGCGTGATGCGGACCGCGCTGTGGGTCGAGCCCGCGGCCGGCACCACGACGTCGAATGCCTTCAGCGACACGTCGCAATAGACCGGTAGCGGCGTCTTCAGTCCGAATGGACAGACGCCGCCGACTTCATGGCCGGTGATTTCGGCGACCTCCTCGAGCCCGAGCATTTTCGGCTTTACCCCGAATGCCGCCTTCACCTTCTTGTTGTCCATCCGCGAGGTGCCGGCGGCCACGATCAGCACCACGCGGTCGCCGACCCGCAACGACAGCGTCTTGGCGATCCGCGCCGGCTCGACGCTGTAGGCTTCGGCGGCGAGAATCACCGTGGCCGAACTCATGGTCGATTCAATCACGGCAATGTCGGGCGCCTTCTCGGCGAAGAAGGCGCGAACGGACTCGATGCTCATATGTCAGGACCTGTGGGTCAGGATTTGGCCACCAATGCGGGCAGTTCGGAGAGGGCGTGGATGCGGTGATCGGGCGCGAACCCGAGTTCATCCATTTGCGTACGGATCGCCTTGAACATCGTCAAGGGCGCGACGAGATCGCTCTTGTTACAAGCCTGCACCATCGCTTCCGGCGTCACCCGCTCGATCCAGGCGACGTTGAGGCCGAACGCCTTGGCGCCGCAGACATCCCAGGGGTTGGAGGAAATGAACAGCACGTCATCAGGCGAAACGTGAAGGGTGGATTCAATCAACGTGTAGGCATCCGGGCTCGGCTTGAAGATCTTGTTGGCGTCGATGCTGATGGTGGCATCGAGCACGCGGTCGAGGCCAGAATTTTTCACCAACGCATTCAGCATCGCGGGACTGCCGTTGGACAGGATCGCGAGCTTCCTGTCCTTCATCGCGCTCAATGAGGCAAGTGCGTCAGGGTAGAGATCGAGGTGCAGATATTTGTCCATGATGCCTGCGAACGCCTGCTCGTCGTATTTCAGGCCGAGGCAGCGCAGCGTGTAAGCCAGCGACTCCCGCGTCACCACGGAAAAATCCTCGTAAC
Source organism: Afipia sp. GAS231 (assembly GCF_900103365.1). Taxonomy (NCBI): domain Bacteria; kingdom Pseudomonadati; phylum Pseudomonadota; class Alphaproteobacteria; order Hyphomicrobiales; family Nitrobacteraceae; genus Afipia; species Afipia sp. GAS231. The sequence continues at coordinate 5,239,882 of NZ_LT629703.1, forward strand.
GCCGCATCAGCGAACGCAGCCAGGTATATTCGAGCTGCTTGATGCGCCAGATCTGCGTGATGATCTCGCCGTAGCCGGGAAAGGCCTGTTCGGTCACGGTGGCGACGGATTGAATGTCATAGAGCGTGCCATAGGCATCGAACACGACGGCTTTGATCGTCACGAGTGATACTCTTCTGTCTGATTGCGCTGCGGTTGGCCGCGGCCAGCTTCGTTTGCCGGTATGTACCAATTTACTTCGGAACCACGCCGGTGTGAACTGGCGGCAACGCAGATTGCCAGAATCACCAGCACCGCGACGCTGACGCCTTGCGCCTGGATACCGGGCGAGATCGCGGGCACGCCGATGACGACCGCCGCATACGCGCCGTGCCGATCATGGCGCGATCTGGCTGCGTCATATCCTCAATTTGCGAGCAGCATCGCGCCTGATTTCGACAGCTTGAATCGCGCCTACTCAGTTCGCAACATCGAGATTACAGGTCCGAGATGCGCCGGATAGCGGACATTTCCCAGGTATGGCAAAATCGACGCGATTGACCCAGAACGGACTCGCGCTGCTTTGGCTTAGGTGCGGACACCAAGAATTTTGCACCAGAATTGCGGTCGAACAATTCCAGCGGGTTGCGCAGTGGCATCGTGTGTTGGTGGGTCGCGCCGCCGCATCAATGCGTTACCACGATGAAATCCGTGTCTTTTCCCGTCTCATGGCTAAATCCGTTGTCGGAAATAATCAATGAAGAGGCCGGCGTCAAAAGTTTAGAGATCCTCTCAACGGTATCCTGCGGTATTTCGATGCGGTTGAGGACAGCGTTGGCTTTATCGGGCGACGGTACCGATAGGGCGGATTGCTTCACGGGCGCTCCGCGCTCTTTCATGGCACCCCCGATGCGAGGAAATTCGTCGGGAATCGACACGACAGTCCAGCGAATAGCCGCTCCCTCGCTCTGGAATTCCATTGCGGTAAACACGTGCGTTCCCAGGGGCTCCTCCGGATTTTCGATCTTGACCGCGACATCAAACAACGGCGAGAAGCCCTGACGCACGAACAGCTTGCTCAACTTACGACTCACGAAGACGGAGATCGGAACCATCTTTCTAGGTGCGCCTTCAGCGGGAGCCGAGCTTGGAACCTGGAGACTAGTGGTTTCTGGAGTCTCGGCCTTGGACACCAGTGATCCATGCGTTGCCGCAGCTGTGCTAATGCTCTTACCCGCGACTGTGGCAGCCTGAAATTCCGGCGAACCGGACACGGCTTTCGGCTCAAAGAGGTGCGGATTGGTTATCTCGACCGGCTGGACATCGTCGTGCGCAATGATCACGCGCGTGCCGCGCTTCGTGAGATGCCAGAGTCGAATGGCAAAGTCATTTTTCAAACGGATGCAGCCGTGTGACGCCGGATGCCCAGGCACGACACCGGCATGCAACGCAATCCCTGACCAGGTGATGCGCTGCATGTAGGGCATGGGGGCAGCGCTATAAATATTTGAACGGTGCCATCGTTGTTTGCTGATCACGCTGAACACGCCGAGGGGTGTAGGATGTCCCTGAGTTCCCGTGGACACCGATGAGCGTGCGATCAGGGCCCCGTTGTCAAAAAGCGAGACCCGTTGGTCAGCGATCGAGATGATGATCTGGAGCGGGCCCTTCGGAGGGTCCTCGGGCCGAGCGTTCTTCGCAGATTCAGAGTTTGTCTGCCGGTGGTGGTGCTTGTGTTTGAACGGAGCGTAATGGCCTGGCCAGAACGTGTGTTGGGGTCCAAACAGAAATTGAGCGTGTGCGATCCCCGCAGGGATCATGAAAATGGCGAATACAGCCGTTGTTATCGCGCGCTGCATTGTTGGTAATCCCTTAGCGAACATCGCCCGGTCCCATAGCCGCGATTCCATCGTTTCGAGACGATGCGCGAAGCCGACGCCTGATGCGTCATCCCGACAGCGCGCCAAGCCTCTCCTTCAAATCTGGTCGCAGTGGGTCGAAAATTGGACCGTACTCACAATTACGGTGTGCCGTTGAGACCGGCGCAATTGCTTGCGATCGACGCGTTGCAATCGGGCAACATGTTTTGGAAAAATTGACGAGCGGCCGTTTGCGCCATTGCGCGACCCATATTGATCCCAAGAATGAGGCTCTTCGCATGCTTGGCTTTTCTACACGGCTCCGGTGGAGCCTATGGAGGCGACGGCATCATGAACACGCGGCGATTTGCGATAGTGGCGGCAGCGTTGTGCGGAACGGTCATTCTCGCAGTCTGGGTCGTCGCCCGGCTTCCTGGCTTCGCTACGGCCAGTATCGAGAACTCCGGCGCAGTGCCAATCGAGGACCGCGCAGCCTCTCTCGCCGCCAACGCCAGGCTCGCAGATGAACCGCAGGCAATCGCAATGGCCAACGCCATTGTCGCGAACGCCGCTGTCGCTAGCGCCGAAGTGGCGACGGCCGCCGAACCCGCGGCGGGGACGGCCACAGACACGACGGTGGCCTCGGATAAGCCGGAAACGATGGTCGTGGCCGCGTTGCCCGATCCGTCGCAGACGCTGTCGGCCGATTTACCGCCTGTGCAGAAATCGGTGGACCCGGGCCACCGTGATGCCGCGCAACTGGCGCCGACAACGTGCGGTGCATCCGGCGGTGCCTCCAACTCGGGGCCGCAGGATTTCCGGTATCTCATTTGTTATGTCTGGTCCGAACTGCCGCCTGCCGAGAAGCCGGCTGCGATCGTCTTGCGTTCGTTCAAGGACATCCCGGTCGGAACGCCGGTGGAAGAGATCAAGCGCGCGTCCGACGCTTTCGGTCTGGATTTCACTTTCATGAAGGCGGTGGCCAAGGTCGAGTCCGGTTTCGACCCCAAGCAACGCACCGGGTCGTATATCGGGCTGTTCCAGCTGAGCAAATACGAGTTCGGCAAATTCGGCTCCGGAGACATTCTCAATCCCCGCGATAATGCCGTTGCGGCAGCCTACAAGATCATTACTGAAGGCATTCTGTTCGAGTGGGTGACGCACAGGAAGCCGGACTTGAACGATCTCTACCTGATCCATCAGCAGGGCTGGGAAGGCGCCGCGGAGCACCTCAGCCAACCCAATCGCATCGCCTGGAAATCGATGTGCGCCACCAGCGAAGGCAGGGAGAAGGGCGAAAAATGGTGCAGGCGCGCGATCTGGGGCAATACGCTTCCGACCGTCAAAGAGGCGTGGAAATCGGTGGAAAAGCTGACGTCGGAGGCGTTCGTCGGAATGTGGCGAGAGCGGGTTGCTCATTTCCAATCGAAATACATGGGCACCGCGACCGCCGACGCCGAAGGGGCGCACCAGTAAATTTCCGTTGAGTGGTTGGCAGGAGTTGCCGCACCCGCGGGCCGAGGGGGCCTCAACCGCCGCTGCGGCACGTGGTGCCGCTCATTCCTCAGTGGTCGCGCGGATGCACTTTACGTCGTCAACGACGCGCTCGGATCGCTCCTGCTGCGTGCTAACGAGGTGATCGATCAGGTGCCGATGTCTGCTTTGGCACAAAACGGAAATGGCCTGATGTCCGACTTGAGTCCGTTACGCGCTCAAGAGCGGACATGAAAATAATCTCAAGGCAGCCCGGCCCCGGCATGATCCGTGAACAGCTCGGCATCACGAACGTAGCCCCGCCGCTGGGTTGCGGCCGATTTATGGCCCCATTGATCGATCGCCCCAATGAAATCAAGATTTCTCCTAACTCGTGTCGGTGATTCTTGCTTTTTGGGGTCCGAGGGCAGGGTGCCGGTCAACAAGAACAATAAGAAGCTGATGCCAGGATGCCCGATTGTTGCGTTGTAGCGTGGAGGCATCAAACATGGCGACGAAAGACAGCGTCCCTCTTGACCAGCCGATTCCTCTCTTTCTCTCCGTTCAGACCGAGGAACCCGAGCAGCCGGGTATCGGAAAAGCTTGGGACAGAGCGGCTATTTCGTTCCGAATCCTCACGACGAGTATTTTGGTTGTAACGGCGGCAGCGATCGTCTTCGCGATTTTAGTTGGAAATCCAATTGCGCTCCTTGCGAACGTCACGGCTTCCCTGGTCGGCACATCGGCGTCTCAGGATGACACTCAGTCGATGCCAACAATTCAATCAACGGCCGACGCTCAGGCTTTGCCGCCGACTGCAAGCGAAGCCCCGACGGGCGAAGAAATTGCTGCCGCTTTTAAAAATGCCGTTCAGAGCGAGACCGAAATCCGTGAGCCACCAGCAGAAGCCTTGTTGAAGCAATTCCAGGCTTGGGCGGCGGAGGAAGATTCACAGGCACAGGTCCGGCCCGAACAGTCCGTACAAGATGCCCAAGCCCAAGCCCAAGTCCAAGATGACCAAGCACAGGCCGTGCAAAATGCCCGAGCACAGGTCCGGCCTGTGCAAAAGCACCGACACGTCAAGCCGGCACACAATGCGCAGGCAGAGATCCGGCCCGAGCATAATGCCCGAGCAATAGTCCGGCCCGTCCAAAATGCCCGAGTACAGATGCGGCGCGAGCAAAATGCACCGGTACAGGTCCGGCCCGTGCAAAATACACAAGCACAGGTCCAGCCCGTGCAAAATGCCCAGCCACCGTGGCCCCTGCCAAGCGCCGGTTGGCTCAATTTGAACTAGCAGAAAGTGACGCTGTACCTTGCCAAGCCCCGCGGCATCGGCGGACAGCCCCTCTAGAGCAGCCCGGCCAAACACCATGAGCAGGTTGCTGCTGTGCATAGCTCTGTTTTGCTGGCATAGAGCAGACGCCGAGCGGCTGTTTGGCCGCGCTTCCCCTTAAGTAGTACCCCGTTGCGACGCGCTCCGCGTTGTGACGGGTTTTTGCTGCGGTGCATGAGTCCGTTCATGGCACTTTTCGGACCTGCGGCGATGTCCGGTTTAAGTCCGCAAAGCGTGTGCCGGCTCAACCGGTCGACGCAACACAGGCGTTAAATCTCTCTGCTGGGGTTTCAAATTGCAAGGTCTCACGTGGCCGTTCGTTTAGTTGACGAGCCACTTTGTTCAGATGGGCTTGCGAATGCACCGACAAGTCGGTGCCCTGAGGGAAGTACTGTCTCAACAGGCCATTGGTGTTCTCGTTCGACCCGCGCTGCCACGGGCTTTGCGGATCGCAAAAATAGACGTCGATGTTGGTCGCCAACGTAAATCGACGATGAGCCGTCAGTTCCTTGCCCCGGTCCCAGGTCAAGGACTTATACAGCTCCTTTGGTAGCTTCTTCGCCTGCTTGATGAGTGCGGTGACTACCGTCCGGGTGTCCTTGCCTGCCACCTTGGCCAACATCACGTAACGCGTTTGACGCTCGACCAAGGTCGCGATGTAGGTGTTGTTCGGCCCGGACAGCAGATCGCCCTCCCAATGGCCAGGCACCGCCCTATCTTCAACCGCAGCCGGTCGCTGACGGATTGAGACGGCATCCTTCATATGCCCCCGTCTATCGCCATTCGGATCAACCGGCCTGGAGCGACGCATCGAGCGCTTCGATCGGAGATGGCAAAGCAGCTCTTTCTTGAGCACGCCGCGCGCTTGGACAAACAGGCTGCGATAGATGGTCTCGTGTGACACCTGATTATACTCGTCTTCAGGATGCGTTCTCTTCAGCCAACCGGCTATCTGCTCGGGTGACCAATCCAATCTGAGCTTCCCTGCCACGGCCTGCCGAAGCCGCGAATTGATCGCCAATTTACAACATTTTGGACGACGCGATCGTGCCCAGGCATTCTCGTCCGCAACTGTCGCCCGGTAGCGATCACAGCCGCCATTGCGGCTCATTTCCCGGCTCACCGTCGAGGGTGAGCGGCCAAGCAGTTTGGCGATAGACCGGGCCGATCGACGTGCGCTAACACCTCTGGAAATCACCTCGCGTTCCGCATGCGTCAATGCCAACCTGGAGCGACGCCGCTCCGCAGGACGAAACCCTCCATGCGGGGCAACCAGAAAATAGATCGACGATGACTGCTTACCAAAAGCTCGCCCTATCGCCTTCAATGACTCCCCGCGCTTCCAGCGATCCCATAACTCCGTTTTCTCTGCCGCAGTAAAACCTCTATGAAATCTTCGTTCCATCCCACACTCCATCTTTTCCCTCTAAGATAAAGTGTTGCGTCGACCGGTTGAGACCACCGTGGGATAGCGGACATTGGTCAAGCCGCGCCAATGGATCTCGATCTTACGCGCACACGGCCTAGTTCCCGCCAATCTGCGCTTTAAGAAATTCCCGCACCGCGCCGATCGATTGGTCTGTTGCCGACGGATTATATTCGAGATGGTGTCCGAGCAACTGCATCGGTGTCGTCAGGCCCTGCGCATCGAAGGCGTGATAGGCGCCGGGATAGACGATGAGCTTGATCGGAACGCCCTGGTCCTTCTGCCTTGATATGCCCCAGTCATTGCGACCGTCTACCATATTGCGGCACTCCGTCGCCAGCGACCAGTCGTCGAGTTCGCCGATCAGGACCAGCGTCGGCACCGTCATGTCGCCCTTGAAGCCATGGCATGGTGGATAGAAGGCGATGGCAGCACGAAATTTGTTTGGAGATGTTTGCTCCGTGAAGCCGTGCTCGACCGACATGAGAGCCATCCGACCGCCTTGTGCAAAACCCAGCACCGCAACACGAGCAGGATCGATTGCTGGATCCCGCACCAGAAAGTTCAGGGCACGGTAGGCGTCGGCGGCCAGATCATTCGGATATTTGTCACCGCAGCTTTTGATGCCACGCGGTCCGAAGCTGTCTACGGTGAGTGCTGCATAACCCCAGGACGCAATCCGTTTTCCCCAACGTTCGTCGAGCCGCCGCCAATTCCCATTGCAGCTATGCAACAGGACGACCGCGGGCGAGGGGCCAGCAACGCCGGTATGTCTTAGATACCCCTGAAGCGGATGTGGACTGTCAAGCGGGCTCTCGATTTCGACGACGATCGGGGCCGGTTCGGCCGCAATGCATTCTACCGCATTTCCGGTCAAGAGGACGGCGACGACGGCAGCGATTTTGGCGAGGCTTGTCACAGGCCACCATCTTGCTCAACCGTCCGCCGTGCGACGGACGCCTTCTTATATACCCGAAATCTTCTGGGCGTTGGCCTTCATCACCTTGGGCCTGATCTCGTCATCGTCGCCTTGAGAAATTCCCGCACCGCGCCGATCGATTGGTCTGTCGCCGACGGATTGTATTCGAGATGGTGTCCGAGCAGTTGCATCGGTGTCGTCAAGCCCGGCGCGTCGAAGGCGTGATAGGCGCCGGGATAGACGATGAGCTTGATCGGAACGCCCTGGTCCTTCTGCCGTGATATGCCCCAGTCGTCGCGGCCGTCTACCATATTGCGGCACTCCACAGCCAACGTCCAATCGTCGAGCTCGCCGATCAGGACCAGCGTCGGCACCGTCATGTCGCCCTTGAAGCCGAGGCAGTGCGGATAGAAGGCAATGGCGGCGCGGAATTTGTTAGGCGATGCCTGCTCGACGATGCCGCGCTCGACGGAAGTCAGCGCCTGCCAGGCGCCTTGCGAGAATCCGAGCACGGCGACGCGGCCGGAATCGACAAATCGCTGCTGCACCAGATAACCCAGCGCGCGATAGGCATCGAGCGCGAGATCGACCGGCGCGCCGCTGCTGCAGGTGTTCTTCAGGCCGCGCGGCCCAAAACTGTCGACGGTGAGTGTCACGTAGCCCCAGGCGGCGATCTGCCGGCCCCAGTGCTCATCGAGCTGCCGGGCGCGGCCAGCGCAACCGTGCAGCAGCACCACGGCAGGAGAGGGGCCGGCGCCCGCCGGCTGCCGCAGGTAGCCCTGCAACGGTTGTAGCCGGGAAAGCGGCGTCTCGAAATCGACGACGCTGGCCGAGGTCTCGGCCATGGCGGAAGCGCTTCCGGCCAGCAGCGCCGCAACGAAGGCAACCGCTTTGACGAGGTACATGACGGACCTCCATCGCGTCGACAGCCCCCGTCGATGGCGATGTCTCTATTATATACCCAAAATCCTGCGCGCGTTGGCCTTCATCACCTTGGGCCTGATCTCGTCGCGGATATCGAGCTTGGCGAAATCGGCCAGCCAGCGGTCCGGTGTGATCACCGGCCAGTCCGAGCCGAACAGCATCTTGTCCTGCAGGATCGAGTTGATGTAGCGGACCAGAATCGGCGGGAAATATTTCGGCGACCAGCCGGAGAGGTCGATATAGACGTTGGGCTTGTGGGTCGCGACCGACAGCGCCTCTTCCTGCCAGGGGAAGGACGGGTGGGCGAGAATGATTTTCAGGTCCGGAAAATCCGCCGCGACGTCGTCCATATACATCGGGTTGGAATATTTCAGCCGCATGCCCATGCCGCCGGGCATGCCGCTTCCCACACCTGTTTGTCCGGTGTGAAACAGCGCGATCGCGCCGCCCTCGTTGATAGCTTCATAGAGCGGGTAGGCCATGCGGTCGTTGGCATAGAAGCCCTGCATGGTCGGATGGAATTTGAAGCCGCGAACGCCGTATTCCTCGATCAGCTTGCGCGCCTCGCGGACGCCCAATTTGCCCTTGTGCGGATCGATGCTGACGAACGGGATCAGGACGTCGAGATGCTCGGAGGCGGCCTCCAGCATTTCGTAATTGTTGTAGCGGCGAAAACCGGTTTCGCGCTCGGCGTCGACCGGGAAGATCACGGCCGCAATGTTCTTGGAGCGGTAGTAGGCCGCGGTTTCCGGCACGGTCGGCGGATGTTTGTTCGGCGACTTGAAATAGTCGGCCATCTGCGCCTGGAAATCGTCATAGCCGTCGTCGCCATGCATGCCGCAGGGTTCTTCCGCATGGGTATGGATGTCGATGGCAACGACTTTTTCGATATCGGGCAGTTTGAGCTTGGGCATTTTAAGGGTTCCCGGCGGCTTGATTTTTGGGTCTGGAAAATTGATTATACTATATAACAAATTCCGCAAGGCGGCAGAAGCAAAACGCTGAAAACAGGGAGTGCGGCATGGCCCAGAGCGAGCCTCAATCGGAGGCCTTCGAGACCGATTTCTGGAAAGACGCCAATCTGCGCAAGGCGTGGGACGACATCGTGCCCGGCGCGCCGCGCAAGACCTTGCCCTACACGCTGACCAAGGAAGCGATCGAGCTGTACTGCAAATCGGTCGGCGAGGATCATCCGATCTATTTCGACGAGGCGTATGCGAAGACCACGCGCTATGGCGGGCTGATCGCGCCGCCCTCGATCCATATCCTCCTGATGTTCTCCTGCACGCCGGCGGATGACTGGATGCGCTCACCGGGCACCGTCAATGCCGGGCAGTCCTGGAGCTACAACATTGCGGCGCGTCCCAACGACGTGATCCGGCTCGAGGCCCGCGCGCTCGACAAGTTCATCAAGCGCGAGCGGCTGTTCGTGGTGCACGACAACGTCTTTTTCAACCAGCGTAATGAAGTGATCTGTTCCGGCCGCGGCTGGACGATCCGGCCGGTTTAGGGAGGGCGCGATGACCACCACGTTCGAAAATCTCACTGCCGGCGATGCCATCGATGGACCGCAGTTCGCGGTCAGCAGAGAATCCATCCGGCTGTTTTGCGACGCCTCGCTCGACTACAACCCGCTGCATCTCGACGACGACTACATGAAGGGCAGCTTCGGCAAGACCAATTTCGGCGGCATCATCATGCACGGGATGAACAATTTCGGGCTGATTTCCCGCATGATCACCGACTGGGCCTATCCGCTCGGCGCCGTCCATCGCCGGCTGGAAACAAGATGGGTCAAGCCGGTGCGGCCCGGCGACACCATCCAGCCTACCGGGATCGTCAAGTCGAAGCAGGTCACCAAGAGTTCGCGCTGGGTCCTGATCGACGTCATGGTGCGCAACCAGGCCGGCGACAAGGTCGCGACCGGCGAGGCCATGGTGGAATTTCCGAACGACTGATCCGAGAGGGTCATGACACCCTCGATCGCCAGTCCGCGCGATCACGAACTCGCGCGTTTGCGATTTCCCGCTTTAGTTGTGAAGTAGTTCATAGTGTTGTCTTGAGCGTGGTATCAGCATGCGGCCCGGGGGACGAGTTCACAGCCAAGAGGTAAGGACCATGGCCAATCAACCCAATCTGTACCAGCTCTCCGGCGGCGGAATTCACATCACCTACTCGACGAGCGGCATCGCCGGACAACCGCATTTCACCTACCAGGATGCGCTTCAGGTCAAGAATTTCGCCGGCAACCAGATCACGACGCTGCAAACCAGCATCGGCATGCTGGTGACGGTCACGATCCACATGACCGTCGACTCCGGTTCGACGACGTTCAGCGTGCTGCTGCCGAACGTCAACCTGCCGGATGGGCTGTTCGGCTCCGCGAATATCACCGCCGAGGGCATCACGACCGTGCACCGGTTCTCGATCTTCCATATCCAGGGTCAGACGGAGTTCTACACCGCGGTGCCGATGCAGGGCACGGCGATGCACGTGCTGTTCGAGGCCGCAACCGCCACCTCAAAGGTGGCTTGAGGCCTCGTCGGGCGTCGTGCCGCTGCGCGACGCCCGCGCCGCTTGGCTGTCCCGGCGCGATATCCCCTTGCGGGTCTACTTTGCATGGGGTTGTTTTCGATATTTTGGTCGGGACCCTCTACTCGGCCGGAACGCCCATCGTTCCGCGTGTCGTCAGCCGGCTGCCCTTGGGCCGTCCGGGGAGAAGCGCGTTCGGCGCCACCACGTCGGTGGCAAGCCCGATACGCGCCAGAAAGCGGATGGTGAGCCAGGTGTTGTCGATTTCCCACCAGCGATGACCATGGCGCGCCGAGCGCGGGTCGGCGTGGTGGTTGTTGTGCCAGCCCTCGCCGTTGGAGATCAGGCCGACGATGAGATTGTTGCGGCTGTCCTCGTCGGTCTCGTAGTTCCGGTAGCCCCACACGTGGGTCACGGAATTGATCGCCCAGGTAATATGCCAAACCAGAACCGTACGGACGAACACGCCGAACAGCAGAATGCTGAGGCCAGTCTGCGCCGCATCACCCGCGGTTTGTCCCGATAGCCACGCGGTGGCGAAGCCCAGGGCGAAGAACAACGGCATCTGCAGCAGGTTGATCCAGACCAATCCGTTATGGCGCTCGAGCGCGACGTAGAAGCGGTCGCGCAGGATGTCCTTGGCATAGCGCTCGTAGATTCCGAGCCGTGACAGTTCGGGCTGGTGGACCAGGAGCCAGCCGACGTGACTCCAGAAGAAACTCGCCAGCGGCGTATGCGGATCCGGCTGTTCGTCGGCGAATTGATGGTGACGGCGGTGGATCGCCACCCAACGCGCCGGCGTTTCCTGCAGGCACGACATCGCGATCACGACCATCGTGTGTTCCAGCCATTTCGGACAGTTCAGGCCGCGATGGGTCAGGAGCCGGTGGTAGCAAAGGTTGATGCCGAACAGCCCGCACAGATGCGTGCCGGCGACGGCGAGGACGAGACCGCTCCAGGCAAAATAACCGGGCAGGAAGGCCAGCAATGCCAGCACATGATAGGCGCCGATCACGACGATGTAGGGCCAGTTGAGCTGAAACGGCCGCACGCCCGCCGGCAGCGGTAGCCGGGAGTTCGTCAGGGAGCAGGGCAGGGATGGGGAAAGGCCGGTGGGATCAAGTACTGCAGCTTTTGCGATCGGCCGGGGAGCGGTCGTCATTCCGGGATGGGTCCATTTCGTGGGAGGTCTGGCCAACGCGTTGCGGGCCCCTGATTCCTCATAGACTTAGACGGTTCGAAGCGGCTTCGGGGTTCAAAATCTGAGGCTAATTGACGCTTTCTTTTGACAAAAATCGCTGGAAAATCAGTTCCATAGCGGAACCGCAGAGCGGATGAAGGCACACGCGCAGGGTTGATTGACATCCAGCCCCGCGATGGCTTAGAAACCGCGCATCCCGGGCGGATCGCCGCTGGCGGGGTTAATCCCATTTGCCACACTCGGGCAGGTATTCAGGTTCGGCCTTCAACACGGCCTTTCGAAGCATCAGGATTGTCCCATGAAGGTCCGTAACTCGTTGAAATCGCTGCGCGGCCGCCACCGCAACAACCGTCTGGTCCGCCGCAAGGGCCGGGTTTACGTGATCAACAAGGTGCAGCGCCGCTTCAAGGCCCGCCAGGGTTAAGCCCCGGCCGATTGCCTCCGCGCGCCCCTCCTTTCACAGGTCTTTGACGACGCGCTGCTTTGCAGCGCGATTTTGCACGTCTAGACTTGGCTCATGGCTTTGAGATTCCCGGACTGCCGGATTGCGATACTAGCCGCTGTTCTGACAGCCGTGCCGCTGACGGCTTTTGCCCAAAGCGATTCTCCAAGCGATCCGCGGGTTATCCCCCCGCCGAAAAGCCAGAAGAAACTGCCGGAAGCTCCGAGCAAGTTGCCCAGGGTCGGCGCCGATCGCAGCCGCGGACTGGATTTCCTGTTCGGTGCGCTGAAGGCCGCGCCCGACGAAGCCAGCGCCAAGCATGTCGAAGCGCGGATCTGGGCGATGTGGATGCAGACCCCGAGCGACACCGCGGCATTGCTGATGCTGCGCGCCAAGGCCGCGATGGACGCGCAGCAGATGGATGTCGCGCTCAAGCTCTTGGATTCCGTGGTCAAGCTGCGCCCCGATTACGTCGAGGCCTGGAACCGGCGCGCGACGCTGTTCTATCTGAAGAACGACTATGCGCATTCGCTCGAGGACATCCGCGAGGTGCTGATTCGCGAACCCCGCCATTTCGGCGCGCTGGCCGGCCTCGGCATGATCATGCAGGACATCGGCGACGAGAAGCGCGCGCTTGACGCGTTCCGCAAGGCGCTCACCGTCAACCCGCACCTTGAGAAGGTGCCGGAACTGGTCAAGACGCTGACCGAAAAGGTCGAAGGCCGCGATATCTGATTCCGGGCATGATCCGGAAAAGTGGGTACCGGTTTTCCGATAAGATCATGCCCAATTAGAGAGAGCCGGGTTAACCTAAATCCCGGGCAGCCTTCGGGGCGCGGGAACACAGGCCGCCAACGCGCTATTATCCAGCGTCACAGCGTCGTTTTTCAGCGTGTTTTTCTCAGCGTCCTGGGAGCGTAGCCATGAAGTCATTGCTGCTGGCCGGCGCGAGTTTGATCGCGGCCGGAAACATTGCCTTCGCGCAAGGCTATTGGGTGACCGGCAACCGCGCGAGCGGCAAATGCGAGATCGTCACCAGTAATCCGGTCGTCGACAGCCAGGTCGGCGGCAACGTCACGTTTGGAAGCGGACCCTACCGGTCGAACGACGACGCCAAGCTGGCGCGCTCGACGATACGCGAATGCCCGCCGGAACCGCCGGAGCAGGCGAAGGACCCGAACAAAGCGGACGACTGACGATTGAAACCTGAAGCCTGAAGGTCAGTGTACGGCGTTGCTGCCGCGGGCCATTCCGTCGAGCCCGACGGCTGCGTAGAACTCCGCCAGTTCCGCCTCGAGCCGCTCATTGACCAGCAACAGCGCCTTCAGCGCACCGCGAATGTCGCCGTTGCAGTTTGCCACGATCTGGTCGATGGCCGCTTCGCTTGCATTCGAAATCATGGCAGTTCTCCGATTGTACTCTGGAACAAATTTTCGGCCGCCGCCGCTGTTCCTGTGGAAGTTGGGTACAGTCTCGGGCGTCGGCACCCATCAGGCGCGCCGACACATGGCGAAAGTGTCGACGCATTCGTATAAAGTGGCGATGACGGCTGGATGACCCCGTTATCCACAGGGCGGGCGTCCTGTGGATAACCGTTCCGAAACCCCGCGCGGGCCGCGGCCGTAGCTCATTGGTGCGAAAGATCATTCAGGCATTTTCCATGGCGGCGTTGATTGTGGCGGCTGCGCTCGTGATTCTGGCGCTGGTCACGCAGGCTGGCGTGCTGTTGGTGCAGCGGGCGCATCCCGCGCCAGGCGTCATGGTCGAGGTTGCCGGCGCCAGCCTTCACATCGTCGAACTCGGCCCGCGCGATGCGGCCGGTCCAGCGATCGTGATGCTGCATGGTGCCAGCTCCAATCTCGAAGCGATGCGGCGGCCGCTCGGCGACGGTCTGGCGAAAAGTCACCGCGTGATCCTGATCGACCGTCCCGGGCACGGCTGGAGCACCCGTGAGCGGCTGGGAGACTCGACGCCGGAAATCCAGGGCCGGATGATCGCGGAGGCGTTGACCAGGCTTGGCGTCACCAGGGCGATCCTCGTGGTGCATTCCTGGGCCGGTGTGCTGGGCGCGCGGATGGCGCTGGATTATCCGCAAGCGGTGGCGGGCCTCGTGATGCTGGCGCCGGTAGCCTATCCGTGGCCCGGCGGCGTCGGACGCTACAACAAGATCGTGGCCATGCCGGTGATCGGGCAGCTTTTGGCCTACACCATCACGCTGCCGCTCGGTGTCCTCCTGGCCGAGCCCGGCGCGCGCGGCGTGTTTTTCCCGCAGGCGATGCCGGACGGCTATGTCAGCGATACCGCGACGATGTTGCTGCTGCGGCCGCGCGAATTTCTCGCCAATGCGCACGACCTGGCGACGCTGAAGGCGGCCGTTGCCGAACAGGCGCCGCGCTATGCCGAGATCAAGGCGCCGGTCACGATCATTTCCGGCGATGGCACCGACAAGACAGTCTCGACCCGTATTCATTCGCAGCCGCTGGCGGCCACGGCACCGAATGCGAAATTGATCGTGCTGCCCGGCGTCGGCCACATGGTGCAGAACGCCGCGCCCGATCGCGTGATGGCCGAGATCGAGGCGATGATCGGCAGAACCATGCCGAGCGCAGGGGCGACGGCGGCGAACTAGGTCAGCGCAGGATAGGGCCTCGCCGCGCCGGAAAGTGTGCTTTCAACGCCACGGACTTCCTTCCGGACTCCCATTATCCTGTGCGGGAAAATGGCAGACGCGAAGTAGTCGATCGATGCCCATGACCGCCGCCGACATCCTGGCACATCCGGCGCTCGAACGATGCGTTCGGAGCCAGGCGCAATCGTTACTGTCGATTCAGGGCACGAGCCCAAGGATTGCCTCGCTGTTTGCCACCCAGCAGCGCTGGCTGATGGCGCATGCGGCGTTGGCGCAGTATTTTCGCAATGAGGCCGACAACCCGGGCGCGGGGTTGCTGGCCGAGCGCTTCCTCGAACGCGTCGAGCGCCATGACCTCGCGAGCCGCAACACGGCGTCGGCCTTTCTCACGGAAATGCACAAATACGAAATGGTTCGTTTCGTCGCGGGCAGCGAGGGCAGGCGCCACCCACCGTTCGAGCCCGCACCGGCGGTTTTGATGGCCCTGTTCCACTGGCACGCGCTGCATCTTGCGACCCTTGATGGACTGGACGACGGCGGCAGGGTGGTGGCGTTCCACGCGCGGCCGGCCTTGCTCGGCGCGATCCAGCCTTTGATCGCCGACGGCCTGATCGGCTCGGGCGACATTCGCAAGCCGCCCAAGACCTTCGAACTGTTCACCTGGATCGACGAAGGCGGCCTGGTGATGGACCGCCTGATCGTCGGTTGCCGACAGGACGCCGCCGGCGACGAGCGGATTACGACCGACGTGACGTCGATTTCCGAACTGGCGCGGCATCTCAATCTGTCGCGGACCCATCTCGGTCGGAAATTTTCCGAAGCCGAGGCGTTCGGAAGCCTGGGCTGGTCGGGCGCGCGGGGCAGATCGCCGCTGTGGGTGTCGGCGGGCTTTCGCCGCGAATATCATGCGGCGCAGGCCGTGAAGCTTGCGATCATCGATGCCGCTTTCGAAGCTTGCGTCGTGCCAGCCGAGGGCGGACGAAATCCGCTTCCGCAGTCTTCCATCCTGGCGGGATCGGCGTAGCCTGTCGGTTGCGCTACCGCGACTGTTGCGGGATTCCGCTGCTCGTTCCGCCCGGCTGCGACCGCGTGATAGATTGCGTTTACGGGCAGCCGACCGCGAGGGAGAGCGCCATGTACGCCGCCATACGTCAAGGCAAGGCAAAGGCCGGCAAGGTCGAAGAGCTGACACGCCGGATCAAGGAGGGGGCTATTCCCGTGATCAGCGGGGTCGAGGGCTTCATGGGCTATTACGTGGTCTATACGCCCGACGACACGGTGATCGCGATCAGCCTGTTCAACAATTTTGCGGGCGCCGAGGAATCCAACAAGCGCGCGCTGGCCTGGATCGAGCACGATCTTGAGCAACTGCTCACTGGGCCGGCGACGGCGGTGGCCGGGCCGGTGATCGTGCATACGCTGGCGTAGAGGCGCAGAGACCGGGGCAGCGGGCGATTCCGCTTCGCTTACGGAATCGCCGGGCAGCCTTGTCCTAGGCAGCCTCTTCATAGGCTGCCTTGTCCTAGGTAGCCTTTTCATAGGCAGCCTTGGCTGGTTGCAGAACTACTTGGACTTGACCTTGCCGTCCTTGTCGAATTGCGAAACGAAGGCCCAGAGATTGTTGATCTCGTTCTCGCTCTTGATGCCCGCGAAGGCCATCTTGGTGCCGGGGATCTTGGCCTTCGGGTCCTTGATGTATTCCTTGAACTGGGCCTCGCTCCAGGTGATGCCGGAGTTCTTGTTGGCGTCCGAATAGGAATAGCCTTCCACGGTGCCGGACTTGCGGCCGTCGAGCCCGTTCAGTACCGGACCCACCTTGTTCTTGGCGCCGTCGCCGATGGCGTGGCAGGCCAGGCACTTGTTGAACGAGCTTTTGCCGGCGGCGAGGTCGACGTCATCAGCCAGCGCGCCCGACGCCGCCAGAGTCAGGGAGGTGAGGGCCATCAGCGCGCTCAAGGTCAATTTCATCATGGGGTGCTCTTCGTCTCTTCGGTGATGTGGCGGTAGCCGCTTGTGGCATGGCCGGCTTCCACAGGACAAGTCGTGAAACCCTGACAGGTCTCACGACGGCGGGCTTGTCCCAGAGAGAACTCATCGCAGCAGGGCGACGCAATCCGACCTTGGTGGCCTACCCAAACTTGCTCAGACGTGCTTGATTTGGCATCACAAATCGATCACGCGTGGGCTCGGAATCCAACCGGTTGGAATCCGGCAGCCCGGAGGAATACGCGCATGGCCATCATGATGCCGGCTTCCGATCAGGCGGTGCTGGATCGCCGCGACACGATCGTCGCCGCCTTGCGCGCGATCGTGCCAGGCGAAGGCGTGATCGACAGCGCAGCCGAAATGCTCCCCTACGAGTCCGACGGGCTGATGGCGTATCGGCAGCCGCCGATGGTCGTGGTGCTGCCCGACACCACTGAACAGGTCTCCCAAGTCCTGAAATATTGCTCGGAGCAGGGCATCAAGGTGGTGCCGCGCGGCTCCGGCACCTCGCTGTCCGGCGGCGCGCTGCCGCTGGCCGACGGCGTGCTGCTGGGCTTGGGCAAATTCAAGCGCATCCGCGAAATCGATTTCGACAACCGCGTCGTGGTCACCGAACCCGGCGTCACCAATCTCGCCATCAGCCAGGCGGTGGCGCATGCCGGGTTCTATTATGCGCCGGATCCTTCGTCGCAGATCGCCTGCTCGATCGGAGGCAATGTCGCGGAAAATTCCGGCGGGGTGCATTGCCTGAAATACGGCATGACCACCAACAACGTGCTCGGCTGCGAAATCGTGCTGATGTCCGGCGAAATCCTGAAAATCGGCGGCAAGGCGGCTGAAAATGCCGGTTACGACCTGATGGGCATCATCACCGGCTCCGAAGGCCTGCTCGGGGTTATCACTGAAATTACGGTGCGGATCCTGCAGAAACCCGAGACCGCGCGCGCGCTGATGGTCGGTTTCGCGGAAGTCGAGGCCGCCGGCGAATGCGTGGCCCGCATCATCGGCGCCGGCATTATTCCCGGCGGCATGGAGATGATGGACAAGCCCGCGATCCACGCCGCCGAAGCCTTCGTCCATGCCGGCTATCCGCTCGACGTCGAGGCGCTCTTGATCATCGAGCTCGATGGGCCGAGCGTCGAGGTCGATGAGCTGATCACCCGGGTCGAAACCATCGCAAAAGCCTGCGGGTCGGTCACCTTGCAAATCTCCACGTCGGAGATGGAGCGCAACCTGTTCTGGGCCGGCCGCAAGGCGGCGTTTCCGGCGGTGGGCCGGATTTCGCCGGACTATCTCTGCATGGACGGCACCATTCCGCGCGGCGCGCTGCCAAAGGCTTTGGCGCGTATCCGCGAACTGTCTGAAAAATACGGCCTCGGCGTCGCCAACGTGTTTCACGCCGGCGACGGCAATCTGCACCCGCTCATTTTGTACGACGCCAACAAGCCCGGCGAGATGGACAGGGCGGAGGCCTTTGGCGCCGACATCCTGCGCTGCTGCGTCGAACTCGGTGGCGTGCTGACCGGCGAACATGGCGTCGGCATCGAGAAGCGCGACCTAATGCCGGAAATGTTCACCGAGATCGATCTCAACCAGCAGCAGCGGCTGAAATGCGCCTTCGACGCTCAGGGCCTGCTCAATCCCGGCAAGGTGTTTCCGACCCTGCACCGCTGCGCCGAGCTCGGCCGTGTCCATGTGCACGGCGGCAAGCTGGCATTTCCCGAACTTCCAAGGTTTTAGGCAAGGCGCGTGGACACCCTCAAGGTACGTGACGCCAAAGACGTCGAACAGGTGGTGCGGGCGGCGATTGCCAGCGAGCAGCCGCTCGAGATCATCGGCCATGGCACACGGCGCCAGATCGGTCAGCCGATCGCGACCAATGCGCTGCTCGATCTGTCTGCGCTGAATGCGGTCTCCGCCTACGAGCCGAACGAACTGATCATCACGGTGCAGGCCGGCGCCCCGCTCGCCGACGTGCAGTCGCTGATCGATTCCAAAAACCAGCAATTCGCGTTCGAGCCGATCGATACCTCCATGCTTACAGGCGTGTCCGGCAACGGCACCATCGGCGGCATGATCGGCGCGGGCCTCGCCGGTCCCCGCCGCATCAAGGCGGGCGGCGCGCGCGACCACCTGCTGGGCGCGCATGCGGTGTCCGGCTTCGGCGACAGTTTTAAAACCGGGGGTAAGGTGGTGAAGAACGTCACCGGCTACGATCTCTGCAAATTGCTGACGGGGTCGTGGGGCACGCTGGCGGTCATGACCGAGGTGACGCTGAAGGTGATGCCGAAGCCCGAAAGCGAGCGGACGCTGATGCTGCGCTCCCTCGACGATCTGACCGCGAACCGGGCGATGACGGCAGCCCTCGGCTCGCCCTTCGACGTCTCCGGCGCGGCGCATCTGCCAAATTCGACGTTCCGGCCGGCCAGCGGCGCGCTGGCGGACCTTGGGTCCAGGAGCCCGGGTTCTCAGGCCCAGGCGGTGACGCTGGTGCGGCTCGAGGGCATTGCCGCCTCGGTCGCCGATCGCGCCGGCTCATTGTCCAAAACGCTCGCGTCCTTTGGGGCGGTGGAGATCCTGCAGGATGCGGCCTCGGCCGCGGCCTGGCGCGCGATCCGCGATATCGAGCCGTTCGCGGCGAGCGGCTCGCTCGGCGCCTGGCCGGTGTGGCGGATCGTCTGTCCGCCGGCCGCGGGCGGCGCGCTCGGCCAGGCGCTGGCGCGCGATACCGGGGGCGACGTGATCTACGACTGGGGCGGCGGCCTGATCTGGGCGGCATTGCCGCCCAGGCCGGACGCGCAGGCGGCGCTGGTGCGCGAGCGCGTCGAGGCCGCCGGCGGCCACGCCATGCTGATCCGGGCCTCCGAACTGGTTCGATCCAATGTCGATGTGTTTCAACCGCAACCGGGCGAACTGGCTTTGTTGAGCGAACGGGTGCGCCACAGCTTCGATCCCAAAACCATTCTCAACCGCGGCCGGCTGACGCGGGGATCTTGCTCATGAAAACCGAATTCTCGCTGGCCCAGCTTGCCGATCCCGATATCGCCGAAGCCGACAAGATCCTGCGGGCCTGCGTGCATTGCGGCTTCTGCACCGCGACCTGTCCGACCTATGTGCTGCTCGGCGACGAACTCGATAGTCCGCGCGGCCGAATCTACCTGATCAAGGAGATGCTGGAAAAGGACAAGCCGCCGACAAAGGAGGTGGTCAAGCACATCGACCGCTGCCTCTCCTGCCTGGCCTGCATGACCACCTGCCCGTCGGGGGTGAACTACATGCATCTGGTCGATCAGGCGCGGGTCCGGATCGAGCGGGATTACTCCCGGCCGCTGCCGGAGCGGCTGCTGCGGGCGGTGCTGGCATGGGTGCTGCCGCGGCCAAAGCTGTTTCGCGCCAGCATGATCCTGGCGCGGCTTGGCCGGCCGTTCGCGGCTTTGTTGCCGGCGCCAAAGCCTGCTGCGACCCCGTCGCTGCTGCGGCGGATCAAGGCGATGCTGGCGTTGGCACCTGGCCGTCTGCCGTCGCCGGGGCCCGTTGGCGGAAGCGTTTTTCCGGCCATCGGCGAGCGGCGGGGACGGGTCGCGCTGCTGCAGGGCTGCGCCCAGCAGGTGCTGGCGCCGCGGATCAACCAGGCCGCCATCAACCTTTTGACGCGTCACGGCATCGAGGTCGTGCTGGTCAAGGACGAGCAATGCTGCGGCGCGCTGACCCATCACCTCGGGCAGGAAGCCGACGCTTTGGCGCGGGCCCGCGGCAACGTCGGCGTGTGGCAAAGGGAAGCGGAACAGGGCGGCCTGGACGCCATCCTGGTGACCGCATCGGGCTGCGGGACGGTCATCAAGGACTACGGTTTCATGCTGCGCGAGGATCGCGAATTCGCACGCCCCGCAGCGCAAATATCCGCGCTGGCAAAGGATATCACCGAGTATCTCGCCGGCCTCGATCTCCATCCGTCGACGCAGCGAGGCGACGTTACGATCGCCTATCACTCGGCTTGTTCGCTGCAGCACGGACAGAAAATCACGCAGCTTCCGAAAGAATTGCTTTCCAAGAATGGATTCGTGGTGAAAGATGTACCCGAGAGCCATTTGTGTTGCGGTTCGGCGGGGACCTACAACATTCTCCAGCCTGACATTGCGAGCAGATTGCGCGATCGAAAGGTCGCCAATATTGCGACAGTCAAACCGGACATGATCGCTGCGGGCAATATTGGGTGCATGGTTCAAATTGCCGGCGGTACGTCAGTTCCAGTGGTGCACACCATTGAGCTTCTCGATTGGGCGACAGGAGGTCCAAGACCTGAATTGAGCGGGGCAGGATTGAACTGATCGGGGTTGAACCGATCGATCGGCCCCCGAGCATGATCCGGAACAGCGGGCACCCGTTTTCCGAAATGACCATGCCCAGACGATCTACAACACCAGACGTTCCACAACAGACGACCGACACAACAACAGGCTCATGGACCAGCGGCAACAGGAGGACCACGAATGGCTAAAGGGAAGAAGAGCAAGAAAAGCAAGAAGCCTAAAAAGGCCAAGAAGGCGGTAGCGGCGAAGAAGAAATCTGCAAAGAAGTCGTCGAAAAAGGCCGCCAAGAAATCGGCAAAGAAGGCTGCCAAGAAAACAGCCAAGAAGGCCGTGAAGAAATCAGCCAAAAAATCGGCCAAGAAAGCCGCCGCGAAAGCGGCGCCGAAGAAGGCCGCCAAGAAGAGCCCGGCAAAGAAAAAGAAGGCGGCGGCACCCAAGCCGGCGGCAGCCGCCCCGGCTCCGGCGCCGGCGCCCGCACCGGAACCCGCGCCCGCCCCGAGCTGGGCTACCCCGGAGCCGTCGGCCCCGTCATGGGGTTCGTCCAACGGGGGCGACCAGCACTAGGTCACTGCCAGCGACACGCGCTCGAAGGGCCGCAGCACTGCTGCGGCCCTTCTCGTTTGAGCGCCTCTCTTGTGCACAGCACCCGGGTTTCTCCGGTGAATTGATTCGGTGACATCGCGGTCTGACAGCCGCGGTCTCCGCTGGATTTTGGGTTCCAGATGCATCCGGAAGGGGCACGAAAACCGCCGAAATTGTGCCCGGAATGCAACACCCGCTGACAACATTTTTTGAAACGGTCCAAACGCCTAAAAAGGCGGCAGATGCTTGACTTTTTTGCTTCACGCGTCGGGTGCCGCGTTCCAGATTGCAATCACGTTAAGAAATTTAGTTGCAGTCGGTTATCGCTTGCCCTTGGGGGGCGCCGGAACGGGACTGTCTTAGAAGGTGATGGGGATCGTCATGAAGAAAGTGGCTTTGTTAGCAACGGCGCTGGCAATGGTTTCGGGTTCGGCTCTCGCTGCGGATATGGCTGTCAAGGCCGTGAAGGCTCCGCCGGTGGCTGCATTCGATCCGTGGGACGTCGCTTTCGGCAGCGCGATCATGAGCGACTACGTGTTCCGCGGCATCACCCAGTCCAACCACAAGGCTTCCGTGGCCGCCTATTTCGAGCCGCGCTACAACGTCACCAAGGACGTCCAGCTCTACGCCGGCATGTCCGCCGAGAGCATCTCGTTCCCGAACCGGGCCGCGGCTGAAGTCGACTTCTACGCCGGTATCCGCCCGACCGTCGGCATGTTCGCCTTCGACTTCGGTGCCTGGGGCTACCTCTATCCGGGTGGACAGTGCTTCGGCGGCGTCGGACCGGGCGCAACCAACTCCTGCGCGGCCTTCGGCCAGGGCATCGATTTTGGCGGCGGCGCCGGCCTGCCGATCAACGGCAACTTCGCCAAGAAGAGCGCCAGCTTCTATGAAGTCTACGGCAAGGTGAACATCACCCTGAACGACCAGTTCGCCGTCGGCTTCAACGAGTACTATTCGCCGAACTTCCTGAACCTCGGCGCCTGGGGCAACTACGCCTCGATCACCGGCAAGTGGACCGCGCCCTCGACCACCTTCGGCTCCTCCGGCGTCGGCATGTACGTCTCCGGCGAGTTCGGCCGTCAGTGGCTCGGCACCTCGGATGCCTTCTACGGCACCACCATCGGAACTGCGTTCGGCGGACCGTTCCCGCGCGGTATTCCTGAGCCCAGCTACAACACCTGGAACATCGGCGTCGGCTTCACCTACAAGGTGTTCACGCTGGATCTGCGTTACTCCGACACCAACCTCTCCAAGGGTAACTGCAACGCCTTCACCTCCGACTACAGCACCACCAATTCGAGCGCTGCTTTCGTGACCAACATCAACCCCGGCAACGGCGTGACGGCGTTCGGCTCCGGCTGGTGCGGCGCGACCGGCATCGTCAAGCTCTCGGCTGACCTGACCGCGATGACCAACCTGAAGTAAGATCTTCCTCTCGAAGACCAGGGGGCGGCAGAGCAATCTGCCGCCCCTTTTCGTTTGGGGTGAGCCGGATGGAACGAGGCTGGCGGCGCGCGCTGGGTGAGGCGATTTCCCGCAACGACCATCGCAATTGGCTGGCGGGTGCGGTCGCCGGCCTCGGCGGCGCGATCGCCATCGGCGCCATGGAATGGCTCTCGGTCGAGGCGCACTATCCGCTGGCCGTGATTCCGTTCGCGACCTCGATCGTGCTGGTGATCGGATCGCCCGATGTCGAGCCGGCACAGCCGCGCGCCTTGATCGGCGGCCATCTCGTGACGGCGCTGGTCGGCTTCGCCGTGCTGAAGCTGACAGGACCGCAAGCCTGGGCGGCGGCCGCCGCCGTCGGGCTCTCCATTCTGGCGATGTACCTCACCGGAACCTTTCACCCGCCGGCGGGCATCAACCCGCTGCTGGTGGTGTCGGGCAATCTGCCGGCGACGTTTCTGCTCGCGCCGGTGCTGGCCGGCGCCGTGCTGTTGACCGCCTTCGCCGTTGTCTGGCACCGCTGGGTGCGGCGCCAGAACTGGCCGCGGCGATGGTTGTAGTTAGGCCGGCTTGCCGTCCCGCAACGCGAAGTGATCGCCGTCGCGGACCATGCCGATATTGCGCTGATGGAAGGCTTCCAGCGTCGAGCGGTGGCCGATCGAGACCACGGTGGTCTGCGGCAACCTCGTAGCCAGCAACTTGTACAACGCGGCTTCCGAGGGCTCGTCGAGCGAAGCGGTCGCCTCATCGAGAAACAGATAGTCCGGTCTGTGCAACAGCGCGCGCGCGAGCCCAAGGCGCTGCTGCTCGCCGAGCGAGAGCATCCGGTTCCAGTGCGCTTCTTCTGCCAATCGAGAGCCGAGCTGCGGCAGCCCCACCAGCGTTAGTGCGTCCCTGATCTGGTCGGCGCTGAAGCGCTCGGTTTCGCCGGGATAGGCGATCGCTCCCTGCAGCGTTCCGATCGGGAAATACGGCCGCTGCGGCAGCATCATGACAGAGGCGTTCTCCGGGATGGCGACCGACCCGTCGCCGAACGGCCAGATGCCGGCGATGGCGCGGAACAGCGTCGATTTGCCGGAGCCCGATGGGCCCGTCAGCAGCGTGCGCTCGCCGCTGCGCAGGCTGAGGCCGTCGGCCGCGACCAGCGGCTTGCCATCGGGCAGCCGCACCTCGAGGGCGCGCAGGTCGATCGCCTTGCCGCCGCTGGACGACGTCACGCCGATCGAGCCGGCGCCGCCGGCAAACGCAGCGGCGCGGGCGATCGAGGTTTCGAATCCGTCGAGACGGGCGACGACGGCGCGCCAGTCCGCCAGCGTTCGATAGATGGTGACGAACACCGACAGCGCCTTCTGGACGCTGCCGAAAGCGGAAGCGGTCTGGGTCATGCCGCCGAGCTGGATCTTCTTGGCGAAGTAGGCCGGCGCCACCAGGACGTAGGGAAAGATCACGGCGGCCTGCGAATAGCTCGCGGTGAACGCGGTCAGCCGTTTGGTCCGGCTCATGATGCCGTACCAGTTTTCGACCACGCTGTTGAAGCGCTGCCAGAGCGCCTGTCGCTCCGCGCTCTCGCCTTTCAGCAGCGCGATCTGTTCGGAATTTTCGCGCGCGCGCACCAGGTTGAAACGGAAGTCGGCTTCATAGCGCTGCTGCTGGAAGCCGAGCTGGACCAGCGGCGAACCGATCCACTGCGTCAGCGCCGTACCGAAGATCGCGTAGATCAGCGCGCCCCACACCATGTAGCCGGGGATGTCGAAGTCCTTGCCGAACAGATGCAGCGGCGCCGCTGCCGACAGGCCCCACAGGATGACGACGAAGGAGAGCAGCGTCACCACCGAGTTGAGCAGGTTCAGGCCGATGTCGAGCGTCCGCTCGATGAACAGCTTGACGTCTTCGGAGATGCGCTGGTCCGGGTTATCGGCGGTGTCGCCCTGCAACTGCATGCGATAGTGATTGGCGCGGTGCAGCCATTCGCCGAGATAATGCCGGGTCAGCCAGCGCCGCCAGCGGATCTGCAGCCACTGATTGAGATAGAGCTGGTAGACCGCCAGCGCGATGAAGCAGGTCGCCAGCAAGCAGAACACGCCGATCTCGCGGACGAAGACGTCGAAGTCGTACTCCTGCAGCGCGTTGAAGAAGCGGCTGCTCCACTGGTTCAGCAGCACGTCGATCGCGACCAGCGCCAGTTCGATCGAGATCACCGCGGCGAGCAGGCCGCGGCCGGCCCATTTATCCTCGGAACGGAAGTAGGGGCTGGCGATGCGCCATACGGTGGCGAGCGTCGAGCGGATGTTGTTCACAGATTTACCGTCTCCGGGGGGCGGCCCTCAAAGGCCTGAAAAAGCGGGGTAATCAGCGGGATTACTAGACTAAAGTCGTAGGTATCATGTGCAGCGTCGTCTTGTCCCGATGTTCGAGTCAACCCTAGCATGCCGGCAATGGCGAGGGGCGGGGGGCCTTCCCAAGTTCGCGAGCTTGTGAGCGATTTTGGCTCTGCCTAATTCGCAGGCGATCTTGCACCGTTTCCGAGATGGGACTCCCGCGATCACGCTAGACGCGCCTGACCGTTCACGCAGGCGGACGCGTCGCATAATAGCGTGGGGGAGAGTCCGCTCATGTGGAATCAGATATACAATCCGCTCGACAACGCCGTGTTGTCGACGATTGCCGCCGCACTTCCAGTCATTGTACTGCTGGTGCTGATCGCCAGCGGCAAGGTCAAGGCGCACATCGCGGCCATTGTCGCGCTGGTGGTCGCCAACATCGTCACCGTCGCGATCTTCCACATGCCCACGGGCATGTCGATCCGCGCCTCCTTGCTCGGCGTCGTCTCAGGGTTCTTCCCGATCGGCTGGATCGTGCTGAACGTCATCTTCCTCTATCAGGTCACGGTATCGACCGGCCGTTTCGAACTCTTGAAGCGCGCGGTCGGCGGCGTCACCGAGGACCGGCGGTTGCAGCTGCTGCTGATCGCGT
Source organism: Afipia sp. GAS231 (assembly GCF_900103365.1). Lineage (NCBI taxonomy): Bacteria > Pseudomonadati > Pseudomonadota > Alphaproteobacteria > Hyphomicrobiales > Nitrobacteraceae > Afipia > Afipia sp. GAS231. The sequence continues at coordinate 5,265,902 of NZ_LT629703.1, forward strand.
TTTCGTTCGGCGCGTTCTTCGAGGGTGCTTCCGGATTCGGCACCCCGGTCGCAATCACCGGCTCGATCCTGCTCGGCCTCGGCTTCTCGCCGCTGGCTGCGTCCGGCCTGTCACTGATCGCGAATACCGCGCCCGTCGCCTACGGCGCGCTCGGCACCCCGATCGCGGGCCTCGCGCAGGTTACCGGCCTCGATCCCTATATCCTCGGCGCCATGGTCGGCCGGCAGTTGCCGGTGTTCTCGCTGATCGTGCCGTTCTGGGTGGTGTGGGCGTTTGCCGGATGGAAGGGCATGAAGGACGTCTGGCCGGCTATTCTGGTCACCGGACTTTCCTTCGCGATCCCGCAATTCGTGATCTCGAACTACATCAATCCCTGGATCGTCGACATCGGTGCGTCGCTGATCTCGATGGGCTGCCTGATCCTGTTCCTGAAGGTCTGGCAGCCGAAGCAGCTCTGGTTGTCGCCGGCGCTGCGCGGCAACGACGAGTCGGCCGCGACCATGACGGCGCCGAAGCCGATGGACAAGACATCGTTGACCCAGAGCGAGCTGTGGAGCGCGCTGCTGCCGTGGATCATCGTCTGCATCGTGATGCTGATCTGGGGCAATGGCGCCTTCAAGACCTGGGCGAACTCGATCTTCACCTGGAATTATGCGGTGCCCGAACTCGACAAGATGATCAACGTGATGCCGCCGGTGTCCGCCAAGCCGACGCTGCAAGGCGCGGTGTTCGGGTTCACCTATCTGTCCTTTACCGGGACCGGCATGCTGATCGCGGCGATCATCTCCGGCTTCCTGATGGGCGTCGGTCCCGCCAGGCTGATCGGTGAGTACGGCCGCACCCTCAAACTGTGCGCGATCTCGCTGATCACGATCTCGGCGATGCTCGCCATCGGTACGCTGACGCGGCTCTCCGGCGTCGACGCCACCCTCGGTCTCGCCTTTGCCGCGACCGGCGTGCTGTATCCCTTCTTCGGCACCTTGCTCGGCTGGTTGGGCGTGGCGCTGACGGGTTCGGACACCGCCTCCAACATCCTGTTCGGCAACCTGCAGAAGATCACTTCCGAACAGCTCGGCATTTCGCCGATCCTGATGGCTGCCGCCAACTCTTCCGGCGGCGTCATGGGCAAGATGATCGACGCGCAATCGATCGTCGTCGCCTCGACCGTGACCAACTGGTACGGCCATGAAGGCTCGATCCTGCGTTACGTGTTCCTGCATTCGATCGTTCTGGCCTGCCTTGTCGGCCTGTTCGTGACGCTGCAGGCCTATGTCTATCCGTTCACGCTGATGGTCCTGAAATAGGATTGCCGGCGAAACGCTTCATCGAGGATCCCCGCGGCGGTGCCGCGGGGATTTCGTTTCAGCGCCGTATTTTTGCTTGCTCCATCGCATCAACATCGGCCAATCGAGGAAACACGATGCAATTGCGTAACTTTGGACGCACCGGCATGCAGCTCTCGGTGCTGGGCTTCGGCTGCGGCGCGGTCGGCGGATTCATGGTGCGCGGCGATCCGGCCGACCAGGAACGCACCATCGCGCGGGCGCTTGAGGCCGGCGTCAATTATTTCGACACCGCCGTGCAGTACGGCGACGGCGAATCGGAAAAGAATCTCGGCCGTGTCCTGCAAAGGTTGAAGCCGGCCAACGCCGCCGTCGGCACCAAGGTCCGGCTACCGCCCGCCGACTTCGGCCGCATCGCCGACACCATCACGGCGTCGCTCGAAGGCAGTCTGGCGCGATTGGGCCTTGACCGGGTCGACATCTTTCACCTGCACAACCCGGTGACGTTGCAAGGCGGCGGAACGTCGCTGAGCGTACGGCAGGTGCTCGATGAAGTGGTGCCGGCGTTCGAACGGCTGCGCAGCCAGGGAAAAATTCGTTTCCTCGGGCTGACGGCTGTCGGCGAGACGGCGGCGCTGCTTCAGGTGATCGATGCCGGCGTCTTCGACAGCGCGCAGGTCGTCTACAACATGCTCAATCCGTCCGCGGCTGTGGAATTGCCGGCGAACTATCCGGCGCAGGATTATCAACGGCTGTTCGACCACACCAAGGCCGCCGGCGTTGGCGTCGTCGGCATCCGCGTGCTGGCCGGTGGCGCGTTGTCGGGATCGGCCGAGCGTCATCCGATTGCGAGTCCGGCGCCGGAGCCGATCGGTTCGGCCATGAGCTACGATGCCGATATCGATCGCGCCCGCCGTCTGATGCCGCTGGTCAAGGAAGGCTTCGCCGCCAGTCTCACCGAAGCCGCCACGCGGTTTGCGCTGTCGCACCCGGCGATGGGAAGCATCCTGGTCGGTATGGCGACACCGCAACAATTCGAAGACTCCCTGGATGCGGTCCGCAAAGGCCCGCTGCCGCAAGCGGCTCTCGATCGGCTGTCGGCACTGCGCCACGCATTTTCGGGGGAGCCGCGATGATTGCTCCCATGATTGGGACATCAATCCTGACCGAAATATAGGCGTTAAACCCGCGTTAATTTTCTCGTTGCATGATTGATATAATTCTATTTCACATTGCCGCACGAATTGCGTGCCGCTGGCATGCCGCTTGATTTGATTGTTCTTTTGCTTCCGCTGTACCGAAGCCGCCGCCCTCGATTGCGTCAGCTTCGGCTGGATCGATTTCTCGGAATAATGATCTTGGTAGGGGAATGGGGCGGATGGTCGAAACCCGAATTGCACCTCGGCATCGTGTCATGAAGCCGGCCAAGATCGAATATGGCGGCATGAAAACGCCTTGCACGATCCGTGACATATCGGTCACCGGCGCTGCGTTGGAGATTTCCGAACTCACCGGGATCGTCCCGGCGACCTTCAACTTGATACTGACTGAGGAAAAATTGAAGCTGCCGTGTCATGTGGTCTGGCGCAGGGAGTTTCGTATCGGTGTCGCGTTCGATTAGGCCGCTATTGGACGGGAGGCTGAACGATGATTAATCGCGAAAGACGATCCGGAACCGACACGCGTCCGGAGAGCGAGAAGCAGTTGCTTGGGGAGCGAAGATCCGGGCTCGACAGGCGAACGGATCGCGCGTCCGCAAAACCAATTCCGTCCAATGACCAGTTGCTGCTTTTTGCACGACGCCTGAGGCGGACGATGCGTGATGAAAAAGGCCGGGCCTTCCTCGGGGTCGCGGTCGGAGAACAGGAATTCACGTTTTATCCCGAAGTCATCCGCCTCGTGGAATGGATCGAATCCCTGCCCGGCGCCGATTCATAACGGCGGGCTGCGATCTCGCGCAAAGCAGAACCGATAAGCCTCTAGCCAATCACGTCGTTGTTCAATAGAACGGCGCGCAGTTTTGGCTGCCCGGATATTCGAGAGGCTCTATGATTTCAATCGCGCGTTTATTGAAGCCGGCCGGCGTCGCAACGGCGTTGCTGATGGTGGCTGCCCCGAATTTCAGTCTTGCTCAGGCCGATGACGGTTTTCCGTTCGGCACCGAAATGACGCTCGATGTCGGGCGTCAGCCCGGCTCCAAGCGGATTCCGAACATCGAGATCGGCGACGCCGGCGAAGTCGTGCTCGAACTCTGGTGCAAGGGCGGCAAGGGCCAGTTTTCGGTGGCCGGCAACACCGTGATCTTCGTCGCCGGCGAGATGGAAAACCGCACCTGCGCACCGGACCGGGCGCAGGCCGATGACGATCTGATCGCGGCGCTGACCGACGCCGCCACCTGGAAGCGGCAGGGCGATTTCGTCTCGTTCGTCGGCGCCAAGACGCTGCGGTTTCGCATCAATACGAACTAGGCCCGAATCCCCAAATCCAGCGGCCCAGGCAACATCCGCTCTGGTTGCTCCGGTGATTGCGATGCATTCGTCGTCAGATCTGGTCGAGCTCGCCAATATGATGTTGGGCGTAGAGCTCAAGGCCAAGCCTGGCGACGAGGTCGATTTGGGTTTCAAGAAAATCGATATGATGCTCCTCGTCGTGCGTCAGCTGCTCAAACAGGTCGCGCGTCACATAGTCTTTCACACCGTGGCAGTGGGCTGCCGCTTCCTGGTAAAGCGCCCGCGCTTCCATTTCCGCCTTTAGATCGCGGTCAAGCACCTCCTTCACCGTTTTGCCGATATGAAGGGATTCGAGGGTCTGCATGTTGGGGTTGCCATCGAGGAAGATGATCCGCTCGATGAGCTTGTCGGCATGCTGCATTTCCTCGATGGACTCCTTGCGCCATTGCCTTGCAAGCACCTTGTAGCCCCAATTGTCCAGCAGGCGATAATGCAGCCAGTATTGGTTCACTGCGGTGAGCTCGTGGCGCAGCGCCTTGTTCAGGTAGTCGATAACTTTGGGGTTACCTTTCATGGATCACTCCCTGTTGCCGATCGCCTCCGATGCGTAGCGTGGACGGAGGCTGTTCATTCGATCACGCGGTCGTCCATCGCCAGCGTTCCGGCTCACGACGTTGCTGCGAACGTACCGCCTACGGCTGCCGTGCAGCCAACATCGCGACGCTTCGCATTGGTGCAGAAGCAAATGCGCATGCCGCTACGCATCGCAGCGCTTCAAAATCGCCTCTGCGTGTTTGCCGAGATTTACTCCTCTAGTGTAAATCCTACGCGCAGTGTGACCTGGTAATGGCCAACAGCGCCATTTTCGATATGGCCTCTGGTTTGCGTGACTTCGAACCATTTCATGTCGCGAATGGTCTTCGATGCGCGAGCCAGGGCATTCTGGATGGCGTCTTCGATGCTTTTTTCGGAAGATCCCACGAGCTCCAGGATCTTGTAGACGTGACCCTTCATTTCAGCAGCAACCGGCATGACGAACCTCCGTTGTGATGTCACTGGGGCAAGCTGGACCTGTCTCCTTCTACCCGGAGTTTTAATCCGATGGCGCGCCAAGTCCAGCGCCGCCCTTGCGCTCCCCAGCCTTGCGCTTCCCAGCCCTGCATCCCCAGCCCTGCATCTCCATGGGTTGAACCGCTGTGTGAACTGACTTAACCGTCCACGATGCACGAGCCGAGCAGCGGCACCAAAGCCTCCGTCCAAAAATCAGACACGACACCGGGCCTGCTTGGGGTCGCGTGCGGCCTCGGCGCTGCGCTGTTCTGGGCGCTCGGCTTCGTGGCGACCCGGCACGGCCTGAAGGTCGGCTTCACGCCGCCTGACCTCCTGATGCACCGTTTCGTGTGGTCGGGACTTGTCTTCCTGCCGTTCGTGTTTCGCGCAGGTCTGCGCGATCTCTGCGGCATCGGCTGGAGCCGCGGCCTGGTGCTGATGGTGCTGGGCGGACCGGTGATGTCGCTGATCAGCTATGCCGGATTCCTGTTCGTGCCGCTCGGGCATGGCAGCGTGATCCAGCCGTCTTGCGCGACGCTCGGCGGCCTGCTGTTTGCGGCGTTCCTGCTTCATGAACGCATCGCACCTTCGCGCATTGTCGGCGCGCTTGTCATCGTCGCCGGCCTCGGGGTGATCGGCAGCGAGTCGATCGCGCATATCGGGCTCGACGGCGTTCGCGGCGACCTGATCTTCGTGCTGACCGGCATGATGTTCGCGGGCTTCGGCACGCTGGTGCGTTACTGGCGTGTCTCGGCGGTGTCGGTCGCCGTCGTCATCAGCGTGCTGTCGCTGTTGCTGTTTCCGATTTACGCGCTGTCGGGTGGCTTAAGCCGCATCGTGACGTTCGGTCTTCACGAGAATGCCCTGCAGGCGGTGGCGCAAGGCATCCTGTCCGGGCCCGCGGCGATGTATCTTTTCACGGCCTCGATCCAGCACCTCGGCGCCGCCCGCGCCGCGATTTTCCCGGCGACTGTGCCGGCGCTGACGCTGCTGTTCAGTTGGCTATTGCTCGGCGAACCGCCGACGGCGTTGCAGATGGCGGGACTGGCGACGGTGTTGTTCGGATTCTATCTGGCGCAGCGGTCGCGATAAGGCTTTGTCCCGAACGAGGGCATCAGTCTTCCTGTTCGGAGGGCTTCTAGCCTCCACCCTCGAATCCCACGAAGGTCGTTGCTTCGTCGACCGATTTGCGCTCGGATACGACGGCATTGGCAGGAAAACTGTGATCCGGCCAGCCCAGGGCGATACTCTTCATGATCACCTGATCGTCCGCGATTCCGGCATGCTCGCGCACCACGGGGGATTGCATGATCCCCTGGCTGTTGATCACGGCACCAAGCCCCCGCGCCCAGGCCGCGTTGACAAGCGCGGTGGCCACGGCGCCACAGTCGAAGGCGGTATCGTCACTGGACGCGAGCGCGCGATCATATGTGATGATCACGCACACGGGCGCGTCGAACTGGCGAAAGCCACGCATGACCCAGTCTTGCCGCTGCTGCTTGTCATCGCGCGCTATACCCATCGCGCTGAACAGCTGCTTGGCAACGCCAATCTGGCGTTCGCGATGCACCCCGTCGAACGGCTGGCCAATTCGAAACTCGCGCGAGTGCGGCACGCCGGCCAGGTTGCGCTCGGTGTTGCCCCGGCGGATGCGATCCAGCGGCTCGCCGGTGATGACATAGAAATTCCAGGGCTGGGTATTCATCGACGATGGCGCGCGCATTGCCAGCGCCAGGACTTCCTTGATCAATTCTTGCGGGACAGGATCGGGCTTGTAACCGCGAATGCTTCGCCGGCCGAGAATAACGTCATCAAACTTCATCTTTGCATTTCCTGAAATTGGCATGATCGCTTTGGGGGATATACGGGATCGCCACCCCACTGGCATTGACTGGATTAAGAAGCACACTCCCTAACTCTCGCGCAAAATCATGTCGGCGCAAGCGCCGGCCGACTGGATCACGCCGGTGTAGCCGCCGAACCCGGAATACGCTGAGGCCAGATAAAACCCTGGTATCGCCGTGCGCGGCGAGCGGAACGGGTTTTGCCGGATCGAGGCCGGCGGCGTCGGCGCAAAACCGTAGACGGCGCCGTCGGGGGCGTTGAGATATTGCCGGACCGACAGCGCGCTGTTGAACGAGGACGCCACCACGGCGTCGCCAAGCCCCGGATAATATGAGGAGAGGTGGCGCACGATCGCGACCTGCCAGCGGCCGCGCTTCTCGCGATAGGCCTCCATGTCGGAAGGGTCCCAGTTCGACAGCAGATCGGGGCCCAGCACCGACAGCACGTAAGGCGGCGACGGCACGCCGGAATCGATTGCCGCATAATCGACCACCGACATCGGCGGCATGCGCTCGCCGGGCTCTTCCGCCATCAGCGCCGCGCCCTGCCCGTAGTCGGCGAGTTTTTTTATCCAGGGCGGCAGCAATTGCGTGGAGTAGGCGGTGACGCCGAATTCGCGCGGCGGCTTCGACAGCCCGAGCGTCAGCGCGAACAGCGATGCCGACGGGATTTGCCGCGCGTAACCCTGGCTCAGTTTCTCCGCGGCGTCCGCTGCCATCAACGGCGCCAGTGCCGCCGGCGCGGCATTGCCGACGATCCGCCGGCAGTCGACGGTCTTGGCATCGCTGCCGTCCTTGGCAGTATGGGTGACGATCCCTGTATCGCCGTCCAGCGCAATGCCGCTGACGACGCGCCGCACCAGGACCTCGCCGCCGGCGGCCTTGACGGCGCGGGCCAGCGCGCTCGACAGCCGCTGTGAACCGCCCTGCACGTAGCGGCCGCCGCCCTGCAGGTAGCAACCTTGCGCAAAAGCGAAATAGATCCACCACATCGTGGTGGGGTCGTCATGGAAATAGGACAGGTTGGCGGCAAGCACGCATTTGATGGCTTCGTTGTCGCCGAACACAAGGTCGAGCTTTTGCGACAGCGACAAACTCCAGTCGCCGGCATCCGGAATCAGCCTCAGCAAAGCCTCGCTCGGATCTTCCGGCACGTCCTTGCCTTGCGAAACCGTCGCCGCAGCAGCAACGATCCGTTGCATCTCGCCGAGCAACTGGTCGATGCCTTTGCGGGCTTCCGGAAAGCGCTCGGCGAGCGCCTGCCGTGCCGCGTCGAAATTATCAGGCATCAGGAACGGTGTGCGAAGCGGGCCGCCGCGCGCCTGATAGAACGCACCGCAGGGAATCCAGGTCACCTTGTCGATCACGCCCGCACGCGTCAGCACGTCGTGCTTGGGGTCGCGGGGATGGTGCGGGTCGCTGGTTTCATGCAGCGATCCCTCGACAAACAGCTCGCCGGATTTGTAGCTGGAGGCCGCACCGCCGACCGAATTGCTGCGCTCGATCACGAGCACCTTTCGGCCCTCGCGCGCCAGGATCGCGCCGGCCGTCAGCCCGCCGAGGCCGGCGCCGATCACTACGACATCATAACGCGCCATTCGAGCTGAAATCCTTGGCAACTCATGCACTTATCGCAACCGTTCATTGCCGCTCGGGCGCGGCATGTCAAATGCGCTGGTGCATGGGTTTTGTGCGCGTAAGGCGCAGGGCTCAGCCGGCGCACGGCCGGCTCCAGGCCAGGGACGACGGAAGTGCCTTACTTCCAGACCGACTTGTCGGCGTCCCAGCGCTGGCCCTTGAATTCCTTGGCCAGCGCCTCGACCGAACCGTTGTCATCCTTGGGATCGCCGCCTTCCTCGTCGCCGGCGGCCTCTTCCGACAGGTTCAGCTTCGGACCCGCGTTTTCATCCGTGGTCGTGATGACGGGGCTCGAAATCCACAGCATCAGCCGGTCGGAAGCGCCGGGTTTGTCCGTTGAAACCAGCGCGGTGATTTCGAGGCTCTCGGTCAGGCCGAGGGCTGGATAGGTCTGGCTCGGGCGCTTCAAGGTCAGCTTCAGCTTGCCGGTGTTGGCGTTCCAGTCGGCGCCGGCCGGCTTGGCCGACAACGTCCTGCTCAGCACGCCCGAAATCGCCGATGCGATCTTGTCCTTGTTGATCTTGTCGCCATCGCGCCACTCGCCGGCGGCAAACCGGATCGTGCGGTCCATCTCGACGGCGCCAGAGGTCCAGCCCACGGCGGTCACGCCCGGCGCCGACTTGGTCTTGGCGATCAGCGCCGCGGCGCGCTCGGGATCCACCGTGAGGTTGATGGTCTGCTCGCCGGCGCGCATCGCGTCGCAGGTGATCGCGAGGCTGCCGAGGCCAACTTCGACGCCTTCGCCCCGGAGGCTCTTCAGGTAGTCGAGAGCTGCCTCCAGCTTGACCCGCACGCCGACCGATTCTGGCGACACTTCGGTAAAGTCCTTGGGCTGGGGCGTGATGCCGTCGTCGCTGGTCTGGTTGTCCAGAAATTCCTTTTCGCTGAGATCGGAATTATCTGATGAGGTCACCTCGGTGACGTTGGTGCCGATGGTGATCTGGCCGCGGAATTCGAAACTGTCGCCGCTCGGCTTGCGCAGCAGTTTGACCGTCACCGGCTTCTTGTCGCCGGTGGTCTGCGTCGTGCCGGTCAGGTTCTGGCCGTTGACGGCGAGGTTGGCAACGAAGCGGTCCTTGCGGTCGGAGCCTTTTTCGGCGGGGTAGCAGACGTCGAGCACGGCCGCGGTGACGGCCTTGCCCTGGCGCGTTTCTTTCAGGACCACGTCGGCATTGCCGTCCATCAGGCCGTCGATCGAGGTGAAGTAGCGGACTTCGGTCGAGCCCGGCGCGGTCTTGGCGGGGAGTTTCATCTGGGCGAAAGCGAAATCCGGAGAGACTGTTACCAGACCGAACAGGCAAAGCATCAGCGCGCGCATTTGAAATTCCCTGAAACGACAGAATCGGTGGGGCTTAAGTAGCAAACCTCTGCAACATCACCAAAAAGAAGGCCGCCCGGAGGCGGCCTTCTATCTGTTTAAGCGGGTGTTGAGGGTTTAACGGGCTTAGAAACCCATGCCGCCCATGCCACCCATGCCGCCGCCACCGCCGCCCGGCATCGCCGGAGCCGGCTCCTTCGGCAGTTCGGCGACCATGGCTTCGGTCGTCACCAACAGGCCGGCCACCGAGGCGGCGTCCTGCAGGGCGGTGCGCACCACCTTGGCCGGGTCGATGATGCCCTTTTCGACCATGTCGACGTAAGTCTCGGTCTGGGCATCGAAGCCGAAGGTCTCGGACTTGTTCTCGAGGATCTTGCCGACCACGATCGAGCCTTCGACACCGGCATTCTCGGAGATCTGCCGGATCGGGGCTTCCAGCGCCTTCAGCACGATATTGATGCCGGCCTGGACGTCGGAGTTGTCGTTATGGATGCGGCCGACCGCCTTCTTGGCGCGCAGCAGTGCCACGCCACCGCCCGGCACGATGCCTTCCTGAACGGCCGCACGGGTCGCGTTGAGGGCGTCCTCGACGCGATCCTTCTTCTCCTTCACTTCGATTTCGGTCGCGCCGCCGACGCGAATAATCGCGACGCCGCCGGCGAGCTTGGCCAACCGTTCCTGCAGCTTCTCGCGGTCGTAGTCCGAGGTGGTTTCCTCGATCTGCGCCTTGATCTGCGTCACGCGGGCCTCGATGTCCTTCTTCTTGCCGGCGCCCTTGACGATCGTGGTGTTCTCCTTGTCGATCACCACCTTGCCGGCGCGGCCGAGCATGTTGACGGTGACGCTCTCGAGCTTCATGCCGAGCTCGTCGGAGATCAGCTGACCGCCGGTCAGGATCGCGAGGTCTTCCAGCATCGCCTTGCGGCGATCGCCGAAGCCGGGCGCCTTGACGGCGGCGACCTTGAGGCCACCACGCAGGCGGTTGACCACGAGCGTCGCCAGCGCCTCGCCTTCGACGTCCTCGGCGATGATCAAGAGCGGACGGCCGGACTGCACCACGGCTTCCAGCACCGGCAGCATCGACTGCAGGCCGGACAGCTTCTTCTCGTGCAGCAGCACGTAGACGTCCTCGAGCTCGGCGGTCATCTTCTCGGCGTTGGTGACGAAGTAGGGCGAGAGATAGCCGCGGTCGAACTTCATGCCCTCGACGATGTCGACTTCGGTATCGAGCGACTTGTTTTCCTCGACCGTGATGACGCCTTCATTGCCGACCTTCTGCATCGCCTGCGCGATCATCTTGCCGATGGCGGCATCGCCATTGGCCGAGATGGTGCCGATCTGGGCGACCTCGGAGGAGGCGGCAACCGGCTTGGCGCGCTTCTCGATGTCCTTGGTCACGGCGGCGACCGCGATGTCGATGCCGCGCTTGAGGTCCATCGGGTTCATGCCGGCCGCGACCGACTTGGCGCCCTCGCGCACGATCGCCTGCGCCAGCACGGTGGCCGTCGTGGTGCCGTCGCCGGCGGTGTCGTTGGTCTTGGAGGCGACTTCGCGCAGCATCTGCGCGCCCATGTTCTCGAACTTGTCCTCGAGCTCGATTTCCTTGGCGACGGTGACGCCGTCCTTGGTGATGCGCGGAGCACCGAAGCTCTTTTCGATCACGACATTGCGGCCCTTCGGGCCGAGCGTCACCTTGACCGCGTTGGCGAGGATATCGACGCCGCGCAGCATGCGATCGCGGGCGTCTCCGGAAAATTTGACGTCTTTGGCAGCCATTTTAGACTCCTTGGTAATCGGGAAATTGGTCGCCGCGCTCTATCACTCGTCATTGCCGGGCTTGACCCGGCAATCCATCATCTTCGGAAGAAGGATGGATGCCCGGGTCAAGCCCGGGCATGACGGCGGTGGATGCCGCGGCCGTTCAGATTTCGTCTTAGCTCAGCACGCCCATGATGTCCGACTCCTTCATGATCAGGAGTTCTTCGCCATCGAGCTTGACCTCGGTGCCCGACCATTTGCCGAACAGCACGCGGTCGCCGACCTTGAGGTCGATCGGGATCAGCTTGCCGGCCTCGTCGCGGCCGCCGGGACCGACCGCGGTGATTTCGCCCTGCGAGGGCTTTTCCTTGGCGCTGTCGGGAATGATGATGCCGCCCTTGGTCTTTTCTTCGGCATCGATACGCTTGACCACGACGCGGTCATGCAGCGGGCGGAATTTGGATTTGGACATGAGGTTTCCTCTTCATTCCTCTGGGAGGCGCGGTTTCAGGTCTGGTTGCCATCGAAATTGGCCGGCAATGCCGGCTGTTCGAACCCATCCCGGGCGGGACGGCAGGTCCCCTTAGCAATCGCTGTATTTGAGTGCTAATTGTGGCCCCGGGGAATATGGCTTGGCGCGGTTCCTGTCAAGCAAGGGAGCCAAAGGCAAGCCAAGTGGAAGTAGACCGGGGCAGGATCCGAAAACGGTTAAGGCCTTGGTGAGGCCAATATAGGATGCTCGGTGAGAAACCAAATCGGAATGATGGCGTAGTTAAAGGGACGTCATTGCTCCGGCAGGCGTTTTACGGTTGGCTGCGGGATGGGCGGCTAGGAATTGGTCGGGGGATTGCGATGATCAGGTCAGTTAATGCGCGTACGGTTGCCAATCTGGCGATCGCCTCGGCGCTGACGGTTTTCCTCGGGGGCTGCGGCAGCATGAGCCTGCCATCGCTGTCCTCGAATTCATCACCCGAGCCGGTCGAGCCCGGGGTCGCCCCCGAAATGCCGGCTTCGATCCGCGCCGACGAGATCGTCGGCCGCTGGGGCCTTGCCTCGTTCCAGAACCCCGCCGACCGTGCCCGGACCGAGGCCGCGGCGAGGGGACAGTGCAAGCAGCCTTACGTGATCGGCGCCGGGCAGTCCGGCGGCGTGGTCATGCATCTGGCCGACCAGGCGACGCCGCAGGAACTGCGCCTCAAGGGCAGCCCGAGCGGCAAGAACTATATCGGCCCGCCCGGACCGACCCCCGGCGAGCAGGACCGCGAGATCGTGTCGTTCGACGGCCGCGTGCTGGTCACCCGCTTCGTCGACAAGGACGCTGCGGTCCGTTACGGCAACATGGTCTATGTGCGCTGCGCCCCGCGGGCGTGAGCCCGGTTTCCCGTCATTGCGAGCGAAGCGAAGCAATCCAGACTTCGTTTACCTCGTTTGCGGCTTTCTGGATTGCTTCGCGGAGCCTGTCATCGGGCGGCGCTTTGCGCCGACCCGTTGGCTCGCAATGACGATTTGAGGCACCACCAATCCTAAAACAAAAAAACGCCGGCATCGCTGCCGGCGTTTTTTCGTCTCCGATGCCGTCGCCTTGTGTCGCCACCCGGCGGGCGCAAAATCTTTAGTCGAACAGGGCGTCGATGTCGTCCTGCGAGGCGTGGCCGACGTCGCCGTCCATTTTCGGGCCGTTGAGCAGCTTGGCGTCGCCTTCGCGGGTATCGACGACCGGCGTGGCGTGAGCCTTGATCGCGTCGACGCCGCCCCAGATCTCCATCATCGCGTTGATGTGATTTTCGATGAACTTCATCGTCGTCATCACCTTGCTGATGCGCTGGCCGGTGAGATCCTGGAAATTGCAGGCCTCGAAGATCGAGATCACGCGTTCCTGGATTTCCTCGGCGAGCAGCTTCTGCTGGTCCGCCGAGATGTTCTTCGACAGCGCGCTGGCGGCCTGATCGATCGCTTCGGTGGCTTCGAGAATCTGCTGGGTGGCTTGTTCGGTGCCGCCGACGACGGCGCCGAGTTCGCCATTGACCTTGGCCATTTCCTCGCCATCGAAGCTGCGGCCGTGCAGCGTGGCGATTTCGCGCTTGGTGCGGTTGATGGCGTCGTGAATGAGGTCGAGCTCGACCTTGAGCTTTTCGCACTGTTCGATCTGGGCGCGATAGGTTTCCAGAAGCGTATGGGCTTCGGCCACTTCGCGCGCAACGCTGGCTTCCGCGGTTTCGGTCACTGCCGAGCGACCGCCGCCGGCGGCCATCTGGGCGCGGATCGAGCGCAGCTCGGACATGATCTCGCGATGCATCGGGCCGATGTCGCCGCCTTCTGCTACGGACATGGGCGCGTCGCCCATAATGGCTTCTTCGATACGAAAACGTTTGCGACCAATCGACATGAGTTTTTTCCCACCCCTTCACTTCCGGTGTTGTTTGTAGACCGACGCGATTTAACGTCAGGTTCACGCGGGGAACACGTTCGCGGTGCGCTTTGCCAGGGCCGCACACCAACGATTAACCATGAAGGGTCCGCGTTCACCCAAAATAAACGCTACCGGACAAATCAGCGCGCGGTTGGCGACGTGGTGAATCGAAACGCCGTTTCCGTTTACCAAACCGATTAGGTTTTCGTTTGTATTGATTGCGTGCAACGGCGTCGTGCAGGCGCCGAAGTGAACCACAGTGACGAAACAGTAACGAGTACGTCGATGTCTGGAAAAATCTCTCTCGCGCTCCTTGCGAGCGCCTCCCTCCTTTGCTTCGCCGATCAGGCTCAAGCGATCGACGCGGCGCCATCAGCAGAACCCACGGTGATCTATGCGCGTGAGCCCGCGCCATCAGCGCCGGTTCGAATGGCCTCTGCCGAAAACGCGAATATGGGCGGAGGCTTCATCCAGTTCCTGTTCGGCGATGCGCCGCAGGGCGGGCGTTACCAGCAACAGCAGCCGATGTATCAGCAGCAGCCGGACAACGGTTACGGCCGCCGTTCGCTGCTGCCGCCGATGGACCCGCAGCAGTCGATGCGTCCGCAGCAGCAGGAAGAGGCGGTCGACGAAAGGCAGCGTTCGTTCGATCCGAAATACGAAAAGCAGATGGTCGAATATCACGGCAAGGAAGGCGCCGGCACCATCGTCGTCGACACCCCGAACAAGTTCCTGTTCCTGGTGCAGGGCGACGGCAAGGCGCTGCGTTACGGCATCGGCGTCGGCCGTCCCGGCTTCACCTGGTCGGGCGTCAAGACCATCTCGGCGAAAAAGGAATGGCCGGCCTGGACGCCGCCTTCGGAAATGCTGGCGCGCCGCCCCGACCTGCCGCGCCACATGGAAGGCGGCCCGGCAAATCCGCTCGGCGCGCGTGCGATGTATCTGGGATCGACGCTCTATCGCATCCACGGCTCCAACGAGCCCTGGACCATCGGCACCAACGTCTCCTCCGGCTGCATCCGGATGCGCAACGAGGACGTGATCGATCTCTACGGCCGCGTCGGCGTCGGCGCCAAGGTCGTCGTCATCTAACATAGCGTTTTCAAGCGAAGTGGATTCCGGTTCGCGTCAAGAAAACGCGTCAAAAAAGAATCCCTTCACCTGAAATCAAAACGGCCGCCCGATCGGGCGGCCGTTTGTCGTTTCAGGACTGACGTGGCTCAGGCGAAATCGCTGTCCCCGTCGTCGCCGCCGTCGTCGTCATCGAAGCCGTCGGAGTCGTGATCCATGTCGTCGTTCGAGGCCTGGTCGAACAGACCGGCGCGCGAACCGCCGTCGTCGGCGGCGCGCTGGCCGGACGCGCCGGATGAGTTGATGTCGTTGATCCCGGCGTCACGCGCCAGATCGCTGCTCGACTGATCGCTCCACGGCTTCTGGTTGCCGCTCGAACCGCCGAAGGCGGACTGGTCGCCAAAGGCCTGGTGGTTGCCGCTGCCGCCCATCATCGAGCGGATGCTGCCGAGCAGCAGCGAGCCGCCGACCACGCCGGCCGCGGCCGCCGCCGCGGTTCCGAGAAACGAGCCGCCTCCGCCGCCGAACGCCGGCTGCTGTCCGCCATACTGCTGGGGGTAGCCTTGCGGCTGACCGTATGGCTGTCCGTATTGTTGTCCGGGCGCCTGGGCCTGCTGCATCACCTGACCGCTGTTCCATACCGGGCGGCCGCCGCTGATGTCGGGCGCGCGGACGTGCGGCACGGAGCCCGAACCTTGGCCGGAACCTTGCGGCTGGCCCTGTCCGAAGATGGCGTCGCGCATCGAATCGAGGAAGCCGCCGGATGGGTTGGGCTGGCCGGTTTGCGTGGCTTCCAGTTCCTGGATGCGGTCATGGGCACGCTTCAGCGCCTCGTCCTGCACCAGGGTGGTCTGCACCAGCGCATAGACCGCATTGGGCGCGGTACGCAGTCCCTGCATGATCGCGGACATGGCCTCGGAATCGCGCGGCGCGGTTTCGAGTTTGGCGAGCCGGTCGAAAAGATCGTCAATCAGTTGGCGTTCTTGCGGTGTCATGGCCTTCTCCTCGCGCCGAATGGGGATCGAAGCGCGGGGCAGATGTAGGCCGCCTTTGCGTCCCAAGTAGTGCTGGTGCGAATTAAATTTTGGTATGCGACAATCGGCGCGGCCGGTTTTGGTGAACCTTTTCAGGCCAGTGCTGATCAGGCGAGTGTTATATTGTTCGCCGTCAGCAGCGGCGGGAAATGCTCGCCGGCGAGATACGCGTGTTCGGCCTCGCGCTGGGTGGTCAGCGGATCGAGGCTTAGAAGCGTCTCGTCGACGAATCCCGGATGACACATCACGAGGCCGCCTTCCGGCAGCCCGTCAAGGAACTGCCGCATCAGAGCGCCGAAGTCAGGCGCCGTCGAAAAATCATAGGCGCCGGCAAAGGCCGGGTTGAACGGCAGCCCGGCGCGCGCGGCCCGTTTGCGGAATTGCGCGCTCAGCACGTCGAGCACCAGCGCCTTCGGCGCCGCCAGCCGTTGCGCCAGCGGTTGAATCCGTCCGCCCTGGCGCACCCAGGCGCCGGGGGCCGCTTCCTTGACCGCGCGCAGAAACCCGTCGCGCGCCTGCGGAAACAGTTGTGCATGCTGATGGCCGTCGACGAAGTCAGGCGCGCGGCCGAACAGATCCCGGAAGGCGGCGAGCTGCACCATCAGCTCGCCGTAAATCATCTCGACATCGAGCCGCCGCAACAGGCCCGCGCGCAACAGTTTCGGAAACGGCAAGAACATCCCGCCATCGGTCGGGCGGAAATGCATCGTCAGCGGGCGGAACGGCGCGGTCAGCGTCGCGTGCAGGCCGATGGCGCAGCGCGGGCTTTTGGCGGCGACCTCCCGCAGGGCCTTGACCTCGTCGCGGCCGATGGCGGCGCCAACCACCATCACCGAGGTCGCATTGAGACGGCCGCGGTCGATCAGGTCGCGGATGGCGCGGTTGACGCCCTCGGCGAGGCCGTAATCGTCGGCGCACAGCCAGATCCGGCGCGGCGACGCGGCGTCGTTCATTCGGCGGCGGTCCGCTCAGCCGTACTGGTGGCCGTCTCGCCGTCGGCGCGCTTCTCGGAATGTTCGGCGACGAAGTAGATCGGCCGCGCTTTCAGTTCCGACAGGATCTTGCCGATATATTCGCCGACGATGCCGATCATGATGAGCTGCACGCCGCCGATCGTCATCAGGCCGATCACCAGCGAGGGATAGCCGGGCACTTGCTTGCCGGTGGTCCAGACCTCCCACAGAATGGAAAGCCCGAACAGGAATGCGCCGCCGGCGAGCACCACGCCGGCGAGGCTGGCGAAGCGCAACGGGGCCACCGAGAACGAGGTCAAGCCTTCGATCGACAGGCCGATCAGCCGGCCCGGGCTGAAAGTGGTGACGCCATGGGCGCGCGGCGCCGGTTCGTAGTCGACGCGGATCTGGCGGAAGCCGATCCAGGTGGCGAGACCCTTGAAGAAACGGTTGCGCTCGGGAAGTTGCTTCAGCGCCGCTGCGGCGCGCGGCGACAGCAGACGGAAGTCGCCGGCGTCCTCGGGGATCTTCTGCCGTGCGCCCCAGTTGATCAGCGCGTAGAAGCCGCGCACGGCTTGCCGGCGCAGGAACGATTCATTGTCGCGATGCGCCTTCGCGGTATAGACCACGTCGTAGCCGTCATCGATCCAGTGACCGACGAGTTTCTCGACCAGATCCGGCGAATGCTGGCCGTCGCCGTCCATGAACAGCACCGCGCCGCGGCGGACATGGTCCAGTCCGGCCATCAAGGCGGCTTCCTTGCCAAAATTGCGCGACAGCGACACCACCTGGACGTCGAGCGCCTCGGCCTTGAGTCCGCGCGCGATCGACAGCGTCGCATCGGCGCTGCCGTCGTCGACATAGACGACTTCGCAGCCGAGCCGGTAGCGCGCGTGCAGCGTCTTGGCCAGACCGATCAGCCGCTCGTGCAGCGCAGCAAGGCCGGCGGCCTCGTTGTAGACGGGCACGACGATCGACAGTCCCTGCGCCGCAGCATTGGCCGCGGTGGTGGACAGTCCGGAAACATCGGTACCCAGCATCATCGTGTCAGTTCCAAGCTTGCTCATATCAAACATATGGCAATCGCCGCGCCTTGTCGCCACAGCCGTGGGAACCGGCGGTACGCCCTATCGCCGCAGGAACGCCTCGAGCCGGGCGAACAGCGGGTTTTCGCGGTCGAGCACGTAATCGAGCGAGGCCACCGACACCGTGTCGGCGCCGTGCTCGCGCAGGAAACTGCCGAGCGCGTAAATCTGCATCGGCGGGCAGTGCAATGTCAGCATGCCCGACGAGGTCGGACCGCCGAACGGGGCCACCACGCCGAAGCGGTTATGGGCTTCCGCCAGCAGCGTATCGTTGCAGCCGGCAAAACGGGTACGCACTTCGCGATACTTGCTGGCGCGGGCGCGGGCGGCGATGTGATCCAGGATCACCCGCGCAGTCTCGCGGGCCGCGTCCGACCAGTCGGCGTCTTTGGAGGCGACGAGATTGGCCTGGCTGCGCAGGATCACGCCGTCGTCGAGTACCTTGAGCCCGTTGGCGGAAAGCGTCGCGCCTGTCGTGGTGATATCGACGATCATTTCTGCGGTGCCGACGGCGGGTGCGCCTTCGGTGGCGCCGGCACTCTCGATGATGCGGTAGTCGACCACGCCGTGGGCGGCGAAGAAGTTGCGCGTCAGGTTGATGTACTTGGTCGCGACCCGCATCCGCCGGTTATGCTGGGCGCGAAAGCCCGTGGTGACGTCGTCAAGATCGGCCATGGTGCGGACGTCGATCCAGGCCTGCGGTACCGCGACCACGACGTTGGCGCTGCCGAAACCGAGGCTGTCGATCAGCAGCACGCGCTTGTCGGCGTCGGCAATGCTCTCGCGCAACAGGTCTTCGCCGGTGACGCCGAGGTGCACCATGCCGCGCGCCAGTTGCGAGGCGATCTCGCTGGCCGAGAGATACGCGATCTCGACATTGGCGAGGCCTGGTATCGTGCCGCGATAGTCGCGCGCGCCGCCGGGCTTGGCCAGCGTCAATCCGGCGCGGGCGAAAAAGGCTTCGGCGTTTTCCTGCAGGCGGCCTTTCGAAGGGACCGCGAGAACGAACGGCGCGGTCATGCGGCGCTCCCTTGAGCTGGTGCTGGCGCACCGGGTTTGCCGAGCTGCGTCAGCGCCTCGATCCACACCGAAAATCCGACCGCGGGGATCGGCGTCGCAGCACCAAGCTGGGTCATCAGCCCGTCATAGCGCCCGCCGGCCACCAGCGGCTCGACGCCGCTGCCTTTGGCGTGCAGTTCGAATTCAAAACCGGTGTAGTAGTCGAGGCCGCGACCGAACGAGGTCGAGAAGCGGGTCATCGAGGTGTCGATGCCGCGCGCGGCCATGAAGCCGACCCGGCTTTCGAGCTGGTCGATCGCCGCCGTCAGATCGAGTTTGGCGTCGGCGGCCAGCGCGCGCAGTTGCGCCACCGCTTCGTCCGGATCGCCTGAGATCGCAAGGAAGCGCTTGATGATGCCGAGCGCATCGCGCGGCAGCGCGCCGCCCTTCAAGGTCGACTGTTCGAGGAAGCGGTCGGCGATTTCGGAAACCGAGCGGCCGCCGACATTGGTGGTGCCGGCGATCGACATCAGGTCGGTCACCAGCGCCAGCGCCGCCTTGCGGTCGGAACCGGCCAGTGCTGCCAGCACGCCCTCATATTCGTTGCGGCCCGGTGCGGCCGCGAGCGTCAGCCGCTCGATGTCGTCGGTCAGGCTGAGCTTGCGGTTGAAATCCTTGATCAGCCGCCGTCGCCAGACGGGATAGAGGTTGAGCGCGTCGATCAGCGCGATGAACAAAGCGACGTCGCCGGTGCGGATTTCGACATCCTTCAATCCGAACGCGGCGGTGGCTGCCAGCGCCAGCCCCAGCATTTCGGCATCCGCCGCGGCGCGGTCCTGCCGTCCGAAGGATTCGATGCCGGCCTGCAGGAACTCGCTCGGCTGGCCGCCGCGATAACGGAACACCGGGCCGAGATAACTGAAGCCGATGGGCTGGCCGGCGCGGCCGGAGGCGAGATAGTCGCGCGCGACCGGAATGGTGAGGTCGGGCCGCAGGCAGAGTTCCTCGCCGCTGGCATCGGTGGTCAGGTAAAGGCTCTTGCGGATGTCTTCGCCGGAAAGGTCGAGGAACGGCTCGGCCGGCTGCAGGATCGCGGGCTCGGCCTGGACGTAGCCGGCTTGCGCAAACGACAACAGCAGCGCGTCCGCCCAGGCGGCGGACCCGGCAACCCCTCGGGCAGCGGCGGTTACGGTCATTTTGACGTCCAAATACCCGGAAAACCGGGTTTCAGGGGGTGAACGGGCAGATTCTAGGGCTCTCGGCGCAGGCCTTAGCATGGCCCGGGCGGGGTTTCGACAGGGATTGGGCAAGTCGCTTAACGAAGGCCTTGAGGTCGGAAGGCTTGAGGTCAGGAGGTTTGGGCCGGGCAGGCCGCCATTTCAGGCCCGGTCGCGTCCGCCGGCCCAATCCTGTATGATCGGGCATCGACAGGAGCCGCCCATGCTTGCCTGGATCGCTTTCATCGCGCTCTTCATTCTTCCCGTCGCGTTCCTGGCCGGCCGTTATACGGCCAGGCATGCGATCGCGAAGGGCCGCTCCGAGCTCGCCTGGTTCTTCTGGGGCGCGCTGCTGTTCCCGCTGTTCCCGTTTCCTTGCGTCATCGTGGACCTGATGCCGCCTCGCAACCGGCAGATGGCAATCACCTAACGGCTTTGCCTGCCCAATCGCCCAGCGCGGTCTGCACCAGCGCCAGCGCTGCGACACCCGCCGTATCGGCGCGCAGGATTCGGGGTCCCAGCGAGAGCCGCAGGATCTTGGGCTGACGCAGCAGCACCGCGCGCTCTTCCTCGGCAAATCCGCCCTCGGGCCCGATCAGGATGTCGATGCCATCCGGAATGTCGATGCCGTCGGCGGCGGCTGCCTGTTGCAGCGCCTGCACCGGATTGGCGGCCTCAGCCGCCTCGTCGCAGAACACCAGCAGGCGTGAAGGTTGGCGCTGGCCGAGATAGCGGTCGAGCGCCACCGGCTCGGCCACCTCGGCGAGGCTCAGGATGCCGCATTGCTCGGCCGCCTCGATCACATTGGCGCGCATCCGCTCGCTGTTGACCCGCGAGACCTGGGTGTGGCGGGTCAGCACCGGCTGCAGGCGCGACGCGCCCATTTCGACCGCCTTCTGCACCATGTAGTCGAGCCTTGCGTGCTTGAGCGGCGCGAACACGTAGGCGATGTCGGGCAGGCGATCCTGCGGCCGCGTCGGCGTCACGATGATGAGCGCGTCGGGCCGCTTGCGGCCGGCGATCTGCGCCTGCCATTCGCCGTCGCGACCGTTGAAGACCAGGATCGTATCGCCGGCGGCCAGCCGCAGCACATTGCCGAGATAGTTGCTTTGGTTGCGCTCCAGCGCCACCGTCTGCCCCGCCTTGAGGGGAGCATCGACAAACAGGCGCGGGGCGCTAAAATCGAATTCAGGCATCGGTCAGGGTCCAGTCCGGGCCGCCTTTTAGCCCAAAGCGCTGAAGTCAGGAGTCTGTTTTTGGCGGTTGGCGCGGCCCGGCGCCGGGCAAACGCCCTATTCCAGAGATTGTCTCGCCCATGATCCGTTGCTTGACCCTGTTGCTGACATTGGTTGCCACCGCCTTGAACGCCGGTTGGGCCTTGGCGCAAAGCGCTTCCAACAACCGGGCCTGCGTGCAGGCCTTCGCGCCGCTGCGCGAAGAGGCGGAGAGCCGCGGCAGGCTGATCAAGGCTGCGAGCGAGCGCCATGCGCCGCCGCAAGAGGCTTGCAGGCTGATCGGAGAATTCGCCCAGTCCGAAGTCCGGATGATCAAATATCTGGAAGCCAATTCGGCCGAATGCGGCGTGCCGCAGCGGACCGCCGACCAACTCAAGGCCGGCCACCAGCGCACCGAGGCCCTGCGGATGAAACTCTGCGCGACAGGACTGCAGAAGCGGGGACCCGTCGGCGACTTCCATGGCATCAGCAACATCAGCCTGCGGACCGAACCGGCTCGGCCGCGCGGACCGGTCGGCGACTTCGACAAAGTCCGTTAGCTGCCCGTCTCGGGCATGAAGTCCGCGTTCAGGCAGATTTGATGTTCCAATGGCGTCGCCTTTAACCGAAACGACCCGAATCAGGGGCAATATTGGCTGCTGATGTGGCTCTACGCCGCGCTGTTGCCCTATTCGACGGGTTGTTAAGGGCATCCAGCAATCGTAAAAAGCCCCAACGGAGATCGTGCTTCGATCGGAAGACGTAGGGCCCCGCTGGGCTTTGCCGGAGAAACACCCTTGATGATCCGCCGCCTTATTGTGCCGTTGACAGTTGCCGTCGCGACCTTTCACGCCGGTCACGCTTTCGCGCAGGGCGCCTTTCCGGCCCCGCTGCCCAATGGTCAAATGGCGCCGCCTGCCGCTTCGTCGCCGGCGAATGACTCGGCTTTTACCAGAGGCGCCGCACCGGTTTCCGGCCCGGGGTTCGGTGGTGCCGGGCCGCAGCCATCCCCCGGTGGAGCTTCCGGGTCTTCCGACGCCTGCATGAAGGGCTTTGTTCCCTTGCGCGAAGAGGCGGAAAAGCGCGGCAAGCTGATCAAGGCCGCGAGTGAACGCCATGCGCCCCCGGATGAGGCCTGCAAGCTGATCCGCAATTTCGGCGCGTCCGAAATCAAGATGATCAAGTATATCGAAACCAATGCGGCGAAGTGCGGAATTCCGCAGCAGATCGGCGACCAGCTCAAATCCGGCCACGTGAACACCGAGAAGATGCAGAACCAGGTCTGCAATGTCGCGCAGCAGGCGGCAAACCAGCAGCGGTCGGCCACCCCCAGCCTCAGCGACGTGCTGGGCACGTCGACGGCATTGCCCGAGGCGCAGACCGCGAAGAAGGGCGGCAGTACCTTTGATACCTTGAACGGCAACGTTCTGACGCGATGACGCGCGCCCCGATAATCTCGAACCCGCTAACCTCGACCTCATGAGCGACGCCACCGCCCGCGTTGCCGATGCGACCGGCAACTGGGTCGATACGCGCGCGCCGTCCTGGTCGCGGCCTTATCTGCGGCTCGCCCGTTTCGACCGTCCGATCGGATCCTGGCTGTTGTTGATGCCGTGCTGGTGGTCGGCGGCGCTGGCCGCCGGCGTCGCGCGCGATGTCAGACCGTTGGCGTTCGTGGTCGTGCTGTTCTTCATCGGCGCCTTCGTGATGCGCGGGGCCGGGTGCACCTGGAACGACATCACCGATCGCGACCTCGACGCCAGGGTCGAGCGGACGCGGTCGCGGCCGATACCGGCAGGCCAGGTGAGCGTGTCGCAGGCCCTTGTCTTTCTGGTGCTGCAGGCCCTGATCGGGCTCGCCGTGCTGCTGCAGTTCAACCGCTTTGCGATCATGACCGGCATCGCGTCGCTGGTGATCGTCGCGGTCTATCCGTTCATGAAGCGCATCACCTGGTGGCCGCAGGTCGTGCTCGGCCTGGCGTTCTCCTGGGGCGCGCTGATGGGCTTTGCGGTCATGCTCGGGCGGATCGATCTCACCGCACTCACGCTCTACGCCGGCTCGATCGCCTGGGTGATCGGCTACGACACCATCTATGCGCATCAGGATGCCGAGGACGACGCGCTGATCGGCATCAAGTCCACCGCGCGCCTGTTCGGCGCCCGCACCCACCGTGCGCTGGTCGTGTTCTACGCACTCGCGGTGGTGCTGATCGGTGTGGCGCTGGGGCTGGCCGGCGCGCGATGGCCGGCATGGCTCGGGTTAGTCGCGTTCGCGGCCCATCTGGCCTGGCAGATTCGAAGGCTCGATATCAGCGATCCCGCGCTGTGCCTGCGCGTTTTCAAATCCAACCGCGATGCCGGGCTGTTGCTGTTCGCAGGCTTGCTGGTGGATGCGGTGATGCGGGCGTGATGGCCCCGTCATTGCGAGGAGCGATAGCGACGAAGCAATCCATGTCTCCCCGCGCGATGGGTTGCCTCGCGAAGTCTGTCATCGGGTGCGCGTATGCGCCGCCGGTGCCTCGCCGGGCGTGGACTCATTAGCGCGCAATCCGCCAATGTTCTGAATCTGCTTCCGCTGATGGCGGACATGGCCGCATTTGCTGCCGGGCGCCCGTGTAGCGAATGACCCGGAAGTCGAGCAGAGGATGGGTCCGGGCAAGCGTTTTGCTTGGGGTGCGGAGATAAGTCTGGTAAATTTAGCTAAGTTAGTGTGCCCGGGCCGTTGGCGGCGCGGAGACTACGGTGACCACAGTGTCCCTGTCGGTTATTGCGGAACGATAGTAGAGCCGCATCCCCTCTATATGTCTTGCGAACGTTTCGTCCTGGCCCGGCAACGCGGTCGTAAGTGCCGCTCCGATTCGACATCGTGGTTGTGGCTTGCGGCCATCGGCGACAGAGCCGAAGGTAACGCAAAAACGCACGGAGGAATCTCATGGCCGGCTCGAATCATGAAAGCGCTCCCTTGCAGTGGTCGGTGTTCATCACCAAGCGGCCTGGCCTCAACCGCGAGCTGCCGTCAGGCTACGAGTCCCTAGCCTGGGTACCTAATTCGTCCACACTGATCTATGGCGAGCGGGATGCCGTGCTGGTCGACACTTTCCTTACCGCCGAAGCCTCGCAGGCCCTGGCGGACTGGGTCGCGGCGAGCGGCAAGAACCTGACCACGATTTACGCGACCCACGGCCACGGCGATCATTTTTTTGGCATCGGACTGCTCAGGCAGCGCTTCCCCCATGCACGGGCAGTGGCAAGACCGGACATCGTGGAGGTCATGCGTCACGAGCTCGATCCGCCCTATTTCAACAGCTTCTGGAATTCGCGCTTTCCCGGCCAGCTCCCGCAACAGCTCGCGGTGGCCGAGGCACTCGAAGGGAATATCATCGAACTGGAAGGGCACCAGTTGGTCTTGATCGACACCGGCTATACCGACACGGCCTTGTCCACGAGTCTGCACGTCCCTTCCATCGATCTGGTGGTGGCCGGGGACGCCGCCTACAACGGCGTGCATCCCTATATGGCGGAGGGCAACCCGCAAACCTGGCTCAAATGGATCGCCGCTCTCGACAAGCTCGAATCGCTGAAACCCCGCACCGTGATCGCCGGCCACAAACGGCCCGAGAACGACGACCACCCTCGGATCATCGAGGAAACGCGCAGTTATTTCCGGGACTTCATGCGCCTCAACGAGGAAACCACGACCGTGCGCGAACTCTTCGACCGGATGATGGAGCTTCATGGAGACCGGGCCAATCCCGGTTCACTCTGGGGCGGAGCGACGGCCGCCAAGGCACAGCATAACTCATGACTGATAAATTGCCGGGCCAAGGCTGCGATGCACGAGGTCCGTCTTTGCACGAAACCGACATAGCCCGCATGGTCGCCCACGGGCGTTGCTTATTTTCTCTCCGGTGCTGAAAACATCGGATTGCCATTAGCGGAGGCCGAAGCAGGGACTTCCTCTTGCATAACATCCCAATGCTCGGCCACCTTGCCGCCCTCTAGTCTGAATATGTCGACGGCTATCATCGGCTTTGGTCCCCATCCAACATAACGTCCATGAACCATCACCAGATCGCCTTCGGCCACCGCCATACCTGGTTGATAAGAAAAGTCCTTGGGCAATTTGGGGATCAGATCCTTTATCGCAGCCGGACCGTTCGGAATTGTTGGATTGTGCTGAATATAATCGGCCGTGAAATGTTCCACGACATTTGGGTCCCTGTCGATGAACGCGCCGATCAACGCGCGTAAGGCTATCTGCTTATTGGTTTCCATAGCAAATTCCTCTTTTAGATTGCGGTGAAGATATCGGCACATTTAGCGGAGGCTATTCTCGTGCAGGAGGGACATCAAGGTTATTGCGTCCAAAAACTGCGTAGAGCTCGTCAACCTCGTGTGGTGGTTTGATTGCCTGCGACAAATCAACCCGACGGGCAAATCACCAAAAGTCTGTCCAGCCCTTCGGATAAAAATATTCCGCTGGCCCCGTCGGGCAAATCAGATTTAGGACTCCCGCCATCCTGTCCCACCAGAGCAACTGTGCTGAAGTAAACCGGCGATCGGCCGGGCCTCAAGGCTGGCGCGGGGCGCGCCCCGCCTTCGGCGGCTTACGGCCTTGACCCCGTCCGCTCTCCGGTCTGTTGGCTTGGCATGCGCTCGGTCGATGACCGAGCGCGGTGAGGTGCGCTCGCTCAGTTCAGTGCGTAACGGCTGGGATCCCATTTCTGCCGTCGTGCGATCATGATGTTGAGGATGACGATGAGCTTGCGCATGCAGGCGACAAGCACCACTTTCGGCTTCTTTCCCTTGGCAATCAGGCGGTCGTAGAAGGCCTTGAGCACCGGGTTGTTCTGCGTGGCTGCGCCGAGGCAGGGCATGTAGATGGCGTTGCGGACCCAGCGGCGGCCACCCTTGATATGACGCTCACCGCGCCGATGGCCGCTATCGTCGTCGTACGGGGCGGCGCCTAATAACGCACCGGCGATCTTGTTGCTCACCTGCCCAAGCTCCGGCATCCCCGCAATGAGGTTGGCGGAGGTCGTTTCGGCGAGGCCCGGCACGCTCTCGATGATCTCGGCACGCTCGGCAAGGTGTGGCGAGGCCTTGATCTTGGCCGCAATTGCCGCCTCGAGCTTGGCAATTTCACTGACCAGATTCTTCAAGACGCGGGCATGCGTTTTCTGAACCAGTCCTGGTGCAGCATGCTCGTTTTGGCTTTGCAAGCGCGTCTTGAGATCACCCAGACCGATGCGCGCTTTCACCAGCGCGAGCAACTCCTCGCGTGCGGCATCGTGGGTCTGGCTCGGCGCCTCGGTAAATATCTCGGCGAACCAGGCGATCATCTCCGCGTCGATCACATCGTTCTTTGCCAGCCGGCCGGCCGATAGCGCGAAGCTGCGGACGCGTTTGGGGTCGACGATCCGCACCTCGACACCGGCCTGGCGCAGTAGCTTGGCCCAGTCACGCTCGTAACCGCCGCTCGCCTCCATCACAGCCCTGGTTGCCTTGTACTTGCGAAGCCAGGCCACCAGCTTGCGGTGGCCTTGTCCCGTGTTCGGACAGACCTGACGCAATGACAGCGAGCGAATGCACGCATCCACCTTGTCCTTTGCCACATCGATGCCCACGACAATGCGATCATCTTGTGCCATCATCCACTCCCTTCCTTGCTCGGTACGGGCTCGAAGCCCTTGCAACTGTTCGGGTTGAGGAAGACGCCGGAGCTGTCCCTCGCTCTGGTACAGGCTCTGTCGCCTTTGGGGCGTACGGGCTCAGTTCCAGCAACGGGCGGTTGGTCCGCAACCGCCCGTTCGCTCATTCTGCCAAATTTTTTGGACACAAGGGGCGTCGGCCATCGTCGCAAACGAGGGACAGGGAGCGGTGGACGCGGCAGCACGCGAGACGAACGGGCTGTTGCGTACGGCGAAATCGTTTGGGTCCGACGCCCCGGTGCTGGCGTCAAGTCGGCGGAAGCGAAAGCCGAAGCGGATGATGGTGGCAAGAAAGCCGGTCACCAGGACGAAATCGTATAAGCCGTAAAGCCATTGCGCAGGGAAGGCCGGATGCCTCCGCCAAACCTGTATGCTCGTGCGCAAATCTTTGTTGCATCCACCGCGTACGAGACCGCGGGTGCGGCGCGCACCCGGTCTTCCCTGCGCCCTCTGATTTTCGGGGGCAAGGTTTTCTTGCAAAACTCCGGGCAGATCATGCCGCGAGAACGCGAAGCCGTATTCAATTTCGTAGGATGGGTGGAGCGCAGCGATACCCATCAATACCGACCGCGAAGATGATGGGTATCGCTTCGCTCCACCCATCCTACGGTTCTGCAATGACGTGGAGAAGGCGACGTTCATTTCTGCGGCTGCGCCGGAGCCAGCAACTCGGCTCTTCGCGGCGGGACAACAGGACGATCGGGAGGTCCGAACACCCGCTCGAACAGCCAAGTGGTGTCGTTGACGAATTTTTCGTTGCCGCCCTCCGTGAACCAGCGCCACAGCCCGCAACCGGTATCGCCGGCCGGCATGATCCAGATCACGTTGTCGGGGCGATCCCAGCAGCCGATCAGAGGAGGCAGGCCCAAAAGCCCGGGGGCCTCGTCGTAATAGATCGATGCCAGCACGTCGGTGCCGGCCGAACTTCGATTTTGCACCTCGATGCCGGCAAAGCGAATCACGCGGCCGGGCGGGGCCTTGACCAGATAGGCCGGCGCATAGGGCCGCGCCCGTTGGCTGGCGCTGACGATCGTGCCCTCATTGACCAGAAAGACTCCCGAGGTCGGGACTTCGACGGACTCGACGCACGGACAGTACCCGCTCGATCCCTGGGCCTGGCTTGGCTCCCGGTTCTCCCTCTGGCGTTCCGATGGACAAGTGCCCGGAATAGTCCAGTCCGCGCGATAGCGACGCGCGCTGACCGCGCTCACGCCGCCGTACCCGGGAAGACTGACGGAGACGATCTCTTCGACCTCGCCCGAGATCAGCAGGTCATGGCACCTCGCGTCGCAGGGAATATCGACCAGCACGAAGCGAGACGGCAATGGAATTCGCCGCGCTATCACCGGTTCCTGGGACAGGCCATGCGCGAACAGGATCCGCGGCAGCGCGAATGCCATGTCGATCGCATAGCCGGCGAGCAGCACCAGCAGGATTCGGTATTTGTATCGCGCCCACCAACCGGTCCATCTGAGCAGAACAACAAGCGCGACCAAAGCGAGCAGGGTGAGCAGGACCGGATGAAAGACGATCAGCCAGAGATAGAGCGGCATGGCAGCCTGCGCGGTCTTGAGGAAACGGCACTAATCCCGCGCGATGATCTCGCGCTCGCCGGCGTGAGTATTCGCAGGGTTGAGCAGGTCGCCGGCGCGGCGGCGGACCAGGAACTTCGGGCGGCGGGCGCGGATGGCGTTGTGGCGGCGGCGCCGGGCGGCGGGTTCGCTGACCTCGTCTTCCGGCAATTGAGGAAGCGCGAAGATCTCGCTCCAGGTCTGCCAGGCGGATGCGATCTCGTCGGCGTCGGAGCTGACGAGAAGCGGAATCGAAAGCGAGGGGTCGCGATGCACCAGGATCAACGCTTGCGCGTCGTCGAGGCCCCGCAAACCGACGCCGAGAAAATCGCGGACGCTGATGTTGACCGCCATGCGCATGCCCTGGACGGCACGGCGCAGCACGACGCGTTCGCGGTGAAGTTCGATGTTCCGTACGCTGCCGTCTGCGCGGGTATCATGCGCATCGAACGAGAGCGGAAGGGAAAGAGGGTCGAGCCGCAATGCACGGCTCGACCCGGCGGGATTGATCCCGCTTGTTGCTGTTTGACGCCTCACGGCTTTATCTCCCCGCCGGGATTATGTTCCCGGTCGATACGTGAGACCTTAGCCGACGCGTTTCCGTTTCGGCTTAAAAAGGCTGGTTAATCCATGGTCACCTGCCGCGCTTCTGCCCGCATGATTGACAAGACCTTGGCTCACATGATTGACGAGACCTTGCTTCAATGCCGAAATTGTCTGGCATTTGACACCGCAAGATGCTTGAAATCCCTGTGAATCAGGCACATCTGGTGGGTCTGCCGGTTAGCGTTCCAACTCTCTTCAATGTCAGGGATTTTGTTTGTGAACTCTTCACCATCCACGGATCAGCCGCTTTCCCGATCGCCTGCGAATTCCGACCTGTTCGATCAGTCCGCACTTTCGACACTGGCGCAACGCCTGGTCGAGGCGGCCAAGCGCGCCGGCGCGGATGCCGCGGACGCGGTCGCGGTGCGCGGCGTCTCGCAGGGCGTCGAGGTGCGTGACGGGCGCGTCGAGGAATCCGAGCGTTCGGAAGGCGACGATGTCGGATTGCGCGTGCTGGTCGGGCAGCGCCAGGCGGTGGTCTCGACCAACGACGTCTCCGGCGACGGCATCGCGAAGTTGGCCGAGCGTGCGGTCGCGATGGCGCGGGTCGCGCCTGACGATAAGTTTGTCGGCCTCGCCGACCCGTCGCTGCTGGCGCATGAGTTTGCCGATCTCGATCTGCTCGATCGAAAAGTCCCGACCACAGCCGAACTGGAGCGCCGGGCCTGCGAAGCCGAAGCGGCGGCGCTGGCGGTCAAGGGCGTGTCGAAGTCCGGCGGCGCCTCGGCGTCGAGCGGCATCGGCGGCATGGTGCTGGTGACCTCGACCGGTTTCCACGGCTCATATCTGCGTTCGAGCCACGGCATCTCGATGACCGCGATCTCCGGTGAGGGCACCGGCATGGAGCGCGACTACGATTTCACCTCGGCGCCGCATGCGTCCGATCTCGCCTCGCCGGCCAGCGTCGGCCGCAAGGCCGGCGAGCGTACCGTGGCGCGCGCCAATCCGCGCAAGGTCGAGACCTGCAAGGTGCCGGTGGTGTTCGATCCGCGCGCGTCGGGCTCGCTGGTCGGCCATCTCGTCGGCGCCATCAACGGCGCCTCGATCGCGCGCAAGACCAGCTTCCTGAAGGACCGGCTCGGCGAGCAGCTGTTTTCAAAGGACATCCGCATCATCGATGACCCCTTAAGAGTTCGCGGACTGCGTTCGCAGACCTTCGACGCCGAGGGTGTCAAGGTGAAGCGGCACGCGCTGATCGACGAGGGCGTGCTGACGACATGGCTTTTGGATTCCGCGACCGCGCGCGAGCTCGGCATGGTCACGACCGGGCATGCCCATCGCGGCGTCTCGTCCTCGCCGTCGCCGGGATCGTATAATCTGCACCTCGAGGCCGGCCGCGTGACTCCGAAGCAACTGATCTCGGATATCAAGCAGGGCTTTTACGTCACCGATCTGATCGGTTCCGGCGTCAATGGCGTGACCGGCGATTACAGCCGCGGCGCCTCCGGCTTCTGGATCGAGAACGGCGAGATCACCTATGCCGTCAGCGAGGTGACGATCGCGGGCCACCTGCTGCCGATGTTCAAATCGCTGGTCGCCGCCGACGACCTGGAATTCCGCTACGGCGTCAATGCGCCGACCTTGCGCATCGAGGGCTTGACGCTTGGCGGACGCTGACACAGCCGAAAAGATTTCAGCGCGCGATGTCGCGCTGTTGACGGAAACGGTCCGGGATGCGGGCGCGCTGGCAAAGGCGATGTTTCGTACCGAACTGAAGAACTGGACCAAGGGCGCCTCGTCGCCGGTCTCGGAAGCCGATATCGCCGTCAACGATCTGGTCGAGCAAAGACTGCGTGCGGCGACGCCGGATTACGGCTGGCTGTCGGAAGAAAGCGCCGACGACGACACGCGGCTCGGCAAGCCGCTGGTCTGGATCGTCGATCCGATCGACGGCACCCGGGCTTACCTGGCCGGCCGCGAGGACTGGTGCGTCAGCGTGGCGCTGGTCGCAGGCAGCAAGCCGGTGCTGGCGGCGGTGTTCGCGCCGGTGACGGACGAATTCTTCTTCGCAGTGCACGGGCAGGGCGCGACGCTGAACCGGCGGCAGGTCTCGGCCTCGACCGGCACCGATCTCGATTTTTCCCGGATGGCCGGTCCGAAGCCGCTGGTGCAGCGGCTCAGTCCGTCCTCGGAGGAAATCACGCTGTTTCCGCGAATCGGATCGTTGGCGCTGCGGCTGTGCCGGGTCGCCGACGGCAGCCTCGATGCCGCTTTTGCGGGCGGCCAAAGCCGCGACTGGGACCTTGCCGCGGCCAATTTGATCGTGCAGGAAGCGAATGGTAGAATGACCGCACTCTCGGGGGATGCGATTGAGTACAATCGCCGGGAGGTGACGCATGGGGTGCTGGTGGCAGCGGGACGCGATCGTCATGCACGCATTGTCGAGCATTTTCGCAACCGTCCGCTGCCCTGAACCCGTAGAGCTACGCGCCGCAAATCCTTCGCTACACGTCACGCGTCTTGCGCTATATAGATCCACCTTGCTTGCCGGGCATCTCGTTAGGAAAGATCATTCATGTCAGACAATGCCCAGCCGCAACTGCTTCATCTCGTCATCGGCGGCGAGTTGATCGACCTCGAACACAACACGTTCAAGGATCTCGACAAGGTCGAGATCGTCGGCGTGTTCCCCAATTACGCCACCGCTCACGCGGCCTGGAAGGCGAAGGCGCAGCAGACCGTGGACAATGCCCACATGCGCTACTTCGTGGTTCACCTCCATCGGCTGCTTGACCCGAGCGACGATACGAAGCACTCCCATTGAAACGTTTCTTTCGCGATTTGCTGCGCAGCAGCTGGGTTCAGCGCGCGCTGGGAGTGCTTGCGGCCGAATACCTGCGGCTGGTCTGGCTGACCAACCAGTTCAGCTACGTGCCGACCGACGTGTACGGGATCGTCGAGCCGCAGATGCCGGCGATCTTCGCGTTCTGGCATGGCCAGCATTTCATGACGCCGTTCATCAAGAACAAGGCGAGCTACCGCGCCAAGGTGCTGATCTCGCGGCATCGCGACGGTGAATTTAACGCAATTGCGGCAGAGCGGCTCGGCATCGGCACGATCCGAGGCTCGGGCGATCACGGCGGCGCGTTTCACCGCAAGGGCGGCGTCGGCGCGTTCCGGGAGATGGTGCAGGCGCTTGCGGAGAACTGGAACGTCGCGACCACCGCCGACGTGCCGAAGCGGGCACGGGTGGTGGGCCTCGGCGTCATCATGCTGGCGCGGGAGTCCGGCCGGCCGATCATGCCGTTTGCGATGGTCACCAGCCGGTTTATCCGGTTGAAGAACTGGGACTCCACCACCATCAATTTGCCATTCGGGCGCGGCGTCGTGGTAGGCATTGAACCGGTGTACGTGCCGCCGGACGCCGATGCCGAGACCATGGAAAAATTGCGGCTGCAGGTAGAGACTTATCTGAACGAAGCGACCCGGCTCGCCTATGCGGCGGTCGGGCGCCCGGAGGCCGCCCTTGGTTGATCCGCTGCCGATGACGTTGCGCGTCTACCGGAGACTATCGTCCGCGATGGTGCCGCTGTCGCCTGCGTTGATCAACCGGCGGCTCAAGCTCGGCAAGGAAGATCCGGAGCGCGTCGGCGAGCGCCGCGGCGTCAGCGCCGATGTCCGCCCGGTCGGACCGCTGGTGTGGATTCACGGCGCCAGCGTCGGCGAGGTGCTGGCCGCCGCGGCCCTGATCGAGAAGCTGCGGGCGCTCAACCTGCGCATCCTGCTGACCTCGGGCACGGTGACGTCGGCCGCGATCGTCGCCAAGCGGTTTCCCGCCGACGTGATCCATCAATATGTGCCGTACGACTCGCCGCGTTACGTCGCGCGGTTCCTCGATCACTGGCGGCCCTCGCTGGCGCTGTTCATCGAGTCCGATCTGTGGCCGAACCTGATCCTGTCGAGCGCGGCGCGGCGGCTGCCGATGGTACTGATCAACGGACGGATGTCGCATCGCTCGTTTCCGCGCTGGCGCCGGGTCTCCGGCACGATCTCGGCGCTGCTCGGCCGGTTCGACGTCTGCCTGGCCCAATCCGAGCTCGACGGCGAGCGTTTCGCGGCGCTCGGCAGCCGCAACGTCACGGTCACCGGAAATCTCAAGCTCGACGTTCCCGCACCGCCGGCAGATAGCAGCAAGCTCGAACGGCTGATGTCGATGACGCGGGGCCGGCCGATCGTGGTCGCGGCCTCGACCCATCCCGGCGAAGAGGAGATTCTGGTCGAGACCCACAAGACGCTGGCCGGATTCTTTCCCGGGCTGTTGACCGTGATCGTGCCGCGCCATGCCGACCGCGGCACGGCGATCGCAGGCATGATCACCGCTTCCGGGCTGCAGGCGAGCTTGCGCTCGCGCGAGGAATTGCCGACCGCGGCGACCGATATCTATGTCGGCGATACCATGGGCGAGATGGGCCTGTTCTACCGGCTGGCGCCGATCGTGTTCATGGGCGGATCGCTGGTCGAGCATGGCGGACAGAATCCGATCGAGGCGGTCAAGCTCAGCGCCTCCGTGGTCCACGGTCCGCACGTCTTCAATTTCACCGATGTCTACGAGGCGCTCGATGCCGCCGGCGGCGCGCGTCGCGCCGATACGCCGGACGCGCTGGTGAAACAGCTCGGTCAGTTGCTCGCCGATCCCAGGGTGCGCGACGCCCAGCTTGCGGCATCAGAGCGCGTGGTCGAGCAACTCGGCGGCGCGCTGGAACGGACGCTTGCGGCGCTCGAGCCGTATCTGCTGCAGTTGCGGATCGAGATGGGAGCCGCGAATGCGTGAGCCGGGCTTCTGGCACGGCCCGTCTTCGTGGAAATCGCATGTGTTGAGGCCGCTCGGCGCGCTCTATGGTGCTGTCGCGGCCAACCGGCTGCGGCGAAGAGGTCTGGATGCCGGCGTGCCTGTGCTCTGCGTCGGCAACTATCATGTCGGCGGCGCCGGCAAGACGCCGACGGTGCTGGCGCTGGCGAAACTGTTGCGCGAACTCGGCGAGACGCCGGTGGTGCTGAGCCGCGGCTATGGCGGCAAACTGCGCGGACCGGTCCGGGTCGATCCCTTAAGGCATGCGGCGTCCGATGTCGGCGACGAGCCGCTGATGATGGCAAGCCAGTTGCCGGTGGTGGTCGCGCGCCAGCGTGCGGACGGTGTGCCGCTGGCGCGGTCG
Source organism: Afipia sp. GAS231 (assembly GCF_900103365.1). Lineage (NCBI taxonomy): Bacteria > Pseudomonadati > Pseudomonadota > Alphaproteobacteria > Hyphomicrobiales > Nitrobacteraceae > Afipia > Afipia sp. GAS231. The sequence goes on from NZ_LT629703.1 coordinate 5,300,266, forward strand.
CAAGGCGCCACCGTGATCCTGATGGACGACGGTTTTCAGAATCCGTCCGTGGCCAAGGATGTGTCGCTGATCGTGATCGACGGCACCCGCGGTCTCGGCAACGGGCAGGTGTTTCCCGCCGGTCCGTTGCGCGCGCCGTTGAAACCACAAATAGCGCGCACCGACGCGCTGCTCATTGTCGGTAACGGCACCGCCGCCGAGGCGGTGGCGGCGGAGGTCGCCGCGCAGGGCAAACCGGTGCTGCGCGCGCATCTGCAGCCGGATGCGGCGTCCGTGGCGTCGCTGCGCGGCCATCGCGTGCTGGCCTTCGCCGGAATCGGCGATCCCGCGCGATTCTTCGCAACGTTAGAAGCCAGCGGCATCGAGGTGGCGCGGCGGCGCGCTTTCGCCGATCACCATCCGTTCGCGCAAAGCGAGATTGAAGCCCTGGTCGCGGAAGCCGCGCGCGATGCGCTGACGCTGGTCACGACGGAAAAGGATCTGGCGCGGCTGCGGCAGGCCGGCGGCGTGCCGGATTGGGCACACGGCATCATGCCGTTCGCGGTGACGCTTGCATTCGATGACGCGGCGCACTTGCGTAGCTTCGTGACGGCGCGTCTGTTCAAGGCGCGTGAGCGAAAGTTGAGCGAGGGCGACTAGCCCTGGCCCTTCACGGCGCCGGGAAAGTGCCGTTGCAGCACGGCGGTCGGAACCGAATAGGCCTCCTGCAGATCGACGCTCCAGTATTTCAATTCGTCGAGCGGGATCCGCACATCGGTAATGGCGCAGCGCACATAGGTTCCGGGCGAGACCACGCGGAAATCGCCATCCAGATATTGCACCTGCGCTTCGCCATTCCCCGAAGGACCGAATTTATTCAGCACCGTCAAACTCTCCAATGGGCCGGTCTGTCACGCAAACGATCGCAACTTGCCCGGCCAAGTGTATTTTCCGAACGCGGTCTATCATAAATAGGTCGTACTGTCCGCTCCCGAAACCCACCTACTTGTGATGAATTTGGGGCCGATCTGCGTGATAATCTTGCGATCGCGGCTCGCTCAATCTGCGCCGCCAACATGATCTGACCGGGACCGATGCGCCCTCTATCAGTAATACTGTTCCTGACGCTGTTCGCCGTAGGCTTTGCCGCGGCCGCGGCGCCTTTGCCGGCCCCGCATCAGATCGATATCCCTGACGGTAGCGTGACCCTGCACGCGCAGCTCTACAAGCCGGAGGGCGACGGACCGTTCCCCACTGTGATCGCGCTGCATGGCTGCGGCGGACTGGGCGGACATTCCGAGCCGGTGCTGCCGCGCTACCGCGACTGGGCCGAACAACTCCTGAAGGCCGGCCAGGCCGTGCTGTTGCCGGACAGTTACGGCTCGCGCGAATTAGGGCCGCAATGCCGCGTCAAGGAGCGTCACGTGCTCGCCCGCCGCGAGCGGGTGGCCGATATCACCGCGGCGCGGCAGTGGCTCTCGCAACAGTCCTGGGTGGCGCATGACCGCGTCAGCCTGATCGGATGGGCGGGCGGCGCCAGCGCGCTATTGTGGGCGGTACGGCCGCAACTGTCGTCGCGCAATGCCGCGCCGGATTTCCGGTCGGCGATTGCGTTCTATCCGGACTGCCGCGTCTCGTCCGGCCTCGGCTGGAGCGCCCGGGTGCCGACGCTGCTGCTGATCGGTGCCAAGGACGACATCAGTTCGCCGACCGCCTGCCGCGCGATGATCGACGGCGCGCGTGGCCGTAGCGCGCTGACCCGGATCGAAATCTATCCCGGCGCGTCCCATGATTTCGATCGTCCCGATCTGCCGCTGCATGCGATCGGCGGTGGTGGCGGTGATGCGGCACTGCCGGAACATGGCCATATCGGCACCGATACCGAGGCGCGATCGGATTCGCAGGCGCGCGTTGCCGAGTGGCTGGCGCGATAGCGTTTTCGAGCGAAGTGGGCACCGGTTCGCATAGCAATCAAGCTTGCGCAGATTGCGTAGACTTATCTGCGCTAGAAAACGCGTCAAACAAAAAGACTCTAGAACAGGCTTCCCTGATCGACCGGTTTGACCACACGCTTGGCCGCCATCGTCTTGGTCTCGCGCGGCGCGGGCTTGGGCGCGCTGTCGGGCTCGGGTGTCGCCGGCGGACGATCGGAATCCGCGGTGGCGCCGACGCGGCCGTCGGCGAATTCGATGGTCAGATGCGCGTTGGGTCCGACCGCGGCCGCGGCATGCAGGGCATGGCCGTGCGCATCGCGCACCAAAGCAAAGCCGCGCGCCAGCACGCCGCGATAGGACAGCGCCGACAACAACTGGCCGCTATGCGCGACCCGCGCTTCCAGCCGCTGCATTGCCGTGAGCAGCGCGCGGCGGGCGCGTTCGGCAAGGCGCTGCGCGCGTTCGCGGTCGCGCGCGATGGCGTTGCGCTGGGCCTGGGCGTTGGCGAGCTTCGAGGCCTTGAGCCTGACCTCCAGCCCGGCAAAGCGATCGCGGCGCTGGCGCAGCAGCGCGCGGGTGGAAAGCGTGATGCGCTCGCCGGACACCGTCAGGCGCTGCCTTGCGTGCGCGACCTGTCCGCGCAGCACCTTCAACGTCAACCCGGCACTGGCCTGCGAGAAGCGGCGATGATGCGCGTGCGTATTGGCTTTCAACCCGCGGGGCAGGGCGCCGGCGGCGCTGTCGAGCCGCTGCCTGGGTATCGCCAGCAGTTCGGCGGCTGCAGGCAGCGCGCGGGCGGCGGCGCGCAATTCGTTGCGGCGGCCTTCCTGGCTGCGCTGCCAGCAGATCATGGTGCGCCGCGCCAGCGCGGTTACCTCGACGAACAATTCGCTGCGCACGGGGACGGCCATTTCGGCGGCGGCGGTCGGTGTCGGCGCGCGCTTGTCGGCGGCAAAATCGATCAGCGTGATATCGGTCTCGTGGCCGACCGCCGAGATCAGCGGGATCATGCTGTCGGCGGCGGCGCGAACCACGATCTCCTCGTTGAAGGACCAAAGGTCCTCCAGCGAGCCGCCGCCGCGCGCGACGATCAACAGATCCGGCCGCGGGATTCTGCCGCCCTCGGGCAGCGCGTTGAAACCCCGGATGGCGGCGGCGACCTGCTCGGCGGAGCCTTCGCCCTGAACTTTCACGGGCCACACCAGCACCCGGCGCGGAAAACGGTCCTGCAGCCGGTGCAGGATGTCGCGAATGACGGCGCCGGTCGGCGAGGTCACGACGCCGATCACCTCCGGCAGCCACGGCAATAACTGTTTGCGCGACTCGTCGAACAACCCTTCGGCGCCGAGCTTGCGCTTGCGTTCCTCCATCAGCGCCATCAGCGCGCCGACGCCGGCGGGCTCGATCGCCTCGATCACGATCTGGTATTTCGACGAGCCCGGATAGGTCGTGAGCTTGCCGGTCGCGATGACCTCGAGGCCTTCCTGCGGCTTGAAGCGCATGCGCGCATGCACGCCCTTCCAGATCACGGCCTCGATCTTGGCGCTCTCGTCCTTGAGCGCGAAATAGCAGTGGCCGGAGGAGTGCGGCCCGCGAAAGCCGGAGATTTCGCCGCGCACCCGGACATGCCCGTAGGTGTCCTCCACCGTCCGTTTCAGGGCCGAAGACAGCTCCGAGACGGTCAATTCGGGCGTGTTGGTCAGTTTTTCCGCTGCGGGCATGGACATCGATTCGGCAATGTAAATTATCAACATAAAATAGGGATTTTCGGCCGCGGCGGATAGGGAAGATATCGGACCCCAATTCGGCAGGAACCCCTTGCAGAACAAGGGAGACTCGTGCGACCGACTGCGCTTCGAAACCCTGCACCCGGTCCACCTCATGAACATCCTTCTGCTCGGTTCCGGCGGCCGCGAACACGCTTTGGCGTGGAAGATCGCCGCTTCCCCGCTACTGACCAAGTTGTGGTGCGCGCCCGGCAATGCCGGCATCGCCAAAGAGGCCGAATGCGTCGCGCTCGACGTCGCCGACCATGCCGCCGTGATCGAGTTCTGCCGACGCAACGCGGTTGATCTTGTCGTGGTCGGGCCCGAGACGCCGCTGGCGGCCGGGATCGTCGATGATCTCAGTGCCGTCGGCATCAAGGCGTTCGGCCCGAGCAAGCTCGCCGCCCAGCTCGAAGGCTCCAAGGGATTCACAAAGGACCTCTGCAGCGAATTCGATATTCCGACCGGCGCCTATCGCCGCTTTGGCAATGCCAACGACGCACTGGCCTACGTGCGCGCGCAAGGCGCGCCGATCGTGGTCAAGGCCGACGGGCTCGCCGCCGGTAAGGGCGTCGTCGTGGCAATGACCTTGCGCGAAGCCGAAGACGCCATCGCTGTCATGTTCGAGGGCGGCTTCGGTGCCGCCGGCGCCGAAGTCGTGATCGAGGAATTTCTCTCCGGCCGCGAGATCAGCTTCTTTGCGCTGTGCGATGGCGAGACCGCGATCCCGCTCGCCACCGCCCAGGACCACAAGCGCGTGTTCGATCACGATGAGGGCCCGAATACCGGCGGCATGGGCGCCTATTCGCCGACGCCGTTCGTGACGCCCGAGGTCCATGACCAGATCATGTCGCGCATCATTCTGCCGACGGTCGCCGGCATGAAGCAGCGCGGCATGCCATTTCGCGGCATCCTGTACGCCGGCGTCATGGTGACGGCGCAGGGCCCAAAGCTGTTCGAATACAATGTCCGCTTCGGCGATCCCGAATGCCAGGTCTTGATGCTGCGGATGATGTCCGACATCGTGCCGGCATTTCTGGCGTCCTGCGACGGCGAGCTCAGGCATTTCGACCTGCGCTGGTTTCCCGATCCCGCGCTGACGGTGGTGATGGCGGCCAAGGGCTATCCCGGCGACTATGCCAAGGGCACCCGCATCGACGGGCTGGAGGACGCCGCCAAAATCGAAGGTGTCGAAATCTTCCACGCCGGCACGGTGGCAAAGGACGGCGCCGTTCTCGCCAATGGCGGCCGCGTGCTGAATGTTTGCGCGATGGGCAAGACGGTCAAGGAAGCCCAGCGCCGTGCCTATGAGGCGGTCGATCGCATCAAATGGCCGGATGGATTTTGTCGCCGCGACATTGCCTGGCAGGCGGTGGAGCAGGAGGGGTAGTTCCGCTGTCATGCCCGGGCTTGACCCGGGCATCCATCACGCTTCGTAAGAAACTTCTCCAAAGAGGATGGATTGCCGGGTCAAGCCCGGCAATGACACCCTTTGAAAGCCCTTACAGCAAATCCCCGCCCACGGCGCTGGCCGTGGTGCCGTGCTCGCGGAACGCCTTGATGACGTTCTTGCCGATCTTCCACCGGTGCACCTCGTCCGGGCCGTCGACCAGCCGCTGCGCGCGCACCTGGGTGTACCATTTGGCGAGCGGCGTATCCTGGGAAAAGCCGAGCGCGCCATGGAGCTGGATCGCGGTGTCGATCACCTTGTGCACCATGTGGGCATGGAAGATTTTGGCGATCGAGTTCTCCTGCCGGATGTCCATGCCCTTTTCCGCCTTGTAGGCGATGTGCAGCAGCATCAGCCGGCCGATATAGAGCTGTTCGGCGCAATCGGCGAGCATGAACTGGACGCCTTGGCGATCGGCCAGCAGCACGCCGAAGGTCGAACGCTTGGTGATGTGGGCGACCGCCATGTCGAGCGCGCGTTGCGCCTTGGCGACGTTGTGCATGCCGTGGCGCAAGCGGCCGTAGGCGAGGCGATGCTGGCCCATGTTGAAGCCGTTGCCTTCGCCGCCCAGCAGATTGTCGGCGGATACTTTCAGATCCTTGATCTCGATCTCGGAATGACCGCCGTGCAGCACGTCGTCATGCGGACCTTCGATCGCCATGTTCGCGACATTGCGCTTGATCTTGTAGCCGGGGTTCGGTAGCTCGACGATGAAGGTGGAATATTGCTGGTGACGCGGCGCGTTCGGATCGGTCTTGGCCATGACAAGCGCCATGTCGGCGACGCTGGCGGAAGACGAGAACCATTTTTCGCCGTTGAGAACGTAGTTCTCGTTGCCGTCCTTCACCGCGGTGGTCTGCATGCCGGTGGCGTCGGCGCCGGCGGCCTTTTCGGTCATCGAGAAGCAGATGCGCTTCTCGCCATTGAGCAGCGGTTTAAGGAACTTTTCCTTCTGATATTCGGTGCCGTGCTCGAGAATAGTCATCATCGAGGCGTCGTCGGGCCCCTGCGTATTCATCGACAGCGCGCCGAGCATGCTCTCGCCGAGCTCCATTTGCACCAGCGCGTTCGCCAGCGGGCCGAGGCCCATGCCGCCATATTGCTTCGGCACGAACGGGCACCACAGGCCCTGCGCGCGGGCCTTGGCCCGCAGCGGCCCAAGCACCTCGGCGAGCGGCTTGGTGTCGAGTTCCTTCTCCGCGGGGATGCAGTGATCATGCACCCATTGGCGGACTTTTTCGCGGATCGCCTTGGCTTCCGCCGGAATTTCGAAATCGATCGACATGGCACTTCCTCGCTTTTGGTTCTTGTTGGCCGGGCTTGGCGGATGGCATAACGCTGCCACGTGCCAGCGGCAACGCCAAACAATGTTTAAAGCAGCCGCGGCGAGGGAGTGTGACGATGCCCGATCTTGCCGATCTGTTTCCCGGTTATGCCTCCGAATGGATCAATACCAGCGCCGGCCGGATCTTTGCGCGCGTCGGCGGCAAGGGGCCGCCGCTGTTGTTGTTGCACGGGTTCTCGTCGACGCATGTGATGTGGCACACCGTCGCGCCGAAGCTCGCCGACAAATTCACCCTGATCATCGCCGACCTGCCGGGCTACGGCTGGTCGGATATGCCCGACAGCGACAAGGACCATACGCCCTACACCAAGCGCGCGATGGCGAAGACGATGGTGGAAGCGATGGAGCAGCTCGGCCATGTGCATTTTGCGCTGGCCGGTCACGATCGCGGCGGGCGCGTCTCCTACCGGCTGGCGCTCGATCATCCCGGGCGGCTATCCAAGCTCGCGGTGCTCGATATCCTGCCGACCTATGATTACTGGGAGAAGATGAACCGGCTCTATGCGCTGAACATCTATCACTGGACGTTCCTGGCGCAGCCATATCCGCTGCCGGAAACGCTGATTTCCAACAACGGGGAATTCTTCCTGCGGCAGAAGATGGCAAGCCAGACCAGGTTGAAGACGCTGGATGCGATGGACCCGCGCGCGCTGCAGCATTACATCGCGCCGTTCCTCGACCCTGCGCGGATTCACGCGATGTGCGAGGACTACCGTGCCGGCGCCTATGCCGACTACGACATCGACAAGGCCGACTTCGATGCGGGGAAAAAGATCACGATCCCGATGCTGGCGCTGTGGGGCGATGTCGGCATCGCCAAGGCGGCGGCGACGCCGCTCGATACTTGGAAGAAATGGGCGACGAATGTATCGGGCGCGCCGGTAGTATCGGGACATTTTCTGACGGAAGAAAATCCGGACGAGACGGCGCGGTTGTTGCGGGAGTTTTTTCTGGCGTAATTATGCACAAGCGCCTCCACCGTCATTGCGAGGAGCCAACGGGTCGCGCGTATGCGCGCCCGATGACAGGCTCCGCGACGAAGCAATCCATTCTTTCTTTGCGTAGCAAGATGGATTGCTTCGCTTCGCTCGCAATGACGGGACGGGAGACATCACCGTCTCACCTTGAAAAAATCCCGCAGCAGCGTCGCGGCTTCGGTCTCGCCGACTGCCGAATAGACCTCCGGCACATGGTGGCAGGTCGGTTGCGCGAAAAATCTTACGCCGGAATCGACAGCACCCCCTTTGGGGTCGGCGGCGCCGTAATAGAGCCGGCGGATCCGGGCCAACGAGATCGCGCCGGCGCACATGGTGCAGGGCTCCAGCGTCACGTAGAGGTCGCAATCGACCAGCCGTTCCGTGCCGATGGCCTCGGCGGCCTGCCGGATCGCCAGGATTTCGGCATGCGCGGTCGGATCGCGGTCGGTCAGGGTCCGGTTACCGGCGGTGGCAATGACCTCGTAACCCCGGACGATCACGCATCCGATCGGGACTTCGCCGGCTTTTCCGGCGTTTTTGGCCGTTTTGAGGGCCAAATCCATGAAAGAAGGGGCAGTCATGCCTCGTATCATCGAAAGAAACCTGCTACTAGGAGCGCCTTCAGCAAACGTGGATGCCGGTTTTGCGTGAGAATGCGCCTTGATCAAAGTGCGCGCGCGTTATCGCTATGACAGCCCATCCGCCTGATAGCCATTTCATACGTACCCGAGAGACCCTTCATGCCCCGCGATAACGACAAAAACAACGATTCCCGCGGCCGGCGTGACCGCCAAGGCGAAGGCAAGGGCCGCGCCGGCGGAGGCAAGGGCCGTTCCGGGGCAGCGCGGGGACCGGACAAGAAATTCGCCAAGCGCGGCTTTGCCGGCAAGAGCGAGGGCGACGGCGAGCGGCGCCCCTATGCCGGGAAGTCTGACGGCGCCAAATCATTCGGCAAGAAGCCCTATGCAGGCGGAGGCAAACCCTACGCCGGCAAGCGCGATGGCGATGATCGTCCGCCGCGCCGGGACTTTGGTGATTCACCGCGGCCCCGGTTTAACCGCGAAGACCGTCCCGCCGGTGATCGTCCGGACCGTGGCCCGCGCAAGGATTTTGGTTCGCGTCCGGACCGTGACGGCGAAAAACGCACCTTCAAGCCGCGTGGCGACCGCCCGAATTTCAGCCGCGATGATCGTGGCGGCGAAAAGCGGCCGTACACGCCCCGCGGCGACCGTCCCAATTTCAATCGCGACGACCGGCCGCCGCGCCGTGACGATGCGCGACCGGCCGGGCGTTTCCAGGATAAGAAGTTCGGCGACAAGAAACCCTATACGCCGCGCGACCGTGATGGCGAGAAGCGTCCCTATACCCCGCGGGAAGGTGGCGGCGAGAAGCGGCCTTACACCCCGCGCGGCGAAGGTTTCCGCAAAGACGGCGACCGGCCCCGTGGCGATCGCCCGTTCAGCGCGCGGCCTCCGCGCGACGGAGATCGGCCTCGTGGAGATCGGCCGGAGCGAAAATTCGGTGGCGACAAGAAGTTCTCGTCACGCGGTGCGCCGGACCGTGGTCCGCGCAAGGATTTTGGCAGCCGTCCGGATAGGGGTCCGCGCAAGGATTTCGGTTCCGATCGTGGTGATTCAAAGCCGTGGCAGAAGCGCGAGGATCGTCCCCAAGGAGATCGTCCTGCCGGGGATCGCCCGTTCCGGGAACGGCCGAAATTCGACCGGCCCCGCGAAGACCGCGGCGACCGCCCGAAATTCGACCGTCCGCGCCAGCGACCGGAGGGCCGCACCGATTGGCAGGAACATCCGCGCAATGAGGCCGGTGAAGACCGGCCGCGCCGCGAGAACGAGGACGACAGCCGTATCTTCGCCAAGCGTCCGGCGTTCGGCGGCCGCGGCGCCTACCGCGAACGAGCGCCCGACTTCGACAAGCGGGCGCCGCGCCCCGAGCCGAAGAAGAAAACCAGCGAGCGCATTGCCAAGGTGATGGCGCGGGCTGGCCTCGCCTCGCGCCGCGATGCCGAGGAATGGATCACGCAGGGCCGCGTCACCGTCAACGGCCGCGTCATCAACTCGCCGGCGCTCGATGTTACCGGCAACGATGTCATCGCGATCGACGGCAAGCCGTTGCCGCCGCGCGAACGCACCCGGCTGTTCATGTTCCACAAGCCGCGTGGCCTGATGACGACGCATGCGGACCCTGAGGGTCGGCCGACCGTGTTCGACAATCTGCCGGAAGGCTTGCCGCGGCTGATCTCGATCGGCCGGCTCGATTTCAACACCGAGGGCCTATTGCTGCTGACCAACGACGGCGGGCTGGCGCGTGCGCTGGAATTGCCCGACACCGGCTGGCTGCGGCGCTATCGCGTTCGCGCCCATGGCGAGGTTACGCAGGGCCAGCTTGATGAACTGAAGAAGGGCGTCGAAGTCGACGGCGTCAAATACGGCTCGATCGACGCGACGCTGGAGCGCGACCAGGGCGCCAACGTCTGGCTGGTGTTTGCGATCCGCGAAGGCAAGAACCGTGAAGTCCGCAACGTGATGGCGCATCTCGGCCTCGAGGTGAACCGGCTGATCCGCGTGTCCTACGGACCGTTCCAGCTCGGTGAACTCGAAGAAGGCAAGGTCGAGGAGGTCAAGACCCGGGTGTTGCGCGAGCAGCTCGGCGAAAAGATCGCGGCGCTCGCCGGCGCCGATTTCAACCGGCCGATGCCGGGCGACAAAACCGAGTCCGAGAAGCCGGATGACGCCGACGCGCCGCGCGGCAAAAAACCGTTCAAGCGGGCCGGCAAGAGCGGGTTGATCGCCGACCGCAAGGGCCGCCGCGTGCTGGTGCAGCGCACCGGCAGCGACGAGGCCCGTGCCCGCAATGAGGAAGAGGCCAGCGGCTACGGCCCGCCGCGCCGCCCGCAACGAGGCTATCACGGCAAGCGCGATTTGAAGCCGAAGGACGAGTAGCTGGGCTATGCGTGTCGTCGGCGGACGGTTGAAGGGGCGTAACCTCGCCTCGCCCTCATCGAACGATATCCGCCCGACGGCGGATCGGTTGCGCGAGTCGGTGTTCAATATTCTGATCCATGCCTACGACAACCCGATCGAAGGCGCGCGCGTGCTCGACCTGTTTGCCGGCACCGGCGCGCTCGGCATCGAGGCGACCTCACGCGGCGCGCTGTTCACGCTGTTCGTCGACAACGGCGCCGAGGCCCGCGCGCTGTTGCGCAACAATGTCGAGGCGCTCGGCCTCGGCGGGGTGACAAAGGTCTATCGCCGCGACGCCACCGATCTCGGCCCGGCGCATCCGGTCGAACCGTTCGCGCTGGTGTTTCTCGATCCGCCCTACGGTCGTGGGCTGGCGGAGAAAGCGCTTGTCTCGCTGCGCGACGGCGGCTGGCTGATCCCGGGCGCGCTGCTGGTGGTCGAGGAGGCGAAGGCTGCCGCGTTTACGGCGCCTGACGGCTTCGAGGAGCTGGAACGGCGGGCCTATGACGATACCGAGTTTGTGTTTCTGAGGGCCAAAATTGTAGGGCGGATTAGCGAAGCGTAATCCGCCGTTCTCTTCGCGCAATCGGTGGATTACGCCGGAGCCTGTCATCGGGCCGCGCTTTGCGCGGACCCGTTGGGCTAATCCACCCTACAAGCGACGAAGCTTCACCGTCTCCCGAACAGCTTCTCGATATCGCTCAGCTTCAATTCGACATAGGTCGGCCGGCCGTGGTTGCACTGGCCGGAATTCGGCGTGTCTTCCATTTCGCGGAGCAGCGCGTTCATCTCTTCCGGCTTGAGGCGGCGGCCGGCGCGGACCGAGCCGTGGCAGGCCATGGTGGCGGCGACATGCATCAGCCGCCGTTCCAGCGGCAAGGCTTCGTCCCATTCCGCCATGTGTTCGGCGAGATCGCGCAACAGGCCCGCGGCATTGGCCTTGCCGAGCAGCGATGGCGTCTCGCGCACCGCGACCGCGCCGGGGCCGAAAGTATCGATCGCAAGCCCGAACGTCGCCAGTTCCTCGGCGCGATCGAGCAGTCGTTCGACGGTGGCTTCGTCGAATTCGACGATCTCGGGAATCAGCAGGATCTGCCGCTGCACGCCGTTTTTCGCCAATGAGGCCTTCAGCCTTTCATAGACGATGCGCTCATGGGCGGCGTGCTGATCGACCACGATCAAGCCGTCGCGGGTCTGCGACACGATATAGGTCTCGTGGATCTGCGTGCGCGCGGCGCCGAGCGGACGGTCGAGCAGGTCGGCGGAAGGCTGCGCCTCGAAGCGGACGTCGGCGGTCGGCGTGCCGACATCGAAGGCGGCCTGTCCGGGCTCGGCGAAGGCCTGCGCGGCGGCGCCATCGAACGACGGCATCGGCCGCGCCGGATAGGCCGGCGAGGCGCGCCAGTCCCAGTTGCCCGGGCGTGGCGCGAACGACGGCGCAAAAGCGGGACGAAACGCCGACAGCGCCGAGCCGTCGGTATTGGCGGCGGTGCGCTTGCCCTCGCGGGCGAGGCCGTCTTTGAGCGCATGCACGATCAGCGCGCGAACAAGCCCGGCGTTGCGAAAGCGCACCTCGGTCTTGGCCGGATGCACGTTGGCATCGACCTCCTGCGGATCGGTTGTCACGAACAGCGCCACCACCGGATGGCGGTCGCGCGGCAGATAGTCTGAATAGGCCGCGCGCACCGCGCCGAGAATAAGCTTGTCGCGCACCGGGCGGCCGTTGACGAACAGATATTGCCCGAGCGCGTTGGCGCGGGTCAGCGAGGGTGCTGCGGCAAAGCCTTCCACCGTCACGCCCTCACGCTCGGAACGCACTTCAATGGCGCTGGAGCGGAAATCGCTTCCTAGGATATCGCCGAGCCGCGTCAACCGGCCCGCCGCGCCCGGCAACGCCGCGGCCCAGGTCACCGGCGCGCGTTCCTCGCCGGCCAAGGTGAAGGCAATATCGGGCCGCGCCATCGCGAGGCGGCGCACCACTTCGCGGATCGCTTCGGCCTCGGTGCGGTCGGTCTTGAGGAATTTCAGCCGCGCCGGTGTCGCATAAAAGAGATCGCTGACCTCGACGCGGGTGCCTTGCGAGAGCGCGGCCGGCATGATCGCCGATTTCTCGCCGCCTTCGACGACAAGCGACCACGCATGCGGCTCGCCGGCATGGCGCGTGGTGATGCCGAGTTTGGCGACCGCGCCGATCGAGGGCAGCGCCTCGCCGCGAAACCCCAGCGTGCGGATTTGCAGCAGGTCCTCGTCGTCGAGCTTGGAAGTGGCGTGGCGATCGACGGCGAGCGCGAGGTCGCAAAAGGTCATGCCGCTGCCGTCGTCGGTAATGCCGATCCGCCGCCGGCCGCCGCCATCGGTGAAAATGTCGACCCGGCTGGCGCCGGCGTCGATGGCGTTCTCGACCAGTTCCTTGACCACACTTGCGGGGCGTTCGACCACCTCGCCGGCGGCGATGCGGTTGACGACCTGTTCGGGGAGCTGGCGGACGGGCATGGCCTGTTGGTAGCCGATTTGGGGTCAGGGCGGGACTCAAACCGGCCGGTTTTCCCGGTGAATCCCGGGTCCAAATATAGTTGGCGGCGGGCGAACCGAAAGCCCGGCCGGTCGGCTCTATGACACGAGAGCGCATGAGTTCTCTCGTCAAATCAAAGGAGCTATCATGTTTTATCGCAAGAATTTGCCGGGCTGGGAGCGGGCTGTGCGGGTGATCGGGGGCGGGGCAATGATCGTGTACGGACTGACGATGGCCGGCTATCTGATGGCTGGCGCCGGAGTGTTTGTGATCGCGACCGGCTTTTTCGGATTTTGCCCGATGTGCGCCATGGTCGGCCGGAGGCTGCCGTCGTCATGACGGCTGCCCTGACCACGGTGGCCCGCGCCAGCCGCTGCGATCCCTCGCTGATCGAGGCCGCCCGCGGCGGGGACGAGAAAGCGCTGGTGTCGCTGATCGCAGCGGCCCAGCCCGATGTCCGCCGCTATGCCGCGCGCAATTGCCGGGTGTCGGATGTCGATGACGCCGTGCAGGATACGCTGATGGTCCGGGAGTATCTGGTACGGGATTGAAGACTCAATCGTCGTAGCGTTTTGCTCCGCGCCCGGCCTTGACGTCGCTGCGGCGCTTCTTGCCTTCCAGCCGGCGCTGCTTCGATCCGAAGGTCGGCTTGGTGGCCCGCCGCGGGATCGGCCGCACCATGGCCTCGCGCAGCAGTTCGAGCAGGCGGTCGATGGCATCGGCCCGGTTGCGCTCTTGGGTGCGGAAGCGCTGGGCGTGGATCACGATGACGCCGTCCTTGGTCATGCGCTGGCCGGCCAGACGGTTGAGCCGCAGCGAGGCGTCCTCCGGCAGCGTGACCTTACGCGTGTCGAAGCGCAACTGGGCTGCCGTGGAGAGCTTGTTGACGTTCTGCCCGCCCGGACCGGAGGCGCGGACGAAATCGATCACGATGTCGTTCTCGTCGATTGTGAGGTCGCGGGAGATCCGCAGCATGGTTCACCGGGCAAATGAGAATCGGCGAGCGCACCATAGCGGTTTTGTGTGGAGGTTGCTTCGCGGCTCCCGCTTGCGGGGGAGGGTTAAGGAGGGGGAGCCGCAACGGCGGTGCACGTGGCTGCCCCCTCTCCAACTCTCCCCCGCAAGCGGGGGAGAGGGCGCAGGGTGCGGTGTGGCTGCCTAATTCGCCTTCGGCGTCGCTGCGGCCGGCTGGGCGGCGGCCTGCGGGGCGCGGCCGACGATGACGGTCAGCAGGCCCTGGCCCCACAAAAACTTGGCGGCCTTCTTGGTGTCGTCGAGCGTCACGGCGTCGACAATGGCATTGCGCTTCTCGATGTAGTCGATCGGCAGCCTGTCGAGCTGGTATTGCAGCATCCCCTGCGCCAGCTTCGAGGAGGTATCGAGCGCCAGCATCTGCGAGCCCTTGAGGTACGACTTGGCCTCGTCGAGCTCCTTCTGGGTCGGGCCGTCCTCGGCGATGCGGCGGATTTCCTTCTCGACCGCATCGACGGTCTCGCCGGCGCGATCGGCGCGGGTGCCGGTATTGCCGACGAACAATGCGGAATGATCCATCCAGAGCAGCGACTCGTAGACCGAATAAGCGAGGCCGCGCTTCTCGCGAACTTCCTTGTAGAGCCGCGACGACAGCCCGCCGCCGCCGAGGATGTGGTTGACGACGTAAGCCGCCATGAAATTCGGATCGTGGCGGCCGATGCCGGGGCCGCCGAACGTCACCACCGTCTGCGGCACGTCGAGCGGGATGAAGGCGCGCTGCGGCGGCTTGGCGGCCTGGACGTCCGGTATCGGCGTCAGGTTGGCTTTCGCCGGCAATCCGCCGAACGTCTTGTCCAAGAGCCTGCCGAGCGTGTCGGCATCGACGTCGCCGACCACGGCGATGCGCAGCGTATCCTTGGCGATCACGCGGCCGACGTAGTCCTTGAGGTCGGCGACATCGATCTTCGGCACGCTGTCGAGCGTGCCGTTGGCCTGCCGGCTGTAGGGATGGTCGCCGAAGGCTATTTCGAGGAACTTGCGGCTTGCCAGCGCGGACGGGTTGCTGGTGTCGCGTCGCAGTCCGGAGATCACCTGCGCGCGGATCCGCTCGACATCGGCGGTGTCGAAATGCGGCGAGGTCAGCGACATCCGCAACAGGTCGTAGGCCTCGTCCTTGTTGTCCTTGAGCATCCGCAACGATCCGCGGAAATAATCCCGTGTCGACGAGAAGCTCAATTCGATGGCGCGGCGGTCGAGGCGCTCGTGGTAGGCTGCGGAATCGAGATCGCCGGAGCCCTCATCGAGCAGGCTGGCGACCATGTTGCCGACGCCGGATTTGCCGGCCGGATCCTGGACAGCGCCGCCGCCGAAGGCATATTCCATCGCGATCAGGGGCACGGTGGCGTCCTGGACGAACCAGGCCTCAATGCCGCCGGGCGAAACCAGCCGCTGGATTTTGGCGGCGGCATGCGACGGGGTCGACGCGAGCGCGGTCAGCGCGGCGCAGGCAATGACGATGGATGCGAAGCGCTGCGCGCCAGTCTGAAAACGGATCACGAGCGTTTCTCCTCGCGCTTCGGCGCGGTGGTATCCTTGATCAAATAGCCGGTCACCGAACGCTTCTTGTCGAGCCATTTTTGAGCGGCGTTACGGACCTGCTCGGCGGTGACGGCGCGAATCCGGTCGGGCCAGCTTCTGATATCGTCGATCGAAAGCCCGGTGGTGAGTGCGCCGCCGTACCAGCGCGCCAGCGTCGCCTGGCTGTCCTGGGCGTAGATCGCTTCCGCAATCAGTTGCGTCTTGACCCGCTCGAGATCTTCGGCGCGGGCGGGGTTCTGGATCACGTCGGCGATCACGCGGTCGATCACCTGTTCGATCTGCGCGAATTCGACGCCGGATTTCGGCGACACCAAGATCGAGAACTGCGACGGATCGAGCGAAGTGCCCTGATAGCCGGCGCCGGCACTGATCGCGAGCGGATTGTCGATCACCAGCGCTCGGTAGAGGTAGGAGTTGGTGCCGCCGCCCATCAATTGCGCCAGCACGTCGAGCGCCGGGCTCTCGTCGGCGGCAGCGGTCGTGGACGAGGGGACGAGGTAGTAGCGCCGCAGACCGGTCTGTTCGACGCGGGGATCGGACAGCGTCACGGTACGCGGCGCCGCGGGCTCCGGCTCCTGCGGGCGGATGCGCTGCGCGGGGATCGCCGGCTGGGCGGGAATGGCGCCATAGGCATGTTCCACCATCGGGCGAATGTCCTTGGCGTCGACGTCGCCCGCGATCACCAGGATCGCATTGTTCGGCGCGTAGAAGCGCTTGTAGAACGCCAGCGCATCCTCGCGGTTGAGCTTCTCGATTTCCTGATGCCAGCCGATCACCGGCCGGCCGTAGGGATGGTTGAGATACAACGCCGCCATGATCTGTTCGGTCAGCCGCGCATCCGGATTGTTGGCGACCCGCATGTTGAATTCCTCGAGCACGACATCGCGCTCGGGCAGTACGTTCTCGTCCTTGAGAATGAGACCGGTCATGCGGTCGGCCTCGAAGTCCATCATGCTCGCGAGTTGCTCGCGCGGCACGCGCTGGAAATAGCCGGTGTAGTCGACCGAAGTGAAGGCGTTCTCGTTGCCGCCGATCCGCAGCACGGTCTGGGAAAACTCGCCGGCCGGATGCTTGCTGGTGCCCTTGAACATCAGGTGCTCGAGGAAATGCGCCAGCCCCGATTTGCCCGGCGTCTCGTCGGCGGAGCCGACCTTGTACCAGATCATCTGCGTCACGACCGGGGTGCGGTGATCGGGGATCACGACCACCTGCAGGCCGTTGCCGAGGGTGAAGCTGGCGGGACGTTCCGACGTTACCGTGGTCTGGGCGAAGGCGAGGCCGTTGGAAAATGTCGAGACAAGGGCTGCGGCAACGAGCGAAACGGCAAGGCGGTGCGATGTCATCATGACCTGTCTGGCGCGTATCCCGCAAAAGCGGTTACCGGTTCTGCGATGAGAATTCGCGCAATTGTTGGAAGCGAACCCGAACCAATCGTTCGGGATGAGGCCGCGGCATCGTACACCGCGCCGCTACCCGCGAATCGTCACGAAGCCGAGAGATCGGCTTAACTATTCGCCATACTTGCCGGCGGCCGGATTGTATTCCTTGTTGAGCGATTCCTTCGGTCCGGTGCCGTAGGCAAAATTCGGCGACGGCGTCTGATAGCCGGGCGGCGGCATGGTCAGGGTTTCGCGCGTCGGCTCCTCCTTGAAGGGAGCCGTCTCGGTCTTGTTGCCGCCGAACAGGCCGCTGAAGCCGCCGTTATAGCCGAGCTGCGACGGGCTCAGGATCGGGTTGTTGAAGGAGTTGCCCGGCGTCACCGGATCGCTGCTGGATGGCTTCGACGCCGCGGTCTTGCCGACCGCGAGTTCGGCCGGCGTCAGAATGCGGGCCGCGGCGACCGGATCCTTGTTCTCCTTCTTGCGAGCCGCCGCTGCTGCCTTGCGGCGCTGCTCGTCGGGATCCTTTGGCCAGTTCGGCGCCTTTACTTCGGCCGAGGTACCTGCCGGCGGCGGCAGGTCGATCTTGGGCGGAACCACCAGCGGAGAACGCTCGCGGTAATCGATGCCCTTGTTTTCCATGTTGGTGCCGCCGATGCCGGCCATGATGCCTTCGATGACCTTTTCCTCGAAGGTCTTGTCGTCTTCGTCGTCGTCACCGGCGCGAACAGGGCCGGCAGCCATCACGAGGCCGATGCCAAGGGTAATGGCGGCGAGCCGCAGCGCCCGCGTCAGCGATCGAGAGCGTTTTCCAGCGAAGTGGACCCGGTTCGCGTCAAGAAAACGCGTCAAAGGAAATCCAGTCTGCAACATCCGGAAGCTGGCTTCGGTTTGGCGCATCGCGCTGTTCCCATTCAAGTTTCCGCAAACGGTGGGGGCCGGCTTAGGGAGCAATCCCCAAGGTCCGTATCGGCCGGGATCAGGGCGCTTTTGCGGCGGGTATCCCCAGGAAGGAGTCATACAATAGGGCCGCTACCCCGGCAACAATGGCCACATCCGCAAGGTTAAACACGTACCAGCTGTACCTGATTCCACTGATTTCGAGATGGAAATGGGCGAAATCGACCACCGCGCCGTGCAGGAACCGGTCGATGCCGTTACCGACAGCACCGCCGATGATCAGGCCGAGCGCGACGGTCGCCAGATAGGTGCGGGACCGGGCCATCCAGACTGCCAGCACGATCACGGCCACCACCTTGACCGCCATCAGGCCCACCTGGGCGATAGGGCTGTCGGACTGCAGCCAGCCGAAGCTGATTCCGACATTCCAGGCCAGCTCCAGATCGAAAAACGGAGCGACCTTGATCGCACCGCGATGGGCGATGTCGAGCACGTTGAGCAGCCAGAGTTTCGAGGCCTGGTCGGCGACCAGGGCTGCAATCGCGGCGATGACGCCGGCGCGGAGGTGAGGGGTCACACCGCCACTCCCAGCGCCTTCCACTCCCGCAATGCCTGCGCATCGCGCGGCGAGACATCGGGGTATTCGGCGTCTTCGCCCACGGTCGGCAGGATCTTCCACGACCGCGCGCATTTGATGCCGACCGCCTTTTCGACCACCACCGCGACGCCCTGCACGTCGCCGAGCGTAAAGGCGCCGGCTGGTGCTGTGTCATTGGTCACCATCGCGTTCGAGGTGATGCAGACTTCGGCGAGATCGACGTTGAACAGCGTGTTGAAGATGTTCTTGTCGGAGACATAAACCAGCGGCGAGGCCTCCAGCGAGGAACCGATGTTCTTGGCGGCGCGTTCGAGTTCGAGCGCGCCGGTGACGACGCGTCTGACATCGCGGATGGTTTCCCACTTGGCGGCGAGCGCCTCGTCGCTGAATTTCTCGAACCCTTCCGGGAACAGCGTCAGGTGCACCGACGGCTCGGCGTCCGGCCGGTACATCCGCCAGGCCTCGTCGCAGGTGAAGCTCAACACCGGCGCCAGCCAGCGCAGGATCGCGTCGCAGATGATGTCGATCGTGGTCAGTGCGGCCTTGCGCGCCAGCGACGACGGCGCGTCGCAATACAGCGCGTCCTTGCGGATGTCGAAATAGAACGCCGACAATTCGGTGTTCATGAACGCCGACAGGCTCGCCACCACCGTCTTGTAGTCGAACTCGGCATAGGCTTGGCGCACGATCGCGGCGCGGCCGGCGAGCTCGTGCAGCATCAGCCGCTCCAGCTCGGGCATGTCGGCAAAGGCCACCGCATCGCTCTTCTTGAAGTGATGCAGCGAGCCGAGCATCCAGCGGATCGAGTTGCGCAGCTTGCGATAGGTCTCGATGGTGTTCTTGAGGATTTCCGGCCCGATGCGCTGGTCGTCGGCATAATCGGTGGCGCAGACCCAGAGCCGGAGGATATCGGCGCCGGAGTCCTTCATCACCTTCTGCGGCTCGACGGTGTTGCCGACCGACTTCGACATCTTGCGGCCGTTCTCGTCGAGCGTGAAGCCGTGGGTGAGGACGACATCAAACGGCGCGCGGCCGCGGGTGCCGCAGCTTTCCAGCAGCGACGACTGGAACCAGCCGCGATGCTGATCGGAGCCTTCCAGATACATCACGGTATCCCGGCCGCCGTCGACCTTGCGCTTGACGCCGGCCAACCCGGGGAAGTGCACGGGGTCTTCCAGCACGAAGGCGTGCGTCGAGCCGGAATCGAACCAGACGTCGCAGATATCGTCGACCTTCTTCCATTCTTCATTGGAGAGGGTCCCGAGGAAGCGTTCGCGGGCGCCGTCCATGTACCAGGCGTCGGCGCCTTCCTGCTCGAAGGCATCCGCGATGCGCTTGTTGACGGCTTCGTCCTGCAGGATTTCGGCCGAGCCGTCGCCCTTCTCGCGCACGAACACCGCGATCGGCACGCCCCAGGCGCGCTGGCGCGAGATCACCCAGTCGGGCTTGCTGTTGATCATGCCGTTGATGCGGTTCTGGCCTGACTGCGGCACCCATTGCGTCACCGAGATCGCGTGCAGCGCGCGGGCCCGCAGCGTATCGCCAGGCTTGGCCGTGCCGCTATCGGCGATGTCCATAGCCGCGGGCTTGCCCGGGGCGTCCACAATAGGTTTATCCATCGCGATGAACCATTGCGGCGTGTTGCGGAAGATCACCGGCTTCTTCGAACGCCAGGAGTGCGGGTATTGATGCTTGAGCCGGCCGCGCGCGAGCAACTTGCCGGCCTCGATCAAGGCCTTGATCACGGCCTCGTTGGCGTCGCCCTTTTCGCCCTTGTCGTTGATCACCCGCTTGCCGGTGAAGCCCGGCGCATGGTCGGTGAAGGCGCCGTTCTCGTCGACGGTGTAGGGGATCGTGGTGTTGATGCCGCGCGCTTCCAGCTCGCGCGCGTTCGCCATCCAGACGTCGAAGTCCTCGCGGCCGTGGCCGGGCGCGGTGTGCACGAAGCCGGTGCCGGTATCGTCGGTGACGTGGTCGCCGGGCAGCAATGGCACGGTGAACTCGTAGCCGCCGCCGACGCCCTTCAGCGGGTGGGCGCATTCCACGGCGTCGAGCGTGTCGGCCGGCAGGTCGCGCACCTTCTTGTAGGCCGTGACGCGCGCCTGCTTGAACACGCCTTCGGCCAGCGCATCGGCGAGGATCAGCAGGTCGCCGTTCCTGGCCCAATTGTCTGATGGCGCGTCGGTGACCTCATAGAGGCCGTAGGCGATCTTCGGCGAGAACGAGATGGCGCGGTTGCCGGGCAACGTCCACGGCGTGGTGGTCCAGATCACGACGGAGGCGTTGGCGAGTGCGCCATGCGCCGGCGAGGTGACCGGAAATTTCACCCACACCGTATCGGAGGTGTAATCCTCATATTCGACCTCCGCCTCGGCCAGCGCGGTCTTTTCCACCACGCTCCACATCACCGGCTTGGAGCCGCGATAGAGCGTGCCGTTGGCGGCGAACTTCATCAGCTCGCGCGCGATCTGGGCTTCGGCCGGATAGCTCATGGTGGCGTAGGGATGGTCCCAGTCGCCGATGATGCCGAGCCGCTTGAACTCGTCGCGCTGCACGTTGAGCCAGTGCGTCGCGTACGCGCGGCATTCCTTGCGGAACGCCACCATTGCCGCCGAGTCGCGGAAGTCGGGCTTCTGCTTGCCCTTGGAACGATAGTTCTCTTCCTCGATCTTCCATTCGATCGGCAGGCCGTGGCAGTCCCAGCCCGGCACGTAGTTGGAATCGAAGCCGAGCATCTGCTGGCTCTTGGTCACCACGTCCTTGAGGATCTTGTTCAGGGAGTGGCCGATATGGATGTTGCCGTTGGCGTAGGGTGGACCGTCATGCAGCACGAATTTGGCGCGGCCGCGTGCCCCCTCGCGCAGCTTGCCGTAGAGGTCGATCTCGTTCCAGTATTTCAGGATTTCCGGCTCGAGCCTGGGCAGGCCGGCGCGCATCGGGAATTCCGTCTGCGGCAGGAACAGGGTTTTGGAATAGTCGGCAACGTCGGACTTTTGCGGATTTTCGGACATGAATGCTCTGATTTGGCTCGTAGACGGCGCGAAAACGCGGATGAAGCAGGGGCATCCCGGTCTTGCGCCGAGCCGAAGCTCAGGCGGAAGCCGGGCCGCTAATGCGTATGGTGCGCCGCGCGAACATGGGGCCACTCCATAGCAGCCGGCCGGGGAAATCGCAAAGCCCAGCGGGCATGCAGGGCCGGCCTATCGCTGGCGAGGCCGGGCTGGATTGCCGGTCACGGTCTGGCCCGCGCCGACGTCCCTTGCGACCACGCTGCCGGCCCCGATCACCGCGCCGTCGCCGACGGTGACGCCGGGCAGGAGTATGGCGCCGCCGCCGATCCATACATCGCTGCCGATCCGTACCGGGCGGCCGAATTCGACGCCGGAGCGCCGCGTTTCCGCGTCGCGCGGATGATCGGCGGCATAGATCTGCACCGCCGGCCCGATCTGGGTGCGGTCGCCGATCGTCACTTCGACGACGTCGAGGATGACGCAGTTGAAGTTCAGGAACACATTGTCGCCGAGACGGATGTTATAGCCATAGTCGCAGAAGAACGGCGGCCGGATCACGGCATCCTTGCCGACGTGAGCGAGACGTTCGCGCAAAAGCGCGTGACGCTGCGATACCGGCAGCGCCAGCGCCGCATTGTAGCGAACCAGCCAGGCTTTGGTCGCGGCCTGATCGGCGCCGAGTTCGGCGTCCGGATGGTACAGTTCGCCCGCCAGCATCTTCTGTTTTTCGGTCTTGCTCAGCCGACTTCTCCGAGCTTCGGAAACGCATCGGGCGCGGCGGCCAGGGCCGCGCGGGCCCGGGTGCTGTCGTCGTCCATCTGCCGGATCAGGACGTCGATGTTGTCGAATTTCAGCTCGTCGCGGATGAAACCGATGAAGGCGACGTCGAGTTTGCAGCCATAGAGGTCGCCCCTGAAGTCGAACAGGAACACTTCCAGTAGCGGCGCGCCATTGTCGAAAGTCGGGCGGCGGCCGTAGCTCGCCACGGCGTCGAAACGTTCGGCGCCGCGGCCGACCCGGACCGCATAGATGCCGTGCTTGAGCCCGCAGGTCTTGTCGAGGCGGATATTGGCGGTGGGATAGCCGAGGTCGCGGCCGCGTTTCTCGCCGTGGATCACCTCGCCGGTGACGAACCATGGCCCGCCCAACATCTCGGTGGCGTCGGCGATCTGGCCTTCCGCCAGCGCCATGCGGATTGCGCTGGAGGAAACCGGCCGCTCTGCGATGTCGACATGGGCCTGGACATCGACCTCGATCCCGAGCCGCGGCGCCTCGCTGACCAACAGGCTGGGCGAGCCGACGCGGCCCTTGCCGAAATGGAAGTCGTAGCCGACCGCAATTCCTGAGATGCCGAGCCGCCGGATCAGGTCATGGTGAATGAAATCTTGCGCGCTAGTTCCGGCGCGGCCCTTGTCGAATGTCATCACCACACAGCCGTCGAGCCCGGTCCCGGCCAAAAGCCGCAGCTTGCTGGCCTCGTCGGAGAGGCGGAATTGCGGGCTGTTCGGGCTGAAGAAACTACGCGGATGCGGCTCGAAAGTGACGGCAAAAGCCTGACTTCCGTGGGCCCGGCCCATCTGCAGGGCAGCCGTGATGACCGCGCGGTGGCCGAGATGGACGCCATCGAAATTGCCCATGGCGACGACGGCCCCCCGCGGGATCGCCGCGTCGGGGGTAGAGTCTCGGATAACGGTAAAACCAGGTGTCATTGCAGGATTTCTTGGCAGGGGTTCTTGGCAGGTTTCTTGGCAGGTTTCTTGGCGGGGATGCTCTGGGAATTGGGTCTTTCGCGGCCGGACCGTGACGCGGCGGCCGCTTCGAAGTCAAGCGGGCAGGGCAGTCCTGAAAACGGCTGTCTCAAAACCAATGCAATCCGGCTGTTTCGGGTTAACGGGCTGTTTAACGCCTGATGCTACAGGTGGGGGGAGGACTGCGGGTCGCGCAGGCCTGCCGGTGGTTTGTGGCGTAAGCGTCGAGTGGGGGAAAAGATGGCGGTTGATCTATCGATGTCGGTTCTGGTGGTCGACGATTACAACACCATGATCCGTATCATCCGAAATCTTTTGAAGCAGCTCGGCTTTGAGAATATCGATGATGCCAGCGACGGTTCGGCGGCGCTGGACAAGATGCGCGGCAAGAAATACGGGCTCGTGATTTCCGACTGGAACATGGAGCCGATGACCGGTTACGACCTGCTCAAGGAAGTCCGTGCCGATCCCAACCTGGCCACCACGCCCTTCATCATGATCACGGCGGAATCCAAGACCGAGAACGTGATCGCGGCCAAGAAGGCCGGCGTCAACAATTACATCGTCAAGCCGTTCAACGCGGCGACGCTGAAGACCAAGATCGAAGCGGTCTTCCCGGATATGGCGACGGCGTAAGCCGCAATCTGGCTGACTGATATCGAGTTAGTGATGCCCGGCCTCGCGCCGGGCATTTTGCGTTACCAGCGCAATTCCCGCGTCAGGGCGCGGGGCGGGTGGCCGAACAGCTCCTTTACCGAAGCCGGGTCGAGCTGGTCGATGCCCTCGAATTCTTCGGAGTGGATGCCGCGGGTCACGAACAGGCAATCGATCCCGAAGCCGAGCGCGCCGGTGAGATCGGTGCGCACGGAATCCCCGATCGCGAGCACGCGGTCGAGCGACGGCGCATGGCCGCGGCGCTCGGCGGCGAGTTGCATTGCGCGCTCATAGATCGGCCGGTGCGGCTTGCCGTAGAAGATCACCTCGCCGCCGAGCTCGCGGTAGAGTTCGGCGATGGCGCCGGCGCAATAGATCAGGCGGTCGCCGCGCTCGACGACGATGTCGGGGTTGGCGCAGACGAACGGCAGCTTGCGTTCGAGCGCCTGCAGCATCATCGCACGATAGTCTTCCGGCGTTTCGGTTTCGTCGTCGAACAGGCCGGTGCAGACGATGTAGTCGGCCTGCTCCAGCGGGCCGATGACGGGATCGAGCCCGCGATAGATCGAATTGTCGCGTTCCGGACCGACCCAGAACATCTTCTTGCCGGGGTGGTCGGCGACGAAATGCCGGGTCAGGTCGCCGGAAGAGACGATTGCGTCATAGGTTTCGTCGGCGATGCCGAGCTTGCGCAACTGCCGCTGCACCGAATCGGCCGGCCGCGGCGCGTTGGTGATGAGAATGACGGTGCCGCCGCGTTCACGGTAGGTGTGCAGCGCCTCGCAGGCCTCGGGAAAGGCTTCCAGCCCGTTATGCACCACGCCCCAGATATCTGACAGCACCACCTCGACGCCATCGACGAGGTCGCGCAGCCGTTCGACGAACCGCAATGAGGTCATGATATCGGGTGCCGGTTAGCCCGGTCCGCCGACGCGGCGCGCCAGCGCGGCGTTGCCGGTCGTCCGCGGCGGAGGCTCGGTGGCCGGACCGGCGATGGGAGCGGGGTGGCCGGGGCCTTCGGGAGCATTGGAGCCATTGGAACCGTTGGATTCTGCCTTGTTCGGGGTGGCCCCGCCGGTAGCAGATGCCCCCTCGGGCCGCAACGGCCGGGGTGGCGCAAACAGGAACCCTTGTCCGAAGCGGACGTCGTAATCGAGCAGGTCCACCACGGCGCGCTCGCCCTCGATCTTTTCGGCGATCAAATCAATTCCAAAGCGGCCGAGCAGATCCGACAGATCGGAGGGATGGATGTCCGAGTTCGTGCTCTGCCGGGGATCGAGCAGCAGCGCGGCCGGCACCTTGATGAAACGGACGCCGCGGTCGGCGAGTTCCCGGGGCTCGATCCGGAGATCGCTGACATGGTCGATCGAGAACCGGTAACCGCGCTGCGACAAAGCGGCGAGATGCTCGGTCTCGGTAGGCCCCAGATTGCGGAATGTCGCCTGCTTGAATTCCAGCACGAAGGACGGCGCCAGCGCGCGGTTGGCCTCGAGGAAATCGAGGCACTGGGCGAAATTCGCCGGGTTGCCGAGCGTGGCCGCGGAGACGTTGCAGAACACGCCGACTTCCTTGTTGCGCACCATCAGGCGGCGCAGCACCTGCACACAGCGCAGCATCACCATGTGATCGATACGCCCGATCAGTCCGCCGGCTTCGGCGATGGCGATGAAATCGTCGGCGGCCAGCACCTCGTCCTTGTCGTCGCGCAGCCGCGTCACCGCCTCGTAGAAGCGCACCTTGCGCTGCGGCAGCGTCACCATCGGCTGCAGGTAGATGTCGAGCCGGTTTTCCTCGATGGCGTGCTTGACGGCGGCGAGGAGCTGCGGCTGGCCGCGCGCAGGCGCTGCGACGACCGATGCTGCCGCTGCCGGTTTGGCAGCGGCCGGCGCTGGGGTGCCAACCGGGGCCGATGGGGCGATCGCCGGGGCTGTCTCCAGTGTTTTGGCTTCCACCAACGGCAGTTCGTCTTGCCCTTCGGAATCAGGCTTGTCGGCGGTTGGGGGAGCAACGGCGCCGGCGGCCAGCAGATCGTCATGACCGGCAACCGAGGCGGCGAGTTGCTTGACCAGCACGCCGAGTTCGTTGATCTCGCCGACCACGGCCTGGATACGGTCGGCGCCGGCCGAATTCGCCGACACCACCCGGCCCTCGACGGCGGCGAGCCGCCGGCCGAATTCGGCGACCTGGCGGGCGAGGTCGGCGGTGCCGCGTGACAGGTCGGCGATCTGGCTGCCGACATCCGAGCGGTCGCGCAGCCGCATCGATACGGCGTTGTAGAGGATCAGGAACGTCAGCGCGGTGAGCGCCACGATCGCGGATTCCGATCCGCTGATGCCGGCCATCGAATGCAGCACCAGGCCAAGCGAGGCTGCGACCAGCACCATGCAGATGGCGATGAAAATCGTCGAAATGCGAATCATGTCGCGCGCTACGCCCTCAAGTCCGAACTGCGCCCACCCGGGAAAACACGGAAGTCTTCAGGCATGGTCCATGTCTGCGCTCCCCCAAGCGCTGCAACCTTAGCATCAATGTTGATTCGCGGGGCTAGTGTTCTTTTGACACGGTCGGAACTGCGCCTGCTTTCTCGCGCTGCGGGGCGAGGGGCAGGCCGATGAGAAGAAGGGGCGGTTATGCCGTAACGTTCGGCAGCGCTAGAGATCGGCCGCGGCGATCCAGAACACCTCGCCCTCGGAATCCTCGGTATCGAGCCAAAGCAGCGGCAGTTCCGGGTAGGCGTCTTCCAGTTGCGGGCGGCAGCGGCCGATCTCGCACAGCAGCCCGCCCCGCGGCGTCAGATGCGCGTGCGCCTCGTCGAGGATGCGCCTGACGATGTCGAGCCCGTCGGCGCCGCCGTCAAAGGCGAGTTTCGGCTCGGCGCGGCATTCGCGCGGCAGGTCGGCCATGCCTTCGGCGTCGACATAGGGCGGATTGGAGATGATGAGGTCGTAGCGCTTGTCGCGAAGCGGCTTGAACAGGTCGCCGCGGTGAAGCGTGAGGCGGCCTTCGAGCCGGTAATCCCCGACATTGCGCGCGGCAACCTCGAGCGCATCCTTTGAAATATCCACCGCGTCGATTTCGGCGTTGGGAAAATGCTGCGCCGCCAGAATGGCCAGGCAGCCGGAGCCGGTGCAGAGGTCGAGCACGCTTTCGACCGAAGGGGGATCCGAAATCAGCGAGCCGCCTTCCTCGTTGCCGTCACCGCCGAAATGGGACTCCAGCAACTCGCCGATGAAGGAACGCGGCACGATGGTGCGTTCGTCGACATAGAACGGCAGGCCGCGCATGTAGATCTTGTTGACGAGATAGGCGGCAGGCTTTCGGGTGGTGACGCGGCGCTCGATCAGGTCGAGGATCTTTTTGCCTTCGGTCACGGTAACGCGCGCGGTCGCGAACGTCTCGAGCTGGTCGGGGTGAAGATGCAGCGCCTCGCAGATCAGGAAGGCGGCCTCGGCGAGCGGATCGGTGGTGCCGTGCGCGAATACCAGTTTGGCCTCGATGAAGCGGCTGACGGCAAAGCGGACGAAATCGAGCAGTGTCAGCAATTCGCCCGGGCCGACTTTGGGAAATTTCGCTGCGGCTGGGCTACGTTTGGCCGCCGGCTTTGTGCGCTTCGCCATCACGATTTGGTCCAGCGCGCCGCGGCGGTTTCATCGTGGCCGCGTGCCTCGATCCAGCTGGTGCCTTTCTGGCTTTCCTCGCGTTTCCAGAACGGCGCGTTGGCTTTCAGATAATCCATCAAAAACTCCGCCGCCTGAAATGCCGCCTGGCGGTGCTGGGACGCCGTCAGCACCACGACGATATTCTCGCCGGGGGTGATGCGGCCGACGCGATGAATGACGGTCAATCCCGTCAGCGGCCAGCGCGCCATCGCCTCGTCGGCATGCCGTTGGATCTCGGCCTCGGCCATGCCGGGGTAATGCTCCAGCGTCAACGCCGCGATCGGCTCGCCGTTCTCGCTGCCGCGGCAGATGCCGCTGAAGGTGACGACCGCACCGACATCGGTCCGGCTTTTGGTCAGCGCCGCGATCTCGTGGCCGATGTCGAAATCGGCTTCCTGGATACGGATGGTGACGGCGCTCATGGGAACATCTTTGATTTGACGCGTTTTCTTGACGCGAACCGGGGTCCACGTCGCTTGAAAACGCTTTGTTAGCCGCCGGTCATCGGCGGGAAGAACGCAATCTCCCGGGCGCCGGCGATAGCCGCGTCCGGCCTGACATGGGCCTGGTCGATCGCGGCGCGGATCACCCTCGGCGTCTCGAAGGCGTAGGCGTAAGTGTCGCCGCGCGCAGACAGCCAGCCGATCAGATCATCAACCGTGCGCACGCTGGCGGGCGGCTCGACGATTTCCTCGGCGACGCCGATTCGCTCGCGTACCCAGGCGAAATATTTGACCTTCATTCCTCATCCTCCTTGATGAGGTGATGAATGCCGGCGCGGAAATAATCCCAGCCGGTGTAGATCGTGAAGATCGCCGACATCCACAGCAGCACGATGCCGATCAGGGTGGTCGCGGGCAGGATCTGCTCGCCGGCTTCGCCGGCGATCAAAAAGCCGATCGCGACCAGCTGTACCGTGGTCTTCCATTTCGCCAGCTTGGTCACGGGTACGCTGACCCGCAAGGCGGCGAGATATTCGCGCAGGCCGGAGACCAGGATCTCTCGGCACAGGATCACGATGCCTGCCCACAGCGTCCAGCCGTGGATTGAGTTGTCGGCCGCCAGGATCAGCAGGCAGGAAGCCACCAAGAGCTTGTCGGCGATCGGATCCAGCATCCGGCCGAAGGCGGACTGCTGGTCCCAGATTCGCGCATAGTAGCCATCCAGATAGTCGGTCACCCCGGCGGCGATGAACACCGCCAGCGCAACCCAGCGCAGCCACAGCGGGCCGTCCATGATGGATTGGCCATAGACGCAGCCGACCACCACCGGGATCGCGGCGATGCGGGCGTAGGTCAGGATATTCGGCAGGGACAGGCTTTTTGGCTGTTTGGCCTGCCCTTTGGTGGTGGTCGCGATGTTCATCCGTCTTACCAATACCGCTCGAGCCTGAAGGTCAACCATGCGGACATAAGATGCCACAGGCGACGTTCATGTGAATCGCCCCCGGTTTAACCCGGTTGGGCATGGAAAAACTCGAAAATCTTGCGGGCGCTTTCGGCGCTAACGCCTGGAACCTTGCCAAGGTCCGCGATCGAGGCCCGCTCGATTTCCTTCAGCGTTCCAAAGTGATGCAGCAAGGCACGTTTGCGTGACGGGCCGATGCCCGGGATTTCCTGCAGGCCGGCCTCCCTGATGTCCTTTTTGCGCAGTTTGCGGTGCGATCCGATCACGAAACGATGGGCCTCGTCGCGCAGCCGCTGGATGAAATACAGCACGGGGTCGCGGGGCTCGAGCTTGATCGCCTCCCGGCCGGGCATGAACAGGGTCTCGCGGCCGGCATCGCGGTCGGGGCCCTTGGCCACCGCCATCAGCGAGACCTGGGTCAGCCCGAGCCCCTCGAAGATTTCCCTGACCGCATTGAGCTGGCCGCGGCCGCCGTCGATGATGACGAGGTCGGGCCATTGCGGAAACGAATCGTCGTCGGCCTTGGCACCAGATTTTCCTTGGGCGGCATCGCCCTCCGGCGGCTTCAACAGCCGCTTGAAACGCCGTTCCAGCACCTCGCGCATCATTGCGTAGTCGTCGCCCGGCGTCAGGCCTTCGGACTTGATGTTGAACTTGCGGTACTGGTTTTTGATAAAACCGTCCGGTCCCGCCACGATCATCGCGCCGACCGCGTTGGTGCCCTGGATGTGGCTGTTGTCGTAGACCTCGATGCGCTTCGGCGGCACCGGCAACTGCAGCGTGGTGGCCATGCCCTGCAACAGCCGGCCTTGGGTGGCGGTATCGCTGAGCTTGCGGCCGAGGGCCTCACGCGCATTGGTCAAGGCATGCGCGATCAGCTCTTTCTTTTCGCCGCGCTTCGGCGTCGAGACTTCGACCTTGTTGCCGGCCTTGACCGCGAGCGCGTCGGCCAGCAATTCGCTCTCCTCGATCTCGTGCGACAGCAGGATCAGTTTCGGCGGCGGCTTGTCGTCGTAGAATTGCGCCAGGAACGAGGCCAGCACTTCCTCCGGGGTGAATGATTTTTCCGCGCGCGGAAAATAGGCGCGGTTGCCCCAGTTCTGGCCGGTGCGGAAGAAGAACACCTCGACGCAGGAATAGCCGCCCTCCTGATGGATGGCGAACACGTCGGCCTCTTCCACGGTGCGCGGATTGATGCCCTGCTGCGACGTGATCGCCGAAAGGGCTGCGAGGCGGTCGCGGTAGAGCGCGGCGGTCTCGAATTCGAGTTCGCCCGAGGCCTTCTCCATCTCGCCGGCGAGCTGCTTCTTGACGTCATGGCTGCGGCCCGACAGGAAGTCGCCGGCCTCGCGCACCAGTTCGGTATAGCCGGGAAAATCGATCTCGCCGGTACAGGGGCCGGAGCAGCGGCGGATTTGATAGAGCAGGCAGGGCCGGGTGCGGCTTTCGAAGAAGCCGTCGGTGCAGGAGCGGATCAGGAACGCGCGCTGCAGCGCCGTGATGGTGCGGTTGACGGCGCCGGCGTTGGCGAACGGCCCGAAATAGCGGCCGGGACGCGATTGCGCGCCGCGATGCTTGAGGATCTGCGGCGCCCAATGGTCGCCAGTGATCAGGATATAGGGAAACGACTTGTCGTCGCGCAGTTGCACGTTGAAGCGCGGCCGCAACTGCTTGATCAGGTTGGCTTCCAGCAGCAGCGCTTCGGTCTCGGTCGTGGTGGAGATGATCTCGACCGTGACGGTCGCTGCGATCATGCGCAGGATGCGCGCCGGCAGCGGTGCATTGACGCGGGCGTAGGACGACAGCCGCTTGCGGACGTTCTTGGCCTTGCCGACGTACAGCACGTCGTTTCCGGCATTGAGCATGCGGTAGACGCCGGGCGAGGTCGGCGCCAGCCGCACCGCGTTTTCGATCGCGGCATGGCCGACCGCCAGCGTGCCTTCGGCCACAGGATCTAAGGTTTCCTCCGCGGCTTCCGGCAGGCGCGCTTCGTCGTCTTCCTCGGCGGCTGACGTCGCGGGATCGACGTCGGCAGAGACAAGGCCCTCGGGCGGCAAATCGGCTTGCGAGCCCCGGCGCGGCTTGCGCGGGACCTTCGGATGGTCGGCAGAATCGTGATCCATGGGCCTAAATTAAGCGCTGGAAGGCCGCATCGCCAGCGCCAGCATCCGGAAAAGCGGAAGCCGAACTTGCCGAAAGATCACGCCCGAACAAGCAGATGGCAAGCGGGCCTGGGCGCGCGGCGGGGCCAAGGGAAACGGCGCTGGTAACGCATTCTTAAGAATGATGAGCGGGCGGTAACCCAGCTTAACAACCCTTTAACTTAAAACTCTCGATAAATCTTACGGGAAAAAATTGGAATTCCGTAACCAAGCCGGCGTGTTGAACCGGCGGTCGCGGCAGTTGCGTGGAGTTGCGTGATGAACAAGTCTGTTTTGCGGGCGCTGGTGTTGATCGCAGCCGGCTGGACCATGTCGGCGCAGGCGGCCGATCTCAACTACGGACGCGCGCCCTATACCGTCAATCAGCCGCTCAATGCCTATAGCTGGGCCGGTCCCTATCTCGGCGGCAACCTCGGCTATGCCTGGGGCTCGGTCGACAACAATCCGACCAAGCCGTCGGGTTTTGCGGGCGGCGTTCAGGCCGGCTACAACTGGCAGAACGGTCCCTGGGTGTTCGGCGTCGAAGGCGACATCCAGGCGAGCGGCGCCGAGCAGACCTTTGCGCCGTGGAAATTCTCCAATCCCTGGTTCGGCACGCTGCGCGGCCGGGCCGGCTATGCCCTCAACAACGTGTTGTTCTACGGTACCGGCGGTCTGGCGTTCGGCGAACTGCGCGCTACCACCTTCGGGCTGTCGGAATCCAATACCAATGCGGGCTGGACGCTCGGCGTCGGCGCAGAAATGGGCTTTGCGCCGAACTGGAGCGCCAAGGTCGAATATCTTTATGTCGATCTGAACAACAGCAATTTCGTCGTTACAGGTGCGTCAAACGGCTACCGGTTCGGATTGATACGAGCCGGCGTGAACTATCACTTCTGAGAACAAGAAAACCATTCGTGACAACCTCCCGGCGGCCGCAAGCCGCCGGGATTTTTTTGGCCGGCGGCCACCGCCTTGTGGTGCCTGCGGTGCACGCCTCCACGATCCCGGAGACGCCGCCGCGCCCGGCCGAATTTTCGCCGGCAAGAACTCGTCTGCTTCCGAGCGTAAGCGTCAGCTCACGCTGAAATCACCAGGTTGACCGCCTTGGGGCCTTTGCCCTTCTTGTCCGGTTCGACCTCGAACGTAATGCGCTGTCCCTCAGTCAGATCCTTCAATCCGGCCCGCTCCACGGCGGTGATGTGAACGAACACATCGCGACCGCCGTCATCGGGCTTGATGAAGCCGTAGCCGCGCTCTCCATTGAAGAACTTGACCGTACCAGTCATGGCCATCGGGAACTCCTCCCCCGTACTGCTCCGCCGGTACGCACAATCTGCGTATCGGCCGACCGGACATTCGCTGCCGGAAGCTTGGCCACCTGAGCCGATCGGGTCACGCCACCGATCCGCCTGGATTTTTCTTAGGCCTTGATCACTCCGCCGCTACCATTCGCGGAAGCGGAACGTAAAGCCAGTCCCAACGGGCCGAGCATAATACGGTTCCGAGCAAGTTGCCTACGTCAAACGCACTAGAAAGCGAGGGCTCAAGGCTTTGGCGTTTCGAGCCTGAAACGGGCGGCGCCGCCCTGGCCGAGCGGCTTTTCCAGCTCGGGTAGAATGGTTTTCAGTTCACCCGCCAGCGTCCACGGCGGATTGACCATCAGAAGACCGGTCGAGGTGAGGGGGCCGCCGGCCTGCTGCGGGGCTGCGCTGAACTCGAGCCGCAAGCATTTTCCCGCCGGCCTGCTTTCGGCCGTCACGGCGGCGACATGGCGCGCGAGTTCGTCGGTCATGCGCCGGCTCTTGACCGGGTACCAGATCAGATAGCTGCCGGTCGGCCATTTCGCGTAGGCCTCGGTAAAACCGTCGGCCAGGGTTTCGAACTCGTCCTTCTGTTCGAACGACGGGTCGATCAGCACCAAGCCGCGCCGCTCGTTCGGCGGCACGAAGGCCGGCAGTGCGGTCCAGCCGTCGAGGTCGACGATCCGCGCCTGGGTGTCGCGGCGCAGCGCGTCGATCAATTGCCGGTGGGCACTCTTTTCGATTTCGCACGCCGTCAGCCGATCCTGCGGCCGCAGCAGCGCACGCGCAATCAACGGCGATCCCGGATAGGCCTTCAGTTCGCCCGGCGGGTTGAACGCCCGGATGATATCGAGATACGGCCCGATCAGCGGCTGGGCCGCTTCCGAGAACCGTGCCGCCATCACCCGCGCAATTCCGGTCAGCCATTCGCCGCTGCGCTTGGCTTCGTCCCCGGTGAGATCATAGCGCCCGGCGCCGGCATGGGTGTCGATGACGCGAAAGGCGGCCGGCTTCTCCTGCAGATAGGTCAGCATGCGCACCAGCACGATGTGCTTGATGACGTCGGCAAAGCCGCCGGCGTGAAAGGCGTGTCGGTAGTTCATGGGGAGGGGTTACGACATCGTGCGGCGAAAGTAACGCCCGTCATTCCGGGGCGCACGATAGCGCGAACCTCAGGGGTGCAATTGCACCCCGGGGAATCTCGAGATTCCGGGTTCGATGCTGCGCATCGCCCCGGAATGACGGTGAATGTATTACCCGCCCCGTACCGGCGGCATCAGCACCTGGTCGCGCCGGCAGGCGCGGCGGTCGATTTCCTCGCAGGAGCGGAACTGGAGATCCTTGCTGAGGCAGATCCGGACTTCGCCGAGGCGCTTGGAGTCACAGGTCACCGAAACCGCCGAAGGGCTCAGGCCGGGATTGACCTTGATGAAGGCCGCCTCGATGTCGTCAGGGGCGATGGTTTTCGGTTCCGACAATTGCAGGAATTCCTCGGGGATTTTCACCGCCGCGCGGGCTTTGCGGATGGTCTCGAAATAGGCCCGGCCGCCGAGACCCGAACAGGTGCCGTGCTTCTTCCATTCATTGAAGATCAGGCCGGGCGCCGGCATCAGGTCCAGCATCGAGGTCATGATGTTGCGATCGAGCCATTCCGCCGACCGCTGGCAATATTCGGGAAAGCCGCGCTCATATTGCGGCCACAGGCCGTGCACCACGAACGAGAAGGGCCGGCCGGCGCACTGGGCGCCGGACCGGCCGTTATTGCCGCGTTCGGAAGCCTGCTCGCAGAACGAGGGCGACCAGGACAGCGACAGCACATAGAAATCGAATTCACCCGGGGTATTTTGCCGGCGGTCCTGGGCGGACGCCATCCCGGCGGCAGCGACCATGAGAACCAGCGAAATGAGAAGTCGGGAAATCGTGCGGGAAATAACGACTGATCGAAACATCAAACGCCCCTGTTACGCGCGCCCCTTTTGACGAGGCGATCCGAGCCTAGCAGGGCGCGAGAACATTTCAAGAACAAAATGCGATAAGTCAAAACATCCGCGCCGGCAGCCGCTATCAGGCGAACTCAGCCAGCGATCAGGCCTGAGAATCGGACGGAAATCAGGGGCGGCCGGCCTTGCAGCTCGGATTGTAGGCCCAGTTGCGATCGAGCCCGGTCACGCACCATTCGACGCCCTGGCCGTAGCCGGCAAAGCCGCCGTCCTCGACAATGGCGAAGTGCACCTGGCGCAACTTGCCGTCGCTCGTCATGACGTCGGCGGTGCAATAACGGCGCGGAATGTTGTCGGATTGCCAGGGCCGAAAGGCGGTCTCGTGGACCCGGCCATAGGCGGTGATCGTCAGCGACGAATTCCAGTAGGTGCTTTCCTTGTCCTGGAACTGCGAGGTGATGGTCGAGAGCGCCCGTTCGCACTCGGCGACGCGTCCGTCATATTTCGGTCCGAACAGCCCGAAGTTCAATTCGAGCGGATTGGCGGCCCGGGCCGGCAATTCAGATACCAAGAGGGCGCCGGAGGCCAAAACGGCCAACGCGGCCACCAGGCCGAGCGATTTCAGGAAGGGGTACAGGTTTCGCATGGGGATTCCGCCGGTCATCCAGTGTGTGGGACGGTGCCGTGAAGCCCGGACAAGGTCAAGTGCAACGCGGCAACACTTGGCGGACAAGTCGGTTTTTGGCCGCACGGCATTCTTTTCACGGTCGTCTACGCCCTCTATGGTGGGGCCAGAGCGAAATGGAGTCTGCGATGCGAATGATTGGGGCCGCGTGCCTGGTTGCCATCTCCGGGATGCTGGTGAGCGTACCGGCGCAGGCCGACTGGCTTAACTGGGTGCCGCCGTTCAAGGGCAACGACACCGGCGGCATTATCGCTTATTCGACGGCGACCACTGTCGATGTCCGCCAACTCGCGGTCGATCATTGTGCTGGTTACGGCAAGGTGGTGAAATTCCTCTCGGTCGAGCCTCATGACGGCGGCTATATCTCGTTCGCCTGCCGCTGGGTGCCCTACGGCGCCAACGAGCGGCCGTTGCGCGCCGCCTACTGAGCGGCAACACTTGGCCACTTAAGTCCCACCTCAACCTCAACAGGCACATCTCAATTGGCCGGGAGCGCGAGCATGACGCGACAGCTTCTCGCATTTGGTTCGGCACTTTGCCTGCTGGCGCTATCGCCGGCGAATGCGGCCAGCGCGGTCGAGTTGCCGGTGCGCAAGGCCGGCCTGTGGGAAATGAAGGTGCTGCACACCGGCTCGGCGGTGCCCGACATGACGATGCAGCATTGCACCGACGAGACCACCGACAAGGAGATGAGCACCTCGTTCTCGCCGATGGCCAAGGAGATGTGCTCGAAGCAGGACGTCCAGAAGACCGCGACCGGTTACGTCAGCGATTCCGTCTGCGGCATCGCCGGGATGTCGATCACCTCGCATTCCGAGATCACCGGCGACTTCAATTCGGCCTATACCGTGAAGTCGACCTCGCATTCGGAGCGTGGCCCGACCGGCGTGGCGCGCGATTCGACCACGACGATCGAGGCGAAGTGGCTGGGCGCCTGCAAGGCCGACCAGAAGGCCGGCGACATCATGATGCCCGGCGGCATGAAGATGAACATCAAGGATATGCAGAAGCTGAAGGACCTGATCCCCAAGCAACTGCCGAAGTGATCTTCGCTCGTCGCCTGTCCTGACGGAACGAACCTACCGCCTGACCACCGGATTTTCGCAGCGCGCGAAGCATGATAAAAAACACCTTCTCTTCCTGTCTGGCGACCGTCGCGCTGCTGTCGGCCTTCGACGTTCATGCAGACGAGATTTCGATTCGCAAGGCGGGGTTGTGGGAGATGAAGGAACGGCTAGGCGATCCGCCGGTGCCGGAGACCATGACGCACCAATGCATCGGCGAAGCCTTGCCCTCGACCAAGGAAGTCTGCTCCAGAAACGATATCAGGAAGACCGCGACCGGCTACATCGTCGATAGCGTGTGCAGTTCCGGCGATCTGTCGACCACACGGCATTCCGAAATTGTCGGCGATACGAACTCCCAATACATCGCAACGTCCACGACGCGTCGCCAACGCGGTTCGTCCGGTGTGCCGATTGAGCTGACCATGACGACGGAAGCGAAATGGCTGGGTGACTGCAAACCCGATCAGAAGCCTGGCGATATCATCATGATGCCCAGCGGGTTGAAGATGAACATCAATGACGCCCGCGAACACGATGGAAAATTGATTCTGCGGCTGAAATAACGGCGTCGTTGTCAGCTACACCGGCACCCTGACCGCCGCCCGCAATCCGCCCATCGGGCTGTCGCCGAGTGTGATGTCGCCGCCGTGCGAACGGGCGATGTCGCGGGCGATGGCGAGACCCAAACCTGTCCCGCCTTCGTCCTGGTTGCGGGCGTCGTCGAGCCGCAGGAACGGCTTGAACACTTCCTCGCGCATGTTGACGGGAATGCCAGGCCCATCGTCGTCGACGGTGACGGTCAGATAGCGGTGATCGCGGTGGCCGGTGATCGAAATGGTCTTGGCGTGCCGCGCGGCGTTGGAGACGAGGTTGGCGAGGCAGCGCTTGAACGAGGCCGGCTTGACGATCACGACCGGCAGGCCGTGGAACGTCACTGTGGTGGCATGGCCGTTGCGCTCGGCGTCGCTGCGCAATTCCTCCAGCGCCATCGTCATGTCGGTGGGCTGGGCGATCTCGCCGGAGTCGCCGCGCGCAAACGAGAGATAGGCCTCCAGCATCGCCGACATCTCGTCGACATCCTTGCGCATGCCGTCGACTTCGGGGCTGTCGCCGATCAGCGCCAGTTCGAGCTTGAAGCGGGTCAGGATGGTGCGCAAATCGTGCGACACCCCGGCCAGCATCGCGGTGCGCTGTTCGATCGTGCGCTCGATGCGCGCCTTCATTTCCAGGAACGCCTGCGCGGCGCGCCGCACTTCGCGCGCGCCGCGGGGACGGAAGTTCGGCGCCTCGCGGCCCTTGCCGAAGCTTTCGGCGGCGTCCGCCAGCCGCAGGATCGGCTTGATCTGGTTGCGCAGGAACAGCACCGCGACGATCAGCAGGATCGAGGAGGTCCCGAGCATCCAGAAGATGAAGATCTCCGAATTGGAGGCGTAGGCGGCGCTGCGCTGGGCGAATACGCGCATCACGGAATCGTCGAGCTGGATGCGGATTTCAACCAGGTTGGAATTGCCGACGGTATCGATCCAGAACGGTCGGCCGATCTGGCGGCCGAGCTGCACCGACAGCGTCTGGTCGAGCAGCGAGAAGAACGGTTTCGGGCCGGGCGGCGGCATGTCGCCGCCGGGCAGAAAGTCGACCACCAGTTGCAGCCGCTGCCCGATCCGCTTCAGTTGCGCGCGATCCTTGTCCTGCGGGTAGGATTTGTAGACGTCGATCAGGCTGGCGATGTCCTGCACCACCGCGGCCGACAACCGCCGCGTCACCGTATTCCAGTGCCGCTCCATGAACACGAAGGCGACCACGGTCTGCAGGATCACCATCGGCACGATCATGATCAGGAGCGCGCGGGCGTAGAGGCCGGTCGGCATCCAGCTCTTGAACGCGTTGCCCATCCAGCCATTGGCCGCGGACACGCGCTGCGACGCGTTGCGGATCAGGGTCAGGCCGGTGTCGAGCGTGCTCATGTCGGGTTTACAGACACATTACGGCGACGCCACCAGGCGATAGCCGATGCCGCGCACCGCTTGCAGGAACAGAGGATTGGCGGGATCCTTTTCGATCTTGCGCCGCAGACGGTTGATCTGCACGTCGACCGCGCGCTCGTTGACGGTGCCGCCGCCGGTCAGCGCCGCGCGCGGCACGGTCTCGCCGGGGCTGACGGCGAGAATGCGCAGCATTTCGCGCTCGCGGTCGGTCAGGTGAATGATCTCCTCGCCCTGGCGCAATTCGCCGCGCTCCAGATGATAGACGTAGGGCCCGAAGGCGATCTGCTCCAGCGTTTCCACCGGCGGCGGCGCGGTGCGCTTGAGAATATTGCCGATCCGTAACACCAGCTCGCGCGGCTCGAACGGTTTTGCGACGTAATCGTCGGCGCCAATTTGAAGGCCCTCGATCCGGGCTTCGGCTTCGTGGCGCGCCGTCAGCATGATGATCGGCACCGAGGAGGAGGTGCGAATGAAGCGCGCCAGATCGAAACCGGTTTCGCCGGGCATCATGACGTCGAGGATCAACAGATCAAAGTGAAGGCCGAGCAGCTTGGCGCGCGCATCGCCGGCGCTCGCCGCCGTGGTGACGCGATAGCCCTCGCCGGACAGAAAGCGCGACAGCAGATCGCGGATGCGGCGGTCGTCGTCGACCAGCAAAAGATGCGGGGCGTCGTCGGCCGGCTTCAGCGGCGCGCGCGCGGTGGCTGAGGCGATGGTTGCTGCTTGCACCAGGGTCACTCCCTAAGATTTCTTGCCGGTACCGAAGATCGCTTCCAGCACTTTATCCGGATCGTCGCGATCGATCATCGCGCGCAGGAACTGGCTGATGGCCGCGATGCCCGATGGATCGACCGCGCCGAGCGCGCGGGTGATGCGGTCGGTCTGCAGGCCGGCCAGTTTTGCGACCAATGCCTCGCCCTTTGGTGTGGCGTAAAGCAGGCGCTGCCGGCGATCGTTGTTGCCGGTCTTCTGGATGATGTAGCCCTCGTCCAGCAGTTGTTTCAGGACACGTCCGAGCGATTGCTTGGTGATGCGCAGGACATCCAGGAGATCGGCGACCTTGAGGCCGGGATAACGGTGGACAAAATGCATCACCCGGTGATGGGCGCGGCCGAAGCCGAAAGCCTCGAGCTCGTGGTCGGCGTCGCCGACGAAGTCGCGATAGGCAAAGAACAACAATTCGATGATGTCCCAGCGCAATTCGCCCGTCCGTGGGGTGGGGGACACGCCCTCGGTGCCCTTCGAATCGGGCTCGCCGGATGGCCTTGAGAAATTTATGTCAGTCATGTTGACATATCTTGGGTTCAATGTTACAAAACTGCCAGCCACGGCGAAACTTTAAGTCGTTTCGATCTTGTTTCGACCTTGGCGACGTTTCAAGCAGCCGGAAAAAGCCAGCAATGGCGGCAACGGCCGCGAATTTGACTACCGTGCGATTGTCGAGCGGCATTTCGGCAAACATACTGGACTTCGGCATTCCGCAAAAGCATGTCCTCAATGGACATGATGGCGATGGACACCGGTGGCAAGGCCCTTAAAGGTCACGGCTCGAAAAGGTCTTGGCTCTTGAGGGTTAGAACTGCCGGTGCAGGTGAGGTCCAGGCACCTTCAACGGCGCCAAGACGCCAGGCGCGCGATCCGCGCCAATCCGGGAGAGAGCCCATGTCGTTCAACAAGTCGGCCCAGCAGGCCCTCAAGGAAAGGCCGGCGCCAGAGATCGCACCGGCAGCAGGAAGCAAGGCCATGAGCGTGACATTCGACATCCAGCCGACGGCGACCCCGACCTCCGAGAAGGACCGCGCGGCCAAGCTGGTGGACCCCGGCTTCGGCCGGGTTTTCACCGATCACATGTCGATCGTCCGCTACAACCAGGCCAAGGGCTGGCATGGCGCGCGGGTCGAATCCCGCGCCAATTTCCCGCTCGATCCGGCGGCCGCGGTGCTGCACTATGCGCAGGAAATTTTCGAAGGCCTCAAGGCCTACAAGCGCGACGACGGCGGCGTGAACCTGTTCCGCCCCGACGCCAATGCCAAACGCTTCCACAATTCGGCCGATCGCATGGCGATGGCGCAGGTGCCGGAGTCCGTGTTCATCGAGGCGGTCGAGCAGCTCGTGCGGATCGACCGTGCCTGGATCCCTGGCGGCGAGGGCAGTCTCTATCTGCGGCCGTTCATGGTCGCGAGCGAGATCTTCCTCGGCGTCAAGCCTTCGGCGGAATACATCTTTGCCGTCATTGCCTCGCCGGTCGGCTCCTATTTCAAGGGCGGACCCGCGCCGGTGTCGATCTGGGTGTCGGAGAACTACACCCGCGCCGCGATCGGCGGCACCGGCGCCGTCAAATGCGGCGGCAACTACGCCGCCAGCCTGCGGGCGCAGGCCGAGGCGATCGATCACGGCTGCGACCAAGTCGTGTTCCTCGATGCGGTCGAGCGCCGCTATGTCGAGGAACTCGGCGGCATGAACGTGTTCTTCGTGTTCGACGACGGCTCGCTCTTGACGCCGCCGCTCGGCACCATCCTGCCCGGCATCACCCGCGATTCCATCATCGCGCTTGCCAAGGATGCCGGCATGCGCGTCCGCGAGGAGCTCTACTCGATCGAGCAGTGGCGCGCGGACGCCGCCAGCGGCAAGCTCAAGGAAGCCTTTGCCTGCGGCACCGCGGCCGTGATCTCGCCGATCGGCAAGGTCTGTTCGGGCAGTGGTGACTTCCAGATCAGCGGCGGCGTCGCCGGTCCGATCGCCATGGGCATGCGCAAGAAACTGGTCGACATCCAGTACGGCCGGACCAACGACCCGCACAACTGGATCAAGAAGGTTTTTTGATTTTTCTTCTCCCTCTCCCGCTTGCGGGGGAGGGGCGGGGTGGGGGTGCCAGCCACACGCACTGTCGCCCGCGTCGCCCCCACCCCAGCCCTCCCCCGCAAGAGCGGGAGAGGGAGCGAAGTCAGCACAGTTGCCGCCTTCCGCGTCGGCTGGTAAACGCCCGCATGGCTGAAAAACCCAAAAAACCGCAGAAACTACGCGCTCGGCTGCCGCGCGGGCTGGAAGATCGTGGCCCGGCCGCGATCGCGGCCACGCGCCAGATGGTCGAGAAAATCCGCGACGTCTATGAGCGCTACGGCTTCGAGCCGGTCGAGACGCCGGCGATGGAATACACCGACGCGCTCGGAAAATTCTTGCCTGACCAGGACCGGCCGAACGAGGGCGTGTTTTCGTTCCAGGACGATGACGAGCAGTGGATCTCGCTGCGCTACGACCTGACCGCGCCGCTGGCGCGCTATGTCGCCGAGAATTTCGATTCGCTCCCGAAACCCTACCGCAGCTACCGCGTCGGCTACGTCTATCGCAACGAGAAGCCCGGCCCCGGACGTTTTCGCCAGTTCATGCAGTTCGATGCCGACTCGGTAGGTGCGCCAACGGCGGCTGCCGATGCCGAGATGTGCATGATGGCCGCCGACACGATGGAAGCGCTCGGCATCCCCCGCGGCAGCTATGTCGTGAAGGTGAACAACCGCAAGGTGCTCGATGGCGTGCTGGAGGCGATTGGCCTTGGCGGCGAGGACAATGCCGGGCGTCGGCTGACCGTGCTGCGCGCGATCGACAAGCTCGACAAATTTTCCGCCGATGAAGTTCGCAAACTGCTCGGTCCCGGTCGTTGGGACGGTGGCGAAGAGGGCAAGGGCGACTTCACCAAGGGCGCGAACTTGAGCGCGGCGGAAGCCGATGTCGTTCTGGCCGTCACCGCAAAACGCGACGACTGGAAACAGGCGATTGCTGCGGCTGATACATATCTCAGCAAGAGCGAAGTCGGCCAGGCTGGCGTGAGCGAACTCGAAGAGATCGCCAAACTGGTCACCGCATCCGGCTATGGCGCGGATCGCATCAGCATCGATCCCTCCGTCGTCCGCGGTCTCGAGTATTACACCGGCCCGGTCTACGAGGTCGAACTCACGTTAGAGACCAAAGACGAAAAAGGCCGCCCCGTGCGCTTCGGTTCGGTCGGCGGCGGCGGGCGTTACGATGGCCTGGTCTCGCGCTTTCGCGGCGAGCCAGTGCCGGCGACGGGATTTTCGATCGGCGTGTCGCGGCTGCAGGCCGCGCTGACGATGCTCGGCAAGCTCGACACCAAGCCGGCGTTCGGGCCGGTCGTGGTCACCGTGTTCGGCGGCGAGATCGCGGGCTATCAGCAGATGGTGGCGAAGCTGCGCAACGCCGGCATTCGCGCCGAGCTTTATCTCGGCAATCCCAAGCACAGCCTCGGCCAGCAGATGAAATATGCCGACCGGCGCAACAGCCCTTGCGCGATCATTCAGGGCAGCGACGAGAAGGCCAACGGCAAGGTCCAGATCAAGGATCTGATCCTCGGGGCAGGGCTCACCGAGATCAAGGACCGCGAGGAATATCTGAAAAAGCAGACCGAGGCCCAGTACATGGTCGATGAGGCCGATCTGGTCGATGAGGTCCGAAAAGTCCTAGCCCGCCATGACGTGAAGTGGGGATAGCTATTCATTCAAGCCGTCATGCCCGGCCTTGTGCCGGGCATCCACGTCTTGTTTGATGGACGAGATCGTGGATGGCCGGGATAAACCCGACTATTGCGAAAAGAAAAACAACGAGGAGACCAAAATGCCTGAGATTACCGTGAGCATGGCCGCCGGCCGCACCGACGAACAGAAGGCCGGCATGATGCGCGACATCACCCAGGCACTGGTCAAGAACCTCGGCGTCGATGCCGATGCGGTCGTGATCCAGATCAACGAAGCGCCGCTGGCCCACAAGATGAAGGGCGGCAAGACCTTCGTCGAGCGCGCGGCAGCCGCGAAGAAGTAGTTTTCTCCGTCATTCCGGGGCGCGCGCAGCGCGAACCCGGAATCTCGAGGTTCCGGGTTCGTCGCTTTGCGACGCCCCGGAACGACGGCTGATCATCGGAATCCCCATGGACGCACGCGACGTCATCAAGATCGGCATGAGCGCCGAGCGTTTTCTCGTCGTGCCGACGGAGCGCACGGTCGGGCATTTCGTGCCCGGCATGCCGATGGTCTACGCGACACCGATGATGATCCTGGAAATGGAGCTGGCGTCGGGCGATGCGATCCGCGGCCATCTGCAGCCGGGCTGGGTCACCGTTGGCACCGAGGTCGATATCCGCCATCTCGGCGCGTCGCTGGTCGGCTCGACGGTGCGGGTGACGGCCAAAGTCTTTGCGGTGGAACGCCGCGTGATCCGCTTCGAGGTCGAAGCCTTCGAGGGCGAGCGCAAGATCGGCGACGGCCGCCATGCCCGTGGGCTTGTCAATGTTGAGACTTTTACCAGGCGGTTGCAGCCGAAGTGACAGTCCTCATCCTGAGGAGCGCGAAGCGCGTCTCGAAGGATGGGCCACGGGCGATATCCATCCTTCGAGACGCATCGCTTTGCGATGCTCCTCAGGATGAGGATCGGAGCTACTTCGCCAGATCCTTCGATCTTTGCGTCGCCGCGGCGACCGCGCGCGTCAGCAGCGTCTGCATGCCGCCGGTACCCATCAAGACTTCGAGCGCGGCGGCGGTGGTGCCTCCAGGGGAGGTGACGTTCTGGCGCAGGGTGGTCGACGTCAGCTCCGAGCGATGCAGCAGCTCACCGGAGCCGGCGACGGTTTCGCGCGCCAGTTTCGTTGCCAGCTCTGCTGGCAGGCCGGCCGCGACGCCGGCGCGGGCGAGTTCTTCGGCGAGCAGGAACACGTAGGCCGGTCCCGAGCCGGACACCGCGGTGACCGCATCCATCAGGCT
Organism: Afipia sp. GAS231; assembly: GCF_900103365.1. Taxonomy (NCBI): domain Bacteria; kingdom Pseudomonadati; phylum Pseudomonadota; class Alphaproteobacteria; order Hyphomicrobiales; family Nitrobacteraceae; genus Afipia; species Afipia sp. GAS231. The sequence goes on from NZ_LT629703.1 coordinate 5,344,021, forward strand.
TTCCTTGTCGACCCATTCGACCGAGCCGGTGGCGCGCAGCAGCGCGTCCGCGACCGCGCGCTGCGCGGGGCTGACTTTTTTCGCCGCCACCGCGACCGTGATGCCGCGGCCGATCGCCGCCGGCGTGTTCGGCATGGCGCGGACCACGCTGCCGCCCGAGCCTGCTTCAAACATGACTGATTCAAGCACGGCGATCGTGGTGCCCGCCATGATCGAGACCACCAAGGTCGACGGGCCGACGAAAGCCTTCAACGCAGCGCCGGCTTCGCGGAACGATTGTGGCTTCACCGCGACCACCAGCGTATCGACCTCGCCGGCTTCCTTGGCCTGTGGATTGAGGCGGATGCCTTTTGCGACGAGCGCTGTGATCTCAGGGGACGGATGCGGCTCGATCACCACGACGCGTTTGGCGTCGAGCCCCTGCGCCAGCCACCCGCTCAGCATCGCGCCGCCCATCTTGCCGGCGCCGGCAAGGGCGATGGTGCCGTGGACGTTTTTCAAAGCGTTGGTCGTATTCAAAGCCGTCACCACATATACCGCTGTCGTCCCTGCGAAAGCAGGGACCCATAACCACAGGTGGTTCTAGTAAAGCGGGACAGAGGCCACAAGCAGTTTGCTTGGGCCCAGAGGTCACGGCGTATGGGTCCCGGCTCGCGCTTCGCTTGGCCGGGACGACAGTTACGCCTCGCCCTCGGTATCGAACATCGCCGCGCTCATCGCTTCCGCGGCGGTCTTGCCGGCCCAGACCACGAACTGGAACGCGGGGTAATAGCGCTCGCAGCCATGGATGGCGCCGACCAGCATGGCCTCGCATTGCGCGGCCGAGGCGGTCAGCCCGCCCGGCAGCACCAGCGCCTGCCGGTGCATGATCATGCCGGTGTGGTTCCAGATGTCGAAATGGCCGACCCATAGTTGCTCGTTGATCGCGGCGATCAGCCGCTGCACCTCGCCGCGCCGTGCGGCGGGAATCTTCATGTCGAAGGCGCAGGCCAGATGCAGCGCTTCGATCTCGGGCATCCAGGTGAAGGAGAGCTGGTAGTCGGTCCAGCTTCCCTTGGAGACGATCGTGACTTCGTCTTCGCCGGAGCGCTCGAACGCCCAGTTGTTATCGGCGGCGATATCCTCGACCACCGCGAGCGGATTGATCCGGGAATCGATAGTGCCTTCGAGGAGGGACATTCCGTCTCGACCTTGTTCTTGAAGTCTTTTGATACGCAACGGGAAACGGCACGCGCTGAACTGCTACGTCGCGGCCGGCTGCAGTCCCCTGATCGCCTTGATCGTGCCGGGGGCTGCCGGGCTCAAGTGATGTGATTTGCGGAATCCGCGCAACTCACCCAAGAGTCCGTCCACAGGCCAAAGCGCCGTCGTCCACAGCTCATGACCGTCATACACGTTAACTTTTGGAACAAACCGGAATCGGATTCACGGAAGCGTGAATCGGGCCCGCCGGCGACGCGTCGATGCGCCAGCGTGCTGCCCTAATGGTTAATTTTTTGTAAACGCGTGCTGCTTGCGAATCCTATTCCGGCTTGATGCCGGCGGTGCGGACCACCTTGCCCCACTTCTCGGTTTCGTCCGCGATCAACTTGCCGAACTCGGCCGGCGAGCCCGGCATGGTCTCGCCGCCGATCGCGGCGAGCTTGGCCTTCATGCCGGGATCGGCCATCGCGACATTGATTTCCTTGTTGAGCTTGTCGACGATCTCGGCCGGCGTGTTTTTCGGTGCGGCGAAGCCGTACCACTGGCTGGCTTCATAGCCCGCCACGAAATCGCCGACGCTTGGCACCTCCGGCAGGTCGGGCATACGCGCGGCTGTCGTCACCGCGAGCGCGCGCAGCTTGTTTGTTCTGACGTATTCGGCGGTTCCGGGGGCTGCCGCAAACAGGATCTGCACCTGGCCGCCGAGCAGGTCCGTCATCGCCGGGCCCTGGCCGCGATAGGGCACGTGCACCATGTCGACGCCGGTCATCATCTTGAACAGCTCGCCGGCCATATGCGGCGCGCTGCCGCTGCCGGCCGAGGCCATGTTGATCTTGCCCGGATTGGCTTTCGCGTAGGCGATGAATTCCGGAATCGTCTGCGCCGGCACCGAGGGGTGCACCAGCACCACCATGGGCACGCGGATGACGGCCGCGACGGGTGCGATGTCGCGCACGAAATTGAATTTGAGATTGTCGTAGAGCGAGGCGTTGACCGCGTTCGGCACCGTGGCGAGCAGCAGCGTGTAGCCGTCGGCGGCCGAATTGACGACCGCTTCGGTTCCGATGTTGCCGCCGGCGCCGGTCCGGTTTTCCACCACGAAGGGCTGGCCGAGATGGTCGGCGAGCCACTGGCCGATCAGGCGCGCGGTGATGTCGACGCCGCCGCCTGCGGCAAAGCCGGCGATGATGCGCGTCGGCCGGGTCGGATAATCGAGCGCAAAGGCAAGCCGCGGCAGGGCCGGCGTGATGGCGGCGGTTGCTGCGAGTTTAAGGAAATTGCGGCGGAGAAGTTTCATGCTGTTGCGCCCCTGTTGACGACAAGGCTATCCCAGTTGCCGCGACCTGAGTAAAGGCGTGGACCTGCCCTGTTCCGGGGGCATGGGGACATGCCAATTCCCGATGCCAAAGGTGCTTGCCCCTGTCTCGGCGTTTCGTCATATTTGGCTTTAGGTCGTCCATTCCGGGCGGCCGATGTTCTCAGGGCGGGGTGAAAATCCCCACCGGCGGTAAGGGTGACGTAGCCCAAGCCCGCGAGCGCCTTCTTCTCGTCCAGACTTTCTTGGGGCGCGAAGGAGGGTCAGCAGATTCGGTGTGACTCCGAAGCCGACGGTTATAGTCCGGATGAAAGAGAACGGTTGCGGCGGCCTTCGCGCGTTTGCGCGTGGGTCAAAGTCGTTCCGTGTGCCCTGATTCTGGTCCTGAAAGAGGAAAGCCATGAATCAGATGTTGCAAGAGCCTGAAGTCAAATCCCAAACCGAAACTTCTGAAATCGGCCACCCGCCGGATACGCCGGTGCGTCCGCTGGCGCCCAGCCATCCGCGTTTCGTCAAGCCGCAGCGGGTCGCCTTCGTGCAGGCGTCCTGGCACCGCGACGTGGTCGAGGAATGCCGCATCGCCTTCCTCGAGGAGATCGAGGCGCGCCATATCTCGCGCGCACAGGTCGATCTGTTCGAGGTGCCCGGCTCGTTCGAAATCCCGCTGCATGCGCAACTGCTCGCCAAGACCCGGCGCTACACCGCGATCGTCGCGGCCGGCCTGGTGGTCGACGGCGGGATCTATCGCCACGAATTCGTCGCCGACACCGTGATCAAGGCGCTGATGGATGTGCAGTTGAAGACCGAAGTGCCGGTGTTCTCGGCGGTGCTGACGCCGCAGCAGTTCCACGAGAGCGCAGTGCATCACGACTTCTTCCGCAAACATTTCGTCATCAAGGGCATCGAAGTCGCGGAAGCCTGCGCCAACACGCTGCACAGCCTGGAGCGGCTGAAGGGCCAGGTCGCGGCGGGGATAGTGTAAGCGTTTTCAAACGAGAGCCTGCCCCGCACCGCGATAGCGGGGCAGGCGTCCGTTCGTGCCGGGAAAACACGATCTATTAATAAGAGACGGCAATCGACTGATTGTCATTTCCGATGCCGCACCTGTAAAGTCGGCGCGGGAGGAGGCCGGCCCGTGATGACGGGCGGCCGAGACGATCATGTTCGAAGGACACGATCCCTATCTCGTCGCGCTCTCGGTGGCGATCGCGATTCTGGGTGGTTACACCGGCTTCGGCCTCACCGCGCGCATCCGCGGGACGCCGGACGCCAGTCATCGCCTGCTGTTGGCCGGCGCCGCGTTCTTTCTCGCCATCGGCATCTGGACCATGCACTTCGTCGGCATGCTAGCAGCGCCCTTGCCGCCGGGCACCGTCTATCTGGTGCTGCCGACCATCGTCTCGTTCCTGATCTGCGCGCTCGTCGTCGGCATTTCCCTGTTCTTTGTCAGCGTCGGTGATCCCCCGGTTTCCCGCGTCGTGTCCTCGGCGGTGTTGCTCGGGGTCGGGATCGCCAGCATGCACTATGTCGGCATGCACGGATTATCCGGCGATTTCGCCATGACGCACGACACCGCCATGGTGGTGCTGTCGGTGGTGATCGCGATTGCCGCCGCCTATGGCGGCCTGCGCGCGTTCCTTGCGCGGCAGGGTGGTGTGCAACTGGCGCTGAGCGCGGTTGCGTTCGGCGTCGCGGTGTCCGGCATGCACTACACGGCAATGGACGGCATGCATCTGGTTCCGCCATCGGAAGGGATGCACCACCATATCGAGGGATTGGCGGCATCGTCGCAGATGCTGTCGCTGGTGGTGGCGCTGCTCTGTTTCGTCATTGCCGCCGGCTTTCTGCTGTCGCTGGTGCCGGATCCGCGCAACAAGGTTGCGATGACGGCCGCCGCAACGCCGCAGGCGGTCGGTCTTGTCGCGGAAATCCCGCCGACGGATGCCAATGCTGTTCCCACCAGTCCGCGACTGCGGCCGACGCCGCTCGGCGGCATCGGCCAGCCGCCGCGCGCGGCGCCGGCGCCACGGCTGCCGGTCGAAGGCGCCGACGGCACCCATTTCATCGACTCTGCCGATGTCCGCAGCGTGCGAGCCGACGCTCATTACACCAAGGTGCATGACGGCACCCGGGAGCGGATGTGCCCGTGGTCGATCTCGGAGGCCGAAGCCCAACTCGACCCCGGCCTGTTCGTCCGGGTGCACCGCAGCCACATCGTCGCGATCCCGCATGTCACGCTGGTGCGCAAGGAAGGCGACGGCGCGATCGTGGAACTCGACGGCCCGTCGCCGCACCGGGTCCCGGTCAGCCGCGCCAAGATCGCCGAGGTCAAGGCAAGGCTGGGTTTGGCCCGGCGGCACGCGTAAAACCGGCTTCCAGTCTACGACCGTCATCCTGAGGAGCTGCGAAGCGGCGTCTCGAAGGACGACAGCCCGACTGTTTCATCCATCGAGGCTCGCTTGCGCTCGCACCTCAGGATGACGAACCCATTAGGTCGCCTAGTCTGACGCAATTCGTGCGCGAAACTCCGCATCTCGTGCGAATTCCCCGAACTTGTGCCCCTCGGCTTGCGGCTCAAAACGCCGAGAGTGAGCCTCCGCTCCAACGTCCATCCGCCCCGTAAGGGCCAGCAACGGACGAATGGAGGAGACGAATGATCCCAGGACCATTCAATTATCACCGCCCGGCGACGGTCGCCGACGCGGTCAAACTGCTCTCGACCCTGGGCGACGAGGCCCGGCCGCTGGCCGGCGGCCACAGCCTGGTGCCGATGATGAAGCTCAGGCTCGCGACACCAGAGCATCTGGTCGACCTGCATGGTGTGGCCGGGCTCAAGGGCATCTCTCGCAGCGGCAACACCATCGTGATCGGCGCCATGACCACCCAGCACGAATTGCTGGCATCCGACGAGATCGGAAAGTCGTTGCCGATCCTGCACGAAACCGCCGTCCTGATCGCCGATCCGCAGGTGCGCTACCGCGGCACCATCGGCGGCAACGTCGCCAATGGCGATCCCGGCAACGACATGCCGGCGCTGATGATGACGCTCGGCGCGAGCTACCGCCTCGAAGGCGCGTCCGGCGCCCGCAATGTCGCGGCCAGCGAATTCTACCAGGGCGCCTATTTCACGTCGCTCGAGCCCGGCGAACTCCTGACCTCGATTTCCATTCCGGTCCCCGCCGCCGGTCACGGCTACGCCTACGAGAAACTCAAGCGCAAGGTCGGCGATTACGCCACCGCGGCCGCAGCCGTCGTGCTCACGATGGCGGGCGGCAAGGTCGCCACCTGCGCGATCGGCCTCACCAACCTCTCCGAGACGCCGCTGCTGGCCGCCGATGCCGCGAAAGCTGTGATCGGCACCAGCCTCGATCCGGCCACCTTGAAAAAGGCGGCGGCTGCGGCGGTCGCGATCATGTCGCCGGCCGCGGATGCGCGCGGCCCGGTCGAATACCGCAAACATGTCGGCGGCATCATGGTGATGCGGGCGCTGTCGCGCGCCGCTGCCGGCGCCAGGTAAGGGGGGAACGATGGCAAAGACTCACGTCACCATGAAGGTGAACGGCGCCGAGGTCGAAGGCCTCGTCGAACCGCGCACGCTGCTGGTGCATTTCATCCGCGAAAATCTCGCTTTGACCGGCACCCATATCGGCTGCGAAACCACCCATTGCGGCGCCTGCACGATCGATATCGACGGCATGTCGGTGAAATCCTGCACCATGTTCGCAGTACAGGCGCAAGGCTCCGACATCATGACCATCGAAGGCGTTGCCAACGCCGACGGGTCGCTGTCGGCGCTGCAGGAAGGTTTCCGCATGATGCACGGCCTGCAATGCGGCTTCTGCACGCCCGGCATGATTTTGCGCGCGCAACGGCTGCTGAAGGAAAATCCGTCACCGACCGAAGCCGAAATCCGGATGGGCATATCGGGCAATATCTGCCGCTGTACCGGCTACCAGAACATCGTCAAGGCGATCCAGTACGCCGCCGCCAAGATCAATGGCGTTGAATTCCAGGAGGCTGCGGAATGAACGACATGACTCCCACGCGGGAACAACGCGAAGCCAAGCTCGAAGGCATGGGCTGCAAGCGCAAGCGGGTCGAGGACATCCGCTTCACCCAGGGCAAGGGCAATTACGTCGACGACGTCAAGCTGCCGGGCATGCTGCACGGCGATTTCGTCCGCTCGCCGCATGCCCATGCGCGCGTCAAATCGATCAATTCGGAAGAGGCGCTGAAGGTGCCGGGCGTGCTCGCGGTCATCACCGCCGAGACGCTGAAGACCGTCAACCTCGCCTGGATGCCGACCTTGGCCGGCGACGTCCAGATGGTGCTGGCCGACGGCAAGGTGCTGTTCCAGAATCAGGAAGTCGCCTTCGTGGTCGCCACCGATCGCTATGCCGCCGACGACGGCATCAACAAGGTGGTGGTCGAATATGAGCAGCTCACCCCGCTGATCGATCCGTTCAAGGCGATGGATGCGGATGCGCCGGTGCTGCGCGAGGATCTCGCCGGCAAGATGACCGGCGCGCACGGGCCGCGCAAGCATCACAACCACATCTTCGAATGGACCGTCGGCGACAAGGATCTCACCGATGCCGCGTTCCGCAAGGCCGAGGTGACGATCAAGGAGATGATCTCCTATCATCGCACCCATCCGTCGCCGCTGGAGACCTGCCAGTGCGTCTGCTCGTTCGACAAGATCAAGGGTGAGCTGACGATCTGGGGCACGTTTCAGGCGCCGCATGTGATCCGCACCGTGGTGGCGCTGATCGCAAAAATTCCCGAACACAAGATCCACGTCATCGCCCCCGATATCGGCGGCGGTTTCGGCAACAAGGTCGGCGCCTATCCCGGCTATATCTGCGCGGCGGTCGCTTCCATCGTGACCGGCAAGCCGGTGAAATGGGTCGAGGACCGCATCGAGAACCTGACCGCGACCTCGTTCGCGCGCGACTACCACATGACGACTGAAATCGCGTCGACCAGGGAAGGCAAGGTCACCGGCCTGCGCGTCCATGTGCTGGCCGATCACGGTGCGTTCGACGCCTGCGCCGATCCGTCGAAATGGCCGGCCGGCTTCTTCAACATCGTCACCGGTTCGTATGATTTCCCGACCGCGCATCTGTCGGTCGACGGCATCTACACCAACAAGGCGCCGGGCGGCGTCGCCTATCGCTGTTCGTTCCGCGTCACCGAGGCCGCGTATTGCATCGAGCGCGGCATGGATATCCTGGCGCAGAAACTGGGAATGGATCCGGCCGAGCTGCGGCTGAAGAATTTCATCAAGCCGGAGCAGTTTCCGTATCACTCGGCCCTGGGGTGGGAATACGATTCCGGCGATTACCACACCGCCATGCGCAAGATGATGCAGGCGGTCGACTATGCCGGCCTGCGCAAGGAGCAGGCGGAACAGCGCGCGGCGTTCAAGCGCGGCGAGACCCGCGAGATCATGGGGCTCGGCGTGTCGTTCTTCACCGAGATCGTCGGCGCCGGCCCCTCGAAGAATTGCGACATCCTCGGCATTGCGATGTTCGACTCCTGTGAGATCCGCATGCACCCGACCGGGGCGGGCATCGCCCGCGTCGGCACCAAGAGCCAGGGCCAGGGTCACGAGACCACCTGGGCGCAAATCATCGCCACCGAAATCGGCATTCCCGCCGACGACATCATGGTCGAGGAAGGCAATACCGACACCGCGCCTTACGGACTCGGCACCTACGGATCGCGCTCGACGCCGGTGGCGGGTGCTGCGATCGCCATGGCCGCGCGAAAAATCAAGGCCAAGGCGCAGATGATCGCGGCCTACAAGCTCGAAGTCCACGAGGGTGATCTTGAGTGGGATATCGACGGTTTTCGCGTCAAGGGCCTGCCGGAGAAGTCGATGTCGATGAAGGACATCTGCTGGGCGGCCTACAACTCGGTACCCCCCGGCATGGAGCCCGGCCTTGAAGCGGTGAGCTATTACGATCCGCCCAACATGACCTATCCCTTTGGCGCCTATATCTGCGTCATGAACATCGACGTCGATACCGGGGTCTACAAGGTCAGGCGCTTTTACGCGCTCGACGATTGCGGCACCCGGATCAACCCGATGATCATCGAAGGCCAGGTGCATGGCGGACTGACCGAAGCCTTCGCGATCGCGATGGGCCAGGAGATCCGCTACGACGACGAAGGCAACGTCGTGACCGGATCGTTCATGGACTTCTTCATGCCGACCGCGGTCGAGACCCCGCATTGGGAAACCGACTTCACCGTCACCCCGTCGCCGCACCATCCGATCGGCGCCAAGGGCGTCGGCGAAAGCCCGAATGTCGGCGGCGTGCCGGCGTTCTCCAATGCGGTCAATGACGCGTTTTCGTTCCTGGGCAGTACCCATATCCAGATGCCGCATGACTTCTGGCGCAACTGGAAGGCGGCGAAGAATCTAGGAGTGTTTGCGTGATGCGAAGGAAGGTGCCTGAACCGTCATTGCGAGCGAAGCGAAGCAATCCAGCTTTCTTACAAAGCAAGAGAAACTGGATTGCTTCGTCGCTACGCTCCTCGCAATGACGAAAGTAAGAGGCATTAAATGAAAACCCGCGACGAAATCGCGCAAGCCCTCGCCACTGCCGGCTATATCGCCGACGGCGAGCTCGCGACCGCGATCTCGCTGATGCAACTGCTCCGGCGTCCACTGCTGCTGGAAGGCGAGGCGGGTGTCGGCAAGACCGAAGTCGCCAAGGCACTGGCATCCGTGCACGCGACCGAACTGATCCGCCTGCAATGCTATGAGGGGCTGGATCAATCGGCGGCGCTGTACGAATGGAATTACCAGCGCCAACTGCTGTCGATCCAGGCCCATCGCGGCGACAACCCCGACGCGGTCGAGGACCAGATCTTCTCCGAAAAATACCTGCTGGAGCGGCCGCTATTGGCCGCGATCCGCCGCGACCAGCCGCCGGTGCTCTTGATCGACGAGATCGACCGCGCCGACGACGAATTCGAGGCGTTTCTGCTCGAACTGCTGTCCGACTTCCAGGTCTCGATCCCCGAACTCGGCACCATCAAGGCAACCACGATCCCGCATGTGGTGCTGACCTCGAACGGCACCCGCGAACTCTCCGACGCGCTGCGCCGCCGCTGCCTCTATCACTATGTCGATTATCCCGACACCGACCGCGAGGCGCGCATCATCATGACGCGGATCGAAGGCGCCGGCGCGTCGCTGTCGCTGCAGATCGCGCGCATGGTCGAAAGCATCAGGAAAGAAGAGCTGCGCAAGGTGCCGGGTGTCGCCGAGACGCTGGACTGGGCGGCGGCTTTGGTCGGGCTCGACGTCCGCGACCTGCACGATGCGCCCGAGACCGTGCATGAAACGCTGATGTGCCTGCTCAAGACCCACGAGGACAGAGCGCGGATGGGCCGTGAAGTCACCGAACGGTTGCTGGGGAAGGTCGCATGAGCTGCTGCGGCACCACACCCGACATCCATGAAGTCAACGAGGTCTCGCGCCTGGTCTCGGCGAAACTCGCGGCGTTTCTGAAGACGCTACGCGACAGCGGCTTTGCCGTCGGTCTGGCCGAAGGCCAGGACGCGGCCTCGCTGATGACCGCGGGGTACGTCGCCAAGCCAGGCCTGTTGCGCTCGGCATTCAAGCATCTGTTCTCGGCACGCAAATCCGACTGGGAAAAGTTCGACGGCATCTTTGATGCCTTCTGGCTCGGCAAGCGGATTCGCTCCCGCTCGACGACCACAGGCTCGGCGAAATCAGCCAACAATCCGTCGCTGAAGAGTTTGCCGAACACCCGGCCGGAGCCGAGCGCCGGCGGCGACACCGCGATGGATCAGATTCCGTCGGCTGACGGCGCCGACGATGTTGACCGATCCGGCGAAGGCCGCATGGAGGGCGCCTCGTGGGCCGATCAGCTCGCCGAAATCGATTTCCGCAAGATGGCCGACCCCGCGCAGATCGAAGAGGCGCATGCTGCCGCCGCTCGCCTCGCGCAAACCATGCGCACGCGGCTGACGCGGCGCGATCTGGCGCGGCGGCGCGGCACCCGGCTCGATCTGCGCCGGACCATTCATAGCAATATCAGCCATGGCGGCGTGCCGATCGTGCTGGTCAAACGCCAGCGCAAGGAGAAGCCGCTGCGGCTCGTCATGCTGCTCGACGCGTCAGGTTCGATGAGCATGTATACCGGCGTGTTCCTGCGTTTTATCCACGGCGTGCTGGACGAGTTTCGCGAGGCCGAGGCGTTCCTGTTCCACACAAGGCTCGCGCATGTCTCCGACGCCATGAAGGAAAAGGATGCCGCGCGCGCGCTGGATCGCCTGTCGATCATGGCGCAGGGCGCCGGCGGCGGCACCAAAATCGGCGAGAGCCTGCAGACCTTCAACCGCTGGCACGCCGCGCGCGTGATCCATTCGCGCACCGTGGTGATGATCGTTTCCGACGGTTACGAGACCGGCGATGCGGCGCTGCTCGGCCGCGAGATGGCGGCGCTCGGCCGCCGCTGCCGTCGCATCGTCTGGCTCAATCCGATGATGGCATGGGAGGGCTACGCACCGGAGGCCGCGGGCATCAAGGCGGCGCTGCCGCATGTCGATCTCTACGCGCCGGCCAACACGCTGAAGAGCCTGACCGCGCTCGAACCGTATCTGGCGAAACTCTGATGGCGAACCTGCAACAGCGACGGCAGCGCACCCCCTCTCCCGCTTGCGGGGGAGGGTTGGGGTGGGGGGGCCGCCGCGAGTCCCACTGTTCGTGTGGAGAGAGTTTCCCCCACCCGCCGCGCTCGGGCGCGCAATTGCGCTGCCGCGCGCGTCGACCTAAGAGCGAGCTTCGCTCGTCTCGACCCCCGCAAGCGGGAGAGGTGAAGGGAGCAAGCCCATGACCGCGCATGTCGAAGTGATGGACCTGGTGGCGCAGATGAAAGCGGCCGAGCAGGCGTTCGTGCTGGCCACGGTTGTCCGCACGGTGTCGGTGACGGCGGCAAAGGCCGGCGCCAAGGCGATCATCCGGCCCGATGGGACGATCGTGGCGGGGTGGATCGGCGGCGGCTGCGCGCGCGGCGCGGTGTTGAAGGCGGCGCGCGAGGCACTGGCCGACGGCGAGCCGCGCATGGTTTCGGTGCAGCCGGACGATATGCTGGCCGAACTCGGCGTCAAGCCCGGCGAGAACCGCGATGGCATCCGCTTTGCCAGCAACATGTGTCCGAGCAAGGGAACCATGGATATCTTTGTCGAGCCGGTGCTGCCGCATCCGTCGCTGGTGGTGTTTGGCGCCAGCCCCGTGGCGATGTCGCTGGCGGCGCAGGCGCGGCAACTCGGCTATCACGTCACGCTGGCGGCGCCCGCGAATGATCTGTCTGTGGTGCCCGATGCCGATACATTGATCGACGGCTTTGCGCTCGGCGAACTGCATCACGCCAAGCGCTTCATCGTGGTCTCGACGCAAGGCAAGGGCGACGAAGCCGCGTTGCGCGCGGCGGTTGCGACCGACGCCGCCTATCACGCCTTCGTCGGCAGCCGTCGCAAGATGACGGCGCTGCGCGAAAAGCTGGTCGCTGCCGGGGTGTCGCCGCAAGCGCTCGACCGCGTCAAGGCCCCGGCCGGGCTCGATCTCGGCGCCATCACGCCGGAAGAGATCGCGATGTCGATCCTGGCCGAAATCACCGTCGAACGGCGCAGAGGCCAGCGTGCCGCCAATGTTTCTCAAGGGAGTTGAAGACAGATCATGCAGATGAGTGACAGCCAGCGCATCCCGGCCTCGAAGGAAAAGGTCTGGGCCGCGCTCAACGATCCCGCGATCCTCAAACAGTGCATTCCCGGCTGCGAGGCGCTCGACATGTCGTCGCCAACCGAGATGACGGCGACCGTCGTGTTCAGGGTTGGCCCGGTGAAGGCGACCTTCGGCGGCAAGGTGACCTTGTCCGATCTCGATCCGCCCAACAGCTATCGCATTTCGGGCGAGGGTTCCGGTGGCGTCGCCGGCTTCGCCAAGGGCGGCGCCACCGTGCGTCTGGAGTCCGACGGTCCCGACACCACCGTGCTGCATTACGACGTCGACGCCCAGATCGGCGGCAAGCTCGCGCAACTGGGTTCGCGGCTGATCGATTCCACCGCGAAGAAACTCGCCGGGCAGTTCTTTGCCTCGTTCGGCGAGGTGGTCGGAGGCACGGTCCCGGCCGCCTGATCTGCCGCAATTGCCCCGGTTTGGGTTTCGGCTATGCTGGCCGCAAAACAAACAGGGAGAAACGTGATGGCCGGGCAAGACTCTTCAGATTGGCTCGGCCTGTCCGGCCGCGTCTGCGTGGTGACGGGCGGCGGTGGCGGCATCGGTCGCGCCACAGCGCTGAGCTTTGCTCAGGCAGGTGCCAGGGTCGCCGCGATCGATCGCGACGAACGCGGCCTCGAGGTCACGCACACCGAACTGCTCAAACTGGGCCGCGACCATGTCGTGTCGCCCTGCGACACGTCGAGCGCCGACAGCGTCATATCAGCGGCGGAGCAGATCGAGAAAGCGCTGGGGCCGTGCCACGTGCTGGTCAACACCGCCGCGGTGCTGCGTCCCGGCGGGCTCGATACTCTGTCTCTGGCTGAGTGGAACGCGGTGCTTGCGGTCAACCTGACCGGCTATTTCCTCTGCGCGCAGATTTTCGGCCGGCAGATGCGCGCGCAGGGCCGTGGCAGTCTGGTTCATGTGTCGTCGATCGCCGGCAGCAATGCGCAGGGCCACAGCGGCGCCTACAGCGTCAGCAAGGCCGGCGTGATCATGCTGTCGCAGCAACTGGCCAACGAATGGGGCCCGCACGGCATCCGCAGCAACGTCGTCAGCCCCGGCCTCGTCATCACGCCGATGAGCCAGTCGTTCTACGATACGCCGGGGGTTACCGAGCGGCGCAAGGCTGTGGTGCCGATGCGGCGGATCGGCATGCCGCAGGACATGGCTAACGCCATCCTGTTCCTCGCCAGCGACCGCGCGTCCTATGTCAGCGGCGACGAGATCACCGTCGACGGCGGCTTTGTGCGAATGCTGATGAACCTGGTGCCGCGACCGGGATTCGAATGAGACGCCGGCGGCGCCCGCTTGTGGGCGGCGTTTCAAAATGCCTTTCGGAGCCGCCACATCAGGATCGCGACGACGGCCCAGCCCACCGAGGCCGTGGCGATCGTGATCCCGAATGACATGCCGATAGGGCGGATCGATACGACAAGGGCAAAAACCAGCAGCCCAGCGCTTCCCCATGCGGCGCCGGCGGCGTCCAGCGCGGCTGCCTCGCGGCCGCGGCGCTCGCCTTGCATGCCCTTCTCACGCTTTCGCCGGCGTTCATGGGTTTCGATCATGGTGGCGCCGGCGCAGAACACCGCCGGGAATGCCAGAAACAGTCCGCCGACATCGGGACCGTACGCGTTCGCCACAACACCCGCGAAACACGTGGCCAAGCCGCCCAACGCGAAGCGGGCGACGAATTCGTACCAGCGGCTTTCCTTCAGCGCCGACCATTTGAAACCGATCATGGGCCTACCCGGCGATCAGGTGCAGGAGGCCGAACGAGGCTCCAAGCCAGACGAGAATGGCTGTCGAGCTGGCCGCCCATGCACGCGATTGCAGGCGCATCAGAAGCTGGCACGTCGTCACGCTGAACAGCGCAAACGCAATGGCGCCGATCGCCATGGATCGGGCTTCCGTCGCCACATAGCCGAAGCCATGCTCGGAAAAGGCGAGGGCGAGCGTTGCCAGGGCGACCGATGGCGCTGCGCCGAACAGCCCGGCAAAGCTCTTGGGCCGCAACACATCGCCCAGCAGCGCAAAGATCGAAACCGCCAGCCCGCCGGCCATGAAGCGCAATAGATGTCCAGTTAAACGAACTCTCGGTCCTGGGTTCCTCCGCCCGGTGCCGGGAACCGGCGTTCGGATGCGGCGTTCCTGATCTATGCCTGTGACCATCCGGCCAACCTCGGCGGACGTAAAGATTGCGCATGCGGTCGCGCGTCACACCGACCGGCAAACCGAGCGAGTATCAGAAGCGCTAACCTGGGGAGCCGACGAGCACGTCCTGTGCGCCGCCGCCGGGCTCTGGTGGCTTTACGCGCGCATGCAGCCGCGTCAACGCGAGGCCGCCAATCACGTCCTGCTGACCACCCTGGCCGCGACCGCGTTGCCGCATCTCCTGAAGGGCATCTTCGATCAGCGGCGACCCGACCGGCTGACCGTGCTCGGCCATCTGCACGGCATTCCAATCTCCGGCAAGCCGCTGGACGCTTTTCCTTCAGGTCACGCCATTCACGTCGGCGCCATCGCGTCGGCCGCCAGCGAATTGCCGCGCCGGCAGCATCTCGCCGTGTGGGGCCTGAGCGGTGGACTGCTGCTTACACGCATCGTGATGCTCGCCCATTGGACCAGCGACGTCGCATGCGGTCTTGCGATCGGAGTCCTGCTCGAACGGTCGCTGCGAAAGTTCACGGGCTTCGGCAAAAAGTAGAAACCGCTCCCGCGCGTCAGCGGGAGCGGCTCTATTACATTCGGTTCTCGTTACTTGCGGTTCTTGTCGAGCGCCTCGGCCATTTCGAGATGATGCTGGAGCGCTGGCAGCGTTTTGCCGGCCCAATCCTTCAGGGCGTTGTTGTTGCCGCCCTTGGCGTAGCGTTCGAACAGCGACACCGCATCATGTTCGATGCTCCTTCAAGCGGCGGCTTCGTAGTTGACCGCGGTTTCCGCGATCTTCGTCAGGGTATCGTCCGTTTTCCTCTCCTCGGCCAAGGTCTGGTCGAGCAGCTTGGCTGCTTGCGGCATGTTCAGTTTTCCAGCCCAGGCCTTCAGCGTGCCATAACGCGAGATTTCGTAATGTTCGACGGCTTGCGCGGCTGCCAGCAGGCCGGCGTCCAGTGCCGGGGTGCCGGCATATTCTTCCATGACTTCCTTACCTTCATCGAGAATGCCTTCGATCGCATCGCATTTCTTGCCGCGCGCCGCCTTGCCCAACAGCTCGAAGATCTGTTCCAACCGCTCGATCTGGCCTTCGGTCTCGTCGTGGTGCTTTTCGAAAGCGGACCGCAGCTTGTCGGACTGAGCCGCCTTCGCCATTTTCGGCAGCGCCTTGAGGATCTGCTTTTCAGCGTAGTAGATGTCTTTCAGGGTATCGAGGAACAGGTCGTTGAGGTTGGCTTCGGTCATCGCAGGAATCCTTCGCGGGAGTTGATGTTGCGGCCGATCAACGGTTATTGAATGCATTCGTTCCTATGCGGTGAGGTCTTCCCAGATTTCGGGAAGTGTGTCGGCCGTAGTGAGGTCGATCTGCTCGGTATAGCGAAGCCGGTACATGGTCATCAGCCCGTCGTGGCCCTCGTCCGAGGATTCGAGCCCAAAATTTTCACATTCGCGGGAACCTGCAATGACCGGTGGCGGTTGACCGTTGCGGCAGCCGACCTGCCGCACCCCGTGACGGCCCTGGCTCCTCCCCCGAAGCTGGGGCCGTATCTTTCTCTGCCCCCGTTTCTGCCGAGGAACCATTTGATCGTGATCGCTTTTGCTCATCTTGGAGGTGCAACATGAGCAAGGAAGCGACGAAAGACGATTCCCGACGGCAGAGCGGTGGCTCTCACTCACAGACAAACGAGCCTTGGAAGGGTAATCCGGAAAAGGAACAGCGCTCCGGCACGAAGAAGTCGGACCCGGACAAATGGCAGGAAACCAACACGCACTGAGCAACGCTGGAGGAGAATGAAATGACAGATGCTCGAGTTGGGCAGCCCTTGTCGACCGAGGAAGTGAAAATCCGGGAGGCCGCTGATCAAAACTACAGGGAATTGGAAGGCGAATTGATCCCGGGGGCGCGGCCCCTCGACAAGCTGCTCGACGCGCTGCGTGCGAGAACGCGGGAGGCGCCGCTTCAGGCCCTTGCGGTAGCCTTCATTCTTGGCGCGATGGCGGTGCGGCGCTAGCCAGACGCGGTATCCGAGAAAAAGCCGACGGGCGTGACGCCGTCGGCTTTTCCTTGCGACTGCCGGCCCGGCGTCCGGTTCTGTCGCAATTCCGCACTGATACTGCGGCCGGATGGTTAATCGAAAGTTAAGATGTCAATTCGTGGTTATACGGTCTCGGCGAGCGCGGCCTCGTACTTGAGTTCATTTGCGGGAAGGACGGGTGGCGTCGGTCAGATCCTCGCCACCAGTTAGAACGGCGCGCGGCAATTGAACCGGGCGGGTGAAGTCCAAAGCGCCGTTGGTCGTCGAGGCGATTCCGTAAAGCGCCGGCAAAAGCGCGGCGCCCTCGGTGCACGAGTCGGGTCGCCTCGCAATGACAAAATGGCGGCAATGCCTGCGACAAAGTAACCCGACGGGCAAATCAGAAAAAGTCAGTCCAGCCCTTCGCATAAAAATAAAGTTGTGGCGCCGTCGGGCAAATCAGTCGTTTAACTTCGCCCGTCTCGCGGCAACAAGAGGGGCGATCGCGATCGTCACGACGTGCGGTGGGATGCGGTGGACGCGGGGCTGCGACTGACGAGCGCGGCTTTTGCGTACGGCGAAGTCGTTTGGGTTCGACGCCCCGATGCAGGCGTCAAGTTCGAGGGCGGCCAACGCTGCCCGAGGGCGATGGTGTCACGAAAAGCAGGGTCACCAGGACGATCTCGTATAAGCCGTAAAGCCATTGCGCAGGGAAGGCCGGATGCCTCCGCCAAACCTGTATGCTTGCGTGCACCATTCTGTTGCAACTATCGCACGCAAGACCGCGGGTGCGGCGCGCACCCGGTCTTCCCTGCGCCCTCTTATTGGAGAGGGCGAGGTTACGAGCAAAACTTCGGGCAGAACATGCCGCGAGATCGCGAAGTCGTATTCAGACCTATCAACGTCATTGCCTGCAACAAACGCAAAGCGTTTGTGCAAGGGAGCGAAGCGACGCGGCAATCCAGCTTGCGGCACAAAGTAAGGCTGGATTGCTTCGCGGAGCCTGTCATCGGGCGCGCATTCGCGCGACCCGTTGGCTCGCAATGACGGGGAGAGGCCGAGCATTCCCACAGCAGTCATCACCCGCGAAGGCGGGTGATCCAGTATTCCAGAGAATTTGATGATGGAATCGATAAGCCGCGGCGTACTGGATCCCCCGCCTCCGCGGGGGATGACAACCAGAACCTCAGTCGAACAGGCTCGACACCGACTCTTCCGACGCGGTGCGGCTGATGGCTTCGCCGATCAGGGGCGCGATCGGCAGCGTGCGGATGTTGGCGGCCTTGTTGACCGCTTCCGTCGGCAAGATCGAGTCGGTGATGACGAGCTCTTTCATCTTGGAAGAGGCGATGCGGGCCGCAGCGCCGCCGGACAGCACGCCGTGCGAGATGTAGGCGTAGACTTCCTTGGCGCCGTTGTTGATCAGCGCGTCGGCCGCGTTCACCAGCGTGCCGCCGGAATCGACGATGTCGTCGACCAGGATGCAGGTATAGCCCGCGACCTCGCCGATCACGTTCATCACTTCGGATTCGCCGGCGCGTTCGCGGCGCTTGTCGATGATGGCGAGCGGGGTGTTGATGCGCTTGGCGAGGCCGCGTGCGCGGACCACGCCGCCGACGTCAGGCGATACCACCATGACATTGGCGAGGTCGAAGCGTTCCTTGATATCGCGCACCATGACCGGCGAGGCGAAAAGATTGTCGACCGGAATATCGAAAAAGCCCTGGATTTGGTTGGCATGCAGGTCGAGCGTCATGACGCGGTCGACGCCGGCATGCGTGATCAGGTTGGCGACCAGCTTGGCCGAAATCGGCGCGCGCGAGCCGACCTTGCGGTCCTGCCTGGCGTAGCCGAAGTAGGGGATGACAGCGGTGATGCGGCGCGCGGAAGCCCGGCGCAGCGCGTCGGTGATGATCAGGAGTTCCATCAGGTGGTCGTTGGCCGGGAACGACGTCGACTGGATGATGAAGACGTCGGAGCCGCGGACGTTTTCCTGGATCTCGACGAAAATTTCCATGTCCGCAAACCGGCGGACGACCGCCTTGGTCAGGGACAGGCCGAGCCCGTTGGCGATTTCCTGGGCGAGCGCCGGATTGGAGTTGCCGGCGACCAGCTTGATC
Organism: Afipia sp. GAS231; assembly: GCF_900103365.1. Taxonomy (NCBI): domain Bacteria; kingdom Pseudomonadati; phylum Pseudomonadota; class Alphaproteobacteria; order Hyphomicrobiales; family Nitrobacteraceae; genus Afipia; species Afipia sp. GAS231. Next base: position 5,362,588 of record NZ_LT629703.1, read on the forward strand.
GAGCCGTTCTTGGCCGACATTGACGCTTCTCCTCGCGCCTTGCTGGATACGACGTTCAGCATATCGAGAATTCCTCGGAACCGGCGCGTTTCGACGAGCGAGGAGATATCAGGCAGGCGGCTCGGCTGGCAACCCATTGCCCCGGTTTTCCCGGGCAAAAATAGGCCGTTACGGGACAATTCGGGGGTATTATTACTGGCCGGTATAGCTCAGCGCCGCGACGCCAAATGCACCCTCCGCGGGTGCCGCCGGCTCCGTGCTCGCGACCGCCGGCCCGCGGCGGCCCGGGGCAGGGGCGGGCGCCGGCGTCGCGTCAGGCGTGCCGCTGATCATGTTGCTCAGCCCGCTCAGGCCGGCTTGCGCGATTTTCCGCAACAGCAGGTCGTCGGCCGCCGCCCAGGCGTCGCGTCCGGCCTTGCCGGCCGGCTCCTCGCCGGAGAGCCGCAACGCGCGCTGCTGGTTGTTGTCATAGACGTCCCAGACCCAGGCGATCACGGCCTTGCCGCGAACCACCTGCGCCGAGAGATAGCTGCGCACGCGGTAGGACGCGCCGCCCTCGCGCGAGACGATCGAGAGGTTGCGAAGCTTCGACTCGGAGTCGAGAACGCCGACCATGCGGTCGAACACTTGCGGCGGCGGGCCGTCGATCGATTCGAAGGCCACGGTGGGGCCGCTGCCGGGACCGGGCGCCATTGCGAACGAGCCGCTGGCGGCACCCCCGCCGGCGCAGCCGCCGAGCGCGGAGGACACGACCAGCAGCACCGCGGCGATCATCGCGCGCGGAATTCGCAGGCACAGGGCTGTGATGACGTCCCTCATCGTCCCCTGCGATATCGTTAAAATCCATTAAGGTCTAGGGCAACGAAACCGCAACGAAGTGCGGCCGATATTGGGATTTGAAAATTTTCGTGAAAGTTGAAGCACTTCCGCAAACAAGATCTGGCCGATCACGGTTCCAGCACGATCGCATGGACCAGCCGGCCATAGTCCGGCTCCTTGCGGTGGACCGAGCGGCGGTAGCTGTAGAAGCGCTCGTCGGAATAGGTGTCGACGCCGATGTCGTCGATCATCAGCACGCCGGCGTTTTCCAGCCGCATCCGGATGAAGCCGGCGAGATCGAACATCGAATGGCCGGATCGTTCGGAAGGAATGAAGAACGCGCCGTGTTCGGCGTCGGCATCCAGGAAGCGTTCGACGAATTCGCTGCCGACTTCATAGGAGTGCTGGCGGATCAGCGGCCCGATCGCCGCGACCGTCGCGCTGCGGTCGGCGCCGAGTTTTTCCATCGCGTCGATGGTGGATTCCAGCACACCGGTCAGCGCGCCCTTCCAGCCGGCATGGGCGGCGCCGATCACCCGCGCCGCAGGGTCGGCAAACAATATCGGTCCGCAATCGGCCGTGGTGACGCCGATCGCGATTCCTTCGGTGCGGGTGACGATGGCGTCGGCGCGCGGCCGCGTCTCGCCTGGCCACGGGCCGGTCGCGACCACGGCGTCCGGCGAATGGACCTGGTGCACGCTGAGAAAGTGTTCCGGGGCGACCCCCATCTGCTCGGCCATCCGGCGGCGATTTTCGATGACATGGGCCGGATCGTCGTTCGAACCGAGGCCGCCGTTGAGACCATGGTAGACTCCGCCGGAGACCCCACCCTCGCGGCTGAAGAAGGCGTGGCGCAGGCCGGGAATGGCCGCGAGCAAGGACGAGCCGAAGGTCATGGCGTGTCGGCCCCGGGCGCCCCGTCGTCGCTGAGGCCTGCGACCGAGGTCAGATGTGGCTCGGTGACGGCCATCACCTTGAACATCGAGCCCATGCCGCCGCGGCCACTGTCGGTGAGCCGCTTCAGCGCGCTGGAAATGTCGGCGGACACCTCCGGCGTGGTCTTGCCCATCAGGGTGACGGCGCGGGTCTCGATGCCGAGCCGCTTGAGGAAATCGCCCTGCGTCGCCGGGCCGTGGACCTTCGCGCCGAGGTCTTCCGCCGCCCGCGTCAGCGCCTGGAAATCGACATGGGCGGTGACGTCGGCCTGTCCGGGATTCTTCAGCGGATCGGCAAAACTGTGACGGGCGATGGCCTGGAAGGTGTCGCCGGCGTCGCTACGCATATGGCCGTAATCGATGATCAGCGCCGCGCCGTCCTGGTCGCGAACCCGTGTCGCGATCTTCATGATCTCGGAATCGGGCCGCCATTCGAACACGGCGCCGACCGGTGCGGCGCGCACCAGCGGCGGCAGCAACACCTCGAAGCGCGGGATCGGCTCGGCGCTGGCGCCGAATACCAGCCTGCCGTTGGCGTCGAGGTTGACCACGCGTTCGTGCCAGCCGGTCTCACGCCTGATCGCCTGATGGATCGGCAGCACGTCGAAATATTCGTTGGCGAGGATCACCGCCGGGCCCTCGGGCACCTCGTCGATGCTGTCATGCCAGGAGATATTGCGAACGCCCGACAATGTCGCCCGCTGCTTTTCGCGCAGCACCGGATTGATCTCGACCAGATGAACGCTGAGCGCCTGGTACAGCGGCGGCAGCACCCGAAGCGCGCGCAACGCATCCGCCATCATGGTGCCGCGGCCGGGGCCGAGCTCGATCAGCCGCAGCATCGGCGGCGAACCGATCGCCTTCCAGACCGACGCCGCCCACAGCCCGAGCAGTTCGCCGAACATCTGGCTCACCTCGGGCGCGGTGGTGAAATCGCCCTCGCGGCCGAGCGGATCGCGCGACACGTAATAGCCGTGCTCGGGATGCAGCAGGCACAGTTCCATGTATCGCCAGACCGGCATCGGTCCCGACGATTTGATCAACTGCTTGATGTCCGACTGCAGCGGCGAAAATTCTGTCACGGCCTGCCTTAAATTGAATTCTAAATATGTTCCGGCGTCTTTCGGCGCCATGCCATCACAATCAGGATGGCTCCGGCAATGATCATTGGCACCGACAACAGCATACCCATAGTCAGGCCGCCCCACAAAAATCCGAGCTGGGGGTCGGGCTCGCGGAAGAATTCGCCCGTAATGCGGGCAAAAGCGTAGATCGCGATGAAGCTGCCGAGGATCAGGCCGGGCCGTTTGAGGGCGCCCATCCGAATCATGACCGCCAGAATCGTGAACAGCAGGATGCCTTCGAGCCCCGCTTCATAGAGCTGGCTGGGGTGGCGCGGCAGCGGGCCGCCGTTCGGGAATACCATTGCCCAGGGTACGCTGTCGTCCGCCGGCCGGCCCCACAGCTCGCTGTTGATGAAGTTGGCGAGCCGTCCGAGGAACAGCCCGATCGGGCCGACCGCGGTGGTGATGTCGCCGAGCGACAGGATCGAGATTCCGTTGTTGCGCGCAAACAGCATCACCGCGGCAACGCAGCCGAGGAAGCCGCCATGGAATGACATGCCGCCGTTCCACAATTGCAAAATCTCGGCCGGGTGCTGCACGAAGAAAGCCGGATTGTAGAACAGCACGTAACCGGTGCGGCCGCCGACGATGATGCCGATCGTCACCCACAGGATGAAATCGTCGAGCTGCAGCAGCGTGATCGGCGCCGGCCCGCCCCACAGCCTCTCCTTCTTCACCAGTGAGCGCGCGTAGATCCAGCCGAGCACGATGCCGCAGATATAGGCCAGCGCGTACCAGCGGATTGCGATCGGCCCGATCTGCAGCGCGATCGGATTGAAGACGGGAAAGGCGATGGTGAGGAACGGCATCGTGCGTCGACGTCTAGGCGTGGAGGTTGCGGCGATAGAGCGCCAGCAGCCGCTCCCAATGCCGCTCGGCGGCGTCGCGGTCGTAGATCGGGCGCTTCGGGAACGCGAATCCGTGATGGGTGCCGGGATAGAGCTCGACCTCGTTCTTGGTGCCCTTCATGCCTTCCTGCACCTTCGCGATGATCTCCGGCGGCGCATAGACGTCGGTTTCGGCGCAGCCGAAATAGAGCTCGGCCTTGGTCTTGCCGGCGGCAAGATGCGGACTGTCGGGCTGGTCGGTCGCCAGTTGCACGCCGTAGATCGACGCCGCCGCCTTGACGCGGTCGGGGAAGTGGGTCGCTGCGTTGACCGCATAACGCCCGCTCATGCAGTAGCCGACGGTGCCGATAATCCTGGTGTTCGCGGCCTGCTGGGTTTCGGCAAAAGCGAGCAGGGCCTTGGTGTCGTCCATGACGAGCGGAATGGTGAGCGAGTGCATCAGTTCGAACATCTTCTTGCGCTCGGGCGATTCCGGATCGGGGTTGATCGGCCCGAGCTCCATGACGCCGGCGCGGTAGTACATGTTTGGCAGCATCACGTAATAGCCCGCCGTGCCGAGACGCCGCGCCATGTCGCGCAGCTCCTCGCGGATCGCCGGTGCGTCCATGTAGAAAATGACGACCGGAAACGGCCCGCCGCGTTCGGGGTGGGTGATGAACGTGGTGGTCTTGCCATCCTTGGTCGCAATGTCGATTTGCTGGTCGATCATGGGCGTTTCTTGCCTGTTATGATTCTGGTTTCTGATTGGGCGCTAAATACGATTGCAAGGAAACCGCAGCATGACAAGGCAAACGGCCATCACATCGGCCTTGAACCGCAACCTTGACCTTTGCCGCCACCTTGACCTTTGCCTTGGCATCACCATTGTCTTGTCAGAAAGTATCTTGGCTGAAGTATTGCCCAGCGAAAACGTGCAGCGACCGGAGCGTTCCAGATGACCCAGACCAGCAATCGGTTTTTCGATGAGATTGGCCGCTTGATGAACGACGCTGCCGGCGCTGCCCAGGGCGTCAAGCGCGAGGTCGATGCCGTGGTCCGCAACCAGGCCGAGCGCATCCTGCGTGACCTCGACCTCGTCAAGCGCGAGGAGTTCGACGTGGTCAAGGACATGGCGCGCCTGGCGCGTGAGGAAAACGAGGCGCTGAAGGCCCGTATCGCGGCCCTGGAAGCCAAGCTCGGCGGGTGACGGCTGCGGGCCCCCAGATGGCAAAAGCCAAGCGCGATCTGCCGGTCATTGCGTTCAAATCGCAACAGGCCTGGGAAGTATGGCTGGCGTCGCAGCCTGCGGATTCCAAGGGGTCGTGGCTCAAGCTGGCCAAGAAATCGTCTGGAATTGCCAGCGTTTCGAGACAGGAAGCGGTCGATACGGCGCTGTGCCATGGCTGGATCGATGGCCAACTTGACGCCTTCGACGGCGAGTTCTGGCTGATCCGCTTCACGCCCCGTCAATCCGCCAGCAAGTGGTCCGAAAAGAACCGCGCGCGGGCACTTGAACTCGTCAAACTGAAGCGAATGCGCCCTGCGGGATTGCGAGAGATTGACCGCGCGAAAAAGGACGGCCGCTGGGACGCCGCCTATGCGCCGCAGAGCACGGCCGAGGTGCCCGACGATCTCCGCGCCGCGCTTTCGAAGGACAAGGGAGCAAAAAGCTTCTTCGAAACGCTCGACGGCGCCAACCGTTACGCGATCCTTTACCGGGTCCACAGCGCCAAAAAGCCGGAGACCCGGACGGCACGGATCGAAAAGTTCGTCGCGATGCTGGCCGAGGGTAAGACGATCCATCCATTGAAGGCCCGAAAACCGGCCTAGCCGACCGGATTCGGCGGCTCGAGGTCCCGTTTGGCACCCCGGATTCAGGGGGAAGGGAGGCAGAAAAATCCCTTCATTTCCTTGTCATTTTGCCCCTTTGAGGCTAAAAGCCCGCCACGTCCGCAGCCCCCGCACCCCTGGAGGCTTGCTGTAGGACGCCCATGGGCCGCGATGCGGCCTTTAACTTTTTAGAAAACAAGGACTTACGACAATGGCGACCGTCAAGGAATTGAAGGCGACCGCGCGTCCGAAGAGCGGCAAGGGGGCCGCCCGGGCAGAGCGTCGCGCCGGGAGAGTGCCCGGAGTGATCTATGGTAACAACCAGCCCCCCACGCCGATCTCGGTCGACGATGCCGAATTGCGCCAGCGCATTCTGGCCGGCCGGTTCCTCACCACGATTTACGACATCGATCTCGAGGGCAAGAAGCATCGCGTGATTCCGCGCGACTTCCATCTCGATCCGGTGCGCGATTTCCCGATCCATGTCGATTTCATGCGGCTCGGTGAAGGCGCGACCATCCGCGTCAGCATTCCCCTGCACGTCGTGAACGGCGAAGCTTCGCCGGGCGTCAAGCGCGGCGGCACCGTCAACGTCGTCACCCACACCATCGACGTGGAATGCTCGGTCGACAACATTCCGCAGTACATCGAGGCCGATGCCAGCACGCTGGAAATCAGCCACTCGCTGCATTTGTCCGACATCAAGCTGCCGACCGGCGTCAAGTCGCTGTCGCGTGAAGACGCGACGCTGGTGACCATCGTGCCGCCGTCCGGTTACGCCGAAGAAATCAAGGCGGCTGCGGCTGCCGCGGCAGGTGGTGCTGCTCCGGCGGCTGGTGCTGCTCCGGCGGCCGGTGCTGCGGCTGCGCCCGCAGCGGGTGCTGCTCCGGCAGCGGGTGCGAAGGCCCCTGCGGCTGGTGCGAAGGCGCCCGCGGCTGCTGCCAAGGCGCCTGGCGGCGACAAGAAGAAGTAAGCGACGCGGGATGCCGCGTCATGCGCCTGTTTGTTGGTCTCGGTAATCCCGGCGGCAAGTACGCAAACAACCGCCACAACATCGGGTTCATGGCCGTCGATGAAATTGCGCGGCGTCATGGTTTCGGACCATGGCGCCGCCGTTTTCACGGCGAGACGTCCGACGGCACGCTCGACGGCGAGAAGGTCGTGCTGCTCAAGCCGACCACCTTCATGAATGAATCCGGCAACGCGGTTCAGGAAGCCGCGAACTTCTTCAAGCTCTCCGCGGGCGACATCACCGTGTTTCAGGACGAACTCGAACTGCCGCCGGCGAAAGTGCGCGTCAAGATCGGCGGCGGCATTGCCGGCCACAACGGGCTGCGCTCGATCTCCTCACATATCGGCAACGAGTATCGCCGGGTGCGGCTCGGGATCGGTCATCCCGGCGTCAAGGAACTGGTGCACAGCCACGTGCTGTCGGATTTCGCCAAGAGCGATCGGCCCTGGGTCGAGGCGCTGTGCGAGGCGGTCGCCGATGCTGCCGCGTTGCTGACCACCGGCCGCGACTCGACGTTTCAGAACAAGGTGCATCTGGCGCTGCAGGCCAGAGGATTTTTCGAGAAGGGCGATGACGGCGCCGCGTAACGCGCCGCCGATCGCCCGCAACCGACTTCAGGACACATTATGGGATTCAAATGCGGTATCGTCGGACTGCCCAATGTCGGCAAGTCGACGCTGTTCAACGCGCTGACCGAGACGGCTGCCGCGCAGGCGGCGAATTATCCGTTCTGCACCATCGAGCCGAATGTCGGCGAAGTCGCGGTGCCGGATGTCAGGCTCGACAAGCTATCTGATATCGCCAAGTCGGCCCAGATCATCCCGACGCGGCTGACCTTCGTCGATATCGCAGGCCTGGTGCGCGGCGCCTCCAAGGGCGAAGGCCTCGGCAACCAGTTCCTCGCCACCATCCGCGAGGTCGATGCGGTCGCGCATGTGGTGCGTTGCTTCGAGGATTCCGACATCACCCATGTCGAAGGCAAGATTGCGCCCTTGGCCGATATCGAGACCATCGAAACCGAGCTGATGCTGGCCGATCTCGACAGCCTCGAGAAGCGGGTCGACAACCTCGCCAAGAAGGCCAAGGGCAACGACAAGGACGCCAAGGAACAGCTCGATCTCGTCAACCGCGCGCTGGTGCTGCTGCGCGAAGGCAAGCCGGCGCGGTTTCTCGAACGCAAGCCGGAAGAAGAGCGCGCCTTCGGCATGCTCGGCCTGCTGACGTCCAAGCCGGTGCTCTACGTCTGCAACGTCGAGGAAGGTTCGGCCAAGGACGGCAACAATTTTTCGAAGCAGGTATTCGAACACGCCAAAAAAGAGGGGGCGGTGGCGGTGGTGATCTCGGCCAAGATCGAATCCGAAATCGCGACCCTGTCACGCGAGGAACGCGCTGATTTCCTCGAGACGCTCGGCCTCGAAGAAGCCGGCCTCGACCGCTTGATCCGCGCCGGCTACCAGTTGCTCGACCTCATCACCTATTTCACTGTTGGCCCGAAAGAAGCGCGCGCCTGGACCATCCACCGCGGCACCAAGGGCCCGGCGGCGGCCGGTGTGATCCATACCGATTTCGAAAAGGGCTTTATCCGCGCCGAAACCATCGCCTATGCCGACTATATCGCGCTCGGCGGCGAAGCCGGCGCCCGCGACGGCGGCAAGTTGCGGCTGGAAGGCAAGGAATACGTCGTCGCCGACGGCGACGTGATGCATTTTAGATTTAATACCTAGGGTAATTTCGTTCACTCTGTCCGTCATGCCCGGCCTTGTGCCGGGCATCCACGTCTTGCGGCAAGGAAGACGTGGATGGCCGGGTCAAGCCCGGCCATGACGAACTTGGGCTTACCGCATCTGCCCCTGATCCCGGATCGCGCCGAGATGCTCGTTGATGCGGAACACGATCAGGATGAATTCCGCGACGATGCGCGAGAACACGATGCCGACGACGACGCCGGCGATCGAGGACAACAGCAGGATGAATCCGCCGAACGGACTGATCGCCATCGCGGCCAGGCCTGAAAAGATCCCGGAGATGCCGAACAGGATGATCAAGCCGATCACCAGCCAGTAGAACGTCTTGATGATCGTGGGCGTGATGAAGCGGTCCCACTGAAACAGATCCTGAAAATCGAACATCGGTGGTTCTCCCGGCGATGCAAAAATGATTCGTGTCCAGCCTGGTTCGTTGCAGCACAGGGCCTAGCCCCGAACAGGGCCTTGAGCAAGCCAGCGAACGAGCCATGCAAGTGGACGGGTTGAGATTGCTGCAAATAACGGCCACAATCGGGCTTCTCCGCCATAAATCCTCAATCCGAATTCGCGGCCCAAAACCTCCAGTCATGACAACGCTCACCTTCGAAGATTTCAAGCCCGGCCATTTCGGCACCTATGGCCCGCGCCATGTCACGCGCGAGGAGATTTTGGCTTTCGCCGCCGAATACGACCCGCAGCCGATGCATCTGGACGAAGAGGCAGCGAAGGCCTCGATGCTGAAGGGCCTGTCCGGCTCGGGCTGGCACCTTTGCTCGCTCTTGATGCGGATGATGTTCGACGGCTTCATCGGCCGCACCGCATCGATGGGCTCGCCCGGCGTCAACGAGATGCGCTGGCTGGCGCCGCTGCGGCCCGGCGACGACCTGACGGCCGACGTCGAGGTCGAGGAAGCCAGGATTTCGCGCAGCCGGCCGGATACCGGCATCGTGACGTTCAAGAGTGTGGTCCGCAACGCGGCCGGGGTGACGCTGTGCGAGATGGTGTCGCCGATCATGGTGCGCCGTCGCACCGACGCGGCGGCGGAGTAGGCCCGATGCGTTTCTTTGAGGACATGGAGATCGGAGCGCGGCGCGAGATCGGCTCGTTCACCTTCACGGCCGAACTGATCAAGAAATTCGCCGCGCAATTCGATCCGCAGGCCTTTCACCTCGACGAGGAGGCGGGCCGCAAATCCCTGTTCGGCGGGTTGGCCGCGTCAGGCTGGCACGTCGGTTCGGTGTGCATGAAGCTGATGGTGGCCGACGGTCAACGCATGATCAGGGAGGCGGCCGCGCGCGGCGAGCAGATCGCGGTCTGGGGGCCGTCGCCGGGTTTTCGCGAGCTGCGCTGGATCAAGCCGGTATTGGCCGGCGACACGATCAGCTTCAGCAGCGTCATCGAATCCAAGCGCACATCGGAGAAGCGGCCGGAATGGGGCATCCTGCAGGCCCGCAATACCGGCACCAACCAGCGCGGCGAGTTGGTCTACTCATTCCTGGCGACCGCCTTCGTGCCGCGAAGGAATCAGGGTTGAAAATATTTGCCGGGTATGTCGGCTTGTATGGCGCCAACATGGTTACCGAATGCGCCGTTAATCGATTGGTATTGATGAATCCGTGGAACGGTTTATTCGCTAACGCATTGTGAACTTTATCTCTGCCATATCGGTCCCAGGGAAAGCATCGGGGGGATGACCATGGCAGATCGCAGCGGCCTGAAATTCGTCGGCTTTATCTTCGCAACCATCACCGTTGCGGTGATGCTGACCGCCGCCACGGTGGTGAAAACCTATGCCGACGGCGGCTATTCGCTCGAGAGCACCACGGTCGCCAGCGAATAGTCCGAGAATTCGCCAACCACAGGCGTGGATTCGCAGGCTTGGGTTCGGCGAAAATTCCGCCGGGCCATCAGCGGCTCCAGAGCAATCCCATCACCACCACGAATATCAGCAGCAGTCCGACGAACCGGACCATGATGCTGGCCATGTTGTGCTGTGAATGCTGCAACGGAATCGGATCTGCGTTGTCCGGCCGGACGCTTTCCATCAATATATCCCCAAAATTCCAGCCCATCCCCATCCGAGGCGAGGGCGCCTGCTGTTGGTCGCAGTTCACAGCCGGCAAGTTCAAATCGATTTGGCTCTAGTCTTTTGTTTGGCGCGCTTGTTGATGTGAACCTGTGTCCACATCACTGGAATACGCTGCAAACGAAACCGCCGCGCTCCATTAGCAGGAGGCGGCGGCAGGTCAAGTCTTGACGACGCGGCGTTTAGCTGTTGCGCAAACCGTCGGCGGCGCGCTTCCACTGCGTGACGTTGTCGGCGATCATGCGCGTCGACTTCATCGCGGCCTGGCTGAGCTGTGCGTAGCCCGAGATCTCGCGCTGGACGCGCTGGCCTTCGGCATGCAGCAGGTCGCGCAGGCTTTCGAGTTCCGAAATCAGCTTCTCGATTTCCGCCAGCGAGGTTCCGGCGACGCGCTGGATCAGCGAGTTGACACTGTTGACGGTGGCCTCGGCGGTTGCATCGAGCGGCACGGTTTCCGCTGCCGTCGCCGGCGGACGGCGCAGATAGGCAATGTCGTTACGGACGAAATCCCGAATGCCGGCCTCGACCTCGGATACGGCGGCGAGATTGCTGTCGACTTCCGTGTTTGGCTCAATCTCTTCGGAACGAATGGTAGCGTTCATCGGCTATTCCTCTGTTTCGCATCTAAGCGAGCGCGGACGTCCCCCGCACGACGAAGTGGTACGGGGCCATCTGGACTGCCGATTTTGACCGCATCTGGGCCAATATGCGGCAATGCTGGATCATTCCTGGGAGATGGCCGGAAAAGGAAGCGATTCAGCAGGAAGAACTGCGCCTACCAGCTGCGCTTGAAGCCGGCGCTGAGGCTCTTGTTGATGGCGCCCGTCGAGGTCTCGCCGACCGAGCCCGAAATGGTGACGCCGTCGAACAGCTTCTGCTCGGCGCCGACCTTGCGCAGCCACTTGTCGTCGTTGCTGGACAGCGTCTGTCCCGCCACAAAGCTGGTGCCGGTGTCGGTGACGCTCAGCTTTGCCGACTGGTCGGTTTCGTAGGAGCGGGCCGGGCGGCTGACGATGCCGGGCACCGGCACGATGCCCTGCTGGATCACATTGTAGTCGTTCTTCAATGTCAGCGAATATTGCTCGCTGAGCGGCACCGATTTGCTCAGGGAGGTGCCGAGCTTGGACTGCTCCTGGCCGGGATCGACGCGGGCTTCCACCGCGGTCTTGTCCCAGATCGAGGCCACGCCGGGAGCGGTAATGGCGGCCCAGGCGGTGCCGGAGGATTGCTGCAGGTTGCCGCCATTGGAAAGCTTTTCCGACAGCGCTTCGGACGTCGTCAGCGTGCCCTGGCGCGCGACCGTCATGTCGGCGCCGACGCGCGCGTCCCAGAACGGCGTGACGGATTGCTTGACCGACACCGCCGCAGCGCCGTTCGGCTTGGCGTTATTCGACCAGGTGGCGTCTGCGTTCGCGCCCTTCGGCGCGGCGCGGCCCTTCAGGGCCGGCCCGGTCAAGGTCGAGGCGTCGACATTGAGCTGGCTCCAGTCGAGCTTGCTGACGTCGATGTCCTTCAGGATGTCGGTGTCGTTGACATCGGGAGCGGCAGCAGCCTCTTCCGCCGCGGGCATTTCCGCATCTTTCTCGGCCGGCGGCGTCTGCGCCGCTGCCGCCAGCACTGAAAACACGCTGAAGCCGGCCACCAGCGTCAGCAGCCTCGTTCGGCGATATATTGTCGTGGGATTCATTGCCCGCCTGCATTCCAAGTCTCGCCAAGAATGCGTTCGCTCTGTTGCGAAATTATGGCGAGGCCGCGTGACGGGCGAATAGCCAGGCCATCCACGTCTGTCTTGGGGCTGGAAAAGACGAGACGTGGATGTCCGGCGTCGCCGACAGGTCCACGCCGCGTGCACAAGGCAGGCAGCGGTGACCCGGGCAAGTCGAAGGCGAGATTCCCTAGACCGCCATGCGCGGCAGGTGGATCGGGTAGCCGATGGTCTGCTCGACGAGATCAAACGTGTCGACCAGAACGCGGAAATTGGTCAGCTTGCCGGCCCTGAACTGCGCGAAATGCGCGATCCGCAGGCTGATCGGCTTGTTGGAATCCAGCGCTGTCAGCGAATAGCGCATCATCGAGGAGGCGGAATCCACCCCCAGCATGATCGATTCGCGGTCGAAGCGATGGACGCGGACGTTCTCGGCGATCTGCCTGATCACCTCGATCACGGCCGCTTTGCCGCGACGTGATCCGAAGAATGGAAACATGTCGATCGGCCCATAGATCGCCCAGTCGACGTCGTCGTCGAGCAGGGCTTCGAGGTCGGCGGGCTGGCGTTCATTGATCGCGCGATGCAACGCGCGCGAAAAACGCCAGAGACTGTGCTCTGTCATTTGGGTGGTCCCTGAACTGGATTTCAAAAACAGCGACGCGCCCAAATGAGCGTCTTCATCGACGCCGGGCGGGTTGGCCTAATTCGTTAGTGTACTAACAATAGGTGTTCTTTGTTAAAGTACAATTGACGTTTCTGCATTGCACAAATGCGGCGATTTCAGTCATTTACGCGTGATTTAGCGGCGTTAAGCGCTTGTTTAACGGTCCCGGCGGGCCACCGGCTCACGCTCGATGGCGATTTCGGCATCGCGGATGGCGATCACGCCGAACAGCAAAGCGCCCCCGATTCCGCCGATGGCGGCGCCGAGCGGCATGAAGGTGAAGAACACCAGCATCCCGCTATAGCCTTCAAAACTCGTGGTTTTAAAGATTTCAACCCAGGCGAGACCCGCCCCGATACCGAGCGCCGCGCCCCCCAGGGCGCCCAGCGCCAAACCCAACAGAGCCAGCAACGCGATCTTCATATGTTCTTCTTGTCCGGAAACAGCCTTGTGGTGTGTCACGGAGGGGGCGGAGAGGTTCAATGCGGAGGGGAGAATATGTGAGGTGCTCTGTCGCGCGCCGAACCGTCATCGTCATTCCGGGGCTCGCGAAGCGAGAACCTCAGATGCGCAATTGCGCATCGGGGAATCTCGAACTTCCCCGATGCGCAATCGCGCATCTGAGGTCTGGTCCTTCGGACCATCCCGGAACGACGGCGGAGCTAAATCTCTTCCGGCTTCCCGGTCAGCACCGCGCTGACGTCGCGCTCCAGCACCTGCTCGACGAGATCAAACGTGTCGATGACCTCGCGGATCTCGGCGATCAGTCCGTCGCGCAGCGTGAAGAACGTGGCGATGTCGAACTGCACCACCCGCCGGTTGCTGCGCTTGCGGAAGAACACGCGAAGATGCGCGGCGACCTTGTCGCCCTCGGCGACGATGATCGGCACCTCACAGCGCATGTCGGTATAGCGGCGGTGCACGGCGGTCCACATCTCGCGCATCGCGGCCTTGCCCTGGCGATGGCCCATATGCGGCAGCAGGTCGACCGGCGCGTTGGCGGTGAACGCGATGTCGTCGGTGCAGCGTGCCAGCGCGCCTTCGATATCGCCGGAATAGAATATATGGAGGTGGTTCAGCACGCGCTGACGGTTGAGCTCCGCGGTCATCCGCTTTTTTTCTCCGCCGGTAGTGGGCCCGGCTCTTGCGGCCGGTTTCAGGGCCCGCGCAATAGCACGGCGATTATTCCGCAAAGGTAATCATCGCACCGTCACTGCTGGCTCAAGAACGGTTAACGGCGGTTAGGAGTACTTTTTTGATAACGTCTTGGCCGGCTCGGCCGGTTGCTTTCGTCATTGCCGGGCTTGACCCGGCAATCCATCGCCTTCGACTGAATCATTGCGAAGCGGATGGATATGCGGGTCAAGCCCGCGTATCACGAGTTGAGCGTTGCGGGCAATCACGGGCAATCACGGGCAATCACAGGCAACTGCAGGGAACTTCATTCCGCAACTGCCGTTATCGATGCGACATCCATCCCGGAGACATCGCATCATGAAAACCCCCGCCGCCATTTTCGCCATCGCCGCACTCGCGATCGTTGCCGCTTCGCCGGCGGATGCCAAGGGCTGCCTGAAGGGCGCCGTGGTCGGCGGCGTCGCCGGTCACTATGCCGGACACCACGGCGTGCTCGGCGCCGTCGCCGGCTGCGCCTATGGGCGCCATCGCGCCAACGAGCAAGGCCGCCAGCAGGACCAGCATCGCCAGACCCAGGCGCCGGCGGGGCAGGAGAAGCTGTAAGAGCCTCTGTCCGCGTCATTGCGAGCGAAGCGACTTGTCCGCTGAAGCTCAAAGAGGGAGCGCGGAAGCAATCCATCTTGCCGCAGCAAGAAAGATGGATTGCGTCGTCGCTTCGCTCCTCGCAATGACGGCCGATGGCTCCCGGCGGAACCAGCCGCCCGCCATCCGCGTTGTCCTTCTCCGTGAACAACGGAGAACCGCATGACGAAACCGGCGACATCAGCCCTCACGCCCGTTCCCCATGACAACCAGAGCCACAAGGGCCCGGGCAGCGCGCCCGACGTTCCCCTCGACACCACCAAGGGCCATCGCGACGACGAGAAGCACAACATTCGCGAGCAGGCCGCGCACGGCAATCTCGTGCAGAACACCAGCCACCGCCGCTCCGGGTGAGGGCGGCAGCGTCCGACAGAAAACGCTTTTCCGATTCACATTTCAAACAGCCCGTTCCGTCATTGCGAGCGAAGCGAAGCAATCCATTCTTTCTTTTCGCGGCAAGATGGATTGCTTCGCTGCGCTCGCAATGACGATGAAGCAAATGCGCCAATATCCTCGCGGCGCGATGCGCCCGAGCTATGGCTGAAAATCTCGTCCCTCGAAAATGGAGGGGCGCAGGGAAAGCCGGGTACACGCTGTACCCGCGGTCTCATGTGCGATGTGCATCAAAAAATGCTGCACATGAGCATACAGGTTCAGCGGAGGCACTCCGACTTTCCCTGCGCAATGGTTTGACGGCTTATGCCGCGCTCGCCCCGGCGACGAATTCCTTTTTGTCACCGTCGCTGACGGATTAAGGCCGATCGAAACCCGGTCGGGTTCGACAACCTCCGGCAGCTTGACATCAGCAACGGATGCCGGGCCCACACGGTTTTGCCGTACGCAGCAACCTGTCTTCGCCGAAAGGCTCCGCCAGGTTATGGCGCCGTTCGTCTGCATGTGGTCATCGCTCACAGGCAAAGCCCGCCCTGCAATTCCCGTTCACGCCGACGCTGCCGCGTCCACCGCATCCCGCCCCGCGTTTCTGACGATCCGGATACGCCCCTCGTGTGGGACAGGATGGCGGATTTCTACGCTTGATTTGGGGGAATCGCGAAGCGGAATATTTTCGCGCGGAGGACTCGACCGAGACCAAGCGTGATTTGCCCGTCGGGCAACACAAGGGGTTGGGGGTGATGGGCTAAGTTTGCGGTGATTCGGCCTCGTCATTCCGGGGCGATGCGCAGCATCGAACCCGGAATCTCGAACTTCCGGGTCTGGTCCTGCGGACCATCCCGGAATGACAACAGAAACATCAATCTCGCTCGGTCAGATACTCGACCGCCGCTTCGTGTGTAGGAAAACGACCAAGTTCGCGATAGTTGGGATCGTGTTCCGCTGAGTTGGGCGAGCGGATTGCGATAAATTCGTTGCCATCCTGTTCAACGATGTCCGTCAGATTATGACTGTCAAAGGGCGTCATGTCCCGTGCGCCGCAACTCGGACAAGTATCGTCGCACATGCAGGACCATTCGTCTGTCCAGCGCCGCCTGCAGCGTGCGCATCGATAGAAGTTCAGAAACCAGGCCATGCCCGACCTCCCTAGTGGCGTAGACGATAATTGCCGCGCGAAATGAAATCGATAAATCCCCGGTCGCGCAAATATTGAAGCTGCTGGCGTATCTTCGGTTTGACGTTCTGGTTGCCCGGGTAGAGCTCACCGAGGTGACGTTCGAAGGCATAGACCTCGTCGAGCGTGAAGTCGCGCTTCCCGAGCGACTCCACGCATTTCATGACGTCGAGCAACCAGCCCCGCGTCTCCGGAGACTCGTCTCTCAGGAAGAGCGTCTTCTGCCATTCCGCCAGCACGGCGTCCTTGGCGCGAACCACACTGTTCTGAACGATATGAATTTTGCCCGATTCCGGGACCCGGCTGAGGAGGATATTGGACCCAATCCAGCCGGCGCGACGCGCGGTAGCAGCCAGCGGCTTTCGCTCCTCGATGATCCCCCGGACGAAAAAATGCTTCGGCACGATGAGCAGGTTGACGACCGCAAGCGATTTGAGATCGTAGTTCATCAGGAGAAGGTTTGGATTATTGCTGGCGGCCAGACGTTCGCACTTGGTCTTGAAGGCACCATCGACGACGCGCGTTCCGAATTTGCCCTTCTGGCTTTTGAGTTCGAATTCCTCGTTGCAGGATGTACAGAAGAAATCGGCTAGCGGGCTGTTGTTGGGAAACGCAGAAATCTTCGCGTTGCCGCAGTGCGGGCAGTAGGCCCAGGCGCCGACCCATGCCTCGGTCCATGCCTTGGCCTTCTGCGAACCGCTGGTGTAGGCGGATTGGGATTCCTCAAAGGCAAGTTTCATAGCGCCCAGCGTAACCAAACTCGCCAAAATTGCCAGTTCTGCGCTTCGCTACCTCTTCTTCCACCCACCGCGATGCCCCGGCGCGCCGCCGCTGGAGCGTGGCGTCGGGCCGAACTCTGGGCCGGATTGCCGCGAGTCGGTGGGCTGGAAGATTTTGCTGCCGCCGGCGATCTCCGGCTTGCGCGGCTTGGCGCCGTCGGGGCGGAAGGGCAGGGACTCTGGGCCGTGCATTTCGTCGAGATGGGGTTTGTGGACTTTGGAGGCGCCGCCGGCACCGCCCGTGGATCGGGGCGAGGGGGAAGAAGCAGCGCCGCGCATTCCACCCTTCTTCTTCATCGCGCTGGCGGGCAGGTTGGCCGCGTCGCCGTACTTCTTCGTCCCGGCATAGGCGCCGGCCTTGTTCTGCACCACGCGCTGTTTGGCGGTGGGGTCGTCGACCACGGCGAGCTCGGTCGCACGCAGGCGTTTGACCTCGTCGCGCAGGCGGGCGGCTTCCTCGAAGTTCAAATCGGCGGCGGCTTCGCGCATTCGGGTTTCGAGATCGCCCAGCACCGCCTCGAAATTGTGGCCGATGGAGATGACGTCGTCGGCCATGCCGCCGTCGCCGATCTCGACCAGCACGTGGTCGCGCTCGTAGACGGAGTTCATGATGTCGCCGATCGACTTCTTGATGCTCTCCGGCGTGATGTTATGCGCGGTGTTGTATTCGACCTGCTTCTCGCGGCGGCGGTCGGTTTCGGCGATGGCGCGTTCCATCGAGCCGGTCATCTGGTCGGCATAGAGGATCACCTTGCCGTCGACGTTGCGCGCGGCGCGGCCGATGGTCTGGATCAGCGAGGTCTCGCTGCGCAGAAAACCTTCCTTGTCGGCGTCGAGGATCGCGACCAGCGCGCATTCGGGAATGTCGAGGCCCTCGCGCAGCAGGTTGATGCCGACCAGCGCGTCGAACGCGCCGAGGCGGAGATCCCTGATGATCTCGATGCGCTCGATGGTGTCGATATCAGAGTGCATGTAGCGGACGCGAATGCCCTGCTCATGCAGGTATTCGGTCAGGTCTTCCGCCATTCGTTTGGTCAGCACCGTGATCAGCGAGCGGTAGCCGGCCTGCGCGGTGGCGCGGACTTCGCCGACGAGATCGTCGACCTGGGTGCGCGCGGGGCGAATGTTGACGGGCGGATCGATCAGGCCGGTGGGGCGGATCACCTGCTCGACGAATACGCCGCCGCTCTCGTTCAGCTCCCAGCCGCTGGGTGTGGCGGAGACCGCGACCGATTGCGGGCGCATCATGTCCCACTCTTCAAAGCGCAGCGGACGGTTGTCCATGCAGGAGGGCAGCCGGAAGCCATATTCAGCGAGAGTCGCCTTGCGACGAAAATCGCCTTTGAACATGCCGCCAATTTGGGGGACCGTAACGTGGCTTTCGTCGGCGAAGACCAGCGCGTTGTCGGGGACATATTCGAACAGCGTCGGCGGCGGTTCGCCGGGTCGGCGTCCCGTGAGGTAGCGCGAATAGTTTTCGATGCCGGCGCAGCTTCCCGTGGCTTCCATCATTTCGAGATCGAAGGTGGTGCGCTGCTCCAGCCGCTGCGCTTCCAAGAGGCGGCCGTGGTTGTTGAGTTCGTCGAGCCGCAGTTTCAACTCGCCCTTGATCGACTTGATCGCCTGCACCAGCGTCGGGCGCGGCGTCACATAGTGCGAATTGGCGTAGATCTTGATGAATTCGAGATCGTCCTGGCGGTGGCCGGTGAGCGGATCGAACTCCTCGATATTCTCCACGGTGTCGCCGAACAGGTTCACGCGCCAGGCGCGGTCTTCATAATGCGCCGGAAAAATGTCGATGACGTCGCCGCGGACGCGAAACGTGCCGCGGGTGAAATCGGCCTGGGTCCGCTTGTACTGCAGCGCGACGAGGTCGGCGATCAGTTGGCGCTGGTCGATGCGCTCGCCCTTCTTCAGCGCGAACGTCATCGCGGTATAGGTCTCGACCGAGCCGATACCGTAGATGCACGACACCGAGGCGACAATGATGACGTCGTCGCGCTCCAGCAGAGCACGCGTCGCCGAGTGGCGCATGCGGTCGATCTGCTCGTTGATCGACGAATCCTTCTCGATATAGGTGTCGGTCCGCGGCACATAGGCCTCGGGCTGGTAGTAGTCGTAATAGCTGACAAAATACTCGACGGCGTTGTCGGGGAAGAAACTCTTGAACTCGCCATAGAGCTGCGCCGCCAGCGTCTTGTTCGGCGCCAGAATGATGGCTGGGCGCTGCGTCGCTTCGATCACCTTGGCCATGGTGTAGGTCTTGCCGCTGCCGGTGACGCCGAGCAAAACTTGCGTGCGGTCGTTACGCTCGATGCCTTCGACCAGTTCCTTGATCGCGGTCGGCTGGTCGCCCTTCGGCTCGTATTCGGATTTGATCACAAAGGGCACGCCGCCTTCGGATTTCTCCGGGCGCGGCGGCCGATGCGGCGTCCAGATTCGCACCTGGCCGTCGTCGCCTTTGAACTCGGGGCGGCCGTCGCGGATCAGGTTTTCCAGCGCGTCGGCCGTGGCCTTGACGCCGAACGCTTCCATCTTGCTGCGCGGCGGCCGTGCCAGCGCCTCGTCATCGTCCTCGGCGGTCGGCAGGCCGAGCTGCCGCGCCAGTTCGGGGTCGAGGGTCGGGATCGTTGCCGAGGTGCCGTAGTTGGGAGACTTGAATTCGCTTTGCGGCGCTTCGTCGAAACCTTGCGCGTCGCGCTTGGCAACATCGTCGCCGGTCGCGCGCGTCGAGGCCCGCGCGCGATGCGCGGCAGCCTCACCGCCGGCGCGGCGGTCCCAGGAATTGTCCGGCGGCGGCTGCAGCCCAGTGCCCGAGCCCATGCCGGCATCGCCGCGGTTCAGCGCGGGATTGAGCAATTCCGCCAGCGCCGGCCCGATCGGCTGCACGTCGGGCCGAGACGCCTTAGAATTTGGCGCTTTGGATTTCGGGGTTTTCGCGGGTTTTTTGGGAGTGCCTGATATCTTCGCCATAGCCCGAATATGGGGCGAGTCAGGCGACGAGAAAAGGGCAAAGGGGTGTGGGGAGGGAAGGCTGCTGACGTGTTTTGGCTGTCAGCAGCTGTCAGTACGGCAAGGGGGAACTCGAATCGTTCACTCCGTCATGGCCGGGCTTGTCCCGGCCATCCACGTCTTTGCTTGCTGTGGGGCCGTAAAGACGTGGATGCCCGGCACAAGGCCGCGCATGACGGAATCGCTCAAAGACACGGAATCCGAAGACCCTAAGCTCGCAGGTCGTCCGAACCCTGCGTCACCGCGCTGGCCGCGACGATGTCGAGATGAATCCCGCCGCATCGGGTGCAGCGCATGGTCCAGTATTCGGCGCCGGCGCGGCCGGGGATAATGCGCAGTACTGCAAGGTCAGCCTGGCAATCCGGGCAGTTGGTCAGTCTGGAAGGCTGTACCGCAGCTTGGGATGCCTGCGTCGTCGGACGTGCTAGAAGGCCGTCGCGAACCGCGGCTTGAACCGGTCGATATGGGCTATCGCATCCGCGATCGCCGCTTCCGGATCCGACCAGGCGAAGCCGACTTCGAGCGTCGGAAACGACAGGCCATCGATCACGACCGGCTCCAGATCTGCCCGTTGAATCCTGGCGTGCCATAGACCTCTCCCCGCCTCGAACGACTGAATTTCAAAGCCGCCATAGATCATGGCGATTCTCCCCCGAACTTTTGCTCGCAGATAGAACAGCACGGCGCGGCAAAAGCCGGTGTGAACGAGTTCACATCGTCAGCACTATTTCCGGCGGTGGCTGGGCGCGACCGCGCCGGAAATCGGCCGAGTTCGCCCGATTTGGGGTTGACCGAGTCTTATGTTGCGGCTGACATCGACCGCGGTGTGTGCGAACGGCGGATTCGGCACGCCAGAGGGCAATCCATGAGGTTGTCGACGCGTTTGACGATCGCGATGGTCGCGCTGGTGCTGCTGGCGACGACGGCGGTCGGGGTGCTGTCCTATCGCAATATCGCCGCGGTTGCCCTGCCGAGGGCGCTGGACCGGCTGCAGACACATGCCGAACTGCTCGGCAGCGAGCTTGCCGCCTCGGTTCGTGGCGCCCGCGCCGATGTGATCGGCTTTCGCTCCGCGGTTGCCGCCATCGACATCATG
Organism: Afipia sp. GAS231; assembly: GCF_900103365.1. Taxonomy (NCBI): domain Bacteria; kingdom Pseudomonadati; phylum Pseudomonadota; class Alphaproteobacteria; order Hyphomicrobiales; family Nitrobacteraceae; genus Afipia; species Afipia sp. GAS231. The sequence continues at coordinate 5,383,571 of NZ_LT629703.1, forward strand.
AACGCGCATCTCAACCGGAGCACCGATCCGGCGGCGGCCGCCTCCGAGACGGAGCTGCGGAGGCGTCTCGGACGGCGTTTCGAGGCCGAGCTGGTTTCCAAGCCGAACTACCATGAGTTCCGCTACATCGGGGTCGAGGACGGCGGGCGTGAACTGGTGCGGGCCGACCGTTCCGGTCCCGGCGGTTCGCCGCGCACCGTTCCGGACGGCGAATTGCAGCGCAAGGGCGATCGCCCCGCCTTCGCAGAAACCATTCGCTTGCCGGCAGGCGAGGTCTATGTCTCACCGGTCGAGCTCAACCAGGAAAACGGCGTCATCGAAACGCCGCATGTCCCGGTGCTCCGCGTCGCCACGGCGCTGCACGCGCCCGATGGACGGCCATTCGGCATCGTCATCATCAATGTCGATATGCGGCCGGCGTTCGCGCGCATTCGCAACGCCGCGGCCGACGGTCGCCGACGTTACGTCGTCAATGATCACGGCGACTATCTGCTGCATCCCGATCCGGATCGCGAATTCGGTTTCGAATTTGCCAAGCCGAGGCGCGTCCAGGACGATTTTCCGGAGCTGACCGAACTGCTTGCCGCGGGCGGTACGGCGTCCGGCGTCGTGCTGGACCGGACCGGCCATCGCTTCGGGGCAGGGGTGGTGAGCCTGCGGCTGGCGGAGGGTCCGCGCATTGCCGTGATCGAGACGCTGCCCTATGCCGAGCTGATGGCGACCACGATCGCGGCACGCGATTCCACCCTGATCGTCGGTCTTGTTGCGGCGCTTTGCGCATTCCTCCTGGCCATCGTCGTCGCCCGCTCGCTGACGCGGCCGCTGGTGCAGATGACCAAAGTGGTCGAGGGATTTTCCCGCGGCGAAACTGTCGCACTGCCGGCCGGAGGCGGCCACGAGATCGGCGTGCTGGCCACGGCGTTCGCGGACATGGCCGCCGAGTCGCGCGCCAAGACCGCATCCCTGCTCGAGAGCGAGCAGATGGCGCGCGACGTCGTCGCCAATGCGCTCGACGCCTTCGTCCAGACCGACGAGGCCGGTAACATTCTGGAATGGAATCCGGCAGCCGAAGCCATCTTCGGATGGTCGCAGCAGGAAGCGCTGGGCAAGCAACTGATCAGCCTGGTGTTGCCGGAAGCGCTTCAATCGCACCGCAGGCGGATGCGGGAACAACTGCTGCGCAGCGAAGCGAGTGCGGCGGCCGGCGAACGTTTCGAGATCGATGCGATCCGCAAGGATGGCCATCCGTTCAAGATCGAGGTGTCGCTGAAGGCGCTTCGCCGCCGCGGCGGCTACGTCGTCAACGCCTTCATCAGGGATATGACGCAAAAGATCGCCGCGGACGAGCAGTTGCGGCAGGCGCAGAAGATGGAGGCCGTCGGCCAGTTGACCGGCGGCGTCGCGCACGACTTCAACAATGTGCTGACGGTCATCACCGGCACCATCGAGATTCTGGCGGCGGAGGTTTCCGACCGGCCCGATCTCGCGGCCATCACCCGGCTGATCGGCGAGGCGGCCGATCGCGGCGCCGAACTCACCGCGCATCTGCTCGCCTTCGCGCGCAAGCAGCCGCTGCAGCCGCGCGACACCGACGTCAACCGCCTGATCGTCGAGTCGGCGAAACTGATGCGTCCGACATTGGGCGAGCACGTCGAAATCGAATCGATGCTGGCGGATTCGGTCTGGCCGGCGCTGGTCGATCCGGGCCAGCTCAGTTCCGCGCTGCTCAATCTGGCGATCAACGCCCGCGACGCCATGCCCGACGGCGGCAAGCTGACGCTGGAAACCCGGAACGTCATCCTCGACGAAAGCTATGCCGCCGCCCACAGCGACGTCCGCGCCGGCAATTACGTGATGATCGCGGTGAGCGATACCGGCGTCGGCATCCCGGAATCGATCCGCGACCGGGTGTTCGATCCGTTCTTTTCGACCAAGGAGGTCGGACGAGGAACCGGACTCGGACTGAGCATGGTCTACGGCTTCGTCAAGCAATCCGACGGCCACATCAAGGTCTACAGCGAGGAAGGCTTCGGCACGACGTTCAGACTCTATCTGCCGCAGGCGGGCGGCTCGCCGGAACAGCTTGCGGCGGCGCCGCTGAGCGCGGAGCTGGAAGGCGGTCACGAGACCATCCTGATCGTCGAGGACGATCCGCTGGTGCGCAGCTATGTCGATACCCAACTGCAGAGCCTCGGCTACAAGACGCTGTCGGCGGCAAACGGCGTCGAAGCGCTTGATATCGCCGATGGCGGCGCCGCCTTCGATCTTCTGTTCACCGACGTCATCATGCCCGGCCGTTTGAACGGCCGGCAGCTCGCCGCCGAAATGGCGCGGCGCCGCCCGGGCCTGAAAGTGCTGTTTACGTCGGGCTACACCGAAAATGCCATCATCCACCATGGCCGGCTGGATTCCGGGGTGCTGCTGCTGGCCAAACCGTATCGCAAGCTGGACCTGGCGCGGATGGTGCGCACCGCCTTGACGGATGCCGGAATCCTCGCCGACAGCCATTCCGCGCCGGCCTGAAACTCGGGTCCTTCAGCGCCGCGCGGCGATATGATCGGCGAGCACGGCGGCATCGTCGCCGACGCCCGAGAGAAACGAGGAGTTCATCTTCGACAACCAGGGCAGGCCGAGGAAATACAGTCCGGGCACGTCGGTGATGCCGTTGCGGTGCACCGGTTCGCCGTTCGCATCCTTCACCGGAATATCGATCCAGCCGAAATCGAGGCCGTAACCGGTGGCCCAGATCACCGCGCCGATGCCTGATGCGCCGAGATCGAGGCGCTGCAAGGGGTCGGTGACGCAAGGCGGGTCCGGCAGCTTTGTCCGTGCCTCGGGCTCTTCGGGCAGATTCAGGCCATGCAGTTTTACGAAGCCGTCGACGATGTCGAGGAAAGTGGTGAAGACGAGGTCGCCGGCGACCATGCTTTCGGCAAGACCCGGTGCGATCTCAACTACGCCGCCGCGGGCGCTTTGCAGATGTCCTGTTAGCGTCATGCCGTCGGCGGCGTAACGGCGGAAGTCGATGGTCTGGCCACCATAGGCGCCCGAGATCACCGGCCCCAAAGCCGACGCCCCGCGCTGCGCGGTCGGAGTCTGGTCGATGCCCATTTCGGCGAGCCACCAGAACAGGTCGCGGCCGCGGTAACGGCGCGGCAGCCGGCGATGGGTTCCGACCGAGAGATAGACGCGGCGTCCGGCGCGCTGCAGCTCCTCGGCAATCTGCGCGCCCGACGCGCCGGCGCCGGCCACCAGCACCGCGCCGGACGGAAGCTGTTTTGGATTTTGGTACTTTGAGGCATGGACCTGAAACACCGGATGGTCGCGCAACAGGTCCGGGACCAGCGCGCGCTGATAAGGGCCGGTGGCGACCACGACATTGTCAGCTTCGATGATATCGCCGGCGGTCTCGGCGACGAAGCCGCGTGCATCATCGCGCCGGCGCAGCCGCGTCACCTCAACGCCGCAGCGGATCGGAGGTGCTACGAACGCGGCATAGGCCTCGATGAATTTGACGATCTCATCCGTGGTGGCGAAGGCGTCCGGGTCGGCGTGCGGAAACGGAAAATCCGGCAGCCGCACCGACCAGTTCGGAAACTGGAATTTCAAACCGTCCCAGCGCTCGCTGCGCCAGCGTTCGGCGATCCGCTGCCGTTCCAGCACCAGATGAGAAAGTCCGCGCTGCTTGAGCCGGTGGCTCATCACGAGGCCGGCCTGGCCGCCGCCGATGATCAGGGTGTCCACCCGTTCAACCGGCATGACGCTGGCCCTTTCGGCGCGCGGCCGGCTCAGCCGCCGCGCGAATGATCCAGCGCCGGAACGCGGCAAAATCGCGCTGCTCGGTGCGGAAGCCGCGATAGACCAGGTACCAGCGCATGCCCTTGGGCACGCTGCTATCGAACGGCGCCACCAGCCGTCCGGCGGCGAGGTCGTCGTCGATATAGGGCCGGATGCCCATCGCGATGCCGAGCCCGTCGACCGCGGCTTGCAGCGCCTGGCCGTAGAACTGAAACTCCGGCCCGCGCGCGGTGACGCGCGTGACGCCGGCGGCCTTCAGCCACGACGACCAGTCGTCGGGCGAATGCGCGACCCGCAGCAGCGTCGTGCCTTTGAGATCGCTTGGGCGCTTCAGCGCATTGGCGAGCCGGGGCGCGCAGACCGGCGTGAGGTCGGCGGCGAACAACGGCTCGGCGATCAGGCCGGGCCACTCGCCGTCGCCAAGCTTGATGCCGCAACTCCAGTCGTCACCGAACGGCGCGGCCGCGCCGCCGGTGGTGATGCGCACCTCGATGTCGGGCTCTTGTTTGCGAAAATCCACCAGCCGCGGGATGAACCAGCGCATCGCAAAGGTCGGCCCGACCCCGATGGTCAGCACCCGTGCGCCGGAGGGCGTCGTCACCTGCGCGGTCAGGCTCGCCAGCGCGTCGAAGATCGGCGTCAGCCCGCTCTGATAGGCGCGGCCGGCGAGCGTGGTCTCGAGCCGGTTGGCCTTGCGCTCGAACAGCGCGACGCCAAGCCGTTCTTCCAGCAAGTGAACCATGCGGCTGACCGCCGCCGCCGAGACGTTGAGCTCCTGGCCGGCCGCGGCGAAGCTGCCGCTCCGCGCCGCCGCCTCGAATGCCTTGATGCCGTTGAGAAAGAGTAGCCGCCGCATACTATCCACTAGCCTCAGGAAAACTGATGCCAGGGCAAGATAACTCAGTTTGCGCCCCCGGTCCAAGCGCGGCAAAACACCTTTGAGGAGATTCCAATGACGCCGATTCTGATCGCCGCGCTGGGCCTGCTGATGGTCGCGACCGCGTTCCTGTCGGGCCTGTTCGGCATGGCCGGCGGCATGATCCTGATCGGCGTGCTGCTGACCTTCATGCCGCTGCCCACCGCGATGGTGCTGCACGCGATCACGCAGATGGCGTCGAACGGCTGGCGCGCCTTCCTGTGGCGCGCGCATATCCGCTGGCGGCCGGTATCGGTCTATTTGATCGGCTGCGCGCTGGCGCTCGGCCTGTGGTCGCTCACCCGCTATGTGCCGGACAAGCCGATCGCGCTGCTGCTGCTCGGCGCCACCCCGTTCATGGCGCGGATGATGCCAAAGGATATCAAGCCTAATCCGGACAGCGTCTGGCAGGGCACCTTCTACGGCACCGTCTGCATGGGGCTGATGCTGATGACCGGCGTCTCCGGCCCGCTGATGGATACGTTCTTCCTCGGCGGCAATTTCGGCCGCCGCGAGACGGTCGCGACCAAGGCGACCTGCCAGGTCGCCAGCCATTTCACGAAGCTGATCTACTTCGGCGGCATCATCGACCAGGCCGCGACGCTCGATCCGGTACTGGCAGGGGTTGCGATCGCGGCGTCGATGCTCGGCACCACGCTGGCGCGGCGCATCCTGGAAGCGATGAGCGACCAGCAGTTTCGCACCTGGGCCAACCGGCTGATCACGACCGTTGCCGGCTATTACATTCTTTATGGCGGCTGGCTGTTCTATGCGTCGCGCGCCAGCGCGACGGCATTCTGACGGCCTTCTGGGGTGTGACCGGAACGCTACCTTGCCGTCTCCCCAAGCCGCGGCCGGATAATCTCTACCATGCGGTCAGCGGATGTGCCCGGCGGAAAGAAGCCGAGATAATTGCCCTCGCGGTCCATCAGATAGATGTAGGCGGTGTGATCGACGGTGTAGTAGCCCACGGTGTCTTTGGGTGTATCTACCTTCGCGTAATAGACCTTGTAGGCATCGGCGGCTTTGCGGATCGCCTCCGCGCTTCCGGTCAGCCCGATCAGGCGCGGATGAAACATCGCCACATATTCGGCGAGATGCGCTGCGGTGTCACGCTCGGGATCGACCGTGATGAACAGCGGCTGCACGCTGTCGGCCGCAGTGCCGAGTTTGTCGAGTGCGAGCCCGATCGCCTGCAGATCGGTCGGGCAGACGTCGGGACAATAGGTGAAGCCGAAATAGACCAGCATCAGTTTGCCGCGGAAGTCACTGTTGGTGCGCGGCTTGCCGGTGTGGTCTGTGAGTTCAAAGGGGCCGCCGACCGGCTCCCGATTCCACATCAGGATGTCCATCACCTCCGCCGGCGAGCGCGTCGGTGCTTCGCCGGCGAACGCGGGCGCCAGCATCAGCCACAGCAAGATGCCGGCACGACGGATCATATGCCGAAGGTGAGGCGGCTGCCGGTGGTGGTGACCAGCACCTTGTCGCCCATCTGCGCTGTCGCCTCCTGGACGAAGTTCAATCCGCTGCAATGCATCGGGATCAGCACATCTGGATCGAGCGCCTTGATCTCGCCGACCACCTGCTTGAGGTAGTCCGCCGGCGCCGGCCCGAGATGGAAGCCGCCGACGATGGCGTGGATCTTCTGGATGCCGGAGACTTCCTGCGCCTGCTTGACCGAATTGACGATGCCGACATGGCCGCAGGAGGAGATCACCACGAGGCCCATATCCTTCACGTTGAAACAGGTGGCGTGCTCGTGGATGTGTTCATCGGGCACGATCTTGCCTTCCATCTCGGCTGGCAGGTAGTGACCGATGTTGCAGCCGAGGCCGTCCTTGATGCCGAATTCGACCCAGGTCTGCGGCAGCACGCGCTCGATACTGCGGCGGGTGATCTTGCCGGTGGTGAAGGCGTGGCCGGCGATCACCGTCGGCGTTTCGCACAGCACGGTCGTGACCTTCTGCGACGCGAGCTGGCGGCGGTCGAGCGCGCCGAAGTCGGTGAACTGGCCTTTGGTCGGCGTGGGGTTGACGCGATGGCAGAAATTGTCCTCGCCGCCGGCGTAAAGTTTGACCTCGGCCGGAAGCTTGTCACGGAACTTGTCGAGGAAGCCGTTGAGGCCGCCGAAATGATCGTAATGCCCGTGACTGACGATCAGCGCGTCGATCTTCGACGGATCGGCGCCGACCAATTCCATGTTGTTGATCAGAACCTCCGGCGTATAGCCGTAATCCAGCATCAGCGTACGCTGATCACCCGCGGCCTGCGATTCCAGCCACAGCGACAGTCCCCACTCGCTGTGCAGCGGTTTCCGGAAATCGGCGCCCCTGGCTGTCGGCGTGATCGAGACACCATTGGCCTGCTTGGGGCGGAAGAACGCATCGAAGCTGGAATCGACCAGCACCTTGATCGACAGCTTGTCCACCGTCGGCACCGCGATCGGTGCGGCGCTTGCGATCTCGACGCAGGAAAATGCGCTTGTGGCTGCGATGCCGGCGAAGGCGGCTGACGCTTTCAGAAAATCACGGCGGGCGAGGTTCTCGGTCATAGGATGTCTCCCAATTAAGTCGTTACCAGATCCGCAAAACCTGCCCACAAGCTTAAGCCCAAATCCATGCCGCCTCAACGCGTCATCACATTCGCGCGCGGGCGTGCCGGTGCCATTGACTCAAGGGTACGACCCGGCTCAAATCCATGCATCCGCATCCATTTCGAGATGCGCTTCAATTTCATGCAGGGACAGCGCCCATGATCGACCTTCATTACTGGTCCACGCCGAACGGCCACAAGATAACGATGTTTCTTGAAGAGGCCGCCCTGGAGTACAAGATTTTCCCTGTCGTCATCGGCAAGGGTGATCAGTTCAAGCCGGAATTTCTGGCGATCGCACCGAACAACCGCATTCCGGCGATGGTCGATCACGCGCCGAAGGGCGGCGGAAAACCGATCTCGATCTTCGAGTCCGGCGCGATGCTGCTGTATCTGGCGGAGAAGACCGGAAAATTCCTGCCCGCCGACCTCTACGGCCGCTACGACGCGATCCAGTGGACGTTCTGGCAGATGGGCGGGCTCGGGCCGATGGCCGGGCAGAACCACCACTTCCGCAACTACGCCGTCGAAAAGCTGCCTTACGCGATCGACCGCTACGTGAACGAGACCAACCGGCTCTATGGCGTGCTCAACAAGCGCCTGTCGGACCGCGAGTTCGTCGCCGGCGACTATTCGATCGCGGATATGGCGGCCTATCCCTGGATCGTGCCCTACAAGAACCAGGGCCAGAACATCGACGACTTCCCGCATCTCAAGCGCTGGATGGAAACTATCGGCGCGCGGCCGGCGACGATGCGCGCCTATGCCAAGGCGAAAGAGGTCAACCCGAACTTCGGCCAGCCCGCGATCCGCACCGAGGAAGAGCGCAAGCTGCTGTTCGGTCAGACCGCGGCGGTGGTGAAGTAGCGAACGACATGCACCGCTGTCATCATCCGCGAAGGCGGATGATCCAGTAAGCGCCACCGCTCATCGCTACCACAACCGCCGCGGCGTACTGGATGCCCCGCCTTCGCGGGGCATGACAGGAGGGGGCTGACCAAATCCGTCATTGCGAGCCAACGGGTCGCGCGAATGCGCGCCCGATGACAGGCTCCGCGAAGCAATCCATCGTGCGGCAAAGCAAGGATGGATTGCTTCGTCGCTTGCGCTCCTCGCAATGACGGGTAGTTTGGCGGCTGTCTTCGAACAGGATCGCCGCCCCAATGTCACTCAAACTCTACGAACTCGTCGGCGCCGACGCCGGCCGTCCGTTCAGCCCGTTCTGCTGGCGGACGCGGATGGCACTGGCGCATAAGGGGCTGTCGGCGGAAACGATCCCGTGGTGTTTTACCGAGAAGGAAGCGATCGCGCCGCACAAGTCCGACAAGGTGCCGGTGCTGCTCGACGGTGAAACGCCGGTTGTCGATTCCTGGGCGATCGCGAATTATCTGGAAGATCGCTATCCGGACCGGCCGTCGCTGTTCGGCGGCGAGGGCGGCCGCGCCATGGCGCGGATGCTGAACTGGTGGGGCGATCTGAGCATCGTCGGCGGCATCTTTCCGATGATCATCGCCGACATCCCGCTTAACCTGAAGCCGGTCGACGCCGCCTATTTTCGCAAGACGCGCGAAGCGCGCTTCGGCAAGCCGCTGGAGGAAGTCATGGCCGGCCGCGACAAGGCCGTCGAAGGCTTTCGCAAATCGCTCGACCCGCTGCGGCTGACCCTGAAGACGCAACAATTTCTCGGTGGCGCCGCGCCGAACTACGCCGACTATATCGTGTTCGGCCCGTTCCAGTGGGCGCGCGTGGTCTCACCGTTCAGGCTGCTGGCCGAAGACGATCCGGTCTATGCCTGGCGCGAACGGTTGCTCGATGCGTTCGACGGCATGGCGCGGAAATCGCCGGGCTATCCGGCATAGGCTTCGACCGGCCGCCGCCACCATTGGACAAGACCATGAGCAACGACCCCTTTGCCGCACTTCCGGCCGCCCGGCGCGACGTCGCGGTTTCGGCGATCGCGGCCGTGCTTGATGCCACGGCTGCCGTCAACGTCAGGCCTGCGACGGGCGGTGTGTCGGGGGCGGGGGTTTTTCTGATTGAGGCGGGCCACCGTCGCTTCGTATTGCGCCTGGAAGGGCAGCCTAGTCCGCTGCGCAACCCGCACCAGTATGACTCGATGCGGATCGCCGCCGAAGCGGGTCTCGCGCCGCGAATTCATTATCTCGATGCGAACGACCGGGTCGTGATGATGGATTTCGTCGAGGACCAGCCGCTCGATACCTATCCGGGCGGCCCACTGGGTTTGGCGCAGGCGACCGGAGCACTGTTGAAGCAGCTACAGGGCTTGCCGCTGTTTTCGCGCTTCATCGAATACCCCGAGATCGTCCGCCGGGTCTGGGCGCATGTTTGCAAAACCGGTCTGTTCGCCGATGGCGTTCTCGATGCCGCTTCGCAACGGCTGATTGACATACGCAAGGCCTATGTCCTCGACGCCAACGCGCACGTCTCCAGCCATAACGATTTCCTGCCGCGCAACCTCTTGTTCGACGGCAAACGATTGTGGCTGATCGACTGGGAGAACGCCTTCTGCAACGATCCCCTCGTTGATCTCGCAACCGCGCTCGACAACTTTGCGCCGTCATTGGCGCTGGAAGAAGTGTTGTTGCAGGCTTGCCTCGGCCGGCCGCCGGATCGCCATTTGCGCGAGCGACTTGCGCTGGCGCGTTCTCTGACCCGCCTGTTTTATGCGGGTGTCCTGTTCAGCGCTTCGGCATCGGCCCCGCGGGCAAGGCCCGATGCCGACCTTTCGGCGCCAACCGCCGCCGAATTCGAACGATCGATCCGCGATCGACGGCTGCTACCCGAAACACCCGAGACCAGCCATGTTCTTGGCAAGATGTATCTGGCGTCGTTCCTGTCCGGCGCGGTGCCGCCCGGATTGCCGCCGATGTATATGCGCTAGCGTCGCAACATCAGCTCAGCGGAATCTCCCGGCGCTGGTGCGCAGCTGGGGTTCACAGACCGGCAAATATCCCGGTCGGAGGGCGGGGCCGCCGAACCGCAACATGTCGAAGCGAATTGACTCCGGAAAGTCCGCGATGGTGATGCCGGGCTGGTCGAAGGCCTGCGCGACAGCGTCCGTGAGGCGCTGATCGAGCGGCGTCGAAAAGGTGACGACGGCGGCCTTCAGCTTTTCCTGGCTGCACACGGTCGGCATGTTCGCGAGCCTCGGACAGTCCAGCTTGATCTGCCAGGCATGGACATAGGCCGTCAGCGCATCGACGAAATTTTGCTTCATGGTGCTGTCGCACGGCGACAGCGCAAAGCCGGTCGCGGCTTGCAGCGCTTCGCTCCTGATCGTGTCGAGCGAGCGCATGATGCGCTCGTTCTCGCGCCGCTTGTCCTGGTCATCTCTGGCGCCCTGATCGCCGGAGGCAAATACCTTCGGCCACGCGCCGACGCTGACGGGAAAGCCGCGCGCGGCCCATGATACGCCGGCAAACGAGGCCACGAAGGCCAGGGCCACATAGAGGTAGATTCGTTTCATCGATCCGACTCATCCCAGGATGTTTCGGCAGTTTAAATGCAACCTGTTAACGGACCAGCCATTGCCGATTTCCGTCCGCTCATGACGTTCATGCGATCGCAAACGCATCGCTAAGTGTTCCGCTAAAATTTGAGCGAATGCAGGCGTCAGCGGCCGGTATAGTTCGGCGGCCTTCGCTCGCGCCACGCGGCGAGGCCTTCGACGAGATCGCTGGTCGGAGCCATTGCCGCGAACTGTTCGCTTTCGACCTGCAGCCCTTCGCCGATCGCCATGTTCAATCCGCGGGTCACGGCGGTGATGATGCTGGCGGCCGCAAGCGGCGAATGGCGCATGATGCGGCCGGCGAGTTCGCGCGTCGCCGGCAATAGTTCGTCATGCGGCACGACCTTGTTGACGAGGCCGATCTCCAGCGCTCGCGCGGCCGAGAAGGGATCGCCGGTCAACAGCATTTCCAGCGCGCGCTTGCGCCCGGCCAGCCGTGGCAGCCGCTGGGTGCCGCCGAACGTCGGCGGCATGCCGAGATTGATCTCGGGCTTGGCAAAGGAGGCGCGGTCGCTGGCGATGGCGAGATGGACGGCTTCGGTGATCTCGCAGCCGCCGCCGAACGCCAAGCCATTGACGGCGGCAATCACTGGCTTCCTGAATGCTTCGAGGCGCGCAGTCATGGCCTGGCCGCGCCGGACGAAGTCGCGCGCCGCGGTATTCGGTCCGCGGCTGACGCTGCCGGAAAATTCGTGGATGTCGGCGCCGGCAGAAAACGCGCGTTCGCCGGCGCCGGTGAGCACCACGACGCCGGCGCTGGCATCAACCTCGATCTGGTCGAGCACCGCCATCAGGCGGTCGATCAATTCGTAGCTGAGCGCATTGAGCTTGTCGGGCCGGTTGAGCGTGATCAGCGCGATCCCGTCCTTGGTTTCGAGCAGTACAGTGTCGGACATCGGGTCGTCTCCGAGAGGGCAGCATTGCGCGCAGCATAGGAGCCGATCCGGATTGAGTATATTCACTGGTCGGTATACATTGCCGCCATGGCACGATCCGCAGTCCCGACCCGCGAGCGCATCATTTCGGCGGCGAATAAGCTGTTCTACAATGACGGCATAAGGGGCGTCAGCGTTGACGCGGTGGCGGCGAAGGCCGGCGTCACCAAGCGCACGCTGTATTATCATTTCCGGAGCAAGGACGATCTGGTGGCGGCCTATCTCGCCGGCCGCGATCAGCCCAATCTGGCGCTGTTCAAGCAATGGTTCGCCGAGCGCGACGACGGGTTGCCGGTCCAGGTCGAGCGCATCTTTCGCAGCCTCGCCCGCTCGGCGCGGCATCCGAAATGGAAGGGTTGCGGCTTCCTGCGCACCTCTGCTGAACTCGCCAACCTGCCCGGACATCCCGCGATCACCATCGGCGCCGCGCACAAGAAGAAATTCGAGGCGTGGCTGCGCGAGACGTTTACGGCTGCCGGAATTGCCGAGGCGTCAAAACTGTCGCGACAGGTCCTGCTGCTGCTCGACGGCTCCTTTGCCGTCGTCCTGCTGCACCGTGATCCCAGCTATATGGAAACCGCCGGCGAAGCCGCGCGATCGTTGGTCGAGGCGGCGCTGCCGGGGCGGAAGAAGGCGCTGGGCGTGCGCGGTGTAATCAGGACGTCATTGCGAGGAGCGTAGCGACGAAGCAATCCAGTCTTTCTTTGTTTGGTAAGACTGGATTGCTTCGCTTCGCTCGCAATGACGGTTGGGCGCCGGTCAAAACCCGCAGCGGGCTCGCAGCATCTCGAGCACGGCGCCGAGGTCGGGCACCACGGCCGCGCAGTTGGCGCGCGAGGCGTCCGTCGGCGGCACCATGTCGGGCACCATGATGGTGATCGCACCCGCGGCGAGCGCCGACGCCACGCCGTGATTGGAATCCTCGACCGCCACACAGGTTTGCGGCATTACGCCGAACCTTGACGCTGCCAGCAGATAGAGCTCGGGGCTCGGTTTGCCCCTGACGACGTCGTCGCGGGTCAGGATCGCATTGAAACGGTCGTGGATTCCGGCGAGCCGCAGATGCGCGTCGGCGGTGCGCCGCGACGAGGAGGTGACGATCGCCATCGGATATTCCGCTGCCTGCAGCGCATCCAGCAGCTCGACCGCGCCGCGTTTCACGGGTAACCCGGCCTCCAGAATTTCATCGCGCTTTGCCATGAAGGCCTTGTTGATGTCAGCAAGCGGAAAATCCTCGCCGTAGCGTGCGTGCAGCATGGCTTCGCATTCCGGCCCCGGCAGACCGACCATCGCATGGCAGAGCGCGACGACGTCGTCGGTATAGCCATGCGCGTGCAGCGCCGCGACCAGGCTGTCGAGATAGACCCGTTCAGTGTCGAGCAGCGTGCCGTCCATGTCGAGCAGGACGGCATGCACGTTCCATTTGCCGGTCACGTTGCCGCCGCGTCTGCGGCGCGCGCGGCCGCCTTGCGCAGGCAATCCGGGCACAGACAATCGCCGCCGTCCGACGGCATCGGCAGCCGATAGGCTTCGTCCATGCACCAGCACGCCCCCGACAGGTTGCAGCCGAATTCGGCGCCGCAACTGGCGCAGGCGAGGCGACGTAGGGGCTGGTTTTCTGACCGATTTGTCATGAACGGGGCCGCATCCCTACACGGAATTAATCTCGGGTTCATCTCGAACGGCGGTATAGTCCGGCGCAATATACGCCCGGGAACGTTTTAGGGAAATCGTATGGCCCGCGATTCGCAAGCAGCCCTCGTTGCGCTCAATCGCTTCGGCTTCGGCGCGCGGGGCGGGGCGTCCGGCGATTTCGTCAACGCCGCCTCCGATCCGCGCGGCTTCGTCAAGGCCGAGCTGCTCCGCCCCAACGGCGTGCTGCTCGAAGTTCCCGGATTGCAGTCGACGCCGGCGCTCGGCAAGGCGGTGTTCGACTATCAGTTCGAGATCCAGCAGGCCCGTGACGCCGCCGCCAAGGCCGCGCCCGCTGCCGGGACCGAAGCGCCCGCGCAGCCGACGCCGCGGGATGCGAAGGGGCAGCGGCGAAACCTGTCGCTCAGCAGCATCGCCATGGACATCACGGCGAAGGACCCGGAGGCGAAGGAATCGCAGATGAAGGCTGGCGACGGCGCCAATGCGACGATGGCCGATCCTTCAGCTAAGTCTGCCGAGACCATGCAGCCCAATGCGCCAAAGCCGCCGCCGCAACAGCTCAACATCATCCAGAAGACGTTTCGCGCCGAGGCGCTGGCGCGGCTGCAGCGCGCCACCATGGCCGATTGCGGATTCGTCGAGCGGCTGGTGGTGTTCTGGTCCAATCATTTCTGCATCTCCGCCGGCAAGGGCGGACTGGCACGGATGTGGGCGGGCTCGTTCGAGCGTGAGGCGATCCGGCCCCATGTGCTCGGGCGCTTCGCCGATATGTTGAAGGCGGTCGAGCAGCACCCGGCGATGCTGTTCTTTCTCGACAACCAGCAGTCGCTCGGCCCGGACTCCCGCGCCGGGCTGAACCGCAACCGCGGGCTGAACGAAAATCTCGCGCGCGAGATCATGGAGCTGCATACGCTCGGTGTCGGCGGCGGCTATTCGCAGGACGACGTGACCTCGCTGGCGCGGATCATCACCGGCTGGACCTATGCGGGACGGCAGGGCGCGCTCGGTACGCCCGGCACTTTCGTGTTCAATGCCAATGCGCATCAGCCCGGCGCGCAGCGCGTGATGGGCAAGATCTACGAAGCCAACGGCGTGGCGCAGGGCGAGGCGGTGCTGGCTGATATCGCACGGCATCCGTCGACCGCGAAATTCATCGCGACCAAATTCGCCCGGCACTTCGTGGCGGACGATCCGCCGCCAGCACTGGTGGCGCGGCTGAGCGATGTCTTCGTCAAGTCCGACGGCGATCTCAAGGCGCTGGCGATGGCGCTTCTGGATTCCGACGAAGCCTGGCAGGCGCCGTTGACCAAGATGCGATCGCCTTACGAATTCCTGGTCGCCAGCGGCAGATTGCTCGCGCAAATTCCCGGCGATCCCGGCCGCTATCTCGGCGCCCTCAATGTGCTCGGCCAGCCGCTTTGGTCACCCGCAGGGCCGAACGGCTTTCCCGACAGCAATGCGGCATGGGCCGCACCGGAGGGCATGAAGCTGCGGCTCGATATCTCCGCGCAGATTGCGTCGCGTCTAGGTGATGGCATCGATCCCCGCGCGCTGCTCGAACTCGCCGCTGCGGACGCGGCCTCCGAGGAGACGCGCAAAACCGTCGAGCGCGCGGAATCGCGGCAGCAGGCGCTGGCGCTGTTGCTGATGTCGCCGGAATTCCAGAGGAGATGACTTCAATGGAAATCAACATGAATTGCTGCGAAGGGCTGCGGGCTTCGGTGACGTCGCGACGCGCACTGTTGCTGGGTGGCGCATCGTTTGCGGCCTGGGCGTATTTGCCGAAATTCGCGCGGGCCGCCGACGGCCGCGATCCGCGGCTCGTGGTCATCATCCTGCGCGGCGCGTTGGACGGGCTTGCTACCGTAGCTCCGATCGGTGACCCCGATTACGCCGGCCTGCATGGCGCGATCGCGCTGAGTTCATCCGGCCCGAATGCGGCGCTGCCGCTGGATTCGTTCTTTGCGCTGCATCCCGCGATGCCGGAATTCGCGCGGATGTATCGCGACAAGAAGGCCGCAGTGGTTCACGCGGTGGCGACGTCGTATCGGGACCGCTCGCATTTCGACGGGCAGGACGTGCTCGAAAGCGGCTTTGCCGGGCCCGGCCGCGTGCAATCCGGCTGGCTCAACCGCGCGCTGGAATCGCTCCCCAAGGGCGAGCGGGTGACGAGCGCGCTCGCGGTCGGTCCGACCACGCCTTTGGTGCTGCGCGGCGCAGCCCCAACGGTCGGCTGGGCGCCGGTCGCGCTACCGCAGGTCGCCGACGATACCGCGACGCGGTTGGCCGAGCTCTACAGCCACCGCGATCCCGCGCTGGCCACGGCGCTGACGCAAGGGCTCGCGCTCGACAAGGCGGCGCAGGGCGACGACATGAAGCCGAAGCCCGGCACCAACGGCGCCGGCGCGATGCGGCTGGTGGCACGCGGCGCTGCGAAACTGATGGCGGCCGACGACGGTCCGCGGATCGCAGCGCTCGCCTTCGACGGCTGGGACACCCATGCCAATGAAGGCGGTCCGGTCGGCCGGCTGGCGCAACTGCTCGGCGGCCTCGACGGCGCGCTGGCGGAATTCGAAAGCGGGCTCGGCGAGCGCTGGCGCGAAACCGTGGTCGTGGTCGCCACCGAATTCGGTCGCACCGCGCGCATCAACGGCACCCAGGGCACCGACCACGGCACCGGCACCCTCGCGCTGCTCGCCGGCGGCGCGGTGAAGGGCGGCCGGGTGATCTCGGACTGGCCGGGACTGAAATACGCCAACCTCTACCAGGGCCGCGACCTCGCGCCGACCACCGACCTGCGCGCGGTCATGAAAGGCCTGCTGCACGATCAGTTCGGTCTCGCCGAGCGCGTGCTGGCCGAAACGGTGTTCCCCGACAGCGCGCCGGTGAAGCCGATGCAGGGATTGGTGGGGTAAACCCAGCTCCAACAACACCGTCATGCCCGGGCTTGTCCCGGGCATCCACGACTTCCTTTCTCAGCGGCAAAGACGTGGATGGCCGGGACAAGCCCGGCCATGACGAAAGAGTTGGGGAAGGCGCGAAGAGAATTACGCCGTCCCTACTTCGTAATCGCGTCGATCTCCGCCATCTCTTCCGCGCTCAGGGTCCAGCCGATCGCTTTCACGTTCTGCTCGACCTGCTCGACGCGGGTGGCGCCGGCGATGACGCTGGAGACTTGCGGGCGTGCGGCGAGCCACGAGAAGGCGAGTTCGAGCATGCTGTGGCCGCGGGCTTTGGCGAACGCCTCCAGCTTTTCGACGATGTCCTCGTTGCGCGGCGTGACGTAACGGTCCTTCAAGGCAGGGGCCTTGCCGAAACGCGTATCGGCGGGGGCCGCCGCGCCGCGCTGGTACTTGCCGGTCAACAACCCGCTCGCCAGCGGGAAGAACGGCAGCAATCCGAGTTTGTACTCTTGAGCGGCCGGCAGCAGGTCCTTTTCGATGCCGCGCACCACGAGGCTGTATTCGTCCTGGCACGAGACGAAGCGGCCGACGTTCATCTGCCGCGCGACCAGTTCGGCTTCGGCGATGCGCCAGGCCGGAAAATTCGAATTGCCGATGTAGCGCACCTTGCCCTGGCGGACGAGGTCATCGAGCGCACGCAGGGTTTCCTCGATCGGCGTCAGCGGATCGTAGTCGTGCTGCTGATAGAGATCGATGTAGTCGGTCTTCAGCCGCGTCAGGCTCGCTTCGACGGCAGACATGATGTAGCGGCGCGAGGCGCCCTGCTTGGTGCCGTCGTTGCTCATCGGCTTGGAATATTTGGTCGCCAGCACGATGTCCTTGCGGCGGTCGCCAAGGACCTGGCCGAGTACGGTCTCGGAGCCGCCCATGCCAGCATAGATGTCGGCGGTGTCGAACAGCGTGATGCCGAGGTCGATCGCCTTGTGGATCACCTTGCGCGAGGTCTCGAGATCAGTGCGCTGGCCGAAATTGTTGCAGCCGAGGCCGACGGCGGACACGCGCAGGCCGGAGCCGCCGAGATTGCGAATTTGCATGGATCGATCCTGTGGGGGTGGCACGAGAAGGGCGCACAGTGTGGCCCGCGTGCCGTTGGCCCGCAAGGTGCGGTGTTACCGCGATTGGCGCTGGGCAGGAATGCAGGAATAAGCACAAAAAGATGCGGCCCCGGTCAGACGCGGCGACTGACCGGGAACCGCTTGGGGCGCGTGATCTGAGACGGGGGGCCTGATCAAACGCAGGCGCAACCTAGCCAAGCTATGTTACGCGCCGGTGACACCAAAACTTATCCACAGGGGCAAAAGCGGTCAGAAAATCCGGCGGTAGACCACGAAGCCCGACTTCTCCGCGACGTTGTCGTAGAGCTGCATCGCGGTGTGGTTGGTCTCGTGCGTCTGCCAGTAGACTCGCGCTGAGCCGGCCAGTTGCGCCTGCGCGTAGACGCCCTTGATCAGCGCCCGCCCGACGCCCTTGCCGCGCGCGGCGGCATCGGTGAACAGGTCCTGCAGATAACAGGTCGGCTCGATCGCCGTGGTCGACCGGTGAAACAGATAGTGAGTCAGCCCGAGCAGCTCGCCGCCGCAGTCGGCGACCAGCGCATGCACCGGTTCGTAGCCGTCGAAGAAACGCTGCCAGGTCGTCGCGGTGATCTCGGGCGCCAGCGCGGTCGGGCCCGAGCGGCCGTAGAACGCATTGTAGCCGTCCCACAGTGGAAGCCACTGCGCGTAATCCTGGCGGGTGACGGAGCGGATGGTGACATCACCGGACATGCGCGATTCCTTCTCCGCAGGAAGTCGCGCGGAAAAAGTCATGACTGCGCGAGGG
This sequence comes from Afipia sp. GAS231, assembly GCF_900103365.1. NCBI lineage: Bacteria > Pseudomonadati > Pseudomonadota > Alphaproteobacteria > Hyphomicrobiales > Nitrobacteraceae > Afipia > Afipia sp. GAS231. The sequence goes on from NZ_LT629703.1 coordinate 5,401,778, forward strand.
CGCATCCTTCCTAGCTTCGCCATCAAGCGGGATCAATCGCTTTGGCGACCGGCGCGGCGCGCCGGGCGCGGCGCCGCGTTCACTCCGCCGCGCGCAATTGCCGTGCGAAGTAGCGGTCGCCGCCGCGCAGCGAGCGGTAGTAGTCGGCGCTCGCGGGATCGTCGTTGTGACGGACGAGGTCGGTGACGGGCGTGTAGCTCAACATGCGTCCGCCGTCCGGCAGTGCCGTGCAACTGAAGCGCAGCACCTCGCCGCTGGTCAGATTGATGTTGATCGGCGTCGAGTCGCCGGTCCGCATCGCCTCGGTGCGCCGCGCGATGAAGTCGCCCAATTCGTCCTCGGGCAGCTCCCAGGCGCCGGTATCGCGGCCGTGGTACATCAGCGCGATAAAGGGCGGCTGACTGTCAGCCTGCTGGTCTGACAGCCGGAAATAGTCGCGGAAGGCGCGGTTGATGAATTCCGCACGGGTGTCCGGACCGAGCAGCACGATGCCGATATCGACCTGATCGAGTGCTGCCGACAGCCGCGCGGAAGTCGCATGGTGCTTCTGCTCCCAGGCGAACGCATCGATCCATTTTTGCCGCAGCACCCCGGTGATGACGGCGGTGCCGGCCGCGGTCGCCGCCAGCAGTCCCATGCGCGCCAGATCCGAGGTGTCGTAGCCGGGCATGGCGCGGTGTCCGAGAAAGAATACCGCCGATGACGCCACCGCGATCGCAGCGCTGATCAGGCCGGAGGTGATGCCGCTGATCGATGCGGCAAGGGCGACGATGCAGACGAACAGCGGCGCGGGATTGGGCACGGCAACGAAGTGGCGGTCGACAATGAAGGCGATCGACGCCGTTGCTGCCGTCAAAGCGGGACCTGAGATTGCGCGCCAGTCGATCCGCATGCCCTTATCCATTGTCCGCCGACAGACAATAAGGGCCTTAGTGTGCCCGATAGTTTCAATCGCGGCGGGCCATCTTTTTGTAGTCTTAAAAAGGCGTTGCCGGGATGCATCCGGCTTTTGTGGTTTTGAATTCAAATGATATTCGAAACTGACGGAACCGGGTTCCGCGCCCGGCCGTTAGTGCGGGTAATTTCAAGAGGACTCAATGCCGACGATCTCCCCCTCGCTCCTTCCCATCCTGATGTTGTTTGCCTCCAACGTATTCATGACCTTTGCCTGGTACGGCCATCTGAAATTCAAGGAAAGCTCGCTGCCGCTGGTGATCATGGTGAGCTGGGGCATTGCGTTTTTCGAATACTGGCTGGCAGTGCCGGCCAACCGCTGGGGCAGCGCGGTCTATTCCGCGGCACAGCTCAAGACCATGCAGGAAGTGATTACGCTGGTGGTGTTCGCCGGATTTTCGGTGCTGTATCTGAAAGAGCCGCTGGGCTGGAATCACGCTTTGGGCTTTGCCTTCATCGCTGCCGGCGCGTTCTTCATTTTCCACAAATGGTCATGATCGCGTTTCGAGCGAAGCACGCCCTCGGACCTGATCCGTGGGCGTGCTTCGCACAGCAATCAAGCTTGCGCAGATTGCGTCGGCTTGTCTGCGGCAGAAAACGCGTCAAGCGGGAAGGTTCCGGCGGCGCCTCAGTTCGCGGCAGGCGACAGCATTTGCAGCGCACGGTCGTGGTTTTCGCCATGCGTGCGGGTGACGACAAGGAGCAAGGCCGCAAACAGGATTGCTGCCGTCAGCGCGACGGTCACCAGTCCAACGGGTGTTTTCATCATGGTCCGATCGCGATCGATATCGTCGCGTGCTGCTAATGATGCAAACAGAAAAGCCGTGACTACGCCGGGAACGGCATCGCCATCGAGACCCGGATCGACAGCACGGTCAGTGTGACGGCGAGGCACAGCGAGAGTGCGCCGATCGCGAGCGTGGCGGCGATGGCGTTGGTCAATCGGGAAGAAGCAACAGGTGCAGGGCGGCTCACAAAGCCAGCCGTGCCGGGCGACCGTATCATGGTCCAAATCCTTCAAGACGCGGGCGAATCATCCGCGACGTCCGGAATCTCGCAGCGTCAGCCGGCAACATTGCGGCGTTTCCCGCGCCGAAAACCGCGGAACCGCCGCAGAAGTTAACGCTCACCCCGGGGTTGTTAACCTTTGGGCGTGTTCTCGCGCAAATGTGAACACCCGGCCGCAAGCCGCGGGATGGGTCAAGCGCCTGCGGCGATAGGGGCGGGATCCTCGACCTCGGCCCCCGGCTGCCAGTCCATGGCGACGAAACCGGGGGTCTGTTCGACCCGCCGCAACCAGGCGCGGATCGCGGGGAAGGTTGCGAGATCATAGTCGCAGCGGTCGGCGACATGGGTGTAGCCGTACACCGCGATGTCGGCGACCGTGAGTTGCCCGGCGGCGAAATAGGTATGGCCCTTGAGGTGATTTTCCATCACCTGCAACGCGGCATAGCCGCGTTCCATCCAGTCTTCCAGCGCGTGGGTTTGCAGGTCGCGGCCGCCCTTGACCAGCGACAGCCAGAAATAGGCGGCGCCGATATTGGGCTCCAGCGCGTGCTGTTCGAAGAACATCCATTGCAGCGCTTCGGCGCGTTCGACCCGCGATTCCGGCGCCAGCGAGGTGCCGCCGCAGACATACCAGAGAATGGCGTTGGACTCGGCGAGGTAGCGTCCGTCGGCGACTTCGAGCAGCGGCACCTGGCCGCTCGGGTTCTTCGCCAGAAATTCCGGCGTGCGGCTTTCGCCACGCAGGATGTCAACCTCGATGGCGTGATACGGCGCATTAAGCAGCGCCAGCGCAAGGCGGACCTTGTAGCTGTTGCCGGAGCGCTGCATCGAATAGAGCTTGTACATCGTGTTCAGGGCTTCGTCCGGTCGAGAGGTTCGGTAGGCGGGGCGGGCTTGTCGCGACGCAACGCGGCTAAACAATGATGCCGTTACCGATGGGTCGCAAGACCTGGCGAATGGAAAAAGTCGAAAACCTCTACCGCACTGCACGCGTGCAGAATGATTCTATCAATATGGCTTGCAACACGCGCTGACAATTCAGATCACGCTTGCGCGATTCCCGGCGCGCCGACGGCAACCTGGGCGCGATCCAGCGCCGCGCGCCGCAACACCAACGCATAAAAGGCGAGCATCACGATCAGCCCAAGGGGAATGGTGGTGATGCCTGCGATGCTGCGCGACAGCAGCGGCACGATCCAGGCTGCCGCCAGCAAGCTGATCTCGAAATCGCGAAAACCTTGTTTGAGACCGTATCGTGCAAAGAAGGCGATCGCGACCGCCAGCACCACGAGGTCATAGTCGAGCACGTAGGGCGTTGCCAGCAGGCTGCCTGTCGCCAAGGCCGCAGCCTTGAGTTCGAACGCGGCGTCGCTGTGCCACAGCCAGGCCAGGCTGGCGGCGAGCGAGGCCAGCAGCGCGGCCTGAATCGTGTAGGAGACCGGTACGCCGACGCCCCAGGCCCGCACCGCCGAGAAGATCGACTGGATCTTTTGCCAGCCGGTGCCGCCCTGTTCGAGCACGACGGTCTGCGTGAAATTCATCGAGTCGGTGAAGGCATGCCAGATGCCGCCGCCGAGCGTCAGCAAGCTGACGGAGACCAGCGCGGCAACGGTCACGGCGGCCGTGCCGGCCGTGCGCCAGCGTCCGCCTGCGACGAGCGCGATCGGGATCAGCACGCCGAACTGCGGCTTGTAGGCCAGTAGCCCGATCAGCACGCCGGCCAGCGCCGGCCTTCGATCGAGCCAGTGCAGGGCGCCGCCGAGCAGCGCCGCGGTGAGGAATCCGTTCTGGCCATGACCGGCATTGACGTACACCGCAGGAAAGGCGGCGGCGACGAGCAGCGTCTCGGGGCGCGGCAGGATGGCGCGGATCGCGGCGAGGTAGGCGGCAAAGCTTGCGATCAGCCAGATCGCGAGGCCCCACGCATAGGGGACGGCGGCGACGAGCACGGCGATCGCAAAGAAGAACGGCGGATAGTGCCAGCCAAAGAACGGCACTTCGCGGCCGTCGAACACGGCCTTCTCTGCGGCATGCTGCAGCGGCGGCACGTAGGCTTCCGCCGAGCGGCCCTGCGAGGTCAGTGTGCCCGCGGCGTAGACGTTGGAGAAATCGGTGCCGATCGGCTGGCCGTTGCGGTCGATCAGGCCATCGGAGACCGCGATCCATCCGGCAAATACCAGCACGGAAAGGCTGAGCAGGATCAGGCTGTAGCCGCGCATCCGCGCCGCCGTCAGCCATTCGCCGGATCGCAGCCCTTGCCGGATATTTGTCATTTCGCCGCGGAATTTGCCGAATATTGCGCTGATATTGCTCCGACCGTACTGAACCGGCTTTAACGTTCTCTAAAGTTTGGCCTTCAGCGGCCAAGCTTCTTGCGATGCAGCGCGCAGCGCCTTAGGGTGCAGCGATCCCATCAGAAAGAGTCGTGGAATCGCCTGAATTCACGACGTTTGCCCTGACGTTTACCTTGGAGAAAATGATGACCTTCCTGTCCGCTGCGCTCGCCCGTGTGAAGCCGTCCGCGACGATCGCGGTCACGGATAAAGCACGCGCGCTGAAAGCGGCGGGCCGCAACGTCATTGGCCTGGGCGCCGGCGAGCCGGATTTCGACACGCCCGCCAACATCAAGCTGGCGGCGATCCACGCCATCGAGGCCGGCAAGACCAAGTACACCGATGTCGGCGGCATTCCCGAGCTGAAGGAAGCCATCATCGCCAAGTTCCAGCGCGAGAACGGCCTGACCTACAAGCCGAACCAGATCATCGTCGGCACCGGCGGCAAGCAGGTGCTCTACAATGCACTGATGGCGACCCTGAACCCCGGCGACGAGGTGATCATCCCCGCGCCGTACTGGGTGAGCTATCCGGAAATGGTGGCGCTGGCCGGCGGCGAATCCGTGCCGGTGGTGTGCCCGGCCTCGAGCGGCTTCAAGCTGCGGCCCGAGGATCTGGAAAAGGCGATCACGCCGAAAACCAAGTGGATCATTCTCTGTTCTCCGTCGAACCCGACCGGCGCTGCCTATACCCGCAGCGAGCTGAAGGCGATCACCGACGTGCTGGTGAAGCACCCGCAGATCTGGGTGATGACCGACGACATGTACGAGCACCTCGTCTATGACGACTTCGTATTCGCGACGCCGGCGCAGGTTGAACCGAAACTGTACGACCGCACGCTGACTGTGAACGGCGTCTCCAAGGCCTATTGCATGACCGGCTGGCGCATCGGTTATGCCGGCGGCCCGGCCGAACTGATCAAGGCGATGCAGACGATCCAGTCGCAGTCGACCTCGAACCCGTCGTCGATCTCGCAGTGGGCATCGGTCGAGGCGCTCAATGGTCCGCAGGATTTCATCCCCGTGCACAACAAGGTGTTCAAGGAACGCCGCGACCTCGTGGTGTCGATGCTGAACCAGGCCAAGGGCATCGAATGCCCGCGGCCCGAAGGCGCGTTCTACGTCTATCCGTCCTGCGCCGGCACCATCGGCAAGACCTCGCCATCCGGCAAGGTGCTTGCGAACGACGAGGACTTCGTCACCGAATTGCTGGAAACCGAAGGCGTCGCCGTCGTGCAGGGTTCGGCGTTCGGGCTTGGACCGGCGTTCCGGATTTCCTACGCGACGAAAACGTCCGACCTCGAAGATGCTTGCAAGCGCATCCAGCGCTTTTGCGGCAATTTGCGGTAGTTCCGTTTCGCCGGTCGTTTTGTTTCGCATTGTGTAAACGTGCCCGAAACAAGGCATGTCAAATCACATCACGCGTCGCACGTTTGATGTTTTGAAGACTTCTTTTGGAAGCGCCTTGTTTTGAACACGGCGCTTCCTTCCTGTGCGCTCCGCAAATTCAATTCATCTTGCGGAGATTTAGACACATGAAGTTCCTGACACCGACCCTTGCCAAGGCTGCCCTTGCCACGGCGGCGCTGATCGCGCCGCTCGCCGCTGCCAACGCGCTGCCGCCGGTTCGCGCCGGTATCCTGCAATGCCAGGGCGGCCAGAATGTCGGCTTCGTGGTCGGCTCGGTGACCAGCCTCGAATGCGTGTTCCAGAGCGAGGGACGGCGTCCCGAACCTTACATCGCGACCGTGCGCCGCTATGGCCTCGATCTCGGCATCACCGCGCAGACGCAACTGGCCTGGGCGGTGAACGCGCCGAACAGCCGGATCAGCCGTGGCGATCTCGCCGGCAACTACGGTGGCGTCGGCGCCAACGCCTCGGTCGGCGTCGGTGGTGGCGGCAATTTCCTGGTCGGCGGTCCTGCGAACTCTTACGCGCTGCAGCCGATCAGCCTGCAGGGCCAGACCGGGCTGAACGTTGCGGCCGGGATCGCCGATATCGAACTGCAGCCGTTCCACGGCAACGGCCCGCGCCGGCATTATCGCCGCCATCGGCGCGGCTGAGGTCAGTTACGGTTTAGGAAAAGGCCCGTGCAAGCGGGCCTTTTTTTGGAGCCGGCCCGGATACTCTAAGCGGCCGGAATAAAAGTAATCCGGCCAGCCTCGCCGCGTTTGCGATGAGGCTTGATGGTGATTTCTACATCCTGGTCGAAGGCGGTGAGCATCCGCATCAGTTTTTCCACGGAAGCCAGCCGGAACTCGCCACGCATCAGCTTTGACAAATCGGGCTGTTTCATCTCCACCAGCTTGGCTGCTGAGACCTGGGTGAGACCGCGTTCAGCGATTACTCGCTTCAACTGCACGATGAGCGCAGCTTTAAGCTGATGTTCCCCTGCATTGGGCAGGCCAAGGTCAGCGAAGATGTTGCCACTTCCGACTTCGTGGGCGGGCAGTTTTTTAACGCTCATCACCGAACTCCCTTGGTTGCGTTATGGATGGTTTCGGCGTCGCGCAGGCGCTGCCGGATAAGGTCCATGTGCCGCTGCGGAGTGGATATTCCGCTGGTGGATTTTTTCTGGAACGCGTGCAGCACGTACATGACACCCTGAAAACGTACCGTGTAGACGGCCCGATAAGTATCGCCATCAAAGTTATCGCGAATTTCCAACACTCCGCTCAACCCCTTCAAGGGTTTTGCGTTGGACGGGTGCTCGCCGACCTGCACTTCAAAAAGGGCTTGCCCGATTTTGCTGCGAACGGGCGCAGGAAATCCTTGCAGGTCCTTGCGGCTCGAGCCGACGAAAACCGTTGGCTTGATCGTGCGCAGCAAATCATTCACGGGGTTATAGTAATATACCTATATAAGCCGGTCAAGTATGGCTAACGATATGTGGCACGGCGTCGCTTGTGAGACGGCGTCGTTCAGTCCCCGCCAAATCTGGTACCGTCCTTCATGTTATGGCATAGAACTCCGAGCGCCGTGGGCACGGCGCGGTTTTTGACTCTCTGCTCGCATCACATCTTTCAGCCGGAGATTTCTTCATGCGTCGCTTCCTCATTCTTGCCGGTGCCGCACTTGGCATGCTCACCGCATTGATCGCCGGCGCCAGCGCGCAGCAGCCGGCACGGGTGCAGGTCGGCGTTCTCGAATGCCGCGGCGGCGCCAGCGTCGGCTTCATTGTCGGTTCCGTGACCAACCTCGGCTGCGTGCTGCGCGTCGACGGCGTTCCTGACGATCGCTACATCGCCACCATCCGCAAGGTCGGTCTCGATCTCGGCATCACCCAGGAATCGGCGCTGGCCTGGGGCGTGTTCGCACCGGTGGCGCGGCTCGGGCCGGGCGACCTCTCCGGCTCCTACGCCGGCGCACAGGGCAGTGCGACGCTCGGCGTCGGCGTCGGCGGCAATGTGCTGGTCGGCGGTTCCAACAATTCGATCGCGCTGCAGCCGCTGAGCGTGCAGGGCCAGGTCGGCGTCAGCGTCGCCGCCGGACTGGAAAGCCTGGAACTTCGGCCGGGACGGTAAACTCGGCGTTCGTGGGGCGGATTAGCGACTTGTCCGCGGTAGCTCGAAGAGCGAAGGCGGAAGCGTAATCCGCCATCTACATCGCGGCGGATTACGCCGGAGCCCGTCATCGGGCCGCGCCTTGCGCGGACCCGTTGGGCTAATCGCCGACGCGATCGCAATGACGGTATTGGATAGCCCCTTCGGTTCACGATGCAGCGCAGCGACATTTCCCGCTTGCCAAAATCGCGGGACGGGCGGAGCATCTGATTTGCCGACCCAATCACGGGCCGAGCTCCAAACGAGGAGGCGGCAATGGGACAAGACGTCAGAAGTCCCCGAGGTCCACGGTGCATTGCGCTGGTGGGCCCTTTCCAGAGCGGTAAAACCACACTTCTTGAAGCCATCCTGGCGCGCACAGGCGCCATCCCCCGAGCCGGCAGCGTCGATGCCGGAACTTCCGTAGGCGATTCCAGCCCCGAGGCGCGCCACCACAAGATGGGCGTGGGGCTTAGCGCCGCCACCACCAGCTTCATGGGCGACAGCTACACTTTTATCGATTGTCCCGGCTCGATCGAGTTCGCGCAGGACATGCGATCAGCCCTTCCGGCGGTCGATGCCGCGGTCGTGGTCTGCGAAGCCGACGAGAAGAAGCTGCCGCAACTGCAGATCATCCTGCGCGAGCTCGAAGATCTCGGCATTCCGCGCTTCCTGTTCCTGAACAAGATCGATCGCGCCAACAAGCGAATCCGCGAGACGCTGGCGACGCTGCAGCCGGCATCGCGCGTGCCGCTGGTGCTGCGGCAGATTCCGATCTGGAACGGTGATCTGATCGAAGGTTTCGTCGATCTGGCGCTGGAACGCGCTTTTGTCTATCGCGAGCACAAGCCTTCCGAAGTCGTGGATCTCGAAGGCGGCGACCTCGACCGCGAAAAGGAAGCGCGGTTCTCGATGCTGGAAAAGCTCGCCGATCACGACGACGCGCTGATGGAGCAACTGCTGGAGGATATCCAGCCGCCGCGCGACGCGGTGTTCGACGATCTCGCGCGCGAATTGCGCGAAGGCCTGATCTGCCCGGTGCTGCTCGGCGCCGCGGCGCGCGAGAACGGCGTGCTGCGGCTGATGAAGGCGCTGCGGCATGAAGCGCCCGGCGTGGCCGAGACCGCGAAACGTCTCGGGGCCTCCTCGCAAAAGGACGCGCTGGCCTATGTGCTCAAGACCGTGCATCTGCAGCACGGCGGCAAGCTGTCGCTGGCGCGGCTGCTGGCCGGCCATCTCGATGACGGCGCGACGCTGCAGTCCTCGTCCGGCGAAACCGGCCGCGTATCCGGCATCCTCGCCGTCAACGGCGCCTATGATTCCAAGCGCGCCGCAGCGGAAGCCGGCGACACTATCGCGCTCGGCAAGCTCGACGCGATCAAGACCGGCGATACGGTGTCGAGCGGCAAGACCGCACCGAAAGCGCTCGCCCATGTCGAACCGGTGCCACCGGTGCTGGCGATGTCGCTGGCGGCGACCGACCGCAAGGACGACGTCAAGCTCGGCCAGTCGCTGTTGCGGCTGAACGAGGAGGATCCGTCGCTGACCATGGTGCAGAACCCGCAAACCCACGACACTGTGTTGTGGGGGCAGGGCGAGATGCATTTGCGTGTCGCGCTGGAACGGCTGCGCGACCGCTTCGGCGTCAACGTCAAATCACAGGCGCCGACGATCGGCTATCAGGAGACCATCCGAAAGCCGATCACGCAGCGCGGCCGCCACAAGAAGCAGTCCGGCGGTCACGGCCAGTTCGGCGACGTGGTGCTGGAGGTCAAGCCGATGCCGCGCGGCTCCGGCTTCGAATTCCACGAAAAGGTCGTCGGCGGCGCGGTGCCGCGCAACTATATCGGCGCGGTCGAGGAGGGCGTCGTCGATGGGCTCTTGCGCGGCCCGCTCGGCTTCCCCGTGATCGATCTGCACGTGACGCTGACGGACGGCTCCTATCACAGCGTCGACTCCTCTGATCTTGCCTTCCGCACCGCGGCGCGGCTCGGCATGAGCGAGGCGTTGCCGCAGTGCCAGCCGGTGCTGCTGGAGCCGATCCATATGGTGGAGATCGTCTGCCCGACCGATGCCACGGCGAAGGTCAACGCCATCCTGTCGGCGCGGCGCGGCCAGATCCTCGGCTTCGATACCCGCGAGAACTGGCCGGGCTGGGATTGCGTCCGCGCCACCATGCCGGAAGCCGAAATCGGCGACCTGATCGTGGAGTTGCGGTCGGCCACCGCGGGCGCCGGCGGCTTCACCCGGCAGTTCGATCGCATGGCCGAAGTCACCGGCCGCGCCGCCGACCAGATCATCGCCGCGCACCGGGTAGCGGCGTAGCGGTTGCCGATAGGCCTCCTGCCGGCGGGCTAACATTGGCAACGCCGTCAGTCACCGCTAGCTTGCGCATCATGATGGGTGCGCAAGACAGCGATGCTTGATTCACGGCGCAACGTTGCCCTGGCCTGCGCGCTGAGCGCGCTCGCCGGCTATGTCGACGGCATCGGCTATCTGCAGCTTGGCGGCCTGTTCGTCTCCTTCATGAGCGGCAATTCGACGAGGATGGGCGTCGCCATCGCGCAGGCGCATTGGCAGACCGCGGTCGAGGCGCTCGGACTGATCGCGCTGTTCGTGACCGGCGCTGCGGCCGGCAGCCTGATCGTGCTCGGCCACGGCGCGCATCGCCAGCCCTCCGTGCTGCTGGCGGAGGCGTTGCTGCTGGCGGCCGCCGCGCTCGCTTATACGTTCGGCCAGTCGAGCCTTGCGGTCGCGGCGATCGTGCTGGCGATGGGGCTGGAGAATGCCGTGTTCCAGATCCACGGCGGCGCCGGTCTCGGCCTGACCTACGTCACCGGCGCGCTGGTCAAGGTCGGCCAGCTGATGGCGAAGGCGGTGACCGGCGGGGCGCGCTGGGCCTGGGCGCCCAATCTCATGTTGTGGGCGGCGCTGGTTGCGGGGTCGGTGCTCGGCGCGCTGGCCTATGTCTGGATCAACCTTGCGGCGATCTGGTTTGCCGCCGCTGCGGCGCTGATCCTGAGCGGCATCGTCACCGCGACTAACCGGAAGCATTGACTCTTCCTCCCGCTTGCCCGATTTGACGGCCATGACCAGTGGAACCAGACCCCCTGCCGCGTGCCTGATCGGGTGGCCGGCGGCGCATTCGCGCTCGCCGCTGATCCATCATTACTGGTTGCGCACGCTCGGCATCGAGGGCGGCTACGTCATCGAGGCCGTACCGCCCGACGAGTTCGGGGATTTTGTCCTGCGGCTTTCCGTTCGCGGCTTCGTCGGCGCCAATGTCACCCTTCCGCACAAGGAGCGCGCGCTGGCGCTGTCGAAGCCGGACGATCGCGCCCGCGCGGTCGGTGCGGCCAATACGCTGTGGTTTCGGGATGGTGAGCTGCGCTCGACCAATACCGATGTCGAAGGCTTCATCAACAATCTCGACGCCGGCGCGCCCGGCTGGGACAGCGCTGAGGATGCGCTGGTGCTGGGCGCCGGCGGTGCGTCGCGCGCGGTGTTGTTCGGACTGATCGAACGCGGCATCAAGCGCGTCCATCTGGCCAACCGCACGCTTGAGCGCGCCCGCGCGCTCGCGGACCAATTTGGACCGAAGGTGGTGCCGGTCGCATGGGAATCGGCCGGCGATCTGCTGCCGCGCGCGGGCCTGCTGGTGAACACCACTTCGCTCGGCATGAAAGGCCAGCCCGCGCTCGAACTCGACACCGGCCTGCTGCCGCAAAATGCCGTGGTCGCCGATCTCGTCTACGTGCCGCTGCAAACGCCCTTGCTTGCCGCAGCCCAGGGCCGCGGCCTGAAGACCGCCGACGGGCTCGGCATGCTGTTGCATCAGGCGGTGCGGGGCTTCGAATTGTGGTTCGGCCGGCGACCCGAAGTGACGCCGGAATTGCGGGCGCTGGTCGAGGCCGATCTCACGAAGACATGATCGGCTGATCGCGGGTTTTTGAGCGGAATATTTTCGAAAAGCCGGGGTCAATGGTTAGGTCAGCACGACCCCGCCAGTTTCCGGAGATTTCTGAATGCCCGCTCTTCGCTACCCGTTCGTTCGCCCGCTTGTTGCCGTCGCCATGGTCGCGGCTTCGACGATCTATGCCATCGCCCAACAGTCGCCGACGCCGTCGCGGGTGCGCGGCACCATCGAGGCCGTCGACGGCGACGTGATTGCGGTCAAGTCGCGCGCCGGCGAGGACGTCAAGCTGCACATGACCGGCGACATCAAGATCGTCGGCATCACCAAGATCGCACTGACGGACATCAAGGTCGGTTCCTTCATCGGCACCACCACGGTCCCCGGGCCGGATGGCGCCAACAACGCGGTCGAGGTCCATGTGTTTCCGGAAAACATGCGCGGCACCGGCGAGGGCTCGCGGCCCTACGATCTCAAGCCCAACAGCAGCATGACCAACGCGACCGTGGAACAGTCCGTGGTCGGCAATGACGGGCACACCCTGAACATCAAGTACAAGGACGGCGAGAAGAAAGTCCTGGTTTCCCCGGAGACGCCGGTGGTCACCTACGTCCCCGCCGACAAGTCGGACCTCAAGCCCGGCGCCAAGGTGATCGCCTTCATGAAGAAGCTGCCGGACGGTTCATTCGAGACCAACCGCGTCAGCGTCGGCCGCGACGGGCTCACGCCGCCGATGTGACGTGCAACGCCATTCCGGGGCGATGCGTAGCATCGAACCCGGAATCTCGAGATTCTGGGTCTGGTCCTTCGGACCATCCCGGAATGCGGATTCGCAGAGAGCGAGATGTCTCCCTCTCTGAAACAAACCCAGGGAGGGACTCATGCCGAAATTCGCTTCACTACTCGCCTCGCTCGCCATTGTTTCCGCCGTCGCCATCGCGGCATCGGCGCAAACACCGCCGACCGTGCGCATTCGCGGCACCATCGAGGCCGTCGACGGATCCATGCTGTCGATCAAATCCCGCGAGGGCACCGACATGAAGGTACGGATGACCGACAATGTGGCGGTGTTCGGCGTCGCCAAGACCGAATTGTCCGAGATCAAGGAAGGCTCCTATATCGGCGTCACCGCGGTACCGGAACCGGACGGGGTCCAGAAGGCCGTCGCGGTGCATATTTTCCCCGAAAACCAGCGCGGCGCCGCCGAAGGCTTTCGGCCCTGGGATCAGCGCCCGAACTCGACCATGACCAACGCCACCGTCGCCCAGACGGTGAAGGGCACCGACGGCCAGAACATCCTGGTCAAGTACAAGGACGGCGAAAAGAAAGTGCTGGTGCCGCCGGGCACGCCGATCGTCACCTTTGTCGCCGGCGACAAGGCCGAACTGAAGGCGGGCGCCAAGATCATCATCTTCGGCGCGGTCAAGAAGGACGACGGCACGCTCGAAGCCAACCGCGTCAATGTCGGCCGCGACGGCATCACGCCGCCGATGTGACCCGCAGGGTCATTCCGGGGCGCGAAGCGAACCCGGAATCTCGAACTTCCTCGGTGCGCAATTGCGCACCTGAGGTCTGGTCCTTCGGACCATCCCGGAACGACGAACGCCCCCGTCAGTGTAACCGGCGGCTCAGGCCGATACGCCGCGTCAGCGCTTCGGCGGTCGGACATCGCTTCCATGGCGCACTTGCCGGACGGAAGGGCTGCTCGGCGCTGATGGTGTGGCAGCCGAGTTCGGCCGAGATGTTGCGGGTGCTGGTCGCGACCGCCTCTTCGATTTTCGAGCCGGGGATGTGGGCGACGATCAGGTTGGCGACGCAGAGGCGTTTGCGGTTGTGCAGGTCGAAATCGACCCGGTAGCTGAACAGCGCGTGGACGATGCCGCGGCAATCCCGGATCGCAATCAGTCCGGCGCGTTGGTGCGACGGTCCGCAATGACGCCGGACGAAACGCAGCCATTTGTCGAGTGAGACGCTGGCGTCGTGCAGGCGCACCAGCGGATAGGCTGCGGTCGCGCGTTGCCAACTCATTGGAATGGCTTGAAATTGTTCTGATTGCTCGTTCATGCCGGGGCCCATAGAGTTCAATCATCGCGGCGGCCATGCATTTGGGCATTGATCTGGATCAAGGACCGCTTTGGTTGATTGAGATCAAACTGCTACAAATATGGCGAAGCCGAAGGCGGACCATCTCATGACATCGATCGCATCTTGCGCCGGACCGGAGGCAGGCAGTTGGCAGCATGGGCGCAGTACGAATGGCTGCGACGATTGCAAGGTTCGCCTGTTCAGCGTCTGCGGCGCGCTGGCGCCTTCGGAGCTCGACGAACTGGACCGGATCAGCCAGGTCAGGATGTTTGCGGCGAAGGCCACCCTGTTCGAACAGGATGCGCTGGCGGGCAGCGTCTTCAATGTCACCGAGGGCGTGGTGCGGCTCTGCAAGTCGTTGCCCGACGGCCGGCGGCAGATCGTGGGTTTTGCACTCGCCGGCGATTTTCTCGGCCTCGCGCTGATGAACCGTTACAGCGTTGCGGCGGAAGCGGTGACCGAAGTGAGAGCATGCCGGTTCACGCGCTCGGCGTTTCTTAGCTATGTTGACGAGCGGCCGCATCTGCTGCGCCGTCTGCACGAATTCGCCGGCCATGAACTGAGCCTCGCGCAGGACCAGATGCTGTTGTTGGGCCGCAAGACCGCGGAGGAAAAGGTCGCGGCCTTCCTGCTCAACCTGCAGGCACGCTATGGCCGGATCGGATCGGTCTCGGTCAATGTGCCGTTGCCGATGAGCCGACAGGATATTGCCGATTATCTCGGCCTCACCATCGAGACCGTCAGCCGTACCTTGACCAAGCTCGGCCGCAAGAAGGCGCTGGTGATCGTACCCGATGGCGTGCGCCTGCTCAACGCCACCGCGCTGGAGCAACTCGCGGCGTGATCGACGGCGTCGCGAACTTGATTTCACGTCAAAAATTGATTCACGTCAAAGCACGCGTGAAGCGGCGCGATTAGGCTTTCTCCATCTAGCATGGAGAACCGCAATGCCCCTCGATACAATTCTGGTTGTCATCGCCGTCACCGCAATGTTTGCAACCTTCGCCATCGTCCTCGGCTGGGGCGATCGCCAGACGCGCACGCGCTCACCGCGGCGTCCGTTCTAAACAGAAGTCAGGAGGGTTCGATGCGTGCCCATCAAGTCATGACGCGCGCCGTCATTACGGTGACGCCCGATACCCCGATCGCCGAAGCCGCTGATGTGATGCTGAGGCACCACGTGAGCGGGTTGCCGGTGCTGGACGACGCGAAAAAGCTGGTCGGCATCCTCTCGGAGAGCGATTTCCTGCATCGTTCCGAAATCGGCACCGGACGCAAACGCGCGAGGTGGCTTCAGTTTCTGCTTGGGCCGGGAGCGGAAGGAGCCGATTTCGTCCGCGAACACGGGCGCAAGGTCGGTGAAGTGATGACGCGTAATCCGGTCACCGTTGAGGAAGATGCTTCGCTCGACGACATCGTCCGGACGATGGAGAAGAACAACGTCAAGCGCTTGCCCGTGATGAAAGGGGTTGCGCTTGCCGGCATCGTCAGCCGGGCCAATCTGTTGCGGGCGGTCGCCAGCATGGCGGGCGACGTTCCTGATCCGACGTCCGACGACGATCATATCCGGGAGCGGATTACCCGCGCAGTATCGCAGGCGCTTTGGCGTCCGATTGGATTTCAGGCGACGGTGCGAAATGGAATCGTTCATCTCCACGGCATCATCTTCGACGAGCGCTCACGCCAGGCGACCATCGTCGCTGCCGAAAATACCGCCGGCGTGAAAGAGGTGCATGATCGCCTCGTCTGGGTCGACAATTATTCCGGGTTCTATATCGAGCCCACCGAGGATCAGCGTGCTGCGAGCTAGCATAGCGTTTTCGAGCGAAGTGGACCCCTGGTTCGCGTAAAGAAAACGCGCCAAAATAAAAGAGTGCCCTTCTAGATCGCCAGCACGTGATCGTCGATTTCGGCGATGGTGTTGACACCGCAGAGGCCCATCGTGGTGATGAGTTCCTTGGCGAGAATGTCGAGCGCCTTCGCAACGCCGGCCTCGCCGCCGGCGCCGAGCCCGTAGGCATAGGCGCGGCCGATCATGCAGGATTTGGCGCCGAGCGCCAGCGCACGCATCACGTCCTGGCCTGAGCGGATGCCGCCGTCGAACATGATTTCCACCTGCGAGCCGACCTCGTCGACGATTTCAGGCAGCACCTCGATCGACGACGGCGCGCCGTCGAGCTGACGGCCGCCGTGGTTGGAGACCACGATTGCCTGCGCGCCGGTCTTGGCGGCGATCTCGGCATCCTCGACGTCGAGAATGCCCTTGAGGATCAGCTTGCCCGGCCAGATGCTGCGGATCCAGTCGATGTCCTTCCAGTTCAGCGAGGTGTCGAACTGCGAATTGATCCAGGTCGACAGCGACGTGATGTCGTCGCTGACCTTGAGATGGCCGGCGAGGTTGCCGAAGGTGCGGCGCTTGCCCTGCAGCACGCCGGAGACCCAGGCCGGCTTGCTGGCGAAGTCGATCAGCTTCGACAGCGACCATTCCGGCGGCACGGTCATGCCGTTCTTGATGTCCTGATGGCGCTGCCCGATCACCTGCAGGTCGACGGTGAGCACCAGCGCTGAGCACTTGGCGGCGATCGCGCGCTCGATCAGCGACTTGATGAAGCCGCGGTCCTTCATCACGTAGAGCTGGAACCAGAACGGCTTGTCGACGGCAGCCGCGATGTCCTCGATCGAACAGATCGACATCGTGCTCTGGGTAAAGGGAATGCCGGCGGCCTGCGCCGCGCGGCAGGCGTGAATCTCGCCGTCGCCATATTGCATGCCGAGCAGGCCGACCGGCGCTAGGATCAGCGGCATCGCGGCGGGCTCGCCGAGGATCGTGGTCGAGAGATCGCGTTTCGAGACGTCGACCAGGACGCGCTGGCGGAACTTGATCTGCTGCAGGTCGTCGTGGTTGGCGCGCAGCGTGTCCTCGGTGTAGGAGCCGCGGTCCGCATAGTCGAAAAACGCCTTCGGCACGCGGCGCTGGTGCAGCAAGCGCAGATCCTCAATGCAGGTGATGTGCTTCATGGACGTTCCGGCCCTTCTTGAATTTCTTGGCTATGTTGTCATCTAGCATGGTTGGTACCCGAGCCAAATCGCGGAGCAAAGCCCGCGGGAGGAGATGCCATGTCTGCACCGCGTACCGTTTCCAAAGCCGCCAGCGCCGCCGAAAAACAGGCCGAAAAGCGCCGGCTGGACGACGCCCTGGAGGAGGGGCTGGAAGAGACTTTTCCGGGGTCCGACTCGGTCAGTGTGACCCAGCCGGCGCCCTCGAAGGGCGACCGTAACGTCAAACGGGTCGGCTGACATCCCGGCAGCAGCACCGCTGAATTGTAAAATATCAAGGTATAACAACTGGTTATCTATTTTCCTGGCCGCCGATGGCCGTAATGATTCATCATATTTTTTGAAGCCATTTGAACGGCTGAGGGATTATAACCGCCCACACGCTATGATGGAGGGCGTTCGGGGATTCTTGGACCGGGATGGCCGGGAAACCCTGAATGGGCTGGGGGTAATATGAGTCGCAAATATTTCGGTACCGACGGGATTCGGGGCCGCGCCAATG
Organism: Afipia sp. GAS231; assembly: GCF_900103365.1. Taxonomy (NCBI): domain Bacteria; kingdom Pseudomonadati; phylum Pseudomonadota; class Alphaproteobacteria; order Hyphomicrobiales; family Nitrobacteraceae; genus Afipia; species Afipia sp. GAS231. Next base: position 5,419,171 of record NZ_LT629703.1, read on the forward strand.
GTCTCATCACACCGGAGCTCGCGCTCAAGGTGGGGCAGGCGGCCGGACTGGTGTTTCAGCGCGGCGATCACCGCCATCGCGTGGTGATCGGCAAGGACACGCGCCTCTCCGGCTACATGATCGAATACGCCATGGTGGCGGGCTTCACCTCGGTCGGCATGGACGTGCTGCTGCTCGGCCCGATCCCGACGCCGGCGGTGGCGATGCTGACCAAATCGATGCGCGCCGATCTCGGCGTGATGATTTCGGCCTCCCACAACCTGTTCGAGGACAACGGCATCAAGCTGTTCGGCCCGCAGGGCTTCAAATTGTCCGATGACGTCGAGAAGCAGATCGAGCAGTTGCTGGACGAGCCGATCGATCGCCATCTGGCGCAGAGCGCCAGCCTCGGCCGGGCTCGCCGCATCGACGGCGTCCACGACCGCTACATCGAATTCGCCAAGCGCACGCTGCCGCGCGAGCTCTCGCTCGACGGCCTGCGCGTCGTGATCGACTGCGCCCACGGCGCCGCCTACAAGGTGGTGCCGGAAGCGCTGTGGGAGCTTGGCGCCGACGTCGTCGCGATGGGCGTCGATCCCGATGGTTTCAACATCAACAAGGAGTGCGGCTCGACTTCGCCGGAAGCGCTGAGCAGGAAGGTGCGCGAGATGCGCGCCGACATCGGCATCGCGCTCGACGGCGACGCCGACCGCGTCATCCTGGTCGACGAGCGCGGCCATGTGGTCGACGGCGACCAGCTACTCGCGGTGATCGCGCAGAGCTGGAAGGAAGACGGCCGTCTCGCCAAACCCGGCATCGTCGCCACCGTGATGTCCAATCTCGGGCTCGAACGCTTCCTCGAAGGCCAGGGCATCGGCATGGTGCGCACGCCGGTCGGCGACCGCTACGTGCTCGAGCAGATGCTGAAGCAGGGCTACAATCTCGGCGGCGAACCGTCGGGCCACATCATCCTGTCCGACTACGCCACCACCGGCGACGGCTTCGTCGCAGCACTTCAGGTGCTCGCCGTGGTGCAGAAGCTTCGCCGTCCGGTGTCGGAAGTCTGCCACCGTTTCGATCCGCTGCCGCAGATCCTCAAGAACGTGCGCTACCGCAGCGGCAAACCGCTCGACCATGCCAACGTGCAGTCGGCGATCGTCGACGGCGAAAGGCGCCTCAACGGCCACGGCCGCCTGCTGGTCCGCTCCTCCGGCACCGAGCCGGTGATCCGGGTGATGGGCGAGGGCGACGACCGCATCCTGGTCGAGGAAATCGTCGACCAGATCTGCGACGCGCTCGGTCACGCCGCGGCGGCGTAAGACTCAAAGTAGTTTAGCGAAATCGGATTTCGCTCCTCAGTCGTCATGCCCGGGCTTGTCCCGGGCATCCACGTCTTGACTGTATCGCGCAAGAGAAGACGTGGATGGCCGGGACAAGCCCGGCCATGACGGAGAATGGACATTTAGCGCATCGCAGCTATCGGCTAATGCCGGTAGTCTGATCCGTGTACGCGGCGTAGAAGGCGTGCATTGCGCTCTGCATCGACCTGAGGGAATGCGCCCTTGAACAAGCCCGTCAACGTCTCCGAAGAAGCGCTGGCAGCGCCCGTGCTGGTGCCGGACGTGACGCCCGGCCTCGCGGCCAAAGCCGCCGCGGCGGGGCCGGCCTATATCGTGCTGGCCGGAATCAGCTTCTCGCACTTCCTCAACGACACCATGCAGTCGCTGATTGCCTCGGTCTATCCGATCCTGAAAGACTCCTACGCGCTGGACTATGCGCAGATCGGCATGATCACGCTGGCGTTCCAGTTTACCGCGTCGCTGCTGCAGCCGCTGGTCGGGCATTTCACCGACAAGAAGGCGCAGCCGTTTTCACTGTCCATCGGCATGGGCTTCACCTTCGTTGGCTTGCTGCTGCTGAGCGTCGCCGGCTCTTATGGCATCATCCTGATTGCAGCGGCGCTGGTCGGCCTCGGCTCGGCGGTGTTTCATCCGGAGTCGGCGCGGATCGCGCGGCTCGCTTCCGGCGGGCGCTACGGATTTGCGCAGTCGGTGTTTCAACTCGGCGGCAGCTTCGGAACCTCGATGGGGCCGGTGCTGGCGGCGCTGATCGTGGTGCCGTTCGGCCAACCGAGCATCGCCTGGTTTTCCTCGATCGCATTTCTGGCGATCGTGATCCTGTGGCGGATCGGCGTCTGGTACAAGCCACAGATCGCGACCAAAAAAGCCACCGTGGTCGAACGCCATCCGGATGCTCCGGACGCGCGCCGCGTCAAGATCGCGCTGGGGGTGCTGGTCGCGCTGCTGTTTTCGAAGCAGCTCTATGTGTCGAGCCTGTCGAGCTATTACATCTTCTATCTGATCGACAAGTTCGACGTCTCGACCCAGGCCGCCCAGCTTTATCTGTTCATCTTCCTTGCCGCCAATGCGGCCGGTGCTTTCTTCGGCGGCTCGCTCGGCGATCGCTATGGCCGCAAATACATCATCTGGTTCTCGATCCTCGGCGCGCTGCCGTTCACGCTGGCGCTGCCCTATGCCGGCCTGTTCGGTTCGGCGGTGCTGAGCGTGATCATCGGCCTGATCCTGTCGTCGGCGACGTCTTCCATCATCGTGTTCGCGCAGGAACTGATGCCGCACCGCTTCGGGATGATCTCCGGCGTGTTCTTCGGCGTCGCCTTCGGGATCGGCGGACTGGGTGCTGCGCTGCTCGGCAGGCTCGCCGATCACACCGGCATCGCGTTCGTCTATCATGTCTGCGCCTTCCTGCCGGCGCTCGGGCTGCTGGCGGTGTTTCTGCCGAAGATGCCCAAGCACGCGCGGTGAGCGCGCGCACGACGCGCGGCGACATTCCGTCAACGAAATCTTAACAAGGCGGCCGCGGGCTTCGTTGCGTCAATACATCGTTAGGATGTATGGCGGTTTCGCCGCTTTGTGTGCCTCAAATGCTGCAAATTACGGGCAGCGAACATCAGGACAAAAAATCGTCAGAGATTATCAACCTTAAAAATTAGGGTTAAGCGCCGCTTAAGCATTTGCTGGCATCGTCCGACCGTGAGTTTTTGAAGTGAGGCCTCCGTAGTCAGCCCTCACCGGACAAAAGGACGAAGCCAATGCGTAGCGTTAAGTTTATCATCGCCGCCGGAGCGGCAACTTTGTTGTCCCAGGCAGCGCTTGCCGCAGACATGGCAATTGCGCCGCCCCCGCAGATGTATGCACCGCCCCCGGTGATCGAAGACTTCGGCGGCTGGTACTTGCGCGGCGACATCGGTTTCAGCAATCAGCGCGTCGACCGTCTGAACAACGTGCTCGATGCCAACAACACCTCGTCGGTTCAGAACCTCAACTTCAACACCGCCGGCATCTACGGCCTCGGCGTCGGCTATCGGGTCAACAACTGGTTCCGCGCAGACGTCACCGGTGAATACCGCGGCAACTCGCAATTCTTCGGCACCGACCGCATCACCTATCCGGGCGGCGTCGGCACCGATACCTACCACGCCACCAAGAACGAGTGGGTGGTTCTCGCCAACGCCTATGTCGATCTCGGCACCTGGTGGTGCATGACCCCGTTCATCGGCGCCGGCGTCGGCGGCGCGCGGGTCGCGATCAACGGTTTCACCGATCAGGGCATTGCCAATAACGGCGGCGGCGCGCTGCCGGGTCTGGCCTTCGGCGATAACGTGTCGAAGTGGAACCTGGCCTGGGCGCTGCACGCCGGTGTCGCCTACAAGGTTTCGCCAAACTTCACCGTCGAACTCGCCTATCGTTATCTCGACATGGGCGACGGCCTGACCGGCGATCTCAAGACCTTCGACGGCACCAACAACGTCGTCAACCCGACGACCTTCAAGAGCATCACCTCGCATGACCTGAAGCTCGGGGTGCGCTGGAATTTCGACCAGCCGCAGCCGGTCTATCAGCAGCCGCTGGTTCGCAAGGGTTAATTCGGCTCTTCATCGGTTAACGATTGCAGACGGCGCGGGATCTTCCCGCGCCGTTTTGCTTTTGCGTCGCGCGGGTCATGCGCGGGAGCTGGTGCAAAATATGCGGCGGCTTTTCGGCAAGATCGCGCCAATCGACGGCTCGCGAAAACGATTGGTTAAGGTTAACAGGCGATGATCAGCGCCAAGTTCAGAGTATGCGATGGAGCGTTGTGATGCGTTTGACCTTGCTGGCAGCGATGATGTGCGGCGTAGCGGCCGGTGCGCAAGCCGCCGATCTCCCCGATTTGCCGATACTCCGCGGCGCCGTCACCGACGGAATGACGCATAGCACGCGAAACTGGGACGGTTGGTATGTCGGCGGCCAAGTCGGCTACACCTCGGCAGACATGGACTTCAGCCATTCGGTCAAGACGCTCACGAATTTCATGTTGCGCAACAGCGTGCTTCAGGATCCGGTCTCGCAGTGGTCGCTGCTTTCCAAGAACCACGCGCAGGCCACCGGCTTTGGTGGTTTCGTCGGTCGCAACTGGCAGTGGGACCAGGTCGTCCTGGGTGTCGAGGCCAACTACAATTACATGAACAGCCTTGCGAGCTCGTCCACCAACGGGATGAGCCTCAACATCGTCAATCCCACGGGAGAGAGTCCACCGGCCGGCCATACTCATACCTACAGCACGACACTGACCGGTAAAGCGTCCTTGCAGGTCAAGGACGTGGTGACGTTCCGCGGTCGCGCGGGGTGGGCCGCCGGCGACTTCCTGCCGTATATGTTTGGCGGCCTGGCCGTCGGCCGTGTCGATACGGCGCGGTCGGCGACGGTTTCCTACACCAAGTGGGACGATTACGACCAGACGACTCAAACGCTGGTAGGATTCGTCAACGGAACTCCCGTCTACACTACCACCACCACGCATATCACCGCTCAAATAGGCGCCGGCTCGGTTTCCAACGCCGAGCATCGCACCAACAGTTTCGTGGCCGGCTGGACCGCCGGTCTCGGAACGGAGTACAACATTTGGGGTGGTCTGTTCATGCGCGCCGAGTGGGAATACGTCAGGTTCATGTCGGTGAAGGATACCAGCTTCAGCACCAACAGCGTGCGCGCCGGCCTCGGCTACAAGTTCTGATCCGGCAGGCACGTTCAAGCGTGCTTGCCGTCAGGTCCTGTTGACAGATTTCTCTCCGCCTGCTGCTCTGCCGTCTCCCAAGAGGCGGCCAGCATGAAAATCTACGGCGATATCAATTCGGGCAATTGCCTGAAGGTGAAATGGGTGTGCGATCGTCTCGCGCTGCCCTACGATTGGGTGGCGATCGATACACTCAAGCAGGAAACCCGGACGCCGGAATTTCTGAAAGTGAACGATGCCGGCCAGGTGCCTGCGGTCGCGCTCGACGACGGCCGCACGTTGGCGCAATCCAACGCCATCATCCGTTATCTCGCCGGCGGCAGCGATTTGATTCCTTCCGATGCTTTCGCACAGGCCAAGATGGACGAATGGCTGTTCTGGGAACAATACAGCCACGAGCCCTATATCGCGGCGTGCCGCTTCCACATGTTCTATCTGGGCAGGCCGGCCTCCGATCTCGATCCCGACAAGGTCAAGCGCGGCTACGCAGCGCTGGCGCGGATGGAGCATCAACTCGCGATCACGCCATTTCTGGTCGGTAACGCCGTCTCGCTGGCCGACGTTTCGCTGTTGGCTTATACGCGCGTGGCGCATGAAGGTGGCTTCGATCTCAGTGGCCATCCTTCCGTGCGCCGCTGGATCGGCGAGACCGAGAAGCATCTCGGCCTGACGCCGGCGCGCTGAAATCCCATCTGGAAAAACTCATGACTGCGATCTCGAAAGTCACCATCCGCCGCGTCTGTCGTGAGGACGTCGCCGTCATTGTCGGCATGCTGGCGGACGATCCGCTCGGTGGCGCCCGCGAACGGATCGAAGATCCGCTGCCGCAATCCTATTACACGGCGTTCGAGACCGTCGAGCGCGATCCGAACATCCAGCTCGTGGTCGCCGAGGACGGCGACGGCGCTGTCGTCGGCTGCCTGCAATTGTGCATCCTGCCTGGCTTAAGTTCGCAGGGCGCCTCGCGTGGCCTGATCGAGGACGTCCGCGTCGCCAGCCATTGTCGCAGCCGCGGCATCGGCGAACTGTTGGTACAGTGGGCGCTTGGGGAAGCGCGCGGCAAAGGCTGCAAGCTGGTCGAGTTGCTGACGCACCATACCCGCGTTGATGCGCAGCGGTTCTATGAAAGGCTCGGCTTTGCGCGCAGCCATGTCGGCATGACCGTTCGATTTTGACGCGTCGACGATGACTGGAGCCTTTTCCGTTCCGATGGAATCGGAACGGGGCTCCAGATTTTTGATTTGACGCGTTTTCTTGCCGCGAACCGGTTTCCACTTCGCTGGAAAAACGCTCTATCCGCAAGGTTGCGAGGCGCCGTCGGCCAATGCCTGCGGTGGTGTTCACTCCGCAATCCGGTTAACAACCGGTAAACTACGCGGGCGTCCGTAAATTTACTGGGAGGAGCGTCTCCGCTATGCCGACGTCTCCCATGGGGCGGCGTGGGCAGCGTGGGGATTTTCCGATGGGTAATTATTCGATCGTTCGCGACGGCAACGAATATGTGGTGCGGGCCGGCGAGAAAAGCGTTCTGAAGATTGCCAGCCGGCGGCGCGCCGCCAAGCTGATTTCCGACGCGGTCGAATTGCTGGAGAAGCAGCCCGCGCCATCGGCAGAGGTCGAGAACACATCAATTGTCCCCGATCTCGGAGCAATTCTCGACTCGCAGGTTCCTTGACGGTCGGGCACGTTTACCTTATGTACCGCGGCGGGACACCTCCCCCCAACGGGAGGCTTACTATCTGGAAGGATAGATCATGACCGTAGCGAAGCCCGCTTCGCGGCCCAACGTGCCGCATTTCTCCTCCGGCCCCTGCGCCAAGCGCCCCGGCTGGAATCCCCAAAATCTCAAGGACGCAGCGCTCGGCCGCTCGCATCGTGCGAAGGTCGGCAAGGCCAAGCTCAAGCTCGCGATCGATCTGACGCGCGAAGTGCTTGAAGTGCCGGCCGGCTACCGGATCGGCATCGTGCCGGCGTCCGATACCGGCGCGGTCGAAATGGCGCTGTGGTCGTTGCTCGGCGCGCGGCCCGTCACCACCATCGCCTGGGAATCGTTCGGCGAGGGCTGGGTCAGCGACATCGTCAAGGAATTGAAGCTCAAGGACGTCACCAAGCTGCATGCCGGCTATGGCGATATCCCCGATCTTTCCAAAGCCGATCCCGCTTCCGACATCGTCTTCACCTGGAATGGCACCACCTCGGGCGTGCGCGTGCCCAACGCCGACTGGATCAAGGCAGACCGCGAGGGCCTCACCATCTGCGACGCGACCTCGGCGGCGTTTGCGCAACCGCTCGACTGGCCGAAGCTCGATGTCGTCACGTTCTCCTGGCAGAAGGCGCTGGGCGGCGAAGCCGCGCACGGCATGCTGATTCTGTCGCCGCGTGCGGTGGAACGGTTGGAGACCTACAAGCCGGCATGGCCGCTGCCGAAGATTTTCCGCATGACCAAGGGCGGCAAGCTCAACGAAGGCATCTTCGAAGGCGAGACCATCAACACGCCGTCGATGCTGTGCGTCGAGGACTATCTCGATGCGCTGAACTGGGCGAAGTCGATCGGCGGCCTCAAGGCCCTGATCGCCCGCGCCGACGCCAACACCAAGGCGCTGGCCGACTGGAAGGCGAAGACGCCTTGGATCGACTTCCTGGCCAGGGACGTCTCGATCCGCTCCAACACCTCGGTGTGCCTCAAGATCGTCGATCCCGCGATCACCTCGCTGACGGCAGATGCGCAAGCGGACTTTTCGAAGAAGCTGGTCGCGCTGGTCGAGAAGGAAGGCGCCGGTTTCGACTTCGCCTATTACCGCGATGCGCCCGCGGGCCTGCGGATCTGGTGCGGCGCCACCGTGGAAGCGTCCGACGTCGCATTGCTGACGCAGTGGATCGATTGGGCGTTCGCCGAGATCAAGGCGGCGTTGCCGAAGGCGGCGTAAGTTTCACCCTCCCCTGAAGGGGGAGGGTCGACGCACCGTGAGATGCGTCGGGCTGCGGTGATCGCTCTCCCAATCCGACGCACGCAAATTTCACATTGACAGTTTCACCCCACTCCGGCGCGTCGCGCCGCCCCTCCTCCTCCAGGGGAGGGCGAAGGAAACATTCAGATGTCCAAGCCAAGGGTTCTCATTTCCGACGCGCTCTCTCCCGCCGCCGTGCAGATCTTCAAGGATCGCGGCATCGAGGTCGACTTCCAGCCCAATCTCGGCAAGGACAAGGACAAGCTCGCCGAGATCATCGGCAATTATGACGGGCTCGCCATTCGTTCGGCGACGAAGGCGACCGCCAAGATTCTCGAGAAGGCGACCCGGTTGAAAGTGATCGGCCGCGCCGGCATCGGCGTCGACAATGTCGAAATCCCGGCCGCCACCGCCAAGGGCATCATCGTGATGAATACGCCGTTCGGCAATTCGATCACGACCGCAGAGCACGCGATCACGCTGATGCTGGCGCTGGCGCGCGAAATTCCGCAGGCCGACGCCTCGACCCAGGCCGGCAAGTGGGAGAAGAACCGCTTCATGGGCGTCGAGATCACCGCCAAGACGTTGGGCGTGGTCGGCTGCGGCAATATCGGCGCCATCGTCGCCGACCGTGCGCTCGGCCTGCGCATGAAGGTGATCGCGTTCGACCCGTTCCTGTCGCCGGAGCGCGCCAAGGATATCGGCGTCGAGAAGGTCGAGCTCGACGAGCTGCTCAAGCGCGCCGATTTCATCACGCTGCATACCCCGCTGACCGATAAGACCAAGAACATCATCGACGTGGCTGCGATCGCCAAAATGAAGAAGGGCGTGCGGATCATCAACTGCGCCCGCGGCGGCCTGGTCGACGAGCAGGCGCTGGTCGATGCGCTGAACTCCAAGCATGTCGCGGGCGCCGCCTTCGACGTGTTCGTCGAGGAGCCCGCCACCACCAACGTGCTGTTCGGCCATCCCAACGTGATCTGCACGCCGCATCTCGGCGCCGCCACCACGGAAGCGCAGGAGAACGTCGCACTCCAGGTCGCCGAGCAGATGTCGGATTATCTTTTGACCGGCGCGATCTCGAACGCGGTGAATTTCCCGTCGATCACGGCGGAAGAGGCGCCGAAGCTGAAGCCATTCATCGAGCTTGCCGAAAAACTCGGCTCGTTCGCGGGCCAGCTCACCGAGACCGGCATCGCCAAGGTGCAGATCACCTATGAGGGCCATGTCGCCGAAATGAAGATCAAGGCGATCACGTCGGCGGTGCTGTCGGGCCTGCTGCGGCCGATGCTGGGTGAGGTCAATGTGGTCTCGGCGCCGGTTGTCGCCAAGGAGCGCGGCATGGTGGTCGACGAGATCGTGCGCGCCGCGCATAGCGACTACGAAAGCCTGATCACGGTGACCGTCTCGACCGAGCGGCAGGAGCGTTCGGTCTCGGGCACCGTCTATCATGACGGCAAGCCGCGGCTGGTCGACATCAAGGGCATCCGCATCGACGCCGAATTCGGCAAGTCGATGATCTACGTCACCAACGAGGACAAGCCGGGCTTCATCGGTGCTTTCGCGAGCCTGCTCGGCGACGCCAAGCTCAACATCGCCACCTTCCATCTCGGCCGCGTCAAGCAGGGCGCCGACGCCATCGCGCTGGTCGAGGTCGACGGTGCTGTGCCCGCTGACGTGCTTAGCAAGGTGCAGGCGTTGCCGCAGGTCAAGCAGGCCAAGGCGCTGACCTTTTAAGAAGGCGCTGACTTTTTAAGAAGGCGCTGACGTTCCAGTCCGCCTGTTTTTTCGGCATTGCGATTTGGATCCCTCCCTCTGCGGGAGGGGTCGTCGCGTACCTGCCTGCAATTTGCGCAGCGACACGTAATCTTACGTGGTTAGAACTTTACTAAAAGTTGCAGGATCGCGCGCTAAAGCTGCAGGAACAGGTTTCTCGTTTCGAACCGACCTCCTCAGGAGATCAGCATGCGGTCTCTTTCCTTGCGTCTCACCCACAAGATTACGGCGATCGGCGTCATCGGCCTGATGGGCGTCGTGCTGGTCGGCGGCATCCACCTCTACGGTGAGAACGCGGTGGCCGGGTATCGCAGCGCCGCGGAAAGCGCGCGTAGCGTCGCCGAACTGAACCGCCAGATCGAAGTGGAATTGCTGGAAGGCCGCCGGGCCGAAAAGGATTTCCTGCTGCGCAACGACGCGAAGAAGGCGGACAGCCAGATCGAGATCGGCAAATCCGTTGCCGTCGATATCGACCGGTTGCGCGACAAGGTCGTTGCGATCGGCAAGCCCGATCTCGCCCGCCAGATCGAGGCGATGCAGGCGTCGCTCAAAAAGTATCAGGCGAATTTCGTCGCCGTCGTCGAACAGAAGCGCGAGCTCGGCCTCGACGAAAAGTCGGGCCTCGAAGGACGCCTGCGCAATTCGGTTCACGATATCGAAGCGCGGGTCGAGGCGCTGCATGAGCAGTCGCTGCTGGTCACCATGCTGACGATGCGCCGCCACGAAAAGGATTTCATGCTGCGGCGGGACGCCAAATATGGCGAGGACATGAAAAAGCGCAGCGCCGAATTCCTCGCCGGCGTCGAGAACGCGACTATTCCGGAAGCCGCCAAGACCGAGCTGTCGCAGAAGCTCGCCGACTATCAGCGCGACTTCCAGGCCTGGATGGGCCAGGCGCTGAAGCTGGCCGCCGAACTCAAGTCGATGTCGGAGGCGTTTGCGGCGGTCGAGCCGGTGATCGAGGGGGTATCGAAATCGGTGACCGCAATCAGGGCCGAGGCCGAGCAGTCGGACCGCTCTGAACGGGAAGACATCCAGCGCCTGATTGGCGTCGCCATTGCCGTGATTGCGGTGCTGGTGATGGGCGCAGGTCTCCTGATCGGTCGCTCGGTGTCGAAGCCGCTGAAAGCCATGACCACGGCCATGATCGAGCTTGCCAACGGCAATTTTGCCGTCGTGCTTCCCGGCCTCGGCCGGCGCGACGAGATCGGTGAGATCGCGCAGGCGGTCGAGACCTTCAAGATCAATGCCGAGCAAAAGGCGCGGGACGAAGCCGAGGAAAAGAGCCGGCAGGAACGGCTGCTGGCCGAACAGCGCAAGGCCGACATGATCCGGATGGCGGACAGTTTCGAAGGCGCGGTCGGTGAGATCGTCGAGACGGTGTCTTCGGCTTCCACCGAACTGGAAGCCTCGGCGGATGCGCTGACCTCGACCGCGACGCGTTCACAGCAACTTGCCACCATGGTGGCGGCGGCCTCCGAGGAGGCCTCGACCAACGTGCAGTCGGTGGCGTCGGCGACCGAGGAGCTATCCTCCTCGGTCAACGAGATCAGCCGCCAGGTGCAGGAATCGGCGCGGATGGCCAACGAGGCCGTCGGTCAGGCGCAGCAGACCAACGACCGGGTCGGCGAGTTGTCGCTGGCGGCGGCCCGGATCGGCGACGTCGTCGAACTCATCAACACCATCGCGGGACAGACCAACCTTTTGGCCCTCAACGCGACGATCGAGGCGGCGCGCGCCGGTGAGGCCGGCCGCGGCTTTGCGGTGGTGGCTTCCGAAGTCAAGGCGCTGGCCGAGCAGACCGCCAAGGCGACCGGCGATATCGGCCGCCAGATCGCCGACATCCAGTCCGCCACGGCGCATTCCGTCAGCTCGATCCGGGACATCAGCGGCACCATCGCAAAACTGTCGGAAATCTCGTCGACCATTGCAGCCGCCGTGGAAGAGCAGGGCGCCGCCACCCAGGAAATCTCGCGCAACGTGCAGCAGGCGGCGATGGGCACGACCCAGGTCAGCGCGCACATCTCCGACGTCAAGCAGGGCGCGACCGAAACCGGTTCGGCCTCGGCGCAGGTGCTCTCGGCCGCGCAGTCGCTGTCGGGTGACAGCAACCGTCTCAAGCTCGAAGTCGGCAAATTCCTGAACTCGGTACGCGCGGCGTGAGGCTGGCCGGTTCTGATTAAATCAGAACCGGGCTCTTTTGTTTGACGCGTTTTCTTTACGCGAACCGGTATCCACCCCGGATCAAGTCCGAGGGCATGCTTCGCTCGAAAACGCTATTCGCTACCAGCGGGCAGCCATCATCGCCCGCCGCCGGCCGCCGCCGCGCCAATCGGTGATGCTGCAGCCGAACCTGCCGCGAAACCACCGCGCCAGCGCGCTCTGCGCCGAGAAGCCGAGCAGCCCGGCGATCTCTTTCAGCGGCCGGTTGCCGTCCTCGACCAGCCGCATCGCGATATCCGCGCGCTCGGCATCCAGGATGGTGGAAAAAGTCGTGCTGCATTCCCTGAGGCGGCGATGGATGGTGCGGCGGTCGCAGGCCAGATGCTCGGCGACGGTTTCGATCGTGCAGTTGCCGCCCGGCAGCAGCACCCGCATCAGCTCGCGCACTTTGCCGTCCCAGTGTTCCGGGCGCGCGCCGATTTCCTTCACCCGGTTCTCGACGTAGCTCGCCAGCATCGGCTGCGCCGTCGGGATCGCGCGGTGCATGTCGCGCGCGTGACAGACGATGGCGTCGAACTCGGAATCGAACGTGACATCGCAGCCGAAGAATTTTCGGTGATAGGTCCGGCGCAGCGGTGGCGCATGCGCCAGATGAACCTCCAGCGGCCGCCAGTCCGCCGGCATCAGCGAGACCATCAGCCGGTGGATTCGGCCCAGCGCCAATTCCCTCGACTGCCGGGTGGCGCGCTGCGGGCCGCCGCGCAGGAACATCGCGATCGTGACCAGGTCATCGCGGCGGTCGATTTCCAGCCGCATCGCCTCGTTCTGAATTTGAATGTAGCGCGCCAGCGCTTCGAGCGCCGCGCCGACGGTGGCCTGTTCGCGAACCACGAGCGCCACCGGTCCGAGCGCGGAGAAGCCGCCGCGCTCGGCCAGCCGCAGTCCGAACTCCTCGACACCGGCGGCCTCGGCGGAGGCTTCGAGCAGGCGGCGGACGCTGCCGACGGCGACGCGCAGGTCCGGGCTCTCAAGGCAATGCAGCGGAATCCGTGCCTGTTTCAGCATCGCCCTGGGGTCGATGCCCACGGATCGGGCAATCTCTGCGTAATGCGTCAGGCTGGCGCTGCGTATCAGATCGGTCATGCTTCAATCTTCAATCGATGTCCCGAAATGTAAAATATCTGTCCCCATCGGTCAAACGCATTGTTCCGATCCAGTATAAATACGTGACCGAAATACCGGGACACCGGCGCGTTTGAGCGCCGGGCTCGTTGGATCGCAGCACAATTATTGACCCGTCTGTTTCGGTCACCTGCCGGCGATCCCCCAAAGCCATATCGATCAAAGTATTTTTTGCCTGGGGGCAGCCATGCCGTGGAATGCGACGTCCAGACGTGAGGTATTCGTCATCGACGATGACGCGAGAACGCGGGAAGCGCTGTCGAACGGCCTGCAGGAAAAAGGCTACGACGTCATCAGCTTTGCCGACGGCGCCGCGCTATTGTCCTACGCAAAAACCCGCACGCCGGCCGGCGTCTTCATCGAGGTCGACGCGGTCGACCGCTCCGGCTTCGAGGTGCTGAAGAAACTCCGTTCGGAAAATTGCCCGGCGCCGATTTTCGTCACCTCGGCCCATGGCGCCATTCCGCTGGCGGTCGATGCGATCCGCCACGGCGCGTCCGATTTCATCGTCAAGCCGGTCCGCATCAGCGAAGTCGTCGAGCGGTTCGAGGAAGCCATCGCCGAACATTCGGAGTCGGCATCGACGGACGATCTTTCGAAGGTCTCGCTCTATGTTCCCGGCGGCGAGCCCTTGACCGCCCGCGAGCGCGAGGTGCTGGCGCGGCTTGCGATCGGCGAGACCAACAAGGAAATTGCGCGCTATCTCGGCCTCAGCGCACGAACGATCGAAGGCTATCGGGCCGGCATCATGCGCAAGGTCGGCGCCCGCACCGCGGCCGAACTGCTCCGTCGTGTGTTCAGCCAGAATCGCCATCAGGCTCGCTATCCCTGAAAGGGCTGCGACGCTGTCGCACCCGTGGCCGCGGTCCTGCCGCTGGCCAGCCACATGGAAACCCCAATCGAACCGGTTCCTTCTCCGCTGCGTCTCATCACCAGGGGTGGTGGGCTTTTGCGCACCGTCTTGACGACGGATCAAGGAGGGAATCCATGCGATCGATTGCCAACAGTCTTGTTACGACCAGCCTCGTTGTCCTGGCCGGGCTCGCCGCCGCACAGGCGCGGGCGGCCGACCTCGACGCCGCTTCGGCGGTCGACGCCGTCACCGTCTATCCCGATGGCGCCAGCGTCACGCGGGTCATCACACTCGATCTTCCGGCCGGCGACCATTCGGCGATCCTCAAGGATTTTCCGCTGACGCTGGATCCGTCGTCGCTGCGGGTCGAAGGCGAGGCGGGTGCGAAACTCACCATCGGCGCGATCGACACCAGGCCGCCGCGCGCGGCGCCTCCGGCCAACCTGCCCGAACTCGACAAGCGCATCGAGGCGCTGAAAGACGAGCGCGCCAACCTGCAGGGCGCGATCGAAGCCGCCGCCGCGCGGCGCAAGTTCGCCGAGCGCTTTGCCGAAGCCTCACCGGCCGGCATCGGCGACAAGGGCGAGGCACGCCCCATTGCCGAGTGGCGCGCTGCCTTTGCCGCGGTCGGTGAGGAAGTTGCCTCCGCCGATACGGCGATCCGCGACGCCGAACGCAAGCAGCGCGAACTCGACCGGCAGATCGCGCAACTCGAACAGGATCGCGCACAGAAGCCGTCGAACAGGCTCGAAGTGCGGATCGACCTGGCGGCGGCTGCCGCCACCAAAGCGACGCTGCGCGTGACCTATGCGGTGCGCAATGCTCGCTGGGTGCCGCTGTACGACGCGCGGCTCGATACCGGCGCGAAGGAGCGCAAGCCCGCGCTCGAACTGGTGCGCCGCGCCGAGATCACCCAGAACACTGGCGAGGACTGGTCCAATGTCGCGCTGTCGGTCTCGACCGTGCGCACCGCGCGCGGCGGCAACGCGCCGGACCTGAATTCGCTGATCGTGCAGTATCCGCAACCGCCGCGCCCGATGCCGGCGGCACCGATGGGTGCGGCCTCCGACAGCCAGCGGCTGTTTGCGCGCGGCGGGCTCGCCAAGCTGGCCGAGCCGGCTCCCGAACGCGCCGACGAGCAGCAGGCCACGGCCGATGTCGGAGGCTTCCAGGTGATGTTCAAGATTCCCGGCCGCGTCAGTCTCGGCGCCAGCGAAGGCGCCAAGAGCCTGCGCGTCTCGAGCGTGACGTTGGCGCCCGATCTGGCGGTGCGCGCCGTGCCGGTGAGGGATCCGACCGCGTTCCTCGAAGCCAGTTTCAAGCAGAACGAGGACGCGCCGCTGCTGCCGGGCCGGGTCTCGATTTATCGCGACGGCAGCTTCGTCGGTCGCGGCCAGCTGGCCGCCGCCGGCAAGGACGAGACGGTGCGGCTCGGTTTCGGCGCCGACGACAAGATCAAGATCGAACGCGCCGTCGTCAAACGCAACGAAGGCTCGGCCGGCCTGATCGTGACGACGTCGAAGACCGACGAGCGTTCGTTCAAGACCACGGTGCGCAACGGCCACGACTTCCCGATCAAAATCGCAATCGAGGACCAGTTGCCGGTCAGCGAGAACGAGGAAATCCAGGTCGAAATGCTCCCCGCCACGACGCCGCCGACCGCAACCAACTTGCGCGACAAACGCGGCGTGCTGGAATGGGCCTATGACGCCAAGCCCGGCGAGGTCAGGGACATTGCCTTCGCGTGGCGGGTGCGGTGGCCGAAGGACAAGGGCGTGGTGATGATTCCTTCAGGCTAGGCACCGATGTCGCTGCTACCTCTCCCCGCAAGCGGGGAGAGGTGAAGCGCATCGCGCTATTCCTTCACCGCGCCGGTCAGCGAGGAGACGTAGTAGTCGACGAACAGCGAATAGAACACCGCGACCGGCAGCGAGCCGAGCAGCGAACCCGCCATCAGCGCGCCCCATTGATAGACGTCGCCGGAGACCAGTTCGGTCAGGATCGCCACCGGGACGGTCTTGTTGGCGCTGCTCTGGATGAAGGCGAGCGCGTAGATGAATTCGTTCCACGACAGCGTGAAGGAGAAGATGCCGGCCGAGATCAGGCCGGGCACCGCCAGCGGCAGCGTGATCCGCCACAGGATCTGCAGCCGCGTCGCGCCGTCGACCAGCGCGCATTCCTCGAGCTCATAGGGGATAGATTTGAAATAACCGATCAGGAGCCAGGTGCAGAACGGCACCAGAAAGGTCGGGTACACCAGGATCAGCGCCAGCGGACTGTCGAACAGGCCGAACTGCACCACCACCGTCGCCATCGGAATGAACAGGATCGACGGCGGCACCAGATAAGCGAGGTAGATCCCGAGGCCGACATAGGGACTGCCGCGGAAGCGCAGCCGCTCGATCGCGTAGGCCGCGAGCGTGGAAGCGAACAATGAAAGGGTCGTCGATCCGATCGCCACCAACATCGTGGTCTTCAGCCAGCGCGGATAGGCGGTGTTGAACAGGAGATGCCGGATGTGGTCGATGGTCGGCGAGGTGATCCAGAACGGGTTGTGCTCCTTGTAATTCAGCAGCTCGGCGTTCGGCTTGAACGAGGTGATCGCCATCCAGTAGAACGGAAACAGCAGGATCAGCACGAAGCAGGACAGCGGCAGATAGATCATCATCACCCGCCGCGCCCGCGAATCCCACGCCATGGTATCCGGCGTGGCGCTGGCGACGTTGGTGGATTGCAAAACTTGAGTACTTTGCGCGTCAGTCATTGCTCTCTCCCTGCTGCCATTTGCGGCGGGCAAGGCCGAAGTAACTGAACAAGGTCGCGAACACCAGGAACGGGATCATCGAGACCGCGATCGCGGCACCTTCGCCAAGTTCGCCGCCGGCGATGCCGCGCTGGAACGCCAACGTCGCCAGCAGATGCGTCGAGTTGACCGGACCGCCGCGGGTGATGGCGTAGACCAGCTGGAAATCGGTAAAGGTGAAGATGATCGAGAACGTCATCACGATCGCCAATATCGGCATCATCATCGGGAAGGTGATGTAGCGGAAGCGCTGCCAGGCCGAGGCGCCGTCCAGCATCGCCGCCTCATAGAGCGAAGGTGAAATTGTCTGCAGGCCGGCCAGCAGCGAGATCGCCACGAACGGTATGCCGCGCCAGATATTGGCGGCGATCAGCGAGAACCGCGCCGGCCACGGCGTGCCGAGGAAATCGATATTGTGGGTGCGGATGTGCAGCACGTCGACCAGGAGATAGGAGATGATCGAGAACTGCGGATCGTAGATCCACCAGAACGCCAGCGCCGACAGCACCGTCGGCACGATCCACGGCAGCAATATGATGGCGCGCAGCAGGTTCTTGAACGGAAAATGATTGTTCAGCAGCAGCGCCAGCCAGAAGCCGAGCGCGAATTTTCCGAAGGTGGCGATCGCAGTGTAGATTACGCTGTAGAACACCGCGTTCCACCACAGGGGATCGCTGAGCAGATACTGAAAGTTTTCGAGGCCGACGAACACGCCGCGCCGGCCGATGGTGGTGTCGGTGAAGGCGAGCCAGACGCCGAGGCCGAGCGGATAGGTCAGGAATACCGCGAGCAACCCGATCGCCGGCGCGAGGCAGACCGTGATCAGGAACGGCTTGTAGTCGAACAGCCGCACCAGCCAGCCCGGCTGCCGATGAATGGTTCGCCGCGATGGGAGTGTGGTCACGGACATCAGGTTTTGATCCTCGGAGCCCAGTCATTCCGGGGCGATGCGCGAGCATCGAACCCGGAATCTCGAGATTCCGGGTCTGGTCCTGCGGACCATCCCGGAATGACGGCATCAAGAGCGGCGGAAATACCGCTTCGCCCGCCGTTCTGCTTCGGCTGCCGCGGCTTCCGGCGTCGCGGCATCGGTGGCGACGGAGGCGCACATCTGCACCAGCACGTAGTCGGCGTTGACGGCGCCGGTCGCGGTCGAGATCGGCCCCTTGTAGCCGTTGTAATAGTTGCTCTTCATGGTGTCCTTGAAGATCGCGACCTTGGGATCGCCCGACCACACCGCGGCATCGGCATAAGCCGCCAGCGGTTGCGCCCAGTAGCCGCTGTTGGCGTTGAGCCAGGGCTCGTACTGCTCCTTTTCCAGCATGAACTGCAGGAAGGCCTTGGCGGCGTTGGGATACGGGCTGTGCTTGAACACCATCGCGTTCAGCGTCAATCCCGACATCGGCGGGACCGGTGCCAGGCCCTTGGGCAGCAACTGGTGTTCGGTATCCTCGGCGATCGCGGCCGTCGCCGGATCCTTCTTCAGCGAGAAATACAGCGAGACGCCGTTGGCGGTCAGCGCGATTTCGCCGGACGAGTAGGCGCGGTTGTTGCTGACGTCGTTCCACGACGGCGTGCCGGCGATGAAGGTCGGATAGAGTTGTTTCAGGTAATTCAGCGCGGCGATGGTTTCCTTGCTGTTGATGATGACGTTGCCTTCTTCGTCCAGCAGGGAAGCGTTGTGCGACCACAACAGCCAGCTTGCAAAGCCGTTGCCGTCGCCGACGGCGTTGCCGAGCGCGAAGCCCGCCGGCTTGCCGGCCGCCTGCAGCTTCTTGCAGAGGTCGAGAATCCCGGCATGGTCGTCCGGAACCCGGTCGAAGCCGACCGACTTGAGAATGGACTTGCGGTAGACCAGCGGGCCGCCGCTGGCGCCGAACGGCAAACCGATCCAGACGTTGCTCTTGCCTTTCATGCCGTATTTCTTGGCCAATGCCAGCCAGCCGCCATAGCGTTTGCCGATGTAGTCGGCGACGTCGGTGAGTTCGACCAGCTTGTCGACATAGATGTGCGGCGAGTCGCCGAAACCGATGATGATATCCGGGCCGGCGCCTGAGTTTGATGTCACCGCGGTCTGCTGGTTGATGTCTTCCCAGCCGACGAAGTCGACCTTGACCTCGACGCCGGTCTTGGCGGTGAAGCTGGCGGCATTGGCGCGGAACACCTCTTCGTCGGCCGGCACGAACCGGACCGGCCGCAGCATGCGCAGGCTCGCGCCTTTTTCGATCGGGAGCGCCGGCGCCGGAACGTCGGCGGCTTTGATGTCCGCGCGCGCCGATGTGCCGGTGGCCGCAAGCGCCGCAGTGGAAACGCCCAGCACGAGCGCATCGCGACGGGTGATGTCGTTCCTCATGGTGTTCTCCCTGTTTTTTGGGTTCCCGGCGTTGAATCGCCGGTGAACCTTCCGTTCGAACGTACTCGCGGTGTCAGCTATTCGGTCCGCGATCCATGCTGACGGGTTGCCAGCGGCGAAGCGCGGTGTTCTGCAGCACCGACGGATTGACGCAGCTTACCGGCCACATTCCCTGCAGGACCAGTGACAATTCGTAGCCCACACGGCGCTTGCGCGCCTCGTCGAAACGTGCCGAGGCCGAGGCGACATGGGCGGTCAGCGTGACGTTTTCCATGGATAGCATCGGGTTGTTGTGCGACGGCGGTTCTGTTTCCAGCACGTCGAGGGCGGCATGCGAGATCCAGCCTTCCTGCAGCGCCTTGATCAACGCTTCCTCGTCCACCGTGGCGCCGCGGCCGGTGTTGATGAAGATCGCGCTCTTTTTCATCTGCTTGAAATGCTTCTCGCCGAGCATGTGGTGCACCTCGGGCCGGGCAGGCGCATGCATCGACAGGAAGTCGGATTGCGACAGCACCTCCGACAGGGTTGCGGGGATCACGCCATGGTCGGAAATCAGGGTTTCCTGGATGAAGGGATCGTAAGCGATCATCCGCAGGCCGAACGGGGCGGCGCGCTTGGCGACCGCACGCGCGACGCGGCCGAACGAAATGAAGCCGAGCGTCTGGCCCATCAGCCGCGGGATCTTCAAAAGGGCCGGGCGGCCCTCGGACCAGCGGCCGGAACGCACCATCTTGTCCTGCTCGACCAGCCGCCGGAAGCCTGAGAGCAACAGCATCATGGCGTGATCGGCGACCTCCTCGATGAAGGTGTCAGGGATGTTGGTGACGGGGATGCCGCGGGCGGTGGCGGCCTTGACGTCGACGCTGTCGACGCCGACGCTGCCGAGCGTGATCACCTTGCAGTTTTCCAAAGCGTCGATCACGGTTTTGGTGATCCGCATGCTCTTGGCGTAGATCGCGTCGGCGGTTTTGGCGGCGGCAATGAATTCCGCCTCGTTGGCTGGCGCCTCGATGATTTCGGCGTCGATCGGATCGAGCGCCTCCTTTTCATAGTCGTAATTGCTGCTGGCGACGGAGAAGCTCGCGCCCTTCGGCGTCAAAATCCTGAATTTCGGCATTTCCTGTTTCCCCCGATTTTATTCTTCGGTGTTGGTTGTGACGGCGACAACGCGGCGCCGTCTTCATCGTTCACGCGGCCTTTTTCACGGCGTTGGCCGTTTTCCGTCGCATTCCCGGTCCTCCGAGGGACCTTCCCTTTTGTCGCCTGGTCAGGACTTCTACGGAGGACGCTTAACAGAGTTCTAAAGGGTCTCACGATACCGTGCCTTGAATCAATCCGCCAATCGCATGCCCGCGCACCCGCTACCGGAGAAATCCCTGTGAAGCTGACCAATATGAAGATCACCCCCAAACTCGGTATTTTGGTGGGTGTGACCCTGCTCGGCCTCTGCGCGGCCGGCATCCTCGCGGGTTATTTGATGCAGCGCGAGATGTTCAATGCGCGCCTCGACCAGACCAAGGCGATCGTCGATATGGGTCTTAATCTGGCGGCCGGCCTGAAGAAGCAGGTCGATGCCGGCGAAATGACCAAGGAAGCTGCGATTGCCGAGTTAGGCAAGCGGGCCAATACCCTGACCTACGACAAGGGCGCGGGTTACCTGTTCGGCACCGCCTATAACGGCATCACGATTATGGCGCCCGATCCCAAGCAGGTCGGCACCAACCGCATGGACGTGGTGACCAACGGCCGCAAGCTGTCCGTGGAACTGATGGACGGCGTCAAGGCCAACGGCTCGATCTTGCTGTTCTATGAATATGTGAAGCCCGGCGAGGAAAAGCCGATCCGCAAGATGGGCTACGCCGTCGCCGTCCCCGGCTTCGACATGTACCTCGGCACCGGCGCCTATCTCGACGATCTCGATGCCAAGATGAAGCCGATCGCGTGGCTGCTGGGCCTGGCTATTCTCGGTATCGGCGTGATTTCAGGCTCGATCGCCTGGATGATCGGCCGCAGCATCAGTAAGCCGCTGGGCGAACTCGGCGCGCGCATGCAGGCACTGGCCGACGGCAAGCTCGACGGCGCGATCCCCGGCCTCGGCCGCGGCGACGAAGTCGGCGCGATGGCTGCGACCGTGCAGATCTTCAAGGACAATGCGGTCCGCATCCGCGGGCTGGAAGAGGCCGAGGCTGCGACCCAGGCCCGCGCCAAGGCGGATCGCCGCGCCGCGATGGAAAATATCGCCAGCGATTTCGAGCGCAGCGTCACCGGCATCGTCCGCTCGGTATCGACGGCTGCCGCCGGCATGCAGTCGACCGCCCAGTCGATGACGGCGACCGCCAGCGACGCCAGTTCGCGCGCCGCCACGGTCAGCGCCGCAGCCGAAAGCTCGTCGAACAATGTCGGCACCGTTGCCGCCGCCGCGGAGGAGCTCTCCAGTTCGGTCGGCGAGATCTCCCGCCAGGTGGCGCGCTCCAGCGAGATCGCCAGCAAGGCCGTGGGCGATGCCGAGCGTACCAACGCCACCGTCGGCGCGCTCTCGACCGGCGCCGAGAAGATCGGTGAAGTGGTCAAGCTGATCCATTCGATTGCCGCGCAGACCAATTTGCTGGCGCTGAACGCGACCATCGAAGCGGCGCGCGCCGGTGAATCCGGTCGCGGGTTCGCGGTCGTGGCTTCCGAAGTGAAGGCGCTGGCCAACCAGACCGCCAAGGCGACCGAGGAAATCTCGGCGCAGGTTGCCGCGATGCAGGCTTCGACCAGCGAAGCCGTCACCTCGATCGGCGGCATCACCGAGACCATCGCGCAGATGAGCGAGATCACGGTGAGTATTTCGACCGCGATCGACCAGCAGGGCGATGCCACCCGCGAGATCGCGCGCAACATCCAGTCGGTGGCGGCCGGATCGAGCGAGATCAACGCCAATATCGGCGGCGTCACCACCGCGGCCGCAGCGACCGGCAAGGCCGCGTCCGAAGTGCTGTCGAACGCCCGCGAACTCGACAACCAGTCCGGCATGCTGCGCAGCGCGGTGGATGAATTTTTGGCCAAGGTCCGCGCGGCGTAAGTTTCACGCGTCACACCCAAACGTCGTCATGCCCGGGCTTGTCCCGGGCATCCACGTCTTTGGACGCAGCGAAAAGAAAGTAAGTCGTGGATGGCCGGGTCAAGCCCGGCCATGACGATAGAGTTGGGCGTCGGGCGCCTCGCTGCTGTCTGACGATTGCTGCTTTTTTCGTGCCCGTGCTTCTACGGAGCCGTTTCGTAACAAAGCGCTAAATGGTGGGGAACTAGCGTGGCGCCGACCGTTCCCTCGCGAATCGCGTGCGCGTCCAGCGCGCCATTTTTCCGGAGATCTCCCGTGAAGCTGACCAATATGACGATCACCCCCAAACTCGGTATTTTGGTGGGCGTGACCTTGCTCGGCCTTTGCGCGGCGGGCGTTCTCGCCGGCTACCTCGTGCAACGCGAAATGATGAACGCCAAGATCGACCAGCTTCACGCGGTCGTCGACATGGCGCGCAACATGGCGGCCGGGCTGCAGAAGCAGGTCGATGCCGGCCAGATGACCAAGGAAGCGGCGATCGCGGAATTCGGCAAGCGCGGCAATTCGCTGACCTTCGACAAGGGCCAGGGCTATCTGTTCGGCTCGACCATGGAAGGCGTCACGGTGCTGGCGCCCGATCCCAGGCAGATCGGCCAGAACCGCCTCGATACCATCACCAATGGAAGAAACATCGGGCGCGAATGGCGCGATGGCGTTGCCGCCAAGGGCGAGCACACCATGGTCTACGAGTATATGAGGCCCGGTGAGGAAAAGCCGATCCGCAAGATCGCCTATGCGGCCGCCATTCCCGGCTGGAACATCTATGTCGGCAACGGCGCCTATCTCGACGATCTCGATGCCAAGTTGGCGCCGATCGCGTGGCTGCTGGCCTTGGCCATTCTCGGTATCGGCCTGATTGCGGGCTGCATCGCCTGGGTGATCGGCCGCAGCATTTCCAAGCCACTCGGCGCCCTCGGCGACCGCATGCGGGCGCTGGCCGACGGCAAGCTCGACGGCGAGATTCCTGGCCTCGGCCGCGGCGACGAAGTCGGCGCGATGGCCGCCACCGTGCAGATCTTCAAGGACAACGCGGTCCGCATCCGCGGGCTCGAAGAGGCTGAGGCTGCGACCCAGGCCCGGACCGCGGCGGAGCGCCGCGTGGCGATGGAGAATATCGCCAGCGATTTTGAGCGCAGCGTCACCGGTATCGTCCGTTCGGTATCGACGGCTGCCGCCGGCATGCAGTCCACCGCGCAGTCGATGACGACGACCGCCAGCGACGCCAGTGCGCGCGCCGCCACCGTCAGCGCAGCCTCCGAAAGCTCGTCGAACAATGTCGGCACCGTTGCCGCCGCCGCGGAGGAATTGTCGAGTTCCGTGGGCGAGATTTCCCGGCAGGTGGCGCGCTCCAGCGAGATCGCCAGCAAGGCGGTCGGCGATGCCGAGCGCACCAACGCCACCGTCGGCGCGTTGTCGACCGGCGCCGAGAAGATCGGCGAAGTCGTGAAACTTATTCACTCCATCGCCGCGCAGACCAATTTGCTCGCGCTGAACGCCACCATCGAGGCCGCGCGCGCCGGCGAGTCCGGCCGCGGTTTTGCGGTCGTCGCTTCCGAAGTGAAGGCGCTGGCCAACCAGACCGCCAAGGCGACCGAGGAAATCTCGGCGCAGGTTGCGGCGATGCAGGCTTCGACCAACGAAGCTGTGACCTCGATCGGCGGCATCACCGAGACCATCGCCCAGATGAGCGAAATCACGGTCTCGATTTCGACCGCGATCGACCAGCAGGGCGACGCCACCCGCGAGATCGCGCGCAACATCCAGTCGGTGGCGGCAGGCTCCAGCGAGATCAACGCCAATATCGGCGGCGTCACCACGGCGGCAGCGGCGACCGGCAAGGCTGCCTCCGAAGTGCTGTCGAACGCCCGCGAACTCGACAACCAGTCCGGTATGCTGCGCAGCGCGGTCGATGAGTTTTTGGCCAAGGTCCGCGCGGCGTAACCAGCGATCACCGTCGCGTTCCCCGGATGCAGCGCAGCACGTAGTGATGCGCTGCTGGTCCGGGGTCCATGGGTCCCGGCTCTGCGGCGCAGCGTGAAGGACGCTGCACCGCGTCCGGGACACGTAATTTGTCGGAGCGCCGTCACTGCTTCTCGATCCCCGCCGCCGTAATCAGCTTCTCCCACAGCACCAGCTGCTCCTTCAGGAACGCGTCGAACTCTTCCGGCGGGCCCGAGAAGGCTTCCATGCCGCGCTCGGCGAGCTGGCTCTTGATGTCCGGCCGCTCGACGATCTTGCGGATTTCCGCGTTCAGCTTGACGACGATATCCTTGGGCATGTTGGCCGGGCCGAGATAGCCCTGCCATGAGGTGATATCAAAACCCTTCACGGTGTCGTCCATGGTCGGAAGCTCCGGCAGCAGCGCCGAGCGCTGTTTGGTGGTGACGGCAAGCGCCTTCAGCGCCTTGCCGTTGACGTGCGGCAGGCCGGTCGGGACGTCGACGAACATCATCGAGACGCGGCCCGCGATCACGTCGGTCAGCGCCGGCGGCGAGCTCTTGTAGGGCACGTGCAGGAGGTCGATGCCGGCGAGGCGGGCGAAGGTCGCGCCCGAGACGATCGCCGACGAAGAGCCGCTGGCATAGGAGTACTTGCCCGGCTCCTTCTTCGCCAGCGCGATCAGTTCGGCGACTGAGTTGGCCGGAATTTCCGGATTGATCACCAGCATGAAGGGCAGGTCGCCGGTTCGCGCGATCGGGGTGAAATCCTTGACCGGGTCGTAGCTCATGGTCTTGAGCAGAAACGGATTGGCCGAATGCGTGGTGTTGGTGGTCACGAACAGCGTGTAGCCGTCCGCCGGCGAACGGGCGACGTAGCTCGCCGCGATCGAGCCGTTGGCGCCGGCCTTGTTGTCGATCACGGTGTTGACGCCGAGCGCCACGCCGAGTTCCTTGCCGATCAGGCGGGTGGTGGTGTCGGTGCCGCTGCCGGCGGCGAACGGCAGCACCAGCGTGATGTTGCGGTTCGGATAGGGCGCCTGCGCGAAAGCCGCGGCAGTCAGCGTCAGGTAAATGGCAGCCGTGGCGAGCCGGCACGGGTGCGACAATGCGATCATCGTACGTTTCCTCAAATAGGTTTTTGGTGTGTTGGCGAGCAGGCTAGCCTGCCTGTACCACTAAATCTACGCCTTCGCCGAGGCGCGTCTTGACGCAATCACGACGCCGGCAAGCACCAGCGCATAGCCGGCCAGGTGATACAGCCGGAGTTGCTCGCCGAGCAGGAGGATCGCCATCGCCGAACCGAACATCGGCACCAGATGAAAGAACGGCGCCGCACGATTGGGCCCGATCAGCGCAATACCGCGGTTGAAGAACGTATAGGCCAGCGTCGACGGGAATATGATGACGTAAGCCAGCGTCGCCATCGAAATCGCATCGAGTTTCAGCGTCACGCCGGTCGAAAACTCCCAGATCGAAAACGGCACCAGCATGGTCGCGCCGCAGCAGGTGGTGAACGAAATCAGCGACAGCGGATGCGTCACCGGCCGGCGCAGCATCAGCGCCGAATACAGCCCGAACGCCACCAGCGAACTGCCGAACATCAGGTCGCCGCGGTTGAAGCGGATGCCGGCGAGCGCACTCCAGTCGCCGCGCAGAATGATGGTAAGCACGCCGACCAGCGAGATCGCGATCCCGGCAAGTTGAGCACCGGTCAAGCGGACCCCGAACAAAGCCAACGTCCACACCGCCACGAACAGCGGGCCGGCGGACTGGATCAGCAGCGCATTCAGCGCCTCGGTATATTGCATGGCCCAGAACGAAACGGCGTTGTTGTAGGCAAAGCCGAGTACCGACAGCAGCAACAATAGCGGCAGATGCGCGCGCAACACCGGCCAGTCGCGCTTCAGGTGCGGCCAGGCGAACGGCAGCAGGATCAGGAACGTCCCGTACCAGCGCAGGCAGGACAGCGTCAGCGGTGGTACGTGGCCGGCAACATGGCGCGCCAGCACGATATTGCCGGCCCAGAACAGCGAGGTCAGGGTCAGCAGAATATACGGCTGGTTGTTGAGCCAGCGGACCGGACCTGGGGACGGCGCTGAAGGGGCGGGCTGGGACATGATCTCTGACAACGTTGCGCCGGAATCATATCGCGCGACAAGTCCCGCGCCTGCAATGCTACAATGTGCAAGGTTCTGTTGAATTGAGGCTCTGTTGAATCAAGGCTCTGTTGGTTGCCGGGGAGCAAAAAATGGGCGTCGATCTGTTGAACGTCAGGGGTCTCGAAGCGATGGAGCTTCAGGCGCCGGTGGTGATGGTGAACCTGATGCGATTCCGCGAGCGCTCGCTCGACGGCGACGGCTCCGGCTGGGACGCCTATCTGCGCTACAGTGCGCTGACGGTGCCGATGATCAAGGCGCGCGGCGGCACGCTGCTGTGGACCGGCGACGCCAAGGCGGTGGCGCTGGGCGCCGAGGCCGGCAATCAGTGGGATTATCTGGCGCTGGTGTATTATCCTGATGTGGCGGCGTTCATCGACATGATGACGTCGACGGATTACGAGACGAACTGCGATCCGCACCGCACCAATGGTTGCGCCGAGCATGTGATCATCGCGACGAAGGAAGCGTACAGCAAGTTCAAGGTGGGGTAGTTACTGCCGTCATTGCGAGCGCAGCGAAGCAATCCAGACTTTCTTCTCGGATAGATGGATTGCTTCGTCGCTTCGCTCCTCGCAATGACGGGAGCTAAAACTTCCTTACCAGATCCGGCGTGATCTCGCTCAGCTTGCGAATCCCGAGCAGTGCGAGGTCGCGGTCGATCTCGGCCTGCAGCAAGGTGATCGCGCGGGTCACGCCGGCCTCGCCGCCGGCGATCGCGGCGTAGAGGAACGGACGTCCGATCCAGACGAAATGGGCGCCGAGCGCGAGCGCCTTGATCACGTCGGTGCCGCGGCGGATGCCGCCGTCGACCATGATGGTCATGCCTTTTGATTCCGCTGCGATCTCCGGCAGCGTGCGCAGGCCGGATAGGGTGTAGTCGAGCTGGCGGCCGCCATGGTTGGAGAGCATCAGGCCGTCGACGCCGCTCTCGCGCGCGATTCGCGCATCGGCGGGCGAGACCAGGCCCTTGACCACGAGCTTGCCCTTCCAGCGGCGGCGGATCAGTTCGACATGCTTCCAGGCGAGCTGGTCGCGATGGCCGATATTGCGCATCAGGTTCTTGGCCAGCACCGGCGGGCCGCGCTGCGCGTCCATGTTCTCGAAATGCGGCATGCCGAAATTCTTCACGGTGCGCGCCCAGGTGCCGAATAGCCAGTGCGGATGGCTCGCGACATCAAAGGCGACGCGGGGCGTGATCGCCAGCGGCACCTGAAAGCCGTTGCGGATGTTGTTCTCGCGGTTCGGCGGCACCGGAACGTCGGCCGTGACCACGAAGGTGTCGTAACCGGCCGCAGCGACCCGATCGACCAGCGGCTCGATCCGTTCCGGCACGCCGGCGAGATAGGCCTGGTACCACGCATCCTGATTGGCGCGGCGGACGTCTTCCAGCGTGATCAGCGACGAGGCGCTGAGAATCATCGGCACGTTCGTTTCGCGCGCGGCCTTCGCCAGCACGATGTCGCCGCGATAGGCGCACAGCGCCGAGGAGCCCATCGGCGGGATGCCGAACGGCGAGGCGTAGCTCTTGCCGAACAAGGTCGCGGTCTGGTCGCGGCCGGAGACGTCGTTGAGCACGCGCGGCACGAAACCGTATTCGTCGAGCGCTTTGCGGTTGTCGCGCACCGCAGCGTCGCTCTCGGCGCCGCCGGAAATATAGCCGTAGAGGAATTTCGGAATTCGCCGCCGTGCCGTCGCTTCGAAATCATCCAGCGCCAGATACTTTTTCAGATGGCGCGGAACGGTGCTCTCGGCGCGGGTGACGGTGGCGGGCGGCGGGGTGACGGTGGCGGATTTGTCGAGCACGGCGTTTCCTGTTTTTGTTATTGTCGTGGCTTCAGCCTATCGCCTTGGCGGCGCTGCGCCAAACTTGCTGCTGTTGATGGACTGGCTGAGATCGCCGAGCATTTTCCGGGCATCGTTCAGCATTCTGTCGGACTTCTTGTCAAAGCTCTCGATCAATTCGCGCATCGAAATCACGGTCGGTAGTAATTCGCCGCCATATTTGTCGCTGGCGAGGCCACCGAGAAAATCCTGGGTCTTGGTCAGCGCGTTGTCGACGCTGCTGATGCCGGCGTCCGCCGTGTTGACGATGTTGGTGATCCGCTCGCCGCTGCCGGACAGCGAAGCGGTAAAGGTTTCGAAATTCAGCAGCGTGTCCTTGACCGCCGTCTCGTTGTCGGTGATCGCCTTGTCGACGTTGCGCAGCGCCCGGCGGATTTTCTCCTGCAGCCCGAGCGTGCCTTCGGCGTCGGCGGTCAGTTCCGGAATGCCGTCCGCCCCCTTGGGCGGCGGCGGCGCGCCGTCGGAGCCGCCGGTGAACGAGATCGCCGCGATACCGGTGAGGCCCTGGAATTCGAGGCCGACCTGGGTGTCCTTGCGCACCGGCGTGGCGCCGTCGATCATGGTCAGCGCCACGACGCGGCGCGGATGGTCGAGCTTCAGCGACACCACCTCGCCGACCCGGATGCCGGCGAAATTGACGCTGCCGCCCCTGCGCAGGCCGGAAGCGGAACCTTCGAAGATCACCCGGAAAGGCACCTGCTGCCGGATGCCGGCGATCTTGCGGTAGGTCAGGAACGCGCCGAACGACCCGGCAATCAGGGCCAGGGTCAGGGTGCCGATCATCAGATTGCTGGCGCGCGCTCTCATCGGGGTGCCTTGCAAAGCATTCCGGAACGATAGCGGATTTGACCCGCCAAGTCACCGCGTAGCGTTTTCAAGCGAAGTCTCAGAACCGGCTCTACGTGCTTTGCTGCTTTCGCGACGCCACGAACACACCGGTCAAGACCAGCGCAAAGCCGATGAACTGGAACGCCTGCGGATGTTCGCCGAGGAAGGCGATCGACATCACGGTGCCGAACACCGGCACCACGTGAAAGAAGGGGGCGGCGCGGTTGGCGCCGATCAGTTGCACGCCGCGATTGAAGCAGAGATAGGCCAGCGTCGAGGGAAACAGCGCGACATAGACCAGCGTCAGCAGGTTGGCGGTGTTGAACTCCATCGGCGGCCGCGCGACCAGTTCCCAGATGAACAGCGGGATCAGGCAGGCGGCACCGGCGCCGAAGGTAAAGGCGACGAACGACAGCGCGTGGATGTCGGGGCGCTTCAGCGACAGCACCGAATACAGCGCGAAGATCACGAGCGCCACGATGAAGATCAGGTCACCCTTGTTGAAATCGATCTTGGACAGCGTGGTGAGGTCGCCATGCAGCAGGATCACCAGCACGCCGCACAGCGACAGCAGCACGCCGAACGCCTGCGCCGGCGTCAGCCGTATGCCGAGCAGCAGCAGCGACCAGATCGCGACCACCAGCGGGGACGCCGACTGCAGCAGCAGCGTGTTGAGCGCCTGGGTGTGCTCGAGCGCCCAGTATTGCAGGGTGTTGAAGGCGCCGATGCCGGTGATCGCAAGCACGATCATGATGCCGAGGCGGCCGCGGATCGCGGCCCAGTCGCGCACCAGATGTTTCCAGGCAAACGGCAGGATGATCAGGAACGCGAACGTCCAGCGCAGGAACGAAAGCGTGACTGGCGCGATGTGCCCGGCCGCGAGCCGGCCGACGATGGCGTTGCCGGCCCAGCACATCGCGGTGATCGAGAGCAGCAGATAGGGCTGGTTGGCGATCCAGTTGCCGGCCGGAGCGCGGGAGGCTGGTTCGGAAGCAGACATTCGCGGCCCATTGCGTTTTCGAACGAAGTGAAAGCGGGTTCGCGCCTGGCAGCGCCCGGTCATGGCGCCGCGGCCCGCCCAGCACCCGCCACAGACACGGATTTGACGGCTGCATCAATGGGGCAGATGCATCGCGACCATGCGCGGTCGCGAAACGCGGCGCGCCGCGCGCCATCGGCCGTTCGGGGTTGCCAGGGAGGGTGCGAATATGCAATCTAAAGGTGATCCCGGAGCGTGACCCAATCCGATTTTGTTTGGATGAACGGGTGACGCAGGCGGCAACGCAGGCATTATGCGCAATACGTCAGGCATTATGCGTAATGCATTAAGCGCAATGCATTAAGCGTAACATCAAGCGTAACAATTGAGTTGAGTTCAGGGTATTGAGTTCGAGCTTTGAATTGCAGGCAGGTTTTGAACCAGGGCAAGTCTTGAACCAAGGCAAGTCTTGAATAAGAATTGAGTGTCCGTTCGACCGGTGGACCATTTGGGACGATGGCGTTTTTCGCTGTTTCGTCTCCCGTGCGGTCGGATTTGGCAACTGATGGGACAGATTTTTGACACAGCCATTTTTGAAACAGCCACCGTCGGCTGAAGAGATCGATGCCGACAAGCGCAACCGCTTTGCGGTTCGTGCCAGCTCCATTCTGGCGTTCATCGAATGCGACGACGCGCTGCGCCCGAAATTGCGCGAGGCCATCGTTGACGCGATGCTGTGGGCGCAGACCCAGCCTTAGCGGACTCAAGAGTCGTTCAGAAAATCGGGCTGCACAGGTTTCTCGTGATGCCCGGGCAGAAGCGCGAAGCGCGTCTTCGCGCCAGATGTCCCGGGCATCCACGTCTTTCTTGGGTCGACATAGCTTAAGACGTGGATGGCCGGGACATAGGCGAGCGGAAGCGACGCCGTCCTTCAGACGGCTATGCCCGGCCATGACGGAAGGTTATGCGATCAGCGGCCGTGCGATCGCGCCCAACACCTTGACGGCATCGTTGGGATCGAGCTCGATCTGCAATCCGCGCTGGCCGCCGTTGAGGAACACGGCGGCGTGGCCGAGCGCGGCCGCCTCGATCGCGACCGGCACGCGCTTCTTCTGGCCGAACGGGCTGATGCCGCCGACATGATAGCCGGTCAGCCGTTCGGCATCGGCCGGGCGCATCATCCTGGCGGCTTTGGCGCCGAAGGCTGAGGCGAGCTTCTTCATGCTGACCTCGGCGTCCGACGGCACCACGGCGCAGACCGGCTTGCCGTCGACCTCGGCCATCAGCGTCTTCAGCATGCGTTGCGGCTCGACGCCGAGCGCCTCGGCCGCCTGCAGCCCGATGCTGTCGGCATCCGGATCGTAATCGTAACTGTGCAGGGTGAACCGCACGCCGGACTTTTCCAGGGCCTGGGTTGCCCTCGTGGTTTTGGACATCGTCCGGATTACTCCGTGTTCATCTCTTTGCCCCAACGCGGCCACAAATTTTCCGGGGATATCAATGGGTTGGAGGGCCTCTAAGGGCCCCCGAAAGCTACCTTCTTGCTTGCGTCGATAGCCCGCTTCCTTTATCCGATGGAGCTGCCTTACATCCGAACGGCCCCCGGCCGTGATTTTGGCTGGGCAGCATGATCTCAGCGCAAACGCCTTCGGCGTTTGTCGCGAGGGAAAAGTGGGTACCGGTTTTCCGCAAGGATCATGCTCGAACGAGAGGCTAAAGCTTGATCCGGAAGATGGGACCTTTTTCCGACGAGATCATGCTGGGATCAACTGAGTTGCAGGGAACACCTTAGAAATGGCCAATGTTGTCGTCGTCGGCGCCCAGTGGGGCGACGAGGGGAAGGGCAAGATCGTCGACTGGTTGTCGGAGCAGGCCGACATCGTCGTGCGCTTCCAGGGCGGCCACAATGCCGGCCATACGCTCGTCATCAATGGCGAGACTTATAAACTGGCGCTATTGCCGTCCGGCGTGCTGCGGCCGTCGAAATTGGCCGTCATCGGCAACGGCGTGGTGTTCGACCCGCAGGCCTTCCTCGACGAAGTCGCGAAGCTGCAGGGGCAGGGCGTTGCCATCAGCCCGGACAATCTGCGCATCGCCGAGAACGTCACGCTGATCCTGCCGCTGCACCGCGAACTGGACAGCTTGCGGGAATCCGCCAACAAGGCCACCGCGATCGGCACCACCCAGCGCGGCATCGGCCCGGCCTATGAAGACAAGGTCGGCCGCCGCGCCATCCGCCTGATGGATCTCGCCGATCTCGACACCCTGCCGCACAAGATCGACCGCCTGCTGGCGCACCACAACGCGCTGCGCCGCGGCTTCAATCTGAAAGAATTCGACGGCGCGGACATCCTGAAGGAATTGTCGGCGTTCGCGCCGAAGCTGCTGCCCTATGCCGAGACGGTGTGGCGGTTGCTCGATATCAAGCGCCGCGAAGGCAAGCGCATCCTGTTCGAGGGCGCGCAGGGCGCGCTGCTGGATGTCGACCACGGCACCTATCCCTACGTCACCTCGTCCAACACGGTGGCGGCGCAGGCGGCGACCGGCACCGGCATGGGTCCGGGCGCGGTCGGCTATGTGCTCGGTATTTGCAAGGCCTATACGACCCGGGTCGGCCAGGGTCCGTTCCCGACCGAGCTCAACAACGAGATCGGTGAGGAGATCGGCCGCCGCGGCAAGGAATTCGGCGTCAACACCGGGCGCAAGCGGCGCTGCGGCTGGTTCGACGCCGTGCTGGTGCGGCAGACGGTGCGGACCTGCGGCATCACCGGGCTGGCGCTGACCAAGCTCGACATTCTCGATGGCTTCGATTCGATCGAGGTCTGCACCGGCTACATGCTGGACGGCAAGGAAATCGACCATCTGCCGGCCGGCGAGGGCGCCCAGGCCCGGGTGGTGCCGATTTATGAGACCATCGAGGGCTGGAAGGAACCGACCGCCAATGCCCGCTCCTGGGCGGATCTGCCGGCCCAGGCCATCAAATATGTCCGCCGGGTCGAGGAACTGGTGGGCTGTCCCATCGCCTTGCTTTCCACCAGCCCCGAACGCGAGGATACTATCCTGGTTCAAAACCCGTTTGAGGCTTAACGGGATGTTACCGGCAAGGGTGCATGATTGAGTTGATATGGCTGATTATTACCCGCTGATCGCACGTGCCATTGCCGGCCTGGACCCCAGCGCCCCCGGCGAGAGCCGCCGTGCGCTGTACGAGCGGGCCCGCTCGGCCTTGATCGCGCAGTTGCGCAGCGTGCAGCCGCCATTGAGCGAATCCGAGATCACCCGCGAACGGCTGTCGCTGGAAGAGGCCGTCCGCAAGGTCGAATCCGAGGCCGCCCAGCGTGCCCGCGACGCCTCGCGGCCCGGCGGCGCCGCGCGTTCCTCGAGCGGCGACGCCTTCCGCCGCGCCAACGCCCGGCCACCGGACACCGGCCCGTCTTCACTTGATTCTCCGGCCCCAAATTCTCCGGCCCTGCGCCCGCGCCCGCCCGCAGCCCCGTCGCGCGACGCCCGTCCGCCGCTGGGAGGGGACGATCCGCAGCGCGGCCAGCGCAATCTGCGCGCCGAACCGCCGGCGCCGCGCCCGCAGCCGCCGCAATTGCCGATGCAGGATCCGGTGCTGCCGCCGACCCGCGAACGCACCGGCGCGCCGCGCCGCGGCCCCGACAATTCGGCCCCGCAGATGCCGCAGCCGCCGAGCATGCGCGGCTTCCGCGATATCGCCGCCGACGCCGACGATCTCGGCCGGGCTGCTGCGACCGCCAACCGCAACGCGCGAAAAACCTACGCCAACGTACCGTCGCCCTCGCCGGAATTCGACCGGATCGAGCCCGGTATGGAAAACCGCGGCGCCGATCCCGAACAGCCGTATTCCTATGACGAGTCGCTGGAGGAGGCGGATCGCTACGCGCCGCCGCCGCAAATGCCGCAGCCGACGCCGCAGCGCTCGCGGCTGTCGCAGGATCGCGACCGCGAGCCGAAGAAGCGCACCCGGGCGCCTGCGGTGTTCCCGTTCAAGAGCGCGATCGCGATCGGCATCGTGCTGGTTCTGATCGGTATCGGGATTGTCTCGTACCGGTCGGTCGCCTCTGTCGTGAGCGGTCTGTTCAAATCGTCGCCGGTGGTGGAAGCGCCGAAGGATTCCTCCGCGCCGCAGTCGAAGCCGAAGATCCCCGATCGCGTCGGCCAGCCTTCGTCGTCAGATACGATCGCGCCGGTGGCGCAGCGCGTGGTGCTGTATGACGAGGACCCGGGCGATCCCAAGGGCAAGCAATATGTCGGCTCGGTGATCTGGCGCACCGAACCGATCAAGGCGACCGGCAACCAGAAGCCCGACATCGCCGTGCGCGCCGACATCGATATTCCCGACCGCAAGTTCAAGATGACGATGTCGTTCCGTCGCAACACCGACAGTTCATTGCCGGCGAGTCACACTGCGGAACTGACCTTCATCCTGCCGCAGGATTTTTCCGGCGGCGGCGTCGGCAACGTGCCCGGCATCCTGATGAAGTCGAACGAGCAGGCGCGCGGCACGCCGCTGGCCGGCCTCGCGGTCAAGGTCACCGACGGCTTCTTCCTGGTCGGCCTGTCCAACGTCGACAACGACCGCACCCGCAACCTGCAGCTCCTGAAGGAGCGGTCGTGGTTCGACGTGCCGCTGGTCTACGTCAACCAGCGCCGCGCCATCATCGCGATCGAAAAGGGCGCCCCCGGCGAACGCGCGTTCAACGACGCGTTCGCGGCGTGGGGCGAGTAGGGGCGGCGGATTTCCCGGGAGTACCGGGAAAGTCTCGCCTTCGCGCGCGCGGAATTGCCGGATGGCCGGCGCGGGGCCGGACGCCGGCCCTCCGTAAAAATGCGGACAAAATCGGTTTGGCCGGCAACTACCCATTAGGAGAACCCGCGTAAACTCCGTGATTATTGCCTGCTGGCATCTACATTCCCTTCATTAACGGGGACCTGGGAATGCCAGTGATCCGCGCGCTGCAACCCCAGTGGGACGCTTAATGGCCGCCGTATCGTCGACCCTGCGCGCGGAATTGAACGGCGCCGAAAAGGGCGGACCCGAGCACGATGCCGAGATCTTCGGGCAGGTGACGGACCTGTTCCTGTCCAGCGTCGACCACCTCAGCGAATCCCAGATCAATTCCGTCGATGGCGTCCTCGCTGGCCTGATCGGTCGCGTCGAGGCGACATTGCTGGTCGATCTCAGCGAGGACCTGTCCGCGATCGAGCGGGCGCCGCGCCAGACGATCCGCGCGCTTGCTTTTCACCACAATCCCCAGGTCGCCGCGCCGGTGTTGCGAAGGTCGGGCGGCCTGTCGGAAGCGGACCTGCTTGAAATCGTCAACAGCGGCCGCCAGCACCATTTGCTGGCGATCTGCGACCGGAAAGCCCTCAGCGAGAAACTCACCGATGCGCTGATGCGGCTTGGCGACGTCAACGTCTCCAATGCGCTGGCGCGGAACGCCGGCGCGCGTTTCTCCGAATGCGGCTACGCGACGCTGGTCGGGCGGGCGGAGCGCGACGAAAGCCTGGCCGAAAAGCTCGGCCTTCGGCTGGACCTGCCCGGCAACCTGCTGCGGGAGTTGCTCAGCAAGGTTGCCGACGTGGTGCAGGCGCGCTTCCTGACGGCGCCGCGGCCCGTCGCGAAGGCGAAAGCAGAAGGGGCACTTGCGGCGGCCGTCGAACAGCCGCGCGTGACGCGGCCGAAGGTCGACTACACCGCGGTGCAAAGCGAACTCACTGTGCTCAACCGCACCGGCAAGCTCAATGATGGAGCCGTGAACCGGTTTGCCGTGAGGGGCGAATACATCAACGTGGTGGCGGCGCTCGCATTGAAGGCAGACGTCAAGCCGGAAGCCATTGAACCCTTGCTCGACGGCGAGCGGCTGTATGGTTTGGTTGTGGCCTGCAAGGCCGCCCGGCTGAGCTGGTCGACGACGACCATGATCGTTCGCAACCGGCCCGGCTGTCCGCCGCCGACCCAGCGCGAGCTCGACCAATGCGTGGCAATCCATGAATCCCTGCTGCTGTCGGTGGCGCAATGGACGGTCAGATGGGGCACCGATCGGCTGCTCGCCAAGACCGGTCCTGCATCTCCTCAAGCGATGGCCTGCAAGAAGCCGGGCTAACGGGTTTGCTGCGATAGCGGCGGCGGCCGCGAAAGCCGGCTGAGTGGCCGGCTGATCACTCTCGCGAACCGGAATTAGAGCCTGCGGTTTCACGCGGTGTAACCAAAGCTGGTTGGCCCTTGACTCCGTCTTGACTGAATTCGAAATTGCACGCGCCGAGTGGCTGATCAGGAACCGGATCATGTCCGGTCAACGGAAAAAGTTTAGCCTGATGCACGGGTTCACGCAGAGGTCGCCATGAAACGCTATCTGATCTTCGCAGCCATCGGCCCCCTGATCGGCGGCTTCCTGCTGTTGCTGGCGACGACGGTGTCGTCGGGTTATTGGACCGAGACCAATTGGGGCGAGGTCGGCAAGTTCCTGGCGGCGTTCTTCAAGACGCTGCCGTACAGTTATCTGTTCGGCATCGTGCCGGCGCTGATGATGGGGGCGGTCGATGACATCCTGTTTCATGTGCCGCGCATCAAACCGGCGCTGCGGACGGTGATCATGGCCTGTCTCGGCTTCGTGCTGGCGGAATTGCTCTACGGCTCGCGCGGGCCGGATACCGGCGCGCTGCAGTTCGTCCTGTATGGCCTCGTTGGCCTGGTGCCGGCGACGATCTCGTCCTGGCTCGCGCACAGATATGCCGACGAGCCACAGCCGGTGCATTCGACGTAAAGCACGCGCGCGTTTCGGTAAGCCTCAATTTGAGGCCTGCCGAGTGGGTTTATTCAAATCGATTCCCTGGCAGGCGGCTCCGACTTCTTCGCGGCGGCGGATTTGAGATGAACTGCGCGTAGCCGACGATAATCGCCCGGCGATTGGCCGACCCAGCGCCGGAAGGCATGATTGAACGCGCTGACTTCGGAGTAGCCGAGCGAAAAAGCGATTTCCGCCAGCGCCAGCGTCTCGTTTTCCAGGAGGTTCAGCGCCAGCGTCTTGCGCACATCGTTCTGCAGGTCGGAGTAGTTCACGCCGGCATCCTTCAGCCGCCGCTGCAGCGTGCGCACCGAGGTGCCGGTCGCCTTGGCGAGGTGCTCGATGCCGCCCTCGCCCTTGACCAGCACGCGGGCGATCTCGCGGCGCAATTGCTCGAGCTCGCCGCGCTGTTCCGGCAAAGCGGCGAGCCGAAGATCGCCGTAATGGCGCATCAGGGCCTCGATCATGGCATCGGCCGTCGCCATCGGCCGCTTCAGCAGGCCGGCGTCAAACCGGATGCCGGCCCAGGGATGGCCGACCCGGATGTTGTCGCCCATGATCTCCACGCGGGTGCGGCGTTCCGCCGTCGTTTCGTCCGCCAGCTGCGGCAGCAGGACCTCCTGCGGGGTCCAGCGCGGATCGCCGAGCCCTACGCGCATGAGGTTGCACGCGAAGGCGATCGCCCAGTCGCCTTTCTGCCGGTACGACATCATCAGCGGATCGATATAGTAGGAATACACAAACGCGATCCCGTCGCTGACGTCCACGCCGTGCACGGTGGCGTCGACCATGGTGGGCAGATAGCGCCCTATGGTTTCGAAGGCTTCGCCGACCGTGCGCGAGGCCAGGGCGACATTGCCGACGACGCCGACGTGCCTCGGTTCGTACTGTGCACCGAACTTCAAGCCGAATTGCGGATCGGCGACGAGGTCGGCACAGATCTCCAAGAGCTCCAGATAGCGGATGAGCGGCACGCGCCGATCGGGATCGGTCAGGTCGCCGGGCTCGAGACCGGCTCGGCGCAAGGCGTCACCCGCCTCGGCCCCGCGCGAGCGCATGTAGGCGTCAAGGCCATAAACGACGCTGGCCAGATTGATGGTCGGCGGGGCGAGCCTGGCCGCAGCATGTCTTTCCGTCGTCATTGGCGCGATCTCGCAAGGCTTTGGCGGAGTATGTCAAGACCGCCGTCCCTTTGCTGACTACTCAAGCGGCACAAATCACGGCCGCTTCCTGCCGTGTCATACGACAAAAGGGACCGGATTATGACCCAGTTGATGCCACCGCCCGCGTCGAGCGAGATCGAAGCCTTCCCGAGCGCCGCTTTTTCAACGTCCATCACCCGGACCTTCAAGCTCACAACGCCCATCGTCAATGCGGGCATGGCGATGATCGCGCGTCCGGCTCTCGCGGCCGCGGTCTGCCAAGCCGGCGGGCTCGGCACGATCGGGGCCGACATCAATCCGCCCGACGTCGTGCGCGATCTCGTCCGACAGACCAAGACACTGACAAAGCGGCCGTTCGGCGTCGATCTGATCGGCGATTTCGTCACCGATGAACACGTGTCCGTTCTCATCGAGGAACAGGTGGCGCTCGCCATCTTCTTCTGGACGTTACCGACGCCGGGGCATGTCGAACGATTGAAGCAGGCCGGGATCAAGGTCTGGATACAAATCGGCCGCGTCGCCGAAGCCGAGCAGGCGGCCGCACTCGGCGCCGACGCGCTCATCGTCCAGGGCGCGGAGGCGGGCGGGCATAATCGCGCCGAAGCCTCGACCATGACGCTGTTTCCGCGCATCCGCAGGCGCTTCCCCGGCTTGCCGTTGCTTGCCGCAGGCGGCATCGTTGATGGCACGACCATGGCCGCGGCACTCGTTCTCGGGGCCGACGCCGTATGGTGCGGCACTCGCTTCCTCGCCGCGCAAGAGGCAGACGCGCACAATTCCTACAAGGACCGCGTGCTGTCCGCCGATGTCGGCGATACGGCGATCCTCTCGATCTACGGCCCCGAATGGCCCGATCAGCCGATGCGGGCGATCGTCAATGACGGTGCACGCGTGGCGCTGGGGCGAGAAGCCGAGGCCATTGGCGATGCGGAAGGCCAGATCAATGGCTCAACGGTCCTCAACGGCCAGACGATCCCGGTGCCGCGCTACAGCGCCATCCTGCCGACGCGCGATTTCAACGGCGACATCGAGCAGGCTTGCCTGACTGCCGGACAAAGCGCGGGCAACATCGGCGAGATTCTGCCAGCAGGTGAGATCGTCCGGCGCATGACAAGCGAGGCTAAAGCGGCACTCGATCGTCTATCTGCCAAAAGGGAGGCCGCCTGATGCGGTCTTCACGGCTCGATGATTTCGCGCTGCGACTGGCCTTACCGCGGTTGGCCCGCCGCGGCCTTGTACGAGGTGGTCTGTTTGCATTGTTGGTCGCGCCATTCGTGGTGGTTGATCGGGCCGAGGCGGCATGCGCGCCGACATCGCCGGTGAACAACACCACCGTCACTTGCTCCGGCGCGACCGTCGATCAGGATGGCACCGTCGGCTACGGCACCAACGCCGATAGAGGCAATACCTACAATATCCTTTCCGGCGCGTCGGTGACGGGAACAGACATCGGACTGATCTTCAATGACTTGGGAACGATCAACAATTCCGGAACCATTTCGGGCGCGGGCGTGGGCAACAGCGGTGGTATCATCAGCGCTGGCAACGGCAACGTGAACAACGCCGTTGCCGGTGTTATCTCGGGGACCGGCGCTAACAGCAATGGGATTGCTTTTTTTTCGACAGGCTTCGTCACCAACTCCGGGCGCATCTCGGGGACGGGAAGGGGTATCTTCCTCCAGAACGGCGAGGTGACCAACACGAGCACCGGCACCATCGAGGGTGATGACGGTGTCAAGTTTGGCGGCGTGGGCAAAGTGTCCAACGCCGGCTCGATCTCGGCGTTAGGCGCGAATGGAAGAGCCATCCGTGCCACGACCGCCACCGTGGTCAACACCGGCAACATCACGGGCTCGGTCGGCATCCAGGCAGTGTCAGCCGACGTAACTAACTCGGGGGCGATCTCGAGCCTGTTAGGCAATGGCATCCTTGCCCAAACGGCCACCGTGACCAATTCCGGCACGATCTCAACGGGCACGAACGCCGTCGCGCTCTCTGCCAACACCACCACCTTGGTCAACTCCGGGACCGTATTCGCCGGCGCGGGCTCCAAAGGCATCAATTCCGACACCGCTGTTGTGGCAAATGCAGGCACCGGCGTTATTTTGGGCGGTTTGAATGGTATTGTGGCGACGGTGATCGCCACCATCAACAACGCCGGCCTGATATCGGGCAGCACCGGCAG
Source organism: Afipia sp. GAS231 (assembly GCF_900103365.1). NCBI lineage: Bacteria > Pseudomonadati > Pseudomonadota > Alphaproteobacteria > Hyphomicrobiales > Nitrobacteraceae > Afipia > Afipia sp. GAS231. Next base: position 5,459,309 of record NZ_LT629703.1, read on the forward strand.
CGCCATCCTCGCCGACACCGCGGTCGTAACGAACACCGGTACCGGCATAATTTCGAGCGGCCTCAACGGCATCGAGGCCACGACGACGGCAACCGTCAATAACGCCGGCTCGATTGCCGGAGGCGTCAGCGGCAATGGCATCGTCAGCGCTTCCGCCGCTGTCACCAACACAAGCACGGGCAGTATCACGGGCGGCGGAAATGGAATAGAAACTCTGGGAAAGGTGGACCTGGTCAACTCCGGAACGATCTCCGGAACCGCCGGCAACGGCATTGTCGGCGCTTCGGTCGATGTCACGAACACAAGCACCGGCATCATCACCGGCAGCGCCGACGGCATCCAGACCACGGCCGGGGGCACCATCCGTAATGCCGGTAATATTTCGGGCGCGGTGGGAGTTGGGATCAGTGGCGACGCTTTGAGCGTGGCGAATGCCAGTTCCGGCGTCATTTTCGGCGGCTTTGCGGGGATCGACGGCCTCACGGTGGTCGTCAACAATGCCGGTTCGATTTCCAGCGCGACGATCGGCATCTCGGCCACCACCGTCACCGTCACCAACACCGGTTTGATCGCAGGCGGGAACATCGGCATCAGCGCCGGCACGGTGGCGGTCAGCAATTCCGGCACGATCTCCGCTGCCGCCGTGACCGGCATCGGCGTCAGCAGCAGCGGTAGCGCCGTTGTCAGCAACACCGGCACGATCTCCGCCGTTGGCGGGCAGGGAATTGGAATCGTAGCAGGCACGGATGCCACGGTCACCAATTCAGGCTCGATCTCGGCGGGATTCGAGGCCGTCGGGGCCACCAATACCGTGGTGACCAATTTCGGCTCGATAGCGGGCGGTAACGTCGGTATCTTCGGCAACACGGTCAAGGTGACCAACGCCGGGACCATCTCCGGCTTCATCGGCATTCAAGCCACCGGGGCGACCACCATCACCAACTCCGGTGCCATCATCGGTACCGGCGGCACCGCGATCCAGCTATCGAGTGCGGCCGACACCCTGACATTGCTGGCCGGTTCGCGCATCGTCGGCGTCGTCGACATGGGGTTTGGCAATGACGTCGTGAATGTCACGGTGGTCGCGCCGAATAGCAAGGTATCGTCGCTCACGACCGTCATCCTTCCGACCTTCATCAACTTCACCGGTGTTCTCAACACCAGCTTCAACAATGGCGGCTTCAACGGCCCCGCGGTGCATGCCGGAAATCAGCTCGCAACGCTTGATCCGACCGCGCTGGCGCAGGCCGACCGCACCTTGCTGGATTTCACCGGCGGCGTGTCGTCGCTGGTGCAAGGGCGGCTCAACGGCGTGTCGCCGTCGGCCAACGGCACGATGATGGCGATGGCCTATGCGCCGGAGAGCGATCACGTTTTGACCAAGGCGCCCGGCATCGTCTCCGCCTGGTCGAACCCCGCGCCGATCACGGTGTGGGCCAACAGCTTTGGCGGCCAGCGTATCCAAGACGCTACGACCGAGACCTTGCGCGCGACATCCTCGGCGTGGGGCGGCGCCATCGGCATCGATCGCAAGCTGCGTCCGGATTGGCTGGTCGGCGCGTTCATCGGCGGCGGCACCAGCGGGCTTTCGGTCGATCTCAATTCACAGACCGTGAACACCGACTACGTGTTCGCCGGCGCCTATAGCCGCTTCGAATGGGCTTCGCAGTTTGTCGATTTCACGCTGCAGGGCGGCAGCGCCGCCAACGCGTCGAGGCGGCTGGTGCTGAACAATCTTGCCGCCGGCGGCACAGAGACCGCGAGTGCGAGCTATCATGGCTGGTTCGTCAGCCCGGAGGTCGCCTACGGGTTTCGCTACGCCATCGGCAACGGCTATGTGCTGACGCCGACGGCACGGCTGCGCTATGTCGCGGGACTGTTCGACGGCTTCAGCGAAGCGGGTTCGGCGCAGGGCCTGTCGGTCGGCAGCCGGACGCTGCAGAATTTGGAGGAGCGCGGCGAACTGGATGTATCGAAGGTGACGACCTTCTTCGGCGGCGATCACAGCCTGAAGACCAACGTGCATGGCGGCGTGATCGCGCAGCAGCGCGTCGGCGATACCACCATCAACGCCATCCTGATCGGCCAGAACCTCGCCTTCGCGACACCGGGCCAGGCCAGCAGCGTCGGCGTGGTGGCGGGCGCGGGCTTTGACTATCACGTCCGCGCCGACATCGCGGTGTTCGGCGGGCTCGAAGGCATCGCGATGTCCGATCGCAGCCGCATCGGCACCGCCAAAGGCGGCGTCCGTGTCGCGTTCTGACCGGCCGAAACAGCTTTCGTTCAACAAGGGCGCGATGCTCTCGCGGCCGCGTGAGGAGTGATCCAATGAATCGCGTGAGGCTCCTGGTGTACGGCATCGCGGCCTGTGTGCTGGCGCTCGTCGGCTTCCTCTACGCCATCGGGGCCGTGGGCAACGGGGCTGGGCAGAAATCGGCAACCGTCGGCGAAGGCTCGCCTTGGCCCACGGTGCTGTTGTCGGCTGTTGTCCTGGTGACGGGCATTGCGGCTCAGCACCACCTGGTTGCCCGATCAGGCAAACGGCCCTCTGTTCAGGGCAAGTCCCTCGACACGCGCACGCTGATAGCGATCGTCGCAATGTGTAGCGTGGGCTTGCTGGTCTCGCTGTGTGCGGCAATTTATGGCTGGGACATCAACCCTGGTTTGCCATGGGATCGATGAATGGCCCATCGGCGCGCCATGCGCGTGCCGCGCGTTCCAGGGTCGCTCGCCAGCAATTCTGAAATCTCCCGGACGCGGGACTACCGATGGCGCGGTTGGCCCATGCGCGCGCCATGCGCATCGGCCGTCATTACGACCAAAAATCTCCACGAAAGGTAATCATGAAACGCGTATCCCTGGTTCTCACCCTCGCTGTTACCGCCGGCCTCTCGCTCCAGGCGGCTTCGGCGCAAACCCTGAAGACGGTCAAGGACCGTGGCATGCTCTCGTGCGGCGTCGGCCAGGGCCTGCCGGGTTTCTCGTCCCCCGACGACAACGGAAACTGGTCTGGGCTCGACGTCGATGTCTGCCGGGCAATTGCGGCCGCGATCTTCAACGACGCGAGCAAGGTCAAGTTCGTGCCGCTGTCGGCCAAGGACCGCTTCACCGCGCTGCAGTCCGGCGAAATCGACGTGTTGTCGCGAAACACGACATGGACCGTGTCACGCGACACCTCGCTCGGCGCCAACTTCACCGGCGTGACCTATTATGACGGCCAGGGCTTTCTGGTGAAGAAGTCGCTGAAGGTGAATTCCGCACTCGAACTGAACAGCGCCTCGGTCTGCGTGACGACGGGAACCACGACCGAGCAGAATCTCGCCGACTACTTCAAGGGCACCAATATGAAGTACGAGGTGATCGCCTTCGGCACCGCCGATGAGACCGTGAAGGCCTATGAAACCGGGCGTTGCGACGTCTTCACGTCTGATGTCTCGCAGCTTTATGCCGAGCGGCTGAAACTGACCAATCCCGCCGATCACATCGTATTGCCCGAGGTGATCTCGAAAGAGCCGCTGGGGCCGATGGTGCGCCATGGTGACGACCAGTGGTTCGACATCGTGAAATGGACGCTGTTTGCGATGGTCGACGCCGAAGAACTCGGCGTGACCCAAAAGAACGTCGGTGAAATGGCCAAGTCCGACAAGCCGGAGCTCAAGCGCGCCTTCGGCACTGACGGCAATCTCGGCGAACAGCTTGGCCTGACCAAGGACTGGATCTCGCGTATCGTGAGGGCCGTCGGTAATTACGGCGAGTCGTTCGAGCGCAATGTCGGCGTCGGCTCCAGGCTCGGCATTGCCCGCGGCCTCAACAACCTCTGGAACAAGGGCGGTATTCAGTACGCGCCGCCGATCCGCTGATGCCTGGTATTTGCAGAATCATACTTCGGTAACGGACAAGGCCGCCTCAGCTTGTTGGAATCCGCGATGAGAGCAGTATCAAGATAAGGTAGCGTGTGCCGGCGGCGGCAAGAGAGGAAGAGATCGATGACATCGATCACGATCGACAAGCGCTACTGTGGTCCTCCAAACTCCGGGAACGGCGGATATGTCTGCGGCCGGCTGGCCCGGCACATTCCCGGCGGCGCGGAGGTAACGCTGCGCACGCCGCCTCCCTTGGATACCCGGCTGGATGTCGTCGCAACGGACGACGGCCCATGGGAGCTCCGAGATGGCGCGCTGGTCGTTGCAACCGGACGACCGGCAGGTGTTGAAATTGCGCAGCTTGAGAAGGCCGGTTTCGACGAAGCACGTGCGGCCGAGCTGCTGACCCCGGTCAAGCCACACGAGCATCTGTTGCCGACGTGTTTCGTGTGTGGACCTGCAAGGAAGCAGGGAGATGGCCTGCGCATTTTTGCCGGACCGCTCGGGCGTCAATCCCTGAATGGGTCGGCTGTGCTCGCGGCAACCTGGATACCGGATTCGAGCTTGACGGGAGAGGATGGCCTGGTTGCGCCCGAGTTTCTCTGGTCGGCGCTCGATTGTCCGACGGGTTATGCTTCCTCATACGACCGGGAGAGCGGCAACTTCGACCGAACGCCGATCCTTTTAGGTCGGATGTCCGCACGGATTGAGGCGCGGCCGCGCCCGGGAGAGCGGTGCGTCATCACGGCTTGGGAGACCGGCCGCGACGGCCGCAAACGCGTTGCCGAGGCCGCGGCCCATGGCGAAGCTGGAACGTTGCTGGCCGTGGCTCGAGCGACCTGGATTGCAGTCGACCGCCAGGTGCAGCTCGGCCGCGTCTGAAGCATGCCACTAACTGTCTTCGCGACTCGATGGTTTCTCGCTGCGAGTGGCTTTGCGGCGGAGTTGGCACGGCAGTGAAAACGAGGCCCGGAATGCCCCCCGGTAATCCGGGCCTCGCAACTGCGACAGTCCCAGCCATCCGGCGCGATGTCCTGATGTATGTCCCCAACTGCGGCACCGGATTAGTAGGTTGTGTTAGCCGGTCTGGCTAACCCGTATCATTACGGTGTGGATGTCGGGCCGGATCATGCGCTGAAGCGCTCTTCAGCCGATGAGTCGCCGCAGCGCGCAAGCGCGATGGTTGGCGCACGCATGCGACAAACTGGCACGACGGGCAAATCAGCAAAAGTCTGTCCAGCCCTCCGCGCAAAAATAAGTCGCTGGCCCCGTCGGGCAAATCAGGTGTTTAACTCCGCCCGTCTCCCGCGATGAGAGGGGCGCTCGCGATCGTCACGAACGTGCGGTGAGATGCGGTGGACGCGACGGCAGTGAAGACGAACGCTGCTGTTGCGTACGGCGAAATCGTTTGGGTCCGACGCCCCGATGCAGGCGTCAAGTTCGAAGGCGGCCAACGCTGCCCAAGGGCGATGGTGTCACGAAAAGCAGGGTCACCAGGACGATCTCGTATAAGCCGTAAAGCCATTGCGCAGGGAAGGCCGGATGCCTCCGCCAAACCTGTATGCTTGCGTGCACCATTCTGTTGCAACTATCGCACGCAAGACCGCGGGTGCGGCGCGCGCCCGGTCTTCCCTGCGCCCTCTATGTTTTGAGGGCAAGTTTGATTGCAAAACTCCGGGCAGAACATGCCGCGAGATCGCGAAGTCGTATTCATTTTCTTTGTCATGCCCGGGCTTGACCCGGGCATCCATCCAACTTCGCAAGAGCATCTTTCGAAGTTGATGGATTGCCGGGTCAAGCCCGGCAATGACGGACAGAGCAAGAGCCGTTGCTGTTTGACATGTGCATCAGCGAACCAAAAACGGCGGACCTTTCGGCCCGCCGCAGATGATGGAAGTACGTTTACGTGATGGAATGTTTAGGTGCCATTGGCGCGGCAGCGGCCGCCGGGGCCGACGTAGAAGCCGCGCGGGCAGGCATGCGCCGCCGGGTTGGCGTAGTTCTGCCGGCAGCCGCCATAGGGGCCGCGATGCCAGCCGGCGCCGCAGCCGCCGGCAACCGCGATCACGTTGCTGTCGGACGCCGGCGCAACAGGAGCGAGCGGCAGCGCGTTGGCGCCGCTGACGAGGGTACCGAGGACAAAGGCCGTGGCGATCAGTCTGTTCATGAGGCGTCTCCTGATGGGTTGAACGAAATGGTCAGGCTTCAGGCACAAGAGCGTTTTCCAGCTCTAGCCGCCGGCGAAGGCCATGCCGGCGCGGACTTCGGCGATGGCCTGGTCGATCAGGCCGAGCCCGCGTTCGCGGTGGCCGCCCTTGTTGGGGGTTGCGGCGGCGAGCTCCGCCCGCGCCGATTGCAGCAGGGTGACGGTCTCGGCCATGTGCGGCTGCGCGCCGATGGCGTAGCCGATGCCCATGCTGGCGGCGATGGCGGTGCCGAGCAGCGCCTTGCGCGCGAAAGATGTCGTCATCTCGTGGTCTCCTCTGGGTTTTTTCAAGCGCAGGCCATTCCGGTTGGGGGGATGGCGGCCGCAGGCCTGGGGGGCCAGGCCGCCACACGGTTAAGCTTGCTCGAAGCCGCCGTCTTGGACTGGCGGGCGCCCCGGGTTTGCCAACTTGGACTGTCGGGCGCTAACCTTCATCCAGCGTTCATCCGGCGCCGGCCAGACTGGCGTCGCCTAACTGGAATAGCCTCACCAGCTCCCCCGCCGATGCCTGTGCTGAAGAAAATGCTGTCGACCGACATGCTGCCGCAGGGCCTAAGCGAGCGGCAGCGCTTCATGCATTTCGCCGAACTGTTCGAGCATTTTTCCAACACCGGCGAGCTCGATCCCGCCGACGACGTGCCGTTTCGCGCGGCGATGAATTCGATCCATATCGGCACCACCATGCTCGGCCGCTGCGACGGCACCTTCACCACGGTACGGCGCGACAAACGCCAGGTGCTGGCGACCAACGACGACCGCTATTGCCTCGCGCGCAACACCGGCGACCGCGAATCCCGCGTCACCCATCGCGGCCGCGAATTCGTGATGCGGCCGGGGTCGATGGCGCTGCTCAAGCTCGACGAGCCGTTCCTGGCGGTCGATGGCCTCAACGCCAAGCGCTTCACCAACGTGCACCTGCCGACGGCGACGCTGAAGGCCATGGTGTCCGGTGTCGACGATCTCGTCGGCCGCGAACTCGAGCCCGGCGGCGCGCTGTCGCTGGCGATGGATTACAGCGATCTGCTGCTGTGCCATCCGGGCGCCGTCGACGAAGCCGGCTTTGCCATTGCCGGCCACCTGATGGATCTCGCAGCGCTCGGCCTCGGTGCCCGCAGCGATATCGCGGCCGAGGCGCGCCGCGGCGGCGTGCGCGCGGTGCGGCTGAAGGCGGTGCTGATGATCCTGCAACGGCGCTTCGCCGAGCCGGATTTCTCCGCGCAGAAACTCGCCGCCGCCGCCGGGCTGTCGGAGCGCTACGTCAACGAATTGCTGTATGAAGCCGGCGCCAGTTTTACCTCGCGGCTGTTGGAACTGCGGCTGCGCCGCGCGGCGGAATGGTTGGCGCAGCCAGGCGAGCGGCGCATCAGCGACATCGCCTTCGATTGCGGCTTCAACGACCTGTCCTATTTCAACCGCTGTTTTCGCCGCCGCTTCGGCCTGACGCCAACGGCGGCGCGGGGGCGTTAGCGCGTATTCAGCAAAAGTGGGCTGCCGGTTTTGCGACTAGAATTCGCGCAAACCAACAAGGGATATTTTGACGCAACTTGCGCCTCGCATTCGCGTTACCATCTGATGACCATGTCAAACGACGATATCATTATGCCGAAACGTTTCCGCACCGAGCGGCCCTCCCACGGGCCCTATCGCGCGCGTGCGCCGGGGCGCGGTCCTGTCATCGACCAGGACGGCAACGAAATTCCGGACCCGGGGATGCGCGCGCAGTTCGAGGCCTTTCGGTTCGATTTCGGCAACAACGCAGCCAACCCGTTCGCCAACCTGACCCGCGAGCAGCGGCTGGCGCGGCTCGACGCGATCGCAAAACTGCTCGACGTCGCTTTCATCCTGCCCGGCACCAATATCCGCTACGGCATCGACGGCCTGATCGGGCTGATCCCCATCGTCGGCGATCTCATCACCACCGCGATCTCGCTGTGGCTGGTGCGCGAGGCCCGCGCGCTCGGCGCGCCCTGGCACATCACGGCGCGGATGCTGGCCAATGTCGCGGTCGACGGCGTGGTCGGGATGGTGCCGCTGGCGGGCGACGCCTTCGACGTCATGTTCCGCGCCAATGTCCGCAATGTGAAGATGCTCAAGAAGTGGATGGACAAGCAGCCGCGCATCTAGCGCGCGCATCGGGAGGCAATAAAAAAAGCCCCCGGACGCGATGGTCCGAGGGCTTGTTATTGGAAGCGAATTCGTCAGGCGGCGTCGGCGTCCGCGGGCGCGTCCGCACGGGGGCGGCGCTCCAGCGGGAAGGCTTCGCTTTCATAGAGCGTGCGGATGCCGCTCTGGTCGAAGCGCGCTTCCTCGACTTGCAGATAGGCGCCGTTCAGCGAATCCGCCGGCAGCTCCTCGATCGCGAAGCGAACCGCTTCGGCCGCGGTGCCAAACCGCCGATAGGCGAAGCCCGCCCGCTTCTTCTTGCGGATCGCGGCGGGGAAGAGTTCGGCGGCGGTGTCATAGCTGAAGGGACGCATGGTCTCAGACCTCAATCTTTTTGGCTCTGGGGAGCGAATGTGGATTGGATGACGGTGGGCCGCTATCCCGGCGGCGCGCCGTGCTCGTCATTTCGACCCCCAATATAAGCCTGTTTGACAGAAATGCGACTCCTGAAGCCGCTGATCGGGGGTGATGATGAATCCACGCATGGCTGCGCCGGCTTTTCGATAAAGCCAGTAATTTCAAATATTTATACGAATTACAGCTTGCCGAGCAGCAGCAGGATGACCAGCACGACTAAAATCACCCCGCCGAGCCCCATGCCGGAATGGCCCATACCGTAGCCATAGCCGCCAAAACGGCCCGAGAAGCCGCCCAGCAGGAAAATAATCAGGATGATGATCAGTATCAGTCCAAGCGACATGGCACCCTCCCCGAAAGGCCGCGGGCCGCGCGGAAACGCCCCCGCGGCCCGGATCAAAGCACAATCCGGGCCGCAAGTCGTGGTCGATCCGCCGAAGAGGATGTCATTCCGGGGCGATGCGGAGCATCGAACCCGGAATCTCGAGATTCCCCGATGCGCAATTGCGCATCTGGGGTCTGGTGCTAGCGCACCATCCCGGAATGACGGCCTGTCGTCATTTCTTCGTCTCGTCCACCGGCAACACCTTGAGCGGGCTGGCATAGGGCTCGACGCGCAGCGATTCCGTGGCGATCAGGCCGACCTTGTGCAGCGGGGCCTGTTCGAGGTCGCCAGAGGCGGATTTGTGCACGGCATATTGCCAGACGCTCATCGAGCCCTTGGCGACCAGCATCTTGGCGATGCCGCCGGCGTTTTTGCCGTCGACCTGGGCCAGTTCGTCGTCGGACAGGCCGATCACGATCTCGTCCTTTTGGGTGATGACCTTGAACAGCGAAACCTTGTCGGCGGCGAGGGCAGGCTGGATCACAACGCTCTCCATGATGAGGCCGGCAAGACCTAGACCGAGCAGCAGACGTTTGGACATGTGCATCAGAACTTCCTTGTGGCTCGCGCGCGGGGCAAGCAAAGGAAAATCATGAGAAAAACCCCGCGCGACCAGCTCTTGGTCGCACGGGGCGGGAAGTGCGTTCGATAGAGAGTTGAGAAGTTCGGCCGCCGCCCCCTTGATGGATGCGCGGGTCAAGCCCGCGCATGACAAGTGGGGAAGGACGGCGCGGCAATTATTTCGGCTGCAGCTTCAATGCGGCCGAGTTGATGCAGTAGCGCAGGCCGGTCGGGCCGGGGCCGTCCTCGAAGACGTGGCCGAGATGGCCGTTGCACTTCGAGCACAGCACCTCGGTGCGGATCATGCCGTGGGTAACGTCACGCTCCTCGTCGACATGGCTGTCGACGGCGGGCGCCGTAAAACTCGGCCAGCCGCAGCCGGAATCGAACTTGGCATCGGACTCGAACAGTGTCTGGCCGCAGCCGGCGCAGGTGTAGGTCCCGCTGCGGTGCTCGTGCTCATATTCGCCGGAGAACGGCCGCTCGGTCGCCTTTTCGCGCAGCACCGCATACTGCATCGGCGTCAGCTCGCGGCGCCACTCGGCTTCGCTCTTCTCGACCTTGGTCGTCGTCTTGGTGTCGGACATTAATGTGCTCCTTCGGGTTCAATCGTCATTGCGAGCCAACGGGTCGGGCGAACGCCCGCCCGATGACAGGCTCCGCGAAGCAATCCAGCCTTATGGCAGAAGAAAGTCTGGATTGCTTCGTCGCTTACGCTCCTCGCAATGACGGAAAGTCAGTTGGTGACCTTCGCGTTGCTCACCAGCGTCGGCTTTTCGATGTAGTTTTCCGCAAAGATCTTTTTCAGATTCTCGACCTTCGGGATGTCGTTGTAGGCAATATAGGGCTGCGTCGGGTGCAGCGTCAGGTAGTCCTGGTGATAGGCTTCCGCCGGATAGAACGCCTCCAGCGGGCCGATCTTGGTCACGATCGGCTTTTTGTAGACTTTGGCAGCGTTGAGCTGGGCAATGTATGCCTCCGCGACCTTTTTCTGCTCGTCATTGGTGGTGAAGATCGCCGAGCGGTATTGCGTGCCGCTGTCGGGGCCCTGTCGGTTCAACTGGGTCGGATCGTGCGCGACCGAGAAGTAGATCTGCAAAATCTTGCCATAGCTGATTTTCTTCGGGTCGAACTTGATCTCGACCGATTCCGCATGGCCGGTGGTGCCGCTCGAAACCGTGTTGTAGTCGGCGGTGGCCTTGGTGCCGCCGGCGTAACCGGAGACCGCATTGATCACGCCTGCGGTGTGCTGGAACACACCCTGGACGCCCCAGAAGCAGCCGCCGGCGAGAACGGCGGTCTGGATCGCACCGGCTGCTTGCGCATCGGCGGCGGGGGCGGGAATGATCACGGCATCTTCGGCCGCCAGCGAGGGGGCGACGGCGAACGCAGCAACGGCGAGCGCACCGATGGCGGCGGCGCAGAACGAAAGACGGCTGAATCGACGAGGGGACATGGTTTCCTCAGGGGCGAGCGGGTTGGGGGGCAGTTTAGGGCGGGAGCCGTGTTTCGCAATCGGCACGGTTCTCCCGATGCCTCAAGATACGGCCGATGGCGGAGTTTGTTACGGCCCGTTTCACACGAGTTCGTGAATAAAACCGCGTGGCTGCAAGGATTTAGACCAAGCATCAGGACAGAGTGAGGACCACGCTTGACCCGACCGGTGGTCCCTTCCAACAATGAACTCGTGGCCGCTTCCCGCGTCCAATCAGCATCCGCCGGAGCGTATTTGCGATGTTGCGCGCCCTGTTCGTAGCGATCGTCACGCTTGCCGGCGCGGGTCCTGTGCTGGCGGCTGCGGATATCGATATCTGCCGGGATCCGGCCGCGGAGGCGGAGGCGAGGCTGGTCGCCTGTTCGGCGGTGACGGCGGATGACACGATTAACGGGAAACCGAGGGCGGCCGCCTATCAGGTCATCGGCGACTCCTTCATGAAGAAGCGCGATTACGACAGCGCGATCGCGGCTTTCGGCAAAGCGCATGACGCCGACCCCGAAAGCGTCGGATACGTCAACTCACGCGGCATCGCCTACAGCAGCAAGGGCGACGACGAGCATGCGCTCGCCGACTACGACCTGTGCCTGCAGATGCGTCCGAATTTTGCGAACGCCTACAACAACCGCGGCATTATCTTCCTGCGCAAGCTCGACTTCCCGCGCGCGCTCGATGAATTCAATGCCGCGATCAAATTTGGTCCGACCAGCCCAAACCGCTACATCCATCTCAACAATCGCGCCCGCGCGGAAACCCTGCTCCAGCAATATGACGCCGCACTGGCGGATTATTCCGAAGCGCAGAAGCTCAACGCGGACGGGTCGTCGGTTCCGTCGAACCGCTGCATGACCTACACGGAGATGAAGCGGTTCGACGAGGCGATCGCGGACTGCAATGAAGCGCTGGCGAAAACGCCGAAAAACGTTTTCGTGCTGACCAGCCGTGCCAAATGCCTATCTCGCCAAGGGCGATCTCGATGCGGCGCTGGCCGATTACAACGAGGCGATCAGGATCGCCCCGAACTACATCCGCGCGCATGCCGGACGAGGGCAGTATTTTGAGAAGAAGGGCGACGCCGTGGCGGCGCGCTACGACTACCGATCCGCGAGCGCCACGCTGACGAAGCTTGACGCTACCGACACCGCGATCGCGCGACGTTTCGCGAAGGATCGCCTGGCGGCGCTGCTCGCGGTCGCGCCGCCTTCCGCACCGGCGCAGAAGCCGACTCAGGGAAAAGGCGCGGCGGCGGGGCCGTCCGGCGACCGCAAGGTGGCGCTGATCATCGGCAACGGCGCCTACAGGAACGTGCGACAGCTCGACAACCCGCCGCGCGATGCCAGGCTGATCGCCGATACGCTTCGCGGGCTCGGCTTTGCGACCGTGACGCTCGCGCCCGACCTTACCCGCGACAGTTTCTTTTCTGCCTTGCGCACATTCGGCGCAGAGGCCGAGAAGTCGGACTGGGCGGTGGTTTATTATGCTGGTCACGGCATGGAGGTCGGCGGGGTGAATTACTTGATCCCGACCGATGCGCGGCTCGCGACCGACCATGACGCCGAGTCGCAGGCGGTGGCGCTGGAGCAGGTGATCGCCGCGGTTGGTGGCGCGCGCAAGCTGAAGCTGGTCCTGCTGGACGCCTGCCGCGACAATCCCTTCGACAAAACCATGCGGCGCACCATTGCGCTGAAGCTGGTCAGCAAGGGCCTTTCCAACATCGAACCGGAAGCCGGATTCATGGTGGTCTACGCCGCCAAGCATGGCGAAACCGCGCTCGACGGCGAAACCGCCAACAGTCCGTTCGCGACCGTGCTCGCGCGCGACATCAGGGAGCCCAAGGTCGAGGTGCGGAAACTGTTCGACATCGTCCGCGATGACGTCTGGAAGGCCACCAACCACGCGCAGCAGCCGTTTACCTACGGCTCGCCGCCCGGGCGCGAGGATTTTTACTTCGTGGCGGGGAAGTGACGGATTGGGTTGCGAAGCAAGACAATCCGTCATCCCGGGGCGATGCGAAGCGTCGAACCCGGGATCTCGAGATTCCGGGTTCGGCTCTTCGAGCCGCCCCGGAATGACCAGCTACACCACCACGCTCAGCCGCTTCGCCGCACGCGTGATGCCCGTATAGAGCCACCGGGCGCGGCTTTCCTGGAACGCAAAGCTCTCGTCGAACAATACGACGTCGTCCCACTGCGAGCCCTGCGATTTGTGCACGGTCAGCACGTAGCCGTAGTCGAACTCGTCGTAGGGCTTGCGCTGCTCCCACGGAATGGTCTCGATCGCGCCGCCGAAGCAGTCGCCGCGTACCGAGACCTTGGTCACCTTGTGGCCGAAATCCTCATCCGGCGACAGCCGCATCGTGATGATCTTGGACTTTGACTGCGCCCGCGACTTCACCCGCCACAGCCCGCCGTTGAACAGGCCTTTCTTGCGGTTGTTGCGCAGGCACACCAGCTTGTCGCCGGCGACCGGCAACGGATCTTCGATATTCTGCTTCTGCCGTACCCGCATGTTGTAGGCGCGGCGGGTGTTGTTGCGCCCGACCAGCACCTGGTCGGCCTGCATCACCCGGTCCGGATCGAGTTCGTTGCGCGACACCACCTCGCTCTCGCCATGGCGGCCGATTTCGAGTTCGCGGCCCTCGCGGATATCCATCGACATCCGCACGATCGGATCGTCCTGGGCTTGCCGATGCACCTCGGTCAGCATCGCGTCGGGTTCAGAGTCGGTGAAGAAGCCGCCGCCCTGGATCGGCGGCAATTGCGCGGGATCTCCCAGCACCAACAGCGGACAGTCGAACGACATCAGGTCGCGGCCGAGTTCGGCGTCGACCATCGAGCATTCGTCGATCACGATCAGCTTGGCTTTCGAGGCGGGTGCGTCGTCCCATAGCTCAAAACTCGGCTGCTCGACGCCGGATTCGCGGGCGCGATAGATCAGCGAGTGGATGGTGGAGGCGTTGTCGCAGCCCTTGTTGCGCATCACCAGCGCCGCCTTGCCGGTGAAGGCCGCGAATTTCACCTCGCCATCGACGCCGTCGGCGATGTGCCGCGCCAGCGTGGTCTTGCCGGTTCCGGCATAGCCGAACAGCCGGAACACCGGCGGCGTGCCGTTCCTGCCGGGCTTGGCCTTCATCCAGTCGGCAACGGCCTTGAGCGCGGAATCCTGATGCGGCGTAAAGGTGGTCATGGGGTCCAGCGGAGGGGAGAGCGGGCCGGTATCGGCCGCGACTCATCTACCCCAAGCTAACCATTCAGGCCACCAGTGCAAGCCGGCTTCCGCGACGCGGAATTGGTGTTTCGCGGCCAAGGCTAGACTTGTCGCCGGTGGGGAATACACTGCCACAAAACAACAAGCGGTTTGGGAGAGACCTCATGAAATTCGGCATCTTTTATGAGCTGCAACTGCCGCGTCCCTGGGAAGAGGGCGACGAACTCAGGCTCTACCAGAACGCGCTGACGCAGCTCGAGACCGCCGACCGGATTGGCTATGACCACGCCTGGGTCGTGGAACACCACTTCCTCGAGGAATATTCGCACTCACCCTCGCCGGAATCCTTTCTCGCCGCCGCCAGCCAGCGCACCAAGAAGATCCGGCTCGGCCACGGCATCTTCCAGCTCACCACCAACCACCCGGCCCGCGTTGCCGAGAAGGTTGCGGTGCTGGACCTGCTCAGCAATGGCCGCTGCGAGTTCGGCATGGGCGAAAGCGCTTCCATCACCGAACTGACGCCGTTCGGCCGCGACATGGAAACCAAGCGCGAGGTGTTCGAGGAGGCGGTGCAGGCCATCTTCCCGATGTTCACCAAGGTGGGCACCGAACATCACGGCAAGTATTTCGACATTCCCTTGCGCAACGTCGTCCCCAAGCCGGTGCAGAAGCCGCACCCGCCGCTGTGGATGGCATGCTCGCAGTTGCAGACCATCGAGCGCGCCGGCGAAAACGGTTTTGGCGCGCTCGGCTTCCAGTTCGTCAGCGCCGACGCTGCGCATGCCTGGGTGCACGCCTATTACAATGCGATCACCAAGCGGCTGAAGAAGCTCGCCGACTACAACATCAACCCGAACATGGCGCTGGTGTCGTTCTTCATGTGCGCCAAGACCGACGAGGAGGCGCGGGCGCGCGCCGACGGCGCCACCTTCTTCCAGTTCGCGCTGCGCTTCTACGGTGCGTCGCAGAACCGCCAGCGCCCTGATCCCGGCACCGTCAACATGTGGGACGAATACAACAAGTGGAAGCGCGAAAATCCGGGAGCCCAGGAAGCGGCGCTGCGCGGCGGCCTGATCGGTTCGCCGGAAACCATCCGCAAGAAGCTGCGGCGGTTCCGCGCCTCGCATATCGACCAGGTGATCCTGCTCAACCAGGCCGGCAAGAACAGCCACGAGCATATCTGCGAGTCGCTCGAACTGTTCGGCAAGGAAGTGATGCCGGAATTTCAGCAAGATCCCGAGCATGACGCCTGGAAGGCCGGCGTGATGAGCGGCGCGATCATGCTCGAAGAGATCGATACCGAAGCCTTCAAGGACCGCTACGGCAAACTCGCGGTGAACGTGGCTCCAGCCGCGAAGGTCGCGGCGGGCTAGCAGTCGTTTGAGTGGACGGTTGACGCGGCGCGTGGATCATCCTCGCGCCGCGATCGTTTTGCAAAGACTGTCAGTTCAAGTTCGCCGCCGCCGTAAAGCCGCGATCCACGGCTTTGCCGACGTCGAGTTTCTTCGACAGGATCCCGAAGCGTGTGGCGCGGTCCGACGCTTCCTGAACCTCCTTGACGATATTTTCGTCGATTGCGACCGGACTGGTGCGCTGGGCGGTGTAGGCGCTCAACAGCACGTCTTCGGGAAGTTTCGTCAGCTCAGCCGTGCTCTTGGCATATTCCGCGAGATGATCGAGCGACCAGAGCCGCGCCTTGTTCAGCCGTTGCACCAGATCCTGCACGGCGGCGCGCTTGGTGGCGATCGCAGCATCCGAGGCGACGATGAAGGTGATGGTCGGCGTCAGGCCTTCGCCGGTAGCGACGATCCGCGCATTGTCCTTCAGCGTCGCATAGGACACATAGGGTTCCCAGACGGCCCAGCCGTCGATCGAGCCCGCGACCAAAGCGATCTTGGCATCGACCGGGCCAAGCGGCGCGAAGGTCGCATCCTCGATCTTGTCGCCGTTCTTCTCGAGGGTCGCATCGATCAGGAACTGGCCCCATCCGCCACGCGTTCCCGCCAGCCGCTTGCCTTTCAGGTCGGCGGCGCTCTTGATGGGCGAGTCCTGGCGCACGAGAATGGCCTGGGTCCGCGCATCGGCGCGGGTGCCGCCGATGGCCTTGATCGGTGCGCCCGCCGCATACACGGTCAGGAACGCGAGATCGCCGGTGTAGCCGACATCCAGCGCGCCGGCATTGAGCGCTTCGAGAATCGGCGCCGCGGCCGGAAATTCCGACCATTCGATCTTGTACGGCAGGTCCTTCGCCAGCCCCGCGATTTCGAGCAACGAGCGATTGCCACCCTTTTGATCGCCGACACGCAACGTGATTGTGTCGGCGGCCATGGCCGATGCCGTCATGGCGATCCCGATGGCGACGCTGAACAGCGCCGCACCAAAATTGCGCATGTGTGAGCGGGGTTTTGATTCTGACTGGATTGTATTCATGCCTGTGTCTCTTTCCGATCTAATCCGCTGTGTTGCTTCGTAACCAGCGATCCGCAAAGCGTATGGCTGGCGGCATGGCGGTCAATGAAATGCCTGACTGAATATCCCGATGCGCGGGCAATGATCGTTTCGCGTTTCGAGGTGCGGTGGAAACTTATGGAAGCCGTAGCGACATCGCATCGACCGGCCGGCGTTTCGCAGAAAATTTCTCTCCAGCGGCGATTGTTCAGCGAAACGCCGAGCAAGATTTTTGGAAGGCGCAATCGATCCGATTGATCGCTTCAATTCGCGACGGCGTCGCGTGCCTGATTCAACATTAACGAATCCTGCGACTGGCGAGGCGAAAACAAATGAATCGAGTCCGATCCTGTTCCGGCAATAAACCCATCGTCGAAATTGGGCCCGGCAGCGCGGTCGTTGCTATTTTTTCCGCACCCTCGACACTCCGCGCGCATCGCACCATCATCCTGTCATCGCATGGTCGCGGCACGTCGCGAACATGATCAGGAGAATGTGATGAAGCGTCGTGAATTCCTCAAGCTCTCGCTTGGAACTGCCGCAGTCGCCGCGCTGGCGGCGCCTGCGGTTGCACAGGCGCCGCTGAAGGAAATCCGGATCGGCTACCAGAAGACCGGCGTTCTGGTGATTGCGCGCCAGCAGTCGGTGCTGGAAAAGCAGTTCGCGGCGAAGCAGATCGCGATCAAATGGGTTGAGTTCACCTCGGGTCCGCCATTGCTCGAAGCGATGAGCACCGGAAGCGTCGATTTCGGTTCGGTCGGCGATACACCGCCGATTTTCGCCCAGGCTGCGAACGCCAATATCGTCTATGTGGCGGGATCGCCGATCACCAACGGGCAGGGCATTCTCGTGCCCGCCGCTTCGACGATCCGCACCATTGCCGACTTGAAGGGCCGGCGGATCGGAGTTGCCAAGGGGACGAGCGCGCACAACGTCCTGATCGCGACGCTCGAAAGGGCCGGGCTGACCTACGAAGACATCACGCCGGTCTATCTGTCGCCGCCCGACGCAGGTCCTGCTTTCGCCAACGGCAGCATCGAGGCCTGGGCGATCTGGGATCCGTATTTTGCGATCGGTGAGAAGCGCCAGGGCGGACGTATCCTCGTCAACGCCCATGAAGTCGCCAAGACCAACTCGTTCTATCTCGCCAACCGCGACTTCGCGAACAACAACGTTCAGCATACCCGCGACGTCATCAGCGGGCTGACAGAGGCGGCGCGCTGGGCGGAGGCGCACCGCGCCGACGTCGCGGCGGCACTCGCTGCGGTGACCGGTGTGCCTCTCGAAGTCCAGATCGTTGCGGCCAACCGGGCATCGTTCGTGATCGGTCCGGTAACCGATGACATCGTCGCCACCCAGCAGGCGGTTGCGGATCGTTTCCACAGACTGGGCCTGATCCCGAAGCCGGTCGTGGTGCGGGATGCGGTCTGGAGGCCGGTGCAAACCTGACCTGATCGCTTTCCCAATTCATCCATTCATCGAGGAGAAAAGGCCATGCGTTGGTTTCAACGAATGATGACGGCTGCCGTGTTGTCCATGGGTATCGTTGCCGCCATGGTGGGCGTCTCATACGGCCAGGACAAGGTGGTCCGCATCGGCTTCCAGAAATACGGCAAGCTGGTCCTGCTGAAAGGCAAGGGCTCGCTCGAAGAGAAACTCAAGCCGCTCCGCTACAACGTGGTGTGGACGGAATTTCCGTCAGGCCCGCCGCTGCTCGAAGCGCTCAATATCGGCGCGATCGATTTCGGGATTGCGGGGGAAACGCCGCCGATCTTTGCGCAGGCCGCCGGCGCGCCGCTGGTCTATCTGGCCTATGATCCGCCGGCGCCGCAGGGAGAGGCCATTCTGGTCCCCAAGGACAGTCCGCTGAAATCGGTCGCCGATTTGAAGGGCAAGAAGGTCGCGCTGAACAAGGGGTCCAACGTTCACTATCTTCTGGTCAAGGCGCTGGAGAAAGCCGGGCTGAAATATACCGACGTCCAGCCCGTATTCCTAGCGCCCTCGGATGCGCTCGCCGCGTTCACCCGCGGCTCCGTCGATGCCTGGGTGATCTGGGATCCCTATGAGGCGGCAGCCGAGGCCTCGACCGGCGCGAAAATCCTTGTCGACGGCACCGGTCTCGTCGCCAACCATCAGTTCTATTTTTCGTCGAAGAAGTTCCTCGCCGACAACACCAGGGCGGTCGATGTCGTGCTTGCGGCGCTCAACGAGGCCGACGACTGGACCAAGAACAATATCGAGGCCGTCGCCGCGCAATTGAGCCCGTCGGTCGGCTTGCCGGCTTCGGTGCTTGCGGTGTCGCTGAAGCGCGAATCCTACGGGATCCTGCCGATCAGCGACGACGTGATCGCAAGCCAGCAGCGCATCGCCGATACGTTCGTGGCGCTCGGCCTGTTGCCGAAAGCCATCACGGTCTCGGACGTTCAGCGCAAACCCGGATCCTGAATCATGACGATACATGCACCGAATCCCGCCAACGCCAACATCCTCTGGTTCCTGCCGACCCATGGCGACGGCCGCTATCTCGGCACCACGACCGGTGGCCGCGAGGTGAACTTCAACTACCTGCGCCAGATCGCGCAGGCCGCCGATCAACTCGGTTATTTCGGCGTGCTGCTGCCGACCGGGCGAAGCTGCGAGGACTCCTGGGTGATCGCGTCGGCGGTAGCACCCTGGACCGAGCGCCTGCGCTACCTGGTGGCGGTGCGGCCGGGTTTGCAGTCGCCGAGCGTCGCCGCGCGCATGACCGCGACACTTGACCGGGTCAGCAACGGACGGTTGCTGGTCAACGTCGTCACCGGCGGCGATCCGGTCGAGAACAAGGGCGACGGCATCTTCCTCGGCCACGACGAGCGCTATGAAGTGACGCGCGAGTTCCTCAACGTCTATAGCGACCTGCTCGCGGGCAAGTCAGTCAATGTCGAAGGCAAGCACATCCGCATCGAGGACGGCCGCCTGTTGTTCCCGCCGGTGCAGTCGCCGCGACCGCCGCTCTATTTCGGCGGCTCGTCGGACGCCGGCATCGATGTCGCCGTCGATACCGTGGACAAATACCTGACCTGGGGTGAGCCGCCGGCGCAGGTCGCCGAGAAGGTCGAACGCGTGCGCGCGGTCGCTGCCAAACGCGGGCGCAAGCTGTCGTTCGGCATCCGGCTGCACGTGATCGTGCGCGAAACCAATGCCGAGGCGTGGAAGGCCGCGGACGAACTGATTCAGCATGTCACCGACGAAACCGTGGCCTCGGCGCAAAAGATCTTCTCGCGCATGGACTCGGTCGGCCAGCAGCGGATGGCGCAACTGCATGGCGGCCGCCGCGACAAGCTCGAGATCAGCCCCAACCTCTGGGCCGGCGTCGGCCTGGTCCGCGGCGGCGCGGGCACCGCGCTGGTCGGCGATCCCCAGACCGTCGCGGCACGAATCAAGGAGTATCAGGATGTCGGCATCGATACCTTCATCCTGTCAGGCTACCCGCATCTCGAGGAAGCCTATCGCTTTGCCGAACTGGTGTTCCCGCTGCTGTCGCTGGCGCAGCCGAACAATGTGACGCCGATCCGCGTCAACACCGGTCCGTTCGGCGAGACCATCGGTAACGAATATCGTCCGCATAAACAGGCATCGCAATCATGAGTCTGATCGAACAACTTCCCCGCATCCGTGGCCGCAACCTGCGCCTGCCACGGGCCGATGGCCTGATCCCCTGGATCGTGCCGCTCGGCATTCTCCTGGTCTGGCAACTCGCCTGCGTGACCGGATTTGTGCCGGCGCGGGTGTTGCCGGCGCCGAGCGACGTGGCGCTGGCGGGGTGGAAACTGCTGCTGTCCGGCGAACTCGCGCGCAACATCTGGGTCAGCTTCTGGCGCGCCAGCATCGGCTTCCTGATCGGCGGCGGTATCGGCTTTGCCTTTGGTTTAGCGAACGGCCTGTCGCAGCTTTCCAGCAAACTGACCGACACCACGCTGCAGATGGTGCGCAATATCCCGCATCTCGCTTTGATCCCGCTGGTGATCCTGTGGTTCGGGATCGATGAATCGGCAAAACTGTTTTTGGTGGCGCTCGGCGTGTTCTTTCCAATCTATCTCAACACGCTGCACGGCATCCGCACCGTCGATCCGCAACTGATCGAAATGGGGCGGATCTACGGGATGAGCGACGGTGAACTGTTCCGCCGGGTGATCTTCCCGGGCGCGCTGCCGTCGATTTTCGTCGGCCTGCGCTTCGCGCTCGGCATCATGTGGCTGACGCTGATCGTGGCGGAGACCATCGCGGCGTCATCCGGTCTCGGTTACATGGCGATGCAGGCGCGCGAGTTCATGCTGATCGACGTCGTGGTGCTCTCGATCCTGATCTATGCGCTGCTCGGCAAGCTGGCCGACAGCGCCTCGCGCGCGCTGGAGCGGCTGACGCTGTCCTGGCATCCGGCCTTTGGGAAACACTGAGGATATCATGCAGCAAGCTGTTCGTTTCATTTCTCCCGAGGCCGAACTGGTCGAACCCGCGAACTTCGTCGAACAGGCGCGAGTCGTGCAACGTGGTTCGGAGGGTCAGCCGCGCGGCCTGTCGCTGACCATTCGCGGGCTTCGCAAGTCGTTCGGCGACAACGAGGTGTTACGCGGCATCGACCTGCATATTCCCGCGGGCCAGTTCGTCGCCATCGTCGGCCGCAGCGGTTGCGGCAAGAGCACGTTGCTGCGGCTGGTCGCGGGTCTCGACGCCGTTACTGCCGGCACCATCGCCTTGGGCGAACAGGCGCGGGCGGAGGACATTCGCGTGATGTTTCAGGAGCCGCGGCTGTTGCCTTGGGCACGGGTGCTCTCGAATGTCGAAGTCGGCCTCGGCCGCGAGCGGAACACAGCCGATGCCCAGGCGCGCGCCGAAAGCGCGCTGGTCGAGGTCGGTCTCGACGACAAGCGGGCGCAATGGCCGGCGGTGCTGTCCGGCGGCCAGAAGCAGCGCGTCGCGCTGGCGCGGGCGCTGGTCAGCCGGCCCCGTGTGCTGGCGTTCGACGAACCGCTCGGCGCGCTCGATGCACTGACGCGGATTTCGATGCAGCGGCTGTTGGAACGGGTCTGGCACGATCAGGCGTTTACCGCGATCCTGGTGACGCATGACGTATCGGAAGCGGTTGCGCTGGCCGATCGCGTGCTGGTCATCGAGGACGGCCGTATCGCGCACGACATTAACGTCGATATCCCGCGTCCGCGCCGTCGCGGCTCGGCCGAACTCGCCGCGCTGGAAGGCTCGATCCTGAAGAACCTGCTGCAAGGCACCGACGATACCTCCGACCTTTAAGGCTGGACCCAGCGAGGCTGCCATGAACTCCGTTGTCCGTGATATTGCGATCCCGCGCGAGATCTCTTCGACCGATTTTCGCGGCGCCATGCGTCAGTTGACCGGCGGGGTCAGTGTCATCACCGCCGGGCGGGGCAAGGATATTTCCGGCATGACGGTCACGTCGGTGTCGTCGCTGTCGGTCGAGCCGGCGGCGCTGATCGTCAGCATCAACCGGGAAGCCTCGTCCTGGCCGCTGGTGAAGCGCCACGGCTTTTTCGGCGTCAACATTCTGACGTCGGATCAGGTCGACATTGCCGAGCGCTTTACCGGCAAAGGTGGGCTGAAGGGCGCCGCACGCTTTGCCGGCGCCGAATGGGTGACGCGGGCCTCCGGCGTGCCGTTGCTGGTCGGCGCGCTGGCGGCGATCGACTGCGAGGTCGAGGATATCATCGAGCGGCATTCCCACGCGATCGTCATCGGCCGCGTGCTGGACCTGCAGCTCTCGTCGCGCACCGCAGCGCTTGCCTACTGGCAGGGCCAGTATGTCGCGATCGACCGCGACGAGGACGCCGTGAGGTTGGCCGAGGTCAGCGTACCCAGACCGCGCGCGACGCGATGAACGGCTGAGGCACCCCTGAAAGTAGCGGCTATGGCGCCAGGTGCGAGGGAGCGTTAGAAGGCTCGTGGCAAATCCTGCCGGAACCTCTGCGTGGAACCACGACCTGATGAAGCGGATTGCGACCTGGGCATTTTACGGCGTCGGCGCGCTCGCGATCGCCTATCTCGCGCTCTATGCCTATGCGGTCTTCACCGGGCGCGATCTGCAGCCCGGCGATCCCATTCACATTTTTCGCAAGCCGGATGCGCCGAGTTATTCGTGATTGATAGTCGCAGGCTGTGATGTTTCGTCATTCCGGGGCGCGAAGCGAACCCGGAATCTCGAGATTCCGGGTTCGATGCTTCGCATCGCCCCGGAATGACGTTGGAGAGGCGTTGTCGCTATCCCGCCGCCGCAAACCGCGCATATTCACCCGAGCCGGCCGGCGTGATCGGCAAGCCGCCGTCGGCATATTCGTTCAGCTTGTTGCGCAGGGTGCGGATCGAAATGCCCAAAATGTTGGCGGCATGGGTGCGATTGCCCAGGCAATGCTTCAGCGTCTCCAGGATCAAATCGCGTTCGACGTCGGCAACGGTACGGCCGACGAGGGCGCGGGTGACCTGCTCAGCGGCGAAGGTGGCATGCGCCACCGCGGGCGCGGTCTTGGCGAGGTCGAGACGGTCGCCGTCGGGCGTCAGGATGGCGTCGGCGCCGATCTCGTCCCCCTGCGCCATCAGCACCGAGCGGTGCATGGTGTTTTCCAACTCGCGCACGTTGCCCTGCCAGCGGTTGGCGCTGAGCACCCGCCGGGCGTCGGCGGAAATCGGCCGCAGCGGCACGCCGTTGGCTTCGGCATATTTCTTGGCGAAGTGCTGCGCCAGTTCGAGAATGTCGGCCGGGCGTTCGCGCAGCGGCGGGATCTTCAGGTTGACGACGTTGAGACGGAACAGCAGATCCTCGCGGAAAGTGCCTTCGCGCACGGCGTCGGCGAGGTTGCGGTTCGAGGTCGCGATGATGCGGATGTCGACCGGGACCGGCTTGGTGCCGCCGACGCGGTCGATCACGCGCTCCTGGATCGCGCGCAACAGTTTGGATTGCAGCCGCACGTCCATTTCGGAGATTTCGTCGAGCAGCAGCGTGCCGCCGGTGGCTTCCTCGAACTTGCCGATGCGGCGCGCCACGGCACCGGTGAAGGCGCCCTTTTCGTGGCCGAACAGTTCGGACTCCAGGAGGTGCTCGGGGATCGCCGCGCAGTTGATCGAGATGAAGGGCTTCTTGGCGCGGGTGGAGCGGGTGTGGACATAGCGCGCCAGCACTTCCTTGCCGGTGCCGGACTCGCCGGTGATCATCACAGAGGCGTCCGAGCCGGCGATCTGCTGCGCCAGCTTGATCACCTTGCCCATGGCTTCGTCGCGGTAGACGAGGTCACGGGAATCGTTGGCGACGGCGGCCAGTACGGCGGCGATCAGTTCCGGATCGGGCGGCAGCGGGATGTATTCCTTGGCGCCGGCATGGATCGCGGCGACCGCGGCGCGGGCGTCGTTGGTGATGCCGCAGGCCACGATCGGCACGTGGATGTGTTCGGCTTCGAGCCGCATCACCAGGTCGCGAATGTCGAGGGCGACGTCGACCAGCAGCAGATCGGCGCCCTTGCCGCTGCGCAGCACGGCCATCGCCTGCTCGATCGCCTCGGCGTGGGTCACCGAGGCCCCGTTGTCCATCGCGATCTTGGTGGCCGTGGTGAGCTGGCCCTTCAATGTGCCAACGATGAGAAGCCGCATGTTTATCTCCTGTTCGTCTGGTGCGCGCCTGTTACGCGCGGATCGCCAAAATTGTTAGGTTCGTTCTGCCTTGATGATTTCGGTCATGGTGACGCCGAGCTTGTCTTCCACCAGAACCACTTCGCCGCGCGCCACCAGGCGGTTGTTGACGTAGATGTCGATGGCTTCACCGACGCGGCGGTCGAGTTCGAGCACGGTGCCGGGTCCGAGCTTCAGGAGCTCGCCGACGTCCATCTTGGAACGGCCGAGCACGGCCGAGACCTGCACCGGAACGTCGAAGACGGCTTCGAGGTCGGCCGCGATCCGCGAGGCCTGTTCGTCCTCGTTGTAGGCCAGATCGTCGACCGGTGCCGTGTCCGCCGCGTTGAGATCGGGAAGCGGTACGTGAGTATCGGTGTCGCTCATGGTTCAGTCCTCATGGCCCTCAACTTCCGGCCTGATGGCGGGACGCCATATAGCGCCCGACAAGTTCGCTGATCTTGGCTTCGATAGTGGCGCGCTCCAGCACCACGCCGCCGTCGGCCCATTCGATTCGGCAGTCGCCGCTGGCGATGCCAGGCTCGGCCAGAATGACGAGCCGGCCTTCGAAGCCGCACTGGGAGGCGAGCCGCTCGATCTTGTCGCGCGCGGCCTCGTAGAGCTGATCGTTGATGCGCACCACCAGATGCGGCGTCGCGACCAGATGCGAGAAGCAGTCGCTCACCAGCGCGGTGATCTCGGCGATCGGCTCGCGGGAAACCAGTTCGTCGCACAGCTTGCGCGCCACCGCGACCGCGACGTCGACGGCCTCGGTCTCCATCCGGGTTTCGATGCCGGAAAAGCGCGACGCGATGCCCTTGATGGCGATGCCGATTTCCTCGAGCGCCAGCGCCGCGCGGCGGTCGCTTTCCGCCTTGGCCTCGCGCTGGGCGGCGTCGTAGCCGGCGCGATAGGCGCGGGCTTCGGCGGTGGCGATCTTCTCCGCGATCTCGGCGGCCGTCGCGGCACGCTCGCGCGCCTTGTCGGGCGCCCCGAAGTCCATGTCGAACAGGAATTTTGCAGGTGCTGCCATCAGTACACCAGCTCGTCGTCGGCACGGTTCTTGGTCAGGGTGATTTCGCCCTTGGCGGCCATATCCTTGGCGAGGTTGACGAGCAGCGCCTGCGCCTCGTCGACGTCGCGCAACCGCACCGGTCCCATCGCGGCCATGTCGTCCATCAGCATCTTGCCGGCGCGCGAGGACATGTTGCCGAGGAAGAAGCTGCGCACTTCCTCGTTGGCGCTCTTCAGCGCGATGCCGAGCTTGTCCTTGTCGATATTGCGCATCAGCGTCTGCGCCGAGGCGGAGTCGAGCTTGATCAGGTCGTCGAAGGTGAACATCAGCGCCTTGATGCGCTCCGCGGATTCGCGGTTTTCCTCTTCCAGCGAGGTGATGAAGCGGGTTTCGGTCTGGCGGTCGAAATTGTTGAAGATTTCGGCCATCACTTCATGGGCATCACGGCGGCGGGTTTGCGACAGGTTGGACATGAATTCGGTGCGCAGCGTCTGCTCGACACGCTCGATCACTTCCTTCTGCACCGCTTCCATCTTCAGCATGCGGGCGACCACGTCGAGTGCCAGGTCCTCGGGCAGGATCGCGAGCACGCGGGCAGCGTGTTCCGGCTTCAGTTTCGACAGCACCACGGCGATGGTCTGCGGGTATTCGTTCTTGAGATAGTTGGCGAGCACCTCTTCCTGGACGTTGGAGAGCTTCTCCCACATGTTGCGGCCGGCGGGGCCGCGAATTTCATCCATGATGCCGGTGACGCGCTCTGACGGCAGATATTGCTGCAGCAGCCGTTCGGTGGCGTCGAAAGTTCCCATCAGCGCGCCGGATGCCGACATGCGGGAAACGAATTCGAGCATGAGGTCCTCGACCACCTCGGCCTCGACGTTGCCGAGCGTCGACATGTGGATCGACAATTCGCGAACCTCGTCGTCGTCGAGCAGCGACCAGACCTTGCCGCCATATTTTTCGCCCAGCGCCAGCATCAGGATGGCGGCGCGCTTCGGGCCGCTCAGCGGCTTGCCCTTGGGCCGGGTGGCCTGACGGCTCGCCAGCGCCGAGATGACGGTGGTGATGTCGTTGGCGTTGGTGGTTTGCGGGACGGCTGCCATGTCGGATTACTCGGCGGGTTCGGTCAGCCATTGACGAACAATGGATGCGGTTTCGTTGGGATTGCGTTCGGCCAGTTCGCCGACCCGGTGCACGGCCTGGGCGTGAACCTGGCCCTGAACCTGGGCGACGTCGATCAGCGATACGGGAAGCAGCGCCTGACCGGCCGCGCCGTCCGCGCTGCCGTCGGTCAGGGCCGGCGCGGCTTCGCTGGTCAGCGCTGGCACGACTTCGGCGGCGAGGATGCGCTTGACCAGCGGCCGGATCACCATGAACAGCACCACGAGGCCGAGCAGCATCATGACGCCGAGCTCGATGACGTACATGACGTCATCCTTGGTGAATTGCAGCATGCCGAGCAGGCCGGTCGGCTCCACGACCGGGGGCACGGACGGGGCCTCGGCAAAGCGAAGGTTGACGACCTCGACCTGGTCGCCGCGCTTCTGGTCGAAGCCGATCGCCGAGCGAACCAGGGTGGCGATGCGGTCCAGCTGCTCCTTGCTGCGGTCCGCATAGACCATCTCGCCTTTTTCGTTCTTGGTATAGGCGCCGTCGACCAGCACGGCGACCGAGATCTTGTTGACCCTTCCGACCTCGGTGACTTCGGTCTTGGTGATGCGCGAAATCTCGTAATTGTTGGTTTCTTCGCTCTTCTTGCTCTGGTCGCGGGCGGCCGGGCCGCTATTGGCCTGGTTGCCGGGCAATTCGTTATTGACCGTCACCTGGCCGTTGTTCTCGGCGGTGGCGGAAGATTCCTCGCGGCTCTGGCTGGAGCGCAGCACCCGGCCCTCCGGATCGAACTTGTCCGAGGTCTGGGTGATCTTGTTGTAGTCGAAATCGGCGGTGAGCTGGACCCGGGCGCGGCCCTGGCCGACCACCGAGGAGACGATGCCCTCGACCTCGTTGCGCATCCGCTTTTCGAACGCGGAGCGGCGCTCGTCGCCGGCCGTGCTTTCATTGTCGCCGCCGGCGCCGTCGGCCAGCAGCCGGCCGCCCTCGTCGACGATCGATACCCGTTGCGGCTTCAGCCCGTTGACGGCGGAGGCGACCACATGGCGGATGGCGCGGATTTGTGCCGGCTCGAGGCTGCCGCGGACCCGGACCACGATCGAGGCCGACGGCTCCGGGGTTTCGCGCGAAAACAGCGGCCGTTCCGGCAGCACCAGATGGACGCGGGCGGCCTGGATCTTGTCGATGGCACGGATGGTGCGGGCAAGTTCGCCCTCCAGCGCGCGCAAATGATTGATGTTCTGGACGAAGCTGGTGGTGCCGAGGGCGTCGGACTTGTCGAAAATCTCGTAGCCGACGCCGCCGCCCTTGGGCAGGTTGCTTTCGGCCAGCTTCATCCGCAGCCGGGTGACCTTGTCCTTGGGCACCATGATCACGGCGCCCTCGTTGCGAAGTTCGAAGGGGATCGCCTGGCGTTCCAGGTCCTTGATGATGCTGGAGGAGTCTTCGGCGGTCAGGTCGGTGAACAGGGTGGTCATCTGCGGCGTCGTGACGCGCATGATGACGAACGCAAAGAAGGCGACCAGCGCGGTTGTGACCGCGATCATGGCCATCAGCCGCGAGGCACCGAGACTTCGCAGGAAAGCAACGAGACTTTGCACCAACTGCCCCCAGGGATTCGGACCCAAGATTCGTATCGGGGACCGACTGGGCAATTATTGCCTAGGTGATGGTTTCCATATGGTTAACGAAGGTTAAGAACGGCGACGAAAGTTCGGCATGAAAAAAACCGGCTTCACAAAGCGAAGCCGGTTTTCATCAAATCTTTCGGTTCAGGCGAGCTTACTGGCGATATTGCTGGATCCGGGTGGTCCGCAAGCCGGCCAGGCCATGCTGATCGATGGAAAACTGCCAAGACAGGAACTCGTCCACCGTCAGCGTGTAGCGGCTGCAAGCCTCCTCAAGGGAGAGCAGGCCGCCGCGAACTGCGGCAACGACTTCGGCCTTGCGGCGGATGACCCACCGTTTGGTTCCGGGCGCGGGCAAGTCCGCAATTGTTAACGGACTGCCGTCAGGCCCGATGACGTATTTTACCCTCGGGCGATGGGGTTCTGTCATGGCGTACTCACAAACTCTCAACCACTGAACTCACGGTAACAACCTACGCCCCGCAACTTAAAATTTGCCTAAGCCCAAGCCTCCAATACGAATCTCCTTGAAATGGC
Source organism: Afipia sp. GAS231 (assembly GCF_900103365.1). Taxonomy (NCBI): domain Bacteria; kingdom Pseudomonadati; phylum Pseudomonadota; class Alphaproteobacteria; order Hyphomicrobiales; family Nitrobacteraceae; genus Afipia; species Afipia sp. GAS231. The sequence goes on from NZ_LT629703.1 coordinate 5,487,952, forward strand.
CCGGAACGCATTCGGCCCGGCAATGCCGGGCCGAGCCTGTCTGGGTGGTGTTGAGGGGGGGCGCTGCCGGTCTGGCGGCCGGCTAGCTGACGATGGCCTTGATCTGGTTGACCGTGTAGGTCTGCCCGTTGATCGTCAGCAACGGCGGCGTCTGGGTGAGGTCCACCGAGCTGACCGTGCCCTGCAGCCGGGTCGTAGCGGCGACGGTTTGGCCGTTGCTGTCGGTGGCGGTAGCGGTCAGCGTATATTTTCCATCCGGCCACTGGGTGCCGTCGGTGCCCTTGCCGTTCCAGGCAAACGGCTGATTGTCGCCGGCCTGGACCGAGTAGGTGTTGCTGAAGACGGTCTGCCCGGTGCTGTTGGTGACCGTGAGATTCAAGTTGGCGGCCTTGGGGACACTGATATCCCAGGTCGCCGAAGCGTTGGTCAGCGCGGCCGTGCTGCCGTCGACCACCGCGGTCTTGCCGACAAAGCCCAGCGCCTGCGTCGATTGCGCGGTCTGCTGCAGCGTGACCAGCGAGGTCAGCTCTTCGTTGGTCTTGAGCTGCTGTTCCACGCCGGCGAACTGCACCAGCTGCTGGGTGAACTGGTTGGTGTCCAGCGGACTGAGCGGATTTTGGTTCTGCAACTGCGTCGTCAGCAGCGTCAGGAACGTCTGGAAGTTGCCGGCGAGCGTCGCGCCGGTGGTCGAACTCAGCGACGAACCCGATGAAGAGGTCGGAAGCGGCGTCGTGCCCGAGACTACCCGGCCGGCTACTGTTGCTGCGTCTGCCATGTCGTTCTCCTCAAACTCTGATGTCGACGCCGCTGCTCGATCCGAGCATGCGGCCGTAGCTTCGTCCTGCGATCGCTGTCGCAGGCATCGTGTCGTCTTCGCTGATCACCAGCCGCTGTGCGTTGCGGCCGCTATCGTTGCCGCTGTTCTGGCCGGAAGAGGACTGGTCGCGCAGGCTGAATTGCAGCCCGCTGCCGTCGGTCTTGAAGCCGGCGTCATCCAGCGCGCGCTGCAACTGGGGGGCGTCCTGCCGCAGCATCGAAAGCGTCTCCGGTTTTTCGACGGTCAGATGCGACGTAACCTGGCCGCTGCGGTCGACATCGATCCGGACGTCGATGCGGCCGAGATCGGCGGGGTCGAGCCGGATTTCGAAACTGGTCTTGCCGCTCTTGGCCGACGCTGCGATCTCCATCGCCACGCCGCTCAGCGGCACGGCATCACCCGTCGCTGCGGTGACGGTCAGTTGCGCAGCAGCGATGGGTGTCGTTGCAGCGGAGGGCTGCTGCGCCTGAATGGCGGCGGCGCCCAGCAAACCGTTGCCCGACGAATTGGCCAGCGCTTGGCTAAAGTCGGCGGTAGCCGCGTGTCCGTGGGCGGTGGCATTGGCGGCCGGAGCGGCATTGCCCGACGCCTCGGCCTTGACGGCATCGACGATGCCGTTCTCGGCTTTCGGTTTGGCTGCTGCCGTCGGCGACGTGCCGGCGGGAACGATGGAAGCCGCATCGTCTGTCGTGGTGGCCGGCGCGTCGGAGGTGTTGTCTGCCGTCGTGGTGATGCCTTCCTTGACGACCTTGGTCGTCTTGATCGGCGTCGCGTCTTTCGTCGCCGCGGGCTGCTTGGCGCCCGAGGATGCGGCGAGCGCAATGCCGGCGGCGGTGGTCGTGTCGGCCGTCGTGGCTTGCGCGGTGACGGCCCCGCCGACGGCCGCCTGGGTATCGGTCTTGGTGCCGTCGGCCTTTGTCGTGTTTGCGGTTGCTGCGGCCGTCGAGCCGGCGTCGGCTGTGGCCGCGCCCGGAGCGGTAGCGTTGACCACGGCAGCGGAGGCGGCGATCCCTGCGGCGGCAATCGCGAGCGGCGCTGCGGCCTTGTCGGTCGCCGGTGTTGCGACAGACGTGCCGGCGGGTGCTACGGGTGCGGCAATGGTGACGGCAATGGCGTCCGCGGTCACCGCGGCCGTTGCATCCTGCTTTGCCGCCTGATCGGTGGTCGAAGCGTCACCGCTGGCAGATTTTACCGCAGCATCCTTGGCGTCATCGGACTTGGTGTCGGAGGACTTCGATGCGTCGGATTTCGATTTGGTGTGGGGCGCGCCGGCTTTGTCGCTTGCAGCGGCGTTGTCCTGCGCGTTGACGGCGGTATTGCTGTCGTTCGAGTCGTTGCGCGGCGCATTGTCCGACGCGGATGTGGTATCGCGTGAGCGGTTGTCGGCTGGGCTTTGCGAATCGTCGGCGCGCCGTGGGGCGGGCGCCTGTGACGCGGCCTGGGAATTGTCTTGAGAGTTTGCTTGGGAGTTCGCCTGAGAGTTCGCTTGGGAACTCGCTTGGGCACGGTTGTCGCTCTGGCCCGCATTGCCGTCGATCAGCGCCGCAAAACTGTCGTTTCCGGCCGGCGGGGTGGGATCCGGACGGGCCGACCTCGCCGACGCGCTCTGCACCGACGCGTTTGCCAATACTTCTGACGTGACACTGACCACCGGCGAACCCTCGCATTGAACCCTGGCTATCAGTCAGCAAGGACCGGGCCACCTCCGTCCGACAAAAATAGCATAGCAATTTCAATTATATAGAATGAAGCTAGGGGAGGCGCCGGGACGTTGTCATGGCCCCCTTTTCTGCCCGGCGGCAAGATTTGCCGTCTGGAGCCGCTCCAAATGCAGCTTCCACTGATTGCCTCGCGAGAATACGGCCTATATTAAAGAGCGGCGTCCGATCCGGCCCGCGATGGCCGAAAAATGACCTAAGGCCTTATATATAAAAGGTTTTCTAGTTCTGGCGCGCGCGCCACGCCAATTCTCGCGATTGAAGTCGATGACCCCTGCCATGCCAAACAGTCTGGATCTCGAAGGCCGCCCCCAGGACACGCGGGTCGTGGTCGCCATGTCGGGTGGCGTCGACTCCTCGGTGACGGCCGCCTTGTTGAAGTCCCAGGGCTATGACGTGGTCGGGATCACGCTGCAGCTCTACGACCACGGTGCCGCCACCCATCGCAAGGGCGCCTGCTGCGCCGGCCGCGACATCCACGATGCCCGTAACGTCGCCGAGCGGATCGGCATCCCGCATTACGTGCTCGACTACGAAAGCCGCTTCCGCGAATCCGTGATCGACAATTTTGCCGACAGCTACGCGCTCGGCGAAACGCCAGTGCCGTGCATCGAGTGCAACCGCTCGATCAAGTTTCGCGATCTGCTGTCGACCGCGCGAGAGCTCGGCGCCAACGCGCTGGCGACCGGACACTATGTCGCCTCGCGCCGGCTTGCCGACGGATCGCGGGCGATGGTTTGCGCCGCCGACGGCGATCGCGACCAGAGCTACTTCCTGTTCGCGACCACGCGTGAACAGCTCGACTATCTGCGCTTTCCGCTCGGCGATATGACGAAGCCCGAGGTGCGCGAACTGGCGCGGCGTTTTGAGCTTGAAATCGCCGACAAGCAGGACAGCCAGGATATCTGCTTCGTGCCGACCGGACGCTACACCGACATCATCGGCCGGCTGAAGCCCGGCGCGATCGAGCCCGGCGATATCGTCGACCTCGATGGCAACGTCATCGGCCGGCATCAGGGCATCGTTCATTTCACCGTCGGCCAGCGCAAGGGACTGGGCATCGCCGCCAGCGCGCCGCTCTACGTCATCAAGCTCGATGCCACGAGCCGCCGTGTCGTGGTCGGACCGCGCGAGGCGCTGCGGATGGACCGTATCAAATTGCGCGACCTCAACTGGATCGGCGACGGTCCGTTGGACCGCGTCATCGGCGACGGCATCGAGATGTTCGTGCGCGTGCGCTCGACGCGCCCGCCACAACCGGCGTGGCTGCGCGCGGTCGACGACGGCTATGAAGTCGAACTGGTCGCCGGCGAAGAAGGCGTGTCGCCGGGTCAGGCCTGCGTGTTCTACGACGCGGCCGCGGGTCAGGCGCGCGTGCTCGGCGGCGGATTCATCAAGAGCGCCACGGCAAGGAATGCGGTGGCACGGGCAGGGGTGCAGGAAACCGCGCCGCTGGCCGAGGCGATGCGCACTTAAAAAATTCGGGGCGTCAGGAAATGGCTGGGGACATCGACCGCGAGGGGGTCGAAAAGGCTTATGGGCGCTGGGCGCCGGTCTACGATCTCGTGTTCGGCAAGGTGTTCGACGCCGGCCGGCAGTCGACCATCGCGGAAGCCGACAAGATCGGCGGGCGCATTCTCGACGTCGGTGTCGGCACCGGATTGTCGCTGTCGGATTATTCGCGCAGCACCAAATTATGCGGCGTCGATATTTCCGAGCCGATGCTGCGCCGGGCGCTCAAGCGCGTGCGCGCGCAGGGTCTCAGCAATGTCGAAACGCTGGCGGTGATGGACGCCAAGAATCTCGCGTTCAGGGATTCGTTTTTCGATGCGGTGGTGGCGCAATATGTCATCACCGCGGTGCCGGATCCGGAGCGCACGCTGGATGATTTCATCCGCGTGCTGAAGCCCGGCGGCGAACTCATCCTGGTCAATCACATCGGCGCCGAGAGCGGCCCGCGCCGGCTGTTCGAACTGGCATTCGCGCCATTGGCGCGGCGGCTCGGCTGGCGCCCGGAATTTCCGTGGGCGCGGCTGACCGACTGGGCCGCCAAACATGGCGGGGTCAGCCTGACCGAACGGCGGCCGATGCCGCCCATGGGGCATTTTTCGCTGATCCGGTTCCGTAAGGCATAGCGTTTTCGTCTCAAGAAAACGCGTCAAAACAAGACGAAGAACGGCCGGGAACATCCGCGGCCATCAGCCGTTTTCCCGGCATGGGAATAAAACGCGCAATATTTCTGTCATGCATTGTGATGGCGGCCTCCGGTGGAGCCTCCGCACAGGCCCCGCCTGGTCCGGTCACTCCCCCGGCCCAGACCGCGCCGCCATCACCACCACCCACCGCCAACTGTGCGCCGATGCAGCCGGGGCAACACCCCGGCGAGGCGGCTCCGGAAGGCATGACCACCGGCAGGGCGTCCGAACCGCTCGGCGACAAACTGGCCCGTTCCGATGGTGTGCTGTGCCCTCCGGCCGGGGTCGATCCCGAAATGCGCGCGCCGGCGCCGGATGTGGGCAAAACACCGGTGATTCCGCCGCCCGGCAGCCCCGGCGGCGACCCCACGATCCGGCCGAAATAGCCCGGTTTGCAGACACTTGGCAGCGCGGCGGGCTTTGCTTGACAGGCCCTTGACCCACTCCTTATATGCCGCGCGTTCGCGACTACGGTAGAGTGTGCCGTGAGGGTGAACCGTGGCGAGGTAGCTCAGCTGGTTAGAGCACGGGAATCATAATCCTGGGGTCGGGGGTTCGAGTCCCTCTCTCGCTACCAAATCTTTCGATTTTGCTCGCCTTCCTTCGATCTTCTGCGATCCGTTGCGCTTATTGGTAGCGTCTCGCGAGCGCAAACGAACTCGCGCCAAGTTTTGGGCCCGAACTGAATTGACGCAACAAAATAGGATCGCGTTGGAATTGAAGCGCCAGGGGCGACACGCGCAATCGATAGCGCCGTTTCGGGGGCCGATGTGATTGCTTCGCAAGTCCGGTTCGACCGCAACGAGCTTGCAGGAAACCACCTTAACGGTCGCCTGGTTTAAACCGCCAGGCGTTGCGCGAGCTTTTGAAAAGAAGCCCGCTTGCAATGTTTAGTAAACTGTGATTTACTAAACAAATCGAGCTCCACGGATCCCAAGAATCCGCGAGCGCGAGGGAACGTCGGTTCAGGTCATTCAACGCGTCAAGGACTGTGTCGCACCGCTCGAGCTTTCGAGCGGGCAGGAACGCCGCGCCATGTCGATGGCCGGCCCAACAGGAGGGAAATGGGCATGAAGAATATGTTGAAGATGCTTTTTGCTGCGGGTGGAGTCGCCGGACTCAGCATCGGTGCTGCAACAACGCCTGCGCATGCGCAGGGCAAGACGATCACGCTGTGCTGGGCGGCCTGGGATCCGGCCAACGCGCTGGTCGAACTGTCGAAGGACTTCACCGCCAAGACCGGCATCGGCATGAAATTCGAATTCGTGCCGTGGCCCAACTATGCCGACCGCTTCCTGAACGAACTCAATTCGCGGGGCTCGCTGTGCGATCTCATTATCGGCGATTCACAATGGATCGGCGGCGCCGCGGAGAACGGCCAGTACGTCAAGCTCAACGATTTCTTCAAGAAGGAAGGAATCAGCATGGACGACTATATGCCGGCGACCGTCGTCGGTTATTCGCAGTGGCCGAAGAACACGCCGAACTATTGGGCGCTGCCTGCCATGGGCGACGCGGTGGGCTGGACCTATCGCAAGGACTGGTTTGCGCGGCCCGACGTGCAGAAGGATTTCAAGGCCAAATACGGCCGGGACCTCGCGGTGCCGAAGACGCTCGATGAACTCCGCGATATCGCGCAGTTCTTCCAGGGCCGCGAGATCGACGGCAAGAAGGTCTATGGTGCGTCGATCTATACCGAGCGCGGCTCGGAAGGCATCACCATGGGCGTCTCAAACTATCTCTACGACTACGGCTTCAAATACCAGGATCCCAACAAGCCCTATGCGATGGACGGGTTCGTCAACTCGGCCGGCGCGGTCAAGGGGCTCGAAGCCTACAAGGAACTCTACAAGTGCTGCACGCCTCCGGGCGCCTCCAACTCCTACATGTCGGAAGGTCTTGATGCGTTCAAGTCCGGGCAGGTCGCGCTGCAGATGAACTTCTTCGCCTTCTTCCCGGGCCTCTACAAGGACCCGAATGTCGGCGGCGACAAGATCGGCTTCTTCTCCAATCCCGCTGCCACCACCCAGGCGACGCAGCTCGGCGGACAGGGCATCTCGGTCGTCTCCTATTCCAAGAACCAGGGCGAAGCGCTGCAATACATCAAGTGGTTCTCCGGCGGGGACGTGCAGAAGAAGTGGTGGGCGCTCGGCGGCTATTCCTGCGCCAAGTCCGTGCTGAACGACCCGGGTTTTCCGGACAGCGCGCCTTTCGCCAAGGAGTTCCTGAAGTCCATGGGTATGGTCGTCGACTTCTGGGCCGAGCCTTCCTATGCCCAGCTTCTGCAGGCTGAACAGAAGCGGGTGCATGACTACGTGGTCGCCGACAAGGGCACCGCACAGGAGGCGCTCGACGGTCTGGTGAAAGACTGGAAAGCCGTCTTCAAGGAAGAAGGCAAGAAGTTCTAGGATAAGCGCCTGGAGCGCAGTCGATCGCGCTCCAGGCGGCTCCATTCGACAGCGGCAGTTTTTCCGCGATCGCGGCACACCAGGACTTCCGACGCCATGAATGATTTGAGTGTCTCGTCGCAAATCACATACCGCGCCGCGCCGCTGCAACCGCGCGTGGTGCGCCGGATTCGGGGTCTGTCCGACAAGGCGCTGGCTTGGCTCTTCATCACGCCGACCATCGTGCTGCTTCTGGCCATCAACATCTTTCCGCTGATCTGGACCATTTATCTGTCGTTCACCAACTACCGCGCCAACCGGCCGAACGTCCCGATGCGATGGATGGGGACCGACTGGTATCAGTCGATCCTGACCGATCCGGACATCTGGTCGGCGATGCAGGTGACCGCACACTTCGTGATCTGGACCGTCGTCATCGAGACCGTGCTTGGATTCGGCCTCGCCTTCCTGATCGACAAGAAGTTCCGCGGCCACGGCATGTGGACCACCATCATCCTGCTGCCGATGATGCTGTCGCCCGCGGTCGTCGGCAATTTCTGGACTTTCCTCTACCAGCCGCAGATCGGGCTCTTCAACTATGTGTTCGCCTTCCTCACCGGCCGCTCCGCATCGTCGTTCCAGATGCTGGGTGACGTGACGCTCAGCCCCTGGGCGATCGTCATTGTCGATGCCTGGATGTGGACGCCCTATGTGATGCTGATTTGCCTTGCCGGCCTGCGGTCGATCCCGGACTACATCTACGAGGCGGCGGAGGTCGACCGCGCCTCGAAGTGGCGGCAGTTCTGGTCGATCACGCTGCCGATGGCCCTGCCGTTCATCATGCTCGCCGTGCTGTTTCGCGGCATCGAGAACTTCAAGATGTTCGATATGGTCAATCTCCTTACCGGAGGCGGGCCGGGCTCCACCACGGAAGTGGCTTCGATCACGCTCAAGCGTGCGGCCTTCGAGAGCTGGCGGACCGGTTATTCCTCAGCCTTCGCGATCATCCTGTTTGTGACGGTATTCGGCCTCGCCAACATCTATGTGAAGGCACTCAACCGGGTGAAAAGCCGATGAGCATTGCAAACGCCGCCCATTCCGTCGTCGAACCGACCCCCGGCACCAGGCGCTTTGCGGGCTCGCTCGTGATACTCTATGCGGTGATCACGATGATCCCCCTGGTCTGGATCGTGCTCACCTCGTTCAAATCGCCGGACGATGCGATTTCCTATCCACCCAAGATCATCTTCCAGCCGTCGCTGGAAGGGTATTGCAACCTTGTCACCACCCGCTCGCGGCAGACGCCGGATTTCATCCAGACGCTGGGACCGCCGCAGGGACTTTGCGACAGCATCGCGCGCGATCGCAACATGGTCGTCGCCGGACCGTCGAACTACGTGCCGCGCTTCATCAATTCGCTGATCATCGCCTTCGGCTCGACCGTGCTTGCCGTCGCGCTCGGCACGCTGTCGGCGTACGGCTTCTCGCGGTTCCGCGTGCCACTGAAGGACGATCTGCTGTTCTTTATCCTCTCGACCAGGATGATGCCGCCGATCGCGGTCGCCATCCCGATCTACCTGATGTACCGCACCATCGGGCTGTCGGATACGCGACTTGGAATGATTCTGCTCTACACGTCCGTCAACGTCTCGCTCGCCGTCTGGCTGCTAAAGGGCTTCATCGACGAGATCCCGCGCGAGTATGAGGAGGCGGCGATGATCGACGGCTACACGCGCTTTCAGGCCTTCGTGAAGGTGGTGCTGCCGCAGGCAACGACCGGGATCGCTGCAACCGCGATCTTCTGCCTGATCTTCGCCTGGAACGAATACGCCTTCGCCGTGCTCCTGACCTCCGGCAACGCGCAGACCGCGCCGCCGTTCATTCCTATCATCATCGGCGAGGGCGGCCAGGACTGGCCGGCGGTTGCCGCCGGCACCACGCTGTTCCTGGTGCCGATCGTCGTCTTCACCGTGCTTCTGCGCAAGCATCTGCTCCGCGGCATCACCTTTGGAGCTGTTCGCAAATGAGCGTCGATTCGATCACTTCCGCGCCGCGGCGCGGTGTCATTGACAAAATCCTGCGGCGCGGGCCGCTGGAAGCGGTCGCGACCGCGGTCATCGCCATCGGCGTCGTGATGCTGATGCAGCCGTTTTTCCTGGCGCTGTATTCCTGGTCGTTCGCGACCACGCTGTTCGGCACGGTGATGTTCATCATCGTCTCGAAGGTCAGGGAGTAGGGCGATGGCACAGATCAGGGTCGAGGCGCTCGACAAATCCTTTGGCGCGTTTCACGCGGTCAAGGCGGCGAGCTTCACGGTGGAGGACGGCCAGTTCCTCTGTCTCCTCGGGCCGTCCGGTTGCGGCAAGACCACCACGCTGCGCATGATCGCTGGATTGGAGCTGCCGACGGCGGGCTCGATCCGGCTCGACGGCGAGGATGTGACGATGAACCGCGCCTCGGCGCGCGACATTGCCTTCGTGTTTCAATTGTTTGCGCTCTATCCGCACATGAATGTGCGGCGAAACATCGGCTTTCCCCTGAAGTGCGAAGGCATCGGTACCGCGGAAACCGATCGGCGGGTGGTTGAGGCCGCGCGCATCCTGCGCATCTCGCATTTGCTCGATCGGCCGGTGTCGGGCCTTGCCGGCGGCGACCGGCAGCGCGTCGCGCTCGGGCGGGCGATCGTGCGCAAGCCGAAATGTTTTTTGATGGACGAGCCGCTCGGCGCGCTCGACACCGAAATGCGCGAGGCGATGATCCGCGAATTGCGGGCGCTGCACGATCGGCTCGGCGCCACGACGGTCTATGTCACGCATGACCAGCTCGAGGCCATGGCGATGGCCGATACGATCGCGGTGATGAACAATGGCGTCGTCGAACAGGTCGCGAGCCCGCGCGATATCTATGATCGGCCGGCTTCGCTGTTCGTCGCCGACTTTATCGGCTCGCCGCCGATGAACTTCCTGCCGTTCCGCGACAGCGTGGCAACCGGCAAACAGGCGATCCGGCTCGGCGAAGGCGAGGTCTCTATTCCCACCGCACGCGAGACGCTGGCGGAGAGCGATCTCGTCCTCGGCGTCAGGCCCGAACACATTCGCTTCACCGACCGCGGGATGGTGCGGGGCGAGGTTTATGGCGCGGAGTATCTCGGCACCACGCAGATCGTAACCGTGACCACCCGCTACGGCGCGCTCAAGGCGCGGTCGCCCGCGAGCATCCGCTTCCGGACCGGAGAGAGCGTTGGGCTCGACTTTCGACCCGATACGCTGTCGATTTTCGATAAGGCATCCGGCCGGGCGATCCGCACCGCGTTGCATGGGGGAGGCCTGCATGGCTGAAGTCGAGATCAGGGCGGTTTCGAAGGCATTCAAGGGTGCACCGGCGATCAGTGATCTGTCGCTGAAGGTCGGCGACGGCGAATTCGTTGCGCTACTGGGTCCGACCGGTGCGGGCAAGACCACGACACTGCGTCTGGTCGCCGGCCTTGAGATGCCCGACAGCGGATCGATCCGGATCGACGGGCGCGACGTGACGGCCGATGCGCCGGCCGACCGCGACGTCGCCTTCGTCTTCCAGCAATATTCGCTGTATCCGCATCTTACCGTATTCGAGAATATGGCCTTCGCATTGCGTGCGCCGATTCGCCGGGTGGCGGAGGCCGAAATCCGCGCGAAGGTCGAGGAGGTTGCGCGTCTGCTCCACATCGAAACCAAGCTCCAGAACAAGGCGACGCAGCTGTCGGGCGGCCAGATGCAGCGCGTCGCGATCGGCCGGGCCCTGGTTCGCTCGCCCTCGATCTATCTGATGGACGAGCCGCTCTCGTCGCTCGACGCCAAACTGCGCGGCGAAATGCGTCTCGAACTCAAGCGCATCCAGACCGACCTCGGCGCGACGATCCTCTACGTCACCCACGATCAGACCGAAGCGATGACCATGGCGTCGCGCATCGGCGTGATCGAGGGCGGGCGGTTGCTGCAGATCGGGACGCCGCGCGAGATCTACGAGAACCCGGTCAATGCCCATGTTGCCGCACGGCTTGGCCAGCCGGCGATTAACCTCTTGCCGGCGGATATTTTCGCGGGCGCGCCGAGCGGCGCCAGGACCGTCGGCGCGCGGACCGAGCATCTGACGATCGCGCATGGCAGCGGGGAAGTATCGGCTACGGTGACGCGAATTGAGCATCTCGGCGACCAGAGCCATCTCCACCTCGACCTTGGTGGCCAAGCCGTGGTGACGCTGTCGGACCCGGAGGCGAAGCTCGGCGCCGGCGATGTCGTGTCGCTCCGTCTCAACAACCCGCTGTTCTTCGACGCGGACGGCAGGAGGATCGCTGCATGAATCTGGATCGGGCGGCGAAGGAGAAGCTGGTTCGGGCGCTGGCAGTGGCGGTGATCGAGCATGCCGACGAATTGACCAGCCTCGACCAGGCGATTGGCGATGGCGACCACGGGCTGAACATGAAGCGTGGTTTCGAGGCCGTGCTCGCCACCTTGCCAGCGCTTGCGGATAAATCAACGCCCGAGATGCTGAAGGCGATCGGCATGACGCTGGTGATGAAGGTCGGTGGCGCTTCCGGGCCGCTGGTCGGCACCTTCTTCATGGAACTCGGCAAGGCGCTTCCGGAGGAGCCTGCGCGCGCCGATCTCGTTGCCGCGACGGGCAGGGCGATCGATGCCGTCAAGGCACGCGGGCGCTCGGAAGCAGGGCAGAAGACCCTGCTTGATGTCCTGGTGCCGGTGCAGGCGGTACTTGCGGCCGGCGGGGACGCCGCGGCGATCGCCGCGGAAGCGACCGAGGCCGCGGAGCGTACGACGCCGATGCTCGCAACGCGCGGTCGGGCGTCGTTTCTCGGCGAACGTTCCATCGGTCATATGGATCCCGGCTCACGCTCGGCGTCCCTCCTGATCGGCGCAGCAGTCGTAACACTGGAATTCGAGGCAGGTTTATGAGTAGTTCGGGCAACGTCGGAATCGTCATCGTTTCGCATTCCGCCAAAATCGCGGAAGGTGCGGCCGATATGGTGCGTCAGATGGTCGGCAATGCGGTGCCGCTCGCCTGGACAGGTGGCGACCCCGAGGGTGGGCTCGGTACCAATGTTGCCGGCATCCTCGAGGCGATCGAACTCGCTTGGTCGCCTGCCGGGGTGGCAATCCTGGTCGATCTCGGCGGGGCAGAGACGAATTCGGAGATGGCGGTGGAGATGTTACCGGAAGACCGGCGCGCCCGCGTCGTGGTTTGCAATGCTCCAGTGGTCGAAGGGGCCGTGATCGCCGCGACCGAGTCCTCCGGCGGCTCGTCGCTAACCGCGGTCCAGCGCAGTGCGGAGGAATTCTATGCATGATGTCAACGCCAGCCGCGCGTCCAAGGCGTCGGTGCCGCTGATGGCCTCGGCGGTTCTCGTCAATGCCGTGGGTCTTCATGCGCGGCCGTCGGTCAAGCTGACGCAATGCGCGAAACGCTTTGCTGCGAAGATCGAACTTGCGCTCGCGCCGGACGGTCCCTGGACCGATGCCAAGAGCCCTGTGAAAGTGATGCGCGTGAAGGCTCCGCAGGGCGCGGCGCTGCATTTCCGCGTCACCGGCCACGACGGTGAGGCGGCGCTCGCCGCCGTGCTGGCGCTGGTGCATGACGGCTTTGGCGAGGCTTGAAACGGTGACCGAGATCCATCGCACCGGTCGTGCCGCTTCGCCGGGCCTCGCCATCGGACCGGTCACCGTTCTGACGGCCGTCGTGGAGGAAAGCCGCCGGGCACCGGGCGATCCCGCTCAGGAAGCTGCCGCGCTGAAGGCGGCGATCGAAGGTGCGACCGCAGAGCTCGCCGAATTGATAGGGGCGGAGCAGGCCGAGGCGGCGGAGATTCTGGAGTTCCAGGTCGCGATGCTGGAGGATGATGCGCTGGCGGAGGGCGCATTCGACGCCATCGCGGCGGGCACGCCTGCCGACCATGCCTGGCGTTCGGTGCTCAATGCGGAGATCGCCGGATACCGCGCGGCGGAAGACGAGTATTTTCGTGCCCGCGTCGCCGATCTCGTTGATATCCGCGACCGCGTGCTGGTGTGTCTGAACGGTGCGGACAGGTCTGCGGCGATCGGGGGCGGCTCAATCGTTGCGAGCGACGACATCTCGCCCTCCGCCTTCCTCGCAACCGATTGGCGATGCGGTGGCGCGATCGTGCTGGCCGCGGGCTCTTCTTCCTCCCATGTTGCCATGCTGGCACGGGCGCGCGGGACCCCGATGGTGGTCGGACTTGGCCCCCTGGCCTGGGAAGAACGACCACCTGCCCTGGCGCTGGTTGATGGTGACGCCGGCACCGTCATCTTCGATCCCGAGCCGGAAACGCGGCGCCTGTTCGAGCACCGCATGAAGGCTGCGGATGCTGCACGGGCCGTCGCAGACGCCGCGCGGGCCGAACCTGCCATCACGGCAGGTGGCCGGCGTATCACGGTGCTTCTCAACATTGCCGCGCCTGAGGATCTTGCCGACCTCGATCCCGCGATCTGCGACGGCATTGGTCTGGTGCGCACGGAATTCCTGTTCGCGGCCTCTCACGGCCTGCCGGACGAGGAAACCCAATATCTGGTCTATCGGCGCATTCTCGATTGGGCGGAAGGACGGCCCGTTACCATCCGCACGCTCGATGCCGGCGGCGACAAGCCGATCCCGGGGTTGACGATCGACGGCGAGAGCAATCCGTTCCTCGGTCTTCGCGGCATCCGGCTGTCGCTTGCGCGGCCGGAAGTGTTCCGCCTGCAGCTCAGGGCGCTGTCGCGTGCGGCGGTCCATGGCACGTTGAAGGTGATGCTGCCGATGGTCGCCGTTCCCGCCGAACTCGACCGCGCGCGCGCGATGCTTGACGACGAGATCGAGGCACTAAGGGCAGAAGGGATCGCCTGCGCCCGCCCTCCGCTTGGTATCATGGTCGAGGTACCCGCGGCCGCGCTCTGTGCCGAGGATTTCGACGCCGGGTTCTATTCGATCGGCTCGAACGACCTGACACAATACACGATGGCGGCGGCTCGCGACATTGGCGCCGTCGCCGACCTCAACGATACCGGCAATCCGGCGGTGCTGGCGCTGATCGCCCGGACCGTCGAGGCTGCATGCGCGCGCGGGGTCGAGGTCTCGCTCTGTGGCGACGCCGCCGCCGATACCCGGCTGACCAAGGCACTGCTCGCGACCGGGCTCACGACGCTCTCGGTATCGCCAGTTGCCGTCGCCCGGCTCAAGGCCACGATTGCCACGGTGACCCATGACCAACGGTGAACGTGATCAACCGCACGAGCGGGACGACAGCAATGTCGCAGACTACAAGGCCATCCTGCGGCAGGTGCTCGATAACCGGCCGTCCGGGACGCGCCTGAAACTCGCGGCGGCTTTGGGCAAGAACCGCTCGTTCGTATCCCAGATCACCAATCCTGCCTATCTGGTGCCGATACCGGCAAAGCATGTCGCGATCATTTTCGAGGTCTGCCATCTTTCCGGTCCCGAGCGTACCGCCTTCCTGGAGGCCTATGCACGGGCGCATCCGGGACGCCTGCGCGCGCCCCATCGCGAAACGCGTACCCGCAGCATCACGGTGACAGTGCCCGACCTCGGCGACGACAAGAAGAATCGTTCGCTCGAGCAGCTCGTGATCGATTTCGCAGCGCGGCTCGCGCGTTACGCCGAGAGCGTGGGCTGACAAATTCGGCCGTACGGCAAGCCGGACAATGGGAGAGGGAACGCCGATGAAAAAGCTGATCAACAGCACCGAGACGTTGCTCGAGGAAAGCCTGGACGGGTTTGCCGCTGCCCACGCCGATATCCTGCTGCTGGGTGCCGAGCGCAAATTCGTGCGCCGCCGCGCGTTGAAGCCCGGCAAAGTCGCGCTGATTTCAGGCGGCGGTTCGGGCCATGAACCGCTGCACGCGGGCTTTGTCGGCCACGGCATGCTTGATGCCGCTTGCCCCGGCCAGGTCTTCACCTCGCCGACGCCGGACCAGATGGTCGAGGCGGCGGAAGCCGTCGATACCGGCGCCGGCGTCCTCTTCATCGTCAAGAACTACGAAGGCGACCTGATGAATTTCACCATGGCTGCCGAGATGGCCGGGCGGGAGTTTGCGAGCGTGGTGACGGACGACGACGTGGCGGTCGAGAACTCGACCTACACGACCGGCCGTCGCGGTGTCGCCGGTACGCTGATCGTGGAAAAGATGGTCGGCGCCGCGGCCGAGACCGGGATGCCGCTTGCCGCACTCAAGGTGCTCGGCGACTCCGTCAATCGGAGGACGCGGTCAATGGGCGTGGCGCTGACGCCGTGCACGGTGCCGGCAGCCGGGCGGCCCAATTTCACCTTGGCGGACAATGAGATGGAAATGGGTGTCGGGATCCATGGCGAGCCCGGCCGGCGCCGCGTGCCGCTGGTTTCCGCCGATGCGATCGCCGATGAACTGCTGGGTGCGATCCTCAAGGACCTTGCGCCGAAGCAGGGCAGCGAAGTGCTGCTTATCGTCAACGGCTTCGGTGCAACGCCGCTGATCGAGCTTTATTTGATGGTCAACAGCGCGAGGCGAATTCTTGACGGCGCGGGGATCAAGGCGACGCGTTTCCTGACCGGATCATACGTCACATCTCTCGACATGGCCGGTGCTTCGGTTACGGTATCGGTGCTCGATGCCCAAGCGCTTGCTATGTGGGATGCGCCCGTACACACGGCGGCGCTGCGCTGGGGAGCCTGATCACATATCGCTGCCTGGTTTTTCGTTACTGCCGAAGACCTGTCGGTCTCCACTCTGCCTATTCCCGTCTTGACATTCTAAGACGAACGGTCATATTGGATCGTATGCCGCGCCCAAGTGTCAAGGAAGAGATTGTCGAAGCCGCGCTGAAGGTCCTGCATCAGCGGGGATTCAACGCGACCGGCGTGCAGGACATTACCGACGCCGCAGGCGTTCCCAAGGGCTCTTTCTACAATCATTTCGAGAGCAAGGAGGCCTTGGGACTGGTCGCGCTGGAGCGTTACTGGGAAGGGGCGCTCCGGTCCCTCGAAGTATTGAAGAATACGGACATGATGCCAGTCGCCCGGCTGAAGTCCTATTTTCGCAGGTTGAACGAACTGGCCCGAAAACTCAAATACCGGCCGGGCTGTATGATCGGCAATCTGTCGATCGAGATGACCGATCAAAGTCCCGCGATGCGGGAGCGCCTGGCTGCCATTCTTGCAAAATGGAGCGGTGCGATCGAAGCTTGCGTCAAGGAGGCGCAAGCGGATGGCTCCGTTCGTCGCGATCTGGATGCGAAGGCGATCGGGGCATTCTTGCTGAATTCCTGGGAGGGAGCTGTCCTGCGCTCAAAGGTCGATCGCAGCAACGCGCCCTTCGACATTTTCGAAAAGATCGTATTCAGCAGTCTCGCTTCGTGAGCCCCAGGGCGAGCGAGGGGACTGCTGCATGCTGCGTCAATCTAATATGGTCGGTCATCTTGGAGGTTCCATGACGTTATCGCTTCACTCGCCGCTCAAGATCGGTAACCACGCGCTGGCACATCGCGTGGTGATGGCGCCCCTCACACGGATGCGCGCGAGCGAGCCCGGCGCCGCGCCACATGCACTGAACGCGCAATACTACGCCCAGCGTGCCAGCCGCGGCGGCCTCATCATTGCGGAAGCCACGCAAATTTCGTGGCAAGGGAAGGGTTATCCGCGAACGCCGGGAATCCACACCGAAGAACAGGTGTCCGGATGGAAGACGGTCGTGAATGCAATTCATCAAAAGGGCGGGATCGTATTTCTGCAGCTTTGGCACGTCGGAAGAATCTCTCATTCGAGCCATCATCCGGACGGTTCGCTTCCGGTATCCGCATCTGCGGTACGCCCGGCGGGAGAGACCTTCGCTGCCGGGTTCAAGCGGATGCCCTATGAGACGCCCCGTGCGCTTCTCACCGGCGAAATTCCCTCGATCATCGAGCAATATGATAGGGCGGCTGCCTTGGCTCTGGAGGCCGGCTTCAACGGCGTCGAACTGCATGCCGCTAACGGCTATCTCATCGATCAATTCCTTCAGGATGGAACCAATCATCGAACCGATCAGTACGGCGGCAGCATCGAAAATCGGGCACGACTGCTGCTGGACGTGACGGACCGATTGATCGCGCGGCTCGGACCAGCGCGTGTCGGCGTCAGGATGTCGCCGTTCGGCAGCGTAAACGACATGAGAGACTCCGATCCATTGTCGATCAATCGATTTGCGATTGAAGCCCTGTCAGACCGCGGGATTGCGTATCTCCATCTGATCGAACCGCGGGTCAATGCCGGGCTGCGGGAGGATCCGAATATCGATGCTCCGCCGTCCGTCGCATCCTTGTTCAGGCCGTCCTTTGCGGGACCGTTGATTGTGTCTGGAGGTTTTACAAAGGCCACGGCGGAAGCCGGAATCCGCGCCGGAACCGCCGATGCAATTGCGTTCGGCCGCGCCTTCATCGCCAATCCCGATTTGCCCTACCGCATGGCGGTGGATGCCCCGCTCAATCCCTACGATCGTCCGACGTTCTACGGCGGCGCGGAAAAAGGATACACCGATTATCCGGCGTTGCAGGTCGAACAGGGCGCGGCCTGATCGTGAGCGGCGTCGCGTAACAACGCGCACGGATGTCGATAGGTTACAAATCTGAAGGGTCGGATCGATGAAATTCGCGAACGTCATAGCGTATGTGGCAGACGAGCAGAAAATCCAGCAGGTCCGGCCGCTTCATCGCGACTACGCCCAGAAGCTGAGAAACGAAGGCAAGATCGTCGTGGCCGGACCGTTCCTGGACGGTACCGGCGCGCTGATCGTCTACGAAGCCGACACGTTGCAGGAGGCCGAGGCGTTGGCCGCCAACGATCCCTTCTTCACGAAGGGCGTTTGGTCCAACCACGAAATTCACCCCTGGGAGATCCTCGGTGCAAATCTTGAACTCCTGCGCTGACGGCGGCGACGATGCAGCTGTTCAGCACGGGTTGACCGACGAAATATACCAAGGCGATCCCACGACCGCCGCAAAAGATTTTTTTTGAGAGACGTGAGGCGCATCCGCGCTGATTGCCTCTCTCAGCAAAAGGAACCCCCCATGCTTCAGCGAATGAGAAAAGATGGCCTGCTTTCACTCCTGCTCGCCACTGTCCTCGGCGTGCTCGTTTATTCATCGCAGGCGCAGTCATCGGAAGCAGAAACACTGGGTGCGCTGTTGAACCGCTACTTCGCGCTGGCCTCGGAACGAGACATCTCAAAGCTCGAACCGTTATGGGCTCACGATTCGGGGGTCGTCCTGGTCTTCCCGTCCGACAAGCAGGCTGCGGTCGGCTGGGAAGCCGTCAAGAAGAGCTATCAGGCACGGTTTAACAGCGTCTCGGAATGGAAGTTGTCGGCGAAGGAGCCTCCACACATCCAGCTACACCCGGGTAACGCAATCACCACGACGCCGGTGCTGATCCAGGCTACCGCAAAGAGCGGCGCGGCAATCTCCTATACCCTTCTGTTCACCCAGGTGTTCGAGCGACGCGATGACCGATGGCTGCTGGTGGCGAGCCATGGTTCGAAAGTCCCGGATTGAATTGGGCGGGAAAACAAAATGTCCAGTTCTTTCCACGGAAAGGTTGCCCTTGTCACCGGCGGAACCTCAGGGATAGGCCGCGAGACGGCGGTGGCGTTCGCGGCCCGCGGCGCCAAAGTGGTCGTCGCCGGCCGCCGCGAAGACGAGGGCTTCAAGACAGTTGATCTGATCCGCAGCGGCGGCGGCGAAGCCCACTTCGTCAAGGCCGACGTCTCGCAACCCGATCAGGTCGCGGCGCTGCTGGCCGAGGTCGTCGGACGCTATGGCGGCCTGGACATGGCATTCAACAACGCGGGAATCGAGGGCACGCCTTTCATTCCGCTTGAGAACTACGCCGAGGAAACCTGGGACCAGGTTATTGGAATCAATCTCAAGGGATTGTTCCTGTCCATGAAGCACGAGCTTCCGCACCTGGTGAAGAACAGGGGTGCGATGGTCAACATGGCGTCAGTCGCCGGCCTGACCGGCGGACGCCTGGGCGCGGCGTACTACGCCAGCAAACATGGCGTCGTTGGTATCACCAGATCCGCCGCGATCGAGTATGCGGACAAGGGTGTCCGCATCAACGCGGTGGCGCCGGGCGTGATCTCGACCGATATGGCAACGCGCGCTTTTTTTCAGGATCCGGCGGTCACGGCGCGCATCAAGTCGTTGCACCCGATGGGCCGGCTCGGAATGCCCGGCGAAGTGGCGAATGCCGTCCTCTGGTTATGTTCCGGCGATTCCTCTTTCACGACCGGGCATGTCCTGTCGGTAGATGGTGGCTTCGTGGTCCCCTAGTGCGAGAGCGCTTGGCGATGCCGCATCAGCGTAGCGTGCCACGGCCAAGGTTCCTCCCGAGGACCTTGAATCACCGCAGCTCGCACTTGTCGCCGATTTGTCGAAGAGAATTGAATTCGCCAGAAGAACGAGCGCCGTGTTGGCACTTCCCGCTATCGCCGAGCCCATGGTCGTGATCACCGCCGCGAATTGATCAATCTCTCCTGCGGCGTTGGTGACGCTGCAAAACTTCCCTTTGTATCGCGGGAATCGGCAAATTCGACTCCTTCCTCTCCGCAGACTTCGCGCCATGCGGATTCAAATGTTTTCGAGCGGAAACCTCGATCGTTCATGACGTGTGTTACTTAACATTACAATCTTACATGGATGCAATGACTCTTGTGACAACTCGTCACTCTTTCAATGGGCAAAAGGATATCATTTCCGGAAAACGCTGATAGGTGTGTTTCCGAATGAGTTTTCGTTGAGGTTGTTGGTGATGTTGACTGCGTTGCGCGCGTCGGGATTTCGTACTGGTCGTTTCGCGCGCGACGAGCGGTGGTCGCGCGAGGAAATCACTGCGTTAGATAGAAAGCCTTGACTTCAGAACGCCCGCTGAAGTCCCCTGCTAAGGGCTGTACTTCGAGTGCAAATCTACCCCGCGCGCATCCGCGGAAATGAGCGCAGATACTTGTCGGTCCCCGGAGGTCTTCCACTTGAATTTCTTGTTTGTCTGCGCCGTCGGGCTCGCGGCGGGAACGATCAGCGGCATTGTAGGCACCGGCTCCTCGATCATGCTGGTGCCGGTGCTGGTCTATGAATTCGGTCCAAAAGAGGCCGTGCCGATCATGGCTGTTGCGGCCGTGATGGCCAACCTGTCGCGCGTGCTCGCCTGGTGGCGCGAGGTCGATTGGCGTGCATGCGCCGCCTACACGATACCAGGCATTCCGGCGGCGGCGCTTGGGGCGCGGACGTTGCTGGTACTGCCGTCGCGTGCGGTCGACATCGCGATCGGGCTGTTTCTGATGGCGATGGTGCCGGCGCGGCATTGGCTCGCTCGGCATCAGCTAACGATATCGCTGTGGCATCTCGCTATCGGCGGCGCGATCATCGGCTACCTGACGGGTATTGTGGTCTCCACCGGACCGCTCAGCGTTCCCTTGTTCTTGTTTTACGGCCTGACCAAGGGCGCATTTCTTGCCACCGAGGCCGCAAGCTCACTCGGCGTTTTTCTCAGCAAGTCGGCAACCTTCCAGCGCTTTGGCGCTCTTGACGCCGCAGTGGCGCTGAAAGGGTTGATCGCCGGGGCTTCGCTGATGTCGGGAGCTTTCATCGCAAAGCGTTTTGTCTTGAAGCTGGATCCGGACCTCTTTCGCCGCATCATGGACGGGATCATGATTGCGGCTGGCCTATCCATGTTATGGAACGCCGCTTACGCGAGCTGATCGCAGCCGCCTATTGGCGCACGGTCGCGACGTCCGCGAGCTTCGCACCTCGCAGACCCAAAATCGGTCGCGGCCTGCCTTGGGAGTGAGACCACTGGCAGGCGCCGGCTCGCAGCGCCCGTGCCGCTTGAGATGGTCCGTCGTCACGGTTCAGCCTGATCTCATTCTGCTCCAGGTAGCGCGCAAGACAGCTCAAGAGATGCGCACGGAATTCGATGTGCCGGACCAGCCTGATTCTACAGAGCAGCAAGATCAACAACTTAGGAGATTTTCACGGCGTTCGGGACGCCGGGAACTGTCCCCTCCGGATGGCCCCGATCAGCGACCAATTCGGCACCCCGAAGCCGGCCGAATGGCCCTCGTGCCAACGTTGCGCGCCTCCCGGGGCTTTGTTCCCCCCACCCAATGACCGAAAACTCCCGGATCGCGCCCCTTGACGTGGTCCGACTTCCCGCCAGAATGAGCGCTGCACAAAGCCGGGAGCGTTCATGAAATTTTACATCACCGCGCTCGATACATCTGGGACGGTCACGTTGCATCGTGACTCCGTGCCCGCCGCGATCAAGAAAGCTTCCGAGCTGATTTCCGACGGCTGCCTGAACGTGGAAATCGTCATGCCGGACGGCGCAACTTATCGGCGCGGCGAATTTGAACAGTTGAAAGAGCGGATCGGGGCCTGATCGGCGGCCGATCGAGGCAAGATCTCAAACGCTTTTTCGTTGAGCGGCTCCGGCGCCGCGGCTCCATCTGGCGGAGCCATGAAGCCATGCACCGACCAGAATCGCCGGGGCCACGGCGGCAATCATGAAGTAGGGCGATATCGGTTTCGGCGTGATCGACTCGATCGCCATCACCGACACCAGCCATAAGGTTGCCAGCGAGATCGCCAGATCCGGGCCGGGCAGCTTCAGGTGATAGAACACGGCACCGACGATCACCGCCGGCGCCAGCACGGCCCCGATCATGTAGACGTTCAGCTCTTTCGGCGTCAGCACGTCGATCAGCATCGCCGCCAACAGCCAAAGCGCGCCTGACATGACGGCCGTGTCCATCGGGTGTCTCATGGCTCCCCCACCTTTCCGCCGGTGGTATCGAAGTGGGAACCGCGGCGTGCGTCAATAGCTGTTGAGAGCAAATATATCGTTGGCGCGAATCATCCGCAGTTGCTCCCGCGGCAACGCAGTTCGCCCCGTCGTCGTGGAGGCGCTTGAGAGGCTAAGCGAGCAGCGCCATCAACGGGCGAATATGAAATCCGCCGGGGGCTGCAATGGCGCGCTCGACCGCCATCGTCTTTTCGGCGCCGATGGCGTCAACCAATAGTGCGCGTGCCTTCGCCGTGACCCGTTCGTCCGGCACAGGCCGGCTCCAGCTCCCCATCGGCGCATCGCAACGCCGCTGGATGATCTGGCCATCGTTCAATTCAACTGATATCTCGACATGCATCTGGTCGAAGCGGCCGGAGATCGCGCCATCGCCGATCAGGACGGTGCGATCGAGCAGCGCCACGACATCCTCCTTGAACCGCCGTTCGTCCTTGAAGCTCGCCGGCTCGACCTTGCCGTCGAGCAGGGCGATAGCAGCCGTATATTGCCACGAGAATTTTCCGTCGAGGCCCGAATACGGGCGCGGCCGGTCGATGTATGGCATCACCGGCGTTCGCAGTTCGACGCGTGAAATCCGCTTCAGCGCATCGGCGCCGATGGCCTCGCGCGCTTCGAGCGCCGCGGTGATCGCGAAATGTGTCGCGAATTGCGACGGGAACAGCTTCCAGGCCGGACCAGGGTTTATCGCGCGGCCGATGCCAATCGGCGCCAGCAGATGCGCAGGCTCGAACGTCGCGCCGAACAGCGAAGCGCCCCAGCCGCGCGGGCTGCCGAGCGCGTCTTCGTCGGCGCTAAAACCCGCCGCTGCCAGCATCGCGGCCTGCACGCCGTTCGCAGCGGCATCGCCACAATGCAGCGCCTTGGTCATCGAGCCGACATTGGCGAGCAACCCGCCAGTGCGCGAACTGGCGACGGCGACCGCCGCAGCCAACCGCTCGCCTTCGAGACCAAGCATGTCGGCGCATGCAAGCGCTGCCGCAAGCGCGCCGACCGCGCCCGGCGGATGGATCGAGAGTCTGGCCGGTTCGATCTGACCTGACGCCAGACGCAGCCGCCCCTGCGCCTCGACACCTTTGGCGATGGCCCGCAACACCGCGTGTCCTTGCGGGCCTTCGCCATCCCGCTCGCGCAACTCAGCCAGCGCCAGCAGCGCCGGCAGCAGCGTCGACAACGCGTGGTTCGGCGGATTCCACATCGGTTCGAAATCCAGCACATGCATCGCCATGCCGTTGACGCGCGCGGCTTGCACGACGCTGGTCGCAAATCCGTGGCCGATCACGGTGGCCGGCCCGTCAGGACATTCGGCACGCGTCTGCTCAGCCATCAGGCTCGGCCCGCGTTCGCCGGCACCCGCCACCGCGACGGCCAAGCCATCGAGCAACAGCAGCCTGCAGCGATCCAGCAATTCCGGATGATGCGGCCGCCACGCCGCCAGCAAATCGGTGAAGGCGCGGGTCAGCGAGACCGCGGGCGTGTCGGCAGTCACGCGACCGGTTGCCGCGGGGTTTCCATGGTCGAGTTCCAATTTCGGCATTTTCTTCCCACTTTTTGCTTTGCATATGAATGTATACATGGTTATACACCGAGGAAAGGTCGAAGTTTCTCCTTGGGAGGCGGCTATTTCGGGATCGAACACGGTTGAGGATGACACGCTTGTGGCCTGGCCCGGCGCAGCCTCATCGCGGGCGGCCGGCGGGCTGGCCGAGCAGGCCTATCGGGCGATCCGCAATGCGATCCAGGAGGGCCAGCTCGAAGCCGGCCAACGCGTGCTCGAACTCGAGCTTTGTTCCTGGCTCAAGGTCAGCCGCACGCCGATCCGCGAAGCGATGCGCCGCCTACAATCCGACGGCATGCTGGTCCATGCGCCGGGTGGCGGGCTTTCGGTTGCGCAGCACGATTTGCGCGCGGTCGCCGAACTCTATGATGTGCGCGAGCGCCTCGAAGGCGCGGCGGCCGGGATGTCGGCGCGCTTTGCCGACGCGACCGAAATCCACATGCTGCAGGCGATGGTGGATACGCATCGTCAGTTGCCCGACGATCCCAAAATCCATGCGCGGGAGAATACGCTTTTCCACGAGCATATTTACCGCGCCGCCCACAACCGCTTTCTGCTGAAGAGCCTGCAGGACCTGCACGATTCCGTCGTCCTGCTCGGCCGCACCACGTTCGCCGCTCCCGGCCGTATCGCGGAAGCGCAGGGCGAACATCAGGCCATCGTTGCCGCCATCGCGCGGCGCGACGAAGCTGCGGCCGAGGAACTGGCCCGCCGTCATGTTCGGCGCGGCTACGAACTGCGACTGGCGGCGATGGCCGAGGCCGCGCGCGCCGGATCGCAAAATCGCGTTGATAGCTCAAGGGATCTGCTGCGCCGATAGAAAAGAAGTCCGTCATCAAAACAAGACGCGGCCAAGCCGCGCAAAAACAGGGAAACTGCCCATGACGAGAACCGGCGATCGCGACATCACGCGCCGTACTGTCCTCACCAGCATCAGTGCCGCATTGGCGCTAGGCGCGCTGGCGCCATCACGTGCGATGGTCGCCGCCGAAGACTGGCCGGCGGTGCAGGCCGCGGCACTGAAAGAAGGCAAGCTCAGCTTCTATCACAACCTGCGCCCGCAAGGCGTTGAGCAGTTGATGATCGAATTCCGAAAGGCCAACCCCGGCATCCAGACCGAACAGATCCGGCTCGGCAGCGCACCGCTGATCGAACGCTTCTCGACCGAATTCAACGCCGGCCGCAATCTCGCCGACGCGATGCTGACCTTCCCCGACGATGCCATGTTCGCCGGCGTCGACAAGGCGGGCTGGGCGGCCGAATGGACCCCGCCGGAACTCGCCGCCTTCAACCAAGACGTCAATCACGGCAACAAGATCTTCGCCGTCCATACCTCCCGCAACGTCATTATTTATAACAAGCAGCGGGTGAAGCCGTCAGATGCGCCGAAGGAATGGACCGATCTCTGGGATCCGAAGTGGAAGGGCAAGGTCGCCATGGATCCGCCCTGGCGCTCGATCGCCGTGCAGGGTCTGGTCGCTTTCTGGGTCAAGAACGGTATTCCGGATGCGGCACAAAAGCTGAAGGCCAACGACATCAGGTTCTTCGAGGGGTCGGCCGGCGTGTTTCAGGCCGTGCTGCGCGGCGACGTGATGGTGGCGACGCTCGCTGATCTGCCGCTCGAGCCCGGCCTCGAGGATGGCGCGCCGATCGGCTTCGTCTATCCGAAATCCGGCACCGCCACCAACAGCGGCTACGTCATGGTGAGCGGCCGCGCGCCGCATCCCAACGCCGGCAAGGTCTTCGTCAACTGGCTCTTGAGCGCGCCGGGGCAACTGGTGCTGCAGGAACAGGGCGGCTTGCCCGTTACCCGACCCGGCGTGGCGCCGACCAAATTCATCCCGCCGACCTCGGCGCTATCGAACGCGGTCGACTCGCTGACGATCGTCTCCGGGCCCGAGCAGAACAAGACCATCGACGTGTGGCGTGAAACCTTCGGCATTCGTTGAGGCTCATGTCGATTTTGCAGAGTTCACAGTTGGATCAGGGTGAAGGTCGCTTCGGGCTGGAAGCGTCCTCCGCGCGCGTACGTCCATCCGCCGTCAAGCGCGCGGCGGCGCATGACGGCGTGTTGACCGGGCTCTATGTGATCGTCTTTGCGATCGTGGCGTTTCTGGCGCTGGTTCCGCTCGCGGCGCTGGTGATCGGCAGCCTGCGCGACACTTCGCCGGGCATGCCCGGCCAGTGGACCTTGGCGAACTGGATTAACCTGGCTTCGCCCGGTGTCGTCGAGACCTTGCTGACGACGCTGGAAGTCGCGGGGCTGAGCACCTTGTTCGCGATGGTGATGGGCACGGCGCTGGCGCTGGTGATCCATCGTACTGACTTCCGCTGGCCGAGCACGATGACGGGATTGCTGGGGCTCAGCTTCTATTTCCCGTCGTTCATTCTGGCGATGGCCTGGATCGTGATCGGTTCGCCCGGTGGCGTCATCAATGATCTCCTGCGCCTGCTCAATATCGAATCCGTTTCGGTCGATATCTACAGCGCCGCCGGCATCGTCTTCGTCATGGTGCTGCATCAGGTGCCGTTCGTCTATCTGACGATCCGCGGGCCGATCATGGGCATGGACCCGAGCTACGAGGAGGCCGCCCGCACGGCGGGCGCTTCGCCGTGGCGGATGTTGCGCAGCGTCACGCTGCCGATGCTGTCCTATGCGCTCGCTTCCAGTGCCCTGCTGTGTCTGGTGCTGACCCTGGAGCAGTTCGGCATCCCCGTGCTGATCGGCGTTCCCGGCCACGTCACGGTTCTGGCCACGCAAATTTATCTGCTGTGCCGGTTTCCGCCGACGGCCTACGGGCTTGCGGCCGCGATCGGCCTGACGCTTGCGGCGATTACCGGCATTGCCATCCTGCTGCAGCGGCGGCTGGCGCGTGGCGGACGCTCAGTGGTGACGACCGGCAAGGCCGGCAAGATCACGCCGATCCCGCTCGGCGTCTGGCGCTGGCCGGTCAATCTGATCTGCGGTTTCTATATTGCGGTCAGTCTGGTGCTGCCTGGCCTGATCCTGCTCTACACCTCGCTGATCAAGTTCTTTACCGCCAATCCGTTCGACGCCGCCTTCACCTTCCGCAATTATATTTACATCTGGAATTCGGAAGAAACCCAGCGGGCGATCTTCAACACCGTGATCGTGTCCGGCGGCGGCGCGCTGGTCGGTGTCGTGCTCGGCATTGCCTGCAGCTATTTCACCGTGCGGCTGCGTCCGACCGGATACCGCGTGCTTGATGCGCTGGTCATGCTCCCGTTCGGCGTGCCCGGCATCGTGCTTGGTCTCGGCCTGTTGTGGGCCTACGCCTACCTGCCGCTGCCGCTCTACGGCACGCTGACCCTGATCGTGCTGGCCTATGTCACGCGCTTTTTGCCCTACGCGACCGAAACGTCCGGCGCGCGCTTCGTGCAGCTCGACCGCAGCCTCGAGGAAGCGGCCTGGACCGCGGGCGCGAGCCGTTTGTCCGGCGTCTGGCGCATCCTGATGCCGCTCAGCCTGCCGTCGCTGCAGAGCAGCTACTTCCTGCTGTTCATGGCGTTCTTCCGCGAAATCTCCGCCACGATCCTGATCTTCACCGCCTCGACCTCGGTGCTGTCGGTTTCGATCTGGTCGTCGTTCGAACAGGCCAATTGGGGGCTCGCGAGCGCGCTCTCGATCCTCGCGATGATCCTGATGGTCGCCATGATGTCCTTGCTGCTCTGGGCCATGCCCGGCGCGCGCAGGCGATAGAGAAGGGAATAATCTGCGATGGGTATCGCCGTCCGCAACCTCGTCAAATCCTATGGCGCCTTCACCGTCATCTACTCGATATCGTTCGACGTGGCCGACGGCGAGTTCGTCACGCTGCTCGGGCCCTCCGGCTGCGGCAAGACCACCACATTGCGATGCATTGCAGGCCTGGAAACCCCGACCGGCGGCAGCATCGCCATCAACGGCGAGACGGTTTCCGATCCGGCCGCCAACCTGTTCGTGCCGCCGCACGAGCGCGATCTCGGCATGGTGTTCCAGTCCTATGCGGTTTGGCCGCATCTGACGGTCGCGGAGAACGTCGCATTTCCGCTCACCGTGAAAGGCGAGCGCGACGTCGCCGCCGGCGTCAACTGGGCGCTCGACATCGTCGGCATGGGCAAGCTCGCCAAGCGCCGTCCTTCCGAATTGTCAGGAGGACAACAGCAGCGCGTGGCGCTGGCGCGGGCGATCGCGGCGCGCCCGCGATTGCTGCTGTTCGATGAGCCGCTGTCGAACCTCGACGCCCGCCTGCGCGATCGCACCCGGCTGGAGATCAGCCGGATCCAGCGCGAATTGAACGTGCCCGCGCTGTACGTGACGCACGACCAGACCGAGGCGCTGTCGATGTCCGACCGCGTCATCGTGATGGATTCAGGCCGGATCGTGCAGGAAGGCACGCCGCGCGATCTGTACCAGCAGCCGGTCAATCGCTTCGTTGCCGACTTCATCGGCAACGCCAATTTCCTGCATGTGCAGCGTGTTGGCCGCGGGTGGCAACTGGAAAATGGCTCGCCGGTCGAGGTCGATCCGGCCACCGACCGCGACGACGGCCGCTCCAAGATTGCATTGTTGCGTCCCGAGGCGATCCGGCTCGACGAAACGTCGGCGGCGGCGATTGCCGGACAGAACCGGCTAACCGGTCACGTCGTCAGCGGCATGTATCTCGGTCCGCATGTCGAATACATCGTCGAGGTCGGCGCCGACCGTCTGCGCGCCTATTCGCGCAGCGCACTCGCACCCGGCAGCCCCGCCATTCTTTCGTTCGATGCCCGCGACTGTCGTCTCGTCGACGATGTGGCTCAAACCGAAGCGAGATTGCGGCATGCTGGATAAGACGTCCGTCTCATCAGCGGCCACCAAGCCGGCCCGAACGCTGGCCGAGTTTGCCGCCGGCTTGAAGTTCGAAGATATCCCGGCGCCGGTGCTGCATCGCGCCGAGCTTTTGATCCTCGACGCGTTGGGCTGCGGCCTCGCTTCCAATGCCTACGGTTTTGCCGATGTCGCGGTTGCTGGCGCCACGGCGCTGGGCGGTGAGGGGACGTGCAGCGTGATCGGCCGCGATGTCCGCTTGCCGGTGCGGGACGCGGCGCTTGCCAACGGCATGCTGATCCACGGCCTCGACTTCGACGACACCCACCTCAACAGCATCATTCACGCCACCGCGGCCTGTCTTCCCTGTGCGCTGACCTTCGGCGAATCCCGCGGCATCGACGGCAAGACGTTACTGGTTGCCTACGCCGCCGGGATGGAGACCGCGATCCGCGTCGGCGCCGCGGTCAAGGGCGGCTTCCACCATGCGGGCTTTCATGCCACCGGGCTGGTCGCGCATTTCAGTTCGGCGGTGGTGGCCGCGCGCATTCTCGGCCTGTCGGCCGACGGCATCGTCGCCGCGCAAGGCATCGCCGCCAGCACCGCCTCGGGCGTCCAGGTGTTCCTTGAGGAAGGCGCGTGGACCAAGCGCATGCATCCCGGCTGGGCCGCAGTCGCCGGCATCACCGCTGCGGTTCTGGCGCAACAAGGCTTCAAGGCCCCGACGCGTCCCTATGAAGGTCGCTTCGGCTTCTTCGACACGCATATCCAGCATTCGCCGGCGCCGATCGATCTCAACGCCGAGCTCACGAGTCTCGGTAAGGTCTGGGAATTGGCCGAGACCGCGATCAAGCCTTATCCGGTCTGCCATTTCATCCACGGCTGTGCGGACGCCGCGATCGAACTGCATGCCGGGGTCAACCCTGCCGACATTGCCAGCGTAGAGGCCTATCTGCCGCGCGATACCATGCCGATCGTGGCCGAACCGGCCGCCGCCAAGACCCGGCCGACCAACGAATATGAAGCGAAGTTCAGCGCCCAGTTCGTTATTGCTACCTGCCTCATCAAGGGTGCGTTCGGTCTCGCCGACCTGATGCCGGCCGCCCTGGCGGATCCGGTGGTGCTGGACCTGACGCAGCGCGTCACCTGCGCCGTCGATCCGGACTCGGCTTTCCCGACCTTCTTCTCCGGCGGTGTCCGCGTGACGCTGAAGGATGGCCGCAGCTTCTTTAGGCATATCCGCGTCAACAGCGGCGCGGGCGAGCGCGCGCTGGATGAGGCCGCGGTTTCGAAGAAATTTCGCGCTTCCGCCACCTTGTCGATCCCGCTGGTTCAAGCCGAACGCATTCGCGAGGCTGTGCTGAAGCTCGAAACCCATTCCGCCACCGAGATCGCGGCCTTGCTGCGATCCACAACAAGCCAGTCAATCAGGAGAGCGAAGTTATGAGTACGTATGATGTCATCGTGGTCGGCGCCGGTAACGCGGCATTGGCTGCCGCCGTTTCCGCCAAGGAGAACGGCGCCGAGCGCGTCGTGGTGATCGAGAAGGCGCCGCGGGAGATGCGCGGCGGCAATACCCATTGGAGCGGCGGCGTGCTGCGCTTTGCCTTCGACGATCCGCGCGAGATCGGCGAGCTGTTGCCTGACGTCGAGGAAGAGTTCGAAAACTTCTACGACGGCATTTCGCCCTATCCGAAGGAAGACTTTCACGGCGACTTGATGCGCGTCACCAGCGGGCGCACCGATCCGGTGCTGTCGAAATTGCTGGTGCATAATTCGTTCGACACCGTGAAGTGGATGAAGAAGGTCGGCGGCATCAAGATGGAGCCGGCGATCACGCTGTCCGCGGTCAAGAAGGACAACGTCATGGTGTGGGCGCGCGGCCTGGTGGTGCGCGCCGAGCATGAGGGCGTCGGCCTGTCGCGAAGCTGGTTCGCTACCGCCGAGAAGCTCGGTATCGAAATTCGCTACGGCACCGCGGCGGTCGAGCTTCTGATCGGTGACGACG
Organism: Afipia sp. GAS231; assembly: GCF_900103365.1. NCBI lineage: Bacteria > Pseudomonadati > Pseudomonadota > Alphaproteobacteria > Hyphomicrobiales > Nitrobacteraceae > Afipia > Afipia sp. GAS231. The sequence goes on from NZ_LT629703.1 coordinate 5,518,317, forward strand.
GCAGGGTCAATGGTGTCAAGGTGCGCGACGACGACGGCATGTCGGTCTTGAACGCCCGTTCGATCGTGCTCGGCTGCGGCGGCTTCGAGGCCAACGTGCAGATGCGCACCCAGCATATCGGTCCGCTGGTCGGCGCCGCCAAGGTGCGGGGAACGCCGCACAACCAGGGCGACGGCTTGCGGATGGCGATGAATGTTGGCGCCATGCCGTGGGGACAGTGGAGCGGCTGCCACGCCACGCCGATCAGCGCCGACTGGGGTGAGTTTGCCCCGCGCGAACTGACCGATCGCAGCAACCGGCTGAGCTACGTCTACGGCATCATGCTCAACCGCAAGGGCAAGCGGTTTGTCGACGAAGGCGAGGATGGCGCGCTGTTCACCTATGCCAAGTTCGGCCGCGCGATTCTCGCCGAGCCCGGCGCCAAGGCCTGGCAGATCTTCGACTCCCGCGTGGTCCATCTGCTGGAGCCGCGTTACCAGACCAGCAAGCCGATTACCGCCAACACACTGGAAGACCTGATCGACCAGCTCGACTTCGACGACAAGGCGCAGGCTTTGAAGACTGTCGACGAATACAATGCCCATGCCCGCGAGATGGACGACGGCTTCGATCCGACCAGGAAGGACGGTCTCTCCAGCAAGGGGCTCGATCTGGAGAAAACCAACTGGGCGCTGAAAGTGGCCAAGCCACCGTTCTATGCCTACAGCGCCACCGGCGGCATCACCTTTACCTTCGGCGGCCTGAAGGTGAACGAGACCGCGCAGGTGATCGGCACCGACTGGCGTCCGATCAAGGGGTTGTTCTGCTGCGGCGAAATGGTCGGCGGCCTGTTCTACGACAACTATCCGGCCGGCACCGGTCTCGTCTCGGGCGCGACCTTCGGGCGGATCGCCGGGCGTAGCGCGGCGGCAGCCGACTAAGGCGAAGAAACGGGAGAAGCAACATGAGCGACGCATCTTCGGCATCGGTAAAATCAAATCCGGCAATTGCGCCGAGCGAGCCTTCCGGGATCACGCTGCTCCAGACCCTGGCGCAGCATGTTCTCGCCTTTGACAAGCGTCAGCTCACCAAGGGCGCGATCGCACAGGCGAGGACATGTATCCTCGATGCGATCGGCGTGACCTTGGCGGGGTATCCGGAACCCTGCACGCAGATCCTGCTCAAGACCCCGGGCGTAGCTACAGCGCCCGGGCCTTCGCTGATCTTCGGCTCGGCGCGGCGCACCAGTGCGCTCGATGCGGCGTTGATCAACGGCACCGCGTCGCATGCGCTCGATTTCGACGATTTCAGCGGCATCATGGGCGGCCATCATTCGGTGCCGCTGGTCTCGACGCTGCTGGCATTGGCGGAGGAGCGCGGCGGAACCGGCCAGGATATCGTGGCGGCCTATGTGATCGGCGTCGAAGTCGAGATCAGGCTCGCACGCGCCGTCAATTTCCACCACTACGACAAGGGCTGGCACCCGACCGCTACGCTCGGCGTCTTCGGCGCTGCGGCGGCTGCGTGTCATCTGATCAAGCTCGATCATGCCAAGACCACGATGGCGCTGTGTATCGCAGCGTCGCTGGCGAGCGGACTGAAGGCGAATTTCGGCACCATGACCAAGCCGCTGCATATCGGCCAGTGCTGCCGCAACGGTCTGCTCGCAGCATTGCTGGCCGAAGGCGGCTTCGATGCCGCCACCGATGTCTTCGAGCATGCGCAAGGCTTTTTGAACGTCTTCAACGGTCCCGGCACCTTCGATACCGCAAAACTGTTCGAGAACTGGGGCCAGCCGTGGGAAATCGAGGCCAAGTCGATCGGGCTCAAGCAATTTCCCTGCTGTGGCAGTACCCATCCCGCCATCAACATGGCGCTGAATTTACGTCGCGAGGAGAAGATCGAGGCCGCCGATATCGCGCGTATCGAAGTGATGCCGCATGGCCGGCGGCTGCGCCATACCAACACGCCGCATCCGCAGACGCCGCTGGAAGCCAAGTTCAGCGTTCAATACGTCGTCGCACGCGCGCTTCGCTATGGCGTGCTGCGCCTGAAGGATTTCGAGGGCGACGCGCATTTCGATCCCGAGATCGTGCGGCTGCTGGACCTGACAACGGCCAGTCCGCACCCCGATATGGCTGATGATGCCGAGCACCAGTGGGGCGCGGAGGTGATCGTGACAATGAAGGACGGCAGGCGGCTGGCGCGGCGGATCGACAATCTCGTCGGCCGCGGCGGCGATAACCCGATGAGCAGCAGCGAATTGTGGGACAAGTTCAGCGATTGCGCAGCCCGCAGCCTGCCACGCGAGCAGATCGCGCCGCTGTTCGAGCGGCTCGAGACCTTCGAAAAGATCACCGAGGTCGCGCAAGTCACGCGGCTATTGGAAGTCAGCGAGTTGCACAAGGCGCCAGCCAAGAAGGTCGTGTTCGCACCCCGCGGCGCGCAGGAGGCTCCCGAAACGACCTGGGTGCCCTGACGGGACAATGAATTGCCGCGCCCGGGATGTGTCCGCGGCGCGGCGTTCGAACTGGATTACTGTAAATCGATCGCGGCCTTTCCCAGCAAGGCCGCACGTCAGCTCTTCGGCTTGGCCCAGTTCTGGTACATCGCCAGCAGCGAGACGATGTCCTGGCCGCGAAAGCCTTCGGCCAGCGCCAGCGCATACATCTCGCGGGTCGCGGATGCGGATGGCGTCGGCATCTTGGTCATGCGCCCGAGTTCGACGCCGAGCGCGAGATCCTTTTCGCCGAGCTCCATCTTGAACCCCGGCGAGAAGTCGCCCTTGAGCGCGTTCGGGAAACGCTTGGTGAAATGATGCGAGCGACCGCCGCTCACCGACAGCACGTCGTAGAGTTTTTCCGGCTCGACGCCGGCGGCGACGCCGAGCGCGAACGCTTCGGCTGCGACCAGCACGTTGCCCATCGACATCATGTTGTTGACGATCTTGACGACCTTGGCGGTGCCGACGCCGCCGGTGTACTTCCACTCGTTGCCGAGCAGCTTCAGGATCGGTTCGGCGCGCTCGACGTCGGCCTTGTCGCCGCCGGCGATCAGGATCAGCTTGCCGGCGCGCGCCTCATTGGGGCTGCCGCTGACCGGGCAGTCGACCACCGCGATGCCGCGCGCAGCAGCGGCCTCGGCGGCTTGACGCATCGTTTGCGGATCGATGGTCGAGAGCTCGATGCACAGCGTGCCCTTGGCGGCATGCGCGACGATCCCCTCGGCGCCGAGCCAGGCTTCCGTCACCGCCTTGGGGTCGGGCAGGCTGGTCAGTACGATCGAACGGCCTGCGAGCGCCTCGGCGATGCTCGACGTCATTCGAAAGCCTTCCTTGGTGAGACGGGCGCGCTGTTCGGCATTGACGTCATAGCCGACGACATCGAGGTTGGACTCCCGCAGCCGCCCGGCCATCCCGGATCCCATCTGCCCCATTCCGATGACCGCGACCTTCTCAGACATTGTTTTTCTCCCGTTCCTGATTGTTCAAGGCCGTGTCGGCCCGCGAGGCCTGTTCGTCGGCACCCTCTATACAGACACGGCCGCCGTTAAGCGACGCCGCAGCCCCGCTGGCCGCGCAACGGCGTGCGCCTATGCCGCATAATGAAAACTGTAGACAGTTTGAGAGGGTGGCGATACGGTCTGCGGGTATGATGTCCGCAGCGCGGATATCATCGATGGCAGTCCGTCCCGCGGGCTAGCAGTTTGCCGCGAGCTGCGGCGTTGTTTGCGAAAGAGTTGTGAGCCTCCATGAAGATCGCCGAAGGGAAGTTTGTCGTCACCGGAGGCGCCAGCCTGATCGGTTCGCACGTCGCGGAACAGTTGCTGAGCCAGGGTGCGCGCGAAGTCGTACTGCTCGACAATTTTTCACTGGGCAATCCGGAGACGGTCAAGTCGTTGCTCGGCAATCCCCGCGTCAAGCTGTTGCGCGGCGACATCCTGCGCATCAACGAGCTCTATGATGCCTTTGAAGGTTGCGACGGCGTGTTCGCGATCGCCGGCTTCCTGACGCTGCCGCTCAGCCAGAACCCGAGCCTGGGCCTCGCCGTCAATGTCGAGGGCCAGGTCAATATCTTCGAGGCGTGCCGCTACCGCAACGTCAAGAAGGTGGTGTTCTCGTCGTCGGTCGCGGTCTACGGCGATCCGGCCCCGGGCTTGGTCGACGAACAGGCACCGGCGCAGCTCTCTAGCTTCCAGCCCGCGGCCGCGTTGTATGCCTGCACCAAGCTGATCGGCGAAAATCTCAGCAAGCTCTACAGCGCCAAGCACGGCATCCAGGCGATCGGGCTGCGATACTCGACCGTCTACGGCGAGCGCCAGCACTATCGCGGCGTCAACGCGCTCTACATCATGGAAAACTATGACCGCATCGCGCGCGGCGAAGCGCCTGTTATCACCGGCGACGGCAGCGAGGTGCACGACTACATCCATGTCGCCGACGTCGCGCGGGCAAATGTCATGGCGATGGCCTCCGACGTGACCGCGGAGAGTTTCAACGTGGTGACGGGCGTTGCCACCTCGCTCAATCGCCTGGTCGAAATCCTGCTGTCGATTACCGGTAGCTCGCTCAAACCGGTGTTCAAGGCCGGCGGCGGCAGCGTGCGATCGAGTGTGACCGATCAGCTCGATTTCAGCCGGGCCAAGATCGAGAAGATGCTGGGATGGGTGCCGGAAGTCTCCATCGAGGAGGGCATTCGCCGGCTTCTCGAATGGCGCAAGGCGCAGGACAAGGCCGTCAGCTAGCCACCGGAACGGAGCGCACCATGTCGGAATACGAAATTCTCGCGATCCGTTACGCCCACAACGCCGAGCGTAAAACGGCGGAGAATTTTCTCGGCGGCGACCCGCATGACGGTCCGATGCCGATGGATTTCTTCGTCTGGGTGCTGAAGGGTGGCGGCCAGACCATTGTGATCGACACCGGTTTCGATGCCAACATGGCCAAGCGGCGCGCGCGAAAACTGACGCGGCCGGTGGCCGAAGGTTTGAAGGCCGCGGGAATCGAAGCTGCCGGCGTCAAGGACGTGATCCTGACCCACATGCATTACGACCACGCCGGCAACCATGACCTGTTTCCGAACGCGAAATATCACGTTCAGGACCGCGAGATGGAATACTGCACCGGCCGCTGCATGTGCCATTCCACTTTGCGTCATCCGTTCGAGGCGGAAGACGTCACCGCGATGGTGCAAAAACTGTTTCAGGGTCGCGTCGCCTTCCACGACGGTTCGAGCGAAATCGCCGATGGCGTGTCGGTTCATCTGGTCGGCGGTCATTCGCGCGGCCTGCAGTTCGTGCGGGTCCGGACCCGACGCGGCTGGGTCGTGGTCGCCTCCGACGCCTCGCATTATTATGCGAATTTCGAACAGTACCGGCCGTTTCCGGTCGTCGTCGACGTCAGCGAGACGCTCGAAGGGTATGACGCGATGCGGCGCATGGCGACGTCGCTGTCCCATATCGTGCCCGGCCACGACCCGCTCGTGCTACAACGCTATCCGGCGCAGCCGGGTGGCCCTGCGGATATCATCCGCCTCGATGCCGAGCCGTTGAAATAAGGGACGGGAGAACCTCCATGGCAAATGCTCGACTTCGTGCGGTGTTCATGCGGGGCGGCACTTCCAAGGCGGTGATGTTCCGGAAGGAAGACCTGCCCGCCAAACCTGCGGATTGGGATCCGATCTTCCTGCAGGTGATGGGCTCGCCCGACCCGAACGGCCGCCAGCTCGACGGCATGGGCGGCGGCATTTCCTCGCTGTCGAAGATCTGTATCATCGGCCCGCCGAGCCGGCCGGACGCCGATGTCGACTACACCTTCGCGCAGATCGGCGTCCGCGACACTTTTGTTGATTACGGCGCCAATTGCGGCAACATGTCTTCGGCGGTCGGGCCGTTTGCGCTCGACGAAGGGCTGGTCACGGGTCCCGCCAATGGCGAAGCTACCGTCCGCATTCACAACACCAACACGTCAAAAATCATCGTCGCCCGCTTTCCGGTCGAGCAGGGCGCGCTCGCGGCCACCGGCGAAATGGAAATCGATGGCGTCGGCGGCAAGGCTGCGCCGATCCGGCTGGAGTTTCTCGAACCGGGTGGCGCGCGGACCGGCAAGCTGTTGCCGACCGGGTGCGCCGTCGACGAGTTCGACATCGAAGGGCTCGGGATCGTCAAGGCGTCCTGCGTCGATGCCGCCAACCCCTGCGTTTTCGTCGAGGCAAGCGCGGTTGGGCAATCCGGTGATGAATTGCCTGACGCGCTCGACCACGATGCGGTTTTTCTGCAGCGGATGGAAGCGATCCGCTGCGCGGCATCGGTGAAGATGGGGATTGCGCCCGATCTCGAACAGGCCAAGCGCATGACCGGCATTCCCAAGGTCGCAATGGTGTCGGGTCCGCGCGCCGGGCGAACGCTGTCCGGCCGCGAACTCAGGGCTGCCGATGCCGACATCTGGGTACGCATGATCTCGGTCGGCCAGCCGCATCGCGCCACGCCGATCACCGGCGCGATCTGCCTCTCGGTCGCGACCCGCATCCCCGGCAGCATTCCCGCGCAGTTGAGCAACGCGACCGGCCCGATCCGGATTGCGCATCCGTCCGGCGTTACGCTGGTCGATGCCGGGGTTTCGCTTTCCGCCGCCGGCGCCGCCAAGGCTGATTACGGCGCGGTCTACCGCAGCGCCCGCCGGCTGTTCGAGGGCAATGTCGTCTATCGAACGCCCGAATAGTCCGTCTCCATAGACTGGTGAGTGTGCCGATGTTTCCGAAACTGTTTGCGCCGGGCAAGATCGGCTCGCTGGAATTGCCGAACCGGGTCGTGTTCGCGGCCACCAGTTCGGAGCTTGCGGACAAGGACGGTTTTGTCGGCGACGATCTCGTCGAATACTACGCCGAGCGGGCCCGCGGCGGCACCGGGCTGATCGTGGTCGAAGCCACCTATATCGAACAGGAAGGCAAACGGCTGCACCACAATGCGATGCTGCATGACGATTGCTTCATTCCCGGTCTGCGCAAGGTGGTGCAGGCGGCCCATGCGGAGGGCGCCAAGATGGCGCTGCAGCTCAACCACGGTGGCCGCGAATCCATCCCTGATGTCTCGGGCTCGGTGCCGCTGGCGCCGTCGCCGATTCCTTCGCAGTTCACCGGCGTCGGCGATGCCGTGATACCGAAGGAACTGACGGTCGGCGAGATCGACCGCATCGTCGAACGGTTTGCGGAAGCGGCGCGGCGTTCGCGCGACGCGGGTTTTGATGCCGTCGAACTCCATGGTGCACACGGCTATCTGATCGGAGAGTTTCTGTCGCCGGATTCGAACAAGCGCGAGGACGAGTACGGCGGCAGCGTGCGGGGCCGCGCCTATTTTGGCGTGCGGCTGATCGAGGCGATCAAGGCCAAGCTCGGCGCGGACTATCCCGTCATCGTTCGCATGAACGGCCGGGATCACGTCCAGCACGGCCTCGAACTCGCCGACGCCATCGAGATGGCCGTCATGTTCGAGGCGGCCGGTGCCGATTCGATCAGCGTGTCCGGCGGCGTGCACGCGTCGCGTCCTTACATGGTCGTACCGGGCATGTCGGTCGATCGCGGCTGCTACGTGAGCTACGGCGATGCGATCCGAAAGCGGGTCAAGGTCCCGGTGATGGTGGTCGGGCGCATCAATACGCCTGAATTGGCCGAGCAGATCCTCGAAGACGGGCAGGCGGATTTCATCTGCCTGAGCCGGGCTCTGATCGCCGATCCCTTCTTTCCGGCCAAGGCCAAAGCCGGCCGGGTCGAGACGATCGCGCCCTGCATCGCCTGCAACGAGTGCATCGCCACGGTTCACCGCCACAAAGGTCTGGCCTGCACCGTCAACCCGATGGTGAGCCGGGAGCTGGAGTTGAAGCCGCTGCTCGCGCTCAGGCCGGTGTCGAGGCGCGTCGTCGTGATCGGCAGCGGTGCGGCCGGACTGTCCGCTGCCGTGACGGCGGCCCGGCGCGGACACGATGTCCATCTGTTCGAAAAGGAAGCCGTGGTCGGCGGGCAGCTTTTGCTGGCGCATCAGCCGCCGCATCGCGGTGAGATCCGGAATGCATTGCGCTACTTCACCGCCGAACTCGTGCGCCTCGGTATTCCCGTCAGTCTCAACCGGTCGTTTTCGGCCGATGATGCGCGCGCGCTGAAGCCCGAAGCGATCATCGTGGCGACCGGCGCTTCGCCGATTCAGCCCGACGTTCCGGGCGCCGATCTGCCCCATGTCCTGAGCGGGTGGCGGGTGATTGCCGGCCTCGAACAGGCGGGCCAGACCTGTGTCGTCGTCGGTGGCGGCCTGGTCGGCATCGAGGTGGCGGATTATCTGGCGGACCAGGGCAAGAAGGTCATCATGATCGTGCGCTCGGAAATGCTGAAGAAGGCTGTTCATGCCGACCGCGTCTACTATCTTGACCGGATCACCGAACTGAACATCGAAGTTCTGGCGAATATGGAGTTGCTCGCGGTCGGTCCGGACTGGGTCGAAATCAAGCCAGTGGGCCGCGTGCGGCGCACGCTGCACGACATCGACAATGTGATCTTCTGCACTGGATACGTTTCGCGGAAGATCGAAACCGATAGCCTGCATGGGCTCGGAATTCCCCTACATTATGCTGGCGATGTCGGCGGCCCGAGAAAATTCTTCCAGGCCATCGAGGAGGGGACGCTCACGGCACTGCGGATCGCTTAACTGTAGACAGTTGATGGAACAGGTATTTCTGCGATTGATTGTTCTCGGCGAAGGGACATAGTAATGGGCAAGAGGGCCGATCCGGCAATGTCGCGGGGACGAACAGGATCGTCGTTTCCTCCGCGCCGAGCCAGTGCGGAGGCGTCTGTGCAGGCTGCTGAAGCCGTGGTCCTTGGAAGGTTTTCATGAACGGCATTTTGAGCAGCAAGATTTCCGCGCAATCATTGGTGGACGCTCTCGCAGAGCGGATCGAAGCTGCGATCATGAGCGGCGATCTTCAGCCAGGCAGCAAGATCAGCGAGCAGGCGCTGGCCGCGTCGCTGGGCGTCAGCCGTGGCCCGTTGCGCGAAGCTATCCGCAGGCTCGAAGGCCGCAAGCTGTTGCAGCGGACGCCGAACATCGGCGTCCGCGTCGCCAGCCTGTCACCCGGCGATCTCTATGAGGTGCTGCAGGTGCGCGAAGCGCTGGAAGGGCTGGCATGCGGGCTTGCCGCCAAGAACATGACCGACGAGGAGCTGGAAGCGCTTTCCGAACTACTCGATCAGCACCAGCAGCAGAAGAGCGTCCAGGAAGGCACCGGCTATTACCAGGAGTCGAAGGACTTCGATTTTCACTTCCGGATCGTGAAGGGCAGCCGCAACGCGCGGCTGGTCCAGATGCTGTGCGAGGACCTCTACTATCTGCTGCGGGTCTATCGCTACAAATCCTCTACCAAGCCGGGACGCGCCAAGCAGGCCCTGCGCGAGCACAAGGATATCGTCGCAGCGCTGATGAAGCGGGACCCCGTCGAAGCCGAACGTAAAATGCGTCTGCATATCGGCAACGCGCGCGTCTATGTCGAGGAGCAGATGCGGGAAGCGGCCGCTCGGCAGGAAGCCGCCCCGGTTGCGCCGCTGCGGAAGCCGAAGACCGCGACCACACTGTCCGGCAAGGGCGGCAGGGCCGCCGCGTTGGCGCGAAGGTAGCTCCGCGCTTCGCTTGGACTACTGCGATCTACTTGCCGGTTGACCGTTGCGGCATGCCCTCCGGGGTCACCGACGTGATGATCGACGAATCCAGCGCCTCGTATTCGTGGTAGCCGATGGTGGCGTAGAGTTCTGCGCGGGTTTGCATGCGGTCGATCAGGTGATGGGTGCCGCCGTCGTTGCGGATCGCCTCATAGAGATCGGCCTGCGCCTTTGCCGCCATCCGCAGCGCGCTGACCGGCCAGATCACCATCTTGTAGCCGAGCGCTTCGAACTCGGAAGCCGTCATGAACGGTGTTCGCCCGAACTCGGTCATGTTGGCCAGCAGCGGCACCTTGATGGTTTCGGAAAACTTGCGGAAGTCCTCGGGGTCATGGAGGGCTTCCGGGAAGATCGCGTCGGCGCCGGCCTCGACATAGAGTTTTGCGCGGTTGATCGCGCTGTCGAGCCCTTCGTCGGCGGCGGCGTCCGTCCGGGCCACGACATAGAGGTGCCGGCGGGCTTTGGCGGCGGCGGCGATTTTCGCGGCCATATCCTCGGGCGCAATCAGCTTCTTGTCGTTGAGATGACCGCACTTCTTCGGCAGGATCTGGTCCTCGATCTGGACCGCCGCAGCGCCGGCGTCCTCGAACGCGCGAACCATGTTCATCACGTTGAGCGCCTCGCCGAAGCCGGTATCGCCATCCACCAGCACGGGAAGCTGCGAGGCGCGAGCCACCTGACGGACAAAGAAGCAGACGTCCTCGATGGTGAGAATGCCGAGGTCCGGCAGCCCCATCGAGGCGGACATCGCAGCACCCGACAGATACAGCGCCTCGAACCGGGCGGCCTTGGCCTGTAGCGCCGCGAGGCCGCAATAGGCGCCGGGGATCTGCAGGATGCCGGGACGTTGCAGCAGCTTTCGAAAACGCTCGCCGGCCGGCAGCGTCGGCAAGTCATGGGCGACCAGATAGGTCATTTGGCCTTCACCTGTGCTGTGTTTCTTCTTTTCGTATAGCGGCCCGGACTTCCCGGTTGAATGGGTTTAGGCCGGAAAGGTCTTGCTGTCCGAACTGTTTGCTCGTTGGCCGTCGGTCATCAGGCTCCTGAACAGGGTCGCTGCGGCGCTACGCCGCCCGAATGTTTCCGACACGGGCGTTAAACTGTCAACAGTTGACTTTCGTCAAGGCGGCGGGCTAGGTTCGACGCTGCCCGTCGCGCCTTGCGCCGACGGAAGCCATCAACAGCGAGATCGTGAGAGGGCGGCCTTGACCGCTCCCGACACCAGGGAGGTAGCCATGCGTGGATTTCTGAAGGTCGCGCTTCTGTCGTCGGTCTTTGCCGTCTCTTCCCATGCTGCCGGAGCCGAAGCCCTGAAGCTCGGCGTGCTGGCGACGCTGTCCGGCGCCGGAACGGCGTGGGGCATCGCGATGCAGGGCGCGGCCGAACTCGCCGCCGAGGAGGTCAACAGCAAGGGCGGCCTCGAGGTCGGCGGCAAGAAGTACCAGGTCGAGGTCATCGCCTATGACGATCACTACAAGGCCGCCGACGCCCTGACCGCGTTCAACCGCCTCGTGTTCGACGACGGCGTCAAGTACGTGGTCGGTCCGCTCGGCTCGGCGCCGGCGCTGGCGTTGCTTCCGGTCTCGACCGAAAACAAGGTCATCACCATGACGATGGCGTTCACGCCGAAGGCGCTGTCGGCCGAGTACAGATACAGCCTGCGGCCGGTGATTCCGTCGGACGTGTTCTCCGATCCGCAGATCAAGTGGGTGGTTCAGAAGCTCGGCGCCAAGCGCGTCGGCGGTCTGTTCCCGAACGACGAATCCGGGCAGCAGGTCGGCGCCGCCAACGAGGCCGCCTACCAGGCGGTCGGCGCCAAGTTCGTCGCCAAGGAATTCTTCGAGCGCGAGCGCGTCGACTTCGTGCCGTTGCTGACGCGCGTGCTGGCGCAGAACATCGATGCCTTCGAGCTCGACGGCAATTCGCCGCAGACCGCAGGCCTGCTGGTCAAGCAGTTGCGCGAGCTCGGCTTCAAGGGTCCGATCATCCGAACCGGCGGCGACGCCACCGCGGACATCCTGAAGATCGCGGGCAAGGAGGCGACCGAAAACGTCTACGTGCATCAGCCGATCAATTCGGAGCTTGCATCGATCCAGGAGTACACCAGGCGGTTCGAGACCAAATACAAGGTTCCGCTCAACGCCTTCAGTCCGTTCTTCTATGCCAACGTGCAGATGCTGTTCGCCGGCATGCAGAAGGCCGGAACGGTGACCGACGTGGACAAGGTCCGCGAGGCGGTGCTGGGCCTGAAGGATTTCGACAGCGTGCTCGGCAAGGTGAACTGGATCGGGCAGGCGCAATGGAAATCGAACCAGCAGCTCGATGCTCCCTTCTACGTCGCACTGCTCAAAGGCGGCGAAGCCCATGTCGTCGCCAAATGCACGCCTGTGGTGTGCGAATAGCGCAGGCTTCGCAACTGAGTGCTGCGGCCTGACGCGGGAGAACGGGTTTGGACTATTCGATACTTCTGGCGCAGGCGGCGCTGAACGGTCTCGTCATCGGCGCGATGTACATGCTGATGGCGGTCGGTTTCACGCTGACGTTCGGGATCATGCGCGTGGTCAACTTCGCGCATGGCGAGTTCTATATGCTCGGCGCGTTCACGGCGTTCTTTACCTATGTCTACTGGGAAATGCCGTTCGTCGTCTGCCTGGCGATCGCGGCGGTGACGGTCGGCATCTTGGGCATGCTGATCGAGCGAACCCTGATCCAGCCGTTTCGCGCCGATGAAATGTCGGGAATGATCGCAACATTGGCGATTTCCGTCATCATTCAGAACGGTGCCGTGCTGCTGTGGGGACCGGCGCCGCGCGCGATGCCCGACATCGTCACCGGCACGCTGGCGATCGGCCCATTCAGTTTTCCGTGGTCGCGGCTGGTGGTCATCGCGGCGGCAGCGGTGATCTTCGTCGCTTTCTGGCTGTTCATGCAGCGAACCCGCCTCGGGCGCGCAATGCGAGCCGTTGCCCAGGATACCGAAACCGCGCTGCTGCAGGGCATTCGGGTCAACACCATCTATCCGCTGGCGTTCGGGCTGAGCGTGGCGCTCGCGGCGCTCGCCGGCGCCCTGATGGGTCCGGTATTCTCGGTGTCGCCGTTTGTCGGACTGACGCCGATGCTCAAGGCGTTCGTCGTCGTCATTCTCGGCGGTCTCGGCTCGGTGCCGGGTGCTGTGGTTGGTGGATTGATGCTCGGCATGATCGAGAGCTTTACCGCCACGATCTTCGGATCGCTGGTGTCCGACATCCTGCAGCTTCTGCTCGTGATCCTGATCCTGCTGGTCCGGCCCGCCGGCCTGTTGGGACAAAGGGAGGCCTGAGGTGGAGGGATCATCATCCGCCATCGGCCGCGATGGGTCTGCGCCGGCGGCGCGCAACCGTATGCTGCCGCGTGCGGCCATCGCCGTCGTGCTAGCGGCGGCGCTGGTGCTACCGCAACTGACCGCAAACCAGTTCTATATTCATCTGGCGAATCTGATGCTGCTCAATGCGATCTTTGCGGTCAGCCTCGGCCTGATCGCGGCGGTCGGACAGATCTCGCTCGGGCATGCCGCGTTCGTTGCCGCCGGCGCCTACGTCTCGGCGCTTGCGGCCCTGACATTCAAGATTCCACCGATCTTCGGCATCGTGCTTGCCGGATTGGTGACCGGGCTTGCGGCAGCGTTGCTCGGCAAAATCCTGCTGCGCCTGCGCGGCGTCTATTTCGTACTGGTCACGTTCCTCGCCGGGCAGGTGTTCACGCTGATTGCGCTCAATTGGGAAAGCGTCACCCACGGCGCCAATGGATTGCTTGGCATTCCCGCGATTTCGTTGTTCGGATTTCCGCTGTCGACCCGGCTGCGGTTCTATTATTTTGCACTGGCCGCGTTCATCATCGTCCTGATCTTCGTCTGGGCCCTGATGCGGTCGCAATATGGCCGGGCGTTCCGTTCGATCGCGGAAAACGTACGGCTCGCCGAATCCTCTGGCATCGATGTCAGTCACTATCAGATCATCGCCTTCGCGCTCGGCAGCGGCATCGCGGGGGCTGCCGGGGCGACGATGGTGCATTACATCCGCTTCCTGTCGCCGGACAGCTTCACCTTCAACGATTCGATTGCCTATATCACCATGCTGGTCGTCGGTGGCCGGCAGACGCTGCTCGGCGGCGTGCTCGGCGCGCTGTTCCTGACGCCGTTGCCGGAACTGTTGCGCGGCCTGGTCGGGGCGCAACATATCGTCTACGGCGCGATCCTGCTCGCAGTATTGCTGTTCCTGCCGAACGGTCTGGTCTCGATCGGACGCTCGCTGTTCAGGAAAACTTCCGGAGCGGAGGCGCCGAAATGACCGCCTTGCTGGAAGTGGATGGCATCAGCCGGCGTTTCGGCGGATTGAATGCGCTGAAGGATGTCTCATTCGCGGTGAACAAAGGCGAGATCGTCGGACTGATCGGCCCCAACGGCGCCGGCAAGACCACCTGCTTCAATGTCGTCAGCGGCGTGATGGCGCCGACATCAGGCGCGATCCGGTTCAAGGGGCACGGCATCGTCGGCAAGAAGCCGAGCGCCATCGTCGGCGAAGGGCTGGTGCGGACGTTCCAGGCCACCACGGTGTTTCCGGATGCCACCGTGATCGAAAACGTCATGCGCGGCGCGTTCGCGACCACGCCGGTGTCGATGCTGAGTTCGGTGTTCAACACCCGTGCCGCACGCGCCACGCTGACGGCGACCGGTGAACGTTGCGGTGTGTTGCTCAATCGGCTGCAACTCACGCCCTACCGCGATTGGCGCGCCGGCGAATTGTCCTATGGCGGTCAGCGCCGGCTCGGCGTCGCGATTGCGCTTGCCGCCAACCCCACGCTTCTGATGCTCGATGAGCCGGTCGCCGGGCTCAATCCGGAGGAGGCGGCCGAGTTCGGCCGCCTGATCCGCCAAATCCACGAAACCGAGGGCGTCGCCGTGCTGCTGGTCGAGCATCACATGCGGCTGGTGATGGGACTGTGCCACCGCATCGTCGTGCTTGACCACGGTGAGTTGATCGCCGAGGGCGGGCCATCAGACATTCGCGCCAATCGCAAGGTGATCGAGGCCTACCTCGGCTCCGAGGAGGTCGGATGAGCCAGGCGCTTTGTATCCGGGATATGCACGTCGAATACGGCAGCCGCGTCGCGCTCAGCGGCATCAGCCTCGACGTGGCACCAGCGCAGATCGTGTCACTGGTGGGCAGCAACGGCGCCGGCAAGACCAGCACCTTGCGCGCGATCATGGGGCTGAGGTCGCCGAGCAAGGGCGAGATCAGCTTTGGCGACACAAGGATCGACGGCATGTCGCCGCCCGAAATCGTGGCGCGCGGCATCGCGCTGTCGCCCGAGGGGCGACGGGTATTTCCGCGCATGAGCGTGCACGACAATCTGTTGGTCGGCGGCTATCTGCAGCCGCAGGGCGCGCATCTGCACCAATCGGTCGAACGGATGTTCGAGTTCTTTCCAAAGCTCCGGCAACGGCGAGACCAGATGGCCGGCTCGTTGTCGGGCGGCGAACAGCAGATGCTGGCAATCGCCCGCGCGCTGATGGCGGCGCCGAAGGTGCTGTTGCTGGACGAGCCTTCGCTCGGTCTGGCGCCGATCATGGTGCAGGAGATCGGGCGCCTGATCCAGACCATCAATAGGGAGGAGGGCCTGTCGATCGTGCTGGTCGAACAGAATGCCAGCCTCGCGCTACGGCTCTGCCATTACGCTTATGTGCTGGAGAACGGCCGCATCGCCTTGAGCGGTCCGGGACCGGAACTCGTCAAGAGCGACTATGTTCAGCGCGCCTATCTCGGCGTCTAGCAACGCAACAAGGGGATCGCCATGCGAGCCAAAATAAAGCCGATGTTTCGGTTGGCGGGGTTGCTGATGCTGACGGCGAGTGTCGCGGTCCCCGCGCAGGCGCTGGAACTGCGTGTGGCGGACTCGTTTCCCGCCGGACACTACCTGGTGCGGCTGATGCTGAAACCCTGGATGGACGAGGTCACCCGTAAAACCAACGGCGCCGTCACGTTCAGCTATTATCCCAACCAGCAACTGGGCAAGGCGACCGACATGCTCCGCCTGACGCAATCCGGCGTCGTCGATATCGGCTACATCGGGCCGTCCTACGTGTCCGACAAAATGCCGCTGTCAGAGGTGGCGCAGTTACCGGAAGCCTTCGATACCAGTTGCCAGGGCGGCCTCGCCTACTGGAAGAGCGCGCGCCAGGGTGTTCTGGCGGCCCAGGAATACGCGCCGAACAAGATCCGGCTGCTGATGGAAGTCGTGCTGCCGCCCTATCCGGTGTTCACGACCAAGCAGAAGATCGAGACCATGAAGGACATGCAGGGATTGAAGCTGCGCACCACCGGCGGCGCGCAGGACCTCACCTTGCGCGCGCTCGGCGCGGTGCCGGTGCGCATGGCGGCGCCCGATGCCTATGAGTCGCTGACGCGTGGCACCATGGACGGCTTGCTGTTCGCGATGGAAAGCGTCGTCGCCTACGGCATGGACTCATTGATCAAATACACCACCGACGGCGTCAGCTTCGGCAGCTTCATCGTCGCCTACTCGATCAACCAGGCGGTCTGGGATCGCCTTCCGGACGACGTCAGGAAGGCGATGGACGAAGCATCCGAGGCTATCGTGCCGAAAGTCTGCGCCGAGGTCGACAAGGAGCTGATCGACACGCGCGCGCACTTGCAGAAATCCGGCGTCACCTTTGTGGCGATCCCGGAAGACACCCGCGCCCAGATGAAAGAGAAGCTCAAGGGCGTCGGCCAGGAGTGGGCGACAACGCTCGATACCCGCGGCAAACCGGCGTCGGCGGCGTTGAAAGAGTTCAATGATCTGCTGGCCGAGGCGGCGGCGAAGAAGTAACGCTGCAGGCTACTCGCCGGATTGAGTTGCGCTCGCTTTCCCTACCGCGCACGGGCAGGAGAGGTCATGGCCTCCGGACGGAACAGACGCTCCATCTGTTCCGGCGTCAGCAGCTTTTCCTCCAGCACGATGTCGGCGACCCGGCGCTTTTGCGCCAGCGCCTGCTTGGCGACCCGCGAGCAGGTTTCGTAGCCCAAAGCGGGGACCAGCGCGGTCACGAGCCCGATGCTGTCCTCGACCAGTGCGCGGCAACGCTCGCGGTCGGCCTCGATGCCAACCACGCATTTCTTCGTCAAGGTGTTGATCGCTGCCGTCAGCGTGCGCAGCGATGACAGCACGCAGTAGCCGATCGTGGGCTCGAAGGCGTTGAGCTGAAGCTGTCCCCCTTCGGCGCACATCGTCACGGTGAGGTCGTGGCCGATCACCATATAGGCGACCTGGTTGACCACTTCGGGGATCACCGGGTTGACCTTGCCGGGCATGATCGAGGATCCCGCCTGCACCGTCGGCAGCCGAATCTCGCCAAAACCCGCACGCGGGCCGCTCGACAGCAGACGCAGGTCGTTGCAGATCTTCGACAGTTTGACCGCGACGCGTTTCAGCACGCCGGAGAATAGGACGAAGGCGCCCATGTCGGAGGTCGCCTCGATCAGGTTGCTGGCCGGCACCATCGGTTCATGGGAAGCCCGCGCCAGTTCCTCGATCGCAAGTGCGGCATAGCGCGGATCGGCATTGATGCCGGTGCCGATCGCCGTGGCGCCGAGATTGACTTCGCGAAACAGCGCTGCGGCTTCCCTTATTCGCGCGACGTCTTCCTTGATGGTGGCAAAATAGGCATCGAATTCCTGGCCCAGCGTCATCGGCACGGCGTCCTGAAGCTGGGTGCGGCCGATCTTGAGGATGTCGCCGAACTCGACGGCTTTCGACTTGAAGGCAAAGGCGAGTTCGTCGAGCGCCGCGATCAGGGGGGCGGCGGCGAAAATGATCGCAAGCCGCAGCGCCGTCGGATAGGCGTCGTTGGTCGACTGCGCCATGTTGACGTCGTCGTTGGGATGAAGCGCGGCATAGTCGCCCTTGTGTTTCCCCATCAGTTCGAGCGCCACGTTGGCAATGACCTCGTTGGCGTTCATGTTGGTGGAGGTTCCGGCGCCGCCCTGAATGGCGTCGACCACGAACTGGTCGTGGAAGCGTCCGTCCTTGGCGATCAAATCGCAGGCGCGGTCAATGGCGTCGGCTTTCGCCGGCGGCAGATGCCCGAGGCGCCGGTTGGCGCGCGCCGCGGCCTGCTTCACCAGCGCCAGCGCCCGCACCAGGTCCGGAAAATGACCGACGGGAACGCCGGTGATGGGGAAATTGTCCACGGCCCGCAAGGTGTGGACGCCCCAATAGGCGTTGGCGGGAACGTCGGCGTTGCCGATCAGATCGTGTTCGCTTCGCGTCGCGACCTGGGTCAGCTCGATCGACCGCGTGGTGGCAACGGCGACGGATTGGGGCGGATCCACATCGATCTTGGTTTCGGCCATCGTCGTTCTTTCCCTGTTGGAAACTGCTGTTCCGAGGACGGACGCTAACATTCCACGGCAGTGTCAGGAAGCCGGATGTCGCAGGACTGCCGGAGCCGGTCACAATTAGGGCCGGCGCTGGATTTCACCCGGCCGTCTTGGCTGCCTCGATCGCCACCGACAGCGCCAGCTTGGTCTGCTCGACGATCTCCTCGACCAATTCTTCCCGGCTGGTATGGCCGACCTCGCCGGTGAGCAGGCCCTGTTCCGCCAGCATCACCACGCCGTGCAGCGAGGCCCAGATCTTCAAGGCGCTGCGCTCGCGCAAATATCCGATCGCAGGCGCTTCCAGCGCTTCCACCAAAAGGTCGAAGGTCTCCATCGCAGCAACATGAAGCTCGCTGCCCTTCGGGGCGCAGGCCATGACGCGCGAAGCGAACATCAGGCGGTAGACGCCGTTGCGACGCAGGCCGAAATCCAGCGTGAGTTGCGCAAAGCGCGACAGTTTCGAACGCTTCGACGGCTCGGCGATCGACGCCCGCAGCATGGCGCTGAACTGCCGGAAGGCTTCCGCCGTGACGGCGACCAGCAATGTCTCGCGGTCGGCAAAATGCTTGTAGGGCGCCGGTTGCGAGACGCCGAGCTTTTTCGCCAGCGCGCTGATATTGATCGCTTCCGGGCCGCCGAGTTCGACTTCCTGCAACGCAGCCTGAACCAGGGCATCGCGGAGATCCCCGTGGTGGTAGGCGTTGAGCGCTTTGCGTGCAGGTCGAGGCGGCATTTGGTCTCACGATCCTATAACAGTTCTAACAATTTGCTTGACAGCACTACCATAGAACGAATGTAATAGGCCATAACTTCGACGTGCGCCAGCCCAGCCGGCTGGCGACGCCCGAAATCAACAAACAGTACACGCGCAGCCAAGCGCGCCACAGAGGGAAACGCTTGCCATGACCGGAAAGCTGAAAATCCGCGTCGACCAGGACAAATGTCAGGGCCACGCGCGCTGTAAATCACTGGCGCCCGAACTGTTCAATCTCGACGAATTCGGCAATGCGCATGAGATCGGCGACGGCTCGGTGCCATCAGGCCTGGAAGACAAGGCCTGGCTCGCCCAGACCAACTGCCCGGAAATCGCGATCGAAGTGACCGAAGAGTAATCGGTCCCAATCAATTCCGCTTATCCCGTTTTGAACGAACGAAGCCGAAGGAATTTTCCGATGTCCGACACCGTCAGCGTCATGCCCGAACATCCCCCGGTCGCGGACTGGGTCAATGATTTCGACCATACCGATCCGCGCTGGACCGAAGATCCGTTTCCGATCTGGGACGAACTGCGCAACGAATGTCCGGTGGTCCACACCAAGCGCTTCCTCGGCTGCTATCTGCCGACGACCTATCAGGCGGTGAAGGAAATCGCCTACGACACCGAGCATTTCTCTTCCCGCCGCGTCATCGTGCGCGACGTCCGGCCGCCGATCACCAATACGGCGCCGCCGATCACGTCAGATCCGCCGGAACACAAGCCCGCCAAGCAATTGCTGCTGCCGCCCTTTACACCCGATGCGATGAAGAAGCTGGAGCCGCGGGTTCGCGCCATCTGCAACGAACTGATCGACGAGTTCATCGCGGACGGCAAATGCGACGCCGCGGCGCGCTATACCAAGAACATTCCGGTTCGGGCGATCGCCCACATGCTCGGCATTCCCGAAAAGGACGGCGATCTCTTCATCAAGTGGATCCACGAAATTCTCGAGCTCGGCATCAAGGACGATGCCGCCCTGATGCGGGCAGTCCATGAAATGACTCATTATTTCGCCGGACATATCGAGGCGCGGAAGAAGAACCCGACCGACGACCTCATTTCAACAATGATGAACGCCAGGGACAGGGACGGTCAGCCACTGTCGGACATGCATGTGCTGGGCTCGCTGCGGCTGCTTCTGATCGCCGGGATCGACACCACCTGGAGCGGGATCGGCGCCTCGTTGTGGCATCTGGCGAAGACGCCCGCCGACCGCGACCGCCTGATCGCCGAGCCCGAACTGATGCCGACTGCGATCGAGGAATTCTTGCGGGCCTATTCGCCGGTGACGATGGCCCGCGAAGTGATCGGGGAAACCACCATCAGCGGTTGCCCGGTCAAGCCGGGCAATATGGTGCTGCTGTCATTCCCGGCTGCGAACCGCGATCCGGCCATGTTCCCGGACGCCGACAAAGTGGTGATCGACCGCAAGGAAAACCGCCATGCCGCCTTCGGCCTCGGCATTCACCGCTGCGTCGGCTCCAACCTCGCGCGCATGGAGATGACGGTCGCGATCGAGGAATGGCTGAAGCGGATTCCGGATTTCAAGCTGGATCCGGCGGGTGAGGTGAAATGGTCGGAAGGCACCGTGCGCGGGCCGCGCCAGCTTCCGGTGCTGTTCAAGGGGAAGTAAGCGCGACATGAGCCGTATTTTCGGTGGGGTTGCCCAGAACGGCTATGTGGTCCGCGACATCCGCGCCGCCATGGATCACTGGATCAACGTGATGGGGGTCGGGCCCTGGTACTACATGGATCGGGTCAAGACCGACTATTTCCGTCACCGCGGAAAAGACTCCGACGTCGAGATGAGCATCGCGCTTGCCAATTCCGGCGATCTGCAGATCGAGTTGATCCAGCAACGCAACGATGCGCCGTCGATGTACAAGGAGTTTCTCGACGCCGGCCGGGAAGGGCTGCAGCACATGTCGTATTGGTCGAGGGATTACCAGTCGCTCTACGACCGTGCGCTCTCGCTCGGTTACAAGGTCGGGCACGAAGGCCAGATCGGTGGCGAGCAGGGCCGCTTCGCCTATTTCGATACGCAATTCCATCCGGGCACCGTGATCGAAATATCCGACATCAGCGGCACCAAGGGCGCGTTCTTCGAGCGGATCAGGCAGGCCGCCATCGGTTGGGACGGCTCCAGGGCGATTCGCGAAGTCGGCGGGCGCTGACGGGCGCGTGGATTGACCACGCCTCAGGTTGCAGCGATCATCGCGGCCGGCATTCGAAGCGGCGATGGCGTGGAGCGGATGACATGACCGGTGCAGCGGAAACGGGTCCGCGATCGACGGGTGAGATCGCGAGCTACCACGCCCATATCTATTACGATCCGGCGACGACGCGGGCCGAGGCCGAGCAATTGCGCAGCTGGATCGGCGAACGCTTTTCGGTCACGCTGGGGCGCTGGCACGACGTCAAGGTCGGGCCCCACGACCAGGCGATGTATCAGGTGGCGTTCGCCAGGGAGATCTTTCCCGAATTCGTCCCCTGGCTGATGCTCAACCATGGCAGGCTGAGCGTCCTGGTGCATCCGAACACCACCAACCCGCGGCGGGACCATCTGGCCGATCCGATCTGGATCGGCGAGGCGCTGGCCGTGCACGCGGAAAAGCTGCCGGAACAGGCCGAAATGGAGCCGGCGCCCGCTCCCAATACGAATCCGGGCCTCCAGCCCTGAATTGTGGCAGCTATTTCACGCCGTTGGCCGTTGGCCGTTGGCCGTGGGACGGTCGGCCGGTTTACCATGACGTGGCCCGGGGGGGTGGTGGCGGTCACCGCCTGTCTCGATTATGCCTTGTTTTGGTTTGCATTATATTGGCAATTATTCGGTGAATCCCTTACGAATCAGGGGTGATTTCGGAGCGCCGAGCCGGGGACGGATGGATAGCTTCACGACGAGAAATGCCAGGCTTGCGTCGAGCCGCGGTGCCCCATTGTTCGCCAAGGCGGCGTTCGCCTTCGCTGCGATCGCAATGGCATCAGTGCTGGCTGCCTCGATCACCGATTTCGATCTCGCCCGCTGGATCCACAAGCCGGCATCCGCCAATGTCGCCGGCGCGAACTCGTCCGTCGCCGGTCTGACCTCGTTCGACGACCGGTTCGGTTCGGGCCCGACCCGCAGCGCGTCCGTGATCAGCTATCCCTCGCGCCCCGTCGCCCGTTCGCCGCGCGCCGATTTCGACGCCGAGTTCAATCACATCGAAAGCCTGCTGATCGGCAAGTTGCGCGACAGCAGCGGCCCGGCCACTCCGCCCGCGTCCACGGCGGAGATTGCGGCAGTGCCGATGCCGCGGTCGCGGCCGGTCGAAGCCAATCTTCAGGCGAGAAACGATCCACCGCCGCCGGCGCCGTCGGATAGCCGTACCGCATTCCAGAAACTGGCCGACCTGATGCCGATGCGTTTCACCCTGGCCTCGCTGACGCCCGGCGACGGATTGTTTGCCGAGAAGCCTGATCTTGGCGCACTGGGCTACGACAACCTTACCGCCGTCTACGACATTTCGGCACGCGCGGTGTACCTGCCGAACGGCGCGAGGCTTGAGGCGCATTCCGGCCTCGGCAGCCTGATGGACGATCCCTCGCACGTGAACCAACGCATGGTCGGAGCGACGCCGCCGGCCGTCTACGACCTGAAGCCGCGAGAAAAGCTGTTCCATGGCGTTGCAGCGCTGCGCATGACGCCGGTCGGCGATAGCGACGCGCTCGGCCGGTCGGGCCTGCTGGTCCACAGCTACATGCTCGGCCCCAACGGCGATTCCAACGGCTGCGTCTCGATCAGGGAATACGACAGGTTCCTGAAGGCGTACAACAACGGCGAGGTCACGCGTCTCGTCGTGGTGCCGAACCTTCGCGAGGGCCTCACCGCGTCGCGGCGCTCGACCTCTCCGTCATGACCGTTATCGCGGACGGAGCTTCCGATTCCGACACGCCACTACGGGCAATTTTCAAGATCAGTCTGAACGGGCAGACGGTGTCGATCGGGACCGTCGGTCAGGCCTATCGCTTCATCACCAATCTCAGCAGCATCGAGTGGATCGAATTCCGCGCGCTGCACGCCGATGCGGTCGGCGCCCTGCAGCGCGCTGCCGGGAATGCGATGTTGACGGTGCAGGCGACCAACGCGCTCCGCGCGCTGTTCGTCCGCGCCAAGCTGCTTTGACATAGCGTTTTCGAGCGAAGCATGCCCTCGGACTTGATCCGGGGGTGGGTACCGGTTCGCGTGAAGAAAACGCGTCAAAAAATGCCGCCGGTCTAGCTGATCTCCTTACGCACCGTCGCCGCCGCATCGCACATCGCCTTCAGCTTTCCGAATGCAACATGGCGGGCCATGTACTTCATGCCGCAATCGGGCGCGACGACAAGGCGATCGGCTGCGACATGCTTGAGACCATTGCGGATACGATCAGCCACGACCTCCGCCGTCTCGATCTCGGGATTGCCGAGGTCGAGCACGCCGAGCATGATCTTCTTCGACGACAGGTCCTTCAGCACGCCAAGATCGAGTTTTGGTTGCGCCGCCTCGATCGAAATTTGCTCGGCGCTGGTGTCGGCGAGTTCGGCCAGAAATGAGTAGCCGGCCGGCTTGGTGGAGCCCGGCACAACAGCGGCATAGCCGAAGCACAGATGCACCACCGTCGGCACCGTGATTCCTTGTAAGGCGCGGTTGATCGCCTTGACCGCATAGCGCCGTGCCAGATCCGGATTGTTGCGCACCCAGGGCTCGTCGAGCTGGATCACGTCGGCGCCGGCCTTTTGCAGGTCGAGCGCCTCGGCGTTGACGGCCGCGGCGAACGCCATCGCCAGTTCCTCGTCATCTTTGTAGAACTCGTTCTTGGCCTGCTGGCTCATCGTGAACGGGCCGGGCAGGGTGATCTTGGCGGCACGGTCGGTATTCCTGCGCAGGAACTCCATGTCGGTCAGCTCGACCGGACGGCCGCGCTTCACCGGGCCGATCACGCGCGGTACCGGCGTTTGCGTGCCGTTGCGCGCGGTGATGAGGGCGGGATTGTCGGCATCAATGCCGTCAAGCGCGGTGGCAAAACGGTTGGAATAGCTTTCGCGGCGGATTTCGCCATCGGTGACCACATCGATGCCGGCGCGCTCCATGTCTCTGATAGCAACGACGGTGGCGTCGTCCTGGGCTTCCTCCAGATGTTCGGCCGGCAGCCGCCACATCGCATGCATGCGCGTGCGCGGCACCACCTTGGACAGCATGGCGCGGTCGACCAGCCATTCCGGTTGCGGATAGCTGCCGACCACCGTGGTCGGCAACAGGTGCTTTGGCAGGTTCATGATCGTCTCCTTGCTCTTCTTGTTTCTTGTTGGTTCAGGCCGCCCGCGTCGCCTTCGCCGCAATCTCGTCGTTGACGGGATTGCGCAGCACGCCGATGCCGGAAACCTCGACCTCGACGACGTCGCCTTCCTTCATCCAGAGCGGCGGCGTGCGATAGGCGCCGACGCCGCCGGTGGTCCCGGTGACGATGACGTCGCCGGGGACGAGTTCGGTGAAGGTCGAGCAATAGGCGATCAACGCCGGCACGTCGAACACGAGGTCCGAAATCGGTGCGGCCTGCACCTCGACGCCGTTGAGGCGGGTTGCGATGGTCTGCTTGGAGATGTCGGGGATTTCGTCCGTCGTCACCATCCACGGCCCGAAGCCGCCGGTGCCGACGAAATTCTTGCCGGGCGCGAATTGCGAGGTGTGGCGCTGCCAGTCGCGGATGCTGCCGTCGTTGTAGCAGGCGTAGCCTGCGACATGGGACAGCGCGGCCTCGCGTGAAATGCGGCGGCCGGCCTTGCCGATGATGACCGCCATTTCGCCTTCATAATCGAAGCGTTCGGATTCCGGCGGCCGGATCATCGGCTGGCCGCCGCCGACCTGGCTGTTGGCGAAACGGGTGAAGATCATCGGGTGCGGCGGGGTGGGATGGCCGCTTTCGGCCAGATGCGTCGCGTAGTTGACGCCGATGCAAAAAATCTTGTCCGGGTCGGGCACGGTCGGCAGCAGCTCGATTTCGGCCAGCGTGTAGTCCGCGCGTTCACCTTTCAGCGCGTTCAATTCGCCAAGCGATCCATTCGCGAGCAGCGCCTTCAGCGTCGGATAGGCCTTCAGCCGCTTGCCGGCGTCGATGATCCCTGCGTCGGTGACGAGGCCCCAGGTTGCGATGGTACCCGCTTTGAAACTTGCGATCTTCATGGTGTGACACTCTCTTCGATGTTGGACACATAGGCGTGGATGGGGAGCACGATCTCGCCCGAACGGATCGGGACGCAACCGGGCGGAAAATCCTGGTGGAAGCGCGCGCCGGCCTCCGCGGCGCGGTCGAGAAAACGTTCGAGATGGTTCATCGCGCCACCAGGTAAATCGTGCAGCACCATCAGGCTCCACGGCTGTGACCGGCATTGTTCCAGCGCGCGGTCTACCCAGCCATCGGGATCGTTCCAGTCGCGCGGAATCGCGTTCCACAGCACGCAGCTATGCTTGTGGTCGGTGAGGTAATCGACGACGGACGGCTTCAGCAGCCGGTCGTCGAGATTGCCGCCGCCGCCGAACGGACGGAACCAGCGCTTGGGATGTGCGAGGTCGCCGATGGCGGCTTGGGTCCGGCCAATCTCGTTCTGGGCCGTGGCGGCATCGCGCTGCTGCCCGAGCGGCACGGTGTGGGTAAAGGTGTGATTGCCGATCCAGTGGCCTTCGCTATGGGCGCGCACGGCGAGCTGTCTACGCACGGGATCGCCGAGCTTTTCGCCGATCACGAAGAACGTGGTCTTGATGCCGCGCTCATGCAGGATGTCGAGCACGCGCGGCGTGACGCCGGGCTCGGGGCCATTGTCGAATGTCAGCGTCAGGTCGAACACACCATTACTCCGTCAGGTCGCTGGCTGCAGGGTGCCGGCAGTGAGTTCGTCGGCGGCGCGCTGACCGGCGCGCGATCCGGTCTGCCAGATCGCGGCCTTGCGCTCGATCCATTTGATGCCGGCGTTGAAGGCGATCGCCATCGCCAGCACCAGCAGCACCCCGGCGAAGACATGCGGGCTGTCGAGAATGGTGCGGTAGCGCGAGATCAGGTAACCGATGCCGGCGGACGAAATCAGCATCTCGGACACGACGACGCCGACGATCACCAGCGCGCCGCCAACCCGCAGTCCCGACAGCACGGTCGGGATCGCGGCCGGAATGATCACCCGCACCAGCCGCTGGCTCAGCGTCGCGCCCATGCTGCGCGCGGCGAGCAGCAACTGCGGATCGATGGTCTGGATCCCGGCCGCGGTGGCGAGCATCGTCGGCAGGAAGCCATAGATCGACGCGAACGCGATCTTGGATTCCGAGCCGATGCCGAGCCACACTGTGAATACCGGATAAAGGATGACGAGCGGCACTGCGTAAAGACTGGATACCATCGGCATGATCAGGATGCGCGGCCGCGGCAGGCTACCGACGACGGCCCCGAGCAGGATGCCGCCGCCGCAAGCGAACGCCATCGATATCGCGACCTCATAGAGCGTCACCGCCAGCGCGTGGCCGTATTCCGCGGCCTCGCTCCAGCCGGCTGCCAGCGTCGAGGACAGCGAGGGCAGAAACAGTTCGGGAATGAGGCCGGCGCGCGGCAGGATTTCCCACAGCGCAATCAGGCCGATCACGATCAGTCTGCGAAGGGTTGTCGCGGTCATCCGAGCCTCATGCCGATTTTCGAATGTGCTGCCAGATGCGGTCGCGCATCCGGCCGAAGGCGTCGCCGCTCAGCATCTCATAGGTGCGCGGGCGCGGCAGCGAGACCTGCAGATGGTCGACGATGCGGCCGGGCCGCGGCGACATCACGATCACTTCGTCGGCGAGATAAACCGCCTCGGTCAGGCTGTGGGTGACGAACACCACGGTCTTGCCGGTGGCGGCCCAGATCCGCAACAGTTCGTCGCCCATGGTCATGCGGGTCTGCTCGTCGAGGGCGGCGAACGGCTCGTCCATCAGCAGCACCGGCGGGTCCTGCACCAGGCCGCGCGCGATCGAGACGCGCTGCTTCATGCCGCCGGACAGTTCGTGCGGATGACGGCTGCCGAAGCCGTCAAGGCCGACGAGCTTGAGCGCATCCTGCGCCTTGGCGCGGCGCTCATCCTTGGCAACGCGGCGCAGCGCCAGCGGAAATTCGACATTCTCCTCCGCCGTCAGCCACGGAAACAGGCTGGCCTCCTGGAACACCACACCGACACGATTTGGATCCGGCTCCGGGATCGGCGCGCCACTGATGGTGATGGTGCCCGAGGTCTGCTGGCGCAGGCCGGCCATCATCATCAAAAGCGTCGACTTGCCGCAGCCACTCGGGCCCACCAGCACGACGAAGCGGCCGGGTTTGACGTCGAGCGAAACCTCTTCGAGGGCGGTGACGTCCTGCGTCGGGGTCCTGAAGATCTGGCCGACATTGCGGACCTCGATCGCGCCGGCCGGCTTCAGCGGGGTTATGTTCGCCAATGGCTGCATCGTGTTTCCACCCATCTGACCAGTTCGTTGAAGCTGATGGCGATCACGGCGATCATGATCACGCCGGCCAGCAACTGCTTCATCTGAAAATTCTCGCCCCAGGTCGCGATCTGGTGACCGATGCCGTCGCGCGAGGCGTACATTTCGGCGAGGATGACCCCCGTCAGGTTGAAGATCATCGAGATCCGCAACGCCTCCAGCAGCACCGGGAGCATGCTCGGCAGATAGACCCGGAACGCGGTTTGCATCGAGGTCGCGCCATAGGAGCGGGCGACCGTGAGATGTTCGACCTTCACCGAGTCGACCGCCGTCGTGGTCGACATGATCACGATGAAGATGGTCGAGAAGAAGCCGAAGCCGACCTTTTGCGAAAAGCCGACCCCGAACACCAGGATGAACATCGGCAGGAAGATCGACTTGGGAATGCTGAAGGCGAAAAACAGCAAGGGTTTTGCCACGTCGGCAAAATAGCGGTTCTCGGCGATCAGAAAGCCGATCAGTGCGCCAAAGGGAACCGCCAGCGCGAACGCGGTCACGACCTCTGTCGCGGTCACCACGAGATCCTTGCGGACGCTCGCGCGCTGCAGGAGGTCGCCGAGCGTCGACAGCGTGTCGGACGCGGAGGGGAGCAGCCGCGGATTGACGAGGCCGGTTCGCGACAGGATTTCCCATATCGCGAACAGCGCCACCACAATCGCGACCCGCGCCGCCTTTACACCGATCCCTTGCATCGAAGTCGCCTCAAGGTTTTGTCGGAACCGGCTTGAATTGGGTCGAGATCACCTCGGCCGCCGGCGCCAGATCCTTCATGCCGCCGGCCTTGGCCATGTCGAGCGCCAGTTGAACCTCATCCGGGATCTTCGGCCCGCTCATGCTGCCGTCGGTTTCCAGATGCATGATGGTGGCGTCATATTCCAGCGCGGCGATCTCGACGGGAATTTCGTAGAGTTCGGAGATCAGCTTGACGGTGACGTCCTTGTTGTCGCGCATGAACATCAACGCGCCATAGAGTGCGTTCAGCGTCTTCTGTACCAGTTGCGGCTTCTCCTGCGCGTATTTGTCGAGCACGATCCAGCCGGCGGCGAGATTTGGCGGCACTTCCTTGGAATAATCGAGAATGGTCTTGGCTTCGCCGGACTTGGAAATCTGGAAACTCAGCGGCGAATAGACCACGGCTGCGTCGACATTGCCGGCGAGCAGGTTCGGCACCAGACCGCCGCCGCCGACCGGCACCCGGGTGAAGTCGATCTTCTTGTCCTGAATGGTCCACAGCGCCAGCAGGTCGGAGCCGGAGCCCGCCGAGGTGATCGCCACCTTCTTGGCGTTGAGGTCCTTGACCCCCGCCGTCGATTTGGCAAGCACCATCAACTGCCAGCCGTAGTAGCCCATGGCGGCGTTGGCGACGACTTTCGACATCACGCCTTTCTTGCGTCCGGCCGCAGCCAGCGACGTCGCGTCGAGGATGACGTCGGCGGCGCCCGCGGCCATCGCCTCGAACGTCTCGGCGCCGCCGCGATAGATCGTCAGTTCCGCGGTGATGCCTTCCTTCTCGAACAGTTTTTGCTTGACCGCGGTCTCCGCGATCGTGGTCGGCCAATAGGTCTTGGTCGGAAGGCCGATGCGAACCGTGTCCGCGGCCTGCGCCATCACCGACGTGCCGAGCAGGGCGGCTGCCGTAATCGTGGTCAACACGTGACGCCGTGTGAAACTCATGGTGACGTTCCCTCTGCTTTTTTTGATTTGGATTAGTTTTTCGAAATTTTCGATCAGGCGGTGTCGATCTTCGCCGGTGGTTTGGGAGTCGCAAGTTCGACCAGATGCATGGTCGTCATGAAATGCTTCGAGAGTGCCTCGACTGCGGCGTCCGGATCGCGCTTCAGCACGGCATGCACGATCGCGGCGTGTTCGGCCTCGACGTTGCGGGATTGTTCGTTGTTGCGCCGGATCGATAGCCGGCGATAGCGCTCGCTCTGCTCGTGCAACACGTCGCGAAACCCGAGCAGCCAGGGCGAGCCGCAGGCGTTCACCAGCGTCCGGTGGAAGACGCCGTGGCGCACCACCCATTCCTCGTAATGATGGGTCGGATCATCCGGGTAGGTGTAGGGTACGGCCGAGAGTGCCGCGAAAGACTGCTCGACCGACGCCAGCCATGCCTGGTCGCCATGCTCGATCGAGCGTCGCAACGCCAGACCCTCGATATCGACGCGGGTCTGCGTGACGTCCTTGAGGTCGGCCGGTGAGACCGGGCTGACGCGGAAGCCGCGCTGGTCGGAGGCCTGCACCAGCCCGTCGGCGACGAGGCGCGACAAGGCTTCGCGAACCGCGGCAAGACTGACGGAAAACCGCTTGGCGAGCCCCGCGATATGCAGCTTCTGGCCGGGCAGCAGCCGGGTCGAAAGAATATCGGCCCGGAGCCGCTCCTGAACAGCCGACGTCAGGCTTCTGGGCCGGTCGCCGGCCAGATCGTCGCCAAAACTCAACCCGATACTGCTCATAACGGGCAGCTTGGCTGGTTATTCCGGTGTCGTCAATCGAAAATCGATTTTTTGAGGTCTCGTCTCATTGCGCCATTTGACGCGGATCGTAGAAGAAGCGTTCTTCAATCAACTTGTCGCCGCGCCAGGTCTGCCAGGCGATTTCTTCCAGGGTGCGCGACGATCCATCCATGCCGGTGAAGGTAAATTTCCAACGCGCCGTCACGGTGTCGCCGTCGATCAGGACGGGCCCAATGCGCGAGGCCTCGATCTTCCTGAACCCGGCCATCACGCCGCGCTCCTTGGCCATCAGGACGTCGCGACCGACCACGGGCTCGCCGATGTTCTCCCGCGTCGAGGCGTCGGGCGCGTAGAAATGTTCGATCGCGCCGACATAGTCGCCGGCTTCCACCAGCGCGACGAAAGCTTCGACGGTTTGACGGCTGGGCATGGCGTGACCTCGTTTGGATATAAACCGACTATAAGTCGGTAAATACCGACCAAAGGTCGGAAAGTCAACTGGCCGTCGCGGTGAATTTCGACTAGACAAATTCGATGGCGAAACAGGCGGAGCGGCGTGCGGCGACAACGGAGGCGATCCTGAAGGCGGGACGCCGCCTGTTCGGCGACCGCGGCTTTGCCGCCACCACCATCGACGACATCGCGCAGGCCGCGCAGGTGGCGAAGGGCGCCGTCTATCATCACTTCGCGACCAAGGAGGCGGTATTCGAAGCGGTGTTCGACGTGGTCTCGCGCGACCTCGTCGCCGACATCGATCGTGCGGTGCGAACGGAAAAGGATGTGCTGGCAGCGATGGTCGCAGGCACGCAGCACTATTTTGCCGCATGCGCGAAGGGACCGATCTGCCAGATCATCCTGCGCGACGGCCCGGCGGTGCTCGGCTGGGAGCGCTGGCGCGATATCGACGCACGGCACTTTGGCGGCAAATTTCCGCTCGCACTCACCGCCGCGATGGATGCCGGACTGATCGCGCGGCAGCCGACCGAGCCGCTGGCGCGTCTGCTGCTCGGGGCCGCGACCGAAGCCGCCGTCGCCTGCGCCGGCCGGTCGGACGTTCTCAAGGCGGGCAGCGAATACAGCCGCGCGTTCAAGTCGCTGATCGAGGCGCTTCGGGTGCACTGAAGGCCGCCTCGCGGCAACGTTACTGCTGCTTCCCTCAGAATCAAGGTGACAACGGCCTCATGTTGGCCTAGATACTTCGCATGCGAACTAAATCCCGCGAGCCCCGGCTGGTGTTCCTGCTCAATGTCGCCCAGCGCCGCTTGCAGCGCTGGATGGCGGCGCAGACCGATGCCAGCGGGGTAACGGCGGCGCAGTCCGGCCTGCTGTTTGTCCTCGGTCAGCGCGACGGTGTGCTGATGGGCGAGGCGGGGGCGGCGCTCGATCTCGGCCCGCCCGGCATCAGCGGATTGGTGGACCGAATGACGGCGGCGAACCTGATTCAGCGGCGCGCCGATCCCGATGACGGGCGGGCGTGGCGGCTGTGGCTGACGCCGGCCGGTCGTGCGGCGGCGGCGCGGGCGAAGGCCGGACTTTCCGAAGTCAATGCGCGGCTCACCGCCGGATTCAGTGAAGCCGAAATCGATGTCGTGGCGCGCTGGCTGACCAGCCTGCAAACCAGTTTTCCCAGAGGAGAAGATCAGTGACGGAACATATCAAGATCGAAAACAACGGCGGCGTTCTCAGCCTGACGATGGCGCGGCCCGACAAGAAGAACGCGCTGACCAACGCGATGTACGGCGCGCTGGCCGACGCGATCGAAGGCGCAGAGACCGACGACAGCGTTCGCGTCGTGCTGATCCGAGGCGAGGGGGACATGTTCACTGCCGGCAACGACGTCGGCGAATTCGCCGCCATTGCCGCAGGTGGTTCGCATGGCGAGCGGCATGTCAGCCGCTTCCTGCAGGCGCTCGCACGATCGAGCCGTCCATTGGTCGCGGCCGTGCAGGGGCGCGCGGTCGGCGTCGGCACCACGATGCTGCTGCATTGCGATTTGGTCGTGCTGACCGAGAATGCCCAGCTTTCAACGCCGTTCGTCAACCTGGCTTTGGTGCCGGAAGCGGCCTCGAGCCTGCTGATGCCGCTCCGCATCGGCTATGCCCGTGCCTTTGAAATGTTCGCCCTTGGCGAGCCGGTGGATGCGCGTTCCGCATTGGCGTGGGGGCTGGCCAACAAGGTGGTGCCGCTGGAGAAGCTCGATGCCGAGGCAAGGGCTTTCGCCGTTCGTCTGGCCCGGCAGCCGGCTGGCGCCGTCAGCACGACCAAACGGCTGATGCGCAATCCGGAAGTGCTGATGGCGCAGATCCTGGCCGAAAGCGAACAATTTGCAAAACGCCTGCAAACCATGGAGGCGCGCGAAGCCTTCTCTGCCTTCGCCGAGCGCCGGCCGCCGGACTTCCTGAAGCTTGCCAAGCAGCCGGCATAATCGCGATCATTGATCGCGGTTTTTTCCGCGCCCGCGACCGGGAGGCAATTGACCGCCTGTGGCGGCCCCGCTACCTCTCGTGTCGCGGGAGGAAACCAATGAACAATAACAACAATGACGCCGCCGAATTCGATTATGTCGTCGTCGGCGCCGGTTCGGCCGGCTGCGTGCTCGCCAATCGCCTGAGCGCCGACGGCAAGCACTCGGTGCTGCTGCTGGAGGCCGGTCCCAAGGACAGCAATCTCTGGATTCACGTGCCGCTCGGCTACGGAAAACTGTTCAAGGAAAAGACCGTCAACTGGATGTACCAGACCGAGCCCGAACCGGGACTGAACGGTCGCCAGGTGTTTCAGCCGCGCGGCAAGGTGCTGGGCGGTTCGAGTTCGATCAACGGTCTCTTGTATGTCCGTGGCCAGCACGAGGACTACGATCGCTGGCGTCAGCGCGGCAATGCCGGCTGGGGCTATGACGACGTGCTGCCCTATTTCAAGAAGGCCGAGAACCAGCAGCGCGGCGAGAGCAAATATCACGGCGCAAGCGGGCCGCTGCCGGTCTCCGACTGGCGCCACCACGATCCGCTGTCGGAAGCTTTTGTCGTTGCCGCGGCCGAGGCCGGCATTCCGACCAATCCCGATTTCAATGGCGCGACGCAAGAAGGCGCGGGATTTTTCCAGACCACGACAAGCCGCGGTCGGCGCGCCTCGACCGCGTTCTCCTATCTGCGGCCGGCATTGAAGCGCGGCAATTTGCACGTCGAGACCTCGGCGCTGGCGCAGCGCATCCTGTTCGAAGGCCGCCGCGCCAAAGCGGTGGAGTACAAACAGGAAGGCCAGCTCCGCACGGCCAAAGCGCGCAAGGAAATCCTGGTTTCCAGCGGCGCGTACAACTCGCCGCAATTGCTGCAGCTCTCCGGCGTCGGACCGGCGGACCTCTTGAAGAGCCACGGCATCGATGTCGTGCTCGACGCGCAAGGCGTCGGCAACGATCTGCAGGATCACATGCAGGTGCGGCTGGTGACGCGGTGCGCGCAATCCATCACGCTGAACGATATCGTCAACAATCCCATTCGCAAGATGCTGGCCGGCGCGCAATATGCGGCGTTCCGCAAGGGACCGCTGACGATCGCGGCTGGAACGTCAGGCGCGTTCTTCAAGACCAGTCCGCGGCTGGCGTCACCCGATATCCAGATCCACTTCCTGCCGTTCTCGACCGACAAGATGGGCGAGAAGCTGCATGCGCAATCCGGTTTCACCGCCTCGGTGTGCCAGTTGCGGCCGGAGAGCCGCGGCTCACTGCGCATCAGGAGCGCCGATGCTTCGGTGCCGCCGGAAATCCGCATCAATTATCTCGCGACCGAAACCGATCGCCGGGCTTTCATCGACGGCATCCGGATCCTGCGCAAGATTCTGGCGGCGCCGGCGTTGAAACCCTACGCGGTCGGCGAGGTCGATCCTGGGCCGAAGGTGGCGAGCGACGACGAGTTGCTGGATTTCTGCCGTCGCACCGGCAGCACGGTCTATCATCCGACCTCGACCTGCCGGATGGGCAACGATCCCTTGGCGGTCGTCGACCAGCGGCTCCGGGTGCGCGGCATCGAGGGTCTGCGCGTCGTCGATGCCTCCGTGATGCCCGACCTGATGTCGGGCAATACCAATGCGCCGACGATCATGATCGCGGAGAAGGCGTCGGACATGATTTTGGAGGATGCGCGGTAACTGTCATCATCCGCGAAGGCGGATGATCCAGTACGCCGTGACATCTGGGCTCCTGCAGACGCCGGCGATTACTGGATACCCGCCTTCGCGGGTATGACGGCCCGTGGTCGGTTCAGCCCTTGTAATCCCTTACCCGCTTCAGCATCTGCTCGACATGCGCGATCGGGGTTTCCGGCTGAATGCCGTGGCCGAGGTTGAAAATAAATGGGCCGCCGGCGTAGTTCGCCAATACATCGTCCACCGCGCGGTCGAGCGCCGCACCACCTGCGATCAGTACCAGCGGATCGAGATTGCCCTGCACGGCGACGCGGTTTTGCACGCGCTCGCGGATCAGCGACGGTTCGGCGGCCCAGTCGATGCTCACCGCGTTGACGCCCGTTGCCTCGACATAGTCGGGAAGCTGCGCGCCGGCGCCGCGGGGAAAGCCGATGATCTTGGCGTCCGGCACCTGCGCGCGCACGCCGGCGACGATGCGCCGGGCCGGCTCGATCGACCAGCGCTGAAATTCGCGCGGCGGCAGCACGCCGGCCCAGGTGTCGAAGATCTGCAGCACATCGGCGCCGGCTTTGAGCTGGCTGAGCAGGTACTGAATCGAATTCTCCACCAGCACATCGATGATGTCGGCGAACGCCTCGGGATGCCGGTAGGCCATCATCCGCGCCGGGCCCTGATCCGGCGTGCCTTGCCCGGCGACCATGTAGGTCGCGACCGTCCACGGCGCGCCGCAGAAGCCGATCAGCGCGATGCGTGGATCGAGCTCGCGGCGCACGCGGCGCAGCGCTTCACAGACCGGCTCGAGTTTGCCAAAGTCGGCCTGCCGCGCCAGCGTCGCCACCTTCTCCGGCGTATCCAGCGGATCGAGCCTCGGGCCTTCGCCGGCCTCGAAGCGCACGGAGCGGCCGAGCGCATAGGGGATCACCAGAATGTCGGAAAAGATGATCGCCGCATCGAAGTTGAAACGCCGGATCGGTTGCAGCGTGATTTCGGCGGCATAATCCGGCGTGAAGCACAGATCGAGAAAGCCGCCCGCCTTGGCGCGCAGCTCGCGATATTCCGGCAGATAGCGCCCGGCTTGCCGCATCATCCAGACCGGCGGCACCGGCTGACGGTGGCCGGACAGCACTTCGATAAAGGGTTTGGTGGCCGATTTCTGGGTCAACGAAAGGTTCCTGCCGGAGCTGCCGATATTTGGAGCCCCTGATACACGTTGGTTCCGGCCTGGCCAAGGCGAGATATGGAACCACGGGGAATACGGGACGTTGATACTGTCACGGAGGACTAACACGATGGCTGAGAAATTTAACCCTGCTCCGCATGACAAGCACGCGGCCAATCCGGCTTCCGCGCTTGCTGCCGACAGGGAGATGCATGCAAAGCTCGAAACCGGCCTGATGGACAGCTTTCCGGCATCCGACCCGGTGAGCGCCACGCAGCCGGCGCCGTCGAAGGCCGATGGCCATATCGACAACGAAACGCTTTGGGAAAAATTGCGCGCCGTCTTTCGGTAGCGCCGGTGGGTGAACCGATGCAAACCGAATTCAACCATGCCGCCAACGACTCGCCGCGCAGCGGCAGTTCGAAGCTTGTCGTCCCTGCGGTTTGGGCGGCGATCGTGCTGACCATGATCGCGGTTGCGATCTGGTTTGGCATGCGCGTGTGAGTTCATTTGCGCGTGATGCATGATGGCGCGGAACAAATCACATTTCCGCGAATTGCATCCACGGTAATTAAATCCAAGAGGAGCGAAGCGATGATCAAGCATATTGCAATGGCTGCCGTCGCAGTGGCCGCGATTTCTGTTGCGATGCCGGCAAGCGCGGAAGAATTTGGTGTTGGTGTTGGCCCGGCAGGCGTCGGCGTCACCGTCGGCAACGGTCACGGCGACCGCTATCGCGACCGTGAAGTGGTTCGTGAGCGCGAATATCGCGACCGCGACGACGCGGTGGTGATTCGTCGAGGTCACGACCGCGACCGCGATTACGATCGTGACCGCAAGGTCATCATCGAGCGCGATCGCTGATTTCAGTGCGATTGGGACTGACGAAGCGGTCTCCCTTGTGGAGGCCGTTTCTGTTTGTATTGGCCCCTAGTAATGCGGCGGCGGCTCGTTGGCCGGGCCCGGCGCGTGGCTTTCGGCTTCCTGCAGGCGCTCTTTCATTTCGGAAAGCTGATGCTTCAGCCGGTCGATCTCGAGCCATTGCCTGGTGACGGTCTGGTTCAAGGTTTCGATGGCCTCGTCCTGATAGGTCAGCCGCATTTCCAGGGCGTCGATGCGTTCGTTCAGCGGGTTGCCTTCACTCATGGGAGCCGTCACTCGTTTTGTGCTCGCGCAGGCCGTGACCGAGCGCGACGCGTTCGTCGAACACGAAGCATTCGCCGCGCCAGCGGCTTTCCGCTTCGGGCACGCCTTCCAGGTAGCGCAGGATGCCGCCCTTGAGGTGATAGACCTCGTCGAACCCTTTCGCCAGCAGATAGGCGCTGGCTTTCTCGCAGCGGATGCCGCCGGTGCAGAACATCGCGATCCTGCGGTGCTTGGCCGGATCGAGCTTTTGCGCGGTAAATTCCTTGAATTGGCCAAAGCTCTTTATTCCCGGATCGACCGCGCCCTCGAACGTGCCCATCGCTACCTCGAATTGATTGCGGGTATCGATGACCAGCGTATCCGGCGCGGCAATCAGTGCATTCCAGTCGGCGGGTTCGACGTAGGTGCCGACCTGCCGCGTCGGATCGACGGCGGCGCCGAGCGTGACGATCTCCTTCTTCAGCCGGACCTTCATCCGCTGAAACGGCATCTCCGAACTCTGCGAGAATTTTAGTTCGAGACTGTCGAGCCGGCCGCCGAACAGCGCGCCGTGCTGCAATTCGGCCACCAGCGCGTCGATGCCTTCAGAGGGACCTGCCACGGTGCCGTTGATGCCCTCCGGTGCCAGCAGCACGCTGCCTTTCAGCCCCAGGCTCGCGCAGATCGCGCGCAGCGGCTCCCGCAATTCCCGGAAATCCGGAAGTGCTGCGAATTGATAGAAGGCGGCGACTTTTAACGGCATCGCGACCGTTTATCAGGCGGGCAGGGGTGGGGAAACCCCGCAAAGTCAGGTGTATTCCGCGCATTTCTCGCAGGTCATTCCCTGGCATACCAGCCATTGCCCTGCCCGGGATGAATATGCCAAGAAACGCAAGCAAACCTTGAAAAACCTGCCCATGACGGTGGGGCGCTCAAAAATACGCTCATAAAGAAAGACTAGCGATGAGGAATTTCCATTTCGCCGGCCGTTCCACGGTCCATGCCCAGAACGCGATGGTGGCGACGTCGCACCCGGCGGCGGCGCTGGTGGCAATCGACGTGATGCGCGCGGGCGGCACCGCCGCCGACGCTGCGGTTGCGGCAGCCGGGCTGCTCGCGGTGATCGAGCCGCAATCGACCGGCATCGGCGGAGATTGTTTCGCGCTGATCCAGCCGAAAGGCGAGGGCAAGATCGTGGCCTATAACGGCTCCGGCCGCGCGCCCGCGGCGGCCACGGCGGAATGGTACCTGGAGCGCAAGATCAATTCGGTGCCGCTGACTTCGGCCCATGCCGTCAGCATTCCCGGCGCCATCGATGCCTGGGACACCATCCTGCGCGATCACGGCAAGATGGGGCTCGACACACTGTTGCAACCCGCGATCAAGGCCGCAGAAGAGGGCTACATCGTCGCTCCACGTATTGCGTTCGACTGGAAGAACGGTTTTGACAAGCTGAAGAACGGCACCAACACCGAGCGCTACCTGCTGCCGCACGGCAAGCCGGCAGTGGCCGGCGACGTCATCCACCAGCCTGAACTGGGCAAGACGCTGCGCGCGATCGCCAAGGGTGGCCGTGACGCGTTCTACAGCGGCGCCATCGCCGAGGACATGGTCGAGACCTTGCGCGGCATCGGCGGCCTGCACACGCTGGAAGATTTCGCCAGCCATACCACCGAGACCACGTCGCCGATCGGCACCATCTACAAAGGCCACGACGTCTGGCAGTGCCCGCCGAACGGCCCGGGCATCACCATGCTGGTCATGCTCAACATTCTCTCCCGTTTCGACCTGACCAAATTCCCCGCGCTCAGCGTGGAGCGCTTCCATCTCGAAGCCGAGGCCGCGCGGATTGCCTATATGATGCGCGAACAGGATATCGGCGACCCCGAGCAGGTTCATGTCGACGTCGCTGGCATCCTCGCCAGGGAATTCGCCGAGGAGCACATCAGCAAGATCCGCATGGACGGATTGCTCGATCTGCCGAACGTCGCGCCGCCGATGAACCCGTCCACCGTCTACATCACCGTGGTCGACAAGGACCGCAACGTCTGTTCGTTCATCAACTCGATCGCGCATTCGTTCGGCTCCGCGATCGTTTCCAACAAGACCGGCGTGCTCTTGCAAAACCGCGCCGGCGGCTTCCGGATTCAGCCCGGCCACCCCAACTGCATCGCATCGCGCAAGCGGCCGCTGCACACCATCATTCCGAGCCTCGCGACCAAAAATGGCCGCGCTGTGATGCCGTTCGGCGTGATGGGCGGCCAGTATCAGCCGGTCGGCCAGACCCATGTGCTGACCAACATGCTCGACTATGGCTGCGATGTGCAGGAAGCCATCGATATGCCGCGCGGCCTGCATTACGAGGGCGTCTACCAGCTCGAGGACAGCGTGCCGGCCGCGATCGTCGAGGGCCTGAAGAAGATCGGGCACAAGACCACCAGCGTGGTCGGCCCGCTCGGCGGCGGCCAGGCGATCTGGATCGATTGGGACAAGGGCACGCTGACCGGCGGCTCGGATCCCCGCAAGGACGGTTGCGCGCTGGGCTATTAAACTTGCGAAAAATGGCTAGGGAAACCGCTTGCTTTGGGCTAGAGACCTCCGTCTTTTCCAACAAAGGTTCAACAGATGCGATCTTCCCGACGCACCCTCATTCAGACCGCGTTTGCCGCCATGGCGGCCGCGATTGCCACGCCCGTTGCCTCCAGGATGGCATCGGCCCAGACCGCAGGAAAACCCATGACCACAGCTTCAGGCTTGCAGATCATCGACAGCACTGTCGGCACAGGCGCCTCGCCGAAGCCTGGCCAGACCTGCGTGATGCATTACACCGGGTGGCTCTATGAAAACGGCCAGAAGGGCAAGAAATTCGACTCGTCCGTGGACCGCAACGAGCCGTTCGAGTTTCCGATCGGGCAGAAGCGGGTGATTGCCGGCTGGGACGAGGGCGTCGCCTCGATGAAGGTCGGCGGCAAGCGCACGCTGATCATTCCGCCCGCACTCGGCTATGGCGCCCGTGGCGCCGGCGGCGTCATCCCGCCCAACGCGACCTTGATGTTCGACGTCGAATTGCTGGCCGTGAAGTAATTCTTGAACGACAACTGACGGGGGAGCGCATCGTGAAAGTCTCGATCCTCGACGATTACTTCGACACGCTGCGCACCCTCGACTGTTTCAAGAAACTGGCCGGACACGACGTCACCATCTGGAACGACCACGTCCAGGACGTCGATGCTCTCGCCGAGCGCCTGCGCGATAACGAGGCGCTGGTGCTGATCCGGGAACGGACCCAGATCCGCACGCCGCTGCTGGAGCGGCTGCCAAAGCTGAAGCTGATCAGCCAGCGCAGCGTCTTTCCCCATATCGATATCGACACCTGCACCCGTCTCGGCATCGTCGTGTCGTCGAGCCAGCACGCCGATACGCCATCTTTTGCGACCGCCGAATTCACCTGGGGGCTGGTGCTGGCGGGAATGCGCGCCATCCCGCAGCAGGTCGCCAATATGAAAGCCGGCAAATGGCAGATCGGTGTCGGCCATAGCGTGGGCGGCAAGACGCTCGGCATCTATGGCTATGGCCGGATCGGCGCGGTCGTCGCCGGGTACGGCAAGGCGTTCGGCATGAAGGTGCTGGTATGGGCGCGCGAGCAGGCTTTGGCCAAGGCCCGCGCCGACGGCTACGCGACCGCGGCCAGCAAGGCTGAATTCTTCGAACAGTGCGATGTGCTGTCGCTGCATATGCGCCTGGTCGATGCCACGCGCGGCATCGTCAAGGCCGAAGACCTCGCGCGAATGAAGCCGACCGCGTTGCTGGTCAATACCAGCCGCGCACCGCTGATCGAGCCGAACGCGCTGGTCAACGCCTTGCGCGCCGGACGGCCCGGCATGGCGGCGGTGGACGTCTACGAAAAGGAACCGCTGGTCGACGTCAACGATGGCTTGCTGAATTTGCCAAACGCGATCTGTACGCCACATATCGGCTACGTCACACGCGACGAATATCAGCTCCAGTTCACCGATATTTTTGACCAGATCGTCGCCTATGCCGCGGGCACGCCGAGCAACGTGGTCAATCCAGATGTGATAGCGAAGCGGCGGTAGCGATATCCCTAAACGTCATGCCCGGGCAAAAGCGCGAAGCGCGTCTTCGCGCTAGATGTCCCGGGCATCCACGTCTTACTTCCTCTTTGGTGTGCAAAGACGTGGATGGCCGGGACAAGCCCGGCCATGACGAAATCGTTTGCCGTTTCGATCCAAGAAAAAGACCGGCCCATAGGACCGGTCTCATCCATTTCAGATCATGCTCGATCAGAGATTCTTGTTCGCCGCCGCGGCCGCCTTATTCACCGCGTCCTTGGTGGCGTCCTTGGCGTCGCCGACGGCCTTCTGACCCTTGCCCTTCAATTCCTGGATCACGCCTTCGCCCTGCAGGCGGTCGGAGCCGGTCGCTTCACCGATGCCCTGTTTGGCCTTGCCGATCGCCTCGTTGGTCGTGCCCTTGATCTTGTCTGCCGTTGCACCCATCGGAACTCTCCTTTGCGCTGTTTGAGCTTCGCAACGACAAGTCGCCAGGGGCACTCGAAGTTCCTCTATTTGACTGGTTTGCGATCACGGTTTTATGTACGTTTTGGAACGCAATGGCGACTTTTCGGAAAGCAACAAGAATGACCGGTCCTCACGATCACACCCATCCCCATCATTCCCACGACCACGATCATTCGCACGGCGACGCCGAGCGCTGGAAGCATGACGGCGTTCGCGTCATTCCCGGCAATCAGCTCGATCCCAATGTGCCGTCGACCGCGGGCATGGACCGCAAGGCCGCGATCAATTTCGCCCGCGTCGGCGCGCAGAAGTTATGGGCGGGTACCGTCACCATCCGGCCCGACGCAAAGACCGGCGCCCATCATCACGGCCATCTCGAAAGCATCATCTTCGTCGTCAAGGGCAAGGCGCGGATGCGCTGGGGCGAGCAGTTGCAGTTCACCGCCGAAGCAGGTCCCGGCGATTTCATCTTCGTCCCGCCCTATGTGCCGCATCAGGAGATCAACGCCAGCCGCGATGAGGTGCTGGAATGCGTGCTGGTGCGCAGCGACGGCGAGGCGGTGGCGATCAACCTCGACATCGAGCCGGTGGAAAAGCCGGAAACCGTGCTGTGGATCGATCCCGTGCACCGCGATCCCGCCGAGAAGAAGTAGCGCGTCATTCCGGGCCACCTCGAAGAAGCGCAATTGCGCATCGGAGAAGTTCGAGATTAAATTATCTCGAACTTCCGGGTTCGATGCTTCGCATCGCCCGGAATGACAAAAAAATACGGGAGGTCCCATGAAGCTTGTACGCTACGAAAGCGCCGGCCACGTCGCTACCATCACGATGGATCGCGCGTCCGCGCATAATGCGCTCAACCCCGCTTTGTGCGAAGAACTGTGCGAGGCCTGGCGGCGATTTCGCGACAGCGACGATCGCGTCGCGGTGCTGGCGGCTGCCGAGGAAGCGTATTTCTGCGTCGGCGCCGACGTCAGGGATTTTCCCGCCGACATGTGGCGTGCGGTGCCTGGACTGGGCGTCGAGTTGGACAAGCCGGTGATTGCCGCGACGTCCGGCTGGGTGGTTGGCGGCGGCTTCGTTCTGGTGCAGATGGCCGACATGTGCGTGGCGTCGGAGACGACGCGGTTCAGCTATCCCGAGGTCAAGGTCGGCACGACAGGCGGCGGCGTGTCGTCGGTGCTGGCGCGCATGCCGCACAAGATTGCGATGGAGTTTCTCCTGGTCGGCGAAGAGATGTCGGCGCAACGCGCCTACGAGATCGGCTTCGTCAACAAGATCGCGCCGAAGGGGCAGCATGTCGTGCTCGCCCAGGAGATGGCGGCAAAGATTGCCACCGCAGCACCGCTGGTGGTGCAGGCGCTGAAGCGGCTGGCGCGCGAGGCGATGCCGAAGGGACCGCTGGAAACCGTCGCTGAGGTGCGCCGGCTGCTTGATCCGGTGCGCACCAGCGAAGATCTCAAGGAAGGCGTCAAGGCGTTCAGCGAAAAACGCAAGCCGCAGTTCAAGGGGAGGTGACGGCTCTTGCCGTCATTCCGGGGGCGACGCGTTAGCGTCGAACTCCGATGCGCAATTGCGCACCGGAGAATCTCGAACTTCCGGGTTCGACGCTTCGCTCGCAATGAGGGCGGAGGCGATCCCCTGCTACTTTGCATGGGGTTGTTTTCGATATTTCAATCAGGACGCCTCACACAAACACGCTGTGATCCATCGGCTTGTTCGGCACCACGTAGCCATAGCGGATGTTCGACGGCTCCGGTCCGGCCTTCTCGTATTCCGCCTTCATCAGGGCAAACCGGTCGCCCTTGAGGTCGAGCATCGCGCGCTTCGGCTGGATACCGTAGAGCCGCGCATTGTTGTCACCGAAGATTGCGGTCTTCACCGGACCGTCGGCGGCGCCCAGCGGCGCGTAGCCAAATTTCTTCTGCATCGTTTCGGGGATTTCCAGTCGCCGCAGGCCTTCGATCTGCCACTGCGGTGCGCCGGTCCACAGCGCGTCGGTACCCCAGCAGACGTGATCGACGCCGAGCCCCTTGATCAGTGTGCCCATCAAAGCTGCGCAGACATTGGGTTCGGCGACCAGCGTGGTCGCGAACAACTGCCCGACATCGCCGTAGACATTGCTGACACCATATTGCGCCGGGATGTCGGCGAGATCGCTGGTCCAAGAGATACGCCCGGTACGCTCGAATTCTGCCAGCGCCTGCTTGGGGTCGCCGCCGACATGACGATAGGCCGAGTGATAGATGACGAAGTTGAGCTGCGGCCAGTCTTTAGCCGCTTGGCCAACATCGGCGACGTCGGCAAAGCCGCGCAGGTTGGGATATTGTTTCTCGATGCCAGGCGGAAACAGTCCCTTGTGAATGCAGACATTCTTGATGCCGGCTTTCACCATCTTCTCGTAGCCCTGGTAGGCGACCTTTTCGTCGTCCATCCGCCAGGGATAGCGGCTGATTTCCTTGTGGGTGTTGTCACCGACCGTATAGCCCTTGCAGGATTCCGGCTTCAGCGCCAAACCAGCATCGAGCTTGTCGAGCCAGCCGGGCTGTCCCGGCGTGAAGATCATGTGCGAGAACACCCGCCGCGAGCCGGCCTCGTCGTTGATCTTCTTGCGGGCGTCGGCCATCTGTTCGTTGGTCAGGAACCAGTCCTGCTCGATATCGGATGGCGCGGACGAGATCAGTGAGATCTTGGTGTCGGAGTCGAGAAACATCTCCTTCTTGTAGTTGTTGAACTTCAGGTCCTCGATGGTCTGTTCGTGATCGCCGAGCTGCTTGTTCCAGCCGGCCTTGCCGACTGCGGCGCGCATGTTGACGAACGTCATGATGCGGGTGTCGTCGCGCAGGAAATGCGTATGCATGTCCATGATGAACTGGTCCTTCAGCGCGGCAGCACGTTCCTGCGCCATCGCCGGCGTGGCGGCCTCCGCCTTCGTAACGTCGAACAGCGGTCCATAGACCTCGTTCATTGCCACGAAGGACGCGGCCATGCCGGCGGCGGTCTGGAAAAACCGGCGGCGGTCGAGGCCCTGCTTGCCGCCGAGGTCGTCGGCCATCGCCAGCAGCCGCGCCTCGACCTCGCGCTGTCGCTCGTTCTGCGGGTCCGGATAAAATTCGTCACTGGAGACGATCTGGGTGGGGATCGGGGTCTGGTACTGACACAATTCGGACGGCATCAACGCGGCGAGTTCTTCTTCTGTGAGATTGCTGCTCATGCGTTAGCTCCCTGGCCTGATTGGCCGGCGGAGGATAAGCCCCGCAACCGCCGGCTGTCAGCCTGTTCCGCAGGTGATCGCGCGATAATTGTTTTTGCATTGCAGCGCACACCAGCTTTCAAAGCACCATGTGCATGTTAGACTTGGCATCAAGAAAATTTCACGCATGGGGAACAGCCATGATCGATTCCGAAACTTCACTGGCGCGGCGCACGGTTCTTGGGGCACTCGGCATCGGAGGGATCGGCGCCATAGCCGCGGCCGCGATGCCGGCGCAGGCCGCGACCGCCATCGCCACCGAAGGCGGCGAGATCTGGAGCAGCGAATACTGGACCAAGAAGGGCGACATTCCCCTGTGGATGTTCCGCAAGCGGATCGGCGCGCCGAAGGCTGGCGAGCCGGCGCGGCCGGTCGTGTTCTTCGTCCACGGTTCGTCGGTGACCTCGCGGGTGTTCGATCTCAACGTGCCCGGCAAGGGCGAATATTCCGTCATGAACGAATTCGCCCGCTACGGCTTCGACGTCTGGACCATGGACCACGAGAATTACGGCAAGTCCGGCCGCACCTCTGGTAATGCCGACATCGCCAGCGGCGCCGAGGATTTGAAGGTCGCGGTCGAACTGATCGCGCGCGAGACCGGCCAGAAGAAACTGCATTTCGTCGGCGAATCCTCGGGCGCGCTGCGCGCCGGCGCCTTTGCGATGCAGCAG
The DNA here is from genome assembly GCF_900103365.1 of Afipia sp. GAS231. Lineage (NCBI taxonomy): Bacteria > Pseudomonadati > Pseudomonadota > Alphaproteobacteria > Hyphomicrobiales > Nitrobacteraceae > Afipia > Afipia sp. GAS231. Next base: position 5,563,028 of record NZ_LT629703.1, read on the forward strand.
CCTGAGAGTGTCGATCGACTGGTGTTCGCCGCCTTCACCTACAAGGGCGAGGGCTCGCCGACCCTGACCAAGCGCGCCGAGCAGGTCGAATATTATCGCACCCACAACATGCGCAAGCGCGACCGCGCGATGATCAGTTCGATCGCGACGCGCGACAAGCCCGGCACGTCGGACCCCGCCGCGATCGAGGTGCTGGCCGATGTCGAGATGCAGTTCGGCGACCAGATCCCGACCGGGACTTATCTCGACATGACCGCCAACCTGCCGGTGGTGCATCCGGAGAAGGTGCTGGCGCCGGTGCTGCTGGTGCGCGGCGAGTATGACGGCATCGCCACCGTCGCCGATCTCGAGGAATTCTATAACAAGCTGCCGAACGGCGATCGCCAGTTCATCATCCTGCCCGGCACCGCTCATTCGGTGGCGCTGGCGATCAACCGGCAATTGTTCTGGCACGTGACGCGGGCGTTTCTGACGATGCCGACGCCGATCGCGACATGAGTTAGTTTCAACGCATCAAACGTCGTCATGCCCGGGCTTGACCCGGGCATCCACGCGCTTTCTTTCTTCGGAGGAGACGTGGATGGCCGGGTCAAGCCCGGCCATGACGTGAGGAGAGATGGCGCCCAGCGCTAATAACTGATCCGCAATCCGACGCCGCCATGCAGCGTGTTGCCGACCGGTTGCGGGCCAGCGGTGCCGTTGAGGAAGAGGTCGGCGACCCAGCCTTTGGTGATACGGAAGCCGAGGCGGCCGCCATATTCGAACCAGCCCTGGTTGCCGATCGTCGGCACCACGGTGCCGTTGCCGGTCACGGTGGCGACGATGCCGGAGTGCGAGCCAAAGGATTGCACCCAGCCGCCGTTGACGTTGGCCTCGACGCTACTGCCGAACAGATGCGTCCACTGGCCGCCGACCTTGACGAGGCTGGTCTTGTCGGTGCCGCCGGCGATCGTGGCGTCGAACGGATTTAGCGGTGCGCCGGACGGATCGGTATAGCCGTTGACCCGTTGCCACAATTGCCACACCTCGACGGAGGCCGCGACTTCATCGCGCGGCGACAGCCGGCTCATCCAGCCGGCGCGGCCGTAGACCGCGTAATTGCTGGCAGTGGTCTGGCCGTCGAGCGATACCGCGCCAAGGCTCGTGGTATAACTGCGCGTGTAACGCACCTTTTCATACGGCGTCAGGATGGTGCCGATATCGAAGAACGGCCGCGACGATCCCCAGTCGACGAAATCATAGCGTAGCGCGAATGCGGTGATCGGCGCGCTGGTGACGCTGTAGCCGCCCTCGCTGTACTGGGTATAGGCGATGCCCGCCAGCAGCGACAGATTGTCGGTCAGGCTCTTGCGGCCGTGAATGCCGGCCGAGAACGAGCCCGCCGAGCCGAACGCGCTGACGCAATCGCTGCAGTTGACCTGCTCGTTGATGCCGAGCAGCACAGTACCGAGCACGCGGTTGGTGATCATCTGGTTGAAGCGCTGCTTGGCCAGATCGTTGACCGAGTTGCCGCTGGAATCGGCGCCGGTGGTGGTCGGAGTGGGTGTCGGAGTCGACGAAGACGTTGAGGTCGATGTTGAACTCGAAGTGGAGGTTGACGTCGAGGTGCTGCACCCTTCCGAATAACCACTGGATTCCGTATTGATGTGTGTCGACGTGCCCGTCGACGTCGAAGTTCCGCAGGAAGTGGTTGCCGCGCGGGCAATGCCCGATTCGCCGCGTATAAAAAACAGCGACACCGCGACCAGCATGGTGCCGAAGACGATCCAGCCGCGTGAGGGGTTTGCCATCGTCAGCGCCCGCACAGCATGCCGGTGGGATCGCTGCCGTCATCGACGGCAGGAATCACCGTGGGCGTCGCGTCCGCATATTGCGTGGTGCTGCAGAGGCCGGCGGCCGCGCCGCAGGTCTTGGCGAAGGTCCACGGCGAGTTGTTCGTCTTCTTGATCGTGGTCTTGCCGCCGCTTGACGTGATGACGGCAGTATCGCCGGGCAGCGTCAGTTGGATACAGTCAAACGCGAGCGTGCAGACAGAGGCCGCGCCTCCCAGCAGATAGACGATGGTCTGGCCGCGCAGCGACCGAATATCCAGCTCGGTACCGCGGACGCCGATCGTCGCCAGCGGCGTCGTGATCTTGTAGGCGGCCTTTTCCGAATTTCCGGTCACGAATCGGAAGGTGCCTGAGGTCAGCCGTACCGCGATGTCGCGATAATGGTGTTCGTCGTCGAACACGGTGCGATCGAGTTTGAGCGTGGCATTCGGGCCGAGCGAGAGATTGGTGCTGTCGGCCATCACCAGCCGCGTCGCGCTGTCGAGGCCGGTGCGCACGACCTCGTCGCGCAGCAATCCATCGCCCACATTGATCTGGCTGGTCGAAGACGCCGCGACGCGGAGGACTTCGTTTTTGACGACGGCGGCTTCGCCGACACGCGTGGGAGCTTGAGCTGACGCTGCGTCGATACCGGCCACGAGGCAGATTCCCAACACAGCAAAAATGTAGTTACGCGCAATCATTTCCCACCGTACAATCTATATCGGTCATCGTACCGGATTGTGCGGGCCAGCGATGTTGTAATTTTATCACAAAGTTGTTCCACTTTACCGGCCCGTCGATTAGTGACCTCCAGACGAAAAAAAGTTCAACGCGATCGATCGCAAAGTGCCGCTCCCTCTGCAGCGCTGCGCGCGACGGAAGATTCGCGTGAGGCGGCCGTCAAATCGCTGTTTGTTCCGCAAAATCCGGTGTGGAAGATTGTGGCAATTTCTGTCGCGATCTTCGTCGTCGCGCATCTTGCCTTGATGATCGGATTAACCACGCCCGACAAAATCAATTTCGATGAAGTGCACTATGTGCCTGCAGCAAAGCAGTTGCTTGAGCCGGGTGTGCCGAACCCATTGCTCAACCCGATGCATCCGCCATTGGCAAAAGAGTTCATGGCGTTGTCGATTCGCGCCTTCGGAGATAACTCGCTCGGCTGGCGCTATCCCAGCGTCGTGTTCGGGGCGCTGGCGATCGTTGCGATGTATCTTTGCGGGCTCGCGTTGTTTGCCGCGCAAGGGCCGGCGCTCGCGACCGCGGCGCTGACGTTTCTCAACCAGATGGTGTTCGTGCAATCGCGGATCGCGATGCTGGATATTTACATGCTGGCGTTCGATCTGTTCGGCGTCGCGGCATTCATCCATGGCTACAGGAAACAGAAACCGGAGATCGCGTTCGCGCTGGCCGGTTTCGCATTCGGTCTTGCGACAGCCAGCAAATGGAGCGGGTTGTTTCCGCTCGGCGTATGTATCGCGATCGTTGCCGTCATCCGCCTGATGCAGGGCTGGCGTACTTCGTTCGCGGACGCCGAGGCCAGTGACTGGTATCAACCGGACCGCTGGCCCGAATTCAGGTACACCCATTTCGCCGTCTGCTTCGTGCTGATTCCGGCGCTGGCCTATTACGTGACCTACGTTCCGCTATATGGATTGTCGGTCGGCGATTTCATCGAGGCGCAGCGCTGGATCTTTGTCGAGAACTCCGGTTCGCATCCGCCGCATCCCTATATGAGTTCGTGGCCGTCATGGCCGTTGTTGATGCGGCCGATCTGGTTTCAGTTCGACAAGCTCGCCGACGACCGCTTTCAGGCGATCGCCTTTCTCGGCAATCCGCTGATCCTGTGGCCCGCATTGGTGGCAGTCGGTATCTGCCTGCGAGACTGGATCGCCAAGCGCCGCGCCGATGCGTTTCTGATTCTGGCGTTTTACATCGGTCCATGGCTGGCGTGGGCAACGCTGCCGCGCACCATTGGCTTCATCTATTACTATTTGCCGTCGGCGACGATTGCGTCGCTGGCGCTGGTCTACGCGTTCACGCAAGGCGAGCGGGCGCCGCCGCGCTGGATGTTGTGGGCCTTCGTCGCGGCGGCAGCGCTCGGCTTCGCGGCGATGCTGCCGATCTCGGTGGCGTCTTTGGGGACGTCGATGGAAACCTATCGCCGCCTGATGATTTTTCAGAGCTGGATCTGAGGCGAAGCCGCTTCAGAACGAGAACCACGGAATCCGGCCCCAATAGATCCGGTGGCGATGGAAGTGCGGCAGATAGATCGGGAACGGCTCCCAATAGGCGTAGCGCCGATAGTGATGACGCGCGTAGCGCCGATGACGCGGCGGTGCCGCTTCGGTTGCAGAAGGCGGTGAGGCGGGCTCGGCGGTCTTCGGCGCGATCGACGGACGCGGCACGCTGGCGGGCGCGTCGGCTTTGCTCGTTGCCGGCGCGGCAGCGGCTGGCGCCGCGGTATCCGTGGGCTTGGCGGCATCTTCGGCGTGGCCGGGAAGTGATGCGCCGATCGCGAGCAGGGCAACGAGCGCGACGCCAATGAGTTGCGATTTCATGTCGGTCCCCCCAATGAAATCCGCCTGCCGGAGCGGGCAGGCGGATCAACTTCCAGACGTCACTTCGACGCGGTCTTGGTGTCCATGTTGACGACCTGAACACGGCGGTTGGCCGGGTCCATCGGCGCGTTCGGATCCTTCGGCTGGGTCTTGCCGTAACCGACGGTCACGAGGTTGGCGCCGACGAGGCCGTATTTGTCGGTCAGGTACTTCTTGATCGTATCGGCGCGGCGCTCAGAGAGGTCCTGGTTATAGGCCTCGCCGCCCATCGCATCGGTATGACCGGCGACCACGAAGGTCGAACCCTTCAGGCTGGCGTTGGAGAGCGCCTTGCCGAGTTCCTGCACCGACGGCATCGAGTCCTTGCTGATGTCGGCGGAGTTGTAGTCGAAGTGAATTTCGAGATCGATCTTCGGCTTGGTCGCGGCGATCTCGGCAATCTCCTGGCGTTCGTCGAGCGAGAGCGACCGGGTCTTGCGGTTGCGCAGCGTATTGACGAAGCCTGCTTCCTTGGCCTGTGTTGCGGTGTCCTCTTGCGGGCCGGTCGAAAGGCCGCGGGTCAGCGGCTTCGGCTTCAGCGCGCTCAGGATCTGATCGGCCGACACGGTATCGCCGGCAAAAGCCAGGCCCGCCGTCATCGACAGCGCGGCGCCGATAGTCACGATGGAAAGTCCATTAAGGCGGGTCATTGTCGGGTTCCTCACGGTTACGCCAGCATGGCGTGCATGGCGTTTTGATGCTGGGAACATAGGACGGGTTCAAAGCTGGGAATGTGATTTGGATCACGCAGGGAAGGTCCGGCTTTCCGGCGGAGCGAAGTCGCCAAGGTCCTGGCGCTCTTGTCGGGGGCGGCTTTTGCGTCATTCCCCAGATTTTGCGGCCACGTCGCTACGTCCAGGGATCCGGTTCGAGCCCCAGTTTCTCTGTGTGATCTAAATCACGGTAACAACCCCTGTCCCGGGATCACACTGCCCCATCGGATGAGGACCTCGGGCGAAGCCCCGATGGTCAGGCAAGGGGAGAATGAACATGCGCTTCCTGATCGCGGCACTCTCGGCAGCAACACTTCTCGTCAGCGCCAATGCGGCCATGGCCGACAAGCGCGTGGCTTTCGTGGTCGGCAACGGCGCCTACAAGAACGTGGCGGCGCTGCCCAATCCGGCGGTCGACGCCAAATCGATGGCCAAGCTGTTGCGCAATGTCGGTTTCGACGTCGTGGAAGGTTCCAACCTCACCCGCGACAAGATGACGGAGAAGCTTTTGGATTTCGGCAAGAAGGCGGAAGGCGCCGACGTCGCGCTGTTCTTCTATGCCGGCCACGGCATCGCGGTGAACGGCACCAACTATCTGCTGCCGGTCGATGCCGACTTAAAATCCGAAATGGACGTCAAGCTCGGCGCCGCCATCAATGTCGACCTCACGCTCGAACAGACCATGAGCGATGCCAAGGTCAAGCTGGTGTTCCTCGATGCCTGCCGCGACAATCCCTTCGCTGCCAAGATCCGTTCCGCCAAGGCGACCCGCAGCGTCAGCGTCGCCAGCGGCCTTGCGGAAATGAAATCCGGCGAAGGCACGCTGATCGCGTTCGCCACCGGCCCCGGACAAACCGCGCTCGACGGCGAGGCCGGCACCAACAGCCCGTTCACCCGCGCCCTGATGGCCAACATCGCTTCCCCCGGCGTCGAGATCCAGCAGGCGATGACCAAGGTCCGCGCCCAGGTCAACGAGGAGACCAGCAAGAACCAGCTGCCCTGGGGTCACACCAACCTGATCGGCTCGGTCTATCTGAACCCCGTCGCCAGCGGCAGCGCGGTTGAGGCCGTCAACACGCCGGTGGCCGCCGCCGGTCCCGCCTCCGAAGTCGAACTCGAATTCTGGCGGTCGATCAAGGACTCCAACAAGCCGGAAGAACTCAACGCCTATCTCACCAACTATCCGAACGGCACCTTCAAGCCGATCGCGCTGGCCCGGATCGCCTCGCTGCAGGACGGCCCCTCGACCGTTACCCGTAACCTGACCACGGGCGTCGGCGTCGACCCCTCGACCTTCTCGGACGAAGCCAGCCAGACCACCGAGGACCAACTCGGCCTCGATCGCAGCCAGCGTCGCGACGTGCAGCGCCGCCTGACCAGCCTCGGCTTCGACACCAAGGTTTCCGGCAAGTTCGACGACAACACCCGCGCCGTGATCACCCGCTGGCAGGCCGCCCGCGGCTATCCGAAGAGCGGTTACCTCAACGCGCTGCAGCACAAGGCGCTGCAGTCCGAAATCCTGGCGACCCGCGTGGCGTCCGCTTCCAGCGACGACGCCGACGACGAGTCGGTGCGTTCGTCCCGCCGTCACGGCGGTGGCGGAGGCGGCAGCCGTCATTATCACCGCGGCGGCGGTGGCGGCCCCGGCGCCTTCTTCGGCGGCATGATGGGCGGATTGTTCCGGCGCTGAGCACCAAACCTCTGACGGACAAAAGGCGGACAGACAAAAGGCGGCTTGTGGGCCGCCTTTTCCATTCAGGTTACGAAGCGGTCTCAATGCCGTCGCGCCAGCGCCGATCTGCGGACAACAAATTGGCCAGATGGCGACTTACCAAGGCAACTCACGAAGAAAATCCAAGAAAAAATTCGAGCAATAAATCGTTCAAGACCAGCGAGACGGGCGGGCGGGTGTTTCAGTCGGTAAAGCGTCAGCGTGAATATCAGGGCTATCGTCCCAGCACACCGGAACCGGAAAGTTCCGGAAGCTCGATACCGATCCTGATTGGTGCGGCCATGATAGCGGCGGCCATCCTGCTGTCGACGCTGATCAATGCGCTCGGCAGCCGCTATGTCGGCGTCGAAAGCCCCACCGAGGAGACCGCCTGGCTGGTCGATCGACTCACCGGCAGCGTCTATCGGTGCCAGGCGACGGAACGGGGTAAGGCCTCCTGCGACGCCACGGTCGCGACCGGCAGTATTGCGGAGCGGGCCAAGCATTGAGGTGCAAGCATTGAGGTGAGGGGCAGGCGATGCCTGTTTCCCGACTTCTCACGCGCGCGAATCCGACTACATTGCGGCGCGATGCCCCGCAAGACCGATCCCCATCCTTTGAGCAAAGCCGAGGCCCGGCAAATCTGGCTCCGCGCCCAGCGGCTCGATACATCAGTGCCGTTCGGCGACGGGCCGCAGGCGACCGCGGCCGCGGTCGAGCATCTCGGTTATGTGCAGATCGACACCATCAACGTGATCGAACGCTGCCACCACCACATTCTCTACAGTCGCATCCCCGCATATAGCCGCGCGGACCTGCGCGCGGCCCAGAGCGCCGACAAGAGCGTGTTCGAATACTGGACGCATGCGCTGTCCTACGTGCCGGCAAAGGATTTCCGCTTCTTCGTACCGCTGATGAAGCTGCACAAGCGCGAAGGCCACCGCTGGTTCGCTTCCGTCAAGCCCGAAGACACCCGCAAAGTGATGCGGCTGCTGCAGCGCGAGGGAGCGCTCACCATCCGCGACATCGAGGACGACGTGCTGACGGAGAAGGAGCACCTGTGGCAGAGCCGCAAGCCGTCGAAGCGGGCGCTGCAACTGGCCTTCTACACCGGTGAGGTGACGATCTCCGAGCGCACCGGCATGCTCAAGACCTATGAACTGACGGCGCGGCATTTCGGCTGGGAAAAATCGCCGAAGCCGGCAACGTCTGCGGAGATCACGGCCTACCTGCTCGACCGCGCGCTGCGTTCACAGGGGCTCGTCAGCCTGGATTCGATCTGCCATCTCGATGCTCCCAGCAAGGCCGCGATCCGTCGCCTGATCGAGGCACGAGTGCGGCGCAAGGAATTGGCGCCGGTAGCACTGGAAGGTGCCGGCAAGCAGGAACACTGGGCGCGATCCGAGGTGCTGGAGCCGGACGCGGCGGCATCGGCAGGCGAGGGCGACGCCGGTCTCGTGCATATCCTGTCGCCGTTCGATCCCCTGATCATCCAGCGCAAGCGCACCGAACTGTTCTTCGGCTATGGCCACCGGTTCGAGGCCTATGTGCCGAAGCAGAAGCGTGTGTTCGGCTACTTCGCACTGCCGGTGCTGGTCGGCGACGACATCGTCGCCGCCATCGATCTCAAGGCCGACCGCCAGAACCGTAAATTGCTGATGCAGAAATGGACCTGGGTCGGCAAGGGCGCCGCGCGCGGTGGTGCCAAGCTTTACAAGCGCCGCATCGAGGAAGAACTGGATCGCTTTGAGCGGTTTCAATTGGCGGAGTAAGTATCCGCGCGCGTAGTTCTACGGAAAAGGCCAGCCCCTCACCAACGGCATGCCCGTGTTACGCCAGCGCGGGCATTCGCCGTTGCCAGATGCGAAAGCACTCGGTAATCCCTGAGGCACAAGAAACCTCGGGGGAAACCAATGAGCCAGTCCAGTACGCTTGCCACCACGCCTGCGAAGAGCGAGATCGAGACTTCAACCATCCGCGTCATTTCGTGGCGGTTGATACCGTTCCTGGTGCTGGCCTACTTCTTTTCCTATCTCGACCGCGTCAATCTCGGCTTCGCCGCGTTGACGATGAACGCCGAGCTGAAATTCACGCCGCTGATCTTCGCCTGGGGCGCCGGCATCTTCTTCATCGGCTATTTCATTTTCGAGGTGCCGAGCAATCTCGCGCTGGAAAGATTCGGCGCCAGCCGCTGGATCGCCCGCATCATGGTGACCTGGGGCATCATTTCGGCGGCGATGGCACTGGTGAGCGGCGAGTTGAGCTTTTACGTGCTGCGCTTCCTGCTCGGCGTTGCCGAAGCCGGCTTCTTTCCCGGCATCATCCTCTATCTGACCTATTGGTATCCGGCGGAATATCGCGCGCGGTTTCTCGCCGCATTTGCGATTGCCGTGCCGGTGTCGACCGTGATCGGCGCGCCGATCTCCGGCCTGTTGCTCGGGCTCGACGGCGCCATGGGACTGAAGGGCTGGCAGTGGCTGTTCATCATCGAGGGCGTGCCCTCGATGCTGCTCGGCATCGTCACCTGGTTCTATCTCACCGACAGGCCGGAGAAGGCGAGTTGGCTGACAGCCGAACAGAAGGCATGGCTGGCGGCAAAGCTGCAGGCCGAGATCGCGACCAAGCAGGCAGTGAAGCATCTGTCGCTCGGGCAGGCGTTGTCATCGCCGAAGGTCATCATGCTGAGCCTGGTCTATTTCGGTTTCGTCGGCGCGCTGTACGGCATGCAGTTCTGGCTGCCGCAGATCGTGAAGGCGTTTGGCCTCACCAATGCCCAGACCGGTTTCGTCACGGCGATACCTTTCCTGTTCGGCACCATCGCGATGATCCTGTGGGCGCGTCACTCCGATGCTACGCGCGAGCGCGTCGCGCATGTCGGCGGACCGCTGCTCCTGACGGCGGCGGCACTCGCCATCTCCAGCTACATCACCGATCCCACCACGACCATGATCATGCTGACGATTGCGGCGATCGGCGTGTTCTGCACCTTCGCGGTGTTCTGGACGCTGCCGACGGCGTGGTTGTCCGGCACCGCAGCGGCCGGCGCGATCGCGCTGATCAATTCGATCGGCAATCTTGCGGGCTTCGGAGGGCCGTATCTGATCGGCTGGGTCAAGGACGCCACCGGGAGCACGTCGACCGGTTTGTTGGTGCTGTCGCTGTTGCCGCTCGCGGCCGGCCTGCTGGTGTTCCTCGGCGGGCACGACACCAAGACCGAATTCGCCGCGGCAGGTCAGGCGAAGTAGCGACTCTCTATCCGTCGTTCCCGCGTTCGCGGGGACGACAGGGAGGGTGCGGGGGACGTCGATACAGGAAAAAGAGGGAACCACCCCTTAACCCAATTCCTCATCACGAACACATGATCACTGACGAATATTGACAATCGTCAGTTAGTATTCGACACTCTTCATCAGATCCGCGATGGAGAGTCCGATGTTCGCCCGTTCGATTTTTTCTAGCTATTACAAGCTCTTGACCGGTGCAGCGCTGGCGCTGGCGGTAGTTGCGCTGACCGGCTGCAATGAAAAGGCGGCCGAGGTGGCGGCTCCCGGGCGTCCGGTTCTGGTCGCGACCGTGCATTACGAGGCGGAGACGCCCGAGCGCAGTTTCGTCGGCACCATCAAGCCCCGGATCGAGACCGACATGGGCTTTCGGGTCCCCGGCAAGGTCGCAAAGCGCCTGGTCGAGGTCGGCCAGACCGTCGATGTCGGCCAGCCGCTCGCCACCCTCGACGAGGTCGATCTGAAGCTGCAGGCCGAGCAGGCCGTGGCCGAATTCACCGCCGCCACCGGCGTGCTGGCGCAGGCCGGCGCCGCCGAACAGCGCGCCAAGGATCTGCGCGCCAAGGGCTGGACCACCGATGCGCAGATGGATACGAGCCGCGCCGCCGCCGATGAGGCCCGCGCGCGCCTCGACCGTGCCGAGCGCTCCGTCGAACTGACGAAGAACTCGCTGTCGTATGCAACGCTGGTCGCCGATACCCGCGGCGTCGTCACCGCGACTCTCGTCGATCCCGGCCAGGTCGTAGGCTCCGGCCAGACCGCGATCCGCGTCGCGCGCTTTGCAGAAAAGGAAGCCGTGGTCGCAATTCCCGAAACGCTGGTCGGCCGCGCCAAGGATGGCACTGCCACTGTGACGCTGTGGTCGGACGCAGACAAGAAATACGCGGCGAAGCTGCGCGAGGTCGCACCCTCGGCCGATCCGGCGACGCGGACTTTTCTCGCCAAATTCTCGCTGCCGGAAGCCGGCGACAAAGTCTCGCTCGGCATGACCGCGACGCTGACCCTTTCAGATCCCGCCACCGAACGCGTCGCAAGGCTGCCGCTGTCGGCGCTGTTCAGCCAGGGCAGCGAGCCCTCGCTCTACATCGTCGGCGATTCCGGCGAAGTGGTGCTGAAGCCGGTCACCGTGAAATCTTATGAAAGCAATTCCGTCGTCATCACCGGCGGCGTCCCTGAAGGCGCCAAGGTCGTGGCGCTCGGCGTGCAAAAGCTCGATCCGGCCCAGAAGGTCCGGGTTGTTTCGTCGCTGTCGTTCTAAGCCTGCCTATCATTGGAGAGTGACATGAAGCGCTTCAATCTCTCGGGCTGGGCGGTCAGCCATCCGACCCTGATCCTGTTCCTGATGATCGCGCTGGGCGCAGCCGGCTTCGTCTCCTACCAGAAGCTCGGCCGCGCCGAGGATCCGTTCTTCACGGTCAAGGTGGTCAACGTCTCGGCGATCTGGCCCGGCGCCACCGCCCAGGAAATGCAGACCCAGGTCGCCGATCCCATCGAGAAGAAGCTGCAGGAACTGCCGTTCTTCGAAAAGGTGCAGACCTATTCCAAGCCGGCCTTCACGGCGATGCAGGTCACCTTCAAGGATTCGACCCCGCCAAAGGACGTGCCTTATCTGTTTTACCTGCTGCGCAAGAAGCTGGCCGACGTGCAGGGCCAGCTGCCGGCGGGCCTGCTCGGCCCGGTCGTCAACGACGAGTTCTCCGACGTCGATTCGATCCTCTACATGATGACCGGCGACGGCGCTGATTATGCGCAGTTAAAGAAGACCGCCGAAGGCATGCGCCAGCGGTTGTTGAAGGTGCCCGGGGTCACCAAGGTCGATCTCTACGGCACCCAGGACGAGCGCATCTATGTCGAGTTCTCGCATGCCAAGCTGGCGACGCTCGGCATCACGCCGCAGGCGCTGTTCGATTCGCTCGCCAAGCAGAACAACGTAACCCCGGCCGGCACCGTCGAAACCTCGTCGCAGCGCGTGCCGCTGCGCGTCACCGGTGCGCTCGACGGCGTTAAGGCCGTTGCGGAAACGCCGGTCGAAAGCAACGGCCGCGTGTTCCGTCTGGGCGACATCGCGACCGTCACGCATGGCTATGTCGATCCGCCGACTTTCATCGCCCGTCAGGAGGGCAAGCCCGCGCTCGGCATCGGCGTGGTCACCACCCGCGGCGCCAACATCCTCGAACTCGGCAAGGACGTCGAGAAGGCGGTCGCGGAGTTCATGGCTGCGGTGCCGCAGGGCATTAATGTCGATCAGATCGCCGACCAGCCGAAGGTGGTCGAGCGCGCCGTCGGCGAGTTCGTGCACTCCTTCATCGAGGCGCTCGCGATCGTGCTGTTCGTCTCGTTTGTCGCGCTCGGATGGCGCACCGGCATCGTGGTAGCGGCCTCGGTGCCGCTGGTGCTGGCGATAGTCTTCATCGTCATGAATGCGATGTCGCTCGATCTGCACCGCATCACGCTCGGCGCGCTGATCATCGCGCTCGGCCTCCTGGTCGACGATGCCATCATTGCCGTCGAAATGATGGTGGTGAAAATGGAACAGGGCTGGGACCGCGTGCGCGCGGCGTCCTTTGCCTGGGAATCAACTGCGTTTCCGATGCTCACGGGGACGCTGGTCACGGCCGCTGGCTTCCTCCCCATCGGCTTTGCCAATTCGGCGGTCGGCGAATACGCCGGCGGCATCTTCTGGATCGTGGCGATTGCGCTGGTCGCGTCCTGGTTCGTCGCCGTGATCTTCACGCCCTATATCGGCGTCAAGCTGTTGCCGAACATCACCGTCAGCCATAACCACGATCCGCACGCCGTCTACGAGACCCGAATGTATCGCGGGTTGCGCCGCGTGGTGCAGTGGTGCGTCGATCACCGCGTCAAGGTGGTGGTGGCGACCGTCGGCGTGTTCGTGCTCTCGATCGTCGGCTTCGGTCATGTCCAGCAGCAGTTCTTCCCGCTGTCGGAACGGCCTGAGCTGTTCCTGCAACTGCGCCTGCCCGAAGGCACCGCCTTCAACGTCACGGAAAAGTCCGTGAAGAAGGCCGAGGCGTTGCTCAAGGACGACAAGGATATCGCGACCTACACCTCCTATATCGGCCAGGGTTCGCCGCGCTTCTGGCTCGGCCTCAATCCGCAGCTGCCGAACGAAGCCTTTGCCGAGATCGTGATCGTCTCCAAGGACGTCGAGGCCCGCGAGCGGATCAAGGCGCGGCTCGAGAAGGCCGTCAATGAAGGCGAACTGACCGAGGCGCGGGTGCGCGTCGATCGCTTCAATTTCGGTCCGCCGGTCGGCTTCCCGGTCCAGTTCCGCGTGATCGGCCCCGATCCGAACACGGTGCGTGACATCGCCTACAAGGTGCGCGACGTGATGCGGCAGAACGACAAGACCAAGGACGTTCAGCTCGACTGGAACGAGCAGTCGCCCTACCTGAAGCTGGTCGTGGATCAGGACCGCGCCCGCGCGCTCGGTCTCACCCCGCAGGACGTCTCGCAGGCGCTTGCGATGCTGATCTCGGGTGCGCCGGTCACCACCATTCGCGACGGCATCGAGAAGGTCGGCGTGATCGCGCGCGCGGTGCCGTCCGAACGGCTCGATCTCGGCCGCGTCGGTGACCTCACTGTGACGTCACGCAACGGCGTTGCGGTGCCGCTGCAACAGATCGCCAAAATCGAATATGCCCATGAGGACCCGATCCTGTGGCGGCGCAACCGCGACATGGCGATCACCGTGCGCAGCGACGTCGTCGACGGCGTCCAGGCGCCCGACATCACCAGCCAGATTTCGCCTAAATTGCAGGAAATCCGCGATCATCTCGAGCCGGCCTACCGGATCGAGGCGGGCGGCGCGTTCGAGGAATCCGCCAAGGGCAACGCCTCGATCTTCGTGCTGTTTCCGCTGATGGTGCTGGTCATGCTGACGCTGCTGATGATCCAGTTGCAGAGCTTTTCGCGGCTGATCCTGGTGTTCCTGACCGCACCGCTCGGCATCGTCGGCGCTTCGCTCGGGCTCAATGTCGCCAACCAGCCGTTCGGCTTCGTGGCGCTGCTTGGCCTGATCGCGCTGGCCGGCATGATCATGCGCAACGCGGTGATCCTGGTGGATCAGATCGAGTCCGACGTCGCCCAGGGCCTGACGCGCCGGGAAGCCATCGTCGAAGCCACCGTCCGACGTGCCCGGCCGGTGGTGCTGACGGCGCTGGCCGCCATCCTGGCCATGATCCCGCTGTCGCGCTCGGCCTTCTGGGGCCCGATGGCGATCACCATCATGGGCGGATTGTTTGTTGCAACCTTCCTGACCTTGCTGTACCTGCCGGGCCTCTACGCGCTCTGGTTCCGCAAGAGCCTGGAAGAAAGCGGCGAAATCGAGCAGCCTGATCTTGCGCCGCAGCATCATCCGGCCAAGGATCTGGCGACGCCTCCGCTCGCATTTCCGCTTGCCGATGCCGCGGAATAATTGAAGATTGCTCTGACATGACGCTGACTTCGGAAATCATCGAAACCGACACCCGGGAACGGATTCTCGTGGTGGCGGAGCGTCTGTTCCGGGTGATCGGCTACCAGAAGACCACGGTGGCCGACATCGCCAAGGAACTGCGGATGAGCCCGGCCAACGTCTATCGCTTCTTCGACTCGAAGAAGGCGATCCACGAAGGCGTGGCGCGCGGCCTGATGGGCGAGGTCGAGCAGGCCGCGCAGACCATCGCGTCCACCGGCGGCCCGGCGGCGAGCCGCCTGCGCGAACTGATGACCTCGATCCACCACATGAATGCGGAACGCTATGTCGGCAATTCCAAGCTGCATGAGATGGTCGAGATCGCGATGGAGGAAAGCTGGGACGTCTGCGTGGCCCATATGGAGCGGATCACCGGAACTATCGGTAGCGTTATCGCCGAGGGCGCAGCCTCCGGAGAGTTCGAGGTTACCGACGTGCCGTTGGCGGCGCTTTGCACCTGCACGGCGATGATGCGGTTCTTCCACCCGCAAATGATCGCCCAGTGTGCCAACAAGCCGGGCCCGTCGATCGACGAAATGATCGACTTTGTGATCGCGGGATTGTCGCCGCATGCTAAAGGAGCGGTCCGGAATTGAGCAACAAGGACCGCCAGCCGTGACCAGCCAAGACCTGCATTATTACGAACCCAAAAACGGCCACGGCCTCAAGCACGACCCCTTCAACGCCATCATCGCGCCGCGCCCGATCGGCTGGATTTCGTCGCGGGACGGCAAGGGCAACGTCAACTTGGCGCCCTACAGCTTCTTCAACGGCTTCTGTTACACGCCGCCGATCATCGGCTTTTCCTCGACGTCCTGGAAGGACACCGTCCAGAACGTCAAGGATACCGGCGAATTCATCTGGAATCTCGCCACCGTGGATCTGGCGAAACACATGAACGCCACGGCCGCCCATGTTGCCCCTGATGTCAGCGAGTTTCAGATCGCCGGATTGACGGCGGTGCCCGGCAAGCTCGTCAACGTGCCGCGGGTGGCTGAAAGCCCGGTCGCTTTCGAATGCAAGTTGACGGAGATCATCCAGTTGAAGGGCGCCAATGGCGAAAAGGCCAGCGCCTGGCTGACGCTGGGTGAAGTGGTTGCCGTCCACATCGACAAGGCCATGATCAAGGACGGCGTCTATATCACGGCACTGGCAAAGCCCATCGTGCGCGCCGGCCGCCGCGGCGATTATTTCACGGTCAAGCCGGAAGACATGTTCGAGATGATCCGGCCGGATTGATCACTTTTCCTTGCCGCCGTCTTTGCTGTTTTCTTGGCTGAACGCGTCATAAACCAGCTTCTTGAACGCGGGCGTGATGCGTGCGCGTTCGTTCTGGGTCTGCTCCAGCAGGATATAGATCATGTCGAGGTTCGGATCGACGCCGAAATAAGTGCCGCTGCCGCTGTCCCATTTGAGTTCGCCGATTGAGCCCGGCGGCGGCGGTCGGGCATTGCCGGGATCGGTGCGCACGGCGAGGCCATAACCGTAGCCAAAGCCATCGCCTGGAAAATAGTAATAGTCCCGCGCGACACCGGAACCGGCTCCGACATGGTCTGATGTCATCGTCTTGAAAGCCGCCGGGCCAAGATATCGTTTTCCGTCAAGCTGGCCGCCGTTGAGCAGCATCTGGGCAAAGCGAGCGTAGTCGGTCAGGGAGGATACCAGCCCGCCACCGCCGGATTCCCATTCCGGATGGGCGCGGCGTTCGGTCTCGGCGTCTTTCAGGACGGTATCATCAGGCAACGGCTCCGCCATTCGCGCGCGTTCGCCGGCGTTGTCGAGCACGAACTTGGTGCTGGTCATGCCAAGCGGATCGAAGATGTGCTGCTTTTCGAACTGGTACAGCGTCTGTCCGGATACGATCTCGATGATGCGGCCGATGACGTCGGTCGAATGGCCGTAGCGCCAGAGCGTCCCGGGCTGCCGCGCCAACGGCAATTTTGCAATGCGATCGGCAAACGTCTTGTTGTCGTAACGCCCGTTGAAAAGCCCGGCTTCGGAATAGGCCTTCATGATCAGCTTGCCGCCGATATACTCGTAGGTGATGCCCGACGTTTGGCGCAGCAAGTCCGCGATCGTGATCGGCCGGTCCGGTGGAACGAGTTTCAGTGCAGCCGCTCCATCTGCCGCGACCCCGACCTTCACATCGGCAAACGCCGGGATGAATTTCGAGGCCGGATCCGACAGCGACATCTTGCCGGCGTCGATCAACATCATTGCCGCCAGACTGGTGATCGGCTTGGTCATCGAATGCAGCGCAAAGATCGTATCCGGCGTCATCGGCGCCTTGGTGGCGACGTCCTGAACGCCGAAGCACTTCAGGTAGACCGGCTTGCCATGCTGCTGGATCAACACGACGGCGCCGGGCAATTTCCCCGAGGCAATTTCGTTGTCGAAGAATTCGGTGATGCGATCGAGCTTGTCCGGCGACGGGGCAGGCGTGTCGGCCGCACGGCTTGTCGAGGCGGCGCACCAGATCGCGACCGAGATCGCCGCAACCGCAATCGATCGGGCGCAGGACGCACGGGATCCGAAGATCGCAGGATGAGCCGACATCGCCATGAGGTCTTCGCTTCAAAGCAATCGATCTGGACAGCGTGAGCATTACCATAGCAATGCCCTGACCCGGTTCAGCATTTCGTAGAGTTGTCCGATCGCTCAGCGAGAGGGACCGGCCGCGGGGGCGGATTTCCGTCGGCCAGGAAACATGTCCATCCCGCCCAAGCGACGGAAAATGCAGCCATTTCGGAACCGAAACGGGCTACCGCCGTTATCGGTTGGTTCATCAATTTCGCTTCATTCCCGCCGCGAAGTGCCCCCGAATCCTGCGCCATCAGCTAGGATGAACCGTCGTTTGGCTTAAGGTGCGGCGCCAGCCGCGCCGCCAACCATGAGGTGATCGCCATGAGCTTCCGCCGCGACTTCATCACCAAACCGATCTTCTCCTGGGCGCACGGCGTATTGCCCACGATGTCCGACACCGAGCGCGAGGCGCTGGAGGCCGGCGATGTCTGGTGGGACGCCGACCTCTTCACCGGTAATCCGGACTGGTCGAAACTGCTGGCGACCGCGCCGGCCACGTTGACCGACGAGGAGCGCGCCTTCCTCCACGGCCCGGTCGACGAGCTCTGCGCCATGCTCGATGAGTGGAAGATCTGCTGGGAATGGCGCGATCTGCCGCCGGAAGTCTGGTCCTTCATCAAGGCCAAAAAATTCTTCGGCATGATCATTCCGAAGGAGCATGGCGGGCTCGGTTTCTCGCCCTACGCGCATTCCGAAGTGGTGCGCAAGATTTCGTCGCGGTCGCTGACCGCAGCCGTCACCGTGATGGTGCCGAACTCGCTCGGGCCGGGCGAACTCCTGATGCGCTTCGGCACCACGGAGCAGCAGCAACAATGGCTGCCGCGGCTCGCCGACGGCCGCGACATTCCTTGTTTCGGATTGACCAGCCCCGAGGCCGGCTCGGATGCGGCGTCGATGATCGACACCGGCATCATCTGCAAGGGCGAGTTCGAAGGCCGCGAAGTGCTCGGCCTGCGGCTGAACTG
Source organism: Afipia sp. GAS231 (assembly GCF_900103365.1). Classification (NCBI taxonomy): domain Bacteria; kingdom Pseudomonadati; phylum Pseudomonadota; class Alphaproteobacteria; order Hyphomicrobiales; family Nitrobacteraceae; genus Afipia; species Afipia sp. GAS231. The sequence continues at coordinate 5,581,172 of NZ_LT629703.1, forward strand.
GCACAAGCGCTACATCACGCTCGGACCGGTCGCGACGCTGCTTGGGCTTGCCTTCAAGGCCTATGACCCCGATCATCTCGTCGGTCAGCAAGAAGACCTCGGAATCTCCGTGGCGCTGATTCCGACCCATCTGCCCGGCGTTCAGATCGGCCATCGCCATCTGCCGGCGATGCAGGTGTTTCAGAACGGCCCGAACTGGGGCCACGATGTCTTTATCCCGATGGACTACATCATCGGCGGCCAGGAGCGGCTCGGCCAGGGCTGGAAGATGTTGATGACGGCGCTTGCCGCCGGCCGCGGCATTTCGCTGCCCTCGCTTTCGGCGGCAGGCGCGGCCTATGCCGCGCGCACATCAGGCGCTTATGCGCGCATTCGCGAGCAGTTCGGAATCTCGATCAGCAAGTTCGAAGGCATCGAGGAGCCGCTCGCGCGCATCGCCGGCACCGCCTATCTGCTCGACGCGGCGCGGCGGCTGACCTGTGCGGCGCTCAACCAGGGCCATCATCCCGCGGTCATTTCCGGCATCATGAAGCTACACGCCACCGAGCGGATGCGGATCGCGATCGACGACGCCATGGACATCCACGGCGGCAAGGCCGTGATCGACGGCCCGCAGAACTACATGGGCAATCTCTACCGTTCGGTGCCGGTCGGCATCACCGTCGAGGGCGCCAATATCCTGACCCGCAACCTGATCGTGTTCGGGCAGGGCGCGATCCGCGCACATCCTTATCTCCTGGAAGAGATGAACGCGCTCGGCGAACCCGATCGTGTCAAGGGCCTCGACGCCTTCGACAAGTCGTTCTGGGCCCATGTCGGTCACAGTTTTACGACCATGTTCCGCGCCTGGGGCCGCAGCTGGACCGGCGGCCTGTTTGCGCCGGCGCCCGATGCCGGCGAAGCGACGCCGTTCTATCGCCAGCTGTCGCGCTATTCGTCGGCGTTTGCGCTGTGCGCCGACATGGCGCTGCTGACCTTGGGTGGCGCGCTCAAGCGCAAGGAGATGCTGTCCGCGCGCTTTGGCGATATTCTGTCCGAGCTATATCTGCTGTCGGCAGTGCTGAAGCGCTGGCAGGACGAGGGGCGCCAACAAGCGGATCTGCCCGCGCTCGAATGGTGCATGGCGAGCGGCTTCCGTACCATCGAGAACCGTTTGGCCGAAATTCTCGCCAACCTGCCGAACCGGTTCGTGGCGGTGATCCTGAAATTCCTGATCCAGCCGTTCGGTGCCAACGTGCGCGGCCCCTCCGATCTGGTCGTACATCAATGCGCGCAACTGGTGCTGGAGCCATCGGCGGCGCGCGACCGGCTGACACCTGATCTGTCGCATGTCGACGATGACGGTGGCGTTGCCCGGCTCGAAAAAGCGTTCCTGCTGGTCACCGCCGCGGAGGATATTTCAAAGCAGATGCACGCCGCGCGCCTGCACGATTGGAAGGAAGCCATGAAGAAAGGCGTCATTACCCAGGCGGAGGGCGAAAAGCTTGCGGCGGCGCATGAGGCCGTTGCCAAAGTGATTGAAGTCGACGATTTCGCGCCGGAGGCGCTGTCGCCGATTTACAAGAAGCCTGCCGAAGTGCATCAATTCTTTCAGGAACTGGGTGATCAGAGGGCAGCGAGCTGATGGCGCGACCGGTCTTTATCGTCGACGGCAGCCGGACGCCGTTCCTGAAAGCACGTTCCGGTCCAGGCCCGTTCTCGCCGGTCGATCTCGCCGTGCAATGCGGGCGGCCGTTGTTGGCGCGGCAGCCGTTTGCGCCCACAGCCTTCGACCAGGTCATCCTCGGCTGCGTCAATGTCATCGCCGATGAGATGAACCCGGCGCGCGTCGCCGCGCTCCGGCTCGGCATGGGCGAGAGGATGGTCGCCTTCACCGTGCAGATCAATTGCGGCTCCGGCATGCAGTCGATCGACACTGGTTACCGCTACATCCGCGAAGGCGTGTCCGACCTGATCCTGGCCGGCGGCGCCGAGGCGCTGAGCCACGCGCCGCTGGTGTGGTCGCAGCAGGGCGTGCGCTGGTTTGCTGGCCTGGCCGGCGCCAAGGGTATCGGCGCCAAGATCATGGCGGCGCTGAGGGTACGGCCGAGCTATCTCAAGCCGATCATCGGCCTCGAACGCGGGCTGACCGATCCCATCACCGAACTCAACATGGGGCAGACCGCCGAAGTGGTCGGGCACCTCTTCGGCGTCACCCGCGCGCAATCCGACGTCTATGCCGCCGAAAGCCACAAGCGGCTGGCCAACGCGCAAAGCCAAGGCTGGCTCAAGGGTGAGGTTGAAACCGCGTTCGGCCGCGACGGCAAATTCTACGATCACGACGACGGCGTGCGGCCGGACTCGACGCCGGAAACTCTTGCAAAACTGAAGCCGGTGTTTGAACGGCCCTGGGGCAAGGTCACCGCCGGCAACTCCTCGCAGATTACCGACGGTGCGTCCTGGGTGATCCTTGCGTCCGAGGAGGCCGTCGCCAAGCACGGGCTGACGCCGAAGGCGGTCATCCTCGACAGCCAGTGGTCGGCGCTCGATCCCGGGATCATGGGGCTCGGCCCCGTGCTGTCGGCGACCGAGCTTCTCAAGCGCAACAGCCTGACCTTGCAGGATATCGAGACCTGGGAATTGAACGAGGCTTTTGCGACGCAGGTGCTGGGCTGTCTCGCCGCCTGGAAGGACGAAAAGTTCTGCAAGGAAATTCTCGGCCTCGAAGGTGCGGCCGGCGAGATCGATCAGACCAAAATGAACGTCGATGGCGGCGCCATCAGCCTCGGTCATCCCGTCGGCTGCAGCGGCAACCGCATCGTGCTGCATCTGGTCAACGCGATGAAGCGGCTGGGGACACGGCGCGGCATCGCCACCGAATGCATCGGTGGCGGGCAGGGCGGCGCGATGCTGATAGAGATGGTGTGACCATGGACTCAGTGATCATGGACCTTCTCGGCGATCGCGTACTCGAACTCGGGCCGAAACCCGATGCCAGCGGGCCGTACAAAAATTTCAAGCTGACCCGCGACGCGGACGGCGTCGCCTGGCTGTTGTTCGACCGTGACGGGGCCAGCGCCAATACGCTGTCGGCCGATCTGCTCGAAGAGCTCGACAAGGTGCTGGCCGAGCTCGAAAGTGCACGGCCGACCGGGCTTGTCGTTCGCTCCGCCAAGACATCCGGCTTCATTGCCGGCGCCGACGTCAACGAATTCCGCGGCGTGACCGACGCCGGCGCGATCGAGACCCAGATCGGCCGGGCACATGCGGTGATCGACCGGATGGAGGCGCTGCGCATCCCGACCGTCGCTGTCGTCCACGGCTTCTGCCTCGGCGGTGGTCTTGAGGTGGCGCTGGCCTGCCAGATGCGGATCGCGATCGATGATGCGCGGTTTGGCTTCCCGGAAGTGATGCTCGGCCTGCATCCCGGCCTCGGCGGCACCGTGCGCTTCACGCATCTGGTCAATCCGATGCAGGCGATGACCTTGATGCTGACCGGCAAGACCATCGATGCGCGGAAAGCGCGATCGTTGGGATTGGTCGATGCCGTCACGCAGGAGCGTCACGTTCGCGGCGCGGTAAAGGATGCGATGGCGGGCCGCCTCACGCGCGCGCGGCCTGGGCTGCTCAACACCATACTCAACCTCGGTCCGGTGCGCGGGCTGCTTGCCTCGCGGATGCGCGCCGAGGCCGGCAAGGCCGCACCCGAGGAGCACTATCCCGCACCTTATGCGCTGATCGATCTCTGGGAAAAGCACGGCGGCGACAAGGCGGCGATGCTCACCGCCGAGAAGGCATCGTTCGCCCGGTTGATGGTGACGCCATCAGCGCAGAACCTGATCCGGGTGTTCTTCCTGCGCGAGCAGATGAAGAAGCTCGCCGGCACCGGCAACAAGATTGCGCATGTCCACGTGATCGGCGCCGGTGCGATGGGCGGCGACATCGCGGCCTGGTGCGCCGGCCAGGACATGCGGGTCACGCTCGCCGACATGAAGCCGGAGCCGATCGCCGGCGCCATCAAGCGCGCGTCGGAATTGTTCGGAAAGATCCTGCGTAAGCGCACCGACGTCCGCGATGCACTGGACAGGCTGATGCCGGACATGCAGGCAGAAGGCGTCCGCAACGCCGATCTCATCATCGAGGCGGTGCCGGAAAAGCTGGAATTGAAGCAGAAGGTCTATGCCGGCCTGGAGCCGAAGATGAAGCCCGGCGCGATCCTCGCCACCAACACGTCGAGCATTCCGCTGCAGGATTTACGCACCACCTTGCAGAAACCCGAGCGGCTGCTTGGGCTGCATTTCTTCAACCCGGTGTCGCGGCTTCAATTGGTTGAAGTGGTCAGCCACGACGGCACAGATGTGCAATTGCTGAAGGAGGCGCTGGCCTTTGTCGGCGCCATCGACCGGCTGCCGTTGCCGGTGAAGAGTTCACCCGGCTTTCTCGTCAACCGTGCGCTGACGCCCTACATGCTGGAAGCGATGGTGATGCTCGACGAGAAGGTCGACAAATCAGTCATCGACGCCGCGGCCAAAAAGTTCGGCATGCCGATGGGCCCGATCGAACTCGCCGATCAGGTCGGTCTCGATATCTGCTTGGATGTCGGCGACATGCTGCGCTCGAAATTCGGCGATATGCTGCCGCCGACGCCGGCCTGGCTGCGCGAAAAGGTCGCGAGAGGCGAACTCGGCCGCAAGACCGGCAAGGGCTTTTACATCTGGAAGGACGGCAAGGCCGATACCGCGCCGACGGCGTCGTCGGCCGGCCAGCCTTCGCCCGAAATGATCGACCGGCTGATCCTGCCGATGTCCAATGTCTGCGTCGCGTCCTTGCGCGAAGGCATCGTCGACAATGCCGACGTGGTCGACGGTGCCGTCATCTTCGGTACCGGTTACGCGCCGTTCCGCGGCGGTCCGTTGAATTATGCGCGCAGCCGCGGCGTCGAAAACGTGGTCTCGACCTTGCGCGCGCTGACTGAAAAATTCGGCGGCCGGTTCACGCCCGATGCCGGCTGGGAGAATTTCAAGTGACCGATACCCAAGTGACTCACGTCCACGCGCCGGCGACCACCGAAATCGAGCCGAGCGGCGATCTCTGCATCCGCACGCTGGCGATGCCGGCCGACACCAACGCCAACGGCGATATCTTCGGCGGCTGGCTGCTCGGCCAGATGGATCTCGGCGGCGGGGTGTTCGCTTCCAAGATCGCGAAATCGCCTACCGTTACCGTCGCGATCGAGGCGATGAATTTTCGTAAAGCGGTTTATGTCGGCGATCTCGTTTCCGTTCACGCCAGTCTGGTGCGGATCGGCCGGACCTCGGTCACGGTCCATCTCGAGGCCTGGGCACTGCGGCGCCGGGAGATGGTGCCGATCCTGGTGACGGACGGCAATTTCACCTACGTCTCGATCGACGATCAGGGCCGTCCGCAGCCGATCGCGCAGGCCGGACCTCCACCGATCCCGGCGTAAGCGCAGCAGCATTCCCAAACGAAAAACCACCCCGCAGGTCATGCGGGGTGGTCATTGTTCCGATTGGATCAGACCCAAGCCCTACGGGCAGGGACGCTCGTAGCCGTCACGGCCGATGAACGTGCCACGGCGCGGATCGTAGGAGGGCGAGTAGGTGCAGCGCGGGCGCGGCGGTTCGACATAAGCCCGCGGCGGCGGACCGTCGTATTCGGCGGTCTGGCAGTAACGGCCGGAAACCGCGACCCAGCCGCCGGGCTGCTCCACGTAGCATCCGCCTTGGTAATAGCGGTAGCCGCCCGCGCGACGCTCGCCCTCGGAGGCAATCGCGGCACCGGTGCCGGCGCCGATGATCGCACCAGCCGCCGCACCGCCACGGCCACCGAGCGCGCCGCCGACGATCCCGCCGAGCACGCCGCCGGCGATCGCACCACCGACCGCATCCTGCGCCGCGGCCTCCTGAACGGGCCCGCACACCGCGAGGGCCAGAAGCGCCGAAAGCGCAAATTTCGAAATCATGTCCATTTCTCCCTGCTGACAGGCCCTTCATAGCAAAGATTCGTCGGGAACACAGCGGCAGCCTGGCCGCGATTCCCGAGGGGAATAAGGCAAAAATACGCCTGACGGCACATGAGATGTGGCGACGTCCGCACGCCCACTGTTGTCATCGCCTGCTTCGCGACTGACACGGCCCGGTTGCACGCGAAGACGCCACGGCTTCGTCACACGCCCGGAACAATCAGCCCCTACATCCGTTGCAAGCAGCGAATCAACCAAGGCCAGGCAATGTCGGATACGTTCATCATCGAAGTTTCGTCGCAACCCGCAGGCATCGTCGTGCGCGGTCCCGGCGGTTTCCGGTTCTTTGCCGCGTCGCACCGTTTCAACCGGCTGGAAGGTCAGGTGTTTCGCAACGCGCGCGAGGCCGAGCGCGCGGCGACCCGTCTCGCCGGCGGCGTGCTGCCGACAGCGGCGTAACCGCCGGGTCTTGCGAAACGGGCCTTGCCAAGCCGGCTTCGCCTGAAAACGGCGGTCCGTCGTCAGAGCTTGGTGGAGGCGCGCGACAGAAGTTTCCAGTCCGCACCCTGCTTCTGCCAGTTCATCAGGATGTGCAGATTGGTGGAGCTCTTCTTGCCGTCGGCAACGGCTTCAGCTTCGCCCACCCAGTGGAAGCGCACGATCGCCGCCGGGCCGACCACGGCAATCTTGGTGTCCTGATATTCCAGCGACAGGACTTTCGATTTTCCGTTGGTGGCGTTGGCGATGAAGGTCGCCTTGTCCTCGACGCGGCCGTCGGAGTGGCTGTAACTAAGTTCGGCGGCACACAGCGCGGCGAGCGCCTCGGCGTTGGCTGATATCTGGGCCTTGCGAAATGCCTCGACGTTCTTCGCAACCGCATCTTCATCGGCGCCGGCCAAAGCTGGAGTAATGAAGGCTGGCGCAATCAAGCCTGGAACAATGCTGAGCAGGCCGAGAGCGAGAGCAGGCAAAGCAAGCTGACGTCGATCGATGTTCATCGCTTCCTCCATTTTTTGGCTGTGCAACCAGTGTTGCAGCCGCGCGTTGTTTTGTCGAGGATTGTGCATGGTGCGGTTGCGAACGGCAGGTGCCGCTTCCGGCGCCAATCGTCTTAACCAGGTTTGGTTGTTTCGCCCGGCTGGCCGCCCTTGCAACCGATCTCCCTCGTTGACCGCATCGCCAAACCGCCGCACCATAAGGGCCTCATTTCCAGGGTGCTGCCAAAGGGGCTGCCGAGGGAGCTGCAATGGCCGGATTGTCCAACCGCCAGACCGAAATCCTCAATATCGCCCGCGCCTCCGGCCGCGTGATCGTGGAGGATCTGGCGCGGCGTTTCGAGGTGTCGGCGCAGACCATCCGCAAGGATCTCAACGACCTCTGCGATCAGCGTTCGCTGACGCGGATCCATGGCGGCGCCATCATCGCCTCCGGCGTCGAAAACCTCGCTTATGAGGCGCGACGCTTTGTCGCCGCCGAGGAGAAGCGGGCGATCGGGATCGCCGCGGCGTCGCGGATTCCGAACGGCTGCTCGCTGTTCATCAACATCGGCACCACGACCGAAGAAGTCGCGAGCGCGCTGACCTCGCATGAGGACCTGCTCGTCATCACCAACAACCTAAATGTCGCGATGCTGCTGTACCGGCACCCGCGCATCGAGGTCATCGTGGCCGGCGGCGCGGTGCGCCGCGCCGATGGTGCGGTGATTGGTTCCACCGCGATCAGTCTCATTGGCCAGTTCAAGGTCGATTACGCCATCATCGGTGCTTCGGCGATCGACGAGGAGGGCGCGCTCTTGGACTTCGACTATCGCGAGGTGCAGGCGGCGCAAGCCATCATCGCCAACGCGCGCAGCGTCATGCTGGTGGCGGACTCGACAAAACTTCGCCGAAGCGCGCCGGTTCGCATCGCCCATATCAGCCAGATCCAGACCTTCGTCACCGACGCCGCGCTACCCGCCGGCCTCGCCAACATCTGCCACAGCAGAGGCATCGAGGTGGTCGAGGCGATGGACAAGCCCGCCGCCGATATCGATGACCAGGCGGCGGAGCCGTCGACGGTGGTGCGGCTGAAGTAGGGGTCGCGCGAATGCGCGCCCGATGACAGGCTCCGCGGCGTCTCGATGGATGCTGGCCGCCCTCTACACCACCGCGTTCGGAAAATTCCACAGCGGGTTCCTCACTTTCGCTTGCTTTCGTTTTCCGTTGTGATTTAATCGAATCCGAAAGCGAAATCGCCGAAGTGAACGGGCGACCGCCGGGGAAGCGATCTTTGGACAGGGTATTCGACCTCGCCATCATTGGAGGCGGCATTAACGGCTGCGGCATCGCGCGCGATGCGGCGGGCCGGGGTAATTCTGTTTTCCTATGTGAAATGAATGACTTGGCTAGCGGGACGTCGTCCTGGTCGACCAAGCTGGTACATGGCGGTCTGCGCTATCTCGAATATTACGAGTTCCGGCTGGTCCGCGAGGCGCTGATCGAGCGCGAAATCCTCTGGCAGATCGCGCCGCATATCATTCGCCCGCTGCGTTTCGTTTTGCCGCACCATTCCGGATTGCGACCGGCCTGGCTGCTCAGGCTGGGGTTGTTTCTGTACGATCACATCGGCGGCCGGCATTTGCTCCCGCCGACCCGCTCGGTCGATCTCGCCCATGACGAGGTGGGAAAACCCTTGATCGCCAACCGTTACACCAAGGGCTTTGAATATTCCGATTGCTTCGTCGACGACGCGCGCCTGGTCGTGCTCACCGCGCGCGATGCGGCGGATCGCGGCGCCGAAATTCACACCCGCACCCGCGCGGTCGAGATCCGGCAGGCCGACGGCATCTGGCAGGTCACCGTCGAGAACACCATCAGCGGTGCGCGCACCACCATCAACGCCCGCGCACTGGTCAATGCCGGCGGTCCCTGGGTCGAGCAGGTGCTGTCGTCCGGCTCCGGCGTCAACGCGCGCGCCAAAGTACGGCTGGTGCAGGGCTCCCACATCGTGGTGCGCAAGCTCTATGAGCACGACCGCGCCTACATGTTCCAGAACGCCGATGGCCGCATCATCTTCGTCATTCCCTACCAGGACGATTTCACGCTGATCGGAACCACCGATCGCGATTACGACGGCGATCCTTCGAAGGTGAAGGCGTCGAACGAGGAGATCCAGTATCTCTGCGCCTCCGCCAGCGAATATCTGAAAAATCCGGTCACGCCGGAAGACGTGGTCTGGACCTATTCCGGTGTCCGCCCGCTGTATGACGATGGCGCCAGCGAAGCCAAGGCCGCGACCCGCGATTACGTGTTCGAACTCGATACGCCGGGCGGTGCGCCGCTGCTGTCGATCTATGGCGGCAAGATCACGACCTATCGGCGTCTGGCCGAAGAGGCATTGGAACGGCTCGCGCCGTACCTGCGTAGCGCCAAGGCCAAGGAAGGCTGGACCGGCAAGCAACCGCTGCCCGGCGGCGACATGGATGTCTCGGCGATTGCGGCGCTGACTGCGGAACTGGTGCGGAAATATTCGTTTCTCCCGTCCGCCCATGCCAACCGGATGGCGCACGCCTATGGCACCCGCGCCGCCAAGGTTTTAGGCAGTGCGAAATCGATGGCCGATCTCGGCCAGTCATTCGGCGCCAGCTTGACGGAAAGCGAAGTCAGGTACCTGATGTCGGCGGAATGGGCCTGTACCGCCGAAGACGTGGTGTGGCGCCGGTCCAAGCTCGGCTTGCGGCTGTCATCCGACCAAATCGCCGCGCTCGATGCATGGATCGCCGCCAACCGCGCCGCCGGCGAACGTCCCCTACGTGAAGCGGGAGGACGGACATGAGCGTCACGCTCGAACATGTCACGCGCACCGTGGATGGCATCCCGACCATTCGCGATGTCTCGCTGACGCTCGACCGCGGTACGCTGAGCGTGCTGCTCGGGCCGACGCTGTCGGGCAAGACCTCGATCATGCGGCTGCTCGCCGGTCTCGACAAGCCATCCGCAGGCCGCGTGCTGGTCGATGGCAAGGACGTGACCGGCGCCGACGTGCGGCAACGCTCGGTCGCGATGGTCTACCAGCAATTCATCAATTATCCCTCGCTGACGGTCTACGAGAACATCGCCTCGCCCTTGCGCGTGCAGGGCAAGCCGCGCGGCGAGATCGAAAAGCGGGTGCAGGAGGCGGCCAGCCTGTTGCGGCTCGAGCCGTATCTGCAGCGCACGCCGCTGCAACTGTCCGGCGGCCAGCAGCAGCGCACCGCGATCGCCCGCGCGCTGGTCAAGGGCGCCGATCTGGTGCTGCTCGACGAGCCGCTCGCCAATCTTGATTACAAGCTGCGCGAGGAGTTGCGCACCGAACTGCCGCGCATCTTCGAGGCGTCGGGCGCGATCTTCGTCTATGCGACCACCGAGCCCTCCGAAGCGCTGCTGCTCGGCGGCGACACGCTCTGCATGTGGGAAGGCCAGGTGCTGCAGGCCGGCAATACCTCAAAAGTCTATCGCCAGCCCGACACGCTGCGGGTGGCGCAGGTGTTTTCCGATCCGCCGCTCAACCTCGTCGGCATCGAGAAGAAAAGCGGTTCGGTCCAATACGCCGGCGGCATCCAGGCGCCTGCTAGCGGACTCTACGCGTCGCTGGCCGATGGACCCTATCGCGTCGGCTTCCGCGCGCATCAGTTGGAAGTGGCGAACGGCATTGCCGGCCGTCATGCGTTCCAGGCAACCGTCACCGTGACCGAGATTACCGGTTCGGAAAGTTTTGTGCATCTCAACCGCGATGCGTCGAACTGGGTGGCAGTGCTGCAGGGCGTCCATGAATACGAACCCGGCCACGTGCTCGATGCCGTGCTCGATCCCGACAATGTTTTTGTGTTCGACGCCGCCGACCGGCTGGTCGCGGCACCCAGCAAAGCAATTTGAGGGAGATGCATCATGGCCCGCATTGACCTCGTCGATCTCGCGCATTCCTACGGCGGCAACGATGCGCCGCCCGAATCATTTGCGCTGAAGCCGGTGACCATGACCTGGCGGCAGGGCGGCGCCTATGCGCTGCTTGGGCCGTCCGGCTGCGGCAAGACCACGCTGCTCAACCTGATTTCCGGTATCGTGACGCCGTCGCGCGGGCAGATCCTGTTCGACGGCGCCGATATCACACCGCTGTCAACCCAGAAGCGCAATATCGCGCAAGTGTTCCAGTTTCCGGTGATCTACGACACCATGACGGTCGGCCAAAACCTGGCATTCCCCCTCAAGAACCGCGGCGTGCCGAAGGCCGATATCGACGCGCGCGTCAAACGGATTGCCGACCTGCTCGACCTCACGCCCTATCTCAACCGCAAGGCCACCCGGCTGACGGCGGACGCCAAGCAGAAGATTTCGCTCGGCCGCGGTCTGGTCCGCTCCGACGTCGCCGCGATCCTGTTCGACGAGCCGCTGACGGTGATCGATCCCGAACTGAAATGGCAGCTGCGTTCGAAACTCAAGGCACTGCACCGCGATCTCGACCTCACGATGATCTACGTCACCCACGACCAGACCGAGGCGCTGACCTTTGCCGATACCGTGGTCGTGATGCACGATGGCGGGGTGGTGCAGAGCGGCACGCCGGCCGAACTGTTCGACAAGCCTGCGCATACCTTTGTCGGTTATTTCATCGGCTCGCCCGGCATGAACATCGTGCCGGCCACGGTGAGCGGCCACGAGGCGCGGATCGACGGCCATACCATCGGCCTCCATCGCAATTACGGCGTGCTGCCGGCGGGGGCGAAGATCGAGATCGGCGTGCGGCCGGAATTCGTCAATGTCGCGGCTCCCGCTTCGGGGCTGTTGTCGGCCAATATCGAACGCATCGACGACCTCGGCCGCGTCCGCTTCGCCCGCGTTCGTGTCGGCGACGCCAAATTCGCCGCGCGCGTACCGCCGGGGTTCTCCGTTCCCGACAGCACCGTTGGGCTGGTGTTCGATCCCTCACATGTTCACGTCTATGCCGACAGCCGCCTGGTCGAGGGGGTTGCCTGATGGACAAGACGGTCAACCAGAAAGCCTGGTTCCTGGTGCTGCCGGTGTTCCTGGTGGTCGCGTTCTCCGCGATCCTGCCGCTGATGACGGTGGTGAACTATTCGATGCAGGATACCTTCGGCAACAACCAGTTCTTCTGGAACGGTGTCGGCTGGTTCAAGGAGCTGCTCGATCCCTCGACCGATCTCGGCGGACGCTTTCTTGCGTCGCTCGGCCGCAACCTGTTCTTCTCCGCCGTGATTCTCGCGATCGAGGTGCCACTCGGCATCCTGGTGGCGCTGTCGATGCCGCGCGAGGGTTGGACGGTGGCTGCCTGTCTCGTGATCCTGGCGTTGCCGCTCTTGATTCCGTGGAACGTGGTCGGGACGATCTGGCAGATTTTCGGCCGGCCCGACATCGGACTGCTCGGCTATACGCTCAACAGTCTCGGCATGAATTATAACTACGTCTCCAACGAATTCGACGCCTGGGCGACCGTCATCGTGATGGATGTCTGGCACTGGACGTCGCTGGTTGCGCTGCTGTGCTACGCCGGCCTGAAGTCGATCCCCGACGCCTATTACCAGGCGGCGCAGATCGACGGCGCCTCGCGCTGGGCGGTATTCACCGCAATCCAGTTGCCAAAGATGAACCGTGTGCTGCTGATTGCGGTGCTGCTGCGCTTCATGGACAGTTTTATGATCTACACCGAACCGTTCGTCGTGACGGGCGGCGGACCGGGCAACTCGACCACGTTCGTCTCGATCGAGCTGGTCAAGATCGCGCTCGGGCAGTTCGACCTCGGCAAGGCGGCGGCGCTGTCGCTGGTCTACAACCTGATCATCCTGATCGTGTGCTGGGTGTTCTACACCGTCATGACCAACGCCGGCGCCGATCGCCCGGCCAAACAGGGAGTCGCATGATGCATTCGATTCCCGGCCGTCGCATCATCATGGTGCTGTTCCTGATCTTCCTGCTGTTGCCGATCTACTGGCTCGTCAACATGAGCTTCAAGACCAATGGCGAGATCGTCTCGACCATGACGCTGTGGCCGCACCAGCCGACGCTGGCAAACTACATCCGCATCTTCACCGACGAGAGCTGGTATTCCGGCTATATCCATTCGCTGAATTACGTCGTGATCAACACCGTGATCTCGATTTCGGTGGCGTTGCCGGCTGCTTACGCGTTTTCGCGCTACCGCTTCCTCGGCGACAAGCATCTGTTCTTCTGGCTGCTGTCGAACCGGATGGCGCCAGCGGCGGTCTATGCGCTGCCGTTCTTCAATCTCTATTCGGCGATCGGGCTGTTCGATACGCCGTGGGCCGTGGCGCTGGCGCACTGCATCTTCAATGTGCCGCTGGCGGTGTGGATCCTCGAAGGCTTCGTTTCCGGCGTGCCGCGCGAGATCGACGAGACCGCGTTCCTCGACGGCTATTCGTTCCCGCGCTTCTTCGTCAAGATCCTGGTGCCGCTGATCGGCAGCGGCATCGGCGTCGCGGCATTCTTCTGCTTCATGTTTTCCTGGGTCGAACTGCTGCTGGCGCGCACGCTGACGACGGTGGCCGCCAAGCCGATCTCGGCGATCATGACGCGCACGGTTTCGGCCGCCGGCATGGACTGGGGTTTGCTGGCCGCGGCCGGCGTGCTCACCATCATCCCGGGCGCGCTGGTGATCTGGTTCGTTCGCAACTACATCGCGCGCGGTTTCGCGCTGGGCAGGGTGTAGCCATGGAAAACATCGCATGGATGGCGTGGACGGTGCCGACCGCGATCTTCTTCGTGATGCTGTCGCTCACCCTGGGCGTGATGACATGGCTTGCGGTCGCTTATCCGGAGGCCGAGCGGATCGGCATCCTGCGGATTCCGACCACGCGCGGCGACCGCCTGTTCATTTCGCTGGTGCTATCAGCCGTGATCCATCTGTTGTGGATCGCTTTCGTCGGTACCGATGCGATCGCCACGCTTCCAATCGGGGAGGGCGTTGAGATTTCGAGCCTGTGGCTCGCAACCGTAATTTCGCTGCTGTCTGCCGTTGCGATTTTCCGCAACGTCTGAGAGAGGCGAAAAATGAGCAGATCCGGGACCAACCCGGGCCTGGTTTTTGATTCTGCAACCGGAGGAACCAAAATGCGACACTTGAGAGGAAAGACCAAGGATCGTCTTCTGACGATGACCAGCGCCGCTGCGCTGATCGCGGCATCGGTCACGATGGCCGCGCCCGCATTGGCGGACGAAGCTGCTGCCAAGAAGTGGATCGATTCTGAATTTCAGCCGTCGACGTTGTCCAAGGACGACCAGATGAAGGAAATGCAGTGGTTCATCAAGGCCGCTGCGCCGTTCAAGGGCATGGAGATCAACGTCACTTCCGAAACCCTGACCGTGCACGAGTATGAATCGAAGACGCTTGCAAAGGCCTTCGAGGAAATCACCGGCATCAAGGTCAAGCACGACATCATCCAGGAAGGTGACGTCGTCGAGAAAATCCAGACCCAGATGCAGTCGGGCAAGAATGTCTATGACGGCTGGATCAACGACTCCGACTTCATCGGAACGCACTTCCGCTACGGTCAGGCCGTCGACTTGACGGACTGGATGGCCAAGGAAGGCAAGGACGTCACCGATCCGATGCTCGACGTCAACGACTTCATCGGCAAGTCCTTCACCACCGCGCCGGACGGACATCTCTATCAGTTGCCCGACCAGCAGTTCGCGAACCTCTATTGGTTCCGCTACGACTGGTTCTCCAATCCGGAGTACAAGGCGAAGTTCAAGGCCAAGTACGGCTACGACCTTGGCGTCCCCGTGAACTGGTCGGCGTATGAAGATATCGCCGAGTTCTTCACCAACGACATCAAGGAAATCAACGGCGTCCGCGTCTATGGCCACATGGACTACGGCAAGAAGGATCCGTCACTGGGCTGGCGCTTCACCGACGCGTGGTTGTCGATGGCCGGCAACGGCGACAAGGGCATCCCGAACGGACTCCCCGTCGACGAATGGGGCATCCGGATGGAAGGCTGTCGTCCGGTCGGCTCGTCCGTCGAGCGTGGCGGCGACGTCAACGGACCGGCGTCGGTCTATTCGATCGTCAAGTATCTCGACTGGATGAAGAAGTATGCCCCGCCGCAGGCGCAAGGCATGACCTTCTCCGAGTCGGGACCGGTTCCGTCGCAGGGCGCGATTGCCCAGCAGGTGTTCTGGTACACCGCCTTCACCGCCGACATGGTGAAGCCCGGTCTGCCGGTCATGAACGCCGATGGCACGCCGAAGTGGCGCATGGCTCCGTCGCCGCACGGCTCGTACTGGAAGGAAGGCATGAAGCTGGGTTATCAGGACGTGGGTTCTGCGACCTTGCTGAAGTCGACCCCGGTTGATCGCCGCAAGGCAGCCTGGCTCTACCTGCAGTTCATCGTGTCCAAGTCGGTGTCACTGAAGAAGAGCCATGTCGGTCTCACTTTCATCCGTGAATCCGATATCTGGGACAAGTCGTTCACGGAGCGTGCTCCGAAGCTCGGCGGTCTGATCGAGTTCTACCGCTCGCCCGCGCGCGTGCAGTGGACCCCGACCGGCAACAACGTGCCTGATTATCCGAAGCTTGCGCAATTGTGGTGGCAGAACATCGGCGATGCGTCGTCCGGTGCGAAGACGCCGCAGGCCGCGATGGACTCGCTCGCAGCCGCGCAGGACTCGGTGATGGAACGTCTCGAGAAATCCGGCGTGCAGAAGGAGTGCGGACCGAAGCTCAACAAGAAGGAAACGGCTGAGTACTGGTTCGCGAAGTCGGCCAAGGACGGCAATATCGCGCCCCAGCGCAAGCTGGCCAACGAGAAGCCCAAGGGCGAAACCATCGACTACGACACGCTGATCAAGTCGTGGCCGGCATCGCCGCCGAAGCGCGCCGAAGCGAAGTAACGCCTTGGCGTCATCGTCCGGCTTGACCGGACGATCCAGTACACCGCGGCTTTTCGGCTCTATCGCCGACGGCTGCGGCTACTGGATGCCCCGCCTTCGCGGGGCATGACGGAGAGAGAAGCGAAAGGCCGGGAGCAATCCCGGCCTTTTTCTATTCGCGCGACCCGTTGGCCCGCAATGAGGATATAATCAGCGCCACATCGCGCCGACGACTTAAGGAGCTTCCCCATGCGCATGATTTTCCGCTGCGATCCGGCACTGTCGGATCATCTGCCGCAGCCGGTTTTAGCGCGCAGCGCGCTTCCAGACTGGCTTCGTGCCATGCCGGCGAAAGCGCACTCGGAAATCCACGGACGGGAAATTCGTACCGTCAAGCAATGTCCGCCTTTCGTTGATGCGATGGCCTATGGGATCATTATTCCGTTGCCCTGCGACATCAGGGTCGAGCGTGGGGAGTTCGCCTGGGATTGGGACATTCCGAAGCCAGAGACGTCAGGCCATCCGCGCGCGCCGCTGAGCTTCCATCCCGCTGCGCAGTTTGCCGCCGCGCCGTTTGGCAACGGGCAGGCTGCCCTCAAATTCAACAGCTTCTGGACCGTCGAAGTCGATCCCGGCTGGTCGCTGTTCGCAACCCATCCGGTCAATCGCGATGACCTGCCATTTCGCTTGATCTCGGGATTGGTGGATTCCGATCGCTTCCACGACGGCGGAATCAATTTTCCGGCGATCTGGACCCAGCCTGATTTTTCCGGCGTGCTGCCGAAGGGCACGCCTGTGGCGCAGTGCTTTGCGGTGCCGCGCGAGGCGCCCGAGTTGGTGTTTGAGGCTTTTGATGAGGAGCACCGGCAGGCTTATTCGAAGGTTGTTGCCGACGTGCTGGCTGCGCCCAATGTCTATCGCAAGCATTTTCGGGCCAGGCGCGGTCGCCTAACGTCCTAGCTTGCGGCGCAGTGCATCCTCATCGAGCCACAGGCGGCCGTGCGAGGCCGAAGTCAGCGCCATCGCGATGGTGCCGAAAGTTTGCGGGCGCAGGCGATAGGCCTGCGCGTAGGCGTGCATGGCATTGTCGATATCGCCGCTCTCCTGCAGCACCACGCCAAGGTTGAGCGCGGCTTCGGCAAAGTCCGGCTTTGCCTCGAAGGCGCGCCGATAGGCGGTTGCGGCCCCGACGTAGTCGCGCAAATCCTGGCGGACGAGGCCGAGATCGAACCAGGTGGACGCCGGCGTGTCACCCTGGGTTGCGCGCTCGAGCAGGGGCAGCGCCGCAGCCTGGTCGCCATCTTCCCATGCCAGCCGCCCGAGCCGCGCTGCGGCCTCCTGGCTCTGCGGAATGACTTTCAGAATGGCCCGCCATGCCTCGCGCGCCTGTTCGCGAAGGCCCGTCTGGAGACTTGCCTGATCGAGCGTTCGCGCTTTCTCCAGAAAGGCTTCCCGCTGGGGCGCGGCGGCGATGATCAGATCCAGATGCGACAATGCGCTGTCGAAATCCCCCGCGGTGCGAGCGATGCGTGCCGCGAGGAGGCGCGCGGCCGCATTGTCCGGTCGCCTGGCAAGGCTGGCCTCGACATGCACACGGGCGGGGTCAAGCTCGCCCTTGGAAAACAGCACGGCGGCGAGAAGATGATGGAGCATCGGTTCGCCCGGCCGATCCGCCAGACCTTCCTCACATAGCTTGCGCGCCCGGTCGGGCTGGCCGGAGTTGAAGGCTGCGGTCGCATCACGCGCGATGTCCTCGGCGGTGTTCCGGCTCATATCCTTCGACCATGCTCCCCGACGAAGACGAACGCTGCGGCTGCGCGGGTTCATCTTAGCCGTCATCGCGAGCGAAGCGAAGCATCCAGAGCGGCACGGGAAGGCCCGACTGCATCGTCGCGGAGTTTATCCGAATAGCGAAAGGCCGGGAGCGATCCCGGCCTTTTTTGTTACGCGTTGTCGTGGGCACCAAGATTGCTGTCATCGTCCGCGAAGGCGGACGATCCAGTACGCAGCGGCCTTTCGGTTCAATCACCGGCGTCAGTGATTACTGGATGCCCCGCCTTCGAGGGGCATGACAGTCAGTTACTCCGCTGCCTGCGCCGCCCCGAGCGTCGGATAGTCGGTGTATCCCTTGGCGCCGCCGCCATAGAACGTGGCCTTGTCGAACGCGTTCAGCGGTGCGCCCTTCTTCAGGCGCTCGACCAGGTCGGGGTTCGAGATGAACGGCTTGCCGAACGCAATCAGGTCGGCCGCATTTTCGGCCAGCACTTTGGTGGCGAGATCGAAATCGTAGCCGTTGTTGGCGACGTAGGCCTGCTTGAAGCGCTTGCGGAGCGACGCATAGTCGAACGGCGCAATGTCGCGCGGGCCGCCGGTAGCACCCTCGATGACGTGAATGTAGGTCAGCTTCAGCGCGTTGAGCCCTTCCACGATGTAATCGAACAGCGGCTGCGGATTGCTATCCGAAACGTCGTTGGCCGGCGTCACCGGCGAAATGCGGATGCCGGTGCGATCGGCGCCGGCGACGGCTGCGACCACTTTCGATACTTCGAGCATCAGCTTCGCGCGGTTTTCAATCGATCCGCCATAGGCATCGGTGCGCTTGTTGGCGCCGTCCTTGGCGAACTGGTCGAGCAGGTAGCCGTTGGCGCCGTGGATTTCGACGCCGTCGAAACCGGCTTCCAGTGCGTTCGCGGTACCGCGCTTGAAGTCCTCGATAATCCCGGGGATTTCCGAGAGCTCCAGTGCGCGCGGCTCGGAGATATCGGTGAAGGTGCCGTTGACGAAGGTCTTGCCCTTGGCGCGGATCGCCGAGGGCCCAACCGGCTTGCCGCCGCCGGGCTGCAGCGAGTCATGCGAGATACGGCCAACATGCCAGATCTGGATATAGATGTGCCCGCCCTTCTCATGGACGCGGTCGGTGACCTTGCGCCAACCGGCGATCTGTTCCTTGGAATAGATGCCGGGGGTGTCCTGATAGCCCTGGCCCTGCTGCGAGACCTGGCTGGCTTCAGTGATCAGCAATCCCGCCGAGGCGCGTTGGCCGTAATAGTCCACTGCCAGCGGGCTCGGCACCATGCCGGGCGGTATCGCGCGGTTGCGGGTCAGCGGCGCCATCGCGAGGCGGTTCGGCAGCGTAATCGGGCCAAGCTTGAAGGGCTCGAACAGTTTGGTCTGGCTCATGTTGTTGGGTTCCGGAAAGTTGGCGGGTAGGGAACAGGTGGGCATTGGCGCGTGCAGTGCAATGCCCCACCCAATTCTATTGGCGGAGATCAGCCGCGCACGATCCCGCCCATATGGCCGGCATCGAGGAACAGTGTGTGCGCGTTGACGTAGGATGATTCATTCGAAATCAGGAACAACGCAGCATAGGCGACCTCCCAGCCGGTGCCCTGGCGGCCGAACGGCACCGTCAGCGCGCGATCGGCCCGCCGTCGGCTGGCGTCGCGGCCCATCGGACTGTCGATGAAGCCCGGCGCGATCACATTGCAGCGAATGCCCTTTTCTTCGCCGGCGCGGGCAATCGCCCGGCCGAGCGCGATCTGCGCGGCCTTGGAGGATTCATAGGCCGGGTTGCGGCCGTTGCCGCGCTGGCTCGCCATCGACGAGGTCAGGGTGATGGCGCCGCCGGGTGCCATGATCTCCAGCGCCTTCTGCGCGAACAGCATGTGGCTGCGGACGTTGACGGCGTAATCCTTGTCCCAGGCTTCCGCCGTCATCTTCGGCAGCGACAGGCCGCAGGAAATGCCGACGTTGAGCGCCAGGCCATCGAGACCGCCGAGTCGCTTGGCGCAGCGCTCGATCGCAGGCGCGATCGCAGCAATGTCGGAGACATCGACCACATCGGTAAAAGCCTTGCCGCCTTCGGCCGCGATCTGCGCCACGGTGTTGTCGGCGGCTTCCTTGCTGACGTCGATGCAGGCGACATGCGCGCCCTCGCGCGCGAACAGCACCGACATCGCGCGGCCATTGCCGATCGGCGGCTCCTCGTCGATGATTTTGCGCTGGCCGGCGCCGACCACGATGATGCGGCGGCCGGCGAGGCGGCCATGGCTCTTGGCAAGGCCAAGCGATTCCGCATGCAGCGAGGCGGACGGATCGATTTTTCTGGGGGCGTGCGTGGTGGTAGACATAAGCGCGATTTCTCCCTGCGAGTTTTTTGTTATTAGGGGAGAAACTTTACCACGTCATTGCGAGCGAAGCGAAGCAATCCAGAAATCCCGCACCGAGGAAAATCTGGATTGCTTCGTCGCGGAGCCTGTCATCGGGCGCGCATTCGCGCGACCCGTTGGCTCCTCGCAACAACGAAACGCTCTCTTGTCATTCCGGGCCGATGCGAAGCATCGAACTACGATGCGCAATTGCGCATCTGAGAATCTCGAGATTCCCCGGGGTGCAATTGCACCCCTGAGGTCTGGGCCTTCGAACCGGAATGACGCGAACTAATTCGCGCCGAGAAAATCGCGCTTGCCGACTTCGACGCCGGCTTGGCGCAACAGGCCGTGCGCAATCGCAGCGTGGAAGTAGAACTGGGGCAGAGAGAAGTTCGAGATGAACTGCTGGCCCTTCATCGTCATGGTCTTTTCCGGACCGACGGGGAAGGTGACGTCCTTAGCGTCGGCGCCTTCGAACTGCGTGGGCTCGAACGACTTCACATAGTCGGCGGTCTTGGCGAGCCGCGCGCGCAATTCTTCAAAGGTCTTTTCGGTATCGGGGGTCTGCGGCACTTCGCTATGGGTGACGCGGGCGCAGCCGCGGGTGGCGAAATCGCTGGCGAGCTGGATCTGCTTGGACAGCGGCAGCATGTCGGGATAGAGCCGCGAATTGAGCAGCACCTCGGGCGCGATTTTCTTGGCGGTGCAATGCGCCTCGGCCTTGGTGAGCAGGCCGGAGAGGGAGCCTAGAACTTGCAGGTAGGCCGGCACGGTGGCGTCATAGAAAGACATGGGATGCTCTTTTCGTGTTGTGGAATATCGTTGCATGCAGAGACTGCGTGCTGCAGGTGGGGCGGCCGGTAGGTAAATGCAACTGCATCCACCCGTCGATCACGAGATTTATTTCACGCCGTCATCGTCCGGCTGGATCGGACGATCCAGTATTCCAGAGGCGTTTGCGGTTTAAATCGAAAGGGCGCGGCGTACTGGATTCCCCGCTTTCGCGGGGAATGACATGCTGCGCCTTACCGCGGCGCGCTGCGCATCCGTGCCAGCAATTCGGCTGTCGGCCATGAATCGGCCGGCAGTCCGTATTTCGCCTGCATCGTCTTCACCGCAATGCGGCTCTGCTGGCCGAGCACGCCGTCGACCTTGCCGACATTGAAGCCGGCGCGCACCAATAGCTGCTGCAATTCCTTGATCTCGTTGAACGGCAGTTGCACCACCGGCGCCGAGGGCTGGCGCATTGGTGCTGCGCCGGCGATGCGGGTGGCGAGATAGCCCGCAGTGGTCGAATAGATCAGCGAATTATTCCATTCGGTGTAGGCCGCGAAATTCGCATAAGCGAGGAACGCCGGCCCGGTGCGGCCCATCGGCAGCAGCAGCGAGGCCGGCATGTCGTCGTTCGGCAGCGGTTTTCCATCCGCGTAGGTCACGCCGAACTGCGCCCATTTCGAGCGCGGCAATTTGATCGTGAGATCGGCTTGATCCCAAGGAAAACTGGAAGCCAAGTTTTGCGGCGCGCGCACTTCCTGCAGCCACGGCTCGCCGCGCCGCCATTTCAAACCGTTGGCAATGTAGTTCGCGGTCGAGCCGATCACGTCGGGCGCGCTGCGCAACAAGTTGCGATGGCCGTCGCCGTCATAGTCCACCGCATAGTTGAAATAATGCGTCGGCAAAAATTGCGTCTGACCGAGTTCGCCGGCCCACGAGCCGATCATCTCGCTGGCCGTGAGGTCGCCGCGATCGATGATCTTCAGCGCCGCGATGGTCTCGTTCTGGAACATCTCGGAGCGGCGGCAGTCATAGGCCAGCGACACCAGCGACGGCAGCGTATGCAGATTGCCGAGCTCGGCGCCAAAGCTGCTCTCCAGCCCCCAGAACGCGGCGATCACCGCCGGCGGCACGCCATATTCCTTTTCGGCGCGATTGAACGCCGCCGCATACATCCGGATCCGTGCCTGCGACTGTTGCGCCGCGCCGTCGGACGCCCGGCGCCTGGCGAATTCGGTGAACACCTGGCCGAACACGCGCTGGCCGCGGTCGCGGTTGACGATGCTCTGGTCGTAGACGAGGTAGGGCGCGGCCTCGCTGAGCGCGCGTTGCGATACGCCGGCGGCTATCGCCTGTTGCTTGAGCTCGGCGAGGAAGCGGTCGAACGGCAGGCCGTTGTGACAGGCCGCCGCGCGCGGGCTTGGCGCCATGGCGACCGGCTGGCCGGGGGCTGCGACGGCTGGCCTCGGCGCCGTCACTGTTCTCGGCGCAGCCGCTGGCCGGGGCTGTGCCGGCCGGACGGGCGACGGCGCTGGTTGGGCCGATGCGAGGGTTGAAAATGCCAGTGACGCCGCTGTGACAACGAGAAATCTGGAAAACGGCATCAATGTCACCGGTGTGAAATAGGGGATCGTAGGGTAGGCAAAGCGTAGCGTGCCCACCAGCTCAGGCGATCCCGCAACTACAAGCAATGGTGGGCACGGCGCAAGGGCGCCTTTGCCCACCCTACGGCCGAAAACTCGGAGCAATATCACCGCGCAAGCCCCACTCCGCGCATGGGAGCCTGCCGCCTGCACCCGATCTCGCGGGCTGTTCCAATCCACCCCCGCCGTGTAGGCTTATGGCGCAGGTCGAAAAAGGGCCGCCGCCCATATGGGGCGCACCGATCAGGGAGACGGGGAACGGTATGACGGAACTCCGATACATGGCGCCAGCGACGCTGGACGAAGCGATTGGCGCTTTTGCCGCCGCAGGCAGCGCCGCGCGCATTCTGGCCGGTGGCACCGATTTGCTGGTGCAGATGCG
Organism: Afipia sp. GAS231; assembly: GCF_900103365.1. Lineage (NCBI taxonomy): Bacteria > Pseudomonadati > Pseudomonadota > Alphaproteobacteria > Hyphomicrobiales > Nitrobacteraceae > Afipia > Afipia sp. GAS231. The sequence goes on from NZ_LT629703.1 coordinate 5,603,947, forward strand.
CGCCGGCATGGTGAAGCCGGGCCTGATCGTCGACATCAAGAAAATTCCCGATCTGACTTCGATCGAGCAGACCAAGGACGGCGGGTTTCGCGTCGGCGCCGCCGTGTCAGGCATGGAGCTCGCCGAGCACGAGAGCTTTGGCAAGGTCTGGCCCGGCGTGCTGGAAGCCGTCAACCTGATCGGCTCCAAGCAGGTCCAGGGACGGGCCTCGGCCGGCGGCAATCTCTGCAACGGCTCACCGGCCGGCGACAGCGTGCCCGCGATGGTCGCGGCCGGCGCCGTCGTCACCGTGCAGGGCCCGAACGGCCGCCGCGATATCAAGGTGGAAGACGTGCCGGCCGGTCCCGGCCGTACCAATCTAAAGCCAGGCGAAATCCTCGTCAGTTTTACTTTGCCGCCGCGTCCCGCCGGCTCCAGCGACGCTTACTTGCGCATGATCCCGCGCACCGAAATGGATATCGCCGTCGTCGGCCTCGGCGTCAGCCTCACCATGAAAGACGGCGTCTGCACCGCGGCCCGCGTCGGCCTTGGCGCCGTGGCACCGACCGTGTTGCTGGTGGAAGACGCGGCGAAGGCGTTGATCGGCAGCAAGCTCGATGACGCTGCGCTCGCCAAGGCAGCCAGCGCCTGCTCCGCCGCCTGCCGTCCGATCGACGACAAGCGCGGCACCATCGTCTACCGCACCAAGGTGGCAGGTGTGCTGTTGAAGCGCACGACCCTGATTGCCGCCCAGCGCGCCCAAAAAATCTGAATTCGGGAAATCACTTTCATGGCCAAAGTTCACGTCACCACGTCCATCAACGGCGAGCCGATGGAATATCTGTGCGAACCGTCAGACACCATGCTCGACGCGCTGCGCGGGCCGCTCGGTCTCACCGGCTCCAAGGAAGGCTGCGCCTCCGGCGACTGCGGCGCCTGCTCGATCACGCTCGATGACCGGCTGGTTTGTTCCTGCCTGATGCTCGCGGTCGAGGCCGAAGGCCACGAGATCCGCACCATCGAGGGCATGGCGCACGGCGACAAATTGCATCCGCTGCAGCAGAAGTTTCTGGAATCGGCAGCGCTGCAATGTGGCATCTGCACCTCCGGCATGCTGATCGCGTCCGACGCGCTGTTGCGGAAAAATCCCGATCCGAGCGAGGAGCAGGTCCGCTTCTGGCTCGCCGGCAATCTTTGCCGGTGCACCGGCTATGACAAGATCGTTCGCGCGGTTCTGGAAACCGCCGCCGAAATGCGGGAGGCAGCACAATGAACGTCGTCACCAACAACAAGTGGATCGGCCAGCGCACCATCAGGCCCGATGGCGTCGACAAGGTCACCGGCCGTGCGGCGTTCGCCGCCGACACCACCATGCCCGGCATGATCTGGGGCAAGGTGCTGCGCAGCCCGCATCCGCATGCGCGGATCAAGTCGATCGACACCTCGAAGGCGGAAGCGCTGCCCGGCGTGAAAGCCGTCGTCACCGCCGAGGACATCGTCGATTTCCCGGTCGACAAGTCGGTGATGCTGGGTATCCAGGACATGCGCTGGATGTGCCGCAACGTGATGGCGCGCGAGAAGGCGCTGTTCCCGGGCCATCCCATTGCCGCCGTTGCGGCGACGACCGAAGCGATCGCGGCGAAAGCCTGCGAACTGATCGAGGTCGATTACGAAGTGCTGCCATGGTCGATCGAGATCGACGATGCGCTCAAGCCTGACGCGCCGATCCTGCATGACTTCGTGAAGTTCGAAGGCAAGCCGTCGAACATCGCAGGCCGGCTCGAAGTCAAGAAAGGCGACATCGTCAAAGGCTTCGAAGAAGCCGATGTCGTGATCGAGCGCTCCTTCACGACGCGCCCGGTGCATCAAGGCTATATCGAGCCGCATGCCTGCCTGATCTCGGTTGCCGCCGACAACAAGACCACGATCTGGAGCTCGAGCCAGGGCCAGTTCATGGTGCGAGCGATGACGGCGTATCTCACCGGCATCAACCAGAGCGACATCCGCGCCATCCCCGCCGAAATCGGCGGCGGTTTCGGCGGCAAGACCATCGTTTATCTCGAACCGCTCGCGACCATGCTCGCGAAAAAATCCGGCCGTCCGGTCAAGATGGTGATGACCCGCGAGGAAGTGATGCGGGCGACGGGGCCGACATCGGGCTCCAAGAGCACGGTGAAGATCGGCGCCAAGAAGGACGGCACCATCGTCGCCGGGCACGGCATCTTCTATCTGCAGGCCGGCGCATTTCCGGGCTCGCCGATCCGTGGTGCGGTTGGGTGCAGCTTTGCGCCCTACGATATTCCGCACGTTCTGTCGGAAGGTTTCGACGTGCTGTCGAACCGCTCCAAGGTCGCGGCCTATCGCGCGCCGGGCGCACCGATCGGCGCCTATGCCGTGGAGTGCGTGCTCGATGAGCTCGCCGAGGCGCTGAAGATGGATCCGCTGGCGCTGCGCTTGAAGAACGCGGCGAAGGAAGGCACCAAGGCCGCGCACGGCCCGGTCTATCCGCGCATCGGTTACATCGAGACGCTGGAGGCCGCGCGCGACTCCGACCATTACAAGGCGCCGCTCGGCAAGTTTCAGGGCAGGGGTGTTGCCTCCGGCTACTGGTTCAACGCCGGCGGCGAATCCTCGGCGCAGGTCAACATCACCGAGGACGGCAACGTCGTCGTCACCACAGGTCATCCCGACATCGGCGGCTCCCGCGCCGGCATCGCCAACATCTGCGCTGAGCTGCTCGGCATCGACTATCGCCGCGTCTCGGTGCTGATCGGCGACACCGCAACCATCGGCTTCTCGAACCTCACCGGCGGCAGCCGTGTGCTGTTCGCGTCCTCGATCGTGGTGACGCAATCGACCGAGAAGGTCATTCACACCTTGCGCGAACGTGCGGCAAAAATCTGGGACATCGATCCCGAAGCGGTGAAATGGGAAAACGGCGCCGCGCATCCGGTCAGCCCCAACGCCGGTCAGTTCGAACCGCTGACGCTGAAGGAGCTTGCCGAGAAGGCGCCGTCGATGGGCGGTCCGATCGGCGCTGGTGTGCAGCTCAATACGGTCGGCGCAGAGGGCGGCTTCGGCACCCACATCGCCGATGTCGAGGTCGATGTCGAACTCGGCATTGTCAGGGTGATCCGCTACACCGCGATTCAGGACGTCGGCCGCGCCGTGCATCCTTCCTACGTCGAAGGCCAGTTGCAGGGCGGCGTCAGCCAGGGCATCGGCTGGGCGCTCAACGAGGAATACATCTACAACAAGCAGGGCAAGGTCGATAATCCCGGTTTCCTCGACTACCGCATGCCGGTGTGTTCGGACCTGCCGATGATCGACACCATCATGGTCGAGGTGCCGAACCCGAAACATCCGCAGGGCGTCAAGGGCGTCGGCGAAGTGCCGCTGATCCCTGTCATGTCCGCGATCTCCAACGCCGTCCACCAGGCGCTCGGAAAGCGGTTCTACGCACTGCCGATGTCGCCGCCGAAGGTGCTTGATGTGATCGAGGGATAGCGTGGCCTGGTAGGTCCCGTAGGATGGGTGGAGCGAAGCGATACCCATCATTCTCACCAAGATGCGATGGGTATCGCTTCGCTCCACCCATCCTACAAGCACGCATTAATTCTTCGTAACGCGAGGCGTGTTGCAGCATGTGCTGCTGGACCGGTGCTTCGCCTCATGTAAATTCGCATGAGGCGAGGATGCAGCCATGCTGACAATTTTCATCGATCTCCTTCCACGCTGACGAACCGCTGGCCCGTCGGGAAACCGACATGCCGGAACGCCACCGCGCCCGTGCTGTGAGGGCGCAGTTTGTTGACGGTTGAACGAAGAGAGTTTTTCGATGAACTCCTCTGCCGAAGCACCTCACGTATCGATCCAATCCCTGATCCCCGAACTCGATCAACTCGCCACCGGCGTTCTGGAAGACTGGAAGGTGCCGGGTGCGACGCTCGCCGTGGTGCAGGACGGCAAGGTGGCGCTGACGCGGGCCTGGGGCGTGCGCGATGTCGAGCGCGATCTGCCGATGACGACGGCGACGCAGTTCGTGATCTGCTCGATCACCAAATCCTTCACCGCGACCGCGATGGCATTGCTGCACAACGAGGGGCGGCTCGACTGGACCAAACCGGTTCGCGACTACATGCCCGAGTTTCGTTTGCACGATGCGATCGCGACCGAGCGCGTCACCGTGCGCGATCTGCTGTCGCATCATTCGGGCTTGCCGCGCCATGACTGGGTGCATTTTGCCGGCGACCGTGCGCCGGCCGAAATGCTCGCGCCAATGCGATATCTCGAGCCGAGCCGCGATCTCCGCTCCACCTGGCAATACAGCAACCTCGGCTACAACGTCGCCGGTCTCCTGATCGAGCGGCTCAGCGGGCAGAGTTACGAGGCATTTATCCGCGCCCGGCTGACCGACCGGCTCGGCATGAAGGTCGGCTTTTCCCTCGAAGAGCTCGAAGCCATCCCGGACGCTGCGCGGCCCTACATGATGCATGAGGATACGCGGCTGCCGGCGATGCGCCTGCCGATCCGCACCACCGCGGCCGGCGCGATCAACACCTCGGTCGAAGACCTTGCCAACTGGATGCGACTGCACCTCGGCAAAGGCGAACTCGATGGCGAGCGTTTGCTGCCGGCGACGCTGGTCGCCGAACTGCATGCGGCGCGCATCTACATCTCCCAGCCAAGCGAGGCCGAGTTCGGCGAAGGCCATTATGGCCTCGGCTTCCAGTGCAATTCCTATCGCGGCGACCGGCTGGTGCGGCACGGCGGCGGCTGGCCCGGCTGGAACACGGAGATGGCGATGCTGCCGGATCATGGCATCGGCGTTGCCGTCTTCACCAACCGCAGCCCGAGCGAGGCGACGATGGCCCTGACGTGGTATATCCTCGACCGGCTGCGCGGCCGCGAACCGGTCGACTGGCGCGGGCGGGCCAAGAAACGCCGCGACGAGTTCATCGCCCATATCCAGGCCGACAAGGACGCGCGCGAGAAAGCCCGCCACAAGAACACGAAGCCTGCGCACGAACTCGAAGCCTATGCCGCCGACTACGAACATCCGGCCTATGGCGTGATGTCGGTCCGCTATCAGCACGGCGCGCTGCAGTGGTCGTGGCGCGGCATGTTCGCGCCGCTGTTGCACCGTCATTACGAGACGTTCGAACTGCCCGAGGTGCCGGATCGCCTGCTGCCGGACAGGCTCGCCATCACCTTCCTGACCGATCGCGACGGCAACATCGTCAGTCTCTCGACCTCGCTCGAGCCGATGGTCAAGGATATCGTGTTCACGCGCCTGGCCTCCGGCGACTGCCTGGATCCGGCCTTCCGTGCGCGTTGCGTCGGCGAGTTCAAGGGCGGCGCGACCATGCATCGCGTGACGCTCGATGACAAAGGTGGACTGGTGCTGAAGCCCGACTTCCAGCCGGCCTATCACCTCGCGCCCCAGCAGGGCCGGCGCTTCCGTATTGTCGAGCTTAAAGGCTTTGTCATCGAATTCCGCGGCGAGGGGACGACGATCGATGAATTGATGTTCTATCAGCCGAACGGGACCTTCACGGCACGGCGCGTGGCGTAGAGCGTAGCCCGGATGAGCCAACGGGTCGCGCGAATGCGCGCCGGATGACAGGCTCCGCGAGATCCGGGATCTTTGTCGGCACCCCGCATATCACTGCGTTCATGCGGACTACATTTATTTGTGACCCGCCGCGCCGGTTCCCGTCGCCGGAGCTGGGGGCGTTCCATGACCGGTTCCGATCGTGTCGCCGGACGTACCGTTGTTCAACACGCCACTCGCAACGCCTGCACCAGGACTCGGACGATTATCGCTACTGGAACCGGCATTCGCCGGATTCGATATGGCGGGAGAAACCGCGGTATCGCCCGTCGTCGTGGTCGAACCCCTGCTGGCGTTCTGCGCGAGTGTCATCGAATTTGCGAAAAGGGCGGCGGTCGCGACCGTGATGATGGCGAATTTCATGTTGGTTCCCTCGGGAGAGGCCGACATGAAAACGACTGCGCGAGAGGTAAGTTCCCTCAGGTGTTCCCGCGCGGTTTTCAAACACGGGCTGAATGGCCGGTTCAGAGCGGGTTCATCGCGCCTATATTACTTCTGGGCGAGGGCGCAGGCGCGTGAGGTGGACGATGTCGAACTCCCAAATTGCTTTTGATCCGATTGGCACCGTGGTGGACTGGATTGACGCCTGCCGGCAGCGCAGTCTCGCAGCCCTCATCGATCTCTATGACGATGCGGCGAAAGTCGATTGTTGCGAGGGCGGTAGCTTTCGCGGCAAGTCCGGTGTGGAACGCTACTGGCTTCCCAAACTGAAGAAGCCGGTGCCGGGTGCGTTTGCGATCGATGCGTTGTTGCCCGAGGCCGGAGGCATCTCGCTCGATTACCGGGATCACGACGGCAGGCCGGTCCGCACCCATTTCCGTTTCAGCGAAACCGGCAAGATCATCAGCACCGCTTGCGGGCCCACTTAACGGCAGACCTGCTCCCAGGTGCATTTGCCCGAGGCATCGCACACCTGTGCCTGCTTACACTCTGATCCGCCCAGCCCCTTCACGTTCGGCGGAATGACCGGGGCAACCGACGGTCTCGGAGGCCGGCACACCGTCGGCGGGCAAACCATTGGCCGGTTGACGCCACTATCGCATACGGGCTGCATTTGCCCGTCGACGCACTGGCAGGTGCAGGCCGCGTTCGCGGCGCTGCCACCGATCAACAACAGGGTGAGTGCGAATAGAACCGAACGCATGCGGCCTCCCTAAAATTCATCCCGGCATGAGCCGCCGATTCAGTTGCTCGGTGCAAAACGTAACACAGGAACCAGCGCCGCGCACCCGATGCGTCATTCTGACGATGTCACCACAGGAACGTTTGACGACGCCCTTCGTTTTCCTCGGTCTACTCACACCCGGAGGAACGTCACATGGTTACGGAAGTACGCGAACAAGGTAATCTGATCGGCAGCGACAAGGTCGAGGGAACCGCCGTCTATGGCGCCGACCGCACCAAGATCGGCTCGATCGAGCGTGTCATGATCGACAAGCAGAGCGGCAAGGTGTCCTACGCCGTGCTGTCGTTCGGCGGTTTTCTCGGCATCGGCGACGATCATTATCCGCTGCCGTGGCAATCGCTGAAATACGATACCTCGCTTGGCGGTTACGTCACCGGTGTGACCGAAGCGCAGCTCAAGGGCGCGCCGAAATACGGTAACGACAATGCCTGGAACTGGGCCGACGCGACCCGCACCCGCGCCGTCAACGACTACTACGGCATCGCGATCTGACCCCGCGCGCTCCATCGGCAAAAGGCCCGCCTTCACGGCGGGCCTTTCTGTTTAAAGCGTCGCGAGAATACGAAGTTGTATCTATCGACCGTTATTGCGAGGAGCGAAGCGACGAAGCAATCTATTTGGCCGAGGGAAGAATGGATTGCTTCGCTTCGCTCGCAATGACGGGAAGAGGACACTACAATCGCCCCCGCAACAACGGAGCAGCCCCATGGCCGGACAGCAATCGGACCCCTCGCGGCGAAAGATCATGCGCGCGGCGGCCGGGGTTGCAACGGCGGCGCTTTGCTTCCGGATCGTGCGCGCCGCAGCGTCGGACAAGATGACGCGGCAGCAGGCCGAATATCAGGATATGCCGAACGGCATCTATAGCTGCGGATTATGCACGCTGTTCGAGCCGCCGGCCGGCTGCAAGGTGGTCGAGGGTGAGGTCGGCAAGGACGGCTGGTGCAAGGCGTTCGCGCTCGCGGATTGAAACGGGCCGAGGCGGCATCTGGCGCCGCCCCGGTTGCTCGCGATGAAGACTACGATCCAGCCGGGTCCGGCACGGATTCGATCGAGGGCAGCGGCTCGTCGTGGATCCTGGCCTCGAAGCCGCGCAGCCGCTGGTAGATCGAGATCAGTTCGACGATCGTGCTCCATGCATTGATGAGGTACTGGAACGAGCTGCGGACCTCCGCGAACGCACTCAGGATCTGTTGCATCAGGCCGAGCGTGATCTTTCCGGCGACGAGGGTGGGGGCGAGCAGGATGTAGGGAAAGATGACGTCGGTCTGCAGATAAACGTAGCGGCCGACGTTGAAGTACATGAAGTTCAAATAGAGCCGGAAATAGTTGGTCCTGACGTCGTGGAAAAGGTCGCTCAACTTCGGAGGCTGGGCGCGGGCAGGATCGTCTTCGCCGAGCACGAGTTCCTTCCGGTAGGCGGCTTCGACGCGCTGGTTGAAGAATTCGATCCGGGGCAGGCGAATACCGATCAGCGCCAGCGTGCCGGTGCCGAGCATCGACCAGATCACGGCGGCCCACACCAGCGAATAGGGGATGGAACCGATCACCGGCAGCTCGGTGATATTGCGCGACAGCACGACCAGCACCGGCAGGAAGGCGATGAGCGTCATCACAGCTCTGATCAAATTGACGCCAAGGCTCTCCATTGTCGTGGCGAACCGCATGGTGTCTTCCTGCACCCGTTGCGAGGCGCCCTCGATGGTACGAAGCCGCGCCCAGTTGACGACGTAGAAGTCGTTCATCGCGGTCCGCCAGCGGAAGATGTAGTGGCTGACGAAGAAACTCGTCAGCACGGCGACCACGATGCCGACCGTAGCGATGCCCGCGAAGGTCTGTATGCCGCCGTACAATTGCTCGGTCGTGACCGACCCCGGTTTCGAAAGCGCGGCCTGGATCAGATTATAGAAGGGTCCGCGCCAGCCGTTGATGGCGACGCTGACCTGGACCTGGAAGTAGGAGCTGAACAGGATCAGCGCCGAGCCAATGATCGACCATGGCGCCCAGGGATGCGGCGAAAACGTCATCCAGGCGCCCGCGAAGATGGCGACGGCGAGCGCGAAATAAAGGTCGAACCAGAGCTCGCGCGCCGACAGGAACATCGCGACGCCGATCACTGGCTGTTCGGACGAGCCGAACAGAGTGCTGGCGAAACTGTACCAGAGTGTCATCGCCAGCGCGGTCCACACGATCACGGAGATGAAGAAAAGTTTCGGGCGTGGGAAGAATGAGACGAACATTCGATTGTCCTGTTCTGGCCAAAGGGATTAGCGGATTGGGTGGCTCACAACTCTCTTGCGTTGCTGAATGCGAACGACGATACCCGCCGCGTGGTCTCGTCCAGGATCAGCGTCCGCGTGATCGGCGGCTCGGCGCGCTGGCTGCAGTTCTCGCGCTCGCAGAGCCGGCAGTTGACGCCGATCGGCGTGCCCTCGGTCTTCTCCAGATCGATGCCCGCGGCGTAGACGAGTTTGGTGGCATGACGGATTTCGCAACCGAGCCCGATCGCAAAGCGCGGCTGCGGCTGCGGGTGCGGCGCCACCGGGCGGCGCACCGTCTGCGCGATCGAGAAATAGCGGGTGCCGTCCGGCAGCTCGATCACCTGGCTGAGCAGCCGGTCGGGGGTGTCGAAGGTCGAGTGCACATTCCATAGCGGGCAGGTACCACCGAATTTCGAGAATGGAAACGTGCCGGAAGAAAACCGCTTGGAGACGTTGCCGGCATTGTCGACGCGCAGCAGGAAGAACGGCACGCCGCGTGCGTTCGGCCGTTGCAGCGTGGTCAGGCGATGGCAGACCTGTTCGAAGCCGGCGCTGAAGCGCTGCGCCAGCACGTGCACGTCGTAACTCAGCGCCTCCGCCGCAGCGTGAAACGCCTGATAGGGCATCATCGCAGCCGCAGCGAAATAATTCGCCAGCGTAATCCGGTAGAGCCGGCGCGGCGTGTCGTCGAGCGGGCCGGCGCGGCTCACGATGGCATCGATGGCGGCGCTGGATTCGGCAAGTCCGATCTGCAGCGCGAGCTGAAAGCTGCGCCCGGCGCCATCGAGCAGTTCGGAAATCAGGAGTTGTCGGCGATGACGGTCGAACCGCCGCAACGTCTCGCGCATCACGTCGACAGGCATGATGCGGGTGACGATCGAATGCTTTTCGCGCAGGCGCGTCGAAAGCGCCGCGAACAGGCCCTCGGCTGGCACGTTGAGTTCGTCACGGAGGTTTTCCGCGGCGGTTTCGAGTTCGGGAAAGTAATTGCGGTTGGCCTCGATCAGGTCGCGCACGCGCTCGATCGGGTTGGCTTCGAATCGGCTGCCGTCGTCGCGGTCGGCCATTTGGGCGGCGACCATGGTCTCGCCGCGGCGGGCTTCGGTATAGGCGGCGTAGAGCCGCTGCAGGGAATGGGTCACGCCGGGGCACAGCTCGGCGAGGTCGCGCAGTTCCTGCTTCGGCAGGTCGATCTGGCGGAACAGCGGATCGGAGAAGATTTCGTTCAGTTCGGCAAAGAAGCGATCCTCGTCGGCGGTGGCGAGATCGCGCAGATCGAGGTCATAGGTCTCGGCCAGCCGGAGCAGGATCTGCGCCGTCACCGGCCGCTGGTTACGCTCTATCAGGTTGATATAGCTCGGAGAAATGCCAAGTCCCTCGGCAATCTGGGTCTGCGACAGGCCAAGCTGCTGGCGGATTCGCCGGAACCTTGGCCCGACAAACAGCTTTTTTCCGGAATCAGCGGGCATGACAGGCTTCCTGACCTATCGTTGTGACTAACTTTACAAAATGACATTTATTACAAGTATTGATGTTACACAACATCACCATTCGAATACAAGGTAGCTGTACGAAATCGCCATTCTGGCGTTTAGTTCTCAGCACGTTTCGCAACGCATTGTCACGAATGTCGATTGCAGCCGGGTAAGCGGAATAACAGGAGACGACCATGACGAAGAGCAATTTCTGGGTGATCGGCGGCGAGTTCGGATCGATGAACTTCCACAAGCTCGTGGAAGGCTCGGCCCAGGTGCAGGGTCCGTTCACGACCCGCAAGGAAGCCGAGGATGCGTGGCGCGCGGTTTCGGAAGAGAACCGTCACAAGGCCGGCGTACGCTTTTCGATCGTGGAAGAGCCCTCGCGCGTCTCGGCCTGATCGGCCGGCCGCACATAAAATCCAGGGAAACGCCAAGGACAGGCGGCCTCATCCGGTTTTCCGGGTGGGGCCGTCTTGCGATTTGCAGGCACGCCGAACAACCGTTTCGCTCGCCTCACGGGCGCCTGGCTCAGTGAGTCTCGAAGCCAATGAATACGTAAGTTATTGAAAATAAACGACCTTTGCGCAAGCCATGGTTACTGATAGGTTAACCGCGCCCACCCCTTCAGGACAAAGGCGGCTTGCAAAATGTCAGACGCGCAGAACACCGGCAATGAGGCCCGCGAAACGCGACCGACGCGGCTGCGCGACGCTTTGCGCCAGGCCCGGATCGAGGCCGCCGATCGCACCGGCGTCGTCGTCGAACTGCGCGACGCCGAAGTCGCGCGGCTCGAGATTCTGAACGAGGCGCTCGACCCGCTGTTTGCCGAGGTGCCCGGACAGGTCGACCTGTTCGATCGCGGCGTCAGCCAGGGCGAAACCCCGCGGCTGTGGATCGACGTGGTCGCGCATGTTCTGATGGGCCGCGACAAGCGGATCTATCGCTTCGTGCAGGACACCCGCTTCGGCCGCATCGTGCTCGCCGAATCGCATGACGTGCCCGTCATCGTCGATGCCGTCACCGGCTATGTCGCGCGCCGCATGATCGAGCGCGAGCATGCGATGGTGGCAACGCCGATGGCCGAGCCGGTGGCGGAGCCAAAGCCGCGCCGTCGCGGGTTCGGTACGTTCGTGTTCGGCTTTCTCGCCGGCGTGCTCGCGCTGTTCGCGCTGGCGCTGTTCGCGAGCTTGAAGAATCTCTAGATCAGCTGCGTCTGCTTGATCTCCCGCACTTGCAGACTGGCGTCGATGCCGCGCACGGTCTGCGTGCAGCGCCATTGATTGCCGTCGCGCTCGATCGAGAACAGATTGTAGGCCGCGGCCGGATAATGCCGGTGCGCCAGCGCCGAGGCCGAAGGCACGCCGATCGCGGGGATCTGCTTGTCTGACCCTTCGATCCACATCGTCGAATGGATGTGGTCGTGGCCGTGCAGCACCAGATCGGCGCCGCGCGCCTTCAACACCGCGCGCAAGCCGCTGGAATCGGTCAGTCGCTTCATGCGGGATTTCGAGTGCAGGGGATGATGCACCAGCAGCACCCGGAACGCGTCCTCGGCCGACAATTGCGCCAGATGACGGTCGAGCGTGTCGAGTTGCGCGCGGCCGAGCGTGCCGGTCGCCATCAGCGGCGGCGTCGGCACCGCCGAGGACACGCCGATCAGCGCCAGCGGACCGCGCCGGCGCAGGAACGGAAACGAAGTGCCTTCGGTCCCGGCGTCGCCGCGCAGGTATTCGCCGAAGGCGCCGGCGAAACGATGCTGTGTGGCGCGCACATAGGCGTCGTGATTGCCGGGGATGACAGTGACCTGCTGCGGCGTTCCCACGCCTTCGAGCCAGGCCTGCGCGGGGGCGAATTCTGATTCGAGCGCGAGATTGACCAGATCGCCGGTCACGGCGATATGGTCCGGCCGCTGTGCCTGCATGTCGGCGACCAGCGCATCCAGCACCTCGCGGCGGTGATATTTGTGGCGGTTGCGGGTCCAGTTGAGATAACCGAACGCACGCTTGCCGGCGAGATCGCGCAGGCGCGCCGCCGGCAGCGGCGGCAGGTGCGGGTCGGACAGATGCGCCAACGTGAAGGCCGTCATGTGCGTTTCGCCGGATGGCCCGTGAAATGAAGCTGTCGCGCGATCATCCCGCGATATAAGGATCAAACATGACATCTGTCCATCCGGGGGATTTGTGACCGCTCTGCAAACCTTGCGAAAGCGCATCGAGCCGCAATTGCGGCACGTGTTCCACCTCTATTGGCGGTTCGCCCGCGGCATGACCTTGGGCGTTCGCGGCGTCGTGGTGGATGCCGATGGCAGGGTATTCCTGGTCCGGCACAGTTATGTCTCCGGCTGGCATCTGCCGGGCGGCGGGGTCGAGGTCGGCGAGAGCTTTCTCGAAGCCTTGCGGCGCGAGCTGATGGAGGAGGGGCGGATCGAACTCGCCGGCGAACCCGCCCTGCATGGCCTGTTCTTCAACAGCCACGTCTCCCGCCGCGACCATGTCGCGGTCTATGTGGTCAGGCAATTCCGGCAGGACCGGTTGCCGGAGCCGAACCGCGAGATCGTCGAGTGCGGATTCTATGCCGCAACCGCGTTGCCGACGGAGACCACCAAAGGCACACGGTTGCGGATCGCGGAAGTGCTCGACGGCGTGACGCCGGTTTCGACGTGGCGATAAGCGGCCGCGGATAACACCGCCTTCCTCCAACCGGCCAACGCCTGATTGCGGTATAAACGCCCCATGGACAGGGTTGATTCGGCGAGATCGCGATGACGACACCAGCGTTGCGGGTTGCGGTTCTGGTGCCTTGCTACAACGAGGAAGCCGCTGTCGCGACCGTGGTCGCCGACTTTCGCAAGGCGCTGCCGGCGGCTGCGATATTCGTCTACGACAACAATTCGAGGGACCGCACCGTCGAGATCGCGCGCGCCGCCGGCGCTGTGGTGCGCAGCGAGCGCCGCCAGGGCAAGGGCCACGTGGTCCGGCGCATGTTCGCCGATGTCGACGCCGATATCTATGTGCTGGTCGATGGCGATGCGACCTACGACGCGCCGAGCGCGCCGCGCATGATCGATCGGCTGATCAACGATCATCTCGACATGGTGGTGGGCTTTCGCGTCGATCAGTCGGTCGCCGCCTACCGGCCGGGCCACCGCACCGGCAACTGGATGCTGACCAGCTTCCTGTCGACGGTGTTCGGCCAGGCCTTCAAGGACATCCTGTCCGGCTATCGCGTGTTCTCGCGCCGCTTCGTCAAATCCTTTCCGGTGCTGTCCGACGGTTTCGAGATCGAAACCGAGCTCAGCGTGCACGCGCTCGAACTGGCGTTGCCGGTCGCCGAAGTCGAGACGCCGTATTATGCGCGGCCGGAAGGTTCGGTCAGCAAGCTCAACACCTGGCGCGACGGTTTCCGGATTCTCGGCACCATCCTGAAACTGTACCGGTCGGAAAAGCCGCTGCGGTTCTTCACCGTGATCGGCATCTTCCTGATGCTGGTCTCGATCGGGCTCGCGATCCCCGTCGTCATCACCTATCTCGAGGAAGGCCTCGTGCCGCGGCTGCCGACCGCGGTACTGTCGATGGGCCTGATGATCGTGGCGGTCCTGTCGGTGTCGTCGGGGCTGGTGCTGGATACGGTGACGCGTGGCCGGCGCGAAATGAAGCTGCTGGCTTATTTGTCCCAGCCCGTCATCAACAAGGCTTAAGGCAACGCGGAATTTGGCAGACATAGCGTTTTCGAGCGAAGTGGAGGCCGGTTCGCGTGAAGAAAACGCGTCAAAATATTAACGGTCGAGCGCCGGTTCTGATTTTAATCAGAACCGGCGCTCGACCGCGCCGCCCCCAGATGCTATCCCGCGCCTCATCATGAGCGAACTCTCCGTCACTATCCTGGCCGAAACCCCCAAGGACGCGCAGGCGATCGAGCGCCTGCATGAGCGCACCTTCGGACCCGGCCGCTTCGTGCTCAGCGCCTACCGGCTGCGCGAACATGTCGATCATCTGCTCGATCTGTCGTTCACGGCGCGGATCGGCACGCTGATGGTCGGTTCGGTGCGGCAGTTGCCGGTCTGCATCGGCGATACGCCGGCCTTGATGCTCGGGCCGTTGACGGTCGAGCCGCCGTTCCGCAGCCGCGGTGTCGGCCGCATGCTGCTCGACCGTTCGCTCAGGGATGCCAAGGCCAAGGGCCATCGCCTGGTGATCCTGGTCGGCGACGAGGCCTATTACAGCCGCGTCGGTTTCAAGGCCGTGCCGAAGGGACGGGCGACGATGCCGGGCCCGGTCGATTACAGCCGTCTGCTGGTGGCCGAGCTGGTCGAAGGCGCCTTCAACGACGTCTCCGGCGCGATCCAGCCCGACTGGAGCAAGGCAAGGTAGCTTGCGTACCTCGCCCCGCTTGCGGGGAGAGGTCGGCGCAAAGCGCCGGGTGAGGGGGACTCACCGCGCATTCGGTATTCGTGGAAGCTGCCCCTCACCCCGACCCTCTAAGAGCAAGCTTCGCTCGTCTCGACCCCGCAAGTGCGGGGCGAGGGAGAAGCGGCATCGAGCCGGCCGTTGTCTAAAACTTCAAATTCGCAAACGCCCGTACCCCGATGCCCGGCATCAGGACTTCGTCCTTGTTGCAGGACTCTGGACGTTTGTTCTGACGCGTTTTCTTCACGCGACGGCGCACGCGTCACAGCTTCTGCGTGATGCCGACATAGAAGCCGCGTCGCGGTCCGAACTGCGGCGCGAACACGCCGATGCCCGAGCCATCCCTGATCTCGTAGATCTTGTCGAACAGGTTGACGACATCGAACCTTACCGTCGTCGGCTTGGTCCATCCCGGGAGGAGATATTCGCGCGATACTCCGACATTCACCTGGGTATAGGACGGCACGTGGTCGGTATTCGCAAAGCCGGAGCGAAGTCCGCTGCCGTAGATCATTGACGCGCTGAACCGCGTGCCGTTCCAGAGGTAGGATGCACCGGCTGACGCGGTCAGAGTCTGACTGTGGTCCGTGTAGACGTAGTGGCTGGCGATGTAGGCCAGACGGTCGGGGTCGAACAAATACTGGTTCGATACGATGTCGGTGCCGAGTTGGCGCGCCCAGGCGAGGTTGCCATACATGCGGAAGTTGCCGTTGGTGTAGGATGCTTTGAGCTCGACGCCCGCGTTATTGGCCCGGTCGTAATTGAAGCCGGACAATACATAGGCCGCGCCGAATTGCCCATCGTCAAGCAGATCGCGCGCGATCTTGTAGTAGAGATCGATCCCGACCTCGAGGCCGGGTACCGGCAGGATCTTCTGAACTACACCTGCATCGAACACGTGGGCCCGCTCCGGCCGCACCGGATCGTTCTGCTGCACGGCAGGCTGCTGCGATGTGCCCTGGACCAGCGCCAGATTAACCGGAGCAGCCACCACTTGCGGCGGCGGCGTGAATGTGCGCGCGTAGCCGGCGTGGAAGGTGGTGCCATCCACTGGCACCCAGCTCACGTTGACACGCGGGCTGAACTGGTTGGCATTGACGTATTGGTACATCTGGTCGAAGCGTAACCCTGCGTTCAAGGTCAGGTTATTGGTGATCTTCCACTCGTCCTGAAGATAGGTGCCAAGCAGCCAACCGGTCCTGGAGCTGGAATCGAGTATGGGGAACGGCGCATCGATCGTGCCTTGGCTGGGATCGGTGGGATCAACGAGCGGCAACACGGTGGATATGTTGGTGACCAGGGAGCGCTCCGCACTCACGGAAAAGCCATACCGCAGAGTATGGGCGTAGCCGATGCGCCAGGCGGTATCTTCCTGAATGCCATTGATAACGCTCTGACGGTAGACATCGGAGGCCACGCCATTGATGACGAGGTCGCCGACCAGATCCGGCCGAAAGTGCAACTGGTTATAGCGGTTGAAATAGGCGACCTGGTAGTCGATATCCTCCATCGATTTTTGGTAGGCCAATACGTTGAACTGGGTCGTCTCGTACTGCCGTTCATTGAGCATCGACGAATCGAAGTTGGATACCCCGAACGCCGTGAAGTTGGACGGCTGTCCCGGATTGTTGGGGATCTGATACGCCGCATTCGATACGCCGCTGATCAGGGTCAGGCGGCTGGTGGGATCGAGCACGGTCGATAGATAAAGAAATCCCTTCTCCTGCGAGGTGCGATCGTGAATCGCTTCTTTCGCCGGCGTCGGATTTTCAATCCCCAGATTGCTCGTGAAATAGCGTCCGGAGACGAAATACTGGGTTTGTCCGGCGGTGCCGCCGTATTCGAAACTCGGCGTGATCGTTTGGTGGCTGCCGCCATAGACGCTGACGCTGCCTGAGTTGTTGAAGGCGTCGGTCTTGGTCTGGATGTCGAGCACGCCCGCGGTGCGCAAGCCATATTGCGCCGGCAGCGCCCCGGTAAGCAACGCCAGGCTTCCGACGATGCTGGTGTCGAGGATTTGCCCGAAAGCCCCGACGCCGTCGGGCAGCATGATGCCGTTGATACGATATTGAAGATTGCCGTGCTCGTTTCGTACGTGCAATTCACCGCTTGCGGCCGAATCCTGCGTTACGCCGGGTAGTTGCAATAGCACCTTGTCCAGCGTCGTATTGGTACCTTGCGGGAGCGCCTCGATGGCCTGGTGGTTGATCTCAGAGGAGTTGGCACCGATTGGCGCGAAAATGTTCTGGCGCGTCGTGTCAAACTTCTCGTTCTTGCCCGCGACCACTTGCGCCTCGGTCTGCGGCGGCGGTGCGGCGGGCGTCTCGCGACGTACCCCCGTGACGACGCGCGCCTTGGGCCGGCGCGTGGGTTGGGCGCGCGGCGGCGCCACGACCTCGATCTTCGGAAGCGTGGTAGAGCCGCCCGCCGCGGGAGCTGCGGTCTGCGACATTGCAGGGGTGCCCAGGCCGAGCAGCAGTGACGCTGAACTGGAGAGCAGGAGAGTGGTTCTTAACGAGAGCGTCATTGTCCGATCCTGAGAGGCTGCCACCGGAATTCGCGTTATCGACGAACCTTGGGAAGCGCCTTGCCGTCGATGTGCGACGGACCGATTTCGATTTATCCCGGTGGATCGGCCACGCATGGCGACGATCCCCCAAGGGCGCATCAATCAATCGATCTCAGGAGGCGGGTGGTGCGCGGGACTGGAACGCCGGATGGATCGCGTTCAGGTGAACGAACTCGGCGTCGGTCGTGAGGTAGAGAAATTCGACCGCCTGCGGCAGTTGCAGCAGTGGCGGCGTCGCGAACAGCACACTGCCGGCAAGCGACATGACGGCGCAGATCGCGCAATTATCCGCCGGTTGCTGATCGCTATCGGGCGTCGATGGCTGCTGCTTCTGCGCAACTTCGTCCGCAGCTCCTTGCGCGGCGAGCCCGGTGGCGTGGGCGAAGTCCGCGTCGGTCGCGCTGGTCTGGACTACGGGTGCTGCTTGCGCGGCAACCCCGTGCGCATGCCCGAACGACAGCGCAAACTGGATCGCGAGCGCAAACAGCGCCAGCCGCGAGCCATGCTTGAGGTGTTTTCGGAACCAGTTCATCCGGGTCTTCGTCCCAATGTTATATTATAACATCGGAAGGAACAGAGGATGTCAACCGTAGGTCAGGTAAGGTGGCGATAGTTCTGCGCGCGCTGTGGGATTGATGCAACGGAAGACGGCAGCCCGGCAGAATTCTGCGCGACAGCCTCACCGCCCCTCGCGCACCCAGGTCGCCGCGAACGCACCGAGCAGCAGCAGCAACCCGATCAGGCCTGCGAACATCGGCAGCACGCCGACGCCCTTGACCACGCTGGCGTCGCGCATCTTGACGCCGAGCCAGCCGTCGCCGCGATAGATGCCGGAGGCACGCACCGGCACGATGCGGGGCATGTCGAGGCTGGAGCCGTCGACCACGCGCCGCGCGTCGCCACCGGTCGCCTGCGCCAGCGGCTTCAGCATCTCGGTGGTGGAGGTGACTTCGGAAAATTCCTTCGGATTGGTCGGCCCGACATTGATCAGCGCCTTCAAGGTGCCGTCGGTCGCCTGCCACAGGCCGAGTTCGTTCGCCGGCAGCGTCGCGCGCCATTCGCCGGGATCGCCTGGGCTCAGCGTCATTTCTTTTGTCGTTCCGCTCGGCGAGGTCACGACAACAGGCGGCACGGTGTCGGCCATGGTCTGGCGCACCACCACGAGGTCCTTGCCCTGGATTTGCAGGCGCAGCGCCTCTTCGTCGAGATCCGGTTGCTTCATCAGCCAGTGCGACATCCGCCGCAACAGATCCAGATGCGGTCCGCCTCCCTCATAGCCGCGCGCCCACAGCCAGATGTGATCAGACAACAGCAATGCGACGCGGCCTTCGCCGAAGCGCGACAGCAGCAGCAGCGGCTTGCCGTCGGCGCCGGTCATCACCGGCGGGTTGACGCTGTTGCGGGTCTCGACGGTGCGGAAGAACCGGCTCCAGTGCGGCGGCTCCGAGGCGGAGCCTTCTAGGCCGCGCGTCACCGGATGGCGCTTACCGGCATCGCTCAGATGCGCATAATACGGCTTCTCGCTGACGCCGACCGGTTCGGCCGGCAGCACCGAATCCAGCGGCGTGCGCCAGATGCTGGTGGTCGAGGCGTAGTCGGGACCTGCCGACACCAGTACCGCGCCGCCACCGCGGACATAGCGCGCGATGTTGTCGAAATAGGCAATCGGCAGCACGCCCTGGCGGGCGTAACGGTCGAAGATGATCAACTGGAAATCGTTGATCCGCTGCTGGAACAGCTCGCGGGTCGGAAACGCGATCAGCGACAGCTCGTTGATCGGCGTGCCGTCCTGCTTCTCCGGCGGCCGCAGAATGGTGAAATGGACAAGGTCGATGCTGGCGTCCGACTTCAACAGGTTGCGCCAGGTGCGCTCGCCGGAATGCGGTTCGCCGGAAACCAGCAGCACGCGCAATTTGTCGCGAACGCCTTCGATCGCGACCACGGCGCGGTTGTTGACCAGCGTCAGTTCGTTCTCCAGCGGCGAGGCCTCGATCTCGACGATGTTCGGCCCGGCATGCTTGATGTCGATCTCGACACTGGATGTCTGGCCGCTCGTAAGCGTGCGCTCGCCGATGACCTCGCCGTCGCGGCGGATCACGACCTTGGCGCGCTGGCCGGTGACGCCCTGGTCGTCGAGCCGGTAGGTGATGGTCTGGGTCTGGCCGACGATGCCGAAACGGGGCGCCGCCGAAATCGCAATCCGGCGATCGCGCTCGTCCTTCTGTCCCGTGATCAGCGCATGCACCGGCGCCTGGAACCCGACGGCGGCCGCATTGGCGGGAATGTCGTGGACCCGGCCGTCGGTGATCATGAACGCGCCGGCGACGCGATCGACCGGAACATCCGACAGCGCCGAGGACAGCGCGCCGAACAGCTTGGTGCCGTCGGTCTCGCCATCGGCCTGTCCGGCCTCGACGACGCGCACTTCCAGTCCCTTGATCTTTTTCAGGGTGTCGACGAGCGCTTCCTGCGCCTTCGCGGTCTCGTCATTGCGCGTGCCGAAATTCTGGCTCGGGCTCTTGTCGATGACGACGGCGGCGACCGAGGACAACGGCTCGCGGTCCTCGCGGGTGAAGGACGGGTTGGCGAGCGCCAGCAGGATCAGCGCCAGCGCGGCGACCCGCACCGCAGCGCCACGGGCGCGGCCGAGCAGCAGCAGCGCCGAGATCGCAACGATGGCGGCGAGCGCGATCCACAGCACGAGCGTGGGAACGAGAGGCGTGAATGCGATGCCGTATTGCATGCTCTATTGCCCCAGCCGTTCGAGCAAAGCAGGCATATGAACCAGGTCGGCCTTGTAGTTGCCGGTCAGCGTGTACATCACGATGTTGACGCCGGCGCGGAAAGCGAATTCGCGCTGGCGCGGCTCGCCGGGGGTCAGCGGCAGCATCGGCTGGCCGTCGGGACGGAGCGCCCAGGCACCGGCGAGATCGTTCGAGGTGATGATGATCGGCGAAACGCCGTCACCGCCGCGCGCCGGCCTCGACGCGGCCTCGTCGTCGTCTTCGCGCGGCAGGGTTTCGACCCAGGTCTGGCCGACGTTGAAGCGGCCGGGGAAGTCGCGCAGCAGGTAGAACGTCTTGGTCAGCACGTGCTCATGCGGCACCGGCTCGAGTTCGGGCACGTCGAGCGCGGAGAGAATTTCGCGCAGGCTCTGCATGGCCGGCGTCTGCGATGCGCCGTTTTCGCCCGGCGGCGCCTCGATGGCGTCGCGGGTATCGAACAGAACCGTGCCGCCTTGTTTCATATAGGCGTCGACGCGGTTGATGGCGTCCTGCGACGGCTTCGGTGCGCCCGGCACCACCGGCCAGTAGATCAGCGGGAAGAACGCCAGTTCGTCCTTGGCGGGATCGATGCCGATGGGATCGCCGGTTTCCAGCGCGGTGCGCTGCGCCATGAACAGCGTCAGCCCGGCCATGCCGGCCTTGACGATGGAATCGACGTCGGCATTTCCGGTGACGACGTAAGCGAGCCGGGTCTGCGACACCGCCTTGACGGCGAAGTCGTCATTGTTGTCGGCACGCACCGGCGACGGCGCGATCCAGGTCGCGGCCAGGATCAGCGCCAGCGCGATCGATGCCGCCGCCGTACGCCGGCGCCACAGCGCGGCAAGGCCCGCGCCCAGCATGGCGATCACGATCGCATCGATCAGGAACAGCAGCAGCGACGACGACAGCAGGATGCCGCGCAGGTCGCGCGGTTCGGCGTTGGAGTAGGTGGCGTGCTGCGCGCGCAGCAATGAGGTATCGAGCGCGGCGATACGATCGGCCGACGCCAGCGTGTTGACCGCGATCGGACCTTCGGCGGAGCCGTAAAGGCCGGGCGGATGGTCCGATGTGGCGCGGTCGCGATAGTCGGCCGGCATCGGCTTGGCGGTCGAGGGCGGCGGCCCGAACGCGCCAAAGCCGTCGAGCGTGCGCAGCGGCGCCACGGTCTCGACATTGGTCGCTTCGCTGGCGACGCCGGGGCCGGGCTTGGACGTGTAGCCGGACATATCGACCAGCCGCCGCAGCATTTCGACGAACGTGCCGGACATCGGCAGGTCCGACCAGCGCGAGTCGGCGCCGACGTGGAACAGGCTGACGACGCCCTTGCCGCGATGTTCGCCGGTCACCAGCGGCGTGCCGTCTTCCAGCGACGCCCAGCTCTTGGTGGCAAGCACGGCGTCGGGCTCGGCGAGCACCTGACGATTGATGGTGATGTCCTTGGGCACGTTGAGCCCCGCGAACGGGCCGTCGGCAGCGAACGAGGCCAGATGCTGCGGCTTCTCCCAGGTGAGACTGCCGCCGAGCGTGCGGCCGCCGCGACGCAGCTTCACCGGCACCAGATCGTCATCGGCCTGCGCCAGACGGGGACCGGCGAAGCGCACCAATACGCCGCCCTGATCGATCCAGGCGTTGAGACGCTCGCGGATTTCCGGCGACAGCGTGCCGACATCGGCCATCACGATCATCGGCAGCCGCTGATCGAGGAATTGCGCGATCACCTGCTGCGGCGCGCCGCGATCGCCGAGCCGCACGTCGGCGAACGGCTGCAGTGCGCGAGTGAGATAGAAGGTCGACGCCAATAGCGGCTGCGCGGTATCGCTGGTCGCGCCGGTGACGACGCCGATGGCGCGTCGCCGCCAGCGCTTGTCCAGCAGTTGCACTGCGCCGGCGGACCGTTCGCCCGATATTTCGAGCCGCGCGATATCGTTGCGCAGTTCAACCGGCAGATCGAACGCCGCTTCGGTCTCGCGGTCCTGCAATCCGAACGCGAACCGCGCCTCGCCGATCGGCGAACCCTTGGCGTCGATCGCGCGGACCACGCCCGCGGCGTTGCCGCTGGTGGTGCGCAGCACCTTCACGGTCATCTTTGCCGCGGCATTCTCGGCGGCGACCAGCGCCAATGCCGGCGATGCGCCACCCTCGAACACCGTCAGCTTGCGGTCGCCGATGGTCTTGCCGAGGCTTTCGAGAAACTCGGTACCGCGCCCGGTGTCGATGCCGTCGGACAGCCAGGCGATCTCGGCATCGCCGGTCGCCTTCAAAAAACGCTCGATGGCGGGGAGCGTTTCGACGCGCTCGACCGAGTAAGGTTTGGGTGCAAGCTGGCGCAGTGCGACCCGCGCGGTGCCGCCGGGCATCAGCGTAATGTCGCGCGCCGGTTCGGACAGCGGAACCAGTGCTACGCCGCGGCGGTCGTTATCGGCATTGGCGATCAGCTCGTCGGCGGCCTTGATGCGAGTGTCCCAGCTCGAAGCCGCACTCCAGCCGTCGTCGAGCAGGATCACCAGCGGCGCCTTGCTGCCGCCGACGCCGGTTTGCGGATTCCAGATCGGCCCCGCGGCGGCGAGAATGACCAGCGCTGCCGCGGTGAGGCGCAACAAGGTCAGCCACCACGGCGTTCGCGACGGGGTTTCTTCCTTGGGCTTGATGTCGAACAACAGCCGCGTCGGCGGAAACTCGATCCGGCGCGGCCGCGGCGGCATCACCCGCAACAGCCACCACAGCACCGGCAGCGTCAGCAGGCCCAGCAACAACAGCGGTTCGGCAAAGGTGAGGGGGAGCCCTGCGATCATGAGCTTCGTCCCACCTTCACGGTTGAGGAGCGCACACTTCCCTTGCTCACCATCATGCCCGAATGCAGGAACAGCAAGAGTTCGGCGGCGGAGCGGCTGGTGGTGTGGGTCGAGAACAGCCAGTCGAGCTTGTTGGTCTCGTTGCGGATCTCGTCACGATGAAGTGCTACGCGCGCGACGTAATCCTGCGCCCAGCTCTCGGCGCGGCCCGCGGTGATGACGCCGCCGCCCTCGGGTTCGACGAATTCGACCCGGCCGGCATAGGGAAAGGTTTCTTCCGCGGGATCGACGACCTGGATCAGCGTGCCATGCGCGCCGGAAGCCGATAGTCCTGCAAGCATGGTGCGGATTTCCGGCATCGGCGACCAGAAGTCGGACAGCACCACGATCTCGGCCAGCGCCGACGGCACAAAGGACGGCGGCAGGCTCAAACGCGCCGCATCGTCGTGCAGCATCGCCTGCGCCATCTTGTCGATCACGCTGCTGCTGGCGGTCGGGTTCATCAGGCCGGGAATGCCGACCCGTTCGCCGCCCGAGACCAAGAGCTCAGCCAGCGCAAAGGTGACGATCAGGCCGCGCTCCAGCTTGCTATCGCGCGCAGCTTTCGAAGCAAACGCCATCGACGGCGAGCGGTCCGGCCACAGCCAGACGGTATGCGCGGCCTCCCATTCCTGCTCGCGGACATAAAGATGATCGTCGCGCGCCGAGCGCCGCCAGTCGACGTTTTGCGACGGCTCGCCCGAGACGAAGCGGCGATATTGCCAGAAGCTTTCGCCGGCGCCGGCGCGGCGCCGGCCATGCAGGCCGTGAATGACGTTGGCGGCGATGCGGCGGGCTTCAAGCACGAGACGGGGCAGCGATGCGGCGAGCGTTCGGCTTTCGCCATCGGCACGTCGGATCGCTAAAAGCTCCTTTTGCTCCCCGCTTTGTTGCCTGGTCTCTGCGGCCATCAACCAATCCGCGTCTTCAACTGCCTGATCACGTCGGGAATGGTGCGTCCCTCGGCGCGCGCCGAGAAGGTCAGCGCCATGCGGTGCTTGAGCACGGGCTCGGCGAGGTCGAGCACGTCGTCGATCGAGGGCGCGAGCCGGCCGTCGAGCAGCGCGCGGGCGCGAACCGCCAGCATCAGCGACTGGCTGGCGCGCGGTCCCGGTCCCCAGGCGATCAGCTTGTCGCCATCGCCGTCGGGATTGGGACGCGCCGAGCGCACCAGCGAAAGGATAGCCTCGACGACGCTGTCGCCGACCGGCAGCCGCCGCACCAGCCGTTGCGCGGCGATCAAAATCTCCGCGTTCATCGACGCCTTGGCGAGCGTTTCCTCGGCGCCGGTGGTTTCGAACAGAATGCGGCGCTCGGCGTCGCGATCGGGATAGTCGACGTCGATCTCCATCAGGAAGCGGTCGAGCTGCGCTTCCGGGAGCGGATAGGTGCCTTCCTGCTCCAGCGGATTTTGCGTCGCCAGCACGTGGAAGGGTTTTGGCAAATCATGGCGCGCGCCCGCGACCGTGATGTGCTGTTCCTGCATGGCCTGAAGCAGCGCCGATTGGGTGCGCGGGCTGGCGCGGTTGATTTCGTCGGCCATCAGGAGCTGCGCGAACACCGGGCCTGAAATGAAGCGGAACGAACGCTTGCCGGAATTGCTCTCGTCCAGCACCTCGGCGCCGAGAATATCCGATGGCATCAGGTCCGGTGTGAACTGGATGCGCTTGGCGTCGAGGCCGAGCGTGATGCCGAGCGTTTCGACCAGCTTGGTCTTGGCCAGACCGGGAACCCCGATCAAGAGCGCATGACCGCCGGACAGGATCGTCACCAGGGTGTTTTCGATGACCCGGTCCTGGCCGTAAATGACGGTGCCGATCGCTTCCTTGGCGGCGCGGATCTGACCGGCGACCTGCTCGGCCGAGCGGACGATCGCGTCCTCGAGTTTCTCGACACCGTCTGCGTTCGCCATGTCTCTCTCCTTCACGAATCCGGGGCCTCACCTGTTCAAGGCTGCACGGATCCAGAGCCAAACCGCTTCATGACAGCGCCGAGTGCGTCGTCATGCCACGAACCTCATGCTAAACCTATGCAAAGGCCATGTATTCGTTGAATTAAACTATCCCCACATTATCGGTATTTCGGGGTATGAACGGCATCACGTTGTGGCGACTTGACCCGGAATAATACGGGCGCAAATCGTCCAGGATACATATCGGAAGACTTGCACCAATCGTGCCAGATCGAAGCAGTCAGACTCAGGTCAAACAATGGCGAAGCAAGGGCAAACCGGCGATCAGGGCAACAAGCTTGAAGGCAAGAACCTTGAAGGTCTGACGGTTGCCGCGCGCGAAGCCGTCAACGCCACGGCGGCCGGCAAGGGCCTGCCGCCGGTGCATCTGTGGAATCCGCCGTTCTGCGGCGACCTCGACATGCGAATAGCCTCCGACGGAACGTGGTTCTACATGGGCACGCCGATCGGACGGCCGGCGCTGGTGCGGCTGTTTTCGACCATCCTGAAGCGCGAGGACGGCAAGCACTTTCTCGTGACCCCGGTCGAGAAGGTCGGCATCCGCGTCGACGACGCGCCGTTCATGGCGGTCGAGATGCTGAACGAGACCGGCGACCGCGGCCGGCTCTTGCGCTTTCGCACCAATGTCGACGACTGGGTGGCTTGCGACTCCGGCCATCGGCTGCGATTCAAGATGGCTGATGATGGCGGGCTGACGCCCTATCTGCACGTCCGCGCCGACCTCTGGGCCAAGGTCACCCGCGCGCTCTATTACGATCTGGTTGACATGGGGGAAGAGCGGGTGGTCGATGGCGAACCGATGTTCGGGGTCGAATCCGGCGGAGAGTTCTTTGCGATGGCGGATGCGAAGCAGGTGAGGGACGCGCTTTGAACGAGCCGATACGAGGCAAGCTGGAGGCGGCTCCGGTCAGTTCGGCGGAGTTTTTCGCGCGCAGCCAGGCGCGGCTGAATTTCGACGTGCCGCCCGGCCTGGTCGATCCCAACATCATTCCGAGGACCGGCGACAGCGGCAACGACCGCATGCTGGAGATCGTCGCGCAGGAGCAACCGGTGCGGCCGGCGGCGGTGCTGATCCCGGTGATCGATCATCCGGAGCCGACCGTGCTGCTGACGCAGCGCTCGCCGCATCTGTCGAGCCATGCCGGCCAGATTTCCTTTCCCGGCGGCAAGATCGACGCCACTGACGCTTCCCCGATGGATGCCGCCCTGCGCGAAGCCATGGAGGAAGTCGGCCTGGAGCGCGAGTTCATCGAGCCGATCGGCTATCTCGATCTCTACGGTACGGCGTTCGGCTTTCGCATTCTGCCGACGGTGGCGCGCGTCAGACCCGGCTTCACGCTGAAGATCAGCGAAGCCGAGGTGGTCGATGCGTTCGAGGTGCCGCTGGCGTTCCTGATGAATCCGGAAAACCACCAGATCCACAACAAGGAATTCCGCGGCATGGAGCGTTCCTACTACGCGATGCCGTATGCCGAGCGTTACATCTGGGGCGCGACCGCGGGCATCCTGCGCGTGCTGTATGAGCGGATTTATCTCTCATGATCCGTCCGGTATTGACCGAAGTCGGAATTTTCCTGATCCCGTTCGCGGTCTATGCCCTGTTCCTGATTGCCACCCGGTCCGGCGTGATGGCGCCATCGTCCTGGCCAATGCATCTGATCGCCAAATTGGTGCTGGGATCGCTGCTGCTGGTCGTGGTCAGCTTCGTGCTGCTGGCGCATTTCTCCGGCGCGTCGCCGAATTCGACCTATATTCCCGCCCATATCGAGAACGGCAAGTTCGTGCCCGGGACCGAGAAATGAGCGAGGTGGCGCGTGCTCATTGATGCGCCCTGGCTCAAATCCGGTGCGGCTGCTCGCGTGCTCGCACTGCTCAACGGCGACGGCGAGGAAGCCCGCGTGGTCGGCGGCGCGGTGCGCAACGCGCTTTTGAAAATTCCGCCCGGCGACATCGACATCGCGACCACAGCACTGCCCGACGAAGTGGTGCGCCGGGCCAAAGCGGCCGGCATCAAATGCGTGCCGACTGGCATCGACCACGGCACCGTGACCCTGGTCGTCGATGCACATCCGTTCGAGGTGACGACGTTACGCGAGGATACCGAGACCTATGGCCGCAAGGCCAAGGTCGCGTTCGGCCGCGACTGGGTCCGCGACGCCGAGCGGCGCGACTTCACCATCAACGGGCTTTCGGTCGATGCCGACGGCCTCGTACACGACCATGTCGGCGGCCTCGCCGATATCGAAGCGCGGCGGGTGCGATTTATCGGCGATGCCGCGCAGCGGATCGCCGAGGATTATCTGCGCATCCTCCGGTTCTTCCGCATGCATGCCGCCTATGGCGCCGGCCACCCCGATCGCACCGGCTATCTCGCCTGCATCGCCGGGCGCGCGGGCCTTTCGAGCCTTTCCGCCGAACGCGTGCGCATGGAGATGCTCAAGCTATTGGTCGCCGATGGCGCCAAGGGGGCAGTGACCGCGATGGCGGATGCCGGCTTGCTGCTGACGATTGTCGGTGGCGTCACCTATAACGGGCCGTTCGCGGCGATGATATCGGCGGAGCGGGCGCTGGGGCTGGCGCCGGATCCGGTGCGCCGGCTGGCCGCGCTCGCCGTTGCCGTGACCGAGGATGCCAAGCGCGTTGCCGCGCGGCTGCGGCTGTCAAACGCAGAAAACAAGATGCTGGATTCGATGGGGCATCGCTGGTGGCGGCTGGCCGGCATGGACGAGTTGAGGGCGCGGCAGCGGCTCTACCGGCTCGGCGAGGAACAATACCGCGATCGCCTGATGCTGGCCTGGGCGCGTTCGGGCGAAAGCCAAGATACTGATTATGGCGCTGCCTATTGGCGCGAATTCGCAACGCTGCCGCAGCGCTGGACCGCGCCGAAATTTCCGCTGCGCGCGGCCGATTTCATTTCCCGCGGCATTGCCGAGGGCCCGGCGCTCGGCCACGTACTGACGCTCGCGGAAGACGCCTGGCTGGCGGCGGATTTTCCGCTTGCCCCAGCAGCACTTGCCGCTATTGCTGACCAGACCGTCACACGTTTCAATCGCGATCACCGTTTGTGAATGTTCTTTCCGGCTTCGCCGACATTTCCGTGGCTCAGTTGTTGTTGGTCGCCGGCATGGCGTTGCTGGCCTCGCTTGTCGGCGGCCTTGCCGGCTACGGCACCGGCGCGTTGATGCCGCTGGTGCTGGTGCCGATGATCGGCGCCGGGCCGGTGGTGCCGATCATCGCGATATCAGCCATCATCACGAATATCAGTCGTCTCACGGCCTATTTCCGTTATGCCGACCGCCGCCGCGCGCTGATCGTGATTGCGGCCGCCACGCTGACGACGGCGCTCGGGGCCTATGGCTATACCCGGCTCAGCAATGCCGGCGCGGCGCTGGTGATCGGCACCATGCTGATATTGAGCGTGCCGCTGCGCCGGCTTGCCAAGCGCCGCGATGTCAGGATCGGCGACGCCGGGCTTGCGGCCAGCGCCGTCGGTTACGGCGTGGTCGTCGGCGGGACCTCGGGGTCCGGCGTGATCCTGCTGTCGCTGCTGATGGCGTCGGGGCTCGAGGGCGCGGCGGTGATCGCTACCGACGCCGCGATCTCGGTCGTGACCAGCGTGATCAAGATTTCGGTGTTCGGTCTCGCCGGCGTCGTCACCGCACAGGTGCTGGCCTTTGCGCTTCTGATCGGCGCCATCGCAATCCCGGGCGCGTTCCTTGCCAGGGCCTTTGTCGAACGCATGCCGGTGCACATTCACACTGCGATCCTCGATGTCGCCGTGATCACCGGCGGCCTGGTCATGATCTTTTCCGCGTTATGACCGGCGTGCAGGAGTCGTCCCACCACGTCGTCAAGGACGAAATGATTGGAAGACGGCACAGCACACCCACCGGCCGATAGTTCAACCGGATGGCCTCCATCCGGAATGTCGCCAGACCCATGAAGGCTTCGAGCCGCCGGGCCTGATTGTCGATCGCTGTCCGGAGCTGTTCGCGTTCGGTGCGCACCACCTCCTTGGTCGGCGCGCGACCTTCCGGGTGCGCGGCCCATGAACGAACGCGCGCAAGCCGCTCATGCAATGTCTCGAAACAGTATTGGAGCGTCAGGGCCTGGTGCTTGGCGCTGAACCAGTCGATCGTGACGCCTTCCGGCGGATCATTGACGCCCCTTTGCCGTGGGCAGAGGTTGACGACCGTACTGTTCCTGGCGCGGTCCAATCGCTCGGACCTGCTGAGCAGGCAGGCGGGCGTCGTGTCGTCGCGAACGGCTTGGGCGGTCGCGGCGTCGGCCGGTACGAATTGCGGCAGATCGTCGTTGCAGTCGAAATCATAGGCCTTCAGCACAGGCCGGGTGAGCGGATCGCCGCTCGGCTGGTTCGACTGGTTCGAGTCACGTTTGAAGTCGCTGGCCCAGTCGATATAGATTTCGGCGTCGCGCGCGATCAAATCGCCGGATTCCAGCAATGCGATCGCACTTGCCTCATAAGTCGGGACGATACTCTGGGCATGTTTGGCGGCGCCGGCCCGCTTGTTGGCTTGAGCGGATTCGTCGAACGCATCCGAAAAATCCAGAAACAGAATCTGCTGAAGTTTCTGCGCTTCGGAAAATCTCTTCGACACGTCCGTGAACGTGTCGGTGGCCCCTTTCATGTCTTCCCTGGCCTGGGCGCTGACCTTCTCCTGATATTCGCCGTAGTACTGAAAATAGCCGACGGCGATGCTGCTCAGCACGGTGAAGATCGAAAGCCCCTTGACGAGCTCAACTCCATGATTGAGTTCGCGGAACCATCCCAGCACGCCTGTGCGGCGAGCGGCGTTTTCCTCGGGCTGCGGCTTGACTGTGGCGTCGTTCGGCATTGGCGAACTCCCCGGCCGTGGACCAGAGCATACCACCACAATCCAGGATTGTGAGCCGGCTGGCTATGAAATGGTTCACAGTCCGCCGGAGTTCGATCAATGATCCGCCGGCATCAGCTCCGTCAGCGAGCGGATGATGCGGTCGGGCTTGATGGCGGATTCGGCCGGCAGGCCGTCGCCGTGCACGTCGATCCAGATCGCATAGATGCCAAGGCGCTGCGGCGCCTCGACTTCCCATTCCAGATTGTCGCCTATCATCCAGGTCTCTTGCGCGGTGACGCCGAGCGCCTGCATGGCGTGCAGATAGGCGCGCTCTTCCGGCTTGCCGAAGCCGTGCTCGCCTTCGATCTGGATGTGGTCGAAGCGGTGAGTCAGTTCGAAGCGTTCGACCTTGGCGCGCTGGGTCTCGGCGGCGCCGTTGGTCACCAGCGCCAGTTTGACCCCGTGCGCCTTCAGCGCGTCGATGGCGTCATGCGCGCCGGGGAATACGTACATCGCTTCCTCGCGATAGGTGGTGAAGCGGTTGGCGAGACGCCCTGCCAGATCAGCCGGCAAGGCATGGCCATCGGCGGCGAGCGCGGCAAATCCGTCCCTGACGACGATGCGCCGCGCTTCGTCCAGTTTGAGCCGCCATTCGGGCCCGGCCGCGCCCCAGAATTTGCGTGCGGAAGTAAGCACGGCCGAAGCCACCTGGTGTGGCGAGAACGGCCCGTACTCGTCGGCGAACTCGGCGGCGATCTGGTTCCAGGCGATTTCGGGGCGGCCATAGGCCGACAGGATGGTGTCATCCATGTCGATCAGCATCGCGCGGGGCAGGTCTGTCATGGTCTCCAAGCCGCTTTGTATTCAAGCCGTTCGTCTACAAGCCATTTTGGCCGGACGCATGGACGGGAAACTGCGGCCGGGTTCCCGCGCATATCAAATCTGCCGCGCCGGGTCCAATCCCGGCGTACGACGTCGCCGGGGAACCATGATGGCCCGGCGACGTCAGATGTTCCTTACTTCTTCTTTTTCTTGGGCTCGTCCTCGTCTTCTTCCTCGTCGTCTTCGTCTTCATCTTCCTCGTCTTCGTGCTCTTCTTCGTCGTCTTCCTCGTCTTCGGAGGGTTCGGCTTCCGCGAGTTCAAGCACGACAAGGGGCAGCGTCTCGCGGAACAAATCGCCTTCGTTGCCCATCCACACGCACGCGGCGGTGGTTTCGGTCACCTCGACCACGCTCAGCGGATGGCCGCCGGATTTCAGAATGACGACATCGCCTGGTTTCACTTCCATGACCTGCTCCTGGAATTTTTCTGGGGATTTTGCATAACGCGAATCCCACTCTAGCGGTCTGTCATGACAGCCGATCAAGGCCATTTTACTTCCGGGGGCATCGATGACAGAATCGAGTCGACATTGCCGCCGGTCTTCAGCCCGAACATGGTGCCGCGGTCGTAGAGCAGGTTGAATTCGACATAGCGGCCGCGGCGGATCAGTTGTTCCTCGCGGTCATCGGCGGTCCACGGCGTCGCGAAATTGCGCCGCACCAGTTCGGGATAGATGTTCAGGAAGGCGCGGCCGACGTCCTGCGTAAAGGCGAAGTCGGCCTCCCAATCGCCGGAATCATGATGATCGTAGAAGATGCCGCCGATGCCGCGGGCTTCCTTGCGATGCGGCAGATAGAAATATTCATCGCACCACTTCTTGTACTTGTCGTAATCGGCAACGCCGTTCGGCCCGGTGCAGGCTTGCTTCATCGCCTGATGAAAGGCCGTCGTGTCCGGGTCCTGTTGGCTGCGCCGGCGGTCGAGCACCGGCGTCAGGTCGGAACCGCCGCCGAACCAGGCCCTGGTGGTGACGACGAAACGGGTGTTCATGTGCACCGTCGGCACATGCGGGTTGCGCAGATGCGCGATCAGCGAAATGCCCGAGGCCCAGAACCTCGGATCGTCAGCCGCACCCGGAATCTGCGCGCGGAACTCCGGCGAGAATTCTCCGTGCACGGTCGAGCAATGCACGCCGACCTTCTCGAACAGCCGGCCGTGCATCATCGACATCACGCCGCCGCCGCCCCCGGGCTTGCCGGCATGGTCGGTGCGATCCCATGGCGTGCGGACGAAACGCCCGGCCTGGCCGTGGTAAAGCGAGGCCGGGGCCTCGTCCTCCAGCCGTTCGAAGGCGGCGCAGATGTCGTTGCGCAGCGCCTCGAACCAGGCTCTCGCCCGCGCCTTGCGACCCTCGATGACGGACAGATCCATTCGCTTATCCCTGATTATTTTTGCGCGTTTTCTTGACGCGAACCGGCTCCCACTTCGCTTGAAAACGCTTACTGCGGCCCGAAATACGTGCAGCTCTCGTTGCAACTGTCGCGGTGGACACTGACGCGGGTGATGTTGCCGGCGTGCTGAAGCCGTTCCCAGATGAACCGCGAAATATTTTCCAGCGTCGGGGCGCCGAGCGCTTCGATCTTGTTCAGGAACTTGTGGTCGAGGGTCTTGCGGATCTCTTCCATGCTGCGTTCGAGCAAACCGAGATCGAGCACCATGCCGGTGGCGGGATCGGGCGTGCCGCGCACGCTGACTTCGGCGCGAAACGAATGGCCGTGGATTTCCTCGCTGTCCGCGCCGAAGGTGGTTCCCTGCAGCGAATGCGCGGCTTCAAAGCGAAACGATTTCGTCAATTCCCACATCGTGAAAGTCCAAAATCCTATCTGATACCGAGTGTCTTGTGCGTCTGCAGGCTGAGCCGCCACTGCGGATGGCGCAGGCAATAGTCCACCGTGCGTGCGGTGTTTTCGATTGCATCCGGCCCGTCCATCGGCTGCAGCGAGAACCGCTCGAAGGCAAGGTCGGCGAAATCCTCCGGCCGGGCACCGGCCTGCGGATAGACCAGTTTCAATTCATGTCCGCGGCGCACGACGAGGCCGGCGCCGGCTTTCGGGCTGACGCAGACCCAATCCATCCCGTCGGGCGGCTCGATGGTGCCGTTGGTCTCGATGCCGATCGCAAAACCCCGCGCATGCAGCGCGTCGATGAAGGCCGCATCGACCTGCAGCAGCGGTTCGCCCCCGGTCAGCACGACGTAGCGGTTGGTGTTCTCGCCGGTCCATTGCGAAGCGATGGTGTCGGCGAGTTGGTCGGCCGAGGCGTATCGGCCGCCCAGCGTGCCGTCGGTGCCGACGAAGTCGGTATCGCAGAACTGGCAGGTGGCGGTGGCGCGATCCTGTTCGCGGCCGCTCCAGAGGTTGCAGCCGGAAAACCGGCAAAACACCGCAGCCCGGCCGGCATGCGCGCCTTCGCCCTGCAGGGTGAGGAAAATCTCTTTGACCGCGTAACTCACCGTCTCTCCTTGGACCGCACTATCGCTGGATCGCGGAACCGGTCTGCCGCATCGCCTCGCCCAATGCCATGGCAGCCGCCATGGCCACATTGAGCGAGCGCAAACCCGGCTTGATCGGGATCACCAGCCGCGCATCGGCAACGGCGGCGACCTCGTCGGGAACGCCTGCGGATTCCCGCCCGAACAGCAGGATATCGTCCCGGCCGTAGCGGTAATCCAGATAGGAACCCGCCGCCTTGGTCGTAAACAGCACCAGCCGCAAGCCCGTCTCGTTACGCCATTGCTCGAATTTTGACCATGAGTCATGGCGGGTGATGGACACCTGGTCGAGATAGTCCATTCCCGCCCGGCGGAAATGCCGGTCCGACACCGGAAACCCCGCCGGCTCAATGATATGAGCGGCTACGTCCAGGCAGGCGCACAAGCGCAGAATCGTTCCGGTGTTCTGGGGGATATCGGGCTGGAATAACGCGAGGTGCATGATGTGGCGGCTTGTGAAGTCCGGATGAAATGTCTCGAATAAATCACGTCCGGCGCGGATTTAGTGCATTGCACCGTCGTCAGCCGATAGCGGGCTTGCGCTCGCCCGGCAAGGGTGCCAATAGAACGATTCTGGACTGCCTGTTCCGCCTATCTGGCAGGGATAAAGCGGTCGTTCTGCCGCCGCGGGGGCCGCGGGCGCCGGCAGCCTCTTCCGGGCGCATTTTTGCGTCTGCGGGGCGGTTCCGCTGGCTGCAGATGAGAAAGGGCTTGGAATCGTGACGACAGCGTCTTCGGCGGACCATCCGACACGCCGTGATTTCCTTTTTGTTGCAACGGGAGCCGTCGCCGCAATCGGCGCAGCCGCCACCGTGTGGCCGCTGGTTTCCCAGATGAACCCGGACGCCTCGACCATTGCGGCCGGCGCGCCGATCGAGGTCGACCTGGCCCCGATTGCTGAAGGACAGGACATCAAGGTGTTCTGGCGCGGCAAGCCGATCTACATCAGCCACCGTACCAAGAAGCAGATCGACGAGGCGCGCGCCGTGCCGGTCGCGAGCCTGCCCGATCCGGCCACGGATCAATCGCGGGTCAAGGACGGCCACGACCAGTGGCTGGTCGTCATCGGCATCTGCACCCATCTCGGCTGCATCCCGATCGCCCATGAGGGCAATTACGACGGCTTCTTCTGCCCCTGCCACGGTTCGCAGTACGACTCCTCGGGCCGTATTCGCCAGGGGCCGGCGCCGGCCAACCTCCCGGTACCGCCTTACGCATTCGTTTCCGACACCAAAATCCAGATCGGCTAAGGGCTCGGACAACCGTCCGAGACCCCTTAATCCGTCGCGTCGTCTTACTTCCTCAGGATCGCATCAATGAGCGGACCATCCGATTTTCAGCCGACCAATCCCGCCTTGAAGTGGATCGAACGGCGCCTCCCGATTATGGGACTCATGCATTCCTCGTTCGTGGCGTATCCGACGCCGCGTAACCTGAACTACTGGTGGACCTTCGGCGCCATCCTTTCGATGATGCTGGGTGTGCAGATCCTGACCGGCGTGATCCTGGCGATGCACTACACGCCGCATGCCGATCTCGCCTTCAAGTCGGTCGAACTGCTGGTCCGCGACGTCAATTACGGCTGGCTGCTGCGCAACATCCACGCCTCCGGCGCTTCGATGTTCTTCCTCGCCGTCTACGTCCACATGTTCCGCGGCCTGTATTACGGGTCGTACAAGGAGCCGCGTGAAGTGCTCTGGATCCTCGGCGTCATCATCTACCTGCTGATGATGGCGACCGGCTTCATGGGTTACGTGCTGCCGTGGGGCCAGATGAGCTTCTGGGGCGCCACCGTCATCACCAACCTGTTCTCGGCCGTGCCGTATTTCGGCGAGAGCATCGTGACGCTGCTGTGGGGCGGCTATTCGGTCGGCAACCCGACGCTGAACCGCTTCTTCTCGCTGCACTACCTGCTGCCGTTCGTGATCGCCGGCGTGGTCGTGCTGCACATCTGGGCGCTGCACGTCGCGGGCCAGAACAATCCGGCCGGCGTCGAGGCGAAGACCGAAAAGGACACCGTGCCTTTCACGCCCTACGCCACCATCAAGGATGCGTTCGGCGTTTCCTGCTTCATGCTGTTCTTCGCCTGGTTCATTTTCTACATGCCGAACTATCTCGGCGACGCCGACAACTACATTCCGGCGAACCCCGGCGTGACGCCCGCGCACATCGTGCCGGAATGGTATTACCTGCCGTTCTACGCGATCCTGCGCTCGATCCCGAACAAGCTCGCCGGCGTCGCCTGCATGTTCGGCGCGATCGTCGTGCTGGCGTTCCTGCCCTGGCTCGACAACGCCAAGACCCGTTCGTCGAAATATCGCCCGCTGGCCAAGCAGTTCTTCTGGATCTTCGTCGTCGTCTGCGTCCTGCTCGGCTATCTCGGCGCGCAGCCGCCGGAAGGCATCTATGTGATAGCCGGCCGTATCCTGACTTTCTGCTACTTCGCTTATTTCCTGATCCTGCTGCCGCTCTTGAGCCGGATCGAGAAGCCCCGTCCGGTGCCGAATTCGATCGCCGCAGACGTGCTGTCGAAGTCGGTCGGCAAGGTCGCGGCATCGATCGCGATTGCGCTCGTCGTCGCCGGCAGTGTGTTCGCCGGCAGCGTGCAGAACGCCCGCGCCGAAGAGAATTCGGACTCGCCGCCCTCCCAGAAGTGGTCGTTCGCAGGTCCCTTGGGCAAGTTCGATCGCGGCTCGCTGCAGCGTGGCCTGAAGGTCTACAAGGAAGTCTGCTCGGCCTGCCACGCTTTGTCCTACATCGCGTTCCGCAACGTCGCCGATCCCGGTGGCCCCGGTTATTCGGTGGCGCAGGCGTCGGCGCTGGCGGCCGAGTACAAGGTCAAGGACGGCCCGAACGATCAGGGCGAGATGTTCGAGCGGCCGGGCCGGTCCGCCGACTATTTCCCGTCGCCGTTCCCGAACGAGCAGGCGGCCCGCGCGGCCAATGGCGGCGCCTATCCGCCAGACCTGTCGCTGATCACCAAGGCGCGTTCCTACAAGCGCGGCTTTCCGACCTTCATCTTCGACTTCTTCACCCAATACCAGGAACAGGGCCCGGACTACGTCGACGCGATCCTGCAGGGCTTTGAAGACAAGCCGCCGGCCGGCGTGGCCATCCCCGAGGGCTCCTACTACAACAAGTATTTCCCGGGCCACGCCATCAAGATGCCGAAGCCGCTCAGCGACGGCCAGGTGACCTTTGACGATGGTTCGCCGGCGACCGTTGCGCAATACGCCAAGGACGTCACCACGTTCCTGATGTGGGCCGCGGAACCGCACATGGAAGCGCGCAAGCAAATGGGCCTGCAGGTGTTCGTGTTCCTGATCCTGCTCAGCGTCTTGCTGTACTTCACCAAGAAGAAGGTCTGGGCCAACGCCCACTGAGACCGCCTTCGACAGCGAATTCGTAAAAAGCCCCTGCGGGGGCTTTTTTGTTGTCTTGAAATGTTCGCGAGGCAGGCGAAGCACTGATTGCTTCGCGGCTGTAGTGCGGACAAAATGCCCGCCAATCAGCCAGAAAACATCCCGGAGGAAATCATGGGTACCAGCATCAGCTTCAAGCGCCCGGACGGCAAGGACGCCAACGGCTACCTCGCCAATGCCGCGCGCGGCAATGCGCCGGGCGTGGTCGTGATCCAGGAATGGTGGGGGCTGTCGGACCAGATCAAGGGCCTGTGCGACCGCTTCGCGGTGGCGGGCTTCGACGCGCTGGCGCCCGATCTCTACAAGGGCAAGGTGGTGCCGTATCACGACACCGACGCCGCGGGCAAAGAGATGAACTCGCTGGATTTCATGGACGCCACCACGCAGACCGTGCGCGGCGCCGCGCAATATCTGTCAAAGAACGGCGCCAAAGTCGGCCTGACCGGTTTCTGCCTCGGCGGTGCCGTGACCATCATCGGCGCCGTCAAGGTGCCCGAACTCACCGCCGGCGTCGTGTTCTACGGCATTCCGCCGGAGCAGGCGGCCAAGCCCGCCGACGTCAAAATTCCACTGCAGGCCCATTTCGCCAACAAGGACGACTGGTGCACGCCCGCGCTGATCGACGGTTTCGAGAAGGCGATGAAAGCCGCCGGAAAATCGCTCGAGCTGTTTCGCTATGACGCCGAACACGCCTTTGTCAACGAGCAGCGGCAATCGGTGCATGACCGGAAGGCCGCCGAACTCGCCTGGGGCAGGGCGACGGAGTTCTTCAAAAAGCACCTCGGATGAGAATGAAAGTCTTCTGTACAGGGGCGTCCGGCTATATCGGCGGATCGGTGGCAGCCCATCTGGTTGCCGCCGGGCATCAGGTCACCGGCCTCGTCCGCTCGCAGGAAAAGGCCGATGCGGTTCGCGCCCGGGGCATTCAGCCTTTGCTGGGAACGCTTGATGACGCCGAATGTCTGATGCAAGCGGCACGCGCCGCCGACATCGTCGTCAATGCGGCGAGCGCCGATCAAAAGGGCGCGGTCACGGCCCTGCTTGACGCGCTGGGGGGAAGCGGCAAGCCGTTCGTCCACACCTCTGGATCAAGCATCATCGGCACGCGGTCCAAGGGCCAGCGCTCCGATGCGGTGTTCGATGAAGACACGCCGTTCACGCCATCGCCCACCCGCGCGGCCCGGGTCGCGCTGAACGAACTCATCCTTTCCTATCGCGACAAGGGTTGTCGTCCCGTCATCGTTTGCCCGAGCCTGATCTACGGCCTCGGCCTTGGCGTCGAGCAGCACTCGACGCAGGTGCCGCTGTTGATTGACCTGGCGAAAAAAAGAGGTTGTGCCGCACATGCCGGGCCGGGCGAGAACATCTGGTCGAACGTGCATATCGACGATCTGGTGACGCTCTATGCGCTCGCCATCGAGAAGGCGCCGGCGGGCGCGTTCTTCTTTGCCGAGAACGGCGAAAATTCGATGCGCGAGGTGTGCGAGGCCATCAACCGCAGGCTGGGTCTTGCAGGACCACCGACGGCGATGTCGATGCAAGAGGCGGCCGCCGAATGGGGCGAGGGCACGGCCGAGGATACGATGGCTTCCAACAGCAGGGTGCGCGCGGTCCGGGCGCGGCAACTCGGCTGGAAGCCGAAAGCGCGGAGCCTGATCGAGGAGATCGAGCAGGGGTGTTACCGGTAGCGGCAGCCGACCCGATATCTTATCGGTCGGACGCAGCTATTGCTTGACCCCGTCCCACCACGCGCAGGTCCCCGACATCAGCTTGTAATTGCCTTCCATCACCTGCACCGGGGCGCGCAGCCCGCTGGCCGCGGCATGCATCCGCATCTCGCGCGCGACTGCGCGGTCTTTCTCCGGCAGCCAGACCCGCTCGTGCCCCCACATGCTCGGGCCGTCGAACATTTCGACTGGCTGCCATGTCGCGGGATCGATCTCGCGGCCGCCCCAGCCGCATTCGATCATGAACGAGGACGGCGTCTTGGCGTAGAACGAGGTCATAAAATCGTTGGTGTGGCGGCCGAGCGTGACGCCGATGCGATTCTCTTGCGTCAGCGCGATATCGTAAGCCTGTCCGACATCGTCGAGCGAATACAGTTCGACCATCAGGTGGTGCATGCCGCTGGTGCCGGTCTCGATCAGCGCCAGGCTGTGGTGACGCGCGTTGACGTGGAAGAAATAGGCGCGGAACGGCTTTTCGATATAGTCGGAAAGCCCGAAGCCGAGCACGTCGACGTAGAACGCCTTCATCGGATCGATGTTCTCGACCGTCAACACGGCGTGGCCGAGCCCGAGCGGGCCGGTGCGGAAACCCGAGATCGAACGTCCCGGGCTGAACGGCGTCTCGTCGATTTCGGGGCCGTAAAACGCTTCGAGCCGGTTGCCGGCGGGATCGCGGAACGAAATCAGGCTGCGCACGCGCCGCGCATCGGCCAGCGTCTGCGGTTCGGCGATAACACGGACGCCGGCCTGCTCCAGCCGGGCCGCGAGCGCGTTCAGAGCGGCAGCGTCCGCCACCTCCCAGCCGAAAAAGCGCGTGCCTTCGCCCATGGCGCGGTCGATGACGATGCGTTGTTTGCGGTCGTCCATCCGGAACGCCAGCAGCGAATTGCCGCGCTCGACCGCCTGCAAGCCCACGAGGCCGGTGCCGAATTGCCGCCAGTCGTCGAGGGCATCAGATCCGAACCCCGCATATCCCAATCCCTGCAACATGCTGCGTCTCCTTCCGGTCCGGTTCAAAGGTGCCGTTTCCTGGCACTTTAACCCGAATTTTCGGCGATGCGAGCTTTCTCGTTGCCGACCGCCTGTGCCTCGGATTGGAAGTGGGCGCGTTGACGTACCGAATACGCGTTGCTTAAGTGGTCTCGCCTTGGGGTTGCCGGATCAAAACCTTGCTTGTCAGATTTGCCGGAGTTTCATCCGTTGTCCGCGCCGTCCCTTTCGTTCTCCGGGCAGGTGC
The DNA here is from genome assembly GCF_900103365.1 of Afipia sp. GAS231. Classification (NCBI taxonomy): domain Bacteria; kingdom Pseudomonadati; phylum Pseudomonadota; class Alphaproteobacteria; order Hyphomicrobiales; family Nitrobacteraceae; genus Afipia; species Afipia sp. GAS231. The sequence continues at coordinate 5,643,609 of NZ_LT629703.1, forward strand.
CTTGTGCTGCACCGTTGCGCTGATCACGGCTCATCCGTCCTTGGCACAGGCTCCGTTGGCACAGGCTCCCTTCGTAACCATCGAGGGTAATCTCGAGAGTACTGCCTGGTGGGTCCTTGCCGATTTCCATCCGTTTACGACGGAGGTCCGCGGCATTCCCGTCAACCAGATCCGCAGGAACTGGTGCAAGGCGACCGAATTCCGCAAGGACCTCATTCCAAAAGAGCTGCTCGTCGTGAACGGCACGGATCAGATGGAAGAAGCCAAGCTGTCTTTCGCATTGCAGGGCCATTTCGACGGTTCGGCGACAACGCAGGTCGCATTGGTCGGGGTTTATCAGGAATGCTCGGGCCAAAAGGGCAGGTTCGTCCTGATTATCGACCAACCGGCCAACGCCAACGGGAAAGCGAAAATCCGGTTCGTCAGCGCCTTGCCGACCGGCCATCAATTCGGAGTGCTGTCGCAGGGCGAAGACAACGCGATCGCCGCTTGGGGCTGCATGGAATGTGACGACCGCTCGGTCCTGAAATGGGATCGGAAGAAGCGCAAATTTGATTGGCTGCGTGAGCCCGATGATGAATAAGCGGCAAGTCCGAGGCACTGGAACGCCCCCTGCGTGCCGGACAGGTCCGATCTCGGCCGGCGAGGCTCAAATCTGAACCCGTGCCTTATCGGCAGGCAGCCGGCGCGGCCGGGCCATCCCTTGACATCGTCCCCGGCGGATGGTGATAAAACCGCCATGAACACCGTTATCAGCCCATCCCGTCTTTGGTGGCGCACCTCTTAAAGAGGTGGCCGGTGCGATTTCATTTTCTCAAATCGTCGAAGGTCGCCATCGCAGTGCGACGGTCCTTCGTTTGTCCTGTGTGGCGCTCCCTCCCCAAGTTTCGTAAGAGGATCACATGAACAGGACAGCTTTCTCCCTGCCGGAGCACAGCGAATACCGGACCCGCGGCGGCCTCGTGGTGTCGCGGGCGGTCGAGCAGTTCACCGGCAATGCCAAGCGCCTCGACGACCTGATCGACCTGCTCGATCGCCGCCCCGGCGTGGTGCTGTCCTCGGGCACCACGGTGCCGGGCCGCTATGAGAGTTTCGACTTCGGCTTTGCCGATCCGCCGCTGGTGCTGGAAACCACGAGCTCCAACTTCACGCTGACCGCGCTCAACGCGCGTGGCGAAGTGCTGATCGCCTTTCTCGCCGACGCGCTGCGCGAGCCCTGCGTCGTCATCTCGGACAAGAGCGCAACCCGCCTGGCCGGACATATCGTCCGCGGCGCGGCGCCTGTCGACGAAGACCAGCGCACCCGCCGCGCCAGCGTGATGTCGCTGGTGCGGGATATCGTTGCTTCCCTGTCGGCCAATGACGATCCGATGCTCGGCCTGTACGGGGCGTTTGCCTATGACCTGGTGTTCCAGATCGAGGACCTCGTGCAGAAGCGTGCGCGTGAGGCCGACCAGCGCGATATCGTACTGTATGTGCCGGATCGTATCCTGGCCTACGACCGTGCCACCGGCCGCGGTGTGATGCTGAGCTATGATTTCGCCTGGAACGGCAAGTCGACCGCGGGCCTGCCGCGCGACACTGCCGAGAGCAGCTACGCCAAATCGCCGCGGCAGGGATTTGCCGATCACGCGCCCGGCGAATATCAGGCGACCGTCGAAGTCGCCCGCGCCGCGTTCGCGCGTGGCGACCTGTTCGAAGCGGTGCCGGGACAGTTGTTTGCCGAGCCCTGCGAGCGCTCACCGGCGGAAGTATTCCAGCGGCTGTGCCGGATCAACCCGTCACCCTATGGCGCGCTGATGAATCTCGGCGACGGCGAGTTTCTGGTGTCGGCCTCGCCGGAAATGTTCGTGCGTTCCGACGGCCGCCGGGTCGAGACCTGCCCGATCTCGGGCACGATCGCGCGCGGTGCGGATGCGATCGGCGATGCCGAGCAGATCCGGCAGTTACTGAATTCGGAAAAAGACGAATTCGAACTCAACATGTGCACCGACGTCGATCGCAACGACAAGGCGCGGGTCTGCGTGCCCGGGACGATCAAAGTTCTCGCGCGACGGCAGATCGAGACCTATTCGAAACTGTTTCACACCGTCGACCATGTCGAAGGCATTCTGCGGCCCGGCTTCGACTCGCTCGATGCGTTCCTGACCCATGCGTGGGCGGTGACGGTGACCGGCGCGCCGAAACTGTGGGCGATGCAGTTCGTCGAGGACAATGAGCGCTCGTCGCGGCGCTGGTATGCCGGCGCCATCGGCGCGGTGAATTTCGACGGCAGCATCAATACCGGGCTCACCATCCGCACCATCCGGATGAAGGACGGCCTCGCTGAAGTGCGCGTCGGCGCCACCTGTTTGTTTGATTCCGATCCCGCCGCCGAAGACCGCGAATGCCAGGTCAAGGCGGCGGCGCTGTTCCAGGCGCTGCGCGGCGATCCGCCAAAGCCGCTGTCGGACGTTGCGCCGGACGCGACCGGTTCAGGCAAGAAGGTGCTCCTGATCGATCACGACGACAGCTTCGTGCACATGCTGGCGGATTATTTCCGACAAGTGGGCGCCGACGTCACCGTGGTCCGGCATGTGCATGCGCAGGACATGCTGAAGAAGAAATGGGATCTGCTGGTGCTGTCGCCCGGCCCGGGAAGGCCTGAGGATTTCGGGATTTCGAAAACCATTGGCACCGCGCTCGACAACAAGCTGCCGATTTTCGGCGTCTGCCTCGGCGTGCAGGCGATCGGCGAATATTTTGGCGGCCAACTCGGTCAGCTCGGCCAGCCCGCGCACGGACGGCCGTCGCGAATCCAGGTGCGGGGCGGACGCTTGATGCAGAACCTGCCCAACGAAATCGTCATCGGCCGCTATCATTCGCTCTTCGTCGAGCGCGACAGCGTGCCTGACGTGCTCGAGGTCACCGCGACCACCGAGGACGGCGTCGCGATGGCGATCGAACACAAATCATTGCCGGTCGGCGGCGTGCAGTTTCACCCGGAGTCGCTGATGTCGCTCGGGGGCGAGGTCGGCCTGCGCATTGTCGAGAACGCGTTCCGGCTCGGCGTGGGGACTAATTGATTGCGTATTTTCAAACTCGTCATTCCGGGATGGTGCACAAGCACCAGACCCGGAATCTCGAGATTCCGGGTTCGATGCTTCGCATCGCCCCGGAATGACATCTGAGAGAAACAGCGAATGACATTCGATCACGACCTGAAGGCCACCGTTCGCACCATTCCGGATTACCCCAAACCCGGCATCCTGTTTCGCGACATCACCACGCTATTGGCGGACGCGCGCGCGTTCCGCCGCGCGGTCGACGAACTGGTGCATCCCTGGGCCGGCAACAAGATCGACAAGGTCGCCGGCGTCGAGGCGAGGGGTTTCATTCTCGGCGGCGCCGTGGCGCACCAGGTCTCGGCCGGCTTCGTGCCGATCCGCAAGAAAGGCAAGCTGCCGCACACCACGGTGCGGATCGCTTACTCGCTGGAATATGGCCTCGATGAAATGGAGATGCATGCCGATGCCGTGCACCCCGGCGAGCGCGTCATTCTCGTCGACGATCTCATCGCCACCGGCGGCACGGCGGAAGGCGCGGTCAAACTGTTGCGCCAGATCGGCGCCAACGTGGTCGCAGCCTGCTTCATCATCGACCTGCCGGATCTCGGCGGCGCCGCCAAGCTGCGCGCGATGGACGTGCCGGTGCGCACGCTGATGACGTTCGAGGGGCATTGAGTTTCCCGGGTAGCGGCGTTCCCCGGATGCTGCGCAGCGCGCCGCATCGCGGCGTGGTGCGCTGCTGGTCCGGGGTCCATGCGGCATGATGGGTCCCGGCTCTGCGGAGCAGCGCTCCGCGCTGCACCGCGTCCGGGACACGCAATCAGATCGTCTTCGCGCCTAGCTCTGTCCGCCAATGCAGTACGCGCTCTTTCAGCAGCGCGTCGCGGACGTAAGCGATCTCTTCATGTTCCAGCCGTTCGCATTCTGCGAATGTCAGGCTGTCGGGCCCGTGCGCGGTCCACGCCGCCTGCAGGCTGCGGCAGGTATGGCTGCCCTGGCGCAGCGAGAACCAGATCCGGTTCTGGATCTTCTCCAGGTTGGGCGACTGGCCGACCCATGTCTCTGACGTCGCCGTGCAGCGGACGACAAAAATCCCCGCGATGGTCTTTCGCTCCTTGTAGGCGGCGATCGCGGCCTTTCTGTCTGACGTCACGGGGTGGCCTCGCGGGAGTTTTCAGGGTCGGGCGAGGCGATAACAGGCCGGGCAGGCTCCGTCAATATTACCCGGGTAATATTTAGGCTACCAGCGGGACTTACGATCCCTGCAGCAGCAGGCTGAGCTCGAGGTCCCGGAAGCTTGAGTAATTCCGGCGGATCCATTGATGCAGCTCGGTCGACGAATCCCTTTCGTTGCGCAGGTAGCCGGTGAACGAGAAGGTCAGGCGATCGACATAAGTCTTCAGGAAGGTCGGCAGCGCCGAAATCCGCAATACCCGTCCGCCCTCCATTGCCGCCGGCAGTTCGCCGCGCACCACATGCTCGTTGTCGATGGCGATGAGGGCATTCGGCGGGATCTGCTGCTGCAGCATCGGAAAGGCCCGCGCGGAGACGCGGTCGGTGTCGGCCACGAACAGGATGACCGGCGCGACATGGCGGCGCGCGGCTTCCTTGAGGAACCCGATTTCGCCGGTCATCTTGAAAAACTCGTCGAAGGCGTGGAAGCCGAGGTCGATCACCTTGGCGATACCGTCATCGACGATCAGGCGGTCCATCAGCTGCATCTTGCCGTAGGTGTCGATGACATCCGCGGTTTCGGTCGTGCGCGGCAGATAGTCGAGCAGCGACGGCTCCTTCAGATTGATATCGAAGGAGTTCACCGTGCCGTTTTTCAACAGCAGGAACTCGCTGAGCAGCCGCGCGACCAGCGTCTTGCCGACCAGCGGGCGGGGCGAGCAGATGATGTAAACGGGCGTGACGGGCATCACGCGCTATATCAGAGGATTTTTTCGCCTAATCCAGCCCCATCCTGCCCGGGACGCGACTATTTTTCGCCGCCGCGCGTGATCGGTTTGCCGGAGCCGACGAGGTCGGTCAGCTTGATGCGGTCGAACTCGCTCCAGACGTTGGCGAGCCAGTGCCGCACATAGCCGCGCAGCACGAAGGAATAGTTCGCGGCCTCGTCGTCCTTGCCCTTGTTGGCGACGAATTTGAGGAACGGCACCGAGGAGACCTCGACCTGCTCATAGGCCATTTCGTTGAGCTTGGGGATTGTCAGCTCGGTGGCATCCTTGATGCGGTGGAAATAGGAATTGTAGGTCGCCTGGTCCCACTGGAAGAACTGGGTGTCGTTGATGAAGTTCTTCACCAGGAAATATTTGGCGCCGACCATGAAGTTCGCGGTCTCGGCGATTTCGTCGAGCGAGGCGATCGAGGGGCCCAATATGTGGAACACGGCAAAGGTGATCTGGCCGGATTTGGCGGCATCGAGAAAGCCGATGTCGCGCAGCGAGGCCAGCGCCGGCGACAACAGTCCGGCGCGGACGTCGATCACGGTGACCGAGGGGCTGGCGGCATTCAGCGTATCGAAGATCTTCATCTGGTCCGAGGTCGTCGTCATGTCGACGATCTCGGTGATGTCAGGATGGAAGCGCATCAGCGTGCCGCGCGGCGACTCGGTGTCGAACGCCCGCGTCGGCACGTTGTTGGCACTGAAATAATCCAGAAGGGTCCGCGATACCGTGGTCTTGCCGACCCCGCCCTTGTCCGCGCCCACCACAATCACGACTGGCTTTGCCATGGAATTCCCTTGAACAGCGCCCCCGACCGCGGGAGCGATCGGCAGGTCCCCAACCCCTGCTTTGGGCGCGAACATGGCAGAAACAAGGGAGAATTCAATTCCTTAGACCGCCGCCTCTGTTATTCCTCCCAGATTCCTTGCCGCGGCTCGTAGAGCGACGCGAATAGGGCTTAGCCGTGCCGGCCCCAAGGACCTGATGGAGGCAGCGGCGGAGGATTTCCCGGCGTACCGCCGGCGGGTTCGCTGGCGTTGCTCCAGGGGCCGCGGGGCAGCGGCGGCGGGATCTGTTCCGAAGCCGGTTGATCGGTCTGATCTGCCTGATCGTCGGGCTCGCCGGCCGCATCCGAAGGCAGGGCCAGCGGACCCGGATCGTGGCCGCCCGCGAACTGGACCAGCGCCTTGATCCGCGAATCCACCGACGGATGGGTCGCGAACAGATCGGCAAAACCTTCGCGCGGGTTGTCGACGCAGAGTTCCATGACGGCGGAGATCGCACCGGGAAGCTCGCCGCGATTTTCGATCTTGCGCAGCGCCGAGATCATGGCGTCGGGATCCTTGGTGAGTTCGACCGAGCCGGCGTCGGCGAGGAACTCGCGCGACCGCGACAGCGCCAGCTTGACGACCTGCGACAACAGCCAGGCCACCACGATCAGGGCGATCGCGATGATGACGACGATGACGGCGCCACCGCCGCCGGAGCCCTTGCTGTCGCTGTCCGAGGAGGACGACGACCTCGACGATGACGACGAGGATCCCCAGCCGCCGCTCCAGCTCAGATTGGTGAACATCCGGAAGAACAGTTCGCCGAAGAAGCCGACCACGCCGGCGATGATGACCGCGACCACCATCAGCTGCACGTCGCCGTTGCGGATATGGGTCAGCTCGTGGCCCAGCACGGCCTCGATTTCATGGTCGTTGAGCGCGTTGAGAAGTCCCGTGGTGACGGTCACGGCATATTGCCGCCGGTTGAGGCCGGTCGCGAACGCGTTCAGCGCCGGGCTGTCCATCACCTTCAGCTTCGGCATCGGAATGCCGCGCGAGATGCAGAGATTTTCGAGAAGGTTATACAGCCGAGGCTGCTGCTGCCGCGTCACGTCCTCGCCGCCGGTGACGGCATCGATCATGTTCTGGTGAAAGAAATAGGCGATCACGATCCACAACGCCGCGGCGATGGTCGCATAGGGCGCAGCGGTGATCAGGTCGCGAAACGCGACCCTCAGATAGTAGCTGGCCGAGGCGTCGCTGTTGATCACGACCTCCGCGATCAATGCGCCGGCATAGACCAGCACATAGATCAGCAGGAACAGGCCGGCGAGCAGCAGCATCGAACGAAACTTGTTCGATGCGATGTGCGTGTAGAGACCATACGCGGCCATGATGGGCTTTCGCTAGGCGCAGTCATTCCGGGGCACGCCAACGGCGTGAACCCGGAATCTCGAGATTCCGGGTTCGTCGCTTTGCGACGCCCCGGAATGACTGAAGTGGCGGAGCCTCATGCTTAGAACTTCACCGTCGGCGTCGCCTCGACTTCGGTGCGGCTGGTGCCGAGGTCGAAGAAGTCCTTGCGGGTGAAGCCGAACATGCCGGCAAACAGCGCGGCCGGCATCTGCTGGATGCCGGTGTTGTATTCCTGAACCGCGTTATTGAAGAAGCGGCGGCTGGCCGCGATCTTGTTTTCGAGGTCGGACAATTCGCTGGCGAGCTGCTGGAAATTGGCGTTGGCCTTGAGGTCCGGATAGGCCTCCGACAGCGCGATCAGCCTGCCGAGTGCGCCAGAGAGCTGGTTCTCGGCGGCGCCGACCTGGGCCGGTCCCTGCGCCGACATCGCCGAGTTGCGCGCCTTGATGACGTCGTCGAGCGTGCCGCGCTCGTGGGCCGCGTAGCCCTTCACGGTTTCGACCAGGTTCGGGATCAGGTCGTGGCGCTGCTTGAGCTGCACGTCGATGTCGGCAAAGGCCTGACCGACGCGCTGGCCGAGCGCGACCAGCCGGTTATAGGCGCCGAAGGCGAACAACACGATAATGACGACGACGCCGAGAACGATCCATCCGGTCGACATGGCAAACAACTCCTGTGGGACTGACAATCCGGGGAAACTAGACGAAAAACCGGGCGCGCGGCACCCCGCCGCGACTTGGGGCACCCCGTTAGTCGAATCTAGGGCGGGATAAGTTCAAGCGGGGCCTCATTCTTCGAGACGCCTCCTTCGCTGGCTCGTCAGGACGAGGGGCACACTCTAACTTATGGTGGTGGTGCCGGCCGATAGGCGGCTCGAGGCGGAGGCGAAAGTGCAGAAAAATAACGTACAATCTTAGCGAGTTTTATGAAAGTAAATGTTAGCTTGGATCTGCTGCTTTAGCATTCCGACAATAAAAGAATCGGAGTTGAGACTGCAGCCAATTTTGAAGTTAGGCCTACTCTCATGTTGATTGCCTCACAGGTTGTTTGATCAAGGCTGGTACGACGATGGCGTTTCTCAAAGTGCTGGCTGCAATTTTAATCCTGTGCGTGGCCGGGGCCATCGGGCTTTATGCCGCCTATCCCTGGTTTTATCCAACCTTTCTATGCCGCTATCGGTTAACCGCGAACGTCGCTATTGGAGAACGGCAATATAGCGGGTCCAGCGTGATCGAAGTAAAAGTGGAAACGCAGCCAAGGCTGCTAGATAGTCCACGATGGAATTTTGGTATCAATGGTGATGCTACCTTCGTTGACCTCGGTGGAGGACGTAATCTTGTCGCGCTCCTGAATCCGGGGCCAAGCAAGGGCACGGATGTTGTTACTCTTCTGTTTAGAGCCTTCAACGTACCTTTCAGTGCAGACAACGCCGCAGAAGTTGCAAAACTTAGTGGGGAGCGACGCCTCGACCCTGCTAATTGGCCGGCCTTCGTCATTTTCCAGGATGTCAATGAAGCACGATCGATTAAAGCCATTGATCCCCCTCTATTGCCGGATATCTATGGTTCTGGCGCGCGCATTGAGAGTGTGACCGTCTCGATAACCTCGGATCCGATATCGCGCGGTTTGGAAGAGAAGCTGCCGTGGTTGGCGTCGGCTTTCAGCATTCAGGAGATGGTTCAGCTTGCCAAGATTCACATCGCAAGAAGTCAATTTATAGGGAGTAACCGATGACGGTCAGCAACGAGTTGTTTTTTGGATTCTTACGATCGAACATCCGACGTAGCTAATCGTGGGATTGACGTCGGAACTGTCGGTATTGGCAACGCAACACCGACGTATAATTCTGATGAGGTGATTGTTAGCGACGACGTCGCATCAGCTGGGTTTTGCGCAGGCTTACAACTGGAATGACCAGACGGTCATCTCATTCGAGGGCACAAATGAAACTACTGACGTCTGGAATGGTAGGCGTACGGGGCCGGCATCCACTCGACCGCCCAAGCGCGGGATGCCGCCTCCCTCATGGTGAGGAGGCGCCCTCGCGCCGTCTCGAACCATGAGCCGCTACCGTTCGTCCGTCACCGCATCGCCCCATCGCCAGCGCCGGGCTCGGGCATAATCGACCTTGGCGCGGCGCGGTACGCGCGTCCACGCGAGACCGTCAGGGGTGCACAACTTTGCCGATATTTCGACCTTGCTGATTTCGGGTTGCGCCAGCACCCGAGAGGGCCGCTTCGTCATCGGCGTGCGCGTCAGCGCGACATAGGCGAATTTTTCGTCTTCGAACGGCAACTCGGCGCCCTTGACCTGCTTGTGCGCGCGCGAGCGCTGCAGGCGCTGGGTGAAATGGCACCAGTCCGGCGCGGCAAGCGGGCACTTGCCATCGTGCGGGCAGGGCGCGGCGACATGCGCGCCCAGCGCGATGAGGCGCTCACGCAGCGCGATGATGCGCGCATAGCCCGCAGGCGTGCCGGGTTCGACCACCAGCAGCGTATCGCCGGTCTTTTGCCACATCAGCTCGGCGAGCGCTTTCTGCTCGGCAGCCCCGATTTCGCCGATCACGTAACTGGCGATGACGAGGTCAGCCGCGCCGGCTTTGGCCAAAGCAGATCTGGCTTCGCCACGTTCGTAGCCGACATCACGCAGGCGAAAACTGTCGCTGAACAGGCTGAGCGCCAGCGTGCGAAGGGCGTCGTTGGCGTCGAGCAACGCAAAGCCTTGCAGCGACGGGAAGGCTTCTGCCGCCGCCCAGGTGGCCGTACCAGGACCTGCGCCGACATCGAGCAGGCTTTTTGGGATGAAGTCCGGCCGGATCTCGCAAAGCGCGTTCAGGCTCGCCGTGACCGCGGCGTAGGTGGCGGGCATCCGCGCCAGCGCATAGGCGAGCGCATCGGTCTCGGTGCGGATCGCGCCGGAGCCACCGCCGTCGCGGTAGGTTTTCGAGATCGAAGCGGCGCGGGTTGCCGCGTCGTTGCGCGAAAAGCCCCGCAGCCGGCCGTCGAGGGCGGCTTTCAGTTCGGCGGGAAGGTCGGGTGAGGTCATTGATCGTCGTCATCCTGAGGTGCGAGCGGAGCGAGCCTCGAAGGATGACAGCCACGGGGTGTGGCCCATCCTTCGAGACGCCGCGCGAAAGGCGCGGCTCCTCAGGATGACGGGGTCACGCCACGTCCTGGTCGAGGATCTTGACCGCGTCGTCGAGGCCGACCGAGACCAGTTGCGAGACGCCGCGTTCGGCCATGGTGACGCCGTACAGCCGGTTCATCCGCGCCATCGTGATCGGATTATGCGTGATGATGATGAAGCGGGTTTCGGTCGACGCGGTCATCTCATTCAGCAGGTTGCAGAACCGCTCCACGTTGTGGTCGTCGAGCGGCGCGTCGACTTCGTCCAGCACGCAGATCGGCGACGGGTTGGTGAGGAACACCGCGAAGATCAGCGCCAGCGCGGTCAGCGCCTGCTCGCCGCCCGACAGCAGCGACAGCGTCTGGGGCTTCTTGCCGGGCGGCTTGGCGATGATTTCGAGGCCGGCTTCCAGCGGGTCGTCGCTTTCGATCAGGTGCAACGCCGCTTCGCCGCCGCCGAACAGCTCGACGAACAGCCGCTTGAAGTGCTCGTTGACGGTCTCGAACGAGGTCAAGAGACGCTCGCGCGCTTCCTTGTTGAGGCTCTGGATGCCCTGGCGCAGCCGCTTGATGGCTTCGACAAGGTCGTCGCGCTCGGTGGTGAGCGCGGTGTGCTGGGCCTCGACCTCGCGCAGCTCTTCCTCGGCGCGCAGGTTGACGGCGCCGAGCCGCTCGCGGTCGCGACGCAGCTTTTCGAGGTTCTCCTCGATCTCGTTGAGTGGCGGCAGTTCCGCGCCGGGCTCGAGTTCTGCCAGCGCTGCCACGGCGTGCGGTTCGACTTCGAGCATGTCGTGAATTTCGCGCTCGATGTCCGACAGCCGGCGTTTTGTTCCCTCCATGCGCTCTTCGGCGCGGGCGCAAGCCTCGCGGGCTGAGGAGAGCGCTTCGAGCGAGGCCTTGGCCTCGCGGTCGGTTTCCGCCATCACGCTCTCGGCGGCGGCCAGCGCATCCGCGGCAACGCGGCGGGCGCTTTCGGCCGATTCGATTTCGTTGATCAGGGCGCGGCGCTTTTCCGCGAACACGGCCGGCGCGTTCTCAAGCTCGGCGCGCTCGGCGGTGACTTCGGTGATGCGGGCCTCGACCGTCGTGACCTGCGACGCCGCGCTCTGCTTGCGGTTCTGCCATTCGGTGCGCTCGGCGAGGATCGCCTGCACGCGGCGGTCGGCGAGCTCGGCCTCGCGCGCCAGCGCCTGGGCCTCGGCGCGCACTTGCGCCGCGAAACGGCGGTGGCCTTCGATATCGCTGCGGACGGCGGCAAGCCTTGTCTCGGTGTCGTGGGTCGGCGGCAATTCTTCAAGGGCGGCGGTCGCGGTCTGGTGCGCGCCATAGGCCTCGGTGAGGTCGGCATTGAGGCGCGTATGCGCTTCGGTCAGCGCCGATTTGCGCGCGCTGTGGCGGTTGATCTCGCGCTCGGTCGCCGCATGGCGTTCCCGCGCGGCATCGGCCTCGCGCTGCGCGGCACGCCAGGCCTCGCGGGCGGCAGTCTCGGCGCTCGACGCCATTTTCAATTCGGTCTCGGCGTCTTCCAGCGCCTGCCGCTTGGCTGATGCGTCGGTGCGGGCCTGCTCCAGTTCGAGCTCAATGTCGACGAGGCGCGCGCGTTCGGCGAGACGCCGTGCTGCGCCGGTCGGCGCATGCGCCGCCGCGACAAAACCGTCCCAGCGCCAGACGTCGCCTTCCAGCGACACCAGCCGCTGGCCGGTCTTCAGTTGCGACACCAGTTCCGCGCCGCGCTCCTTCGGCACGACGCCGATCTGCGCCAGACGTCGTGTCAGTTCAGCGGGCGCCTCGACCAGGGAGGCGAGCGCTTGGACGCCGGCGGGCAAAGCCGGATCGTCGAAGGTGGCGCCGGCATTGGTCCAGCGCATCGGCGCCGAGGGATCGACCGGCGCGTCGAGATCGTCGCCGAGCACGGCGCCGAGCGCCTTCTCATAGCCTTTTGCAACCGTGACGCCGTCGATGATCGGCGGCCACAGGTTCTTGGTCTCGCCGTTGACGAGTTTTGAAATCGTGCGGGCTTCGGTTTCGAGCCGCTGTACGCGCTTGTCAGCTTCGGTGAGCGGGGCGCGGGAGGCTTCCAGCTTCTGCCGCGCGGCGACGTGGCCGGTCTCAGAGGCCTGCGCTGCGGCTTCCGATGCCGCGAGGCTTTCCTGCGCGGTCTCCATGGTGGCGGCCAGCGCGTCGATGTCACCAAGATTGCCGGTTTCCTGCGCCAGCTTCTGCTCTTCGCTGGCGACGTTGGCGATGTCCTGGTCGAGCTTGGCCAGCCGGTCGCGATGGGTACGTACGCCGGCTTCGAGCTGGGTGCGCTTGGCGGTAAGATCTGCCAGTGCGGTCGTCAGTTCGCCGAACATCTGCTCGGCCGCGGCCAGCGTCGCTTCCGCTTCCGAGACCCGTTCGTCGACGCCGGAGCGCTTCTCGACGCGCGACTTGATCTCTTCCTTGATCTCGGAATCTTCGGTGTCGAGCCGCTGCAGCGCGATCTCGGCATCCGACGTCTGCTGCTGTTCGCGGGCGATGTCGGCGGAGAATTGCGTCAGCCGGCGATCGAGTTCGGCGACGCGCTCCTTGGCACGCGCTTCCTCGCGGTCGAGCAGCTCGCGGGCATTGGTCAGCCGCTGCAGTCCGGCGGCGGCGCGGGCTTCGCCCTCGCGCAATGCCGGAAGTTCACTGGCGCGGATCGCCTGGATACGGGCGGCCTCGGCCTGCTCGCGGGTCCGCTCGGCCATCTCGCGAACGTTGAGGTCGTGGGTATGCGCGGCTTCGGCGACGTCGGCATGGGCTTCGAGCCAGCGCAGATGGAACAGCGTGGCCTCGGCCTTGCGCACCTTGGCGGCGACTTCGCGGAACCGGATCGCCTGGCGCGCCTGCTTCTTCAGGCCGTCGACCTGGCCGGCGAGCTGGCCGATCACGTCCTCGACGCGGGTGAGGTTGGTTTCGGCGGCCTTCAGCCGCAATTCAGCTTCGTGGCGGCGGGCATGCAAACCGGCGACGCCGGCGGCGTCTTCCAGCACGCGGCGGCGCTGTTCCGGCTTGGCCTGAATGATCTCGCCGATCTTGCCCTGGTGGACCAGCGCCGGCGAACGCGCGCCGGTGGCGGCATCGGCGAACAAAATTTGGACGTCGCGGGCGCGCACATCGCGGCCGTTGATGCGGTAGACGGAACCTGCTTCGCGCTCGATGCGGCGCGAGATTTCCAGAACCTGGCTGTCGTTCATCGCTGCGGGCGCCGTGCGATCGGCGTTGTCGATCGACATCACGACTTCGGCGTGGTTGCGCGCCGGACGGTTGCCGGAGCCGGCGAAGATCACCGCATCCATGTCGGCGGCGCGCAGCGATTTGTGCGAGGTCTCGCCCATCGCCCAGCGCAGCGCCTCGACCAGATTGGATTTGCCGCAGCCGTTCGGTCCGACCACGCCGGTGAGGCCGGGTTCGATCATGAAGTCGGTGGGTTCAACGAACGACTTGAAACCGTGGAGGCGGAGGCGCGTGAGTTTCATGAACAAAAATCTCGCTTGGCCGGGCGCGAATCTCCCTGCCGTGACAATACCATAGAAGGCAATGTCGGTGTGTGGACGAACCGCTTTGGCGGCTCTTATGGCCGGGGACAATGGCGAGGCCGGGGCCGGAGAGCAACGCCTGGAGGCGGCTTTTCCCAAGGGATTTATAGGGGTTTTGTCCAGTCTTTTGCTGGACTTATGCTGCAAGGCTCATGTGAACGCGCGAATCAACTGATGCGAATCAGCTTTTCAACAGCGAATTGATGCGGCTGGCGAGTTCCTCGAAGGCGGCTTCGCCGACGATCTCGTCGCCGTTGATGAAGAAGGTCGGCGTGCCCTCGACCTTCAGGACGTCCTCGGCATATTTCTGGCCGGAACTGATCTTGTCCTGCATCGCCTGGTCCTTCAGGCAGTCTTCGACGGCCTGGGTGCTGAGACCCGCCTGCCGCCCGATCAGCCGCAGCGTATCGGAGGTCTGCTTCACCAATTGGTCCTGCTGGCGGAACATGATGTCGACCACGGCGAAATACTTGGCCGCGTCCTCGCCGGCGATGCGGCGCGTCAACATCGCGCAGGCGAGATCCTTGATGTTGAGCGGGAACTCGCGGAACACGTAACGGATCTTGCCGGTGTCGATGAACTCCGACTTGATCTTCGGAAATACGTCCCTGTTGAACGCGGCGCAATGCGGGCAGGTCGACGCCGCGTATTCGACGATCGTTACCTTGGCGTCCGCAGGCCCAAGCGCCATGTCGGCCAGCGCCTGCGGCTTGGTCACCACGGCGGCAGGCACCGCCATCGCTTTCGTAACCAGCGCGGTTAGCGACAAGGCGGTGGCAGCGAAAGCGCGGCGGGTGATGAGCAAGGCGTGCTCCCGTACGTAAACCGATCAGCTCTTCAGCAGCGAATTGATGCGCTTGCTGAACTCTTCAAACGTCTGTTCGCCCTTGAGCATCTCGCCGTTGATGAAGAAGGTCGGCGTCGAATTGACCTTCAGCACTTCGGCGGCGAATTTCTGGTCGGCGGCGATCTTGTCGAGCAGCGCCTGGTCCTTCAGGCAATCTTCCACCGCCTGCTGGGTGAGGCCGGCCTGCTTGCCGATCCGGGCCAGCGTCTCCGTGGTGTTCTTCACCACCCATTCGTTCTGCTGCTTGAACAAGAGGTCGACGACGGCGAAATATTTCGGCGCGTCGTCCTTGGCGATGCAGCGCGCCAGCATCGAGCCCGCGGCAGCCTTGATGTCGAGCGGGAATTCGCGGAACACGAACCGGATTTTGCCGGAGTCGATGAATTCCGACTTGATCTTCGGAAACACGTTTTCGGTGAACGCCGCGCAGTGCGGGCAGGTCATCGAGGCGTATTCGGTGATGGTCACCGAAGCGTTGGCCGGGCCAAGCCCCATGTCGGGCAGCGACTGCGGCTTGGCGACGTCGGTCGCACCCTGCGCCATCGCATCCGATATCAGGCGCAGCGGCGAGAGGCCCAAGGATCCTGCAAACAGGCCAAGGCCGGTCAGCGACAAGGCGGCATTGAAGGCGCGGCGCGTGATCATGAAAAATCCCCGGAATGGCGCGTTGACGCCCAACGTTTGCGAAAAGAAGCCTTGTCTAGTAAGGCCTTGGCTAGCTTGAAACGATAATTGTGGCAATGGCGGGTTGCGGCCGCCGGAGCAGGCCGCAGGCTCAATTTCGCTTGATCGAGGCGCCCAGCCGCGCCAGTGCGGCGCGCAACGCTTCATCTTCCACCGCCGACAGTGTTTCGGCGACTTTTGCCACGGCTTTTGGGTCCGGCGGGCGGGGGACGGCCGCAAGTTTCCGGCGCGACAGTGGCGCCTGCCGCAGCGCCAGCCGGCCGACCGCGCTCCAGCCGAAGAAGCGGTTGACCCGTGCCAGGATGACGTCGGAGGAATGCTGGATCTCCAGCGCCATTGGCCCCTCGACCCGCAGCACCAGCGTGGCCGGCTCCTGCGGCTGCCCTTCCACAGGCCGCGGCCATTGCATCTTCAGGGGCTGCGAGTGAACGGCGATTTCCGGTCCAGCGATTTCGGCCCAGCGCGTCACCAGTTCGCGGGCGGCAAATCCCTGCTTGGCATAGGCGTCGGAAAACACGTCGCTGAGCAGGACGGAAAGCGGTTTGGCGCTGATGAAGCCTGGTTTTGCCATGGGGACTTATATCACCCGGTTTGGTGCGAACGGAACCACTCAGGTGTCATGGCCGGGCTTGACCCGGCCATCCACGTCTCGGATCAACGGACAAAGAAAGACGTGGATGCCCGCGACAAGCGCGGGCATGACGTGGAGGGACAACTGCCTCCGTACTAGAACAGTCCCATGAGATCCCCCGCGATCGTGAAAGCAAAGCCACAAGCATCTGCTGCGAGGAACCGTCCCGCGCTGCTGCTCGACTGGTACGACCGTCATCGCCGGCGGTTGCCGTGGCGGCCGCCGGCGGGGGAGCGGGCGGATCCGTACCGGGTCTGGCTGTCGGAAATCATGCTGCAGCAGACCGGCGTCAAGACGGTCGGACCCTACTTCGAGAAGTTCGTCGCGCGCTGGCCGGATGTCGCAGCGCTCGGCAGCGCGTCGCAGGACGACGTGCTGCGGATGTGGGCCGGGCTCGGCTACTATTCGCGGGCGCGCAACCTGCACGCCTGCGCGGTCGCGGTGCTGCGCGATCACGGCGGGG
The DNA here is from genome assembly GCF_900103365.1 of Afipia sp. GAS231. Taxonomy (NCBI): domain Bacteria; kingdom Pseudomonadati; phylum Pseudomonadota; class Alphaproteobacteria; order Hyphomicrobiales; family Nitrobacteraceae; genus Afipia; species Afipia sp. GAS231. Next base: position 5,660,101 of record NZ_LT629703.1, read on the forward strand.
TGTTTCCCGATACCGAGCAGGGCCTGCGCGCGCTGCCGGGGATCGGGCCCTACACCGCGGCGGCGATATCGGCGATCGCCTTCGATGTCAGGACCATGCCGGTTGACGGCAATATCGAACGCGTGGTGTCGCGACTCTACGCGGTGGAAGAGCCTTTGCCGCAGGCCAAGCCATTGATCGGCGAATTGGCGGCGACGTTGCTCGGCCCATCCCGTGCCGGCGACAGCGCGCAGGCGCTGATGGATCTCGGCTCCTCGATCTGCACGCCGAAGAAGCCGGCCTGCGCGCTGTGTCCGCTCAGCGAAGATTGCGTGGCCCGCGCGCGCGGTGATCAGGAAGCGTTTCCGCGCAAGGCGCCGAAGAGGACGGGAACGCTGCGCCGCGGCGCGGCCTTCATCGTCACGCGTGGCGAGGAACTGTTGGTACGCACGCGGGCGGAGAAAGGCCTGCTCGGCGGCATGACCGAAGTGCCGGGCTCGGAATGGCTGGCGGGGCAGGACGACAAAGCTGCGTTGAAGCAGGCGCCCACGCTCAAGGGTGAGACTCGCTGGCATCGGAAAACGGGTGTCGTCACCCACGTGTTTACGCATTTTCCGCTCGAACTTGTCATCTACACCACTGATGTTGCCGCGCGCACGCGCCCGCCCGGGGGCATGCGTTTTGTGCCGATCGCGACGCTGGCCGATGAAGCGCTGCCCAACGTGATGCGCAAGGCGATCGCGCACGGGCTTGGTCTCTGAGGCTGCAAGCTGCTGACAGCACCCTGGCAACAGGGCTGGCCTAGGAAGGAACCTCACGGAGGTTCCCATGATCGCCACTGCCCTCGACAATTTCACCGCGCCGCCGTCTTCAAAACTGCTCGGCTGGCATCTGATCGATGCCCGCCCTGGCGACGGCTGGGTCCGGATCGGCTTCGACGGCAGACAAGACTTCTGCAACCCGGCCGGCTTCGTCCAGGGCGGCATCCTTTCGGCGATGCTCGACGACACCATGGGGCCGGCGGTGTTCGTCATGACCGAGGGCCGGCTCTACACCGCGACCGTGACCATGACGGTGAATTTTCTGGCGCCGGCGAGACCAGGGCCGATCACGGGTGAGGCGACCGTCACCCAGCTCGGCAAGACCATCGCCTTCGTCGAGGGACGGCTGACGGACAAGGATGGCACCTTGCTTGCGACAGCCTCGACCAGCGCGCGGCTGGTCGAGACCGCGAAGGCGATACGGTAGTACTTCTCCTTCTCCCCGCTTGCGGGGAGAAGGTCGGGATGAGGGGCTTCTATCCGCGAACTCGGTAGGTGAGGTGAGACCTGTACCCCCTCACCCGAAATTCGCTACCGCGAATTTCGACCTCTCCCCGCAAGCGGGGCGAGGTAAGAAAACACGGCCTCACCCCGCCTTGCGCTGCACGATCGGCGGCTTGGCGTTGAGGCCTTCGACCTGGAAACCGGCGACGCGCTTGTAGTTGGCGGCGATGTCTTCCAGCTCCTTCAGCGACAGCACGTCGGTGACGACGTCGTAGCCGTTGGGCGCGCGTTCCTCGACCATCTGCATCACCTGCTCCGGCCCGTTGCGGCGGTTCAGCATCACGAGGTCGGTGGTCGCGGGCCGGCGTTCTGCTTCATAGGCGACAAGCGCGGCGTTGGTTGGACCCTGCGCGAGGATTTCGCGGGTCAGCACGCGGGCATCCAGGATGGCCTGCGACGCGCCGTTGGAGCCGATCGGGTACATCGGGTGCGCGGCATCGCCCATCAGCGTGACTTTGCCGAAGGTCCATTGCGGGATCGGGTCGCGATCGACCAGCGGATATTCATAGGCATGCGGGCAGTTGCGGATCAGGCCGGGGACGTCGAGCCAGTCGAATGTCCAGTCCCTGAACCAGGGCAGAAACTCGTCGAGGTTGGCAGTCCGGTTATAGTCCTCGCGCCGCCACTGATAGGTCGGCGGCATGTGCCGCTCGGCGACCCAGTTGATCGAGAATTTGCCGTCGGCATCCGGCACTTTCGAAATCGAATAGCAGACGAATTTCAGGATCTCGTGGCCGGCCATGATCATGGTGCGGCCCGACAGGAAAGCGTCACCCTTGGTGATGCCGCGCCACAGGATGCGCCCGTTCCAGATCGGCGGGCCTTCGTTCGGATAGAGCTTTTCGCGCACCGCCGAATGGATGCCGTCGGCGGCAATCAGCAGCGCGCCTTCATGATGGCCGGCCGTTTTGCCGGTCGCTCTGTCGATGAACTCGGCGCGGACGCCGTTGGCCGTCTCGGTCCAGCCGGAAAGATGATGGCTGGTGAGAATATTCTCCTTGCCCAGCCGTTCGGTGGCGGCGTCGAGCAGGATCTGCTGCAGCGTGCCGCGATGGATCGAGAACTGCGGCCACTTGTAGCCGGCCTCGATGCCGCGCGGCTCACTCCAGATCGGCTTGCCGTGCTTGGAGAAATAGGCGAGCTCCTTGGTGCGCACGCCTGACGCGTCGAGCGCGTCGTGCAGGCCAAGCTCGATCAGCTCGCGCACCGCATGCGGCAGCACGTTGATGCCGACGCCGAGCGGCCGCAGTTCCGGCACGCTTTCGAACACTTTGGCCGGCACGCCGATCTGGTGCAGGCTGAGCGCCAGTGTCAGCCCGCCGATGCCGCCGCCCGCGATAAGAACCGTCATGATCCGCCCTTGGTCCCAGATTTCTTGCCGTATTTGACAAGGTCATGACATGGGAGCGCCGCTCGGGGCAACCGCGAAAACCCGGCCCCCGATGCTGGCCGGCCGTGGGATGGACGGCGCCGGACCGCCCCGCTAACGTAGCGGTTCCCGCAAAGAGGATGAAAAATGCTCAAGCTCTATTACGCCCCCGGCACCTGCGCGCTCGCGTCGCACATCACCCTGAAAGAGGCCGGCGTCGACTATACGGTCGAACGGATCGACACCAAGAACAGCCAGCAGACCACGCCCGCCTATCTCGCGATCAATCCGAAAGGGCGCGTGCCGGCGTTGGTGACCGACCATGGTGTCCTGACCGAAACGCCGGCGATCCTGGCTTTCGTCGCGCAAAGCGCGCCCGGGAAGAAACTGATGCCGGAAGATCCTTTTGCATTTGCGCAGGCGCAGTCGTTCAACAGCTATCTCTGCTCGACGGTGCATGTGAACCATGCCCACAAGGGCCGCGGCGCCCGCTGGGCAACAGAACAGAGCTCATTCGACGACATGAAGCGCAAGGTGCCCGACAGCATGAGCGCCGCCTTCGCGCTGATCGAGCGCGACATGGTGAAGGGCCCGTGGGTGATGGGCGAGCAATACACCGCTTGCGACGCCTACCTGTTCACGCTCACCGGCTGGGCCGAGGCCGACGGCGTCGATCTGGCGAAGCTGCCAAAAGTCACCGCCCACCGCCAGCGGATGTCGGAGCGTCCGGCCGTGCAGCAGGTGCTGGCGGTGGAGAAGGGTTAGAAAACCCCGCGTCGTCCCTGCGAACGCAGGGACCCATACGCCGCGGCAGTTGTTGTGCGAATGATCTCAGCCATTGGACATTATCGATAGATCACGCGGTATGGGTCCCTGCGTTCGCAGGGACGACGGTCAGCCCGCCTTCTTTCCTTCCATCTCCCTCCCGATGCCGAGCAGGATGTTGCGCAGCCAGACCGAGCCGGGGTCCATCTGGGCGCGGGTCGGGTAGAACATGAACTGCTCGTCGATCCCGGGATCGAGCGGCGGCGTGATCGCCGCCAGCGACAATTGCTTCGACAGCGCTGATATCAGCCGCCGCGGCACGAAAGCGACCAGATCGGTGCGCGCGGCCACATGCAGCGCTTCGAGATAGCCGGACACCACCAGTGCGATCCGCCGCTCGATGCCTTTGGTGCGCAGCCAGCTGTCGATCAGATCCTCGCTCTGGCCGCGGATCACCACCGCGACATGCCGCGCGTCGAGAAAAATCTCGCGCCGCCTCAGCTTCGCGCCGACGGGATGGCCCCGCCGCACGGCAAGTGCGTCGCTGTCGGTGTAGAGAAGCTGGCGGTGAAAGCCGCTGAAGGCGTTGCCGATGCTGATCACGATATCGATGGTGCGGGCGAACTCTGCGGTGAAGATCGCAGGCCCCCGCCACGGCACCACGTCGATCCGGACGTTCGGCGCGATCTTCGTGATCTTCGCCATCAGCGGCGGCATCAGTAATTCGACCGCGAGATCAGGCATCATCAGGCGAAATTGGCGCTCGCTGGTCGAAGCGTCGAAACCGTCGGGAACGAACAACGCGCGTACCTGGTCGAGCGCCTGCGCCAGCGGTCCGCGCAGCGCCTGAGCCCGTGGCGTCAGCTCCATGCGGGCGCCGGCGCGCACCAGCAGCGGGTCGCCGATCAGGTCGCGCAGCCGTTGCAGCGCATGGCTCGCGGCCGGCTGCGACAGCCCGATCCGCATCGCGGCGCGGCTGACATTGGCTTCCCGGAGCAGCGCGTCGAGCGCGACCAGCAGATTGAGGTCAAGCGAATTCAAATTCATGCGGTGAATATATATCATATTCACTATCGATTGGAAGAATGCCGCTCGGCGAGTGATGATCCGAAGCATCGGATCAAAACGGAGAAGCCGCCATGAGCGCAGCAGCGAACAAGAAACTGGTACAGCAGGTCTATGCCGATTCCGCCAACCGCAGCGGCACCACCTTCGTCGACCATCTCGCCGAGGACGCGGTCTGGGTCGTGACCGGGCAATATTCCTGGTCGCATGAATTCAGGGGACGTGAGGAGATTCAGAACGGCCTGATGGGCCATCTTCGTTCGTTGCTTGGGGCGCGGCCGCGCACCATGGCGTTCAATTTCATCGCCGAAGGCGACTACGTCGTGGTCGAGGCGCGCGGCGACAACGTCACCAAAACGGGCGTTCGCTACGACAATCAATATTGCATCGTCTGGCGCATCGAGGACGGCAGGATCAAAGAGATCAAGGAATATTGCGACTCCGCGCTGGTCGAACGCGTGCTCGGGCCGTTTCCGGAAGAGCGGAAGCTTGCCGCTGCAGAGTGAGAAATCGACGCCTGCCGTCATCGAAGCTATCATCGCCTGCGTCCGGCTGTGGCGAACCCGCAGCCGGACGCGGCGTCGACTCGCTGTCATGGATGCGCGCGAATTGCAGGATATCGGAACCTGCTGGTCCGACATAGCGGATGAAATCGCCAAGCCGTTCTGGCGGAAATAATAAAGGGAGATCACGATGAGCAAGGAGATTTTCAGCCCGGCGACGTTGCCGCCGCCGGTTGGTTATTCGCACGTCGCCAAGGTCAATCAGGGCACGTTGATCTATCTGGCGGGGCAGGTGTCGAGCGATGCGTCCGGCAAGCTGGTCGGCGAGGGCAACTTCGAGGCCCAGGCCGAGCAGGTGTTTCGCAATCTCAAGCTCGGGTTGGAAGCAGCCGGCGCCACGATGGCGGATATCGTGAAAATGAACGTCTACATCGTGGCCGAGGTCGATCAGGCCGAGGTGCCGAAGCTGCGCGCGGTCCGCGACCGCCACGTCAATACCGCAAAGCCGCCGGCGAGCACGCTGTTGTTCGTCACGCGTCTCGCCCGGCCCGGCTGGCTGCTTGAGATCGAAGCGGTGGCCGCGATCGATTGACGCGTCCAGTTTCAACCCACCGCTCCCAATCCCGTCATTGCGAGCGCAGCGAAGCAATCCATCTCTCCACGCGAAGAAAGACTGGATTGCTTCGTCGCTACGCTCCTCGCAATGACGGAAGTGACAGTTGGCAGGATCAAACGAAAACGGCGCCCGCGAGGGCGCCGTTCTGCCGTTAGGTCTGGGCCGAAACGATCAGGCCGCCTTGATCTTGAGATGCTTGAACATGTTGCCGCGGGCTTCGTCGTCCATCTCGGCCTTGAACTTGAAGTTATCCTTCAGCGCGATCGCCTTGGCGGCCGCGGGCCGCGCCGAGATTTCGTCGACCAGCTTCTTGACGTTGGGATATTTCGCAAACGCGTCCTCGCCCATCACGTACGGGATCATGCGGGCCCAGCCCCACACGTCCATGTCGACGATGGTGTAGGTGTCACCGACCATGTAGCGCTTGCCGGCGAGGTGGTCGTTGAGAATGCCGAAATGCCGCTGTGCCTCGAACTGGTAGCGGTTATGGGCGTAGTCGACCTTTTCCGGCGCAAAATGCTTGAAGTGGACGGCCTGACCCGAGAACGGGCCGACGCCGGTGGCGACGAACATCAGCCAGGACAGCAGCTCGCCGCGGTTGGCCGGGGTATTCGCGGGCAGGAACTTGCCGGTCTTTTCGGCGAGGTAGAGCAGGATGGCGTTGCTGTCGAACACCTTGACGCCGCCGTCGTCGATCGCCGGCACCTTGGCGTTCGGGTTGATGGCGAGATAGTCCGCCGTGAACTGGTCGCCCTTGCGGGTGTCGACCGCCACCGGCTCATAGGCGAGGCCGGCTTCTTCGAGGAAAAGCGCGACCTTGGTCGGGTTGGGCGATCCGTTGAAGTAGAATTTGAGCATTTGGAAATTCTCCCTGCCTCTGTTGTTGTCGTCAAAAATCCGGCCGCGGCGACGGTAACCGCGCGGCGGTCTGTCCATGCGCAAATTTTTGAGGGGGAAGCAAGCGACGAGTTCGTGAGGGCGGCCTCGCACTCAACTGTCATCGCCCGGCTTGCCGCGCCTCGGCGAAGCCTTGGCGTAGCCGGGACCGGGCGACCCAGTATTCCAGAGGCAGCAGTGATTGAACCGAGAAGCCGCGGCGTACTGGATCCCCGCCTTCGCGGGGGATGACAACTGTAGCGCGGAAAAAACCTCAGCCCGCCGCCATCCCGGAGCGGATTTCGGCGCGCGGCTCGTCGATCAGCCGACCAGGAAGAGGCCTGCGACAATCATTGCTGCGCCTGACAGGTGCAGCGGCACAGCCATGCGGGTTGCCGACTTCAGGTCGGAGACCTGGGCGGCGCGGTCCGGTCCCCGCGCATAGCCGTGGACGATGACTTCCCGATCGAAATCGCCATGGGCGTCCATGGTGCAGGCAATGCCAACGCGGATCAGGAGGATGCCGAAGATGACAAGGCCGGCGGATCCCAGCATGCCGATCAGCAGCATCGGGAACATGCTGACGAGGAATATCGGCAGCAGCGGCAGGAGCAGCAATGTCTCGGATCGACTGCGCATCGGCGGACCAATCGAAACAGCAACTGATATTGCCAATTCTAGGCCCGGCTTTCGCGACCAATCAAGTCGAAAGGGCGTGAACGCGGCGCGGTGTCAGCCCACCGCCATCCCGGAGCGGATTTCGGCGCGCAGCTCGTCGATCAGGCGCAGGCCCTTCTTGGTCTCGATGTGCCAGAAGGTCCAGCCGTTGCAGGCGCCGGAACCTTGCGCCACCGCACCCATGCGATGGATCGAGCCGACCTTGTCGCCGAGCATGATGGCGCCGTCGGCGCGGACCAAAGCGCCATGACGTTTCTTGGAATCGACCAGTTTGGTGCCGGGCGAAATCATGCCGCGCTCGATCAGTTCGGAAAACGCCACGCGCGGGGCATCGCGCGCGGTCATGAACGGCGCCAAAGTGGCCTCAGGCAGCGGTTCGATCGCGGCGATGCGCTCTTCCGCCGCGGTCGCATAGGTCTGGTCGCGCTCGAAGCCGATGTAGCGGCGGCCGAGGCGTTTTGCCACAGCGCCTGTCGTGCCGGTGCCGTTGAAGGGATCGATCACGAGATCGCCGGGCTTCGACGACGACAGCAGCACGCGGGCCAAAAGGCCCTCGGGCTTCTGGGTCGGATGCACCTTCTTGCCGTCGGCGCCCTTGAGGCGCTCTTCGCCGGTGCACAACGGAATCAGCCAGTCGGAACGCGCCTGCACGTCCTCGTTGGCGGCCTTCAGCGCTTCGTAGTTGAAGGTGTAGCCCTTGGCCTTTTCGTCGCGCGCCGCCCAGATCATGGTTTCGTGGGCATTGGTGAAGCGGCGGCCGCGGAAATTCGGCATCGGATTGGTCTTGCGCCAGACGATGTCATTGAGGACCCAGAAGCCGAGGTCCTGCATGATCGAGCCGACGCGGAAAATATTGTGATAGGAGCCGATCACCCACAGGGTGGCCGACGGTTTCATGATCCGGCGGCAGGCCAGGAGCCAGGCGCGGGTGAAATCGTCATAGGCGGCAAAGGATGAGAACTTGTCCCAGTCGTTGTTGACGGCATCGACATGGGATTCGTCGGGGCGCTTCAGGTCGCCCTTGAGCTGCAGGTTGTACGGCGGATCTGCGAACACCAGATCGACCGAACCGGCCGGAAGCTTCGACATCTCGGCGACGCAATCGCCGACGACGATGCGAGCGCTGGATTCGGACTCGAATTTAGTGCGGGGCGCCCTTGCAGACGCCCCGCGACGCGACACAACCATGACTCAACTACTCTGACTCAGGCGACGCTGTCGGCGACGCGGGACTAAACAACCGACTGGCCACACATTGACCGGGCAAAGTAAAAATCGACTTAACCGTCGAAGTACTGAGAGAGATTTGCCGAGGAGATATTGCCTGTTAAGTCCACTAGGCAGAATTTGCCGGGCGGGTTATTGATTAACGGGATGGAAATTTTACGTGATTGCTGCGTTGGGTACCTGCAACCAGCCGGGATGAGGAAATACCGCCATGCGTTACGATGATTTTCGCCGCAGCGACGATATCGATGACCGTCGTGACGATAGCGGCGGCGGCGGAATGGGTGGCGGTGGCGGCGGTTTCGGTCTTCCGATGGGGGGCGGCGGGCTCGGCATCGGCACCATCATCGTGCTCGGCCTGGTCGGCTATGCCTTCGGCATCGATCCGCGCATCCTGATCGGCGGCGCCGAAATCCTCACCGGGGGCGGCAGCCAGGCGCCGTCCTACCAGACCGATCGTCGCTCGGGGCCGGCCAAGACCGGCGCGCCAAAGGACGAGATGGGCAGCATGATCTCCGGCGTCCTCGGCGAAATCGACGATCGCTGGAGCGAGATTTTCCAGGCCAGCGGGCAAACCTATTCGGGACCGCGCATCGTGCTGTTCCGCAACGCCACCAATGGCGGCCGCTGCGGCATGGCTCAGGCAGCGATGGGGCCGTTCTACTGCCCGCCGGACAAGCAGATCTTCCTCGACACCAATTTCTTCCGCGAGGTCGAGACCCGCTTCCGCGGCTGCTCGGGCAATGCCTGCAAGTTCACCGCCGCCTATATCATCGCGCATGAAGCGGGGCATCACATCCAGAACCTGCTCGGCATCCTGCCGCGCGTCACGCGGTTGCAGCAGCAGGCCGGCAGCAAGGCGGAAGCCAATGCGCTGCAGGTCAAGGTCGAGCTGCAGGCCGATTGCCTGTCCGGCGTCTGGGTCAATCGCGAAGAGAAGAAACGTCCGGGTTTCCTCGAAGCCGGCGATATCGACGCGGCGCTGACCACGGCGAGCGCGATCGGCGACGACACGCTGCAGCGGCAGGCGACGGGGAGGGTGGTGCCTGATTCCTTCACCCATGGCTCCGCCGCACAGCGCAAGCAATGGTTCATGACCGGCTATCAGCAGGGCACGGTGCAGGCCTGCAACACGTTCGGTGCGGGCGGGTAGTTGCGCTCGCGTGCCCCGGATGCTGCGCAGCGCGTCAGCGGTGCGCTGCTGTTCCGGGGCCCATGTAGCCACAGAGTAGGTCCCGGCTCTGCGGCGCATCGCTTCGCGCTGCACCGCGTCCGGGACACGAGGAAGAGCGAATGTCCTCCATCGACGAAACAAAAGCCTTCATCCCGCTCAACATCGCGGTGCTGACGATTTCAGACACGCGGTCGCTGGCCGATGACAAATCCGGCAGTACGCTGGCGGATCGCCTCACGGCGGCCGGCCATCATCTCGCCGCGCGCGAGATCATCGTCGACGATGTCGATGCGATCCGCGTCGTCATCAGGCGATGGATCGCCGACGCTGGCGTCGACGTCATCATCACCACAGGTGGCACCGGCTTTACCGGCCGCGATGTCACGCCCGAGGCGGTCGAGCCCTTGTTCGAAAAGCGGATGGATGGTTTTTCCATCGCCTTTCACATGCTCAGCCACGCCAAGATCGGCGCCTCGACGATCCAGAGCCGCGCCACCGCCGGGGTTGCCGGGGCGACCTTCATCTTCTGTTTGCCGGGATCGCCGGGCGCCTGCCGCGACGGCTGGGACGGCATCCTTGGCCCCCAGCTCGATTACCGCACGCGGCCCTGCAATTTCGTCGAGATTATGCCGCGGCTGGATGAGCACCTGCGCCGGCCCAAGGCCAAGGGCGCATCGGCGTAGGGTTGCTGTCGTTCCCGGTGTCGAAGACGGGAACCACGATATTCCCCCCGTCATTGCGAGGAGCGGAAGCGACGAAGCAATCCAGACTTTCCCCGTGGACAGATTCTGGATTGCTTCGCTTCGCTCGCAATGACGACAGCCACAAGTATCGCTTCGCTCCACCCATCCTACTCTCGATACTTGACCTCGGTTCAGCCTCTGTGTTGGACTGTCGTGCGTCTTTTTTAGGGAGCTGAAACATGAAGAAAATTATCGTTGTTGGCTTTGCTATCCTCGCCGTCTCCACTTCAGGTGCTTTGGCCAAAGGCAAGGCGAAGCCGAAAGAGGTCGCCGCTGCCGCGACCCCGACCAACCCGCTCTTGAGCAATGTGAGTGCCGCCGACAAGGCGCTCTACGCGAAGAACAAGCACGACTCCGGCGTGAAGTAATTACACGACATCGCCGATCTCTGGCTTCGGCCTTCTGCTAGCGCCGCTGTCCGCAAGGACGGCGGCGCTTTCACGTGGGGATCTTGCAACCCATCCTTGTAATAGCAAAATCGATTATTGTCGGTGTGTTCCGAAAGGAATGGCCTGCCACGGACGGCAATCCGCGGCAGGCCGCTGGCGATCGGATCGTACCCATCCAGAGCCACTTTTGGCTGCTCCGTAGCGAGATCGTCGTCAGCACCTTCATCGGACCCGGATGGTTGCCGGAACAACTTGGTTCGCTTCACAAGGCAGGGTCGACGAAGATGACACAGATTATCATAACGACGGCTGGAATCGATACGTCCAAGTCCAAACTGGACATCGCAGTTCACGATCGTGCCGAGCGTTGGCAGGTCGCAAACGTCTTGCCTGGCTGGCGAGCCCTTGCCGGTTACCTAGCCAAGGCCGGCGTGACGCGCGTCGGCATCGAGGCGACCGGCGGGTATGAACGTGGTGTGGTGGAGCATTTACGCGAGGCAGGCTTTACCGTGCTGGTGCTGCAGCCGATCCAGGTCAAGGCGTTTGGCCGGGTGCATCTGTGCCGCGCCAAGAACGATGCGCTCGACGCGGTCTTGATCGCGGCTTGCACAGCAACGCTCGATCCGCCGAAGACTACGCCAGATTCACGTCTGGCTGAATTGGCTGAAAATCTGACTTTCCTCGATCAAATCGATGAGGATCTCAGGCGCTTCAAGACCCGGCTGGAACATATCCACGAGCCTCGGTTGCGGCGAATGGTTCTTGGCGAAATTGCTCGATGGAACGCGCGACGGCTCGCCCAGGTTCGTTACATTGCCAAGCAATTACGCTCTCACCCCGATCTCGCCGCTCGCTTTGATCTGGTGCTCAGTATTCCTGGAATCGGTGAGCGGACTGCACTGGCAATCATTATCCGTATGCCCGAGCTTGGTCGCGTGAGCCGGGAGGAAGCCGCAGCCCTCGCCGGACTTGCTCCCTTCGACAACGACAGCGGGCAGCAAAAAGGGCAACGCCACATCGCCGGCGGCCGAGCTCGCTTGCGGCGCTCCCTGTTCGCGGCAGCCCTCCCAGCAGTGTTCCGGTGGAACAAGGCCCTCACCATGCTCTACGCACGCCTAATAGCATCCGGAAAGCATCATAACGCCGCACTCATCGCCTGCGCCCGCAAGCTCCTGATCTACGCCAACACCGTCGTTCAACGCGGTACCCCGTGGATCGAAAAAGATGCTTAGCTTTAATGGTTGCTACGCGCTGCACTCTCCGTCATTGCCTGCAACAAACGCGAAGCGTTTGTGCAAGGGAGCAAAGCGACGAAGCAATCCATTCTTTCTTTTGCGCAGCAAGATGGATTGCTTCGCTTCGCTCGCAATGACGGTGGCTACAATTGGCGCCGCCCGATCCCGATCAACCACGACCATACCGCGCGCCACATATTGCGATAATATTCCGCGCGCAGTTGATGCGCGCGCTTGATGTAAAACGCGATCAGATCCGGCGTGACGCGTCGCGGGGGCGGGTCGCGACGGCCGGGCTTCATAGCTCCAGTTCCCAGGTCTCGCTGATCAGGTCTTGCCCGAAACTGCGGTTCGCCTCATCAGCCACCAGCACGAAGCCGGCATCCTGATAGATCTTGCGGGCGGCCAGCAGGATGCTCTGGGTCCACAGCGTGATCTTGCGGTAGCCGCAGGCCTTTGTGAAGGCGATGCATTCGGCGACCAGCCGCTGGCCCAGGCGCTGTCCGCGCCCGGCGGGATCGACCAGCAACAGGCGGATTTTCGCGACATCGTCGGTGTGTCGCACCAGAAACACCGAGCCGACCTGTGCGCCGTCGATATCGGCGATCCAGCAGCGTTCCCGTGAAGCGTCGAACGAGGCGAGGAACTTTGCCGTGATCTCCGCGACCAGGCCCTCGAACGAGGAATCGAAGCCGTATTCGCTGGCGTAGAGCGCGCCGTGGCTCTGCACCACCCATCCCATGTCGCCGGGGCGGGGGCCGCGCAGGATGGCTGGCGGTGGCGGGGTATCCGGCGCGCCGAGCAGCCGTTCGATCAGGGCCATGGCGCCGATCAGCCTTTCACTGCCGCCTGCCGGTAGGCCCGCCAGCATCGCGCCGACGTCGTCCTGGGAACTGCGCTCGAGTTTGGCAAAGGCCTGCCGGCCCTTGGCGGTCAGGCTGAGCCGGTACTGCCGACGGTCCGTCGGCAGCGGCTTGCGCGTGATCAGGCCGTTCTCGTCGAAATTCTGGACGATCCGGCTGAGGTATCCGGCATCGAGGCCCAGCTCGCTGCCGATCTCCTTGGCGGACAGGTCCTCGCGGTGGGCGAGCTCGTACAGCACCCGCGCCTCGCTCAGCGAATACGGGCTTTTCAGCAGCTGCTGGTCGAGCACGCCGAGCTTGCGGGTGTAGAAGCGGTTGAAGGCGCGAACTGCCTCGACCTCGTGGTCGGAATCCGTCTGGGCCGAATTTCTGGAAGTCATGGCAAACCTCGATACTTGCCATTGTCAATTAATTATTTGACTTTGGCAAGTATATTTCCGTGGCGCACCGGTTCCAGTTCTACTGTGTATGGGGTTGTTTTCGATATTTTGGGTCCGGCAGCATCGGCACCGCCCGCTCCCTCTCCCGCTTGCGGGGGAGGGCTGGGGCGGGGGTGCTTCAACGTCGACACTGCCTGCGAGGAGAGAGCCCCACCCGCCGCGCTCTTCGAGCGCGTCGGCCTAAGAGCGAGCTTCGCTCGTCTCGCCCCCGCAAGCGGGAGAGGCGAGTTAGGTTCAGGCCACCACCATGATCCGGCTGCGCAGGGTCGTGCGCGCGGAGCGGCCGAGCTGGCGCAGCAGCCGCGCCTCGGAACGGCGCGAGTCCGGCCGGTAGCCGCCGAGCCGGTCGTAGTGGTCGCGGGCGATCAAGAGCCCCTGTTCGGCCGATGGCCCCGCGACCATGCGGGCGAGGAACTTGAGGCCGTCGCGGAAACCAATGTCGGCATAGGGCGAGCGGGCGTAGCGGAACACGCCGGCGCGGGGCCGGCCGCTGTTGGCAACGCCCTGGATGAATTGCGTGGTCTCTTCGATCCAACCTGAATCGAGCACGGCGCCGGCATGCAGGAACATCAGCCACGGCGAGCGTGCGGTTCGCGCACCCGCCGCCATTGCTGCGGCGCGGGTGCCCTCGAACGCCAGAAAGCCGCAGCCGGCGACGTCGGCGACCCGTTCGATCACACCGGTGCCGGCCCGATCGACCAGCAGCACCTCGCGGATGATGCCGGCAGCGGCGCCCGGCACCAGCGCCGCAAGGGTGGCGACGGCCGGCTGTTCGACCCCTTCGGTCGGAATGATGACGCTCAGCATGAATGAGGCTTCGGTGGCTCAATCTGTGAAAAACGCTGCACTGTTATCACCTTGTCACATTCAAAACAGCCACTGTTGTGCAGTTTTTTGCGGCAGCCGCTAAGGGTGGGTCAAGCAGCATTTTTTCGCGCGCGCTGTGGATCGTTGCGATTCATGTTCTTGATTTGTTCTCAAGGCGTGCTATGTACTGACGCATGAGCCGAGCATCCTCTCATGCCCTCAAGCACCCGCCGGTCACGGCGCCCTCCGCTCCGGCGGGTGCGACTCCTTTTCCCGAACTCGCTGTTGCCATCGAGCGCGAACGGCGGCGCGGCCGCGGCGCCCAGTCCAATGACAGCGGCCGGTTCGAAGCCGAGGCGCGGGTCGCCTTCGACGACGGCTGGCAGAGCCTCGACGACCTGCCGCCGTTCAAGACCACGGTCTCGATCGACACCTCGCGCAAGGTCATCGCCCGCAACGACTCGCCCGATATCGGCTTCGACCGCTCGATCAACCCGTATCGCGGCTGCGAGCACGGCTGCGTCTACTGCTTCGCACGGCCGACCCACGCCTATCTCGGCCTGTCGCCCGGGCTCGACTTCGAATCCAAACTGCTCGTCAAACCGGACGCGCCCGAACTGCTCGAGAAGGAACTGGCGGCGCCCGGTTACGAACCGCGCATGATCGCGATCGGCACCAACACCGATCCCTATCAGCCGATCGAGTGCGAGCACAAAATCATGCGCGGCATTCTCGAAGTGCTGGAGCGCGTCGGCCATCCCGTCGGCATCGTTACCAAATCGGCGCTGGTCGTGCGCGACATCGATATTCTCCAGCGAATGGCGAAGCGCAACCTGGTCAAGGTCGCGCTTTCGGTGACGACGCTCGACCCCAAGCTCGCACGCACCATGGAGCCGCGGGCCTCGACGCCGCCAAAACGTCTGGAAGCGATCCGCAAACTGACGGACGCCGGCATTCCGGCGACCGTCATGGTAGCACCCGTGATCCCGGCGCTGAACGATTCCGAGATCGAGCGCATTCTCGATGCCGCCGCCCATGCCGGCGCCAAGGAGGCCAGCTACGTCTTGCTGAGGCTGCCGCTGGAGGTGCGCGATCTGTTCCGCGAATGGCTGATGGCGAATTATCCCGACCGCTATCGCCACGTCTTCACTTTGATCCGCGACATGCGCGGCGGCCGCGACTACGACGCAAAGTGGGGCATGCGGATGAAGGGCACCGGCCCGATGGCCTGGATGATCGGGCGCCGTTTCGAAGTCGCCTGCGAGAAGCTCGGCCTCAACAAGCGCCGCACCAAGTTGACGACGGATCACTTCATCAAGCCGAACCGAAACGGGCAGCAGTTGAGTTTGTTTTAGCAGCTCGTCATTGCGAGGAGCGCAAGCGACGAAGCAATCCAGACTTTCTTTGTCTCGCGAAGCGCTGGATTGCTTCGCTTCGCTCGCAATGACCAGGAGGATGTAATGAGTACCAAACCACCCACCCCGCGCTTCACCGTCGTCACCCTCGGCGTCAGCAACATCCGCGCCAGCATCGCCTTCTACGAAGCATTGGGATTTAAACGAAAGATGCGCGCCACCGGCGAGGCCGTCGCTTTCTTCGATACCGGCGGCACGGTGATCGGGCTGTTCCCGTGGGATCAACTGGCGGCGGATGTCACGCTGCCGGACCAGCCGCGGCCCAAAGCCTTTCGCGGCATGACGCTGGCCTGGAACTGCGGCTCGGTTGAAGAAGTCGACCGGGTGCTGGATTTCGCGATTTCGATGGGCGCCTCGCTGCTGAAGCCCGCGCACCAGACCGACTATGGCGGCTACTCCGGCTATTTCGGCGATCCCGACAACCATCCCTGGGAGGTCGTGGTCGCGCCGGGCATCGAGGTCGGCGATGACCGGCGGGTTCATCTGCCGGACTAGGCTTCGGTATTTGCTGGCAAAGGTTGGATTGAATAGCGGGAATTGAACGCGGTTTCCGGTTGCGTCGCAGTGTCCACTTTCGCACCATCCCGGCATGATTCGGGACAAGTCTTCAAAGCCAAAAGCCAAGGGTGCGATCGCGGTGACGCCGCCGAGCTTTCGCCGCGAGCGCGCGCTGATCAAGCGCGGCGTCTGGCCGGTGGCCGGTTGCGACGAGGCCGGACGCGGGCCGCTGGCAGGCCCCGTGGTGGCGGCCGCCGTCGTGCTGGATCCGAAACGAATTCCAAAAGGCATCGACGATTCCAAGCGGCTCACCGCCGAGCGCCGTGAGGAATTGTTCGAGGAGATCTGCGCGACAGCGTCGTTTGCGGTTGCCTTTGCCTCGCCGGCGCGGATCGACCGCGACAATATCCTGCGCGCCTCGCTGTGGGCGCTGACCCGCGCCGTGCAGGCGCTGCCGGAAAACCCACGACACGTTTTTGTCGACGGCCGCGACCGGCTTGACGTCGCCTGCGATTGCGACGCCGTGATCGGCGGCGATGGCATCGTGATGTCGATCGCCGCCGCTTCGATCATCGCCAAGGTGACGCGCGACCGGCTGATGTGCGCGCTGGCGCTGGATTGCCCGGGCTACGGTTTTGAGACCCACAAGGGCTACGCGGTGCCGGAACATCGCGAGGCGCTGGACCGGCTGGGTCCGAGCGTGCACCACCGCCGCTTCTTTGCGCCTGTCGTCGCCGCGCGCGAGAAGCACTATCCGGAGAACGTTGTCGTCGAGCGCGATCTATTTACGCTCGAAACCCAAATCGTGACCGAATTTCCGGTAGCCGTTTAGGACTTTATTTTCTGACGCGTTTTCTTGACGCGAACCGGATCCACTTCGCTTGAAAACGCTACGGTTGCCTCCGCAGCCTCCGCGCTCTATCAAATGCCATCGGACAGGGCTTCTCGGCCCGGGCATTTCGGACGGTTCATGCGTTTCACCTCCCTGGTTGTCGAACTGATCCGCGCCCGGCCGCGGCTGGTGGTCTGGCTTGTGGTGCTGCTGCAGGCCGCCCTCTGGCTGATGCTGCCGGTGCTGATCTATCGCAGCCCGCCCGGGGAACTCGCGACCGTGCTGGCGTTCGGCCGGGAGTACCAGGTCGGAACCTGGTTCGGTCCGCCGCTGGCGTTCTGGCTCGCCGATATCGCCTTCCGCGCCGTCGGCAATCACATGTTCGGCGTCTATCTGCTGGCGCAGCTCTGTGCGATCGCCACCTTCTGGACCTTCTATCAGCTCGCGCGCGCCATCGTCGGCGGCCAGCAGGCGGTGCTGGCGGTGCTGCTCTCGATGACGGTGGTGGCGTTCAGCTCGCCCGGCGTCGAATTCGGCCCGCTGGTGCTGGCGCGGCCGCTATGGGCGCTGTTGCTGCTGCATTCATGGCAGATCATCGGCCAGAACCGGCGCAGCGCCTGGTTCGCCTGGTCGATCGAGGCCGGCCTGCTGCTGCTGACGACCTCGGCCGCGATCGGGCTGTTGCTGCTGATCGCAGGCTTTGCGGTCGCCACCGTGCGCGGGCGGCGCACCCTGATGTCGCTCGATCCGCTGTATTCGCTGCTGGTGATCGTCGTGCTGGCGCTGCCCTGGCTGATCTGGATCGTCCGCGCCGACGTGCTGACGATGCCGCCCTGGCCTGCGATCGATGATCTCTCGGCCCGCGCGCTGCATTGGGGCACACTGCTCGGCGGCCTGGTGCTGGCGATGTCGGGCGTCGTGCTGCTGGTGGTGCTCAACTCCGGCTGGTTCGCGCGCAACGCCGAGGAGGCGCCGATCATCTACCGGCCGCCGGTCGATCCGCTGGCGCGCCAGTTCGTCTATTGCTTCGCGATCGCTCCGGCGCTGCTCGGCAGCGTGGTTGCGGGGGTGTTCAATCTCGAGCGCATTACCGGCGGCGCCGGCGTGGCCTTGCTGATGTCCGGTCTGGCCGCGATCGTCGCGACCGGCGACCTCGTCTATCTCAGGCGCCAGCGGCTGTTGCGCTCGGTCTGGGCGGCGGCGGTTGCAGCACCTGCTTTCGTCGCGATCGGGGCCACGTTGTTTCTGCCCTGGACCGGCTCCAACGAAGTGTCGACCTCGCTGCCGGCAAAGGCGATCGCGCGTTTCTTCGGCGACAGCTTTGAGCGGCGGACCAACCAGCGGCTGCGCGCGGTGGCCGGCGATCCGCAACTGGCGAGCTTCATCACCATGGATGCCGGCCGCCCGCATCTGTTGCTCGATGCCACGCCGGAGCGGACGCCGTGGCTGTCGGTTGCGAAATTCAACGAGACCGGCGGCGTCGTGGTCTGGCGCGCGGCCGACACCTCTGGCGCGCCGCCGCCCGAACTCTTGCAGCGCTTTCCCGGCCTGGTGCCGGAAGTGCCGCGCGCGTTCGAATGGATCGTCAACGGCAGGCAACCACTGTTGCGGGTCGGCTGGGCGATCGTGCGGCCGAAGGGGCAGTAATTTTTCGGCCCGGCGATGTGAGGATTGAAGCCCAATGGATCTGAATCCGCCGCCCGGCTCGAACATTTCAATCGCATCTGACGGTATCGATCCAACCATCGTCATTCCGCCGACGACGAGCGCGTCGCGTTATTTTGGCGGATTGTTCCTGCTGTTCTGGCTGGGCGGGTGGGCCGTCGGCTTCAAGGACGTTGGTTCAAAGGTACTGGCCGGGCAAGCCAACGCCTTCTCTGTCTTCTGGCTGTGTGGCTGGACCGTCGGCGGCGTCTTTGCAGCGGTCAGCCTCTACCGCATCGTCCGTCCCGCCGTCCCGGAAACGTTGACGTTGAAGCGAAATAGCGTGGCTTACGATTCCGGAATTCAGCCGCTGCAGATGGATTCATCCTGGCGCAGCAAGGGTACCAAGCAAGCCTGGAACTCGATGTTCGCCAAGCGCGTCCGTGTCGAGATCGATCGGCGCCAATTGCAGTCGCTGCGTCTGCGGGAAACGGAATCCGGCAACCGGTTGACGATCGATGTGGACGCGCGGCGCCTCGAACTTGCGCCAACAGCCACTGAGGTCGAGCGCGAATGGTTGGCTGGCTACCTGGCGCGCCGCTATTCGCTTTCGCCGGCTGCGGCGAACGCCGGCGAGGGATCCGCCTGATCGCTCATTCCGGAATTCCGTAACACTCGTAAAAAACCCCGATCGGCGCGCTGACGCGAAATGATGGCAGCGGAAAAGCTTCCCAAAGCTTGTGCGGATTCAGCCGCGCGATGTTTCGCAGAAACATCTCCTTCAACTCCGGCTTTACGTTTCCTTCGCGATCGAGAAACTGTCCCCAGCGCGCCATGCCCTGAAACCGGTCGCCGCTCTCGATCACGACGCGCGATCGAACGTAGCTCTCAGGAAACAGGCGTCGATAGGCTTCGGTACCGTAGAGCCACGAACGTCCGTCGACATGAGCGGCATTCGGAAAGTGCTTCCTGATCGAAGCGAACATGGTTTCGAGTTCGCGCCGCCGCGCCTCCGCCCGGGTCTTGCTCAGCGGCCCCAATGCATCGCGGTTGTAGAAGTGGAGGCGAACGATGTCGGTGGCGTCGCTGGCATGAAACTCGAAACAGCCGAACACGTGATCGGGAAATGCAGACTGCTCTTCAGGTGATCGCGAATAGAACGCCTGGGTCCAGCCCGCGCGCTGCCGGTGCGTCGCGAGCGCTTCGAGCCCGCGCGCATATTCCTGCCAGGCCGGACCCGCCGCGCCATCGGCGGGGGCGTCGCCAAGTCCGAAGCGGCGGTGAAAGTTGGTCGTGAGCAATACCGCGTCGGCGATCTGAGTTGACGTCTTTTCGGCAACCGCTTCGGCGAAGCGAAGCTGCAGGTCGAAGAAATCCCCATAGCGTTCGCTTTTTTCGTGACCGCCGTGCGTGCTGTCCATCGATCTTGCTACGGTGCCGCGGCCGGAATCTCGAGCGCCTTTGCGATCGCCAGCAGGTCCTGCCAGGTCATCCGCTTGTAGGACGGCGAGCGCAACAGATAGGCCGGGTGGAACGTGGCGATGGCGCGGATGGTGCGTGTGCCGGTGTCGTAGTCGAACCACTTGCCGCGGGTCTTCATGATGCCGTCGCGGGTCGACAGCAGCGTCTGGGTCGAGGGATTGCCGAGCGTCACCAGCACGTCGGGATTGACCAGCTCGATCTGCCGCCGGATGAACGGCAGGCAGATCTGGGTTTCCTGCGGCGTCGGCGTCCGGTTGCCGGGCGGCCGCCACGGAATCACGTTGGCGATATAGGCCTTGCTGCGGTCGAGCCCGATGGCCGCGATCATCCGGTCGAGCAATTTGCCGGAACGGCCGACGAACGGCAGCCCCTCGATATCCTCTTCGCGCCCGGGCGCCTCGCCGACGAACATGACGCGCGCCTGCGGGTTGCCGTCGGCGAACACCAGCCGGGTGGCGGTGTGTTTCAGCGCGCAGCCGTCGAAATTTTCCAGGAGTTGCCGCAGCGCTTCCAGCGAGGGAGCGGTTCGCGCCGCTTCCCGGGCGGAGGAAATCGCTTCGTCCGGCGCCAGCGCGACGTCGGCCCGGGGAGCGGCCGGGATCGCCGCCGGATTTTCCCGCAATCCTCGTGGCGGAACGATCTCGCGGGGCGCGGCGGCAACGGGGACGGCGTCCGGCTCGGCCAACCGGTCGACCGGATCGTCGCCAAGCGCGCAGTCGACCCCGGCCTCCAGATAAAAGGCCAGCAATTGCTGCACGGTAGGCGCTGGTTCGGGCATGAAATCCATTATGCCAATCTATCTAGAACGGATCGGCCCGCCGCGAAACGCCTCACATGTCATTTCCGTGGTTGTCCTCCCCCGAAAAATCGGAAACAACGCACCTTTAGAAGCCTTCTCAACCGGGCCGGGACCTGATCATGAGCACCGAAGAACTTCCCCCGCGCGAATCCATGGAATTTGACGTCGTGATCGTCGGCGCGGGCCCGTCAGGCCTGTCGGCCGCGATCCGGCTCAAGCAGCTCAACGCCGACCTCAACATCGTCGTGGTGGAGAAGGGCTCCGAGGTCGGCGCGCATATCCTGTCGGGCGCGGTGATCGATCCGGTGTCGCTCGATAAACTGGTTCCGGACTGGCGCGAGGACGCCGACTGCCCCCTCAAGACCCAGGTCAAGGACGACCGCTTCTACCTGGCGACGCCGAGCAGCATCTTCCGGCTGCCGAACTTCATGATGCCGCCGCTGATGCACAACCATCACTGCTATATCGGCTCGCTCGGCAATGTCTGCCGCTGGCTGGCGCCGAAGGCGGAGGCGCTCGGCGTCGAAATCTATCCGGGCTTCGCCGCGGCCGAAGTGCTGTACGACGACAAGGGCGCCGTGCGCGGCATCGCGACCGGCGACATGGGCATCGCCAAGGACGGCAGCCACAAGGATTCCTACACCCGCGGCATGGAACTGCTCGGCAAGTACACGCTGTTCGCCGAAGGCGCGCGCGGCAGCCTCTCCAAGCAGCTGATCGCGAAATACTCGCTCGACGCCAACAGCGAGCCGCCGAAATTCGGCATCGGCCTCAAGGAAGTCTGGGAGATCGATCCCGCCAAGCACAACAAGGGCCTGGTCCAGCATACGCTGGGTTGGCCGCTGACCGACCGCACCGGCGGCGGCTCGTTCCTCTATCACTACGACGACAACAAGGTCGCGGTCGGCTTCGTCGTGCATCTCAACTACGACGATCCATATCTGTCGCCGTTCGACGAATTCCAGCGCTTCAAGACCCATCCTTCGATCCGCACCGTGTTCGAAGGCGGCAAGCGGCTGGCCTACGGCGCCCGCGCCATCACCGAGGGCGGCTACCAGTCGGTGCCGCGCGTGAGTTTTCCGGGCGGCGCGCTGATCGGCTGCGCGGCCGGCTTTGTGAACGTGCCGCGCATCAAGGGCGTGCACAACGCGATGGGCACCGGCATGCTGGCCGCCGAACACGTCGCCGCGGCGCTCGGCGCCGGCCGCGCCAATGACGAACTGGTGACCTATGAAGACGCCTGGCGCGATTCCGCTGTTGGCAAGGACCTTTACAAGGTCCGCAACGCCAAGCCGATGTTGTCGAAGTTCGGCACCATGTTCGGAATGGTGCTTTCCGGCTTTGACATGTGGACCAACACGCTGTTCGGTTTTTCGGTGTTCGGAACCCTGTCGCACGCCAAGCCCGACCGCAAGACGCTGGACCCGGCGAAGGCCCATGCGCCGATCGCCTACCCGAAACCGGACGGCAAGATTTCGTTCGACAAGCTGTCGTCGGTGTTCATGTCCAATACCAACCACGAGGAAGACCAGCCGGTTCACCTCAAGGTCGCCGACCTCAATTTGCAGAAGACATCCGAACACGACGTCTTTGCCGGGCCGTCGAACCGCTATTGCCCGGCCGGCGTTTATGAATGGGTCGAGGAATCTTCCGGCCCGCGTTTCCAGATCAACGCCCAGAACTGCGTCCACTGCAAAACTTGCGACGTAAAGGACCCGAACGGCAACATCACCTGGGTTCCCCCGGAGGGCGGCGGCGGGCCCAACTACGAGGCGATGTAACGCATCGCTTCGACCACGTTTGCGTGAGCAAAGCGTTTTCCAGCCAAGCATGCCCTCGGACTTGATCCGTGGGTGGGCACCGGTTTCGCGTGAAGAAAACGCGTCAAAATATCAATCAGAACGCCTTTCGGCGTTCTGGCGGCGGGGTAACACCCCCCACCGGCCACGATACCGCCACAGTAAAAGCGTTTCCGGGTCAGGCTGGCCAAATCGGCGGCCCAAGGACCCAATAAGCGCCTAGTCTGCCAATCGATTCGCCAACCCGTATCCTTGCGGATGAAGGCCAAAAGCGGCATTGTCGAGAGCCTTGGTCGAAGGCCCGGATGCGCCGCTTGGGTTCGCATTCGAAACTGATCGCCCGACCGATCGTAATACCGCTGATCATGATGTCACTGATCGTAATGTCCTGCCGTAAATCCTGGAGCTAGGCGAACGTGATGCTTTCCACCCGTTTCAATCGCTGGACGATCGCTGCCGTTACCGTCGCCGCCGTCACTGTTGCAGGCATGGCCGTACCCGGCCAACTTGCCGCGCAGACGCCCGAGCATACCGGCGACAACGCTGCGCAATTCCCGAGCAAGACCGATCTGAAGGCGCTGACCACGTCCGGCAGCTATCTGGCCGCGCGTCACGCCAGCGTCGAGCGCGATGCTTCGTCAGCGGCGGCGTTCTATCGCTCGGCGCTGCGCTCCGATCCGAAGAACAACGAGCTGCTCGACCGCGCCTTCATCTCCTCGCTGGCGGATGGCGACATCGACGAGGCCGTCAAGCTCGCCGACCGCATCCTGACGCTGGACAAGTCCAATCGCGTCGCCCGGCTGGTGGTCGGCGTGCGCGATCTCAAGCAGAAGAAATATCCGACCGCGCAGATCAACATCAACCAGTCGATCCGCGGCCCGATCACCGACCTGGTGGCGACGCTGCTGTCGGGCTGGGCCAGCTATGGCGCCGGTGATGCCAAGGCCGCCATCGTCGGCATCGACAAGCTGACCGGACCGGAATGGTATCCGATCTTCAAGGACCTGCACGCCGGCATGATCCTCGAACTGTCGGGCAAGGAAAAGGACGCCGGCGCCCGTTTCGAGCGCGCCTACAAGCTCGACGATTCGATGCTGCGGATCACCGAGGCCTATGCGCGCTGGACCTCACGCAACAAGGATACGGCGGCGGCAAGCGCCATCTTCGAGACCTTCGACAAGAAGCTGCCGCGGCATCCGCTGGTGCAGGAAGGCCTGAAGGAACTCAAGGCCGGCAAGAAGATGCCGCCGCTGATCGACAGCGCGCAGGCCGGTGCGGCCGAGGCGCTGTACGGCATCGGCGCCACGCTGACCCGCCGCGGCGGCGAGGATCTTGCCCTGGTCTACCTGCAGCTCGCGCTTTATCTGCAGCCCAATCATGCGCTGGCGCTGTTGTCGCTCGCCGATCTCTATGAGTCGGTGAAGAAGCCGCAGATGGCGATCAAGGTCTACGAGCGCATGCCGGCGAACTCGCCGCTGAAGCGCAACGCGCAGATCCAGCTTGCCACCGATCTCGACGCCGCCGACCGCAGCGACGAGGCGATCAAGATCCTGAAGGAAGTCACGGCAGAGGATCCGAAGGATATCGAGGCCATCATGGCGCTCGGCAACGTCGAGCGCGGCCGCAAGAAGTTCAGCGATTGTGCCGTGACCTATTCGCAGGCGCTCGACGTGGCGCCGGTTGCGACCGACAAGAACACCTGGGTCACCTATTACTATCGCGGTATCTGCGAGGAGCGTTCCAAGCAGTGGAGCAAGGCCGAGGCCGACATGCGCAAGGCGCTCGAGCTGCAACCCGAGCAGCCGCACGTG
Organism: Afipia sp. GAS231; assembly: GCF_900103365.1. Classification (NCBI taxonomy): domain Bacteria; kingdom Pseudomonadati; phylum Pseudomonadota; class Alphaproteobacteria; order Hyphomicrobiales; family Nitrobacteraceae; genus Afipia; species Afipia sp. GAS231. The sequence goes on from NZ_LT629703.1 coordinate 5,684,435, forward strand.
CTGAACTATCTCGGCTATTCCTGGATCGACCAGGGCATCAATCTCGACGAAGGCATGAAGATGATCAAGCGTGCCGTCGATCAGCGCCCCGATGACGGCTACATCGTGGATTCACTTGGTTGGGCCTACTATCGCATCGGCAATTTCGAGGACGCGGTGAAGAATCTCGAGCGCGCGATCGACCTCAAGCCCGAGGATCCCACCATCAACGACCATCTCGGCGACGCCTATTGGCGCATCGGCCGCACGCTGGAAGCCAAATTCCAGTGGGCCCATGCCCGCGACCTCAAGCCCGAGGCGGAAGAACTGCCGAAGATCGAGGCCAAGATCGCCAACGGCCTGCCCGAGGACACCTCTTCTGCGGCTTCCGCCGACAAGAAGAAGGAAGACGGCAAGGGCGGCTAATCGCAAGGTGGTTGGTTGAAGGGCGTTGGGGGTGGGACTGCGGTGCAGGCACTGAGTGAAGAGGGACGCGCCAAGGTCAATCTGACCTTGCGGGTGAATGGCCGCCGTAGCGACGGTTATCATGATCTTGAAAGCGTGGTGGCGTTCGCCGATTGCGCCGATCGACTGACGTTGACGCCGGGCGCCGATTTGAACCTGCAGATGACCGGGCCGTTGGCGCAGGCCTGCGGCGAGACCTCGGACAACCTGGTGCTGAAGGCCGCGCGCCTGTTGGGCGAACGCGTGCCCGGCATGAAGGTGGGAAGTTTCACGCTCGACAAGGTATTGCCGGTCGCGGCCGGCATCGGCGGCGGTTCGGCTGACGCTGCGGCAGCGCTGCGCTTGCTGGCGCAGTTGAACGGGCTGAAGCCTGACGATCCCCGCATCATCGAGGTCGCGCAGCTGACCGGCGCCGACGTGCCGGTCTGCGTCAGGTCGCTTGCCTGCGTCATGACCGGTGTCGGCGAGACGCTGCAACCGCTGGCTTTGCCGAAAATGCCGTGCGTGATGGTCAATCCCTGTGTGCCCGTCGCCACCAAGGACGTGTTCGGCGCGCTCGGCCTGCGCAGCGGCGAATTGCTGGTCGGCGCCACCGACGTGCTGTTGCAGGACCGCGAGTGGCCCGACGAAGGCGCCTCGCTCGAAGAGTGGGTCGAATCGCTTGCCGCCAGCTCCAACGACCTCGAAGCGCCCGCCACGCGCATTCAATCCGTCATCGGCGACGTTATTGCCGCGCTGAGCGCCACCAACGGCGCCTGGCTGACGCGCATGTCGGGCTCCGGCGCGACCTGTTTTGCGATCTACGAGAACACCGCCGAAGCCCAGCGCGCCGCGGAGAAGATCAGGGCCGATCACCCGGGCTGGTGGGTGCATGCGGGGACGCTGAGCTAGCTGACTCGTCATTGCGAGCGCAGCGAAGCAATCCATGAGTTCTTGGCGCGGCGAGATGGATTGCTTCGTCGCTTCGCTCCTCGCAATGACGGCGGATGGTTCGTAGCGCTAACTCGCCGGCCGCCGCGCCAGCGCCAGCGAAATTCCGAGCCCGGCGATGAACAGCCCCGAGCCTTGCCGCAAGCGCCGAAACAGGTGCGGCCTCCGCGACAGGCCCGCTTGCGCGGTCGAGGCCATTGCCACGACGACGAAATCGGCCAGCGTGTTGAGCGTTACGGAAATCAGGCCCAGCGTCATGAACTGCAGCGCAGGCGCGCCGCCGGCCGGATCCAGAAATTGCGGAATGAAGGCCAGAAAGAACGCCGCGGTCTTGGGGTTCAACGCTTCGACCAGCACGCCGTCGCGGAATGCCCGTGCTTCGAAAGCGACGATCGGTTGCGGCAGAGACGTGCGAGCCTCGCGAAACGTCTTGATGCCAAGCCAGATCAGGTAAAGCGCGCCGATGAATTTGACCGCCGTGAACAATTCAGCGCTGGCAAGAATGATCGCCGAGACGCCGAGTGCGCCCGCGATCACATGCACCAGCCCGCCAATAGCGGTTCCGAATGTCGATGCGATGCCGGCTTTACGGCCGCCCGATAATGTTCGCGCCGCGACATAGAAGATGCCGGGGCCGGGAACGACGGCGATGACGAGCGCGGCGAGGAGGAATAGCGGGAAGTTGATGCCGGTCATTGGATCGATCGCCCTCGTAAGATGGGTGACGCGATTCCGCTTAGTGCGATCGTGCCAGACAGAACGCCACCACCTGCTCCAGCGCCGATTTCATCGGCGAGGCCGGAAACAGCGCCAGCGCGTCGACGGCCATGGCGCCATAATGCTGGGCGCGGCTGATGGTGTCTTCCAGCGCGCGATGCTTGGTCATCAACCCGATGGCGTGATCGAGATCGCTGTCGCCGATCTCGCCGCGCTCGAGCGCCTTGATCCAGAACGCGCGCTCGCTGTCATTGCCGCGGCGGAACGCCAGCACCACCGGCAGCGTGATCTTGCCTTCGCGGAAATCGTCGCCGATGTTCTTGCCGAGCTTGGCGGCCTTGCCGCCATAGTCCAGCACGTCGTCGACGAGCTGGAAGGCGATGCCGAGATTCATGCCGACCGAACGGCAGGCGGTCTGCTCGGCTTTTGGCCGGTTGGCGATCACAGGGCCGACCTCGCAGGCGGCGGCAAACAACTCGGCGGTCTTGCCGCGGATGACGGCGAGATATTCGTCCTCGGTGGTGGCGGTGTTCTTGGCGGCCGCGAGCTGCATCACCTCGCCTTCGGCGATGGTGGCCGCGGCGGAAGAGAGGATGTCGAGCGCGCGCAGCGAGCCGACTTCGACCATCATGCGAAACGCCTGACCAAGCAGGAAGTCGCCGACCAGCACGCTGGCCTCGTTGCCCCACAGCATCCGCGCCGACAGCTTGCCGCGCCGCAGCTCACTTTCGTCGACGACGTCGTCATGAAGCAGGGTCGCGGTGTGCATGAACTCGACCGCGGCGGCGAGCTTGATATGGCCGTCGCCGGAATAGCCGGTGAGGTTGGCCATCGCCAGCGTCAGCATCGGGCGCAGCCGTTTGCCGCCCGAGGAGATCAGGTGATTGGCGACCTCGGGAATCATGGTGACTTCCGAACCGGTCCGCGACAGGATCGTGGCGTTGACCCGCTCCATGTCGGCGGCGACGAGGCCTACCAGCGCATCGATCGAGGCGTTCGACGGGCTTTCGAAGGGTACAATAACCGCCACGCAGGTCTCCACTTTTGCTCAATTCGCACTATCCTTGACCTACAATAGAAAGTGCCGGCTGAGGCGGCAAGGGCACGATACGGTTGACAGCGGCGCCATAGCCCTCGCAATCGGGCTAGACCCATTATTTTGACGCGTTTTCTTTATGCGAACCGGTACCCACTTCGCTCGAAAACGCTACGGGAGGAGAACACAAATTGCGGGAATTGGTTCGGACCAACGATATCGTGCTGGTTTCCGCGGTCGGCGCGCTGCTCGACGGCGCCAATATTCATCACCTGGTGCTGGATCAGAACATGAGCGTGATCGAGGGGTCCCTGGGCATGCTGCCGCGCCGGATTCTGGTCCATGAGGACGATAACCGCGAGGCGCGGCAGATCCTGACCGATGCCGGCCTTGCTCACGAATTGCGGGCCGATGATTGAGCAGAGCGTTTTCGAGCGAAGTGGAGACCGGTTCGCGTGAAGAAAACGCGTCAAGATAACAGTCCGGAGCGCGGTTCTGATGAAATCAGAACCGATCAGGCTTCGGCTCTCGACCTGACCGAGGACGCGTTTCTCGGCGGCCAATTGCGGCTGCGGCAACTGAAGTCGGGACACCGCGCCGGTCACGATGCCGTGTTGCTGGCGGCCGCGACGCCGGCGTGTCCGGGCGATCGCGTCGCCGATCTCGGCGCCGGGATCGGCGTCGCCGGGCTGTCGGTGGCGCGCCGCGTCGGCGGCATCGATCTGGTTCTGGTCGAGATCGATCCGACGTTGTCGGATCTCGCGCGCGGCAATGCGGCGGCGAATGAAATTGCCGCCGAGGTCATCGCGCTCGACGTCGAAGCCAACGCCGCCGCTTTTGCGGCGTGCGGATTGGCTCCCGACAGCATCGATATTGTGTTGATGAATCCGCCCTTCAACGATCCAGCGCGGCACCGGCGTTCGCCCGACGGCGCGCGCGGCATGGCGCATGTGGCGACCGAAACCACGCTGGCGAGCTGGATTCACGCCGCCCGGCGCGTTCTGAAATCCAGGGGCGTGCTGACATTGATCTGGCGCGCGGACGGGATCGCCGAGGTGTTGTCGGCGCTCGATCACGGTTTCGGCAGCCTGGAAATCCTGTCGGTTCACAGTGACGTGAGAACGCCTGCGAATCGGATTCTGGTGCGCGCCATCAAGGGTGGACGGGCGCCGACAAAGATTCTTGCCGCCCTTTTGCTCAATGATGAGTCAGGCGTGCCCAATAAACGGGTGCAGGAGATACTGAGCGGGAAGGGAATATTGCCGCTGGCGAACCGGTAAGGATTCAGCCAATTGCCCAAGCGTTGAGCCTGATGTCGAGCCGTGTATGCAACGGGCTATTGCGGGAGCGTTTCCGACTGCCGTTTCGGGGCGGAAGTGAAGTTGACCGCGGTCAAAAGAGCGCCGATCAGCATTATCAGCAGGTAGATTTTCATGTCACTCTCCGCTGCGCCATTGCAGCCATGACGGTCACAATGCAAAAGGCGTTCCAGCCCGATTGGGTCGCCGCCTCTCCAATGACAGTGGCGCGATAAAAAATGGTTAATTCGAGGTAGCGGCATGAGTGAACAAATAAGTGATCGCGCGGGATTGCCGGGCCTGATCGACCGGCTGAAGCGACTGGTTCCGGCGAAATTCCGCCCCGGGAGTGCAGTGGTGCCCGTGGTGCGATTGTCCGGCGTGATCGGCGCGGTGACCCCGCTGCGGCCGGGGATGTCGCTGGCCGGCGTCGCCAAAACGCTCGAACGCGCGTTCGCCACCAAGCACGCCAAGGCGGTGGCGCTGGTGATCAATTCGCCCGGCGGCTCGCCGGTGCAATCGCGCCAGATCTACTTGCGGATCAGGCAGCTTGCTGCGGAAAAGAAATTGCCGGTGCTGGTGTTCGTCGAGGATGTCGCGGCCTCCGGCGGTTACATGATCGCCTGCGCGGGTGACGAGATTTTTTGCGACCCTTCCTCGATCCTCGGATCGATCGGCGTGGTCGGCGGCAGCTTTGGATTTGTCGATCTGATCAGGAAGATCGGCGTCGAGCGCAGGCTTTATACGGCGGGCGAGCACAAGGCGACGCTGGATCCGTTCCTGCCGGAAAACCCCGATGACGTGGCGCGCCTGAAGCAGCTTCAGCGCGAAATCCACGGCATCTTCATCGCCCTGGTCAAGGGCAGCCGCGGCGCCCGCCTCAAGGGTACCGACGATTTGCTGTTCACCGGCGAATACTGGGCGGGCGAGAAATCCGTTTCGCTCGGCCTCGCGGACGCCATCGGCGACCTCCGTTCGACGCTGCGCGCCCGTTATGGCGACAAGGTGCTGACGCCGGTGATTGCGCCCGCCAGCGGGATGCTGTCCGGACTGCTGGGGCGCAGATCGGCCGGCGCGGGGACATCGTCGCTCGACGGAATTCAGGGGTTGCCGGACGGGCTGATTTCGGCGCTGGAGACGCGGGCAATTTGGGCCAAATTCGGGTTTTAGAGCCGATCCAGCCGCGCCATTTAGTCCCAAAAGTGCAATTGCGGCGCGGACCGGCTTGGGGGAGAATACCGGCATTGGGGGCTGACACGTGAACGACAAGGATCGACCGATGCCGCCGTTGATCGCATTCGCTGGCGCCCTGGGTGGGCTGGCCGTGGTCCGCTGGGCCTATAGAACCGCCGTCCGCATCAATCAGGAACTGGAAGAAGCGCGCTTGGCGCGCGTCGCCGAGGCCGCCCGTTCGGGCGATATTCCGACCCTGCGACGGGATCCGGTGACCGGGGCTTATCGGCCGGGTTAGTTTGCCCACGTCATTCCGGGGCGCGAAGCGAACCCGGGATCTCGAGATTCCGGGTTCGATGCTGCGCATCGCCCCGGAATGACGAGGTCACCGAAGCCCCGCCTTCGCCTTGATTCCCCGCAGCTCCGCCGATACGGTCCCGCGCGCTTCAAAACCCCCTTGCGAGACCGATTCTGCCGATGGACGCCCTGCCTGCCCACATGCGCCCGGAACGTTCGTTCCAGGGCTTCATTCTCGCCCTGCAGCGGTTCTGGGCCGAGCAGGGCTGCGTCATCCTGCAGCCCTACGACATGGAAATGGGGGCCGGCACCTTCCACCCGGCGACGACGTTGCGGGCGCTGGGGCCGAAGCGCTGGAATGCGGCCTATGTGCAGCCCTCGCGGCGGCCCAAGGACGGCCGCTACGGCGAAAACCCCAACCGTCTGCAGCACTATTACCAGTTCCAGGTGATCATGAAGCCGTCGCCGCCGAACCTGCAGGAGCTCTATCTGAAGTCGCTGGCCGCGATCGGCATCGATTCAGCGCTGCATGACATCCGCTTCGTCGAAGACGACTGGGAAAGCCCGACGCTCGGCGCGTGGGGCCTGGGCTGGGAATGCTGGTGTGACGGCATGGAAGTCAGCCAGTTCACCTACTTTCAGCAGGTCGCGGGTGTCGAATGCGCGCCGGTCGCCGGCGAACTTACGTATGGGCTCGAGCGTCTCGCCATGTATGTGCAGGGCGTCGACCGCGTCTATGATCTCAACTTCAACGGCCGCGACGGCGACGAGCGCGTCACCTATGGCGACGTCTATCTGCAGGCCGAGCAGGAATATTCCCGGCACAACTTCGAGCATTCCGATTCCGAAATGCTGTTCAAGCAGTTCACGATGGCGGAGGAGGCCTGCCGGAAATATCTCGCGGCCGGCTGGAAGGAGGGCAGCAATCAGAAAGAGCATCTGATGGCGCTGCCGGCCTATGACCAATGCATCAAGGCAAGCCACGTCTTCAACCTGCTCGATGCCCGCGGCGTGATCTCGGTGACCGAGCGGCAGAGCTACATCATGCGCGTGCGCGAACTGGCCAAGGCCTGCGGCGAAGCCTGGGTCCACACCGAAGCGGGCAGGGCGGTCTGATGCCTGATCTTCTGTTTGAACTGTTCTCCGAAGAAATTCCCGCGCGCATGCAGGCAAAGGCGGCGGACGATCTGCGCCGCATGGTGACCGACAAGCTGGTTGCCGAGGGCCTGGTCTACGAAGGCGCGAAAGCGTTCGCGACGCCGCGGCGGCTGACCTTGACCGTGCACGGCATTCCGGCGCGCCAATCGGATCTCAAGACCGAACGCCGCGGACCGAAAATCGGTGCGCCCGATGCGGCGGTGCAGGGCTTTTTGAAAGCCACCGGTTTGAAGTCGCTCGACGAGGCAAATATCCAAAAGGATCCGAAGGGCGATTTCTACATCGCGCTGATCGAGAAGCCGGGCCGTCCGACCCTGGACGTGCTGGCCGAAATCCTGCCGCCGATCATCCGCACCTTCCCGTGGCCGAAATCGATGCGCTGGGGCGAACGCTCGGCCCGATCAGGCTCGCTGACCTGGGTGCGGCCGCTGCACTCGATCATCGCAACCTTCGGCATCGAAACCGAAGAACCCGAGGTCGTGAAATTTGCCATCGACGGCATCGAGGCCGGACAGACCACCCATGGTCACCGCTTTATGGCGTCGGCCGAAATCTCCGTGCGCCGTTTCGACGATTACGAAGCGAAGCTGAAGGCTGCCAAGGTCGTGCTCGACCCGCAGGCCCGCAAGGACATCATTCTGGCCGACGCCAAGACGCTGGCGCAGGCGCAGGGCTTCGAACTGGTCGAGGACCAGGTGCTGCTCGACGAGGTGTCGGGACTGGTCGAATGGCCGGTCGCCCTGATGGGATCGTTCGACCAGGAGTTTTTGTCGATTCCCGGCGAGGTGATCCGCGCCACCATCCGCAACAATCAGAAATGCTTTGTCGTCAGCGATCCCAAGACCGGCAAGCTGGCCAACAAGTTCATCCTGACCGCCAACATCGAGGCTAGCGACGGTGGCAAGACCATCATCGGCGGCAACGAGCGCGTCATCCGCGCGCGGCTGAGCGATGCGAAATTCTTCTACGAGACTGACCTGAAGACGAAGCTTGAGGATCGGCTGAAGAAGTTCGACCAGATCGTGTTTCATGAGAAGCTCGGCACCCAGGCGGAACGCATCAAGCGCATCGAGCGCCTGGCCGCCGAGATCGCGCCGCTGGTGGGCGCCGATGTCGCGAAGACAAAACGCGCCGCGCATCTGGCGAAGGCCGACCTGCTGACCGAAGTGGTCGGCGAATTCCCGGAGCTGCAAGGCTTGATGGGCAAATACTACGCGCTGGCGCAGGGCGAGGACGCTTCCGTCGCCGCCGCCAGCGAGGAACACTACAAGCCGCAGGGGCCGGCCGATCGCGTGCCGGCTGACCCGGTGAGCATTGCCGTGGCGCTGGCCGACAAGCTCGATACGCTCGCCGGTTTCTGGGCGATCAACGAGAAGCCGACGGGCTCCAAGGATCCGTATGCGTTGCGTCGCGCAGCGCTCGGCGTCATCAGACTGGTGATCAACAACGAGATCCGTTTCCCGCTGGCTGCGGTTTCGCAGTCGGCCTTCGGCAGCCATGTCACCGCCGGTTATGGCATGGGCGATCAGGTGGTCGATCTGCTGCCGTTCTTCGCCGATCGCCTGAAAGTCCAGCTCCGCGACCAGGGCGCGCGGCACGATCTGGTCGATGCCGTGTTCTCGCTCGGCGGTCAGGACGACTTGCTGATGGTGGTCCGCCGCGTCGAGGCGCTCGGCAAGTTCCTTGAGACCGACGACGGCAAGAATTTGCTGGCCGGCACCAAGCGCGCCAGCAACATCCTTTCGATCGAGGAAAAGAAGGACAAGCGGGCTTTCGACGGCGCGCCGGATCCCTCGCTGTACAAGCTCGACGAGGAAAAGGCGTTGGCGAAAGCGATCGATCAGGTCAAGAGCGAGGCCGGCCAAGCCGTCGCCAAGGAAGATTTCGCCGGCGCGATGAGCGCGATGGCAAAACTGCGTCCGGCGGTCGATGCGTTCTTTGACAAGGTCAAGGTCAATGACGATGAACCTAAGGTGCGCGAGAACCGACTAAAGCTCCTGAACGAGATTCGCGCGGCGACGCGCGCGGTTGCAGATTTTTCGAAGATCGAAGGCTAGCCCATGGATCGCAAAACGCTTGCCGCTTACGACCAGGATGCGGCGGCGTTCGCGAAGGACTGGCACGATCAGCCGGCCCCGGTTGATCTCCAGGAAGTCGTCGAACGTTTTTTCGTCCGCGGCGGCAACTCGGCCGATATCGGCTGCGGCAGCGGCCGCGAGGTGGCTTGGCTCAACACCAACGGATTCTCAGCCACCGGCTTCGACGCTTCGGAAGGCCTGCTCAAGGAAGCCTGCCAGCGCTATCCCGGGCTCAAGTTCAAGCACGCCGAATTGCCCGAGCTGCGCGGCGTCGGCACGTTCGACAATGTGCTGTGCGAAACCGTGATCATGCATCTCGACCGCAAGCAGATCGCGGCTTCAGTCCGCCGCCTGCTCGATGTCGTCAAGCCGAGCGGCATTCTGTACCTGAGCTGGCGCGTCACCGACGATGCCGATCTGCGCGACGCCCAGGGCCGGCTCTATTGCGCCTTCGATGCCGCCTTGGTGCTGGCGGAGTTGAAGGAGACGACCGTGTTGCTCGACGAAGAGGTCGTCAGCGCCTCATCGGGCAAGAAGATCCACCGCCTCGTGGTGAAGAAGCCGGGGCTGGAAATTCGCGAGTAGATCGTGGTTCGTAGGGTGGATTAGCGAAGCGTAATCCACCATCTTTCTCGCACGTGTCATGGTGGATTACGCCTGCGGCTAATCCACCCACGCAGTTTCCAAAACAAAAAGCCCCGCCTGGAGGGGGGACCCAGGCGGGGCCTTCTTGTCCGGTCGGATCTCACGCACATCCGCTTGCGCGGCGCCCGGACGTCCTTGAACGCGTTCAATCGCGCGTGCTTACTCGACCACCTGAACGATGCGACGCGAGCGCGGCTCGACCAGCACGGTCTGGCCGTTCACCACGGTGTAGCGATAGGGCGTGGCGCCATAGGTCTGCGGCACGTCGTAATAGGTCACGCCCGATTCCGGCAGCACGCCGCCGACGATCACGCGATCGGGAATCGTGTAGTTCGGGACCCGCTCGCGCACGATATATTCACGGAACGCCGGCCGCTGGTCGACGGCGATCCCCTCATTGTCGTCGATAACGACGGTGCCACCACGGACGACACCGACGGTGCTTTGCGCCTGTGCGGCGACCGGCGCCGCCAAGGCGCCTGCAATCGCGGCAATGGCCAATATCCTGTTTCGCATGACGAACTCCTTTTGCGAGGAAGGCACCGGCGATCGCCGGCGCATCAGGCGACCCAATTCATCGCGCGCGGCAATGTTCCGGGAATCCGCGGCCTCATACGCGGCGATTCCGGGGAATTGTCGTGGAGTGTGGGAACCCGTTGAGTGGCTGGACGTCTTCTGTTGCGGAACCGCGCCAGCGGGTAGATTGCCGTCCTCGATCTCGATTCGATATTTCCATCAAATCAGCCGGAGACATTTGAAATGACCATCACCGCCGCGCACGTTCCCGCCATCGTAGCCCTGATTGCTGGAATCCTGATCCTCCTGATGCCGCGGTTGCTCAATTTCATCGTGGCGATCTACCTGATCTTCGTCGGCCTGGTCGGCCTCGGCGTGCTCAGGATGTTTCACCTCTAGCGCTGGAAAGCCGGGTTTCGCGGCTTGCGCGGAACCCTCCAAAGTGGTGTAAGGCGCGCATCATCCCCCATCTTCGGATAGTTGGAATCCATGGCCAAAGCCGTCGCGAAGTCCAAAAAAACTGCAGTGAAAACCGTAGTGAAATCAAAGCCATCCACGCGGGCCAAGGCGGCACCGCCGCCGTCCGCCCGCAAGGCTCTGAAGAAGGCTGCGGCCAAGACAGCAGCAAAGCCAGCCGCCAAGGCCGCTGTGAAGAAGGCGGCAGTGAAAAAGCCCGTGGCTGAGGCGGTAAAATCCGGCAAGTGGGTCTATACCTTCGGCGACGGCAAGGCCGAGGGCAAAGCGGGTCTGCGCGACCTGCTCGGCGGCAAGGGCGCCAACCTCGCCGAGATGGCGAATCTTGGCCTGCCGGTGCCTCCCGGCTTCACGATTCCGACCTCGGTCTGCACCTATTTCTACGCCCACGACAAATCCTATCCGCCGGCGTTGAAGGCGCAGGTCGAGAAGGCGCTCGATCACGTCGGCAAGCTGGCCGGCAAGGCATTCGGCGACTCGAAGAATCCGCTGCTGGTGTCGGTCCGCTCCGGCGGCCGCGCCTCGATGCCGGGCATGATGGACACCGTGCTCAACCTCGGCCTCAACGACAAGACGGTCGAGGCGCTCGCTGAACTCTCCGGCGATCGCCGCTTCGCCTATGACAGCTATCGCCGCTTCATCACCATGTATTCGGACGTGGTGCTCGGCTTCGAACATCATCATTTCGAGGACATCCTCGACACCTTCAAGGACGGCCAGGGCTACACGCTCGACACCGACCTCACCGGCGACGACTGGGTCGAACTGGTCGGCCGTTACAAGGAAGCGGTGGCGCGCGAGACCGGCAAGGATTTCCCGCAGGATCCGCACGAGCAGTTGTGGGGCGCGATCGGCGCCGTGTTCTCGTCCTGGATGAACGCGCGCGCGGTGACCTATCGCCGCCTGCACGATATCCCAGAATCGTGGGGCACCGCGGTCAACATCCAGGCCATGGTGTTCGGCAACATGGGCGAGACCTCGGCGACCGGCGTTGCGTTCACGCGCAATCCCTCGACCGGCGAGAGCAAGCTGTACGGCGAATTCCTGATCAACGCGCAGGGCGAAGACGTGGTGGCGGGCATCCGCACGCCGCAGGACATCACCGAATTTGCGCGCCAGGAATCCGGCTCCGACAAGGCGTCGATGGAAGTCGCGATGCCGGACGCCTTCAAGGAACTGACGCGGATCTACACGCTCCTGGAAAAGCACTACCGCGACATGCAGGACATGGAGTTCACGGTCGAGCAGGGCAAATTGTGGATGCTGCAGACCCGCGGCGGCAAGCGCACGGCGAAGGCGGCACTCCGCATCGCGGTCGAGCTCGCCAATGAAGGCCTGATCTCGAAAAAGGACGCGGTGATGCGGATCGATCCGGCGTCGCTGGATCAGTTGCTGCATCCGACCATCGATCCCGCGGCCAAGCGCGACGTCATCGCGACCGGCCTGCCGGCTTCGCCCGGTGCGGCGTCCGGCGAGATCGTGTTCTCGTCCGATGAAGCCGCCAAACTGCAGGCCGACGGCCGCAAGGTCATTCTGGTGCGGATCGAGACCTCGCCGGAAGACATTCACGGCATGCACGCCGCCGAAGGCATTCTCACCACCCGCGGCGGCATGACCTCGCACGCCGCCGTGGTGGCGCGCGGCATGGGCAAGCCCTGCGTCTCCGGTTGCGGTACCATCCGCGTCGATTACGGCCGCGGCACCATGAGCATCGGTTCGCGCTCGTTCAAGACCGGTGACGTCATCACGATTGATGGCTCCCTTGGCCAGGTGCTGGCCGGACGGATGCCGATGATCGAGCCGAAACTGTCGGGCGAATTCGGCACGCTGATGGGCTGGGCTGACGCCGTCCGCAAGCTCGGCGTCCGCGTCAACGGTGACACGCCTGATGATGCGCGGACCGCCATCAAGTTCGGCGCCGAAGGCATCGGTCTGTGCCGCACCGAGCACATGTTCTTCGAGGAAACCCGCATCCGCACCGTGCGCGAGATGATCCTTTCCGAGGACGAACAGTCGCGCCGCGCTGCGCTGTCCAAGCTGCTGCCGATGCAGCGCGCCGATTTCGTCGAGCTGTTCGAGATCATGAAGGGACTGCCGGTCACGATCCGCCTGCTCGATCCACCGCTGCACGAGTTCCTGCCGCACACGCAAGCCGAGATCGAGGAAGTCGCGCGCGCGATGAACACCGATCCGCGTAAGCTCGCCGATCGCGCCCGCGATCTCGCCGAGTTCAACCCGATGCTGGGTTTCCGCGGCTGCCGTCTCGCCATCGCCTATCCGGAAATCGCCGAGATGCAGGCGCGCGCGATCTTCGAGGCCGCGGTCGAGGCCGAGAAGCGCACCGGCAAGGCCGTCGGCCTCGAGGTGATGGTGCCGCTGATCGCGACCAAGGCCGAATTCGACCTGGTCAAGGCGCGCATCGACGCTTCCGCCCAAGCTGTCATGAAGGAGACCGGCAAGAAGATCGCGTATCAGGTTGGTACGATGATCGAGCTGCCGCGCGCGTGCCTGATGGCCGGCGACATCGCGCAGACCGCGGAGTTCTTCTCGTTCGGCACCAACGACCTGACGCAGACCACCTACGGCATCAGCCGCGACGACGCGGCGAGTTTCCTCGGCACCTACGTGGCCAAGGGCATTCTCGAGATCGATCCGTTCATCTCGGTTGACCGCGCCGGCGTCGGCGAACTCGTGAAGATCGGCGTCGCCCGCGGCCGCAAGACCCGGCCGAACCTCAAGGTCGGCATCTGCGGCGAACACGGCGGCGATCCCGCATCGGTGGCGTTCTGCCACGAGATCGGGCTCGATTACGTGTCGTGCTCGCCCTACCGCGTCCCGATCGCCCGCCTCGCCGCGGCACAGGCAGCACTTGGCAAGACGGTGGCGAGCCAGGCGTAACGCGCAACTAACTGCTGACGAGATTGAAATGGCCGGGATTTTTCCCGGCCATTTTCGTTTCTGGCACAGCCGTCATTGCGAGCGAAGCGAAGCAATCCATCTTGCTTGCTACGCCAACGGAAGACTGGATTGCTTCGTCGCTGCGCTCCTCGCAATGACGGAGTAGGGTTCCCGTATTCCTCCGCTCGTAGTTCCTTCATCCTGTTCGTTGACGGGATGTTTACCACTTTCATCGAGCGCGCATTTACCAACACTTTCGAAGCCAATGCGCAAAAGCCTGCGGTGCATTGCCTGTGACATACACGCAACGCGGATTAACTCCCCGGCAACCTAAATTCGATACCAACGAAAAAGGTCGAATTTTACGGACGTACTGAAGTTCGATCGCGTTTTGTAAGCGTTGCGTAGAGCGTATCGATGTTTGTGTTGCGTAACCATCCGAAGGGCGCGCGGTTCGCGTCCTTCGGACTCGGTCTTTGCGTCTTCGCATTGATGCCGACCGAGATCGGATATCAGGATATCGCTTCGCTATTGGCCCGGCAGCCCGGTGTCGCCGAGCGCTGGCAGAAGCGGGTGTTCTCCGCCGTCGGCACCATCCAGGTCGCGACCTTCTCGTTCGGTCGGCCGATCGGAACCTCCTCGCCGCAGACCGCGACCTACCAGCTCGCGAGCCTCAATAATCAGGGCATCGACATCACCGGTTCGGTGACGCGCAATCCGCTCGCATCTCCGCCGCCGCGCTATCAGGCCGCTGACTTTCCCAAAGTAGATCGCACGGCCAAGGGCGACCGGCTGGTGGTGACGCCGCCGCAATCGAACGAGGCCGCCAACCCGGCCGACCATGTGCCGGCGATCGAGGATCCCGCGACCTCCAACGCATTGGTGAAGGGCGCCAAGACCGTCGAGCGCGCGCCGGCGACTGAGCCCGCGCCGCTCGATCCGGAACTGCAGGCCGCGCTCAGCGCGCCGCCGCTCGCGCAATACGACGTGTCGATGTCGCTCGAAGCCAATCCGCTCGACGATCTCAAGGGCGCTCCACAAGCGCCGTTGGCCTTGGTGCCCCTCGCGCCTGCGCCGCGGCGCGACAATTTTTCCTTCAAGACTTCCAACCTGTTCTTCGGCTCGTCGCTCGGCTCACCCGAGAGTATCGAACGCTGGCAGCCCGGCGAAGAGCCGACCATCGTGGTTCCAAACGTGGCTCCGGATCCCGACATGAAGGTGATGGCGTCATTGCCGGTCGATGCCGACGGCCCGGTCCGCGCCGGCGAGATGGGCGAGAGCATCGCGCCGAAGGGAGAGGTCAATTCCGACAACCAGCACGCCAAGACGCCGGCCGAGCGCCTTGGCCTGTTCGATGACAAGTCGCGCGCCAAATCCGAAAAATGCCTGGCGGAAGCCGTCTATTTCGAAGCCCGCGGCGAGGCGGTGCGTGGCCAGATCGCAGTCGCCCAGGTGGTGCTGAACCGGGCCTTCTCCGGCAAATATCCGGACACGGTGTGCGGCGTGGTCTATCAGAACAAGCATCGCCATCTGGCGTGCCAGTTTACCTTCGCCTGCGATAACAATGCCGACATCATTCGCGAACCCGACATGTGGGACCGCGCGCAGAAGATCTCCAAAGCGATGCTGGACGGCCGGCTGTGGCTGCCGGAAGTAGACAAGTCGACGCACTACCATGCCTATTGGGTGCGTCCGTCCTGGGTCAGTGAAATGAAGAAGATGTACAAGTTCGGCGTCCACACCTTCTATCGTCCGCGCGCCTGGGGTGACGGCAGCGACGCGCCGAGCTGGGGCAGCCCCGCCGAGACCGCCGCGATCTCCGCCAAGCTCGCCGAAGCCGCGCAGAGCTCAGCCGAGCAGGCCAGCCTGAAGCGGTGAGGCGTTGTCGTCCCTGCGAACGCAGGGACCCATACCGCGTGATCTATCGATAAGGCGCGGTGGCTGAGACCTTTCGCACAACAACTGCCGCGGTGTATGGGTCCCTGCGCCCGTGCGCAATTGCGCACTAGGCAGGGACGACGAATAGGATTGTCCTCGCCGATCCCCTTCATTGCTCTCGCCGATTTTGCAGGGCTGCCCTGCGGCGAAAAATTTTTCCCCGCCGCCCTTGGGATTTCCATGCGAATGCATTAACTCCCCGTAACGTTCTCGACAGACCGGATTCCTGGGGGAAGCACCATGGCTGTAACGGCAGACGATCTTCGTCCGGCATCGACCTGGCGCACGCCGCTCGTCATCATCATTTGCGGCTGCGTGATCGCGCTGTTGAGTTTCGGGCCGCGCTCCAGCCTCGGTTTCTTCATCCAGCCGATGAGCCGCGAATTTACCTGGGGCCGCGACGTCTTCGGCCTCGCGCTGGCGCTGCAGAACCTGTTGTGGGGCCTGGGTCAGCCAATCGCCGGTGCGATCGCCGATCGGTTCGGTCTGTTGCGCGTAATGATCGTCGGCGCGCTGCTCTATGCCGGCGGTCTTTTGGTGATGCGCTACGCGGGGACTCCAGGCTCGCTCGATCTCGGCGCCGGGGTGATGATCGGTTTCGGCCTGTCCGGTTGTTCGTTCAACCTGGTGCTGTCGGCATTCTCGAAATTGCTGCCGCTGGAGAAGCGCGGGCTGGCGCTCGGCGCCGGCACCGCAGCGGGTTCGTTCGGGCAATTCCTGTTTGCGCCGTTCGGTGTGGCGATGATCGACAATTTCGGCTGGCAGTCGGCGCTGATGGTGTTTGCGCTCCTGATGCTGTTGATCGTGCCGCTGGCGCTGGC
The DNA here is from genome assembly GCF_900103365.1 of Afipia sp. GAS231. NCBI lineage: Bacteria > Pseudomonadati > Pseudomonadota > Alphaproteobacteria > Hyphomicrobiales > Nitrobacteraceae > Afipia > Afipia sp. GAS231. Next base: position 5,700,858 of record NZ_LT629703.1, read on the forward strand.
GATCTCGACGCCGCCAGCAACGTCGTCGAACGTGCCGGTCGCGGACCAGCAATCGTTCAAGACCGCGCTCGCCGAAGCGTTCGGCCATCGCTCCTATGTGTTGCTGGTGCTCGGCTTCTTCACCTGCGGCTTCCAGCTCGCCTTCATCACCGTGCATCTGCCGGCCTATCTGTCCGACCGCGGCGTCTCGGCGCAGACCGGCGGCTGGGTGGTGGCGGCCATCGGCCTGTTCAACATCGTGGGCTCGCTCAGCGTCGGCTGGCTGCAGAACAGGTTTCCGAAGCGCTACATCCTGTCGATCATCTACCTCGCCCGCGCGTTGTCGATCGTGGCCTTCATCTCGTTCCCGATCACCACCTTCTCCGCGATCGTGTTCGGCGCCGCGACGGGGCTAACCTGGCTGTCGACGGTGCCGCCGACCTCGGCCCTGGTAGCGCTGATGTTCGGCACCCGGTGGTTCGCCACGCTGTATGGTTTCGCCTTCGTCAGCCATCAGGTCGGCGGCTTCCTCGGGGTCTGGCTCGGCGGCGTCGTGTTCGAGAAATTCGGCTCCTATACGCCGATCTGGTGGCTCTCGGTGCTGTTCGGCCTGCTGTCGGCGCTGATCAACCTGCCGATCGTCGAGCAGCCCGTAGCACGACCGGTTGCGCAGCCCGCCTGATCCGGTAAACAGCTTCCCAAGAAATGCTTTTCGTCATGCCCGGCCTTGTGCCGGGCATCCACGTCTTCTTTTTTCGGAAGCGAGGACGTGGATGGCCGGGACATAGGCGAGCGGAAGCGACGCCGTCCTTCGGACGGCTATGCCCGGCCATGACGGTTAGTAATCAACGCGAGTTTTGGGAGATAGTATCGTGGGAACGTTCAAGGCCATCAGGATCGACAAGGCGGAAAAAGGCACCACCGCCGCGCTGACGCAGTTCGACGAAGCCGAACTGATGGAAGGCGACGTCACTGTTCGCGTCGAGTGGTCGACGCTGAACTACAAGGACGGCCTCGCCGTCACCGGCAAGGCGCCGGTGGTGCGGCGTTTCCCGATGATTGCCGGCATCGACTTTGCCGGCACGGTCGAACAATCCTCGCATCCGCTATGGAAGGCCGGCGACAAGGTGGTCTGCAACGGCTGGGGCATGGGCGAGACCCATCTCGGCGCCTATGCCGAGAAGGCCCGCGTCAAGGGCGACTGGCTGGTGCGGTTGCCCGAGAGCATCTCGACCCGCGACGCCATGGCGATCGGCACCGCCGGCTACACCGCGATGCTGTCGGTGCTGGCGCTGGAGAAGCACGGCCTGACCCCGAAAAGCGGTCCGGTCGTGGTGACGGGTGCTGCCGGCGGCGTCGGTTCGGTCGCGATCGCCGTGCTGTCGAAACTCGGCTATCACGTCATCGCGTCCACCGGGCGGATGTCGGAGGCCGACTACCTGAAGGGCCTCGGCGCCGCCGAGGTGATCGGCCGCGACGAACTGTCAGTTCCCGCCAAGGCGCTCGCCAAGGAGCGCTGGGCGGGCGGAATCGACAGCGTCGGCTCCAACACACTCGCCAACCTGCTGTCGATGACGAAGTATGGCGGCGCCATCGCCGCCTGCGGCCTGGCCGCCGGCATGGACCTGCCGTCCTCGGTCGCGCCGTTTATTTTGCGCGGGGTGTGCCTTCTCGGCATCGATTCGGTGATGTGCCCGATCGAGCAGCGCAAGCTCGCCTGGAGCCGCCTCGCCGTCGATCTGGATCACAAGAAACTCACTGATATTACTCAGGAAATCGGTCTGGAACAGGTGATCGCCTCAGGCGCCCAAATTCTGGCCGGCCAGGTCCGCGGTCGAATCGTGGTAAAAATTGTCTAGCCGCGTTCAGACTTTACCAACCAAGCTGCTCCAAAGTTGCCACGGTTGATATGGTAAGTAGCGGGTAAAGAGGCCGTGAGGCCGATGCCCGCACTCGTAGGTCAGTTGGAGTAGCTGCATGCTTGCGCGTTTGGTTCTGGGGGCCGTCACGGCCGGTGCGATGATTGTGCCCGCGCTGGCCGGGATGATGAATGCCGACGAGGCGCGTAAGTTCGTGTCCGGCAAGGTGTTCGCATTCAACTGTTTCGACGGGACCCGCGGCGCTGGCCGCATCCTCGACGACATGGGCGCCGCCGGCTCGGTCCAGTTCTCCGGCTCGGGCCCGATCCGCCATATCCGCATGCCCGGCAATACGCTTCAGATCCGCGGCCAGGCTGTCTGCGCTTCCATCAAGGGGCTGCCGTTCGAGCCGTGTTTCAACCTCGACAAGCGCGACGACCGCTCGTTCCGCGGCTCGGTCTCGGGCATGGGCTTTGCCTATTGCGATTTCCGCCACCAGGGCGGGGCCTCGATGCTGATGGCGCGTGCCGTGGCGCGGCCGCGTTCGCTGCATGGGTCGGAATCGAGCCGCTCGGCCGATGCCCGCGCCGAAGTCTCCGCGCGCGTCGAGACGCCGGCGGTCGAGAGCGCCAAGCTCGAGCCGGTCAAGTCCGAGCCCAAAGCTGAAGTGAAGGCCGAACCGGCGAAGGCCGAGAATGCGCCGGAACTGCGCCGCTCGACGGACTGATCTTTCCGGAATGGTTCGACGGCGGTTTGGCTCTCGGCACAATCGCGGGAACTCTCGCCCGTAGTCCTACGGCGTGAGGAATTCACCCCCCGGTAGCGACTGGCATTGCAACGTCGCGGTCAAAGAGGCCGGGAGGCGGCCCGAACCGTGAGACCAACCATGCCGATGTATTTTTTCCGGATCAGCAGCGGCCGCTACGCCGGCGCGTCCGATCAGGGCTCCGAATTCGAGAGTCGCGAGGCCGCGTGGGCCGAAATGACCAAAGTCTGCGGCAATCTGCTCGCCAGCATTTCGCGCAGCCTGAAGCAGAATGCCGAATGGCAGATGGAAATGCTCGACGAAACCAGAAAGCCGGTTTTCCGGATTCGCCTGGTCGCGGAATCCGTCGGCTAACCTCATCAGCGAAGGCTTTGCCGGATTCATCCTGGCTGCCGGGGATATGACCGAACATGGCAGTATCCTCGCGTGTGAGCGGCGGCTAATGCACGCTGTAACTGTCTGAAAACGCAAGTTTTTTCACGATTCTGCGTATTCTTACGGTCCTCGCGTTAAGATTAACAAGACATCCCCAACGGTATCGTTCGTGTCATCAGGAGCGGCTGTCGCTCGCGATCGGCATGGCGATCGGTGTCTCCGATGCCGATCCCCAGATGCATTGAGGACATTGCCATGATGCGGATGATCCAGGATTTGAGAATCGGGACCAAGCTTGCGATCACGTCGGCGCTGACGATCCTGGTGGTTGCGGTCATGATCTATTTGCAGATGACCGGCGGTGCCGAGGTTCGCAAGGCCGATGACCACGCCGCGCGACAGCAAGCCATCGCCCAGAATGCAGCGGAAGCAAAGGCTTCGGTACGCGGCATGCAGATGGGCATCCGCGACATTCTGATGGCGACTGGTCCGGACGAACTCAAGAAGGGCGCCGACTATTTTGCGGATCGGACGGCGGCCGCGCTCAAATTTGCCGGCGAGATGGCGAAGCTGTCGACGTCGGTCGAGAACGGCGAGCGGATTGCGCGGCTGAAGGTTCTGATCGAAAACTTTCGTAGCGCCAAGGAGCAGATCGAGATCGTGCGCAAGCAGCAACTTGCGATCGAGTCGAAGAATGCCGATCATGGCGCCGAAGCGTCGGCGCAGATGGCCAAGCTGGCCCAGGAAATCGCCCGCATCCGCAAAGAAGTTACCGCGCCGATCAACACGGAAATCGAGGCGCTTGCCAACAAGGTTACGGAGTTTGCCAAGGGCCGCAGCGAACAGGGACGCACGGCTGCCGTCGCCGAGGCCGCTTCGGTCGAGCGGACATCGCTGACAGCCGGTATTGCCGTGGGGCTTCTGCTGATCGCCACTTGCGTGTTTTCCGTCTTCACGATCGCCCGTCCGATGCGCGCCCTGAGCGCGTCGATGGAAGAACTTGCCGACGGCAATTTTGCGGTGGTGCTGCCCGGTCTCGGCCGCAAGGACGAGGTTGGCGACGTCGCCGGTGCGGTCGAGAAGTTCAAGGTCGTCTCGGAGAAGAAGGCGCGCGACGAGGCCGAAGCCAAAACGAAGCAGGACCAGATCGCCGCGCAACAGCGCAAGGCCGATATGGTCAGGCTGGCCGATCAGTTCGAGGGCGCCGTCGGCGAGATCATCGAAACCGTCTCGTCGGCGTCGACCGAACTCGAAGCGTCGGCTTCGACGCTAACCGCGACGGCCGAACGCTCCCAGGAGCTGACCACCATGGTGGCAGCGGCGTCCGAAGAAGCCTCCACCAACGTGCAGGCGGTGGCATCCGCCACCGAAGAGCTTTCTTCTTCCGTCACCGAGATCAGCCGCCAGGTGCAGGAATCGGCGCGGATGGCGACTGAGGCCGTCGGACAGGCGAGGACCACCAACGATCGCGTCGGCGAACTGTCGAAGGCGGCAGCCCGCATCGGCGACGTCGTCGAACTGATCAACACCATTGCCGGCCAGACCAACCTCTTGGCGCTCAACGCCACCATCGAGGCGGCCCGTGCCGGTGAAGCCGGCCGTGGTTTCGCGGTCGTGGCTTCCGAAGTGAAGGCGCTGGCCGAACAGACGGCGAAAGCCACCGGCGAGATCGGCCAGCAGATTTCGGGCATCCAGGCCGCGACCCAGGAGTCGGTCGGCGCGATCCGGGAGATCAGCGGCACGATCGAAAGACTGTCGGAGATTTCCTCGACCATCGCGGCTGCGGTGGAAGAGCAGGGCGCGGCGACGCAGGAGATTTCCCGCAACGTCCAGCAGGCCGCGCAGGGCACCCAGCAGGTCTCCGCCAACATCACCGACGTGCAGCGCGGCGCCGCCGAGACCGGCTCGGCATCCTCGCAGGTGCTTTCAGCCGCACAACTGCTGTCCGGCGACTCTAACCGCCTCAAGATCGAGGTGGCGAGGTTCCTCGATACCGTGAGAGCTGCATAACCATTAACCCCCTGCCGGTGCGGCGGGGGCTGCCAATGCCGCCGCCTGGCGGCGGAACAGGATCCGCTGATACAGCCAGCCGATTGCGACCAGCACCAGGCCGAGGCACATGAACGACAGCGCGCGGTAGACGCCTGTCAGCGCCGACATGTCGATCACGAAGGCCTTCAGGATCGTCAGCGCGATCACGGCGGCAGATGCCAGCCGCGCGCGCTGCGAGTTGAAGAGGATGCCGATGCCGAGCAGGATCACGCCGAAGGCCAGCCAGGCGATCGAATAGGTGTATTGTTCGGCGCCGCCGGTCGAGCCGACGACCATGACGGGGCCGTGGTAGAGACGGCGGATTTCGGCGGTGACATAGGTGAGCGCCAGGATCAGGGCGCCGGCTGCGAGCGTATTGGCGTAGGCGGCCGGGCGATGGCCCGCCACCACATAGGACAGCAACAGAGCGAGCACGGCCGGCAGCGCGTAGGCCAGCAACAGCAGGTTGATGAAGCGGCCGCCGACGTCGATGGTCCAGAGCAGCGGCTGTTCCAGCACCAGCAGCCCGCCGAGGGTCGCGAGGCCGGCGAATGCGGTCAGCAGGATGGCGCCGGCGTTATGCACGACGCTGCCGGTGCGAAGGCGCAGTCGTTCCAGCCCGATTGCCATCGCCAGCGCGACACAGACCTGCAGCGCCACTTCGGTGAGACCGGCGGAGGTGAAGTAGGGATCGCCGTCGTTGACCGCGTGGCGGATCTCCATGAACGCCAGCATCACCGTGAACAGGATCGCGGCCGCTTCCACCGAGCGCAACGGCGCATCGTCGCCGCCGCGGCGCAGGAAGATACTGCCGACCCAGAACGAGGCCGCCGGAATACCGTAGCCCCACAGCAGCCAGTTGAAGATCGGCGTGGTGCCGACGGCGTCACCGACAATGCGTGGATCGTCGGCAATGCGCATCACCACGATGCCGGCGAGGATGGCGGCAAGCGAACGCAGGAACGGAATCGGCCGCTGCAGCGAAACCCAGGCCGTTCCCGCCGACATCAGCGCCAGCGCGATCGTGAGCCAGCCTTTTTCCAGCGCGAACGTCAATGCCAGCGCCAGCGCCGCCAGTGTGCCGGTCGCATACAGCGCGACGGCTGCCTGCAATCCCGGCCGCTCTTCGCGCTTGGCCAATATCTCGGTCGCAGCGGCATAGGCTGTGGCCAGCACCACCGCGAGAATGGCGAACGGAATCGATTGGTCGAGATGCGCGATGCGGGCATAGAGCGCGACCAGCAGCGCCAGCGGCACGAATACGGAAGCCGCCGACCAGATCACGGGAATGATTGATCTCGTCGAGCGGCCCTGCGCCAGAAATCCGGCGAGGCCGAATCCGGCGGCGAAGATTGTGGCCGAGATCAGATGCAGCGAGACCGATCCATCGGTAGCGGATGGCCCGATGCCCGCCAACGGTCCGCCGGGCAGCACCAGCATATCCGGATTGGCACGGATCGCCCATTCGGCGAACACGACAAAGACGAGGGCAGCCGCGGCACCGACGGCGCCGGTGGCAGCATCGCTGCGCCAGGCGACGAGAAGACTGCTGGCCACCAGCAGGCCGAACACGATCATCGCGGTGTCGGCATGAAAACCGTTCAGCACGATCAAGGTCGCGCCGCCGAGATAGGCCGCGAGCGATCCCGACGAGATCGGCTCGATCTCCCCTTCATTCGCGGGTGGGCCGAACATGAAGCCGCACACCACCAGCAGAGCTGCGAGGATAAATCCGGCCAGCACGTGGAACGCATGCGGCGCCACCATCGACGGTCCGCATTGCAGGCAGGGCAGGGTCCACAAGGCAGCGAACGCGATCGTGGTGACCGCAAGCCAGCGCCACAGCCGCACCCGCGCGAGGCCGAACGCCGCCGCGGTGACGATGGCGAGATAGACGTAGAGCGCCCAGAAGTCCGGTCTGTCGGACGAGACCAGAACCGGCGTCGCGAAGGCGCCGACGACGCCGAGGCCGGCGAGCGCCGGTCCATGCAGCAACGCCGCCGCCAATGTGCCCAGCGCCACCAGCCCGAGCAGGATGAAGGCGGTGGCGGGCACCAGGAAGCCGTACAGCGCATAGGCTGCGTAGACGGTGGCGAAGGCGACCGCGGTGCCGGCGGCGGTGAGAATAGCCGGAATGTTGGCGACCGGCAGCGCTTCGATGGCGGAGATGCTTTCCTTGCGCCGGGTCCATTCGCCGGCGGCGAGCAGCGCCAATGCGAACAGCCCGCCCAAGATCGTGCGCACGCCGGGGCCGAGCAGGCCGGCATCGATCGAATAGCGCACCATGAAGAATCCGCCGAGCGCCAGCGTCAGCCCGCCGATCCACACCACCCAGCGGGTGCCGACGGTTTCCTCAAACCCACGATCGGGCGCCGGCAGCGGCGGCGGTACGGCTGTTGGGCCACTGGCGACTTCCGGCACCGGCTCGGCTGTGGGCGCGATCGATTCCACATCAGGAATCACCGGCGGTGCAGGTTCAACGACTGATGCGGCCGGTGCCATGGTCTGCTCGGCCGCTTGTGCGGGCGTCAGCGGCGGCGGAACGGATCGATCCGCTGCCAATTGCTGCATCAAATCAAGCCGCGTGCGCAGCGCCGCCGCCTGGTTCATCGCCTTGCGGGCGAAGATAAGGGCGACGATCGCGATCACGATCGCGGCGAAATCGAACGGGTTATCCAGCATCAGGCCTCCAGATGGGCGCAGTAAGATACGCACCGGTCACATCAGCGGCCCGTTGCCATCCAGTGAGTGCAGCTTTGCCGGCTAAAAGTTCAAACCGGCATCCGCGGCATTTACTCCAGATCGAGCTGGAACGGCTTGCCCTCGACGGTCATGCTGCCCGGGCCCATCTCGTCGAGCGCGCGCAGCATCCGTCCGTCGCGTCCCAGCGCCTTGTCGGCGAGGCTGACGATCAGCCGGTTCGGCGAGGCGATCGCCGAACGGGCGCGAATCTGTTTGGCGATCTCGATTTCGTCGCGGTGCGGATTGAGCATGCAGGCGGCGGCAAAGGCGCTCGCGGTCGAGCGGCTGATGCCGGCATAGCAATGCACCACCATCGGCGCACGGCGATCCCAGCCGCGCACGAAGGCCAGCACCTTTTCGATATGCTGGTCCGACGGTGCCACGAAGCCATCGATCTGCTCGGTGATGTCGTCCATCGACACTTTCAGATGGTTGGCCTCCAGCACCGAAGCCGGCCGTTGCACCTGGTCGACATTGGCCATCACGGTGAGGACATGGCTGGCGCCGGTCGCCTTGACGGTCTCGGGCAGGGCGGCGAGCGAGCAGACGTGAAGCATGGCGTTCCCTGGATCGTTCTTCTTGCCGCGATTATAGGGCCGCGTGCGCGGTGGTGAAAGCAGGTTTGCGCCCGGCATTCAATCAAGCAACAGCCCAAATCGCGCCAAAAACTGCTTTTCGGCGCGCGCCGCGGTCCAGGGCGTCAGATAGTCGCGTTCCACAGCCTCTGGCAGGCCGGGATCGCGGCCGAACAGCCGCTTGGCCTCGGCAATCGAAAAACCCGCCAGATGAGTCGCCTCGAGATAGGCGGCGCCGCGATCCGCGGCCTTGATCGCCTGCGTAATCTCGTCCGCCAGCACCGGCGGCAGGCCGAAGCGGATGTGGATCGCCGCCAGCAGGCGTTTTTCCACCACCTTGTAGTCGCCGCCGAGCACCGCCTTGAACGGCGAGATCATGTCGCCGATGACATATTCCGGCGCGTCGTGCAGCAAGGCCGCCAACCGAAAGCGCACATCCACGCGCGGCATCTGCTCGCGCAGTACCAGTTCGACCAGCAGCGTGTGCTGCGCCACCGAGAAAATATGCGCGCCAGAGGTCTGCCCGTTCCAGCGTGCCACGCGCGCCAGCCCGTGGGCGATGTCAACGATTTCGATATCGAGCGGCGAGGGGTCGAGCAGGTCGAGCCGCCGTCCCGACAGCATCCGCTGCCAGGCCCGCGTCATGTCGGGCGCGAACGGCTTTCGCGCCGTCATTTATTTTTGAGCCGCGGCTTGCGAAGTTTGCCGCTGCAGGCCTCGTGGCAGAAACACGTCACCAGATGGTCGTTGACCATGCCGGTGGCCTGCATGAAGGCGTAGACGATGGTCGGCCCGACGAACTTGAAGCCGCGCGCGGCGAGCTCTTTCGAAATCTGGATCGACAGCGGCGTCGAAGCCGGGACGCTGGCGGTGGTCTTGAACTGGTTCACTTTCGGCTTGCCGTCAACGAAGTCCCACAGGAATTTCGAAAATCCTGCGCCTTCCTCCATGATCTTCAAATAGCCCTTGGCGCTGTTGATGGCGCCTTCGATCTTGGCGCGGTTGCGCACGATACCGGCGTCGTTCATCAGCGCGTGAACTTTTTTCTCGTTATAGCGCGCGATCTTCTCCGGCTGGAAATCGTCGAACGCTTTGCGAAAGTTCTCGCGCTTGCGCAAAATCGTGATCCACGACAATCCGGCCTGGAAGCCGTCGAGGATCAGTTTTTCATACAGCGCGCGGTCGTCATATTCGGGCACGCCCCATTCGGTGTCGTGATATTCCATGTAGAACGGGTCTTCGCCCGGCCACGGACAGCGGGTCTTGCCGTCGGCGTGCAGGCGCGCGGATCTGCTCATTGGTGCTGGCTCATGGGAATTTTCTTGGGAATGTTCTCACGCGACGGTCTGCTTCGGTGCGGGCCTGATGTCGTTGGGATCTGTCAGATGGATCGCCAGGCCGCCGGCGCTCAAGCTCGCGCCGGCATCGAGCGCGTCGGCGACGCGATCGGTGCGCAGCAGCGCCAGCCCGTTGCCGCCTGACGTCGAACCCATGGTGCCGACCGATTTTTCGCCGGCGAGAACGGTAGCGCCGGCCTCCGGCGAGAAGTCGTCGAGAACGACGCGCACGATCCGGGTGCGCGCGGTGCCGCGATGCTGCATCCGCGACACCACTTCCTGCCCGACATAGCAGCCCTTGTCGAAATCGACGCCATGCAGGCGGTCCATGTTGGTCTCGTGCGGGAACGCGTCGCCATACATGAAGTCGAGCCCGCCGCGCGGCACGCCTGCCTTGATGCGATGCGCCTCATAGGCGTCGCTGTCGACGAGGTCGGCGCCAACAAGGTCGGCCACTTTTGACGCGAGCTCTTCCGGCACCAGAATGCGCCAGCCCAGCGCATCGTTACGCGGATCGGCGAACGCCAGATCGGGTTTCATGGCGGGTTCGCCGCCCCATGCCGCCAGCACGCCGAGGCTGTCGGACAAATCCTCCACCACGACCTTGGCGCGCAGCTTGTAGAAGCCGAGCTTGGTGGCGAGGCCGGCCGCCAGCGGGCGCGGGACATCGATCAGGAAGCCGCCGCCATGGCCTGACGGGGCTTCGGTGATCAGGAAATCGGTCGTGATCTTGCCCTGCGGCGTCAGCAGTGCACCGAACCGGCCAAGCCCCGGCCGCAGCAGCGTGACGTCTGTGGTGACAAGCCCGTTGAGGAAGTTGCGGGCATCTTCGCCGCCGACCTTGATCACGCCCCGATCCCTGAGGAACGCTGCTTTCATGCAAAAATCCCGTGTGACATGTTGCGAGGAACGTAAGCCGCCGGGGCATAAACGACAAGGCCCGGGGAAGGCCGCGCCGCGGCATGTGCTGGCAATGATCGCCAGTCCAGGATGCTGCCACACCCACAATTGTCGTCACCCGCGAAAGCGGGTGATCCAGTACGCCGCAGCTTCTCGGTTAGTAACAAGCGTCTCTGGAATACTGGGTTGTCCGGTCAAGCCGGGCAATGTCAGCGCAACTTGTGGTGCGCTTACTGCTTCGCCAGCGCCAGCGAGAATTCGCCGTTGCGAACGCGGGCCGGAAGTCCTTCGACGAATTTCGCCACCGCGTCCTCGCCGTAGGTGGAGACCAGTTCCGCCAGCGCCGTGAACAGACTCGCTTGCGCCAGGCAGTCGCCGTCGACGCCATCGTGCCGCGCCTCGGCCCAGGCCTCGTTGAGGTAGCTGAGCGCCGCCTGCTTCTGTTCGTGGTCGGGAAGCGGATCGCGGGCGATCGAGAAGGTCGCGGGATGGCTCATGAAACTCAACGAAATCTGTGCGCGATCCAGGGCGGAGCGCGTCGAACGCCTAAAGCTGTAGCACGCGGCGGGCTTCCGGCGAGGCACATCTTTAGGAAAGGTTAACGGCGGTGCTCGAATTTGCGGCGGAGTTCCAACACCGGTGCGTAGGGTGGGTTAGCGCAGCGTAACCCACCAACTTCGTGCGGCGCGGATGGTCCGGTTGGTGGGTTACGGCTTCGCCTAACCCACCCTACGAAACACAGCCCAAAATCTCCGCGGGCGTGGCACACAGATGCCGCGCGCCGGCGCCGATCAGCTCGTCCCGGCTGCCATAGCCGTACAACACGCCAACGCCCTTGATGCCGTTTTTCCCGGCGCCGACCATGTCGTGGCTGCGGTCGCCGATCATCAGGCTTTTGGCCGGATCGGTCGCGGTCTGCTTCAGCGCATATTCCAGCAGATGCGATTTGTCGGAGCGTGTGCCGTCCAGTTCGGCGCCGAACACGCGTTCGAAATGCGGCCGCAGCCCGAAATGGTCGATGATGCGGTCGGCATAGACATGGGCCTTGCTGGTGGCGACGAACAGCCGGTGGCCGGATTGTCTGAGCGTGGTCAGCACCGCGTCGATGCCGTCATAGACCCGGTTCTCGTACAGTCCGATATCGGCAAAGCGTTCGCGGTAAAGCGTGACGGCGCGGTCGGCGGAATCTTCGCCGAGCATTTTGACAAAACTCGATCGCAGCGGCGGGCCGATGCACCAGGTCAATTCGTCCTCGGTCGGAATGTCAGCGTGATCCAGCTTCTGCAGCGCATAGCGGATCGAGCGGGTGATGCCCGGCTTCGGATCGGTCAGCGTGCCGTCGAGGTCGAAGAAGATCGTGTCCAAGAAATTGTGCCCAAGTCAGATGTTTGCGTGGAGCGCTAATTCGCGTAACGCGCCGTGAGATCCCGCGAGATCTTCGAGCCTTCCTCGATGTAGCGGCGGATCGCCACCGAGGCGGCGGGGGTGCAGGTGCGGTAGGTCTGCTGAAAACCGTTATAGCCGCGGTTGAAGCCGGCGATCATGCGGGCGCGGCGGTCGCCGGAGGGGGTTTCGGCGTCGACCAGCGCCTGCATCTCGTTGCGCCATTTGGCGCCCTCGTTGGTGCCGCAGATGCCGCGCAGATAGTGCAGCGTGCCGAGGATTTCGGCCAGCCGCTGCAGGTCGCCGTCAAACGGGGCGGCGGCATCCTGGGCCCGGGCGGGGACGAGGTTGCAGGCCGTGATGAGGATGAGGAAAGCCAGAAATTGCTTGAGCATTTGGGGGTCCAGAACCCGCCCGATATGCCCCCTCAATACGCCCGAGGCAAGGCGCAATCCCCAGTGAGTTCCGGGTTAAATGAGCCTTCGGGCCGCCTCGATGACCTCCAGGAGGCCGCCGGTGACCTTGAGATCGCCGATCGCGTCCGGCGCCAGCCATTTGAAATCGTCGTGCTCGTCATTCAGGACGGGTTCCCGGGCGGTCCAGCGCGCCGCAAACGACATGATCAGGTAATGCCCGCCGCCCGCGGCGGTCGGCAGCACTTCGCGCCAACCGGCGAGCTGCAGAATTTCGATTCGAAGCCCGGTTTCCTCGTCGACCTCGCGATGCAGCGCCGTATGCAGCGATTCGCCGAATTCGACCCGGCCGCCGGGGAACGAATAGAAGCCCTTGCCCGGCGAGCGGGAACGGCGAACCAGCAAGACCTTGCCGTCGCGAAAGATCGCGCCGCTGACGGCAAGCTGGGGACGGGTCGGATGAGGCGGGGAATTCAAGGCATGATCCGGAAATGGGCGAACTCTGCGCCGGGATCATGCCCGAACGATCCGCCAAGGTCTAACTCGGTGGCAGATGGCGAAGTCAATTCGCCATGATCTGTTCGACGTCGGCTTCGGAGGCGCCGTTGATGACGCCGGCGGTCAGCATCACCAGCGGCTTGACCCAGCCGGTGGCCTGTTCGGCGAGCGTGGCGCGGGTCCTGTCTTGGGTAGCCTCGCGCATCGCCGAACCCACTGCGCTTAGGATTGAGGTCATGTTGTCGGTGAGCTTGTCAAACTCGGCGCGGATCGTCGGCTCGGCCATTTCATAGGCCTCGATCGCGAGGTCGCGGTCCTTGAAGTTCGAGGCTACGAAATGCTGGGCGTAGGACAACGGACTCCAGGCGAGGAAATCCTCGGCGCATTCCGGCATGTCCGGAACCATCTCGAGCAGCATGATGGCTTCGTTGAAGTGATTCAGATAGTCGGTGGCAAGCCCGGTGCGGGGATTGATATTGGCAGCCTTCAACTGCGCCGCGCGGGCCTCGCTGATCGGGCCCGTTGATGGCGATGTCGGGCGAACGGATCGCGCGGATGTGGAGGCCATTGAGGTCATCCGCGGCAGTGTTAAGGTTTGGAGTTAAAAGACGTTAAATAATCGCCGGTTTGGCCTGGAAAATGTGCGGACGCTTTGTAATTACCTCGCCGCCAGCGGCACTTAGGCAGATTTTTGGCTATATCGAACAGCCTAATTTTCCGCCGCGGCACAATATTGCGCCAACCCAGCCGATCCCGGTGGTCATGCTCGAAAATGGCGGCCGGCATTTTCGGCTGATGCGCTGGGGGCTGGTGCCGGCCTGGGTGAAAGACGCCAGGAAGTTTACGCTGCTGATCAATGCACGCTCCGAGACGGTTCTGGAGAAGCCGGCCTTCAAGAACGCGATGAAGCGGCGGCGCGTGCTGGTTCCGGCGGACGGCTACTACGAGTGGCAGGACAAAGACGGCCGCAAGCGGCCGTTTTTCATCCATCGCCGCGACGGCCAGCCGGTCGGTTTTGCCGCGTTGGCGGAAACCTGGATGGGGCCGAACGGCGAGGAGTTCGACAGCGTCGCCATCGTCACCACGGCGGCCAGTCCCGATCTCGCGGCCCTGCATCACCGGGTGCCGGTGACGATCGCGCCCGATGATTTCGAGCGTTGGCTCGATGGGCGGGCGAACGATGCCGACGACGTCATGACGCTGTTGAAGGCCCCTGGCGAAGGCGAATTCGCCTGGCACGAGGTTTCGACGCGCGTCAATCGCGTCGCCAATGACGACGAACAACTGGTGCTGCCGATCACCGACGAGGAGAGGGCGGCCGAAGCGCCGAAGCCGGCGAAGAAAGCCGCGCCGCGCAAGACCGCGCCGGGGCCGGAAGACGAAGGACAGGGATCATTGTTTTGAGGAACGGGATGGATCATCACACCAGCGACGAAACTCTGGACATCGTTGCCACTGAAGCCTTCGGTGCGCTGGGGCAGACACACCAGATTCCACCATTCTCGTCGCGTCCGCCCGGGCTGACGGTCGACGACGCCTACCGCGTGACGCCTCGGGTCAGGCAGATGTTCGAGGCCCATGGCGCGAAGGTGAAGGGCCGCAAGATCGGATTCACCAACCGCACGATCTGGCAGCAATACAACGTCTACGCGCCGATCTGGGGATATGCCTACGATCGCACGGTGCATGACCTTGCGGTCACGCCGACATTGTCGCTTCGCCCATTTTCCGAACCGCGCATCGAGCCCGAAATCATGTTCGGCCTGGGGAGCGTGCCTTCCGGCGGGATGGACGAGGCTGCATTGTCCGCCTGCATCGACTGGGTCGCGCTCGGCTACGAGATCGTGCAGTCGATCTATCCAGGCTGGCAATTTGCGGCGGCGGACACCATCGCCGCCGGTGGCCTGCACGGGGCGCTGCTGATCGGCCCGCGCCATCCGTTCGCGCCGCGTGCCGCGGAGTGGCGGCGCGCGCTGACCGAATTCGAGATTGATCTAAGCTGCGACGGCCGCCTGATTGATCGCGGCCACGCCAAAAATGTACTGGAAGGCCCGCTCTCGGCGTTGCGTCATCTGGTCGAACTGCTGGAAAGCGATTCGGTCAATCCGCCGCTTGCATTCGGCGAGATCATCAGCACCGGCACGCTGACGAAAGCGATGCCGGTCGCACCTGGCGAGACCTGGACGGCGAAGCCATCGGGTATCGCGCTCGAAGGCGTCACGGTTCGTTTTGTTTGAGTGGGCAAGGTCGCTTTCGCGCCATGCCCACCCTCATGTCCCGACGCGACTACGCCGCGGCCTGCGCCGCGACGGCCGATCCGAGATCGCTGTTGCTGTAGGCGATGCCGCCGATGCCCCAGGCGCCGTCGACGGCGTAGCTGACGCTGGCATAGATATGCTCGCGCTTGATGCGGCCTCGCGCGGCCTCCTCGATGATGGCGGTGCCTTCGCCGATCCAGGCATCCTTCAGTTCCTGCGTCGGCAGTACGAAAGACGGCACCTTGAGTTCGAACACCGCGATGTCGGTCGGCTTGCCGCCGGAGAAGGTGCGGCCCTTGGGCACCACGGTGACTTCGCCGATCACGTTCGGCGTCATGAACTTGTTGCCGGTGAGGCCGTGCAGGCGAAGCAAGAGCTCGGTGAGTTTGCGAAAGGCCTCGGCTTCCGCCTCCGCGGTCAGGACACCCTCGGGAACGATGATCTGGATCGGCATTTTTCTCTCCTTGAACGACACAACCGGATGCGCCCCGCGGTTGCCTGCGGACGTCGCCATCACTAGATAACGATCGTTATCCACTAAACATAACGATCGTTATTTGGTCAATCCTAATATAACGATCGTTATCAACTTGACGTGAGAGGCCACGATGGCGCGGTCGAAGGCAAACGAGGGCGATGCGCGGGCGCGTCTGGTCGAGGCAGCCGGGCGCGGCTTCCGTACCGGCGGATTTGGCGGCACCGGCGTCGATGCGCTGGCGAAAGGCGCAGGCCTGACGTCAGGCGCATTCTACGCGCACTTCGATTCCAAGGCCGAGGCATTTCGGCTGGCGGTCTCGGACGGGATCGCAACGCTGCGCAACGGCGTCGCCGCGTTTCAGGAACAACACGGCCGCTTCTGGCGCGATCCGTTCGTCGATTTCTATCTCGGCGAACGGATGGAAGTCGGCCTCGACGAGGCGTGCGGCCTGCCGAGCTTCTCGCCGGACGTGGCGCGCGCCGACGATGCGACACGGCTGGTCTATGAGGAAGAACTGAAACGCCTGGTCGAGGTGCTGGTTGCGGGATTTCGCGGCGCGCATGCCAGCGAGCGGGCATGGTCGTTCCTCGCGGTGCTCTCGGGCGCGGCGGCGATGGCCAGGGCGGTGAAGGATCAGAAGATCAGGCGCGAGATCCTCTCCGCGGCGCGCGTGGCGGCGAAGGCGGTCTGACTACTTGAAGATATGCAGCGCTGCGTATTGCAGCAGCATGATGGTCTTGGCGTCGGCAATGCGGCCATCGGCGATCATCGTGAGCGCCTCGTCGATCGCAAGCTCCAGCACCTCGATGTCCTCGCCTTCGCTGGCCAGGCCGCCGCCGCTGCCGACCCGCATCGCCGGCTCGTATTCGGCGATAAAGAAGTGCAGCTTCTCGGTGACCGCGCCGGGACTCATGAAGGCTTCGAACACCTTGCTGATGGTGCCGAGCCGGTAGCCGGTCTCTTCCTCGGCCTCGGCGCGAATTCGCGCCTCCGGCGAGGCGTTGTCGAGCAGGCCGGCGGCAGCCTCGATCATGAGGCCGTCGTAACCGTTGACATAGGCCGGAAAACGAAACTGCCGCACCAGCACCACGGTGCGCTGCGCCAGATTGTACGGCAGCAGCGCCGCGCCATTGCCGCGGTCGTAGGTCTCGCGGTGTTGGGTCTGCCACTCGCCGTTGCCGCGGCGGTATTCGAACGTGGTGGTCTTCAACAGGTAGTGATTGTCGGAGAGGACGCGAACGTCCTTGATGCGAATGCGATCGGAGACGGTCATGTCGTTCCTGTCTGTCTCGCGCTACGGCGTCGGCTCGCGGCCGTCGAGCCACTTGGCGAACGTCACCGTCTCCTGATTGTAATAGCCGATCGACCGGTAGAATGTATGAACCTGCGCATTGTCCTTGCGCACCATCAATTGCAGCTTGAGGATACCGCGCTCACGCAGCCACGCTTCCGCGGCGTTCATGATGGCGCGGCCAAAATTCAGGTAGCGGCGATCGGGATCGACCGTGACGTAATAGACCCAGCCGCGATGGCCGTCATAACCGACCATGACCGATGCGGCGACGGCATCGTCGCACTTGCCGACCAGCACCGTGGAATTGTCGCCGCGGCGCGCGAGCGCAATATCGGCGGCAGGATCGTTCCACGGACGCGTCGATCCGCAGCGATGCCAGAGTGCGATGACGTCGGCGATGTCCTGATCTTCGATCGGCGCGATGACGAGCGTGATGTCTGGTTGGCTCACAGCACCTTGCCCGGGTTCATGATGCCATGCGGATCGAGCATCGCCTTGATGCCGCGCATCAGTTCGATCGCGACCTTGTCCTTGACGTCGGGCAGTTCGTCGCGCTTGAGCACCCCGATGCCGTGCTCGGCCGAAATCGATCCGCCCATCCGCAGCACGATCGCGAACACGACGGCGTTGACCTCGTGCCAGCGCGCCAGGAAATCCTCCGACTTGCCGCCGACCGGCTGGGAGACGTTGTAATGGATATTGCCGTCGCCGAGATGGCCGAACGGCACCGGCCGCGAGCCCGGGATCAGCTTGACGACGGCGGCGTTGGCTTCCTCGATGAACGCCGGCACGGCGGCGACCGGCACGGAGATGTCATGCTTGATCGAACCGCCTTCCGGCTTCTGCGCCGCCGACATCTCGTCGCGCAGTTTCCAGAAGCCGGCGCTTTGGGTCAGGTTCGCGGCAATCACGGCGTCGTCGACGATGCCGTCCTCCATGCCCTTGGCGAGGATCGCTTCCAGAGCATCGCGGGCGTCGTCGCGCGAGGACGACAGTTCCATCAGCACGTACCAGGGATGCTTGCTGGTGAGGGGATCGCGGATGTCGATGCCGTGACGGATGCTGAAATCGACGGCGATGTCGGCCAGCAATTCGAAACTGGTGAGGCTGCCCGCGGCCTCGTTCTGCGAGATCGACAGCAGCTTCAGCGCCTGGGCCGGCGATTTGAGACCGACATAGGCAGTCTCCACGGCGCGCGGCTTCGGAAACAGCTTTAGCGTCGCGGCGGTGATGAAACCGAGCGTGCCTTCGGCGCCAATGAAGAGGTTGCGCAGATCGTAGCCGGTATTGTCCTTCTTCAGCTTCGACAGCCCGTTGAGGATTCGCCCGTCGGCCAGCACCACCTCGAGGCCGAGCGCCATCTCCCGCGCCACGCCATAGGCCAATGCAGCCGTGCCGCCGGCATTGGTGGAGAGATTGCCGCCGATGGTGCAGCTTCCCTCGGCGCCGAGCGACAGCGGAAACAGCCGGTCGACGTCGCGGGCCGCGTTCTGCGCGATCTGCAGCACCACGCCGGCCTCGCAGGTCATGGTATTCGACGCCGGATCGATCTCGCGAATCTTGTCGAGCCTGCGCATCGAAACCACGACCTCGCCGTTATGCGGCGTCTGTCCGCCGACCAGACCGGTATTGCCGCCCTGCGGAACCAGCGCGATTTTGTGTTCGGTCGCGAGCTTGCAGATCGCAGACACTTCGGCGGTCGAGCCCGGCCGCAACACCAGCGGCGAACGGCCGTGAAACAGGTCGCGTTCCTCGGTGACATAGGGCGCGATATCCGCGGTGTCGGTCACCGCATACTTGTCGCCAACGATGGCGCGAAATTTCGCGACCAGTTCGGGCGGCAGCGGCGGCACGGCGGCTGGAGCGATATTCATCATCGTCTCTTTCATTGCCGCTCTTGGCGGCGGTGTTATTCCCGTCCGACCGCCGCACGGCGCAGCCGGTCATTGATGGCTTCACCCAATCCTTCGACGGGGATCGGCATGACCGCGATGCTGCGCACGCCCTTGGCATCGAGCGCGCGAAGGTGACCGAACAGATTGGCGGCGGCCTCAGCGAGATCGCCGCGTGCAGACAGATTCATCACTGCGGCAGCGGCGTCAATTCCCGAAATTGCTCCGAGGCCGAACGCGAGCAATGCCTCGCCGGGCTCGATTTGGCTCGCATGAAGCCGAACCCTGGCGCGCGGTGCGTAATGGGAGGCCAGCATGCCCGGCGCCAGCGGCTGTCCGCTGTCACTGTCGGCGTCGACAGGCGGTTGCAGCAGCGGCCGGCCGAGCACGCGTTCGATCTCGGTGCGCGGCAGGCCGCCGGGCCGCAGCAGCATCGGCTGGCCGAAGCAGCCGACAATGGTCGATTCGACGCCGACCGCGACGGGACCGCCGTCGACAATCAGGTCGATCCGCCCCGAAAGGTCGCTGTCGACATGGGCCGCCGTGGTTGGCGAGACGTGGCCGGACAAGTTGGCCGACGGCGCCACGACAGGCCGGCCCAACAGGCGCAGGATGTCGCGGGCCACAGGGTGGGCCGGTATCCGGATCGCGACGGTGTCGAGGCCGGCGGTGGCAAGATAGGCGACCGCGCAGCCGTCGGCCTTGGGCAAAACCAGTGTCAGCGGACCCGGCCAGAACGCTTCGGCGAGCGCCATCGCGGGACCGTCAAAACGGGCGATCTGCCGGGCGGCGCCGATATCGCCGACATGGGCGATCAGCGGGTTGAACGCCGGCCGGCCCTTGGCCTGGTAGAGGCGGGCGATGGCGGCCGCATTGGTGGCATCGGCGCCGAGGCCGTAAACGGTCTCGGTCGGGAACGCGACCAGCCCGCCACTCCCAAGGGAACGCGCGGCCGCCGCCACGGCAGCCTCGCCGGCGGGCAAAATCGGGGTCTTCAGGCCAACATTCACTGTGATTTATTTCCTCAAATCGCCGCCTTGCGGTGGCCGAAACCCAAGGCTATAAGCCGCGTTCTTAGTCGGAGTGTGGCTCAGCCCGGTAGAGCACTGCGTTCGGGACGCAGGGGTCGCAGGTTCGAATCCTGCCACTCCGACCATTCACCGTCAGATCAGGTTCTGATCGCCGGTGGTACCCCGAGTCAACTACCAACTCAACGCTGAAAACCCTCAGCTTTTCGCCATTTCCCGCAGCCTGATCGCGTTCGAAACGGAGACCGGGTGTCAGAACAAGGCTTACGGATCGGCACGCGCAAGAGTGCGATGGCGCTGGCGCAGACGGATGAGGTCGCCCGGCTGCTGCGATCGGCCAATCCCGCTCTCGCCGTCGAGATTATCAGGTTCGAAACCCGCGGAGACCAGGACCAGACCAGCAAATTGCTCCGCCATGGCGGCAAGGGCGGCGCGTTCGTCGCCGAAATTCGCGAGGCCATGCGCGCGGGCGAATTGCAGGCGGCGATGCATTCGCTCAAGGACGTGCCCGGCAACGAGGAGACGCCGGGCCTGGTGCTCGCCGCGATGCTGGCGCGCGACGCCGCCAATGATTCGCTGGTGTTGCGTCCCGGTCTCTCGCTGGAAATCTTTAGGGCCCAGCGCGGCAAGGGTTTCAAGATCGGCACCAACGCGGTGCGGCGCGCGGCCTATCTGCGCCGGCTGTTTCCGGAAGCCACGGTGATTCATTACCGTGGTGCTGCCGATACCCGTGTCGCCAAGCTCGATCGCGGCGACATGCAGCGGCTCCCCGGCGGCGGCGAGGTCGGTCCGGCGGATGCGCTGGTCATGGCGCGCTCGGGGCTTGAGCGCATCGGGCTGACGTCGCGCATCGCGCATGATTTCTCGGTCGCTGAAATGCTGCCGGCGGTTGGGCAGGGCATCGTCGCGGTCGAATGTGTCGAGAAGGACTGGGTCACGCGCGGGTACCTGGCGATGATCGACAATATGCCGTCGCGGCGCTGCGCCGAGGCCGAGCGCGAGGTGCTGTGGGTGCTGAACGGCCATTGCAACTCGCCGATCGCCGGCCATGCGACGATCGATGGCAGCGAGATGACGTTGACGGGCGCGGTGCTGGACGAAGCAACTGGCCACTTCATCGAGGCGTCGCGACGTGGAACGGCAGACCGGCCCCGCGAACTCGGCCGTGCGGTCGGCCTCGAGCTGCTGGACAAGGGTGCCGCCGAAATCATCGAGCGCAACAGGCCGAACGAGCATTAGCGAAGCTGCTTTCGCGGAAGCGCGCTTGTTGATACCTTCCGTTACATCGGTGAGACCGGAGGGCGCGCGCATGCGGTACGCTTCAATGCTGAAGACAACATTGGCAGCCGTTGCCGTGATCGTCTCGCTGCCTGCGCAAGCCCATGAGCGCTGGCCGGTAATCCCCGAAGAGATTGGCATCGGCCCGCCGCCCGCGCGCTATACCTGGATTCCGTATCGCTGCAGCGACGGGCCTGCGGATAACTTCTATCACGGCGCCTGGTATGCCGGTCAGCCGCCGGCGCTGTATCGCGGCCGTGCCTATCGGCCGTATTACCGATACAGCGCCTATCGCGTCGTGCCGCGAACCTATCTCTGCACCGAGTAGCGTCGCCTATTGCGGCTCAATGCCGGCTTCGCGCGTCACGCGCTTCCATTTCTCGATGTCGGCATGCATCAGGGCCGCGAATTCCTCGGGGCTGTTGCCGACCGGCTCGATACCTTGCTCCATCAGGAGCTTCTCCATCTCGGGCGTCTTCAGCGCATCCACAATGACCTTGTTGAGCTTGTCGATGATCGGCCGCGGCGTGTTGGCTGGCGCCAGCACGCCGTTCCAGCCGATGACCTCGTAGCCGGCCAATCCCGCTTCCGCGATCGTCGGAAGCTCAGGTGCGACGGCGAGGCGCCTGGCGGTGCTGATGCCGAGTGC
This sequence comes from Afipia sp. GAS231, assembly GCF_900103365.1. Taxonomy (NCBI): domain Bacteria; kingdom Pseudomonadati; phylum Pseudomonadota; class Alphaproteobacteria; order Hyphomicrobiales; family Nitrobacteraceae; genus Afipia; species Afipia sp. GAS231. The sequence goes on from NZ_LT629703.1 coordinate 5,722,593, forward strand.
GCGCACCGTCCCGGCCTTGATCTGCGGCAACGCCGTGACCGGCGTGTCGAAGAAGGCTGCGACTTCACCGGTCATGACGGCCTGCTGCGCCTGCGGCACGCTTCGGTAGGGCACATGCGTTATCTTCACGCCGGCGGTAGAGAGGAACAGCTCCATCGACAGGTGGGCCAGACTGCCGACACCGACCGAGGCGTAGTTCAGCTGCCCCTTGCGCGCCAGTTCCACAAACTCCTTGACCGACTTCGCCAGCGATGTTTTCGGCACCAGCAGGATTTCGCTGACCTTCGTCACCATCGAAATCGGCGCAAAATCCTTCTCGCTGTCATAGGGCAACTTGGCATAGAGCGCCGGATTGGCCGCATGGCTCGGAAACACCATCAGCAAGGTGTAGCCGTCAGGCTCGGCCTGCGCGACGGCACGGGTTCCGATGGTGCCGCCGGCGCCGGTGCGGTTGTCGATGATGACGGGCTGGCCAAACTGCTCGGTGATGTGCTTTCCGACCAGCCGCGCCAGAATATCGGTGATGCCGCCGGCGCCAGTCGGCACGATCAGCTTGATCGTACGTGTCGGATAGTCCTCCGCGCGGGCCGTCGGCGACGTTGCCAGCGCCAGACAGATGACAAGGAGTGCGCGGCATATCCCTGGGGCGCTCATCAGTTGGTCTCCTGCCTGGTCTTCTTCTTGTTCAGGGCCACGATATCGAACCCCAGTCCGCAATGATAGAAGTCTGACGGAGTCGTCCGATCGCGATAAATGCTTAGCGCGCGACCTGGCTCCACTCCGGACAGGTGCGCTGGTCGACCGGCACCAGCCACGCCTTGTAGTTGGTCCTGTCGATGACCTCGGCCGGCAGCAACACCTTGTCCGGCAGTGGTTCGCGCTTGAGGTACCGCACCGCCGCCCGCGTCGCTGTGCAGCCGATCTTGAACATGTTGAAATCGACGGTGGCGAGGATGGCGCCGGTCTCGATCTGCTTCACGGCAGGGAGAATGCCGTTGATGCCGATCACGATCGCGGTCCGGTTGGCCGCCTTCAAGGCTTCCAGCACGCCCAGCGCCATGCTGTCGTTGGCCGAGAGCACGGCATCGATCTGCGGATGCTCGGCCAACAGCTTCTCCATCGCGCGCCTGGCGTCGGGCTGCTGGTAATTGCCGATGCCGGAGCCGAGCACGTCGATGCCGGGAAATTCGGCAAGAGCGCGCTGGTAGCCGCGGACGCGCTCGCGGTTGGTCGGTGCCGCCGGCGTGCCCTCGATCACGGCGATCTTGCCCTTGCCGCCCATGTTGTCGAACAGATAGCGCGCCTCGCGGTAGCCGATCTCGAAATCGTCGGCGCCGACATAGGTGACGAATTGGCCCGGCAGTGGATTGGAAACCAGCACCACCGGGATTTTGGCATCGTTGAGCTTCTTCACGGAATCGACCATGGCGACGTCGTCGACCGGAATGAAGATGACGGCGTCCGGCCTGTCCTTGATCACCTGATCCACCATCGCCTTCTGCTCGTCGACGTTGTCAGGATGCTTCGGCACGAAGTGCACGACCTTTGCGCCGGTCGTGCGCGCGATCTGGTCGGCGGCAATGCGGAAGGCTTCGTAGGCTGGGTTGGTCAGGTTCTTGGTGAAGACCGCGATGGTCATGTCGGCGGCGCTGGCACTGAAGCTGCAGAGAGTCATGGCGCCCGATATCATTGCCGCCGTCAGAGTTCGCATGATCGCCTCCGTGAATGGTAAGCCGTCATTGCGAGCGCAGCGAAGCAATAGATCTTGCGGCAGAAAGAAAGCGTGGATTGCTTCGTCGCTTCGCTCCTCGCAATGACGGGTGGAGTCACAGCCACAAGATCTTCTTGCGATATTCGAGGTCGGTCAGCAGCGGGGCAGCGGGCCCCTGATGGAATACGGCGCCACGCTCCAGCGCGAAGACGCGGTCGGCCAGGGCCAGCACCAGATCTAAATTGTGTTCGACGATCACGATGGAAATATGCTGCCGCAACTGGTCGAACACTTTGAACAGTTCGAGGATCACGGTTGGCGCCAGGCCCTCAAAGGGCTCGTCCAGCAGCAGCAATTTCACATTGCCCGACATCGCGCGGGCCACCGCCACCATCTGCTGCTCGCCGCCGGAGAGATAATCCGCTGCGACGTCCATGCGTTCGCGCAGGCGCGGAAAATAATTGAGGACCTGCTCCTCGCTCCACACCACGCCGTTGCTGCCGTCGGTCTTGCGCGCAAGACGGCCGAGCGAGAGATTTTCCCGCACCGTCATGCCGGCGAACAGGCCGCGGCCCTGCGGCACATAGCCGATCCCCGCGCGCGCAATGTCTGGCGCCGGCAAACGGGAGATGTCGGCGCCGGCATATTCGATTGCGCCCGACGACAGCGGCACCAGGCCGGCGAGCGTCTTCAACAGCGTCGACTTGCCGGCGCCGTTGCGGCCGAGTAGAGCGACGATTTCGCCCTCGCGCACGTCGAGCGTGGCGTCGTGGAGGATATGGCTCTTGCCGTAGAACGCATTGACGCGCTCGAACCGCAGCACCGGCGCTGAATTCTCACGGGCTGCCTCGCTGCGGCTGTGCTCGACCTCGGGCACACCGGTGCCGGTATAGATCTGCTGCACCCGTCGATCGGCGCGCACGGCATCCGGTGTGCCGGTCATCAGCACTTCGCCCTGGTTCATCACGGTGACTTCGTGCGAAAAGCCGAGCACGCGATCGATATCGTGCTCGACGATCAGGACCGGAATGTTGGCGGCGATGTTCTTGATGAGGTTCGAGACGCGCTCGCGCTCGGCGGCGGCCAGGCCGGCCAGCGGTTCGTCGAGCAGCAGGACCTGTGGCTTGGAGCCGAGTGCGATGCCGAGGTCGACCAGCCGCTGGCCGCCATAGGACAGCTCGCCGCCTTCGATGGTTTCGATGCCTTCGAGTCCGAGGAATTTGATCAGCTCCGCGGTCTCGGCGTGGATGCCTTCGTAGCTGTCGATGTCACGCCACAGATTGAACCGCATGTCGCTGCGCGCCTGCAGCGACAGCCACAGGTTTTCATAGATCGAAAGGCCCTTGAACAGGTTGGTGATCTGGAACGAGCGCGTGAGCCGCTGGTGGCAGATCAGATCGGACGGCACGCCCTGGATCTCGCGGCCGTTGAGCTTGATGGTACCGTTGTCGGTCGGGAACAGGCCGGATATCAGGTTGAACAGCGTGGTCTTGCCGGCGCCGTTCGGGCCGATCAGTGCGTGAATCTGGCCGGCGCCGATCGTGAGGCTGGCATTGGTGACGGCGCGGATGCCGCCGAACGTTTTCGAGACGCCGCTGACCTCGAGCACGGTGCCGGAGAGTCCCTTGGGCAACAGAAAGCCCGGCAGCGGCAGGCCGTCATAGATCTTGCGCCGGCTCATGGCGGCGGTCTCTTCCGGCGCCGGCCACCAGCGCCTCGCAAGCGTCGCCCAGATGCCGACGAGACCACCCGGCGAATACAGCACGAAGGCGATGAAGATCAGCCCGAACCAGAGCAGCCAGTTCGGCGTCCAGATCGAAAACAATTCGCGGAACAGGATGAAGAACAGCGCACCCAGCGCCGGACCGAGCATGCTGCGCATGCCGCCGATCACGACGATCGCCAGCAACTCGCCGGAAAACGGCACCGAGACCGCTTCGGCCGAGACCAGATAGTTCTGGAATCCGATCAGGCCGCCAGCAAAGCCCGTCACCACGGCCGAGATCACGAAGACGCCGAGCTTGTAGCGATCGACCGGATAACCCTGGAAGGTGGCGCGCAACTGGTTCTCGCGGATCGCCATCAGCACGTGGCCGAACGGCGAGCGCACCAGCCGCAGCAGCAGATAGAGCACGGCGAGGCAGAGCACGGAGACCAGGATGTAATAGTTGAGCGTATCGTCGAGATTGACCGGCCCGAGATGGCCGCGCTTCAATCCGCCGAGGCCGTCTTCGCCGCCGGTCAGGTTGCTCCAGCGGAACGCGGTGGTGTAGGTGAGGGCTGCGAGCGCCAATGTGAGCAGCGAGAAGTACACGCCGCGACGCCGCAGGATGATGATGCCGACAACGGTGGACGCCACCGCCACCACGGCCATCGACAGCAGCAGCGGCAGAAATATTTCGCCGCGGAACCAGTTGAGCTGGATCAGCCCGGCGGCATAGGCGCCGATGCCGAACCAGGTGCCGTGGCCGAACGAGACCAAACCCGTATAGCCGACGCAGAGATTGAGCCCCATCGCGGCAATGGCGAGTGCCACCACCATGGTCCCGGTGTTGAGCGACAGGCCAAGCAGATGCAGGCCGAACGGCAGCGCGATCATGGCGAGCGCTGCCAGCAACAGCGGCCGGTATTTCGCGATGGGCGAGGTGATGTTCATTCGAACTTCTCGATGCGCTCGCCGAGCAGCCCGCGCGGCCGCACCAGCAGCACCAGGAACATCAGCACATAGATCGAGGCTTCGCCCGCAGCCGGCGCAAAATGGATGGTGATCCCTCTGACCACGCCGACCAGCAGCGCCGATATCACCACGCCCCAGAAACTGCCGAGGCCGCCGATCACCACGACGACAAAGGCGACCGTGATAATCTCGGCGCCCATCGCCGGATGCACATTGGTGATCGGCGCCTGGAACGCGCCGCCAAGCGCGGCCATGCCGACGCCGAGCATGACGACGGCGGTCATGTAGGGCTGCAGCCGGATACCCAGTGCGGCGACCATGTCCGGCCGCTGGATGCCGGCGCGCACCACGCGGCCGAACGAGGTCTTGTGCAGCAGCAGCCAGATGCCGAGCAGCACCAGGGCGACGACGGCGAGAATGAGCAGGCGATAGCGCGAGAACAGGAAGTCACCGAGGATGATCGAACCGCGAAACGCCGGTGGGATCGAGGCCGGCAACGGCGCCGCGCCCCATAGAATCCGGATCGCCTGTTCGGTGACCATGGCAAGACCGAACGTCACCAACAGGCTCAGGATCGGATCGGCGCTGTAGAACCGGCGCAGGATGAACCGTTCAAACAGGATGCCGAGCAGGGCGACGGCGACCGGCGACAGCACGATCGCCGGGCCGAAGCCGAGATATCGGGTGATCTCGATCGAAGCGTAGGCGCCGAGCGCATAGAACGCGCCATGCGCCAGGTTGACGATGCCGCCGACGCTGAAGATCAGCGACAGGCCGAGCGCGATCAGCAGATAATAGCCGCCGAGCACGAGGCCATTGACCACCTGTTCCAGCAGGAATCCGAATTGCATGCTTTGTCCCGGAGGCGCGGGCCTCGGCTTTCGGTGGCGATCAGGCGCAGACTTGCAGGCTTAGAACCTGGAAGCTTACATCGAGCAGGGATTCTGCTCCTTGGTCAGTGCGATGCTTTCAAGCGAGTCATTCGGTCCGGGAATCGCGGATCCGAGATCCAGCGTGTCCCACTTGTCCTTGGCCTGGCCCTTGGCCTTGACCGTGAAGGGATAGGCTTCCTGCATCAACTGGTGATCCCATGAGCGGAAATAGGCCTTGCGACCCTTCAGGATGTCGAACTGGGTTTCCTTCTCGAAGTAGGCGATCAGCTTGTCGGTGTCGGTCGACTTGGTCTCGTTCATGGCCTGCGCCATCATCTTCAGCGAGACATATTCGATCCAGGCATGGTTCTCCGGCGGCTTGCCGTTCTTCTTGATAAAGTTGGCGACGAACGTCTTCGACGCCGGAACATCGGAGGTGTGGTACCAGACCGTCGGCCAGGTGCCGCTCAGATTGCCGTCGCCGGCGGCCCAGGCGTCGGCGGTGTTAAGGTTGAAGCCGACGATCGGGTAGGGCAGGCCGAATTCGGCATATTGCTTGATCAGGTTGGTGACCTGGTTGCCGGCGAGGTTGGAGCAGACCACATCTGGCTTGGCCTGGCGGATCTTCAGGAGATACGGGCTGAAGTCGGTGACGTCGGTCGCGACCAGTTCGTCGCCGATCAGCTTGCCGCCATTGGCGTCGAAGAACGATTTGGCGGCGCGCGCCAGATCGTGGCCGAAGATGTAGTCGGCGGTCAGCGTATAGAATTTCTTGTCCTTCATCATGTTGTCGCGCACCAGCGCCTTGCCGACCGCGTTCACCATCACCGTCGAGGGAATATCGACGTGGAAGGTGTACTTGTTGCAGTTCTTGCCGCGCAGCGCGTCGGAGCGGGCGCCGATCTGCATGAACAGCCGCTTGTTGCGTTCGGCGACCTGCATGATGGTCAGCGCCGAGGCCGAATTGATCTCACCCATCAGCACGGCCACGCCGTCCTGGTCGAGCATGCGCTGGGCCTTGGTCGCCGCGGTGGCGGGATTGACCGAATCTTCCGAGGTGATGTCGAGCTGGCGGCCCATGACGCCGCCGGCGGCGTTGATTTCTTCCTCGGCCATGCGGATGCCGAGCTGGGCATAGGCGCCGAGCGCGCCGAGAAAACCGGTCAGCGGCGTCAGGTGGCCGATTTTGATCTTCTCGGTCTGGCCACTGACGATGGAGGGAAATCCGATCGCGGAAGCGCCGGCAAACGCCGCGCTGGCTTTCAACAACGTACGTCGGCTGTAGCGGGTCATCACTGATCTCCTCCCGGGGGCGCGTCGCGACGTCCTGCCTCCGATTCCCGCTTATGCGAGGATGTGAGAGACGTTTTTTTATTGTTGGAGGATATTTCCGGACGCGGTGGCTCCTGTCAACGCCAAATCCGCCGCAGGCGGGCGTCAAATGGTCTGGACAGGCGTCAGGAGGATTTGGCGAGATCTCTGGCGCCGAACTCGGCGGACAGCCGTTTGGCGGCGGTTTGCACCAATTTGGCGCGGCTTTGCAGCACCTGGTCCGTCATCCGCCAGATCGGACCGGAGATGCCGAGCGCGCCGATCACCTCGCCGGTGAAGTTGTAGACCGGCACCGCGACGCAGCGCACTTCGGCGTTGAACTCGCCATCGTCGAAGGCAATGGCGTCGCGCCGGATCTCGGTGATCTGGCGCAGCAGCGCGGATGGATCGGTGATCGACTTCTTGGTCGAGGGTATCAGTTCGACCCGTTCGAGGAAGCGCTTCAGCTGATCGGGGCGAAGCGACGCCAGGATGATCTTGCCGAGCGCGGTGCAATGCGCCGGCCGCACCACACCGACCCGGTCGGTCAATTGAAACGCACCGGCCCCGCTGGTGCGGGCGATGACCACCACGGAATCGCCCATCCGCACCGCGAAATGGCCGCTTTCACCGCTTTCCCGCGACAAGTCCTCGAGAATGGGCGTCGCCAGATTGACCATCTCGATCTCGTCGAGCGCGCTGGCGGCAAGCGCAAACAGCGGCCGGCCGACGCGGTAGCGCTTGGAATCTCGCTCCTGCCGCATATAGCCGAGCGAGACCATCGTCTTGGCGAGGTGGAAGGTGGTGGAATTGTGCAGGCCGACCAGCTTGCTGAGTTCGGCAAGCCCGATGCCCTCGCGGTGACGGGCGACTTCTTCCAGGATCGCGAACGCGCGTCCGAGCGACTGCACGCCGCTGCGCGCACGGTCCTCGGCGTCGTCGTCGATGTTTTGCTCGGTCGATTGCACCAGGCGCGCAACCGACGTCTTGCGTGGACTGGCCGGCTTGTCGCTGGTCTTCAGCTTGGTGCGCGATGTCACGGAATCAGCTCTCCCCATGGGCGCGAAGTCTATTCACACCGTCCCCGCCCATCAACCGCGAGACGCCTTGCTCCGGACGGCTACACGAGCATACCACAATAGCAATTGACGTACAGTATTATGGGAAATAGGGTCGCAGCCAATCGCCGGCCGCGCATCCAAGACGCGGCAGCCGGGGCGCTGGGCAGGGCGAAGCGTTGAGCAGGGAGAGAGTGATCGATGTCCGGTAATACGCTCAACGGTGCCCAGGTCATTGTCGATTACCTGATCCAGGAGAAGGTGCCGCAGGTGTTCGGCCTGTGCGGGCACGGCAATATCCAGTTCATCGATGCGCTCTATGAGCGCTCGGCCGACATCAAGACAATATCGACGCACCACGAAAGCGTCGCCGGCTTCATGGCCGACGTCTATTACCGCGTTTCGGGCAAGGTGACTGCGACCTTTACATCGTGCGGTCCGGGTTCGGCGCAACTGCCGATCGCGCTCGCCACCGCCTATCTTGACTCGGTGCCGTTCCTGGCGGTGACCGGCAATGTACCGACCAGCCAGTTTAATCGCGGCGCCTTTCAGGAGATGTACCGGCAGAACCAGGCCGATTTCCCATCGACCGTGCGCGGCATCTGTAAGCGGGTATTTCAGCCGACGCGCGGCGAGATGGTGCCACTCGCCGTCAGGCAGGCGTGGAAAACCATGGTGACCGGCCGTCCCGGACCGGTAGTTCTGGATGTTCCATATGACGTGTTCATGGAATCGGCTGCCGAGGAAGTGCCGGACGCGAAGGCGTGGAACGGCAACATTTCCAGTCGTTGCGGTGCCGATCCGGAAGGTGTCGTGAAGGCTGTCGATATGCTGCTCGGCGCGGAACGCCCAGTCATCTTTGTCGGCCAGGCGATCCGCCATGGCGGCGCGGCCGGCGAATTGCTCCAGCTTGCCGAACGTCTTCAGATTCCGGTGGCGGCTTCGATGAGCGGACTCGGCGCTATCGATACGCTGCATCCGCTCTCGCTGGGAATGGTGGCGCGTGGCGGCCATTATCAAGCGAATCACGCGACGCGACAAGCCGACGTGCTGATGTCGCTCGGTGCGCGTTTCGACGATCGCACTTCAAGTTCTTGGATTCCGGGTTACTCGTTCACTATCCCGCCGACACGGCTCATTCACGTTGACATCGATCCGGATGAGATCGGCCGTAACTATCCGGTGGCGTTGGGTCTGATGGCCGACATCCGCACCTTTCTGCGCCAGGTCCTTGCGGAGCTCGATCGGCGCAAGGACCTCACCAAAAAAGCTGAAGCGCGCAAAAAATGGCTGGCTCAGATCGAGGGTTACCGCAAGGAGTGGGACAGACTGGTGGCACCGGGCTTCACCGACGACACCCAGCCAATCAATCCACAGCGCGCGGCATTCGAGATTCAGCGCGGACTACCCGACGACGCGATCCTGGTCAGCGACATCGGCGTGCACCACAACTGGCTGCTCGGCTATTGCAAGCCGCGCCGTCCGGATTCAATGATCGGCTGTATGGCATTCGGCTCCATGGGCTTCGGTGTCGCCGGCGTGCTCGGCGCTAAATTCGCAGCGCCCGACCGGCCCTGCGTATCAGTATGCGGCGACGGAGCATTTTTCATGCAAGCCAATGTGCTCGGCACCGCGGTCGAATATAATCTGCCATGCGTATGGGTGGTGTGGAACAACTATGCCTACGCTTCGATCCGCGGGCTGCAGCGCGGCTACATGGGCGGCCGCGAGCTCGCGACCGACTTCCATGATCCGGTCACCGGCCAACGCTACAACCCGGACTTCGCGGCGATGGCGCGTTCCTGCGGCGTCGAGGGCGTGCGCATCGACCGCGCCGCTGATCTCGCCGAGGCTATCCGCAGAGGCATCGCCGCCAATAGGCCCTATCTGATCGATGTCGATATCGCCGCCGATATCAATCCCGCCGGCGCCGGAATCTGGGAGTTGCCCGGGCTTGGACAAAGCAAGCCCGCGATCGGCACACGATACGAGCCGGTCTGATCGTACTTTAAGGGAAATCACATGTTGCTTGCAGGCAAGAAGGTCGTCGTCGTCGGTGGCTCCTCCGGCATTGGTCTGTCGACCGCCGAAATGGCGAAGCGCGAGGGTGCCGACGTCATCATCGCGTCGCGCAATGTCGAGCGGCTCGACAAGGCCGCCGACGCGTTGAACGCGATCGCGATCCCTGCCGACGTCACCAGCGACGACAGCGTCACCAAACTGTTCCGTAGCTGCGGCCCGGTCGATCATGTCGTGGTCACGGCAGCGCAGCTTCGCTCCGGCCCGTTCAAGACGGTCACGATGGAGGATGTGCGCGGCACGATGGAAGGCAAGTTCTGGGGCGCATGGCGGGTGGCAAAACATGCCGAAATCCGCGCCGGCGGATCGCTGACGCTGGTATCCGGATTCCTGAGCGTTCGGCCGCGGCCGAATTCAGCCATCGTCAGCGCCGCCAACGGCGCGCTGGAATCACTGTCGCGGGCGCTGGCGCTCGAACTGGCGCCGGTGCGGGTAAACTGCGTATCGCCCGGCATTATCGACACGCCGATCCGCGCCGCGATGCCGGAAGAAGCGCGGCGTGAGATGCTGGCGAAAGCCGCGGCGTCGTTGCCAGTTGGCCGCGTCGGCGTCGGCGAGGACATCGCCCGGCAAATCCTGAGTTTCATGGCGAACGGATTTGCGACCGGGGCGACCGTCTATATCGACGGCGGCGCGCTGGTGATCTGAGAGGAAGCAAGCATGGCTTCAGAGAACAACGGCGCCTTCATTCGCAACATCGCCGAGGTGCCGTGGCGCGAATTCCCCAATCATTTCGGTGGTGCGCTGTCAAAACCGCTGGTGATGCCGGAGACGGCCGGCTCCCGTCACATCGATTACCGCATTTCGATGTACCAGCCGATGGCACATGTCGCGCGCCACAAGCATCTGGTCCAGGAGCAGATCTACCACGTGCTCGAGGGCGAAGGGCTGATGGAGATCGCAGGAAAGAACCACGTCGTGCGCAGGCACGACTTCATCTTCCTGCCGCCGGGCGTCGAACATGCGATTTCGAATTCGGGGCTGACCGATCTCGTGTTCCTGGTGATCACCTCGCCGGTGACGGACGACGAAAAGCCGGTGTGATGCACGGGCTGCTTCAGGCGCTGGCCCGCAACGGCCAGTGGCCGATAATCCCGAAGCGCGACGCCGCGTCGTCCTGACGGAACAGGGCAATCCGGTCGATCTCCAGCGTCGCAAGCTCGATCGCGGCAAAGCGGCTTCGCAGCATCGCCACCACGCCATCGCGCCGCTCGGCGGGCAGCCGCCCGGTCAGCGTCATGTGAAAGCGAAACTCTTCCATCACGTAAGGATAGCCCCAGCGGTCCAGATACTCGCACTGCCGCGCCGTCAGTTTTGCTGGATTGCGCCGCGCGCGGTCCTCGGGTGTGAGTGGCGCGCGGAAGAAGTCGAACGCGCGGGTGCAATCGGCGGCCAGCCGCTCGAGCTCCGGCGATGGTTCAGCCGGGATTACCGCGATAAAGCCGCTGATGGTATCGATCGCTGGCTTGATCAGGGGAACTGGCCGCGCCGCATCGGCAAACAGTTCGCAGGCGGCGACAAGCTGGGCTTCGGTTCGGCCTGGCGCCAGCGTCATCGGCGCTTTCAGCGTGGCGTGGAAGCCGTATTTGCGGGGATCCTGCGCCAGCTCGCGCCAGTCCGGCGGTAAGCCGTCCGGAAACGGCAGTTCTTCGCCGCTGTAAGCATCGTAGCCGAGCAGCGACGCGCCGAAACGGTCGAGCGTGCTGCCGGGCGCGTCGGCGTAATAGATTGCGTAACGTGGGTGAGTTGCCATTGCGTCAGAATAGAGCCGTGTCAGGCGGCCGCAACTGCCTTGCGTGCGACCGGCGCATGCACGAGACGGTGGGCCTCGGTCAGATGCACCAGACGTCCGGCTGATATCACCGCGACGATTCGCGGCCGCAACGGCAGCGTGTCGTCGACCAGCAGGATGTCGGCGCGGGCTCCCGCGGCGAGCGTGCCGCGATCGGTCAGGCCGGCGGCGCGCGCCGGCGCGGACGAGATCAGTCGCCAGGCCTCGGCCAGCGGCAACACGCCATCGGCGGCCAGACGAAACGCCGCCAGCAGCGGCGCCGGATAGTAATAGTCGGATGCCAGCACCGAACACAGGCCCTTGGCGATCATGTCGGAGGCTTTGGTCCAGCCGGTATGGCTGCCGCCGCGCACGACATTGGGCGCCCCGAACACGATGAAGTCGCCGGCGCTGGCCGCCTCGCGCGCGGTCTCCTCGTTGACCGGAAATTCGGCGATGCCCACGCCCTGCGAGCGGAACGCCTTGCGCATCTCCGGGCTGTCGTCGTCATGCGACAGCATCCGCACATTGGCGTCGCGCGCCGCCTGTGCCAACCGGGCGACCGAGGCCGGCACGTCATGGGCGCGGGCAACCACGCTTTCCACCAGGCGGTCGAAGGCATCGCCCGAGAGACCGGTGCGCTCCACCATGCGGCTGCGCTTCTGCGGCTTGGTGAGGCTGGCGACGGTTGAAGCCATATGATCGTTGAAGGCGAGCAGGTCGACGCGGCCTTCCGGCAGCCATTCCATGATCTCGGTCTCGGCGTCGAGATTGTAGGTCTCCTGGCGCAGATGGAAGCGGGTGTCGGCCGCGAGCTGCGGCCGCATCGCCTCGATCGCGTCGAGTAGCCGTCTCGCATTGTCGGCGCTGCGCAGGCCCGGCTCCCACGACCAGGTGGTGGCGTGATAGACGGTGGTGATGCCGTTGCTGATCGCCTGCCGGTCGCTGTCGACCAAGGCAACGTCGATCGGAAAATCGACGCCGGGGCGCGGCATCATCTGCCGCTCGAAGGCGTCGCCGTGGAGGTCGACGATCCCGGGCAGCACCAGCAGGCCACCGGCATCGATGCCGAGAGAGCCACGCCCGTGATCCGAACCAACTGCAACAATGTCGCGGCCGGCGATCCGCAGCGGGGTGTCCACTATTTCAGTGCCGAGCAGAACCCGGCCACCTTCGATCAACATATCGGTCACGATGCGGCGCCTTGATGCCTGAGGGGTGCACGGGTGGAGACGGCTGCCGCCTCGTATTTTTCGAGAAAGCCTTCGATGTCAAGCTTGCGGAAATCGGGCAGGGCACGGCGCAGCGTTTCGTGATCCCAGTTCCACCAGGCCAGTTCGGCAAGCCGGCCGGCGACGCTTTCGGTGAATCGCCGCTTGATGACGCGGGCCGGATTTCCGCCGACAATGCTGTAGGCCGGAACGTCCTTGGTCACGATCGCGCCGGCGGCGACCACGGCGCCGGTGCCGATGCTGCGGCCCGGCAGGATCACCGCGCCATGCCCGATCCAGACATCGTGGCCGATATAAACGTGGTGTTCGCGCCGCCAGGCGAAGAATTCGGCATCGTCGGCCTCGCCGGGAAAATAGGCGCTGGCGCGATAGGTGAAGTGTGCCTGCGTGGCGCGGTGCATCGGATGGTTGCCCGGGTTGATTCGCGTCATCGCCGCGATCGAGCAGAACTTTCCGATCGTCGTGTAGGTGATCTGGGCGTCGTTGACGACGTAGGAATAGTCGTCCATCGCGACTTCGAGCAGGATGGTCCGCGCGCCGACCTCGGTATAGGCGCCGAGCTTGCTTTCGCGCACCGACGCCGTGGGATCGATCGTCGGTTCGGTGGAAAGCGTCTTGCCGGCCATCTGCATTCCCTTCGGCAGTCCGAGGTGCGGGTACTACGCAGCTCAGAGGTGCGAGTGCGCACGTCATCAGGGCACTTCATGACAACGTCATGACGATTGCATGACTGACATCGCCGGTGTGGACGATTGCCGCATCGCAGCGCTGCTGTCACACAACTGAAATATCCAGCCGATAGCGATGGTTCACGACTTGGCATCTGAAGCCTTGGCGTCTGGAGCATTGCATGCTGGTGGTTGAAGGTTTGACGTGTCGTTTCGGCACAAAAGCCGCGGTGGATAATGCGTCATTCTCAATCGCGCCAGGCAGCTTCGTCGGCGTGATCGGCCGTTCGGGCGCCGGCAAGTCGACGCTGCTGCGGATGATCAACCGTCTTGCAGAACCTTCCGAAGGCCGCATCCTGTTCGAAGGCGTCGACGTGACTGCGCTGCGGGGCAAGGACTTGCGGCAGTGGCGCGCGCGCTCGGCGATGATCTTTCAGCAATTCAATCTGGTCGGCCGGCTCGACGTGCTCACCAACGTGCTGATGGGCCGGCTTGCCGACATCCCGTCCTGGCGCTCGCTGACGCAAACCTGGCCGGAACAGGACAGGGCGCTGGCGATGTCGGCGCTCGAACAGTTCGACATGGCCTCGCTCGCGGCCCAGCGCGCCGACCAGCTTTCCGGCGGCCAGCAGCAGCGGGTCGCGATCGCTCGCGCGCTGGTGCAGGAACCTGACATCATTCTCGCCGACGAGCCGATCGCCTCGCTCGATCCCCGCAACACGCGGATCGTGATGGACGCGCTGCTGCGCATCAACAAGCATTTCGGCATCACCGTGATCTGCAACCTGCATTCGCTCGATCTGGCGCGGAGCTATTGCGACCGCCTGATCGGGATGTCCGCGGGCCGCGTGGTGTTCGACGGCGCGCCGGCTGTTCTGACCGACCTTATCGCGCGCGAGCTCTACGATCTCGAAGCCAATGACGTCATGGGCGGTGCGCCGGTCGCGGCTCCCGAAGTTTCAGGCGTTCCCGCGCTCGGCACCGCCGCCGCGGCCTGAGTTTCCTTTTTCTGTACAGGCGGCCGTTGCGAACCTGCACCGGCCGATAGGCGCATCTACAACAAGAGGGCATATCATGATCAATCGTCGCATCGTTCTTGCCGGCGCCGCCGCGCTGGCGTTCTCCGCATCCGGCGCATTCGCCGAGGACTGGAAAGCGAAATATCCGGAAATCACCTTCGCGGTGATCCCGGCGGAGAACGGTTCTGGAGTCACCGAGCGTTACACGCCCTTGGTAAACTACTTGTCGAAAGAACTCGGCATCAAGGTCAATCTGCGCGTCGCCAACGACTATGCCGCTGTTATCGAAGGCCAGCGAGCCGGCAACATCCATATCGGCTATTACGGCCCGGCTTCCTTCGCCCGGGCGCGCGTGACCGGTGTCAAGACCGACGCGTTCGTGATCGACGTCAATGCCGACGGCTCCAAGGGCTACTATTCGGTGTTCTACGTGCGCGCCAACAGCCCATACCAGAAGATCGAAGATTTGAAGGGCAAGAATCTCGGGCTGGTCGACCCGAACTCGACCTCCGGCAACAACATGCCGCGCTTCAAGCTGAACCAGGTCGGCATCGACCCGGATGCGTTCTTCTCCAAGGTTATCTTCACGGGTAGCCACGAGAATGCGGTGCTGGCGCTGGCGCAGGGCACCGTCGACGTCGCCGCCAACTGGTGGAACGCTGACAACGATTCGAACCTGACCCGCATGCTCAACAAGAACATGGTCAAGTCGAGCGACGGAACGTCGTTGAAGAAGGAAGACTTCCGCATCATCGTGAAGTCCGACCTCATCATCAACTCGCCCTATGCCTATCTCAGCGACCTGCCCGACGACATGAAGGCCGCGATCAAGAAGGCGTTCCTCGAGATGGCAGAAAAGGACAGCGAAGGCTTCAAGAAGCTGTCAGACGGCAAGAACCTGCCCTGGCAGCCGATCACGAACGCCGACTACGACAAGACCATCGAGTTGATCAAGTTCGTGGACAATCTTCGCAAGAAGGCGTCCTGATCGTTCGGCGGAGCGTGTACAGGCCGGGTCGCAGCGACCCGGCCTTTTTCCGTCCTGATTTCCAACCGGAGTAGCGAGCCTCGATGGCGACCGCCGTATCCATCCTTCCAGCGCCGCAACTGGCTGCCTTGAGCGAGGCCTATCGCAAGGCCGTCGCCCGCAAGCGGCTTCGGTTGACGGTGGCGGCAGCGGTCTTCTTTGCCGCGCTGGTCGTCGCGGCCGTCGGCGCTGAAGTAAACCTGCGCACGTTCTTCAAGTTCTTCGGAAACTTCCTCAGCTATTTCGACCGGATCTTCACGCTGGAAGACGGCACCAGGGTCTGGACTAACCCGGCGGAATGGTTCTGGGGCTGGCACAAATGGCTCCGGCTGCTCGGCGAAACCATCCTGATCAGCTATGTCGGCACCCTGATGGGTGCGGTGCTGGCGTTCGCGCTGAACTTCTTCGCTGCGCAAAACACCTCGCCGGGGCCGTGGCTGCGCTTCACGGTGCGGCGTCTCTTGGAATTCGCCCGCACCGTTCCCGGCATCGTATTCGCGCTGATCTTTGTCATCGCCTTCGGCCTCGGCCCGATGGCGGGCGTGCTGGCGATTGCGATCCACTCCACAGGGGCGCTTGGAAAGCTGTTCTCGGAGATCGTTGAAAACGCCGACATGAAACCGGTCGAAGGCGTGCGCTCGACCGGCGCGAGCTGGCTGTCCTGCATGCGCTTTGCCGTGTTGCCGCAGGTGTCGGCGGGCTATGCCAGCTATGCGTTGCTGCGCTTCGAGATCAACGTCCGCGAGGCATCGGTGATGGGCTTCGTCGGCGCCGGCGGCATCGGCCAGGAGCTCGTGGTCGCGATCCGAAAATTCTATTACTCCGATGTCAGCGCGATCCTCGTGACCATCATCGCGACCGTCTTCATCATCGACATCGGCACCGGCTGGCTGCGCGGCCGGCTGTTCGGCAAGGATGCCCGGTCATGAGCCAGTTGCCGAAGCCGGACCGCCAACGGTTGCGGGCGAAATACCCTGATGTTTTCGATCGACCGGCTTCTGCCCGGCTGGCGATGCCGGCGATGATCGCTGGCGCTTTCGCCATCTTCGTCTTCGGGCTGGTCGATCTGGAGTTTTCGCCGACGAAACTGTTCAACGGGCTACACCAGCTCGGCTGGATCACGCTGATGATGATCCCGCCCGATCCCGGATCGTCGCTGCCGCTCTATCTTTCTGCGCTGGGCGAAACCCTCTCGATTGCGCTGCTCGGGACCACGCTCGCCGCCATCATGGCATTACCGGTCAGCCTGCTGGCGGCGCGCAACATCGTTCCCTCCAATTTCATCCGCTTTCCGGTGCGGCGTTTTCTGGACTCGATCCGCGGCGTCGACACGCTGATCTGGGCGCTGGTCTGGATCAATGTCGTCGGCCTCGGCCCGTTCGCCGGCGTGCTGGCAATCGCGGTGTCGGATTTCGGCGCGTTCGGCAAATTGTTTTCCGAAGCCATCGAGGCCGCCGACAAGAAGCAGGTCGAGGGCATCCGGGCCTCCGGCGGCAACGCGCTGCACGAGATACGCTTCGGCCTGATGCCGCAGGTGCTGCCCGTGATCGCGGGGCAGGTGCTGTATTTCATCGAATCGAACACCCGCTCGGCCACCATCATCGGCATCGTCGGCGCCGGCGGCATCGGCCTGCAGCTCGCCGAGCAGATCCGCGTGCTGGAATGGCAGAAGGTCTCGTTCCTGATCCTGATGATCCTGGTCGCGGTCGCCGCAATCGACTGGATTTCCACCAAATTGCGCTTCGCCATCATCGGCCAGCGCGCGGTGACGTAGCCCTCAACTATTCTCCACCAAAAACTCGACACGCTCGGCGGCGAAGCGCGAGCGCTTTGTCACCAGCGGCCTTCCTTCGGTGTCGACGTCGGTGCTGTCGACCACGAGGATCGGGCGTCCGAGCGTGAGGTCCAATCGTGCGGCATCGGTGGCCTCGACGATCCCGGCGGTGATCCTGGTCGACGACCGCCGGTAGTCGCGAACGCCGTAATGCGCCAGCAGCTTGGTCATCGAGCGCAGGTTGGCGAAGACTTTTCCGGCGTCGGGGAAACGTTCGGCGGAAAGCCAGGTGGTGCTGACGCAGATCGGCGTGCGGTCGGCGGACCTGATCGATTCGATCCGGATCAGCGGTGCGCCGGTCTTCAAACCCAGTTCCCGCGCGAGTTCCCGCGTCGCGACGTCGTCGGAGGCGTCGATCAACTGGCCGCGCGGCTCCTGGCCGCCGGCGCCGACGATCTCGGAGAACCGCGTCCGTGAGCGCAGCGGATAAGCGAGGCGTCGGACCTCGACATAAGTGCCGCTGCCACGTTCGGCCCGCACCAGCCCGCGTTCCGCCAGCGTTGCCAGCGCGCGGCGCACGGTGTGGCGGTTGACCCGGTAGGTTTCGGCGATCTCCATCTCGCCCGGCAGCTTTTCGCCGGCGGCAAAGCGGCCGTCGGCGATGCCGCGCTCGATGCCGTCGGCAACTTGCCGCCACAGCGCCACGCCCGAAGCCGTGTCCTGCATGCTCATGTTGCGGTCAGTGGCGCGAAGTGTTCCATCGGGAAAAAATTACCTTGTCGTCACGAAACAGTCATGGCATTCCATTATCGAGTTGTCTAGTATCATAGACAACTTAAGTCCGGCAAGGCCGACATGATGGCAAGCGACGAAAATCAGAAGCACGAAAGCGCAGGGCAGGCGCGCCGCAAGGCCGCCATGGCGGTGCTGGCGCACATTGACGCGGCCGAGATCCTGGATCGTCTCGGCGCCATCGCATCGCCGGTGCACGAGAATTTACGCGAGCCCGAGAACGGCCTCGTGATGGTGCGCGGCCGCGTCGGCGGCGACGGCGCGGCGTTCAACCTCGGCGAAGCCACGGTGTCGCGCGCGGCGGTGCGGCTTTCGACCGGCGAAGTCGGCTTCGGCTACACGCTCGGCCGCGACCGGCACAAGGCGCAGATGGTCGCGCTGTGCGATGCCATGGTGCAGTCGGCTGAATTCGCTGAAATCGTGGAAACCAAAGTGATTGCGCCGCTGCGCGCGGCGATGATCGCAGTGCGGAACCAGAAGGCCGCCGAGGCCGCGGCGACGCGGGTCGATTTCTACACGCTGGTGCGCGGGGAAGGCTGAGACATGACAACGGTTGCAGAACTGCCCGCAGGATTTGCCGACAAGGTGTTGTCGGCGCAATCGACCTTCCGCTCAGTCATGGATGCGATGGCGCGCCCCGGCAGCGTCCAGCGTATCGCCGCTACCGCCGGTACACCAGACGCGATGATGCGCGGCTCTGCGGCCATCGCGCTGACCCTGTTCGACCACGACACGCCGATTTGGCTGGATTCGGCGATGTCGGAAACTCCTGATGTTTCCAAATGGCTCAAGTTCCATACCAGCGCGCCTGTCATTGCGGATTCGTCGATCGCGAGCTTCGCGCTGATCGGCGATCCCGCAAACCTGCCGCCGCTCGATCGCTTCGCGTTCGGCAGCAATGAATATCCGGACCGCGCGACGACGCTGATTCTGCAGGTCGAAAGCCTGGCGCACGGTACTGTTTTCGAATTGCGCGGTCCCGGCATCGACGGCACCGCAACCCTGCGAGCCGGGATCGAGCCGCACGACCTGTTCGAACGGCTCGCGGTCAATTCCGCGCTGTTTCCTCGCGGCATCGACGTCGTGCTGGTTCATGACGACGCCATTGTCGCGATACCGCGCACGACGCGGCTTGTTGCGAAGGGAGACTGACGATGTATGTAGCCGTCAAGGGCGGCGAGCGCGCCATCGAAAACGCCCATCGCCTGCTGGCGCATGAGCGGCGTGGCGACCGCGACGTTCCCGAACTGTCATTGGACCAGATCTCGGGGCAGCTTTCGCTCGGTGTCGATCGCGTCATGACCGAAGGCTCGCTGTACGACCGCGAACTGGCCGCGCTGGCCATGAAACAGGCGCGCGGCGACATGATCGAGGCGATCTTTCTGGTGCGTGCCTTCCGCGCCACCCTGCCGCGCTTCGGCGCCACCGAGCCGGTCGATACCGGCGCGATGCAAGTGCGTCGCCGGATTTCCTCGACCTTCAAGGACATCCCGGGCGGGCAAATTCTCGGCCCCACCTTCGATTACACCCATCGCCTGCTGGATCCGCAACTCGCCGAAGGATTTACGCCGGAAGAACCGGCCACCGGCGAAGCATCGACCGCGGCGACACCACGCGTGACCGACATTCTCGGCCGCGACGGCCTGATCGAGACATCGCCCGAGGCAGGCGCCGACAAACCCGTCGGCGACCTGACGCGGGAGCCGCTGAATTTTCCGGCCGACCGCGATCTGCGCCTGCAAAATCTCGCGCGTGCCGACGAGGGGTTTCTGCTGGCGCTGGGCTATTCGACGCAGCGTGGCTACGGCCGCAACCATCCGTTCGCGGGCGAAATTCGTTTCGGCGAGGTCGAGGTCGAGTTCATGGCCGAGGACGTAGGCTTCGCGGTGCCACTCGGCTCGATTGCGATGACCGAATGCCAGATGGTCAACCAGTTCAAGGGTTCGGCCACCGAAGCGCCGTGTTTCACGCGCGGCTACGGACTTGCGTTTGGGCAGAGCGAACGCAAGACCATGTCAATGGCGCTGGTAGACCGCGCCTTGCGTGCCCGCGAACTCGGTGAGGAAGTAATCGCCCCCGCACAAGACGACGAGTTCGTGATGTCGCACTCCGACAACGTCCAGGCGACCGGCTTCGTCGAACATCTCAAGCTGCCGCATTACGTCGACTTCCAGTCCGAACTCGGCCTGTTGCGCAAACTGCGCAAGGAATTTTCCGAGGCGAATGAAGCGCCGCCGATGCAGGAGGCCGCGGAATGAACGCGCCGGCTTACAATTTCGCCTATCTCGACGAGCAGACCAAGCGGATGATCCGCCGCGCGATCCTGAAAGCGATCGCGATCCCCGGCTATCAGGTGCCGTTCGCCAGCCGCGAAATGCCGATGCCCTATGGCTGGGGCACCGGCGGCGTGCAGGTGACGGCGGCGATCCTCGGACCAGATGACGTGCTGAAGGTGATCGACCAGGGCTCCGACGACACCACCAACGCGATCTCGATCCGAAAGTTCTTCGGCAAGACCGCCGGCGTCGCCACCACCACCGCGACATCTGATGCCACCGTGATCCAGACCCGGCACCGGATTCCCGAGGCGCCGCTGCATGGCGGCCAGGTGCTGGTCTATCAGGTGCCGATTCCCGAGCCACTGCGCTTCCTGGAGCCGCGCGAGACCGAGACCCGGCGCATGCATGCGCTCGCTGAATACGGTCTGATGCACGTCAAGCTGTACGAGGACATCGCGCGCTTCGGCCATATCGCGACCTCCTACGCCTATCCGGTGAAGGTGAACGCGCGCTATGTGATGGATCCGTCGCCGACGCCGAAATTCGACAATCCGAAGATGGACAATTGCCCGGCGCTGCAATTGTTTGGCGCCGGCCGCGAGAAACGCATCTATGCGATCCCGCCGCACACTCATGTGGTGTCGCTCGACTTCGAGGATCATCCGTTCACGCGCTACCGGTTCGACGCCCCCTGCGCGCTGTGCGGCGCCGGCGATTCCTATCTCGACGAGATCGTCACCGACGACAAAGGTAGCCGGATGTTCGTCTGCTCCGATACGGATTACTGTGAGTCGCGCCAGTTGGCTGGCCATCGCGGCAGCGAGAGCGCGGCCCCGCACAAGGAGAGGGCACATGGCTGAGCCCAAAACCCTCGCGCAGGATGACCAGCCGCTGCTGGTCGCTGATAACCTCGGCAAGAACTATGGCCGGCTGACCGCCTGCCGCGACGTATCCTTTGCGCTCTATCCGGGCGAGGTGCTGGCCATCGTCGGCGAGTCCGGCTCGGGCAAGTCGACGCTGCTGCAACTGCTGTCGGCGCAGCTCGCGCCGAGCGCCGGGCATGTCTCCTACCGGATGCGCGACGGCGTGCTGCGCGATCTCGCCGGTCTCGGCGAAGCCGAACGGCGCTTTTTGTTTCGTACCGACTGGGGCTATGTACATCAGGACCCCGCGCTGGGCCTGCGGATGGCGGTGTCGGCCGGCGCCAATGTCGGCGAACGGTTGATGGCTGTGGGTTGGAATCACTACGGCCGCATCCGCGATACTGCGTCATCCTGGCTGGAGCGGGTCGAGATCGATACCGATCGCATCGACGACGCGCCGAAAACCTATTCGGGGGGCATGCGGCAGCGGCTGCAGATCGCGCGCAACCTCGTCACCGAGCCGCGGTTGGTGTTCATGGATGAGCCGACCGGCGGGCTCGATGTTTCCGTACAGGCGCGCCTGCTCGACCTGATGCGCAACCTCGTCAGCGAACTCGGGCTTGCCGCCATCGTCGTCACCCACGATCTCGCCGTGGCGCGGCTGCTGTCGCATCGCGTGATGGTGATGAAGGGCGGGCGCGTCATCGAGACCGGGCTGACCGATCAGGTGCTGGACGATCCCCGCGAGCCCTACACCCAGTTGCTCGTTTCCTCGATTTTGCCGGCGTGAGCTGAAACAATGACCGCGATGATCGACATCACCAACGCCAAAAAGAGTTTCACGATGCACCTGCAGGGCGGCATCGAATTGCCCGTGGTGCACGGCGTCTCGTTCCGTGTCGAGCCGGGCGAATGTGTGGTACTGTCGGGGCCGTCAGGCGCCGGGAAATCCTCGATCCTGAAGATGATCTTCGGCAATTACCGCTGCGACGGCGGCAAGATCGGAATCCGTCACCAGGGCTCGGTGATCGATCTCGCCACCGCCGAGCCGCGGCAGGTGCTGAGCGTGCGGCGCTCGACCATCGGTTATGTCAGCCAGTTTCTGCGGGCGGTGCCCCGTGTGGCGACGATCGACGTGGTGGCCGAGCCGCTGATTGCGAACGGAACGGCGCGCGCCGAAGCCCGCGAAAAGGCCGGCGCCTTGTTGCGCCGGCTCAATATTCCCGAGCGGCTGTTGGCGCTGCCGCCGTCGACGTTCTCGGGCGGCGAACAGCAGCGGGTCAACATCGCGCGCGGGTTCATTTCGGATCTGCCGATCCTGCTGCTGGATGAACCGACCGCCTCGCTGGACGCCGCCAATCGCGCCGTCGTGGTCGAGCTGGTCGCCCAGAAGAAGCGCGAGGGCGTGGCGATGGTCGCCATCGTCCATGACGACGAGATACGCCATCTGATCGCCGACCGAATCGTCGACGTGACATCGTTTGCCGCCGCGGCTTGAAGGAAGAGACGTGAGATGACTTCGACAGAAACCATTGTTGGCAACGCCCGCGTCGTGCTGGCCGATCGCGTGATCGAACGCGGCTGGATCGCCATCGCTAACGGCCGCATCGCCGAATTCGGCGAGGGTGACGCGCCCAAGGGCAGCATGGATGCCGCCGGTGATTTGATCATGCCGGGCCTGATCGAGCTGCACACCGACCATCTCGAAATGCATTACGTGCCGCGCCCAAAGGTGTTTTGGGATCCGATCGCGGCGGTGGTTTCCTATGACGGCCAGTTGGCGACGTCAGGCATTACCACCGTGCTGGATTCGCTTCGGGTCTGGCGCGAGGACGGCGCCGAGGAGGTTGACGGCAGGGCAGGCATTCTGGCGGAAGCGATCACCGCGGCGCGCGAGGCCAATTTGCTGCGCGCCGAACACTTCCTGCACCTGCGCTGTGAAATTCCGATGCCGAGCGTGGTCGAGGAAGCCTTGGAGCTGATCGACCGGCCCGACGTGCGGCTGATGTCGCTGATGGACCACACGCCCGGGCAGCGTCAGTTCCGCGATGAAGGCAAGCTGCGCGATTATTATCGCGGCAAGGGCGCCGGGATGACCGACGCCGAACTCGATGCCCTGTTCGAAAAGCGTTTTGCCTATCAAAAGGCTTATGCCGCGACCAACATGCGCGAGATCGTGGCGCTTGCCCACAAGTACGAGATCCCGCTTGCCAGCCATGACGACACCACGGAGGAAAACGTCGCCGACGCGATTCAGGATCGTGTCTCGGTGGCGGAGTTTCCGACCACGATGGAGGCGGCGCGCGGTCTGCACCAGGCCGGCATCGGCATTTTGATGGGCGCGCCGAACGTGGTGCGCGGTGGTTCGCATTCCGGCAATATCGCCGCCGTCGATCTCGCCCGCGAGGGACTGTTGGACATCCTGTCCTCCGACTACATCCCGTCGAGCCTGTTGATGGCGGCGCTGCAACTGCCGCAGCGCGTTCCGGCGATCGATCTCGCTTCCGCCGTCCGCACCGTCACCAAGACGCCGGCCGAGGCCGTGGGGCTTTCGGATCGCGGCGAGATCGCAACCGGCAAGCGCGCCGACCTGATCCGGGTGCATGTCGCCCGCGACATTCCGGTGGTGCGCAGCGTCTGGCGGGAAGGGGAGCGGGTCGCATGACGGAAACTCTGACCCACACGACAGGCGGTGCGAACGCGATCGGACCCGGCTGGCTTATCCTTGTCGTTGGCCCCAGCGGCGCCGGCAAGGATACGCTGCTTGGTCTGGCAAAGGCCGCCTGCACGGATGATCCCACCATCGTGTTTCCGCGCCGCGTGATCACGAGGCAGGCTTCTGCCTCCGAGGACAACGAAGAGGTGAGCGCCGGGACGTTCCAGGAGGCGGTCGAGCGCGGTCATTTTGCTGTCCATTGGGAAGCCCATGGCCATCGTTATGCCCTGTCGCGGGCGATCGATGACGATATTCGTGCCGGACGCACGGTGGTCGCGAATGTCTCGCGCACCGTGATTGCCGGGATGCGCCGGGCCTATGCCGATGTCGTGGTGGTCTCGATCACGGCGCCGCCGAACGTGCTGGCGGAGCGTATCGCGCTGCGCGCCCGCGGCAGCGACGGCAGGCTCGACCAGCGGCTTAACCGCACGGTCGAGGATACGTCGGCCGCGCCCGACGTCACCATCATCAATGTCTCCAGCGCCGAATATCACGCGCGCCAGTTCGTGCGGATCGTCAAGGGCGAGAAGTGGGCCGAGTAACAAAGCGTTTTCAAGCGAAGTGGATACCGGTTCGCATAGCAATCAAGTTTACGCAGATTGCGTAGACTTATCTGCGGTAGAAAACGCGTCAAACAAGAGATGGAGCCCGGTTCTGATGCAATCAGAACCGATCAGGCTCCAGGAGATCGGGAATGACGGTTATTGCGACCATCGAGCAGCTCGAGGCCATCTACGGCTTTCCCAACGATGCCTCGACGGTCAAGGTCGCCGACCGCGTCACGCCGGCCTATCGCGCGCTGATGGACCAGTCGCCATTCGCGGCGCTGGCGACCTCTGGGCCGGAAGGGCTCGATTGTTCGCCGCGCGGCGACCTCGCGGGTTTCGTTCGCGTTCACGACGACAAGACGCTGATGATGCCGGATCGCCGCGGCAACAACCGCTGCGATTCCCTGCGCAACATCGTGCGCGATCCCCGTGTAGCGCTGCTGTTCCTGATTCCCGGTTCCGGCAGCACGCTGCGGGTCAATGGCCGCGCGTATGTATCGGCTGAGCCCGACCTGTTGCAGTCGTTCAAGATGGACGGCAAGGCGCCGCGCACCGTGATCGTCATGACGGTGGAAGAAATCTATTTTCAGTGTGCGCGGGCCATCGTGCGCTCCGATCTCTGGAACCCCGACAAGCGGGTCGATCCCAAAACCTTGCCGACGCCGGGGCAAATTCTGGCCGAGATGAGCGACGACATGGTCGGCGGTGAGAAATACGACCGCGAATGGCCCGAGCGTGCGCGGCAGACGATGTGGTGAGCGGAAAACGCGTCGAACAAAAAAAGGTGATTACGCTGCCAGATCGAGCAAAAGCTGTGAAGAACCTCGGATCAGCACCTTGCGGCCTGTCTGCGTGATCACAGGGGCGTCGCCGCTCATGGCAATGAGCCCGAGCGCCATCAGGCTCTCGACCGCGTAGCGGCTGATTTGTGGCAGCCGCGATGCCGAAGTGCGAACGGCTTTCAGCGCTTCCCACTGGCCGGGCGTAAGGTCGTAGTCGAATTCGTCTTGCATGGTATTTCAATTCCCAGTTCTTGGGTTGCTCATAGCGAGCGCACGTGAAATTCGTGCGACCACAACGAGTCAGGATTTCGACTGATGGTGACTTGCTGTCACATCATCGTGTCATTGGAATCGATCGATTGTTTCGAATCACGCTGATTGGCCGGACAAATAACGCTGGCACAGATGGCGTGAGCAGGAGCGTCAAAAAGCGCGCCCCGATTAGGGCAACCCTTATGACCAGATTGTTAACAGAAGGTTAATCTGCCGGGGCGTGGCAATACGGGTGCGTCGCCACATGCTGCAAAATTGCTTAAGGCGCCGGCACAACTGCGCGTGAAACACTTCACGCCACTCATACAATTGGTGTGCAAGGTTCCCCTCAAGAAAAAGGAGCACCTTGATGGCCATCGATCCGCAATCAACCACAACCGATCTCGAACCCGGCGTGACGCGCCGCCCGTTGCGGCTGCTCATCGTCGACGACGATGTCGTGCAGCAGGAACTGCTGAAGCGGGCGGCCGGACGTTCCAAGTTCGAGATGACGATTGCGGGCTCGTGTGGCGAAGCGATCCGCCATCTGGAAACCGATAGCTTCGACTGCGTGATCCTCGATCTCGAACTCGCCGATGGCGATGGTGTCGAAGTCTGCGGCGCCATGGTGCGCACGGGTTATGTCGGCGCCCTGATCATCATCAGCGGCACCGATTCGCGCCGCCGCTCGGCCGCCCGCAACTATGCGAGATCGCTGGGAATCGAAGCGCAGGGTTTGCCGAAGCCGATCGATCTGGCCTCGCTTCGGATCTGCCTTGCCAACCTCGGCAAGGATATCCAGGGCTTGCCGGCGATTCACGACTGGGGCGGCGCCTTTGTCGGCCGCACCAAGGAAGCCCATCGCGCCGACGCTACCCCCGCCGCACGCTCGCGCCGCCGTCAACCGGCAGCGTCACGCCCGTAACGAAGCTCGCTTCGTCGGACGCCAGAAACAGCGCGGCGTTGGCGACGTCCCAGCCCGTGCCCATCTTCTGGCGCAGCGGCACCTTGCTGTCGCGTTCGGCCTCGACCTCGGCGCGGCTCTTCTTGAACTCGCGGGCGCGGGTATCGACCGCCATCGGCGTGTTCATCAGGCCGGGCAGGATGACGTTGGCGCGAATGCCGTATTGCGCGTTCTGGTAGGCGAGCTGTTCGGTGAAGGCGATCATCGCCGACTTGGTCGCCTTGTAGGCGACATAGGGATAGGTCGTGATCGCGGCCATCGACGAGATGTTGATGATGGCGCCGCTGTTCTGCTGGCGCATGATCGGGATCACGTGCCTGGCCGCGAAAATGCAGCTCTTCAGGTTGATCGCGACGCAGCGGTCGAACGCCTCCTCGGTGATGTCGAGCAGTTCGGCGTCGCCGCCGGACAGGCTGACGCCGACATTATTATGAAGCACGTCGATGCGGCCCCAGCGGCCATGGGCGTCGGCCACCATGGCCTTGAGGTCGGCATTCTTGGTGACGTCGGCCTGGAACGCCGCCGCAGTGCCGCCCTTGGCCGTGATCAGATCCACCGTCTCCTGGGCGGAGGCGAGGTTGTGATCGACGCACAGGACCTTGGCGCCCTCGCGTGCGAAGGTCAGCGCGGTGGCGCGGCCGTTGCCGATGCCTTCACCGGGGCTTTGGCCGGCGCCGACAACGATGGCTACACGATCTTTCAAACGCATTTCATTCCACTCCCGGGATCGGGTACTGTTGCAGTACCTCTTTGTAATAGGGTTCGTTGTCCATCTTCATCGTCGCCAGCACGCGGACGACGGCGCAGTAGAAGGCGATGGTGAGCACCAGATCGGTCATGTGCTCGTCCGACAGATCCTTCTTGATCTCGGCAAAGGTCGCATCCGACATCGCGAGTTCGCGCACCATCTCGCGGGCGCCGCGCAGGATGGCTTTCGCCAGCGGTTCGAGTTTCGACGGCTTGCCCTCGGTCTCGGCCATCATGGCCTTGATGTCGTCGTCGGTAACGCCGAATTCCTTGCCGATCTTTACGTGATGGGTGAACTCGTATTCGGATTTTTCCATCCAGCCGACCTGGAGGATCGCAAGTTCGCGCAGGCGCGGGTCGAGCTTGCTCTTGAAGCGGATGTAGCCTCCGATGCCGTTGAAGGCCCGCGCCATGTCGGGCGAGTTGACCAACAGCTTGTGCAGGTTGGTGTTGCGCTTGAGCATGTCGCGATATTCGGGGGCGATCTGGTCGGCTTCGAGATAGGGCAGGCGGGCCATTTGTTGTTTTTTCCCTGTTTGGCACTATCGAAGTCGAATGCGCTAGCTCAGCCGTAGAGCGCTTTGTGCTCGCGTTCAAAATTGGCGTAGGAGTCCTTCATGCTGGCGAGATTGAGCAGCATGGTTGCGACCGGCGTTTCGTCGGTCGCGAAGACGGTCGTTCTCACCCACATGCTTTCGGTGCGGCGGCTGCCGCTCAGCGCCACGACTTCACGCTCGGTGACATAAGTCTCGCCGGGGAATAGCGGGCCGCGCAGCAGGCGGATTTCCTGATCCGCAAACAGGCCGACCGCCGGTCCGCGCACCGGCAAGCGGTCCTCGCGGGCGCGGTATTGAAACAACACGCTCAGCATCTCGAACGGGATGATGGCGCGGCCCCAGGGATTGAGCTCCTGCGAATAAAAAGCCGACGGTTCGGTGATGACCTTGAGCTTGTCGGCCAGCGAAAACGGATAGAGGTCGCCCATGTTCTGGTCGAAATCCATTTTCACGCTCTGCCGGCTGGTCTTCATGCCGACGTTGAGATCCGCGAGAATCACGGGATCGGTGAGCGGTTTCAATTCGCCGAGTCGCTTCGCGAGCGCGGTTTCCGTTCCATCGCCGCCGACTGAGGCTGTGCCGCGCAGGATCTCGGTGCCGTCGCGCTTGGTCATGCCAATCGCAAGGGTGGTCTGGCCCGGCTTCGGCTTTTCGATGTTGGCCTGGACTTCCTCGCCCTCGAAGGCCGGGTTCCGGTAGTGCGCGGACAGGCAGCCGGTCGCGAACCAGGCCGGACCCCAGATCCGTTCGCACAACGGCGCAAACTGGCTGAAATGGGTTGGTCCCTCGATGGTACCGCCCTGAAAACCGAGCTTTTGCGCGGTCGCATCGTCGTGGATCGAGGCGTGCGAGTCGTAGACCTGCGCATGGAGCATCTGCGCCGGCTTGCGCCACGGCCCGGTGAGCAGGTTGCCGCTCTCCAATATCTCGATCGTGAACGCTGCTTCTGTCATCACTAGCCTCTCCCTTTACCGTCAGCGTCTCAAAGAAGCGGGGCTTCGGCAAGGCCGATGAAACGTCCGCGGGCGGTCGAGATATGTCCTGCGGCCATGGATTCACGCTGGGCACG
This sequence comes from Afipia sp. GAS231, assembly GCF_900103365.1. Taxonomy (NCBI): domain Bacteria; kingdom Pseudomonadati; phylum Pseudomonadota; class Alphaproteobacteria; order Hyphomicrobiales; family Nitrobacteraceae; genus Afipia; species Afipia sp. GAS231. The sequence continues at coordinate 5,751,361 of NZ_LT629703.1, forward strand.
CATGGCAAATTAGGTACATTCTAATCTCAACGAGACCGGTTCGAGCAACCGGCGAGAACAAAGCGCGGCGGGGAACTAATCATGGCATTGTTGGAAGTTGGGCTGGACGACAAGTATCGTCTGGATGCGAAGCGGATTTTTCTCTCGGGTACGCAGGCGCTGGTCCGGTTACCGATGCTGCAGCGCGAACGCGACCGCGCGCAGGGCCTCAATACCGCGGGCTTTATCTCCGGTTATCGGGGTTCGCCGCTCGGCATGTACGATCACGCGCTTTGGCGCGCCAAAAGCTTCCTCAAGCAGCATGACATCGAATTCGCGCCTGGACTCAACGAGGATCTGGCGGCGACCGCGGTGTGGGGCAGCCAGCAGGTCGGCATGTTTCCCGGCGCCAAGGTCGATGGCGTGTTCGGCATCTGGTATGGCAAGGGCCCTGGTGTCGACCGGTCGCTGGATGCGCTCAAGCATGCCAACTCGGCGGGTACCTCGCCGAACGGCGGTGTGATCGCGCTGGCCGGCGACGACCATGGCTGCCAGTCCTCGACGCTCGCCCATCAGAGCGAACAGGTGTTTGCATCGGCGCTAATGCCGATCGTCAATCCCGCGACGCTGCAGGATTATCTCGATCTCGGCATTCTCGGTTTTGCGCTGTCGCGTTTTTCCAGTTGCTGGATCGGCTTCAAGGCGATCTCGGAGACGGTCGAGAGTTCGGCTTCGATCGTCAGCGATCCCGATCGCATCAAGATCATCATGCCCGACGATTTCGAGATGCCGCCGGGCGGGCTCGGCATCCGCTGGCCCGATGCGCCGCTGGAGCAGGAACGCCGGCTGCATGGCCCGAAGATGGACGCGGTCGCCGCCTTCACCCGCGTCAACCGTTTCGACCGCATCGTGCTGGATTCGAAGCCGGCGCGGCTCGGCATCATGGCGACCGGCAAAGCCTATCTCGATCTGCGCCAGGCGCTGGCCGATCTCGGTATTACCGACGGCGAAGCCCAGGCGCTTGGTTTGCGCATCTACAAGGTCGCGCTGACCTGGCCGCTGGAGCAGTCGGGCGCTCGCGCCTTCGCCGAAGGCTTGCAGGATGTACTGGTCGTCGAGGAGAAGCGCGGCTTCATCGAGGACCAGTTGCTTCGCATTCTCTACAACGTCGATGCCTCCCGGCGGCCTTCGGTGGTCGGCAAGCGCGATGAGACCGGCGCTCCGTTGTTGCGAAGCGAAGGCGAGTTGACACCGACCATGATTGCGGCTGCCGTGGTGGCGCGGCTGCGCAAGCTCGGTCATCGCAGTCCCGCGCTGGAGCAGCGCCTGGCCAAGCTCGAAGCTTTCGACCGGCCGGCCGAGGGTATTGCCGCAGCGAAGCTGCAGCGAACGCCGTATTTTTGTTCGGGCTGCCCGCACAACACCTCGACCAAGGTGCCGGAAGGCAGCCGCGCGATGGCCGGCATTGGTTGTCACGGCATGGCGCTCTCGATCCCGGCCCGCCGCACCGCGACGATCTCGCATATGGGCGCCGAAGGCGTGGCGTGGATCGGGCAGGCGCCGTTCACCAGCGAACAACATGTGTTCCAGAATCTGGGCGACGGTACCTATACCCATTCCGGCCTGCTGGCGCTGCGGGCTGCAGCGGCATCCGGCGTCAACATCACCTACAAGATCCTCTACAACGATGCGGTGGCGATGACCGGCGGCCAGCCCGCCGAAGGCGGCCTGACCGTGTCGCAGATCGCGCATCAGGTCTCGGCGGAAGGGGCCAAGAAACTCGCCATCGTCACCGACGAGCCCGACAAATATCCGCCGAACTATTTTCCGGCCGGCGCCATCATCCATCACCGCAGGGATCTCGACGCGGTGCAGAAGGATTTGCGCGAAGTGAAGGGCCTCACCGTCCTGATCTACGACCAGACCTGCGCCGCCGAGAAGCGCCGCCGCCGCAAGCGTGGAACCTATCCAGATCCGCAAAAGCGCGTGTCCATTAACGAGCGGGTCTGCGAGGGCTGCGGCGACTGCTCGGTGGCTTCCAACTGCGTCTCGGTGCAGCCGCTGGAGACCGAACTCGGCCGCAAGCGCAAGATCGATCAGTCGAACTGCAACAAGGATTTTTCCTGCATCGAGGGATTCTGTCCGAGCTTCGTCACCGTGCATGGGGGCAAGCTGCGCAAGGCCGATCGCACCGCTGCCGATCCGTCGGCGCTGTTCGCCGATCTGCCGCTGCCGACGCCGCCGGCGCTGGATGGCGCGTTCAATATCCTCGTCACTGGTATCGGCGGCACCGGCGTCATCACCATCGGCGCGCTGCTCGGCATGGCCGCCCATGTCGACGGCAAGGCGTGCTCGACGCTGGACTTTACTGGATTGGCGCAGAAGAACGGCGCGGTCATGAGCCACATCCGGATCGCGCCGTCCGCGGACGATCTTGCCAACGTCCGGATCGGGCCCGGCAGTGCTAACCTCATTCTCGGCTGCGACATCGTCGTCGCCACCTCGGTCCCGGCGCTGAGCCGGGCCGAGCGCGGCGTGACGCGGGCGGTGGTCAATGCCGACTTGTTGCCGACCGCGAGCTTCGTGATCGATCCGGATATCGATTTCCAGGCCGGCGCCATGCGCGACTCGCTCAACGAGGCCGTCAGCGCCGCCGATCTCGACGTTCTCGACGCGACGGGTCTTGCCACTGCGCTGATGGGCGACAGCATCGCTACCAACGCCTTCATGCTCGGCTTTGCGTTCCAGCGCGGTGCGATCCCGCTGTCGCTGGAAGCAATCATGAAGGCGATCGATCTCAATGGTGCGGCGATCGATATGAACAAGTTGGCGTTCTCGTGGGGACGTCTGGCGGCGCATGATCTGCAGCGCGTGATCTCAGCCGCGCGCTTCAAGAACTCGGGCGCGACGCCGGCCAAGCGCTCGCTTGACGAAAGCATCGCGTTCCGCGCCAAATTCCTGACCGATTACCAGAACGAGGCCTATTCGAAGCGTTACTTCTCCGAAGTGGAACGCGTTCGCGCCGCGGAGGCCAAGGCTGCGCCTGGATCTCAGGAACTGACGGAAGCCTTCGCCAAAGGCCTGTTCAAGCTGATGGCTTACAAGGACGAATACGAAGTCGCCCGGCTCTACACCGACGGGGAGTTCGCGAAAGCCTTGAAGGAACAGTTCGACGGCGACACCAGTGTCAAGGTCAGCCTCGCGCCGCCGATGTTCGCGCCACGCGACAAGGCGACCGGACACCTGCGCAAGCGCGAATTCGGACCGTGGATGTTCAAGGCGTTCGGTCTGCTGGCACGGATGAAGTCGCTGCGCGGCACCGCGTTCGATCCGTTCGGCTATACCAGCGAGCGCAAAATGGAGCGCGCGCTGCCGGGCGAATATTCGGCGATGATCTTCCGCCACCTCGATGCGAACAAGCCGCTCGATCTGCCGCGGCTGGTAACACTGGCGAAGTCGGCCGAACTAGTGCGTGGCTACGGCCACATCAAGGAAGCCAACGTCGCGAAATTCCGCACCGAAACCGCGCGCCTCGAAAGCGCGATCGGGCAGCCTGTAGCCCAGGCGGCGGAGTAGAAGCGTTATGCTGGCGGTGAAACTTTTCACGGCCACCATAGTTTCCCAGTAACCTTGCCGGCACGAACGGCTGGCATTGTCGTGCCGGCTTCCTACATGATGTCGATAGTTCGTTTTTTCTTTGGTTTCAGGAGGCCATGAATGGGCCTGAAAAGTGCCTTTGCGGCATTCGTTTGTACCGGGTTCCTGATGCTGGGCGGCGCGGCTATGGCCGACGAGTATCGTCCCGACGAGTTCCTCCGGCTCGATCTCTCCAAAGTCGTGCTTTCACCGAAGCGGCTCGGGCCGGAAGCGGAATTCGCCCCGGTTCCGATCGAGGCGAAAACCGATCGCGTGCGCACAACGACGGTGACGGAACCCAAGATCGTCATGCGGAAGACGCACGTGGCGCGTGTCAACGCTACGCCACCGCGCGCCGCAGCTCGCGCCAAATTGGCGCATCGCCACGGCAACCCGCTCGATGCGCAGGCACGCGATACGCGAATCCAGACTTGGCCGTGCAAGTCGGGCGGCATTTGCGGCTGGCAGCGATAACAATCGCGCTTCGTAGGGTGGGTTAGGCGAAGCCGTAACCCACCGCGGTATCAACCGCGCTGCACGAAGTTGGTGGGTTACGCCTTCGGCTAACCCACCCTACAGTTCCCTCAGAGTCATCCACCTGTCGTAAAACCTTCGGCTGGGAGTCAAATTCAACGGGCACACCTTTGTCATGATTCGACGAGGGTGACTCGATGCCATCTGCGATACGCGCCAAGCATGCTCTGAACCGGCGTCAACTGCTGGTCCGCTCGGCAGCGACGGTGGCCGTCGCCGGGCTCGGCAGCATCGCAAGGCCCTATCTGAGCCGCGCCGCCGATCGTCCGTTGATCGCCTGCGGCATTCAATCCGGCGACGTTGCGGTGGACTCCGCTGTCATCTGGTCGCGCGCCGATCGTGCGGCACGCATGCAGGTCGAGTGTTCGACGGTCGAGAGCTTCAAGACCATCATCCGCACCGTTTCCGCCGATGCGCTGCCGGACAGCGACTTCACCTCGAAAGTACTGCTCGATGGCCTGCCCGCGGGGCAGGACATCTTCTACCGCGTGCGCTTCGACGATATCGCGGGCGGACTCGCCGGAGAAACCCGGGTCGGCCATTTCCGCACCGCGCCGTCAGAGCGACGTTCGGTATCGTTCGTCTGGTCCGGCGATGCCGTGGGCCAGGGCTGGGGCATCGATCCTGCGCGCGGGGGATTGCGAACCTATCGCACCATGCGCGACAATCGACCTGACTTCTTCATTCATTCCGGCGATCACATCTATGCCGATTGTCCGGTCCCATCCGAACTGAAGCTGCCGAACGGCGAGATCTGGCGCAACATCGTCACGGAAGAAAAATCCGTCGCCGCCCACAGCCTGGCCCAGTTTCGCGGCAACTACAAATACAACTGGCTCGACGAAAATTTTCGCGCCTTCCACGCCGAAGTCCCGATGTTCGCGCAATGGGACGACCATGAAGTGACCAACGACTGGGCGCCGCTCGGCAGCTATGACGAGAGCGGCTTTGCCGACGACGGCGTCCCGAAACTGGTGTCCCGCGCCCGTCGCGCGTTCCATGAATTCATGCCGATGCGCGAGCCGGCGGGCGACAACGGCCGCGTCTACCGCCGGATCGGCTATGGCCCGCTGCTCGACGTCTTCATGCTCGACATGCGCAGTTACCGCGACAACACCTGGAACAAGCGCGATGACAACAGCGACACCTTCATCCTCGGGCCGGCGCAACTGGCGTGGCTGAAGCGCGAACTGGTCGCCTCCAACGCGACCTGGAAGGTGATCGCCGCCGACATGTCGATCGGCCTGATCAGCGAAGACGCGGTTGCGCTCGGCGACGGCCCGCCGCAACGCCGCGAGCATGAGATCGCCGATTTGCTGTCGTTCATGAAGCGCGCCGGCATCCGCAACACGGTGTGGCTGACCGCCGACATGCACTACACATCAGCGCATTACTATGACCCGAACCAGGCTCCGTTCGCGGATTTCGAGCCGTTCTGGGAATTCGTCTCCGGCCCGTTGCACGCCGGCACCTGGGCGCCCGGCGATCTCGACAACACGTTTGGGCCCAAGGCGGTGTATCAGAAGGGCTGCAGCGCGGAGCAGGGCGAAAATCTGGCGCCCTGTTTTGGGCTGCAGTTCTTCGGTCACGTCGCGATCGACGGCCAAACCGAAGTCATGACCGTGACCCTGAAGGACGTCGACGACCGCGATCTATGGTCGGTCGATATCGATCCCCGTCCGGACGCGCGGCCCGGTCAGATCATGGCGCAGCATATCTGAGCGGCACCTAGCTTAGGGTGTCACCAGGAAATAGCCGCCGACCACGAGCAGGAGCGCAAGCGCAACGATCACACCGAGCACGGCCGCGATGATCGCCGGCAGTCCATGGCTGTCCAGCCACTCTCGCAACGCCCTTGCCATCGCCGTCCTGACTTGATCTTGATTTGCTCAGCACCGTGCCGACAGGCTATCCATAGCGGTCTATTTCCCGCAATGAAATACCCGCTTGCGTGGCTTTCGCCACGGACACGGCGCCCTACCTCCCTCAGGAACCACCATGGAAAATATCAGGACCCAAGGTATCAACCTGCCCAAGCTCGGGCTCGGCACTTTCCGCATGCAGGGCGATGCCTGCCGCGCCGCGGTCGAGAGCGCGCTCGATCTGGGCTACCGCCACCTCGACACCGCCGAGATGTACGCCAACGAGGAGGCGATCGGCGCGGCATTGGCCGCCTCGAAGGTCGCCCGCGCGGACCTGCACGTCACCACAAAGGTCTGGAACGAGAATTTGGCGCCAGACGCCATCCGCCGCGCCCTCGATGCGTCGCTGAAGAAGCTCCGGCTCGACCATGTCGATCTCTATCTGGTGCATTGGCCGGCGCTGAACATGAACCTGCCGGACATCTTCGAGACGCTGATGAAATTGAAGGAGGAGGGCCGCACCCGCGCCATCGGCGTCGCCAATTTCAACATCGCGCTGCTCAAGACCGTGGTCGACGAGATCAAGGCCCCGATCGCCTGCAATCAGGTCGAATACCATGTGATGCTGGATCAGACGAAGCTGCGCCAGTTTCTCTCTGCGAAATCGATCCCGCTGGTGGCCTATTGTCCGCTGGCGCAGGGCCGGGTGGCCTCCGACGAGGCGTTGGCCGCGATCGGGCGCAAGCACAACGCCAGTGCGGCCCAGGTGGCCTTGAAATGGCTGCTCGACCAGGATGGCGTGGCTGCGATTCCGAAGGCGTCGCGGGCCGAAAGCCAGCAGGCCAATCTCGATGCGCTGAAGGTGCAGCTCGATGATGCCGATCGGGCTGTGATCGCGGCCTTGCCGAAGGACAAACGGTGTGTAAATCCCGGCTTCGCACCGGCATGGGACTGATGCCGATTCTTGTGCCGATTCTTGGCCTTTTCCGTCCGCCGGAATTCAAGGTTTTGCTACACACCGACTGTGGTCCAGTCCATACTGGCCCGCATCCAAGGGAGGTCTAAAAATGCGTGAAGCTGTTATCGTTTCCTATGCTCGCACGGGTCTGGCCAAGTCCGGCCGCGGCGGGTTCAATATTACCCCTCCGATGTCGATGGCGGCCCACGCCGTCAAGCACGCTGTCGAGCGCGCCGGCGTCGCCAAGGACTATGTCGAAGACTGCTATCTCGGCAATTGCGCCCATGGCGCGCCGAATATCGGCCGTCAGGCCGCGCTGCTCGCTGGCATGCCAAAGTCGACGGCCGGCGTCTCGGTCAACCGGTTCTGTTCGTCGGGCCTGCAGACCATCGCAATGGCCGCCAACTCGATCCGCTCGGACGGCGCTGATTGCATCGTCGCCGGCGGCGTCGAAAGCATCTCGATCCCCGGCGGTGGTTCGCCCAAGGAATCGATCGATCCCGACCTGCTCAAGGCCGCGCCCGATATCTTCATGGCGATGATCGACACCGCCGATATCGTCGCCGAGCGCTACAAGCTCAGCCGCGAATACCAGGACGAGTATTCGCTGGAATCGCAGCGCCGCATGGCGGCCGCCCAGCAGGCCAACAAGTTCAAGGACGAAATCGTCCCGATGAAGACCAAGATGAAGGTGGTCGACAAGGCGACCAAGGCGGAAAGCATCGTCGACTACGTCGTCGATCGCGACGAGTGCAATCGTCCGGAAACGACCCTGGAAGGCCTCGCCAAGCTCGAGCCGGTCAAGGGTCCCGGCAAGTACGTCACCGCCGGCAACGCCAGCCAGCTCTCGGATGGCGCCGCAGCGGTTGTCCTGATGGAAGCCAAGGATGCCGAAAAGCGCGGCCTCCACCCGATGGGCCGTTTCGTCGCCTGGGCGGCGGCGGGCTGCGAACCGGACGAGATGGGCATCGGCCCGATCTTCGCCGTGCCGAAGCTGTTGAAGCGCCATGGCCTCAAGATCGACGACATCGATCTCTGGGAGCTCAATGAAGCTTTCGCCAGCCAGTGCCTCTACTCGCGCGACAAGCTCGGGATCGATCCGGAGAAGTACAATGTCAACGGCGGCTCGATCGCGATCGGTCATCCCTTCGGCATGACCGGTGCGCGTCTCACCGGCCACCTGCTGCAGGAAGGCCGCCGCCGCAAGGCAAAGTGGGGCGTCGTCACCATGTGCATCGGTGGCGGTCAGGGCGGCGCGGGCCTGTTCGAAATCTACTGAGATTTTTCGAACGGCGCGTTGTAGCAGCCACGCAGACAGCGAACTCGCAACAAACAAAAAATGGCTCCGCGAGGAGCCATTTTCCGTTCATAGCGTTTTCAAGCGAAGTGGGTACCGGTTCGCGTTAAGAAAACGCGTCCAACAAAATCAAGGAGCCCGGTTCTGAATCAGAACCGGGCTCCTTCGGCGATAAAGCCTTAGTAGCGATCCTTCCGGATCACCACCGTGCGGTCGCGGTGATGACCCTCCCAGCCGCGATGCCAGCCACGATCGCGGTGCTCGCGGAATTCGGCGCGCGCGCCGTAGCCATGGTGCCAGCCGTGATCGCCACGCTTGATCACAACGGTCTCAGCACTTGCGATCGACGGCGCCGCGATGACGATCGCGCCAAGCGCAGCCAATACGTATCCAAACTTCTTCATGTTCTGTCCTCCTCAATGGAATCGAGAATGTAACAGCGCAGCGATGCGATCGTTCCCGCGGAACCTGAACAGATTTCTGAACGCTTGTTCAGTCAGGCGATTTTTCTCTCGTTCGCGCTCCCTGGATCATCGGTTGAAGGCGATCCAGGCATCTCGCCTTGCGCGAGCAACCTTGCGAGAATTCAGCGGCCGCTTGCGCAAGACCGAATGGCGGCGCATCATCACACCATAAAAAAACATATCAGGGGGAGCGCTGCCATGACCGGATTTTCACGCCGTGACTTTCTGAGCCTGAGTGGATCGGCGGCGGTGGCCGCGATGGCCGGCCCGGCCGGCGCCGCGATGGGACCGAACGACAAGTTCGACCTCGTGATCAAGGGCGGCGACGTGCTCGACCCCAGCCAGTCGCTGCGCGGCAAGCGTGACATCGGCATTCGCTGGGGCGTGATCGAGGCGATCGAAAACGAAATTCCGGCGGCCCGCATTTCGAAGTCGATCGACGCTTCGGGCAAATTGGTGACGCCCGGGCTGATCGACCTGCATTGCCATGTGTACCCCTACGGCTCCGCGATCGGCATTCCCGCCGACGAGCTGGTGCAGTTTCAGGGCACCACCACGGTGGTGTCGGCGGGCGACGCCGGCGTCAATAACCTCGCCGCGCTGCGCCGCTACATCGTGGCGCAATCAAGGGCGCGGATTTACGCCTTCGTCCACATCGCCAACAACGGCTTGTCGGCGTTCCCGATTGCCGAACTTTACAACATCGACAATGCGCAAGTCGAAGCCTGCGCCATGGCGCTCGCCGAAAATCCGGATTTTCTGATCGGCGTCAAGGTGCGGATGTCGGAGAACATCATCTACAAGCACGGCCTCGAGCCGCTGAAGCGCGGCATCCAGGCCTGCGAGATGTGCGGGTGGCCGGCCAAGATGATGGTGCATATCGGCGGCGTCGAGACCAAGGAGCTGATGTCAGAGATACTCGACCTGTTGCGGCCCGGCGACGTGCTGACCCATGCCTATTCCGGCGCCCCCAACAATGCCGGTGCGTTCACCAACATCGTGCAGGACGGCAAGCTGCTGCCGGCGGCACTCGCCGCCAAGCAGCGCGGCGTCATTTTCGATGTCGGCCATGGTGGTGGCAGTTTCGATTTCACGGTGGCGGAAGTGGCGATCCCCGGCGGCTGCACGCCGGACACGATCTCGTCCGACCTCCACGTCTTCTCCGGCAATTCGCCCGGGGTGCCCTATCTGCCGAACGTGATGAGCAAGTTCATGGCGCTGGGCTTCTCGCTGGAGCAGGTGGTGACGATGGCGACCACGGCGCCGGCCAAGATCATCAACCGCGCGCCCAAAATCGGCACGCTGCAGATCGGCGCCCCCGGCGATGTCGCCATCATGGATCTGGTGGAAGGGCCGGTCTCGTTCGTCGACACCCGCAACAACAAGCGCGATGGCAAGGCTTTGCTGAAACCCGTGCAGACCGTGATCAACGGCGTGCCGTTCGGCCGGCCCTATCAGTCGCCGTTCGCGGTGCGGTAGAAGGCGAGGGCAACCGGACTTCGACGGATCATTTGATCCCGATCAATGCGGGACCCGGCTTGCCTTGCGACGGTCACCGTCGAAAGGGTGGAGCGTGGTGCGTAGCGTGTCCTATACCGAGCAGCCATTGGACGGTCGCGAACGGGCGATCCCCGATGCCGATCTCGACCGTCTGGCCTATGAAACCGAATTTCTCGCGCAACTCGGAGGCCGGGTGCGCGAGATGCGCGCCGTTCACGGCATGTCGCGTCGCGAACTGTCGCGCCGCTGCGGTCTTTCCGAACGCTACGTGGCCATGATCGAGGCCGGCAAGGGCAACGTGTCGATCGTGCGGCTGTTGCGGATCGCTTTAGTGTTTCGCTGCACGTAGCGGATCAGGCGGCCTGTTTCTGCTCGCGGTTATCACCAATGATGTCGGCGATCACGGCGCCCATCACCAGCGCGCCGCCGATCAGAGCCCGGGAGGATGGGGCCTCCTGGAACGCCAGCCACACCCAGAACGGCATCAGCGGCGTCTCGAGCGTGGCGATCAAAGCGGCCTGGCTGGAGGGCAGCAGGCGCGAGCCCAGCATGTACAGCGACAGGCCGAGCGCGACCTGGCAGAACCCGAACATCGCGAAAATGAAGATGTCGTGGGCCGTAACCGTGGCAATCCCGTGCGCGAAGGGAATGCTGACGACGCAGCCCAGGATGTTCGACAGCGCCGCAGCCGCGACCATCGATGTGTTCCGGTGCTGCCGGACGATGACCGTCATCACGGCAATCGCGACGGTCATGATGACGGCCAGCGTGAGGCCGAGAAAGTCGGAGCCGGGCTGAGCGCCGCCGACAATGATGGCGATGCCGACGAGCGCGACGATACTGGCCAGCGTGGTCCGCAGCCGCGGCACTTCCTTGAGCCAGACCCACGCGAGCGCGGCGGTGACGAACGGTCCGGTTGCGATGATGATCGCGACGTTCGATACGCTTGTCAGTTGCAGGGAAGGGATGAAGCACACCATGCCCAGCGTCGAGAGCGACGCGACCAGCCAGCCGGTCCTGTCCATGCGGGTGAAATCGCGCAGGCCGGCGCGGCCCTGCAGCAGGAACAGAATGGCGGCGATCATCGCGGCGCCGAACAGGCCGCGCCAGAACAGGATGGTCCAGGAGTCGAACGGCAGCAGCCGCGTGAAGAACGGCGCGGTGCTCCACGCGATCGCCGCCGCGACGACAAGGGTGATCCCCTTGCGATGCTGCGATTGCGCCCCGGCCATTCCACTGATCCTGCTGATTGCCGGGTATGCTACCGCTGAAACCGCCTGAGGCTATGTCTACGCCCGCTTCTCCACATTGGAACTGCGCTCGGGTACGCCGAACTCCCTACGGCAGACCTCGGCGAGCACGGCGACGCCCTCGCGGATCTGTTCGTGCGAGGGGCTGGCAAAGCACAGCCGCAACCGGCTGCCGGAATAGGCCTTGTCGGTCGACCATTCCGGCCCCGGATTGATGGCGACGCCGGCGGCGAGTGCCGCCTGATACAGTTTCAGCGTATCGACATTGTCGGGCAGTTTGACCCACAGGAAGATGCCGCCCTTGGGGTCCTCGAATTCCGCTGAAGTGCCGAACTGCTCGTTGAGCGCCTCCATCAGCGTATCGAGCTTGGCGCGCAGGCCGCGGGTCAGCTTCGGCACATGGCTGGAGAAATGCGGTGTGCAATATTCCGCCAGCACCATCTGCTCCAGCGCGCCGGAGCCGGCGTCGGTCTTCAGCGCCAGCATCCGCGACATCATCGCCCAGGGCGCGACGATGAAGCCGACCCGCAGCGCCGGGGCAATCGATTTGGAAAATGAGCCGATGTGGATGACGTTGGCCTGCTGGCTCATGGCATAGATCGCCGGCGGCCGTTCGCCGGTCCAGATCAGGTCGGCGTAGCAATCGTCCTCGAAAATCGGCACGCCGTATTGCTGCGACAGTTTCAGCATCTCCGCGCGCCGCTGCTCCGGCATGATTGACCCGGTCGGGTTCTGCACGGTCGGGATGGTGTAGATGTATTTCGGCGTGATGCCGCGGGCTTTGTGGTCGGCCAGCGCCGCCGCCAGTGCGTCCATCCGCATGCCCTGGTCGTCGAGGGGAATGCCGACCGCCTTGACGCCAAGCCGCGTCAGCCGGTTGATCGCGCCCTGATAGCTTTCCTGCTCGATCAGCACGGTATCGCCGCGCGCCAGCAAGGTCTGGTTGACGAGATCGAGCGCCTGCAGCGAGCCCGACACGATCATGATGTCGTCGGCGGCACAGCTAATGCCGGCGTCGCGCTTCAGCTTGGTGGTCAGGAATTCCCGCAGCGGACGATAGCCCTGCGGGCCACTCGCCAGACCATAGGTCGCGAGCGTCTTGCCCTCGCGCCGGAGCACGGCGTTGACCGCATCGATCAGGCCCTCGACCGGCACCTGGTCGGGATCGTTGTTGCCGCCGACGAAGCTGTATTTGGCAAGGCCCGTCCACCGCGCCGCCGGCGCCGGCAATCCGGCGGGCAACAGGTCTGCAAAATCGAAAGGTGCCGCGGTCGACATGGATATTCACTCCCGTTTGTTTCTTGTTGAGAAAGCCGGTTGCTCCGGCCTTCCGGCTCGTTCTCATTCAGGTTTCTTGCAGACTAGTTCTTGCCGACCAGCTTGATCGGGCGCCCCTGGCTGATGAAGGCATAATGCCCGGGGCCGACGCTGCCGACCATCAGCGCCTCGACCGCGGGTTCGGCGATCTCGCTGGTGGCCGCCCAGTCGACCACGAAATTGGCTCCGGTGCCGCCGCGCACATCGGTCGCGGCAATGAAGACCTCGATGGTCGAGAACGGTTTTAGCGCCACCGGCGTCTTGAGGTAGCTTTCCACCATTTTCCCGGATGTGTCGAAATAGGCCACTCGCTTCAGCACCAGCGGCCTGGTCTCCGACGCGTTGTGAATGCTCAGCGTCACCGAAAAGTCGCCCCGCAGCCGGCCCGCGCTCATCGATACGCTGGAATAGACCGGCACGTAAAATGCTCCGGAAACGGAGAGATTTTCCGCCGGCAAAGCGGTGAGGGAACCAGCGAAATTTTGCTCGACCGAGCCCGCAGCCTCGGCTCGGGCGGTCGAGGTATGGATCGACAGGGTGGCCAAAATCGCGAGAATAAAGCCCGCTGCGCGGATGTGACACATTGCTCGTTTGATCCCGGCGCGGGGACCTCTAGGTTGCGGGCAGGAAAAGTCCGGAATTATGCACGAACTCATTGGCGATATCACCTTATGCATCCTGTTCGCCTGGGTGCTCGGCCTGCTGGCCCATTTTTCCCGGCAGCCGCTGATCCTGGCCTACCTTATCGCCGGGTTTTTCATTGGTCCATTCGGCATGGGCTGGGTCAAGTCCCAGGAATCGATCAGCGTCATTTCCGAACTCGGCCTGATCTTCATGCTGTTCATGATCGGGCTCGAAATCGACCTCAAAAAGATCGTGCGCGCCGGCAAGGTCATCCTGTTTGCCGCGGGCGGACAGTTGATCGGCGGCTGCCTGCTCGGGATGCTGTTCTTCCTTGGGATCGGGTTGTCGATGGGGAGCGGCCATTTCGATGCGCTGTATCTCTGCGTCGCCTGCGCGCTGTCCTCTACGGTCATCATCGTCAAGGTGCTGTACGAGAAGCGCGAGCTCGATACCCTGCCAGGGCGCATCACGCTCGGCGTGCTGGTGCTGCAGGACATCTTTGCGATTCTGTTCCTGGCGGTGCAGCCGAGCCTCGACAATCTGCAGGTAAGCGTGATCCTGCTGTCGATCGGCCGGGTCGGGGTGCTGGTGGCGACTGCGCTGGTGCTGAGCCGCTATGTGCTGCCGCGGCTGTTCCACCAGATCGCGCGCCGGCCGGAACTGATTCTGCTGGGCGCGCTGGCCTGGTGCTTCCTGATCGGCGAGATCGCCGAACGGCTGCATCTGTCGCGCGAAATGGGCTCGCTGGTGGCGGGCGTCTCATTGTCTACCTTTCCCTATGCGCTCGACGTTACCGCCAAGGTGACGACGCTGCGCGATTTCTTCATCACGCTGTTCTTTGTTGCGCTCGGCATGACCATTCCCATTCCCGGACTGTCCGTGATCGGGATGGCGCTATTGATCGCCGCTTTCACGGTGGTCAGCCGCGTGGTGACGACGTTCACGCCGCTGTACCTGATGAAGCAGGGTCTGCGCGCCAGCCTGCTGCCGGCGATCAACCTGGCGCAGATATCGGAGTTCTCGCTGGTCGTGATCCAGACCGGCGTGGCCGCCAACCATATCTCGACCGCGACGTCGAGTGCGGCATCGTTTGCCTTCGTGCTGCTGGCGGTGTTGAGCACGTTCGTGATGGCGCGCAGCGATCAGGTCACGCGCGGCCTGATCGGTCCGTTGAAACGGATCGGGCTGCGCGATCTCGACGACGGCCACGACGCCGATGCCGGACATCAGGGGGGACACGGCGAGGCGCGGCGGATCGTCATCCTTGGATTCTTCCGCGCCGCCAGTGCGCTGTTGAGCGAGATCGAGATTCGCAATCCAGCCGTCCTCGAGCAGATCACGGTGATCGACTTCAATCCGGTCGTGTTCCGGACATTGACGGACCGCGGCATGCATGTGGTCTATGGCGATATCAGCAACGTCGATACCTTGCTGCATGCCGGCGTAGCCAGGTCCGAACTGATCATCCTCAGCATCCCGAACTCGCTGTTGAAGGGCGCCGACAACGAAAAACTGGTCCGGCACGTCCGTTCGCTCAACCCGACCGCCAAAATCGTCGCAACCGCGGAGTTGTTGTCCGACGTCAACGATCTCTACGAGGCCGGCGCCGATTACGTCACGGTGACGCGGCTCAGCGATGCCCACCAGTTGTACAAGGTGATCGAGGCCGCCCAGGCGGGCTTGCTGGAGGACCGGCGCGCGGAGACCGATGCGCTGCTCAGCGAGCGTCGCGAGGTGCTGCCGTAGGCCTACAGACTGCTTTCCTGCGCCATCGCGTCGGCAAACGCCGCGCGGCGGCTGGAGCCGAGTCCGATGGTGTAGCCGTCAGGGGTGGCGCGGATCACCGCGCCGGTGCCGATCGTGGCGGACGCGCCCGGCTTGTTCTCGACGATCACCTTGACCTTGAGTTGCTTCTCCAGCAGCTCGGCATATTTGCGGCTGATCGGGTCGGTGGAGCCGCCCGGCGCGTAGGGGACGTAGAAAGTGATGTCCCAGGTCGGCCACTCGTCGGCGGCGTGGGAGGGCGGCGATAGTGCCGCGACGGCTGCCAGCAAAGCGATACCGGCCCATGCCATCAGACGGAAATTCGTTTGAAAACGCATCATGTTTCGACCCGACGCCTGCTTCTTGTTTTTATGGCTGGGACCATGGCGATTGGGACAGGACCTCGTCAATGATTTTTCCTGTCCGGCCCTGTCGCAGCATGTCCTTGCCGCCAGCCCTTATCCGCGACTTCCTGCCCTGCGTATTGGCGCTGGCGTAGGCCTTTTTGTCGCTGGCGCGGGCCTTAGAGTCCGGCTAATGCACTCCCTGCACCAAGCGAGACCTCAAGAAAATGCCCGATACGATCCAGGAAGTTCTGCAAGCTTTTGCCAACGGCGAACTCGTCGTGGTCACCGATGACGAAGACCGGGAGGGCGAGGGCGACTTGATCGTCGCCGCCTCGCTCTGCACCGCCGAGAAGATGGCGTTCATCATCCGTCACACCTCAGGCATCGTCTGTGCGCCGATCACCCAGGACGACGCCCGCCGGCTGCGGCTCGATCCGATGGTGGCGCACAACGATTCAAACCACACCACCGCCTTCACGGTCTCGATCGATTACAAGCCGGATGGCGGCACCGGCATCTCCGCGGACGAACGCGCGTCCTGCTGCCGCGCGCTCGCCAATCCGAATGCCGGCGCCAATGATTTTGCCCGGCCCGGCCACATCTTTCCGCTGATCGCCCGCGACGGCGGTGTGCTTTTGCGCTCGGGCCATACCGAAGCCGCGGTCGATCTCTGCAAGCTCTCCGGCCTGCCGCCGGTCGGCGTCATCAGCGAGTTGATGAACGACGACGGCACCGTGATGAAGGGCGAGCAGGTTGCCCAATTCGCCGCCGTCAACAAGCTCAAGCACGTCACAATCGCTGACATGATCGCCTATCGCCAGGCGCGCGAGAAGCTGATCGAGCGGGTCGCGACCTTCACGACGGAAAGCCCGATCGGGCCGCTGCAGGGATATGCCTACCGCTCGCCGTTCGACGAGATCGCGCATGCCGCGTTCGTCTATAACGGCATCGGCGACGGCAAGAACGTCCTGACGCGGCTACACAAGCCCAACATCGTTAAGGACCTCTTCACGGGGCAGGCCCGGATGCAGGTCGTGCTCAACCACTTCAAGCAGGCCGGCCGCGGCGTGCTGGTTTACCTGCGCGATGGCGCCGCCGGGGTTCCGGTCGAGCCGGTCGGCGAGCAGAAATCGGCCGAAGCCGATCGCAACCGGCAATGGCGTGAAGTCGGCGTCGGCGCGCAGATCCTGCGCGATCTCGGCATTACCTCGATCCGGCATTTGACGTCCTCGGTACACGACTACAAGGGACTGTCCGGTTTCGGCATCGAGATCACCTCCAACGAGAAGCTGGAAGGTTGAACGCTGTCATTCCGAGATGGTGCGTTAGCACCAGACCTCAGGGGTGCAATTGCACCCCTGAGGTTCGCTTCGCGCCCTCAGGTGCGCAATCGCGCACCGGGGAATGACGACGGGAAAGATTTGCGATTCCGCCCATAGACCTTTAGTTTGGCGGCCAATTCCGCAAACGAAGATGCGAAAGGGATTTTCATGAGCGTGCGCCCTCAGACCAAGGACAAGCCGACTGCCGCCGGTTTCCAGTGGGACGATCCGTTCCTGCTCGACGAGCAGCTCACCGAAGACGAGCGCATGATCCGCGACACCGCGCGCGCGTATGCGCAGGACAAGCTGATGCCGCGCATCACCAAGGCCTACCTTGAAGAGAAGACCGACCGCGAGATCTTCAACGAGATGGGCGAGCTCGGCCTGATCGGCATCACGCTGCCGGAAGAATATGGCTGCGCCAATGCGAGCTACGTCGCCTATGGCCTGGTGGCCCGGGAGATCGAGCGCGTCGATTCCGGCTATCGCTCGATGAATTCGGTGCAGTCGTCGCTGGTGATGTATCCGATCTACGCCTATGGCGACGAAACCCAGCGCAAGAAGTACCTGCCGAAACTCGCCACCGGCGAGTGGGTCGGCTGCTTCGGCCTGACCGAGCCGGACGCCGGTTCCGATCCCAACGGCATGAAGACCCGCGCCGAAAAGGTGTCGGATGGCTACAAGCTGACCGGCAGCAAGATGTGGATCTCCAACGCCCCGATCGCCGACGTGTTCGTCGTCTGGGCGAAATCGGCGGCGCATGACAACCAGATCCGCGGCTTCATCCTCGAGAAGGGCATGAAGGGCCTGTCGGCGCCGAAGATCGGCGGCAAGCTGTCGCTGCGGGCCTCCATCACCGGCGAGATCGTGATGGACGGCGTGGTGGTGCCGGAGAGCGCGCTGCTGCCCAACGTGTCCGGCCTGAAGGGCCCGTTCGGCTGCCTCAACCGCGCCCGCTACGGCATTTCCTGGGGCGTGCTCGGCGCCGCCGAGGACTGCATGCACCGCGCCCGCCAGTACACGCTCGACCGCAAGCAGTTCGGCCGCCCGCTGGCGGCAACCCAACTGGTGCAGAAGAAGCTCGCCGACATGGAGACCGAAATCGCGCTCGGCCTGCAGGCCTCATTGCGTGTTGGCCGCCTGATGGACGAGGGCAAGATGGCCCCGGAGATGATCTCGATCGTCAAGCGCAACAATTGCGGCAAGTCGCTCGACATCGCGCGGGTGTCGCGCGACATGCACGGCGGCAACGGCATCCAGATCGAATATCACGTAATGCGCCACACCGCGAATTTGGAAACCGTGAACACCTATGAAGGCACCCACGACGTCCACGCCCTGATCCTGGGCCGGGCGATCACCGGCATTCAGGCGTTTTCGTAAAAGCTGCTCCTCCGTGAGCCCCGGTCGTGGCCGCACCACACACTGTCATCGTCCGCGAAAGCGGACGATCCAGTATTCCAGAGGTCTATCGTTTCATCTCGAATGCCTGCGTCTACTGGATACCCCGCTTTCGCGGGGTATGACGATCGAGGTTGTTTCGCGGCCTGCGCGTCGCCGCTGATAGGAATTCCCATGGCCGACAACGACGACATCCCGTTCAACCGCGACTTCCCGCTGAAACCTGGTGTGGTCGATGAAGCGCGCCCCGGGGTGCGGCGGGTGCTCTGCAACAATCCGAGCCCCTTCACCTTCACCGGCACGGTCAGTTACATCGTGGGCCAGGGCAAGGTCGCGATCATCGATCCCGGTCCCGACGACGAGGCCCATGCGAAGGCGCTGCTGGATGCGGTGCGCGGCGAGACCGTGACGCATATTCTGGTCACCCATACCCATCGCGACCACTCGCCGAACACCGCGCGGATCAAGGCCGCCACCGGCGCGCCTGTCTATGCCGAGGGGCCGCATCGCGCCTCGCGGCCGCGCTTCGAAAGCGAGAAGCACAATCCGGAATCCGGCGCCGACCGCGACTTTCGGCCGGATATCGAGGTCAAGAACGGCGACACCATCGAAGGTCAGGGGTGGGCGCTCGAAGCGGTGGCGACGCCCGGCCACACCGCCAATCACCTGGCGTTTGCCTGGCCGGAGCGGAAGATCAATTTCGTCGGCGACCACGTCATGGGCTGGTCGACCTCGATCGTGGCGCCGCCGGACGGATCGATGATCGACTACATGGCCTCGCTGGAACGCCTGGAGCGGCGCGCGGAAGATCTGTATTTCTCAGGGCACGGACCGGAAATTCCGGAAGGGCCGCGTTACGTCCGCTTCCTGACGAGGCACCGCAAGGCCCGCGAGGCCTCGATCCTGCACCGTCTCGCCAAGGGTGATGCCGACATTCCGACCATGGTGCGCGCGATCTATATCGGCCTTGACCCGCGGCTGACCACCGCCGCCGGCTATTCCGTGCTGGCGCATCTGGAAGATCTGGTCGGGCGCGGTATCGTTGCCACCGACGGCGATCCGGTGATCGGCGGAACGTACCGGATGGCGTGACTTGCTTGTCATTCCGGGGCGATGCGAAAGCATCGAACCTCAGATGCGCAATTGCGCATCGGGGAATCCCGAGATTGCCGCGCGAGATTCCGGGTCTGCGCTACGCGCATCCCGGAATGACTTGCGTCACTTCTTCACCGTCTTGGCCGGCGCCTTCGGCGTTGGCGCGGGCGTCTTCTTCACCGGCTTCAGCGCAGCCGCCTCGGCCGCCGTATTGATGTCGTCGATCAGCTTGCTGACACGCGCGGCGTTGCTGCCGAGATCGCTCTCGAAATAGCGCGACGAGGAGCGGATATCGACGCGCGAATCCTCGCCGTCAGGGGTGATGCGGATCGAGACGTCCTCGCGAAAACCCATGATCGGCGTGCGCGCCACCGCCTCGATGCGGCCGATGCGGCGGGGCGGCAGCGGCGGCCGTTCGTCGATCACAAGCCATTTGCGCTTGGTGACCAGCGCAAGCGTGACGTCATAGGCGCGTTGCGGCGGCACCTCGAGCTCGACGGTCTCGATATCCGGATAGGCCAGCCGCTGCTGCTCGGCCGAATAGAGGCCGGCATACACCGCGGAATTGGCGCCTTCGCCGCTGCGCAGCCGCGCCAGCGCCTCGAAACGCGGCGGATCGATCGGATCGGTGGTGATGTCGTGGATTGGCGGCAGCTTGCGGTATTGCAGGCCGAGATAGGCCGGGTAGGCCAGAATGACCGCGTCGATCACAAGCGCCAGCAGGATCCGGCTCATGCCGCGCGAGCCGTTCTGCCAGATCGCGGCAAAGGCGGCGAGGCCGAGCAGAATGGATAGGCCCGCCAGCGCCAGGGCGCCGAAGAACGTTGCCAGCGCCGGCTTCATTTCGAGGAAACCGAAGCGGACGATCAGGATCGAGACCACGACCGCGATGATGGCGAACAGTGCGAGGTTGCGCGACCAGGTAGCGAGACCGGACACGGGCTCCGACTGGTAGGGAGCGGAAAACCTGCGGGCCATCCTTCGTGTTCCATCACCGATTTGGTCGCCGGACTTGGGGCCGGACCTGGGGGCCGCCGGGCGACGGGATCAAGGCTGACCTAGCGCATTTTCCGCGGCGCTGGAAAGTGCTTTATCCTGTACCGGAACAGGCCTTGCCCTTGACCGTACCGGGCGTTTCGCAGGGGTCAATTCGAACCTGTGCGCCAAGATGCGCCACAAATGAATTGGCTGATACGCAGGCTTGGGGACGGGTAGGACGGATGCGGGGGCAGGGAAGCGAGATCGAGCACCGCACAGGATGGCGGAATCTGCTGCGGCGCCCCGTCGACCGGCTGTTCCTGCTGAAGACGACCGTCATCGTGGCCTTTTGCGCGGGTTTGCTGATGTGCCCGGCGCTCTGGATCGGGCCGCGCTCCTATCCGGTGGTGCCGGTCTCGTCGCTGTTGCCGCCGATCGAGGGCGTGGTGGCGGCAGGCCTGTATGGCTGTCTCTTCCTGCTGGCGGCTCTCGCCGTCGTCCTGCCGAGACCCCGGTGGTGCGTCGCGGGCTTTCTTGCGATCATTGCCGTGTTCTGCCTCACCGACCAGACGCGATGGCAGCCCTGGGTCTTTCAGTACGGTTTTTTGCTGGCGATCGTTGCGCTCTGTCCGCGGGCCGGCTCCGGGCAGGGCGATCAGGCGCGCGTGCTCGACATCGCCCGGCTGATCGTCGCTCTCACCTACGTCTTTTCCGGGCTCCAGAAGATCAACCTGAACTTCATGGAGAATGATTTTCCGTGGATCGTCTCTCCGATCAGCGGCTTGCTCCCGTCCGCCAGCGGCGTGTTGGGGGCGTTCGGATTCGTGGTGCCGTTCATACAGGTCGCATTCGGCATTGGTCTGCTGACGCAGCGCTACCGCCGCGTCTCGCTGTGGTCGGCCGTCTGCATGCATCTGTTTATCCTGGCCATGTTCGGGCCCGCGGGCCTGAACTGGAACGACGTGATATGGCCGTGGACCGCGACAATGGCGGCTTTCGACGTCCTGTTGTTTTCGCAGGCCTCGGATTTTTCGTGGCGCAAGGCCGCAACCAGGCGAGAACCCTCCCTTCTGGCCGCGATCATGCTGTTTGCGCTGCTTCCCTTGCTGAGCTTTTTCAACCTGTGGGATTCGTACCTGTCATCGGCGCTCTATTCCGGCAATCTCACGGAGGCGCAGATCTACCTCAGCGACATCGGAGCAGCCTCGCTTGCCCCCGCGATCAGGTCGCGGCTGGTCCACACATCGCCCGATACCAACGTCCTGAACATACAACGCTGGGCGATGGAAGATCTCAACGTGACGCCGTATTCGGAAACCCGCGTGTTCAAGGCGGTCGCCAAAAGCGTTTGCAGCGGCATGCGCGACCGCAGCCAGCTGGTTCTCATCGTCACGGAACAGCGGATGTTTTTCAGCCGTCCGGAGTCCGGCTATCGGTGCGCCGAGCTGTAATGTGCATCCGTGTTCGGGGAGCTTGCTTGTGGCACGCCCCCCGGGTCGTCGCTCACGCCGCCGCGTTCGGGAAGCTGTAGGTCTTGAACTGGTCGCGCAGTGCGGTCTTGAGGATCTTGCCGGTCGCGGTGTGCGGAATGCCGTCGACGAAGGCGACGTCGTCGGGCATCCACCATTTCGCGATCTTGCCATCCATGTATTTCAGGATGTCCTCGCGCGAGGCCTTCTGGCCGGCCTTGAGCTGGACGATCAGAAGCGGGCGCTCGTCCCATTTCGGATGATGGATGCCGATCACCGCCGCTTCCGCCACCGCGGGGTGGCCGACGGCGAGGTTTTCCAGGTCGATCGACGAAATCCACTCGCCGCCGGACTTGATGACGTCCTTGGAGCGGTCGGTGATCCGCATGTAGCCGTGGGCGTCGATGGTCGCGACGTCGCCGGTGTCGAAATAGCCTTCATCGTCGAGGATGTCGGTATCGACGCGGAAATAGGCTTTTGCGATCGCGGGGCCGGAGACCTTGAGCCGGCCGAAGGTCTTGCCGTCCCACGGCAGCTCCTTGCCGGCATCGTCGGTGATCTTCATCTGGACGCCGTAGGGCGGGTAGCCCTGCGTCTGCAGGATATCGAGCCGTGCTTCACCATCGAGTTGGTCGAAGGGCGGCTTCAGCGTGGCGAGGGTGCCGAGCGGGCTCATCTCGGTCATGCCCCAGGCGTGGCGGACCTCGACGCCCATATCAACAAAGGATTTGATCATCGAGCGCGGCAT
Source organism: Afipia sp. GAS231 (assembly GCF_900103365.1). NCBI lineage: Bacteria > Pseudomonadati > Pseudomonadota > Alphaproteobacteria > Hyphomicrobiales > Nitrobacteraceae > Afipia > Afipia sp. GAS231. The sequence continues at coordinate 5,773,906 of NZ_LT629703.1, forward strand.
CGCCGAGCCGCCGCACACCACCATGCGCAGATGCGGCAGTTTCAGGTTGCCGGCGGCCATATGATTGAGCAGCATCAGCCAGACGGTCGGAACGCCAGCGGTATAGGTGACCTTCTCGGTGTCCAAGAGTTCATAGACCGAGGCGCCGTCGAGCTTCGGGCCGGGCATGACCAGCTTGGTGCCCATCGAGGGTGCGGAGAACGCGATGCCCCAGGAATTGGCGTGGAACAGCGGAACCACCGGCAGCATGACGTCGGCGGCCGAGGTGCCCAGCGCATCCTTTGAATTGGCCAGCAGCGCGTGAATCACGTTGGAGCGGTGCGAATACAGCACGCCCTTGGGATCGCCCGTGGTGCCCGAGGTGTAGCACATCGCGGCGGCGGTATTTTCGTCGAAATTCTTCCACTGGAACTTGCCGTCGGCTTCCGCAATCCAGTCCTCATAGGCGACCGCGTTCTTCAGCGTGGTCTGCGGCATATGGGCCTTGTCGGTGAGTACGATGTAGCGCTCGACGCTCGGCAGGCTGGCGGCGATCTTTTCCAGCACCGGCACGAAGGTGATATCGACCATCACCACGCGGTCCTGCGCATGGTTGATGATCCAGGCGATCTGCTCGGGGAACAGACGGGGATTGACGGTATGGCAGATCGCGCCGATTCCCATGATGCCGTACCAGACTTCGAGGTGGCGCCAGGTGTTCCAGGCGATGGTGGCGACGCGGTCGCCGAGCTTGATGCCGTCGCGTTCGAGCCGTTGCGAGACTTTCAGGGCGCGGGCATGAATTTCGGCGTAATTGGTGCGATGAATGGGACCTTCGACCGACCGCGTAACGACTTCCTGCGTGCCGTGATACTTCGCCGCGTGTTCGATAATCCGGTGGCAAAGCAAAGGCCAGTCTTGCATCAATCCGAGCATACGCACGTCCCTCCCGATGGTTATTCGCTCCCGCATGATCCCGCCAAAGTTCTGGTGGTTTGGCGTGAGATCATGGAATTGACATGAACTGTAGCGCGGAGAAAGCAAGCCGAAAATGGGTTAATGGCGCCTTTGGCCGCACACGAGCGGCAATGGTTACCGTTGCCGCGGTGCTGCTTCTGCTTGGTGCGCCGGCAGGCCCGGTTCACGCCGCGAGGGGCTTCCGCCCGGCGCCGTGGGGCGATCTGTTCGGTGACCCGCCCAAGCCGAGGGGCAGCGTACGCCGCGCGGTAGTGCCGCTGCCGAAGCCGCGTCCGGCCGATGCTCCGGCGGCGGAGACGGGGACGGGCCCTGCGGCCGAGCCGCAGCCACCCCAGGCCGGCAAGCCCGCCGAGCAGGCCGCACCCGCGTCCCCGCCTGCACCTCCGCCAGCGCCGCAAGCCTCGGCCTGCCGGCAGGCGCTGACGGAGGCGATCGCCATCGCCCCCAGCATTCTCGATATCCATGGTGCCGGCGGCTGCGGCGGCGAGGATCTAGTGCGGCTCGAGGCGATCGTGCTGCCGGACGCGCGGCGTGTATCGGTGAAGCCCGCGGCGATCCTGCGTTGCGCCATGGCCTCGGAACTGGCCGACTGGATTCGCAAAGACATCGCGCCGCTCGCGGTCAGCCTCGGCAGCACGATTTCCGATCTCGACAATTTCGACTCGTTCGAATGCCGCGGCCGCAACCGGATCGTCGGCGCAAGACTGTCCGAACATGGCCGTGCCAACGCGCTCGACGTGCGCGCGCTCAAGCTCGCCAATGGCCGCTCGATCGCGCTGACCGACCGCACGGTGCCGCGCGAGGTACGCGAGACCGTGCTGCATTCGGTCTGCGCGCGATTCACCACGGTGCTCGGCCCCGGTTCGGACTGGTATCATGAAGATCACATCCACCTCGACCTGATGGAACGGCGCAACAATTACCGGATCTGTCAGTGGGACGTGCTGGACCCGCTGCCGCAGGTAGCGCCGCTGTTGCCTGCGGTGCGCCCCGACGACGCGCCGCCGCGTGAGGTCGCCGCCAAATCTGACGGTGCCAAGTCTGATGGAGTCAAGTCTGATGGAGCCAAGTCTGACGGAGCAACGCCTGAAGCCGCCGCACCGGCGGAAGCCGAGAAATCGGACGAGGCCGAACCGGAGCCCGCGGCCAAGCCGGCAACAAAAAAGCCTGCAACAAAAAAGCGCCGGTAAAACCGGCGCTTTTGATCTTGCCTAAACGTACAGGGCTTACTGGACGTTAGCGCCGCCGCCCTGTAGGGCCAGCGCCGAGTTGAAAGGGGAGTCGCCGTGCTTCGGCTCCAGCACCACGACGACCGTATTGAGGCCGACGCGGTCATAGAGGTCGATCACGTCCTCGTTGGTCATGCGGATGCAGCCCGACGAAATCGAAGCGCCGATATATTCCGGCTGGTTGGTGCCGTGAATACGGAACAGTGTGTCCTTGCCGCCCGAGTAGAGATAGAGCGCGCGCGAACCCATCGGATTGTCCGGTCCGGGTGCAACGAACTTCGGCACACCGAGACGCGAAATCTCGCCCGGCGTCGGATGCCACGGCGGCCACTCGGTCTTGCTGCCAATCTTGGCAATGCCCGACCACGCCATGGCTTCTTCGCCGACGGTGATGCCGTAGCGGATCGCCTTGCCGTTGGCCTGAACCAGATAGAGATAGTGGTTGTCGGAATCGACCACGATCGAGCCCGGCGCTTCCTTGCGGTGATAGTCGACGATCGCGCGGCGGAAGGCCTCCGGAACCGGGGTCTTCACGTAGGAAACCTTGGCCAGCAGTTCCTTGTCGCGCGGCTTGAAATTCTGGGTGTTGGTCGCTTCGTAGGTCGCGCCCTGGATGCAGCCTGACAACATCAGACTGGCCGCAAGGATACCCAATGTAGCTTTCAGCGACGACATGTTTACTTCCAATCGAAAGCTCTGCGTTCGCGGCGGCAAATCTGCGCCTCAAACGCGACGATTCCATTAATCTCATTATCGACAAAAACCGGCAATTATTCCAGTGCTTGCGTAGCCGTTCGGCGCTGCGGGAGGCTGGCTGTGGCTTTTATGCCGCAAGTTTTGCGGTTTGGGGTCGATTCTTGGGCAGGGGTGGCGCTGGTGCCGAATCAGGGCCACGCTACCGCCACCCCACCGCCACAAATGTGGACCGGCGGTTAATATGCCAGTCATGAAGCGCTTGTCAGAATCGCGTTTAGTGCCGCTGGGTACGGTCTGTGCCCTGTTCCGGAGTTGCCCATGTTCTCGGTGTACGTCCCCTCGGAAACCTCCCTCAAGAAGGCTGAGGTCGCCGACCCGGCGGCCCTGCCGGAGGCCGCGGTCTGGATCGATCTGGTGAAGCCGACGGCGTCGGAGGACCACGCGGTGGAGCGACTGGCCGGGATTGCGGTCCCGACCCGGGAGGACATGCAGGAAATCGAGATTTCCAGCCGGCTCTATATCGAGAACGGCGCGCGCTACATGACCGCGACGCTGATGTGCCATTCCGACACCGATATGCCGCGCACCACGGCCGTCACCTTCATTCTCACCGGCCATCGCCTGGTCACCGTGCGTTACGATGAACCGAAGCCGTTTGCGCTGGTCGAGAACAAGCTGGCGCGATCCTGCGCGGCCGGCATCACCGGCGAAATGGTGTTGATGGAGCTGCTGGATGCGGTGATCGACCGCTGCGCCGACATTCTCGAGCGCGTCGGCGCCGATGTCGACCAGGTCTCGCACGACATCTTCGAACCCGAAGAGGAGCGCCACGGCCACGCCAAGCAGTATTCGCAGATCCTGCAGGCGATCGGCCGCAAGGGCGATTTGACCTCGAAAGTCCGCGAAAGCCTGGTCTCGATCGGCCGCGTCGTCACCTTCCTGTCGGCTGTCATGGAAGGGGTCAAATGGTCCAAGGACATGCGCGAGCAGCTCAAGACCATGCAGCGCGACGTCGCTTCCCTGACCGACCACGCCTCCTATCTTTCCAACAAGATCACCTTCGTGCTGGATGCGATGCTCGGCGTCGTCAATCTCGAGCAGAACAACATCATCAAGCTGTTCTCGGTGATGGCGGTGGTCTTGATGCCGCCGACGCTGATCGCCTCGATCTACGGCATGAACTTCAAGGCGATGCCGGAACTCGAATGGGTGCACGGCTATCCCTACGCCCTGGTGCTGATGGTCGCCGCGGCGATCGTGCCGTACTTCATTTTCAAGTGGAAGAAGTGGCTCTAGAGCGTTTTCAAGCGAAGCATGCCCTCGGACGTGATCCGTGGGTGGGCACCGGCGTAGCAATCAAGTTTACGCAGATTGCGTAGACTTATCTGCGTAAAGAAAACGCGTTAAACAAAGGAACAGGCCGCGGTTCCCGGCTTTCCCGACATACGAATCCCGCCTCAATTCCACTACTAAAATTTGAGCGGTGCGCTGAACGATTGATCGAAACTTGTCTGCGATAAGAGTGCTTCAGGCCGTGAGGATACAATGGTTGAGAAAACTCTAACGTCACCCCGTAACGTCATCGATCTGGCGCGCTATCAACAGGGGCGCGCGGCAGTACGGGCGCAGGCGATTTCGGCACGGCTTTGCCGGCATTGCGGCGCTGTTCTGGCCGACGGCGAGAACGAGGACGAGTGCTCCGCCACGTTCAGGGTCGACGACACCACCCTGCGCTGGCAGGCCGCGCAGATTTTGCGTGGGTTGATCTGATATTGCTTCGAACGCGGTGCCCGCACCTAAACGTGCTGGCCGCCGTTGATGTGGATTTCTGCGCCGTTCACATAGGAACTGGTTTCGGTACAGAGCACGTAGATGATCTTCGCCACTTCGTCGGGCGTGCCGAGCCGGTGCAGCGGGATATCTTCCTCGACGATCTTTTCGGTGCCCGGTGACAGGATCGAGGTATCGATCTCGCCCGGCGCGATCGAATTGACGCGGACGCCGACCCGCCCGAAATCCGACGCCATTTCCCGTGTCAGTGAAGCCAGCGCCGCCTTCGAGGTCGCATAGGCCACGCCCGCGAACGGGTGGACGCGGGAGCCGGCGATCGAGGTGACGTTGACGACCGACCCCCTGGCGGCCTTCAATTCCTCGATCAGCCCGCGCGCCATCATGATCGGTGCGAAGAAGTTCACCTGAAATACGTGGCTCCAGGTGTCGATGTCGGTGTCCATGGTGCCCATGCGTCCGCCGCCCGGAGCCTTCGGCGAAATCGCGGCGTTGTTGACCAGCGCATGCAGCGCGCCGCCTTCGAGGCGATCGCGGATTTCCGAGATTGCCCGCGTGGTGTCGGCATGGTTGGCAAGGTCGACCTGGACGTGATCCTCAGGGCCAGCATCCCACGGGCAGTTTTCCGGAAACGGATGCCGCGAGCAGGTGATGACGCGCCAGCCGGCGGAGGAGAAGCGGATCACGGTGGCATGGCCGATGCCGCGGCTGGCCCCGGTCAGGAGCATCGTGCGTCGGGGGCCGTGGTTGGACGAGCTTACCATCAGGGATACATCCGCACCTTGGACCATGCCTGATCAGGCGCATCACGGCGAAACTCGATGCGGTCGTGCAGGCGGAACGGACGGTCGTGCCAGAATTCGAAACGCGACGGCATGATGCGCCAGCCGCTCCAGCCCGGCGGCCGCGGCACCTCGCCGATGATGTGCTTGGCGGCGAACAGCGCGATCGCCTGCTCGAATGCAAAGCGGCTTTCCAGTGGCTGCGACTGTTTGCTGGCCCAGGCGCCGATCTGCGCCTGCTTCGGCCGGGTCGCGAAATAGGCGTCGGCCTCTTCTGAAGTTACCGGCGTCACATTGCCGCGGATGCGGACCTGACGGCGCAGCGACTTCCAGTGAAAAAGTAAAGCGGCCTTAGGATTTGCGGCGAGTTCGCGGCCTTTCTGGCTGGCGATGTGGCTGTAGAATACGAAACCGTCCGCGTCATAGCCTTTCATCAGCACCATTCGCACGTCGGGCAGGCCGTCGGCATCGACGGTTGCGAGCGACATCGCGTTGGGATCGTTCGGCTCCGACTTCACCGCTTCCGCAAACCACTCGCCGAACAGCGCCAACGGTTCCTCGGCGGCGGTAAAATCACCCGATGTTAACGGTGTCGGGTGTTTGATGGAGGTTGTGTCCGTCATGTCAGGAGTTCCAGTTGCGTCCGTTCGCGTCCCAGAGCGCGCCATCGCCCCGGTATAGGTTCGCCCTATATAGGACATGGGGACGCGTTGGCCTATCGGCGATCAAGCCGGCGAGCGCGATGGTGACACTGATTTTGGTCGGCCTCGGCTCGAGCGGCTGCAGCCTGAACCGGTCGGACCAGACGCTCGCCAAGTACGACGACAGCGAAGTCACGGGATCGATCGGCCCGGCTACGCCGCCGACCCCGACCGAGAGCGATCTGGCGTTTGCCCGCACTGCCGCCTCCGACGTCCTGACCAAGGGCGACAAGGATTCCAGCCAGCCCTGGGAAAACCCGGAAACCGGGGCGCGGGGGTCGGTGACGCCGCTCGCCCAGTCCTATGCCGCCGAGGATGGCCGGACCTGCCGGGATTTCCTGGCGAGCTATGTCAACGGACGCACCGAAAGCTGGCTGCAGGGCGCCGCCTGCAAGGCCAGCCAGGGTCGGTGGGAAATTCACACACTCAGACCCTGGAGGCGGGGCTAACCCGTTGCAAAAATGCAACTGGCTCCCCAGATGAAGCCAAAGCCGGCATTTTGCCCTAAGCTTCGCGAAACCGAATTCCTGAAGGAGACCTGACGTATGCGCGACCCCTATGAGATCTTGGGGGTGCCGCGGGGCGCCAGCGCTGCGGCGATCAAGAGTGCCTACCGCAAGCTCGCCAAGAAGCATCACCCGGACAGCAACAAGAACGACCCGAAGGCCGCGGACCGTTTTTCCGAGTTGAATACGGCCAACGAGATCATCGGCGACGAGGACAAGCGAAAGCAGTTCGATCGCGGCGAAATCGACGCCGAGGGCAAGCCCCGCTTTCAGGGCTTTCCCGGCGGCGACCCGCGCAGCCGCGCCGGCGGGCCCGGCGGCTTCCAGTCCCACACCTTCCGGACCGGTGGCGGCGCCGGTCCCGGCGGCATGGGCGGCGCAGGCTTCGAGGATATCCTCAACAGCATGTTCGGCGGCGCGGCGGCCCGGGGCGGGCGCGGCGGCGGCAGCAGGACCTTTGAATTCGATACCGGCGGGATCGGCGTCGATCTCGATCTCAACGTCGCCATGTCGGTGTCGCTGGAAGAATCGGTCAAGGGCGGCGAGAAGCGCGTCCGGCTTCCGACCGGCAGGGAGCTTAATGTCAAAATTCCCGCCGGCGTCACCCCGGGTCAGCAGATCCGGCTGAAGGGCCAGGGCGAGACCGCCCCCGGCCATCCGCCCGGCGATCTCCTGATCACGATCAGCATCGCGCCGCATCCGTTCTTCAAGGTCGACGGCAGCGATTTGCGGGTCGATCTACCGATTACGCTCTATGAAGCCGTGCTTGGCGGCAAGGTCCGCGTGCCGACGCTCGGCAGCGCGGTCGAACTGTCGATCCCGAAGAATACCTCGAGCGGCCGCACCTTCCGCCTCAAGGGCAAGGGCCTGCCGAAGGCGGGGGCTGTCGGCGATCTGTTCGTCACCACCAAAATTATCCTCCCCGACGGGAACGATCGTGAGCTTGAGGCATTGATGGAAAAATGGCGTGACGGCCACCCGTACCATCCGCGCAGCGATTTCGGCTAAGCGGAGGGTGATTCGCGCGCCGAAAAAGACCCAGGTTCACAGCGGAGTCCCCGGCAGGTCCTTCCCAAAAAATATCTCTGAAAAATACGATCATTTCCTGAAAAACAAGGTGTTTCAGGAAATGAGGGGCGGCCTCGAAAGGGGGACCAGCGCGGTACCAAACCCCGATCGAGGCCGCTTGCGCCGATCGGCGGATCGAGCGCTACTCATTTTTTCGTGAGTACCCGGTGCGATAATGAGACGCGCCCATGACTTGATTCCAGATTTTCGGTGTCCGAATTGGGACAGCGGGCCCTGGGTAGCGTTTTCGAGCGAAGTGGGCGCCGGTTCGCGTGAAGAAAGCGCGTCAGAACGAAAAAAGCGCCCAGCCGCCGCTTTTCTTGGTCCCGGCTACCGCGCTGCAGCAGCTCCGCTCAGCCGCCGCTTTTTTCCATCTGGTCGTAAACCGCCTGGGCGATTTGGGTCAGGCGTCCGCGGTCGTTGCCACCGCTCACGACATAGCCGACGCCGCGATCGGCCCAGAACAATGCGCTCTCGCTGCCTTGCGCCGCATATCGCATCTGCGTCGCCTCGGCTTCCGACTTCGCGGTGTAGATCGTGAAGCGCTCGCCCGACGCGCTCTCATACATCAGGAAGGACGCCGGTCCGGTCGGGCCCGGCAACAGCCGGCCGCCGACCAGCTTCAGTCCAGCCGCCGCAAGTTCCGGTGCGCGCACATCCCAGCCGCAGCGCTTGGTCAGCCATTGCTGCAGATGGGTGATTTCGCTGCCGGGCACTTCGACGGGATGGCGGACTTCCACCACATAAAGCCGGTGCGCATCGAGCGCATCGACGGTGAAATTCTGGAACGCCGAGGGTGCTGCGGCAGCGCCGCGCGCCACCCAGCCGGTGCCGCCGCCGATGATGAACGCCGCCAGCGTCGCGGCAATCGCGCCATACATCCATCGGCGCGGCTGCTGCACCAGCCGCTCGATCTCAAGCCGCTTCGGCACCGCCTCGTCGGCGACCGCGTCGTAACGCGCATGCAGCGCCTCCGCCATCGCGCGCCATGACTGCACCCGCGCGGCATCGTCGGGATGCGCCGCGAGCCACGCCTCGACGTCGCCGCGGCGTTCCGCCGGCAGCTCGTTGTCGACGTAAGCATGCAGCTCGTCTTCGGTGACGGGAATGTTGGGCTCGGTCATTGTCGTCGTCTCTGCCTATTCCAAGGTCGGTCTATTCAAATGTCTTTGGCGCAGTGTCCGTCTAGTTCTTGTCGGTCTATTCCTGAGGCCGTCTATTCCAAGTCGAGATTTGTTTCGAAATCTGTCTATGCATAACGCTAGCCATCATTTCACCCGACGCAGCGCCGTGCGCTCGCCTTCGAGCGAAGCTTTCACATGTGCCCGTGCCCGCGCCAGCCGGGACATTACGGTGCCGATCGGCACGCCCTGGATGTCGGCGACCTCGCGGTAGCTCAATCCTTCCAGCATCACCAGCAGCAATACCGAGCGCTGCTCTTCCACCAGCGTCGCCAGCGCGCGGGCGATATCGCGGCCCTCGGCCTCGGTGCCGCTGGCGTCCGGGTTGTTGTCGAGCAGCGGCATGAACTGCGGCCGCCGCGCCAGCGATCGCCGCCGGTTCTTGTTGAGGTTGGTCAGGATCGTATAGAGCCAGCTCCTGACGTCGCCGCCGAGAAACAGCCGTTCCGAACGCAACGCACGCACCAGCGTATCCTGCACCAGATCGTCGGCGATGTCGGCATCGCGCGCGAGCGCGCGTGCATAGCGGCGGAGCGCCGGTATCATGGCTTCGACACTTTGGCGAAACGCGGTCATAGCTTCCAGATCGTTAGACGTCATCATATCGATAGCTTGGTCCGGCGCGAACGCCTTACTCAGCATAACACCCAATCGACGCGTCTATTCCGGTGATCGCTGCGCGCGCAAAGCAGCATTAATCCGGGGCGGATTTGGGCTGTACCCCACGAGAGTGCTGGTGTACCTCCACACCGCCGGAATTCCGGCTACCACATCGTCGGCAAGCGTTGCGGAAGCGCCGGACGTTTCGCTGATCAAGGAAGTGCTGCACGTCCGATGCCCGCGCCCGTCATCTACTACATCCGCCACGGTGAGACGTCGTGGAACGCGCTGGGCCGGCTGCAGGGCGTGCAGGACATTCCGCTCAACGACCTCGGCCACAGGCAGGCGGTCCAGGCCGGCAATATTCTCCTCGACCTGTTCGCGCGCGACGGCCGAGAACCATCATCGCTGGCCTTCGTCGCCAGTCCCTTGATCCGCGCCCGCACCACGATGGAGCTGGTGCGCGGCGAACTGAAACTGCCGCCGGCCGGTTATGCGCTCGACGACCGGCTGCGCGAGATCGGCTACGGCCAATGGGAGGGGGCGACCCTGCCCGAGATGCAGGTCGAGGACCCCAATCTGTACGCGAAGCGCCAGACCGAGAAATGGACGGTATCGCCGCCCGGCGGCGAGAGCTATGTCGAGGTCCAGGCCCGGATGCAGGATTGGTATGCCTCGCTGCGGGACGATACGGTCGCGGTGGCGCATGGCGGCACCGCGCGGGCGCTGATGGTGGCGCTCGGCATCGAAACGCCGCTCAGCGCCGCCGACCTGACCATCGAGCAGGGCGCCGTCTACGTGTTCCGCGACGGCGGATTGCAGAAGTATAGTTAATCCAGCCGCCGTCATTCCGGGGCGCCCGAAGGGCGAACCCGGAATCTCGAGATTCCGGGTCTGGTGCTAACGCACCATCCCGGAATGACTGGCTTGAGGTTTGACCCCGCAAGTCACCCGCGTTACCAAGCACCCGTCACGTTGACATACACCGCAAAACGCTGACTGTTTGCACAGACGAGCACACGAAGCCTCATGTCCTTCAACACCTTCGGCCACATGTTCCGGGTCACGACCTTCGGCGAGAGCCACGGGATCGCGATTGGCTGCGTGGTCGACGGCTGTCCGCCGCTGATCTCCTTGACCAACGAGGACATCCAGATCGATCTCGATCGCCGCCGTCCCGGCCAGTCGCGCTTCACCACCCAGCGCCAGGAGCCGGACCAGGTGAAGATCCTGTCCGGCGTGATGGCGCATCCCGAGACCGGCGTGCAGGTGACGACGGGGACGCCGATCGCGCTTCTGATCGAGAACACCGATCAGCGCTCCAAGGACTATTCCGAGATCAAGGACAAGTTTCGCCCCGGTCACGCCGACTTTACGTATGAAGCCAAATACGGCCTGCGCGATTATCGCGGCGGCGGCCGTTCGTCGGCGCGCGAAACTGCGACCCGCGTCGCGGCCGGCGCCATCGCGCGAAAAATCCTGCCAGATGTAAAAGTGCGCGGCGCGCTGGTGCAGATGGGCCCGCACAAGATCGATCGCGAGAAATGGGATTGGGACGAGATCGCGCGCAATCCGTTCAATTGCCCGGACAAGGATAAGGCCGCGTTCTTCGAGCAATATCTCGACGGCATCCGCAAGAGCGGCTCCTCGATCGGCGCCGTCATCGAAGTGGTCGCCGACGGCGTGCCGCCCGGATTGGGCGCGCCGATCTATGCCAAGCTCGACGGCGAGCTCGCGGCGGCGATGATGAGCATCAATGCGGTCAAAGGCGTCGAGATCGGCGCCGGCTTCGGTGCCGCCGAATTGTCGGGCGAGGAAAACGCCGACGAGATGCGCACCGGCAATAACGGCACGCGGTTTCTGTCCAACCATGCCGGCGGCGTGCTCGGCGGCATCTCGACCGGCCAGCCGGTGGTGGTGCGCTTTGCGGTGAAGCCGACCTCGTCGATCCTGTCGCCGCGCCAGACCGTGGATCGCACCGGCCATGACACCGACATCATGACCAAGGGCCGCCACGACCCCTGCGTCGGCATCCGCGCGGTGCCGGTCGGCGAGGCCATGATGGCCTGCGTGCTGGCGGACCATTTGCTGCGCCATCGCGGTCAGGTGGGCGGGTAGAACGCCTCAAGACGTCCAGCCTCGCTCATTGCATGGCGTCTGCGATCTTTTCCGCCGCCATCAGGACCGGGAAGTTGGTGTTGGCGCATGGCACCACCGGAAAGATCGAGGCGTCGACCACCCGCAGGCCCTGCATGCCCTTGACGCGGCCCTGGGTGTCGACCACCGCCATCGGATCGTCGGCCCGGCCCATGCGGCATGAGCACGAGGCGTGCCACACGCCGATCGTCCCCTTGCGCACGAAGGTTTCCAGCGCCTCGTCGTCGTTCATCACGTCATCGAACGTAAAACCTTCGACCACGAAATTGTCGATCATGTAGTGGCGCAGCGCCGCCGGCCCGTCCATCATGACAGCGGCGATGTTGGTCAGAATCCTGTTCTTGGTATTGACCACGCCGATCTTGCGCACGCGGTCGGTATACGCCGCCGGGAACGGCTTGTCCGTCACCGCCTTGACCGCATCGCTCATCTGCACGGCCGCCATCTTGCGGAAACCGCTCATCAGGCGCTCGAGGTCGCGCCGGTCGGACAGCAGGTTGAATTCGACGATCGGTTCGGATGTGGGATCGCGCGAGGCGAGTTTGATCTGCCCGGTTTCGGAATAGGTCTTGTTGACGAAGGTCAGCAGCGAGCCGATTTGCGCGCCGACCGCGTGCCAGGCCGATTTGCTGAGCACGACAACGAACATGTCGCCCTTCGGCACATCAGGCAGCCCGGACGAATAGCGCAAGCCGAGCTGCAAGTGGCGTCTGGTATGCTCATTCATGCGCGCGCCGCGGCGGATAAAGGATGACAGCGAAATCGACGGATGATCCATCAGGCGCTGGCCGACGCCGGGCAAGCCCATCACGACGGGGATGCCCATATCCTTGAGGTGACCGACCGGGCCGATCCCGGCGCGCAACAGATGCGCCGGCGAATGGATGGCGCCACTGGAGAGAATGATCTCGTGGCCGCGGAATTCCTGCTCCCGCCCGTCGACCACGGCCTTGACGCCGACGCACCGCGTGCCTTCGAACAGCAGCTCCTTGACCTGCGTATTGGTCGAGATCGTGAGGTTGGCGCGCTTGCGCGTGTCGCGGTCGAGATAGCCCATCGCGGCCGAGACGCGTTGCTCGGCCTGATTGGAGTGCGTTACCGGGAAAAATCCGTCGACGAACTCGCCATTCTGGTCCGGCACGAATTGATGGCCGGCTTGCTGGAACGCCTCGGCGAAAGCCTGCGAATGCCGTGTCCAGTGCTCCCGCGGAATCCGGCGGACCGGGATCCGACCATCCTTGCCGTGGAACGGTCCGTCGAAATCGAGGTCGCGCTCGACCTTCTTGAAAAAGGGCAGTACGCCGTTCCAGTTCCAGCCGGTGGCGCCCCGCGCTTCCCATTCATCGTAGTCGGTCGGTGCGCCGCGGTTGGCCATCTGGCCGTTGATCGACGAGCCGCCGCCGAGCACGCGTGCCTGTTCGTATTTGCGCAACGGCGGCCGCGCTTCGTTCGGATTGTTATGGCTGACGACCTGGGTCGTGACCTTGAGTTCGGTCCAGTGGAAGCGCGGATCGAAATAGGCCGTGCCCGGATAGCTATCCCTGATCTCGGCCGGCTCGTTGCCCGGTGGGGTGTCCTGTCCGGCTTCGCAGAGCAGGACCTTGTTGGCACTCTTTGCGGAGAGTCTGTGGGCCATGACCGAGCCCGCCGACCCGCCGCCAACGATGATGAAGTCGTACAATGGATGTTTCCCGGTTGTTTTGCCGGCAGGCTAGCGCAGCTTGGCCGCCGGGTCACGCCGGCAGTTGGTGCCCAAACGCAGCGACTGTCCGCCTTGACGCACGCGGAACTTGTGTCCACATGCTACTGGCATGAACGGATCGGATGTCCAGGACCTGGCGGATTGGCTGATCGACGGTGCACGGTCGGCGGCCAACTCGACCCACATGTTTGCCGAAACCTGTGAACGGATTGTCGCGGCGGGCCTGCCGCTGTGGCGGGTCGGCCTTTTCATCCGGACGCTTCATCCCGAAATTTTCGGCCGCAACTTCATCTGGAAGCCGGGCGCCGAGGTCGAGATGGGCACGGTCGATTTCCATATCCTGGAGTCGCCGGATTACCAGAACAGTCCTCTGGCCCTCGTGTTTCAGCAAGGGATCGAGATCCGCGCCCGCGTCGACGATCCCGCCAGCAGCCGCTTTCCGATTATTGCCGACCTGCGTGCCGAAGGGGTCACCGATTACATCGCGTTGCCGCTGCTGTTTATCGATGGCTCGATCCATGCGTCGAGCTGGACCACCAAGCAACCCGGCGGCTTCACCGACGCGCAGCTCGCGGCGCTGCGGCGGATCGTAACGCCGCTGGCGCGGATCAGCGAGATCGTCACGCTGTCCCGTACCGCGTCGGGCCTGCTCGACACCTATGTCGGCAACCGCGCCGGCGAGCGGATCATGGGTGGACAAATTCGCCGCGGCCATACCGAGACCATGAATGCCGGGATCTGGCTGTCCGATCTGCGCGGCTTCACCGCGCTGTCCGACCGGCTTCCGTCGGAGACCGTGGTCGATATCCTCAACCTCTACTTCGATTGTCAGGTCGCTTCGATCCGGACGCATGGCGGCGAAGTGCTGAAATACATGGGCGACGGGCTGCTCGCGGTGTTCCCGGTCGACGAATATGTCGATGATGCCCAGCACGTCTGTGCGCGCATGCTGGAAGCCGCGCACGAATCCCGCGTCAGCGTCGCGGAATTGGAATATCCGATCGGCGACACCGTCGAACGCTTTCGGTTCGGGCTGGCGCTGCATGTCGGGCCGATCCTGTTCGGCAATATCGGCGGTGGCAGCCGGCTCGACTTCACCTGCATCGGTCCGGCGGTCAATCTCGCGGCGCGGCTGGAAAAGATCGCAAGCCGTCTGCAGCGCACGGTAGTGGCATCGGAAGGCTTTGCCTCGATCTGCCGTGGCGGATGGAGCGATCTCGGCGAGTTTCCGATCGCAGGTTTTTCGAAAGCCGAGCGCGTCTACGGCCTGGTCGAGGAGACGTCGGCGGAAACAAGTCACTAGGCCAGCGCCGCCTGGTTTTTTTCAAAACCCGCGACTCTTTCCGAAGCGGTCAAACGTCCTTATTGCAGAAACGTCGCAACCAGCGCCGCATTCGCCATTGCGGCGGCGCCGGCGCGAGCGATCAGCAGAGGACCCACATGAAACTTACCGGTCGCACCATTCTCATCACCGGCGGCTCCGCCGGCATCGGCCTGGCCTTCGCCGTCAAATTCGCCGGCCTCGGCAACCAGGTCATCGTCACCGGCCGTCGCCAGGCGGTGCTCGACGAAGTGAAGGCGAAGCACCCTGGTCTCCACACCATCAGGAGTGATGTCGCCGACCCCGCGCAGATTGCAGCACTTGCATCACGCGTAAAGGCGGAATTCCCCAGGCTCGACGTGCTGGTGAACAATGCCGGCATTTCCCACTACAAGAACCTGAAGGCGCCGTCATCCGACCTCGCCGGGCTGATGGCGGAGATGAACGTCAATGTCGGCGGTGTGGTTCGCATGACGTCTGCGTTCATCGATATCCTCACCGCCAACAGGGGCACCCTGATCAACATTTCGTCCGCCCTCGCTTTCGTGCCGCTGCCGTGCATTCCGATCTATTGCGCGACCAAGGCGGCGATCCATTCCTACACCCAGTCGCTTCGGTTCCAGCTGGAGGAAACCGGCGTGGAGGTCATCGAAATCCTGCCGCCTGCGGTGAAGACCGACATGACGGCAGACCTTCCGGAGGGCGACGGCTTCACCCTGATCAATGTGGCTGAATTGGTGAAGCTCTCCTTTGCGTCCCTCAAGGCGGGCGCCGTCGAGATCCTGCCGGGGCAGTCCCGACAGCTCGCCTTCATGCGCCGCCTCGCGCCCAACTTCATCAATGGTCAGCTCTGGAAGGCCTCCAGGAAGCTGGTGCCGGCCGGGGCCGGGTAAGCTCTCGCCGTCACGGTCTTGCGACTCTTTTCGCGCCTCTCAAACGTCTTGATTGCAGATGCATCATGGAGCCCCGATCATGGACTTGAAAAATCAAATCGCCGTCGTGACCGGCGGCAGCCGCGGCCTCGGCCTCGGGCTCGTCGAAGCCCTGGTCGAGCGCGGCGCCAGGGTGACCGTCGTCGCCCGCACGGCCCGCGACCTTGATCGCGTTTCAAGCCGCCTCGGCGTAGCGACCATCGCCGCCGACGTCACCGACCGCGCGGAGGCCGGACGGATCCTTTCCGCGTTGCGGCCAACGATCCTGGCTCTGAACGCCGGCGCGACGCCTGAAATGGCCCCGCTGGTCGAGCAATCCTGGGAGGCGTTCAGCACGACCTGGGACACCGACGTCAAGGCCGGCCTCTACTGGCTCCAGGCGGCGTTGACGACGCCGCTTCCGCCAGGCAGCCGCGTTCTGGTCGGGTCGAGCGGCGCCGCGGTCAACGGCTCGCCGATGTCCGGCGGATATGCCGGCGCCAAGCGCATGCTGTGGACCCTGGCGAACTACGCCAACGGCGTGTCGTCCGAAAACAGACTGGGCATCCGCTTCCAGACTGTCGTTCCTTTGCAGATGATCGGTGGCACCGGGGTCGGCCAGGCGGGGGCATTGGCCTACAGCGCCAGGGCTGGCGTCACGCCCGAGCAATTCCTGTCCCGGTTTGGTGCGCCAATGCCGCCGCGTCAGTTTGGCGAACATGTCGTTACGCTGTTGTCGGATCCACAGTTTGAAGGCGGCCGCGCCTTCGGCTTAAAGGGAGACAGCGGGATATCGGTCCTCGAAGGGGAGGCTGCTTGAGCGATCCAACGTCGATGCCATCCGAGGCCCGGACCCGGCTTCTTGCCATCATGGCCGAGGTGCGCCCTGAGCTTCACCGCTATTGCGCGCGACTGGCGGGGTCGGTCTTCGATGGCGACGATATCGTGCAGGACGTTCTGCTCCGCGCCCTCGTTGCAATCGACGGTCTCGAAGCCGGGACGCCGCTGCGGCCGTGGCTGTTCCGGATTGCCCACAACCGTGCGCTCGATTACCTCAGGAGCCGGGCCGTGAGAAAGGGCGAGCCGATTGAAGCGGCGGCTGAAGTCGCGGACGACCTGACCCCGGATCCGGCCGAGGCGCTGGAGCGACAGCAGGCCGTCAACACCGCGCTCTCGCGTTTCACCGAGTTGCCGATCGTCCAGCGCAGCGTGATCATCCTCAAGGATGTGCTCGGGCACTCACTCGAGGAGATATCTGTCCTGCTCGACCTCGGCGTCAATGCCGTGAAGGCAGCGCTGAGCCGCGGCCGATCCCGATTGCGAGAAATAAACGCCAAGCCAATCGAGCCACGCCTGGTGAAGCCCGCATCGGCAGCAGCCGAGCGGTTTGCCTCGCTGTTCAACCGGCGCGACTGGGACGCCCTGCGGTCACTGCTGGCCGAAGATGTTCATCTGACGCAGATTTCGCATCCCGATCGGAAGGGACGTGCCGAGGTCAGCCTGTTCTTCACGATCTACGCTTCGACCCCGGAGTTTCGCCTCGTGCCCGCTTATCTCGATGGCGGCCGTGGCGACGAAGTCATCGCCGTTTTCGCGCCTGCCGACGCCGAACAGCCCACCTATCTGATGCGGGTCGAATGGCGCGGTTCGCAAATCGTCCGGATTCGCGACTTTCGCTATGCGAGGTATATTCTGGACGGCGCCGATCTGGTCTTTGCGGAGCAGGGACGGCAGTCGGGCTGAGCGTCATTCCTCCGGCTCGGTGGTGAACAGCAGCGGATAGCCCTTGGCGCGGCCGGCGTCGGTGGCGCGCGTCGCCTTGGTCTCGGCGACGTCCTTGGTGAAGACCGCGACCACGCAGACGCCGCGCTGATGCGCGGTGATCATGACCTTGTGAGCCTGGTCCTCGGTCATGTGGAATTCGGCCTTCAGCACCGTGACGACGAATTCGCGCGGCGTGAAGTCGTCGTTGACGAGGATGACCTTGTGCAGGCGCGGCCGCTCGGTCTTGGTCTTGACCTTCGTCTTTGGCTTGGCGACGGTATCGATCATTCCAGCAGATACCCCTAACGACGTCTGACATGGTCCAGCCGGGCCAGAATACCCCGTCTCGGGCCGTGACGAAACCGGTCGTGCAGACGGGTTCTACGGTAGTGCCGGCACGGTTCGCAGATAGGCGACGATATCGGCCAGATCGGAGCTTGTGAGGCTGGCATAGTAACCATAGGCCATCGGCGGCTTCAGCGGCCGGCCGTCGCGCGCGACGCCATGGGTGACGGCGTGGACGATCTCCGCATCGGTCCAGCTGCCGATGCCGGCGGTCGGATGCGCCGTGATGTTGGGGATGATGGTTGGCGGCGTTCCCTCCGGCGATCCGTCGCGCGGCGGGAACACGCGGCCGCCGCCGCCGAGGCCGCCTCTGAAATCGGAGACGCCGCGCGACCAGGCCGAGTGGCATTCCATGCAATGGCCGATGGTGACGAGATAGGCGCCGCGCTTCAGTGGATTGGCCAGGTCAGCCTTGTTGAATCCGGCATCGGCGTCGGGATAGGGATCGCGGCGCACCGGGGCCTTGTAGACGGGATCGGCAACCTGGTTCCGGATCGCCTTGACGGTGCGCAGGTAAGCGACGACGGCGTCGAGATCATCCGGCAGCAGCGCCTTGTAGAAGTTCGCCGGCATGATCGCCGCCAGCGGCACGCTGGCGAGGTGGCCGTGATCGGGCCGCATGCCCTCGACCAGCGCGCGCTTGATCTCGGCGTCGCTCCAGCTTCCGATTCCGGTCTCGATGTCCTGGGTGATATTCGCAGCGGTGGCGATGAAGGGCGGGGTGTTGAAGGTGAGTCCGCCCGAGAAGGCCTTGTCGGAGATCAGCCTGCCGCCGGCGTCGCGCGGCGAGTGGCAGTTGCCGCAGGCCATGATCGAGTTGACGAGATAGGCGCCGCGCTCGACCGGTGTTTCCGCAGTGGCGCCATTCGAGGCCGCCAGCAACATTGCGGCGGCTACGATACCTGTTCGAAGCATAATGTTCCTCCAGCCCGTACCGATCTATCGCAGGCGAATCGAGACTCGGCAATCTTTGGCGAAACCCGGGCAGCCGCGGACAATTCGGGCGCACCGTTTTGTGAAGGATGGATGAACTCAGCGCTTTGCGCGGGCGCCTTTGCGTGTCACGATTGCCGCCAGTCGACGGGAGGGCAGCGATGCGCTGGTATGTCTCGATCGGGGCCGTGCTTGTGGCAGGCGTTCTCGCCAGCGGCGACGTCGCGGGGGTTGCCGCGCCGAGCCGGCAGAACCAAATTCCAATGTCCGGCCGCCAGTCCGCCGACAAGGAAGCCACGCCGTCGGTCGACGTCGAATTGATTCTTGCCGTCGACGTCTCCTATTCGATGGACATGGACGAACTTGCGATCCAGCGTGAGGGCTACGCCCAGGCGATTATCTCAAAAGAATTTTTGCAGGCGCTGAAGAGCGGCCCGAACGGCAAGATCGCGGTGACCTATTTCGAGTGGGCGGCTTCCAGCGATCAGAAGATCATCATCCCCTGGCGGGTGATCGACGGTCCCGAAACCGCCGACGCGGTCGCCAACGAGATCATGAAGACTCCGATCCGCCGGGCGTCGCGCACTTCGATCTCCGGCGCGATCAATTTCGCCATGCCGCTGTTCGACGAGAACCCGTATCGCGGCCTGCGCCGCGTGATCGATATTTCCGGCGACGGCCCCAACAACAACGGCGGCCCCGTGGTGGTTGCCCGCGATGCCGCGATCGAGAAGGGGATCGTCATCAACGGCCTGCCGATCATGGTCAAGGAACCGTCCTATTCCACCATGGACATCGACAACCTCGATTTCTACTACGAGGATTGCGTCATCGGCGGCCCGGGCGCCTTCGTGGTCGCGATCAAGGACCGCGAAAAATTCAAGGAAGCGATCCGCACCAAGCTGCTGCTCGAAGTCGCCGGCCGCACCCCGGAACTTCAGGTCGTCCCCGCCGCCGCCATGGCCAAGGAACCGCGCGTCAGTTGCCTGATCGGCGAGAAGATCTGGCAGGACCGGTGGGGAAGGTGATTGCCCAATCGAGAGGATAAACGCATTTGTGGCACGTTGCGCCTTGGGGCGTAATCGCTCAATGCGGATTTTCGAGGCTGAACAGTTCCGCCTGTTCGTCATAGGCGAATAGTTCCGCATACCGCCCCCACGAGACGATGGTCTTGAGGGTTTCGTCGGCATAGTCCTCCGACATATAGTCCTCAAGTTCGTTGCGGAAGCGCGCGGCCGGCGCGGAGTGCGACGGCCGTTCGTCGAGGACGCGGCGGATCAGGCCAATCACCGGGACATAGTTGATGAGGTGTTCCGCGAACAGTCTTTTCCGGGCGTCTGTCTCAAGATGAGCAAAGCGCTTTCCGGCATCCGTCAGCATCAGATCGCCCTCGCTCAGCTGTGCGAAGCGCAATAGTTGTAGGGCCTCACCGAGGTGAAATATCTCATCCGCTTCGAGTTGCAGATGGGCGGCGAGGACGGGCAAATCGGCGTGCGCGTCATAGGGCGGCCCTGCAAGAGTCTCGATCAGGCCGGAAAGGACATTGGACGAGACATGGTTGAGGATCATGCCGACGCCGGTGCCGGGAATGCCCTCGACCGCCGGCGTACGCACATCAACGCGCTGGGTCATGCGGGCATAGATGCTGTCGACGAGCTGCCGGAATGTCGGATCAAGCCGGTTGCGCGGGTGCGGCAGCTCGACCTTGATCTCGGCAGCGACACGGCCGGGATTGGAGGAAAACACCAGGATGCGGTCGCACATCAACACCGCTTCCTCGATGTTGTGCGTCACCATCAGCACCGACTTGATCGGCAACCGGCCTTCGATCCAGAGATCGATCAGGTCGGTTCGCAGGGTTTCGGCCGTCAGCACGTCGAGGGCGGAAAACGGCTCGTCCATCAGCAGCAGGTCCGGATGAACCACCAGCGCCCGCGCAAATCCGACGCGCTGGCGCATGCCGCCTGACAATTCCTTGGGGTAGGCGGACTCGAAGCCGTCGAGGCCGATCAGGTCGATCGCCGCGAGCGCGCGGGTGCGGCGCTCCGTGCTGTCGATTCCCAGTGCTTCCAGACCCAGTTCGACGTTTTGCAAAACCGTCAGCCACGGGAACAGCGCAAACGACTGAAACACCATGGCGACACCGTTCGGAGGCCCCTTGATTGTCTCGCCGCGGCATTTCGCGTCGCCCGAGGACGGTGCGATAAGTCCGGCGATGATGCGCAACAAGGTCGACTTGCCGGATCCGGACCGGCCGAGAAGGCCGACGATCTCGCCTGCGCGGATCGAAAGGTCGACCTTTTCGAGCACCAGCAATTCCTCGCCGCTGCCTTTCGGAAACGACCGGCAGACGCCGTGGATGTCGAGCAGAGTTGGCTGTTGGAGTTGATCGAGCATAGGTTTCTCCTGATCAGCCGAGACGAAGGCGGCGTTCGCCGAAGGCATAGAGCGGCCGCCAGAGCAGCCGGTTGAAGAGCGTCACCAGCACGCACATGATGGCGATGCCGAGCACGACGCGGGGGAAGTCGCCGGCTTCGGTCGCGGTCGCGATATAGGCACCAAGACCTGCGGCGGTCAGATGGGTGTCGCCCCAGCTTGCGACCTCCGCGACGATGGAGGCATTCCATGATCCGCCCGAAGCGGTGATTGCTCCCGTGACATAGTATGGAAAAATGCCCGGCAGGATGACTTTTATCCACCAGCGCCATCCCTTGAGATGGAAGCTGCCGGCAGCTTCTTTCAGGTCGGTCGGGAAGGCGCTCGCACCGGCGATAACATTGAACAGGATATACCACTGGGTGCCCAGGATCATCAGCGGGCTGAGCCAGACATTCGCGTTCAGGCCATAACGGACGATAATCACCACGAACACCGGAAAGGCGAGGTTGGCGGGAAACGCGGCCAGGAACTGCGCGAGCGGCTGGATTCGTTCGGCCACCTTTGGCCGAAGTCCGATCCAGACCCCGACCGGTACCCATATCAGGGTCGCCAGCGCAATCAGCACGATGACGCGCGCCAGCGTAATGAAACCGTATCCAACTGCGCTGAAGATATCCGACGGGCCCAAGGTCGCCGAGAGATATGCATAGACCCTCCAGGCGGCATAGCCGGTACTGGCGATGATCAATGCGAGCCAGACAGCATCGACAATGCGGGACGGCTGATCGCTTCGTCGCGCTACCATTCGGAGCCGGCTTGGAAACGCCATATGAAAATTCGAGATGGCTCTGGTCAGGGCCGCGAACGGATAGGTCAGAGCCCGCAAGGCCCGCGTGCGACGGAATAGACCGAGCATCCAGGATGTCGGTGCGGTCGCCGATGCGGTCTGCTCGAAGCGGAATTTGTCGGCCCATGCCACTACGGGGCGAAACAGCAATTGGTCATAGGCGACAATGACCAGAAGCATCGCCAGGATTGCATAGCCGATCGCAGGCAGGTTCTGCTGTTGAATACCCAATGCGACGTAGGAGCCGATGCCGGGCAACGTGACCGTGGTATTGCCGACGGTGATGGCCTCCGACGCTACCACGAAGAACCAGCCGCCTGACATCGACATCATCGTATTCCAGATCAGCCCCGGCATCGCAAACGGTACGTCGAGTCGCCAAAACCGCTGCCAGCCGCTGAGGTGGAAGCTTTGAGCCGCTTCCTCCAGGTCCTTCGGAACGTTGCGCATCGACTGGTACATGCTGAACGTCATGTTCCAGGCCTGGCTGGTGAAGATGGCGAACACGCAGGCAAGTTCGGCGCCGAACACCTGGCCCGGGAAGAGATTCAGGAAGAAAACGACCGTGAAGGTGAGGAAGCCGAGGATCGGCACCGACTGCAGGATGTCGAGCAGCGGAACCAGCACCATCTCGGCGCGCCGGCTTTTGGCAGCAAGGGCCGCATAGGTGAAGGTGAACACGATCGAGCAGATGATGGCGAGCAGCATCCGCATGGTCGTTCGCAACGCGTAACCCGGCAGATTCGCGGGATCGAGCGATACCGGCGTGACGTCGAGTGCCGACAAGGGAAGGGTGGTTTGCTCGCCGCCGTAGACGATCAGCACCATGGCGCCGATCACGAGGATCAGCGCAACGGCGTCCCAGATGTTGGGCCGCAGCGCCTGCCCCAATCTCGGCGTCAGAAGTTCTTGCAGAGTCATCGCTGCCGCCTTGTCTGGAATTCGCCGTGCAGGCGGGCTGAGAAAATGGAAACGGGTCCACGGTCGGCGTTATAGGCGGGATTTGCAATGAGTTGATAATCCGCCGTGGCGTTCACTGTGAAAATCCTGCTCGTCCTGTTGTCGCTTTCGGCGGTGGCCCAGAGCCAACCATGCTCCAAACCGCTCCAGCACCCGCGTTCCCGATAGGACGGTTCGAAGACCGTTGTGTGAAATCCTGCGCTGCTGGTGCAGGTTCATTGCGCAATGCAAGGTGAGGCTCGCGAACCGAAGAATGCCGATGGCGGCCCATCGTCTCGCGCTTTCCAAGGCGACCCCCATCCTTGTTCTCACGGCGATATCCAGAAAATTGCAGTGAAGATTGCGGCGCAGGAAAGCAGCGTCACCAGCACGAACGCGAGCAGCCGATGAGCCAATTGCCTTTGCCGGTAGTGATGAGGCACCGATCACCCCTCCAGGTGCATTGTCGGGTTCGACGATCATCGGATTCCTTGCCCGTCCGCACGCCGCTCGCTGTCGTCGATGCTCACAATTTCCCACCGGCATTCCAGCCGGGTCTCATCGACGATCGACCAATGGCACGCCAGCAACGGCTGCGCACACCGGTGCCGGTCTTCGGGACGGCGACGACCCGGCTGATTGTCATTGGAATGTGCAGCCTCAAGCCGGCGCGGCATAAAATGCCGCGGCTCAAAACGCCGGAATCTTGCGAGTTTTTCGAACATCGCTCACCTCCATATCCGCTTTGCGCGGCAGGCCGGTGAGCGGACGGTCAGCCAGTCGCGACCATCACCCTCACGCGGCCATTGCCCGCGCGATCAATCTTCTTGTTTTGCGGCATCGCCAGACCGATCATGGTCGTCGGGGTGACGTTGCCAAAGGTGGTACTGCCCATGGGCTCTCTATTGGCGTTGGATGCTTGTCTCGAACAAAATGCTCTGGACAACAATTTGGCAGGTACGCCTGACCTGCATCGCTGTCAAGCGCATTTTCATATCCTCCCGGGAGGATCGTGGTTATCCTCCACGGAGGATAGGAGATTCCAATGACGGACCACCCGCACTCTGCAATCGGCCGGCGCCTGAAGCGCGCCAATGGCCACCTCGAAAAGATCATAGCGATGATCGAGCAGGGCAGGCCTTGCGCCCAGATCGCACAACAGCTTCAAGCCGTGGAGAGCGCCATCGAGAATGCGAAGAAGGCGTTGATACACGATCATATCAGCCATGGCCTCGAACGATCGTTCAAAGCATCGGGTTCGAAAGGTCAGGCTGCGCTCAGAGACTTCCGGTTGATCGCAAAATATCTCTGACGCGAAACCGCACCCCCGTGGCGGTGTTTCCCGCCCGGTGGTTCGATGTAGAGATCACACGAATCTCATTTGCGGAAGGATCAGCCGCTCCGCTCGCTGCGCGACCGATCGCCTCCCTCCAAAGCCGGGGGAGTCGAAGTACGCCTACCGCCTGAACCGCGCCACCAGTTCGACATGCGGCGTGTGGCGGAACTGATCCACGGGCGTCACGCCGTCGATCTTGTAGCCGCCGTCGATCAGGATTTTCGCGTCGCGCGCAAAGGTCGCGACATTGCAGGACACCGCGACCACCGTCGGAATTTTGCTGGCCGCCAGTTGGGTCGCAACCGCTTGCGCGCCCTGGCGGGGCGGGTCGAACACCACCGTGTCGTAGTCGCGCAGCTCCTGCGGCACCAGCGGACGCCGGAACAGGTCGCGCATCTCGGCCTTGAGCGGCTTCAATCCCGAGGTCGATGTCGCGGCTTTCTGCAGCGCTGCGATCGAGCCGGCGTCGTTGTCGAACGCCGCGACCCGTGCTTTCGCGGCCAGCCGCAGCGCAAACGGGCCGACGCCGCAAAACAAGTCGGCGATATGCTTGGCGCGCTTGCAATGATCGGCCACGAGGGCCGCCAGCGTTTCTTCGCCGGCGACGGTTGCCTGCAGGAACGAGCCCGGCGGTAACGCGACCTGCGCGGAGCCGACGCTGATCACAGGTACGGTGCGCATCAGGACCAGTTCGCCATGGCGGGTCAGCCGCGCCAGCCGGTGTTGCTTGGCGACCTCGGAGAGTTTTTCGATCAGCTTGGTCGACACCGGCCCGGAGCCGCGGACGTCGACATCGAGCCCGCTCGCGGTGGCGGTGACCTGGATGTCGAGCGGCTTGCCGACGCCGATCAGCGGTTCGGCAATGGCCCAGGCGGCCTCGATCGCGCCGTCGAGATGCGGGTCGAGGATCGGGCAGCGGTCGATCGGGACGATGTCGTGCGAACTGACCGCGGCGAAGCCGACCTTGAGCACCTCGTGCGTTCCCATCCGCGCGTGCAGGGTGATGCGGCGGCGGCCGGCGCCGTGCGCATCGACCAGCGGAGCTACGTCGCATGCGACCCCGTCCTGCGCCAGCGTCGTCACCACGATGTCGCGCTTCCAGGCGCGATAGCGTTCCGTCTCCCAGTGCTGGATCGCACAGCCGCCGCAGACGCCGAAATGCGGACAGAACGGCGCGATCCGTTCCGGGCTGGCTTTATCGACCGCGATCAGCCGGCGGCGGTCGGGATGGTGGCCGGGGACCGGCGCGACCTCGATCGCTTCGCCGCCGAGTGTGTACGGCACGTAGACGCTCGCGCCGCCGACAGTCGTGACGCCGTCGCCGCGATGGCCGACATGGTCGATGACGAGACGCTCGGTGTCAGCCACGGCGCGCCCCGATGAAGAATTCGATGTTGCCGTCGCCGCCGGCAATGGAGGACGGAAACACCTGGATGTCGGTGCAGCCAAGCGATGTCGCAAAGGCCGAGATATCGTCGCAGACTTGCTGGTGCACGAACGCGTTCTTGATGATGCCGTGCTTGGAATGTTTTCGTTCGGCCTCGAATTGCGGCTTGATCAGCGCCAGCAGGTGCATCGGCGCCGCCGCCAGCGACAGCGCCACCGGCAGCACGGCTTTCAGCGAAATGAAGCTGACGTCGATGACGACGACATCGGGCCGCGCCGGCAGCCGCTTGCCTTCGTAGGCGCGGATATCCGTTTCTTCCATCGACACGATGTGGGGATGGCTTTGCAGCGAGTGGTGCAACTGGCCGTGGCCGACGTCGATGGCGAACACAAGGCTGGCGCCGTTCGCCAGCAGCACCTCGGTAAAGCCGCCGGTGGAGGCGCCGACGTCGAGGCAGACATGGCCTTCGATCTCGATCGGATACTGTTCCAGCGCGCCGGCCAGCTTGACGCCGCCGCGCGAGACCCATGGGTGGGCGGGCTGCGCGGAAATTTCTACGTCAGTGGCGATCGTCTCCGACGCCTTCAGCACCTGCTTGCCGCCGGCGATCACAAAACCCGCCTCGATCGCGGCACGGGCGCGGGCGCGGCTTTCGAACAGGCCGCGCTCGACCAGCAGCACGTCCGCGCGCTTGCGGGAAGATGTTTCGCTGTCGCTCTTGTTGGCCAAGTTCAACTCGTTTTGCCGACGGCGCGACCCGCCGCGAGAACGACACAGGCCTCGAACGAGGTGAGGTCGTGCCAGATATCGGCCGGCGCCTGTCGCGGCGCCACCAGTTTAGCACCGTGCAGGTCGAGTGCGTGAATCATCATGAGGTTGTCGGGCAGGCCGAAATCCTCGACGGTGAGGCCGTCTTTGTCGGTCCAAACATCGGCGGATTTCGTCACCGCGCCAAACCGCCTGACGCGCTCGACATAAACGGCCGGATCGTTGCTGTAGGCGAGGCAGAATTTGCCGCGGCCGGCCATGTAGCCGAGTTCATAGACGGTGCCGGCATCGGCGCTGGGGCCGCGAAACGGCGTCAGGTTGGCGATAACAGCATCCGCGGCGTCCATCATCGCTTCGTTGCCCTTGAAGATCGTAAGTGAAGCGTCGCCGGCGGTGAGGTCGATCGCGTTGTCGAGCGGATAGAGGCCGCGCGCGCCGTGGCCGGCGCAGATCGCGGCTTTGCGTTTTCCGATCTCGACAGCATCCGGCAGGAACACATCGGGGCCTGCCAGATAGATCTTCATGAGGTCACCGGCGGTCCATAGCGTTTTCGAGCGAAGTGGACGCCGGTTCGCGTGAAGAAAACGCGTCAAAACAAAAGTTAGAGCCTTAATTCAAGGCTCTAATTCGGCGATCTTTCCCGACGCGAAGCGGTCGCCGCTTCGCGTGACAACGCTTACGCGTTACTCACCAGGATCAGGCGAGCTTGCAATCAGGCCAACTTAACCGTCTCGGCCTTGTAGTCCTTGCCGAGTGCGTCGAACACCTTGGCAACGATGCCCTTGGCGTCGAGGCCGGCGTGGGCATACATCGCGTTCGGCGAGTCGTGGTCGATGAACTCGTCGGGCAGGATCATCGCGCGCATCTTCAGGCCGCCGTCGAGCATCCCGTTGTCGGACAGCGTCTGCATGACGTGCGAGCCGAAGCCGCCGATCGAGCCTTCCTCGATGGTCAGCAGCACCTCGTGGTCACGCGCCAGCTTCAGCACCAGCTCGACATCCAGCGGCTTCATGAAGCGGGCGTCGGCAATGGTGGTGGACAGGCCGTGGGCGGCGAGTTCGTCGGCAGCCTTTTCGCATTCGGCCATGCGGGTGCCGAACGACAGCAATGCCACCTTGTTGCCCTGGCGGACGACACGGCCCTTGCCGATTTCGAGGGGAATGCCGACTTCCGGCATTTCGACGCCGCGGCCTTCGCCCCGCGGATAGCGCACCGCGCTCGGGCGGTCGTTGATCGCGACCTGGGTCGCAACCATGTGCACCAGCTCGGCCTCGTCGGAGGCCGCCATGATGACGAAGTTCGGCAGACAGCCGAGATAGGCGAGATCGAACGAGCCGGCATGGGTCGCGCCGTCGGCGCCGACCAGGCCGGCGCGATCGATTGCAAAGCGAACCGGCAGGCTCTGGATCGCGACGTCGTGGACCACCTGGTCATAGCCGCGCTGCAGGAAGGTCGAATAGATCGCGCAGAACGGCTTGTAGCCTTCGGTGGCCAGACCGGCCGCGAAGGTCACGGCATGCTGCTCGGCGATGCCGACGTCGAAGGTGCGCTTCGGGAATGCCTTGTTGAAGATGTCGATGCCGGTGCCCGAGGGCATCGCGGCGGTGATGCCGACGATCTTGTCGTCCTTTTCGGCTTCCTTCACGAGGCTCTGGCCGAACACGTTCTGATAGGACGGCGCATTCGGCTTGGCCTTGGCCTGGGCGCCGGTGGCGACGTCGAACTTGGCGACAGCGTGGTACTTGTCGGCGGAGGCTTCCGCCGGGCCGTAGCCCTTGCCCTTCTGCGTCACGACGTGGACCAGGATCGGGCCGGTCTCCATGTCGCGGACGTTCTTCAGCACCGGCAGCAGATGGTCGAGATTGTGGCCGTCGATCGGGCCGACATAATAGAAGCCGAGCTCCTCGAACAACGTGCCGCCGTCCATCATGAAGCCGCGGGAATATTCCTCGACGCGGTTGGCGCGGTTGGCGATGATCTTCGGCAGCCGCTTGTTGATCTGCTTGGCGGCCTCGCGCAGCGTGCGATAGGTCTTGCCGGAGTAGAGGCGGGACAGATAGGCCGACATGGCGCCGACCGGCGGCGCGATCGACATGTCGTTGTCGTTGAGGATGACGATCAGCCGCGAATTCATCGCGCCGGCATTGTTCATGGCCTCATAGGCCATGCCGGCCGACATCGAGCCGTCACCGATTACGGCGATCACGTTGTTCTTGCCGCCGGAGAGGTCGCGGGCGACGGCCATGCCGAGGCCGGCCGAGATCGAGGTCGAGGAATGCGCAGCGCCAAACGGATCGTAGTCGCTCTCGGTGCGCTTGGTGAAGCCGGACAGGCCGCCGCCGGTGCGCAGCGTGCGGATGCGGTCGCGGCGTCCGGTCAGGATCTTGTGCGGGTAGGCCTGGTGGCCGACGTCCCAGATCAGGCGATCGCGGGGCGTGTCGAAGATGTAATGGATCGCGGTGGTCAGCTCGACCACGCCGAGGCCGGCGCCGAAATGGCCGCCAGTGACCGAGACCGCGTCGATGGTTTCCTGCCGCAGCTCGTCGGCAACCTGCCGCACCTGCTCGATCTTGAGCTTGCGCAGGTCATCGGGCGTGCGGATGGTGTCGAGAAGCGGCGTTTTACTAAATGTGGTCACAGCGATATTCCAATTTTGCATGTCGGGGGCGAACGGCCCGACGCGAGATGGGGTGCGCGTTAACCGCGCTGCGAAAATCCAGACGCCGCTGCCATCTCGGCAGGCTGGTGACTGATTTGAAAGCCTAGATGCACTCCGGATCAGACCATGTGATATGCATCACGTTGGTAGCTTTAACCCTTCCCGGTCAGTTTCTTTAGCTATTTGAAGTGCTTACTGCCGTCGTAAAGCGGCGGCAGGCCGCGCTCCTCAGCCCATAGAAGTGCAAGCTTTACACCAAACCACGGGCCAAAGCCAACCCGCCGAACCGGGCCCGGTTCCAGGCCGCCGGGCTCAAATACCTCCGCTTCTTAGCCGCTGCGGCGGGCGGAAGGTTCAATTTCGCCCAATTCGGTGCCACCGGAGGCATCCGTTTTAGCCGTTTCGATCCTTTTCCAGGCCCATTCCCGGGTCGCGGGGTCGCCGGTCGCGACATCAAGCGCGGCGTCGGGGATAGCCATGCGTGCGGCGAGGGGGATCGGTCCGCAGACGATCATGAAGAAATCGTAGGCGTGGGGCCGCTCGTTGGCCATCACGAACTGGAAATGGACCCGGAAGAACTTCCAGCGGAACACGTTGTAATGGTCGGGATTGATGATGTCGCGAAACCGCACCACCACGATTCTCGGATTGCGCCGGTTCGAACCGACGTCGATGTCATGGCCGGCGATCGGATCGAACGGAAAGAAGTTCATCACGTCCTTGCGTGACTGGCAGTCGATCCAGTCGATCGAAGGCTCGACCGCCAGCATCCGCAAGTGCTCGCGGAACGGCTGCGACACCTTATGGAAGCCGACGATCGGGAAGTTTCCCCCGATCGTCAAAAGCACGATGCGCGGGCCGTGGCGCCCGAGATCGGGATCGAGTTGCAGCGCCCGCGCCAGCATTTCGGTGCCCAAGAACGATCCCGAGCTGTGGCCGACGATGACGATTTCCTCGGCGTCGCTCTCGCGCGCGGTCTTGACCAGATGTTGCGCAAAGCGGTCGATACGCTGGTCCCATTCGGGGCGGGCGCGGTGCGAGAATTCCCAGGTCCAGATCGTGTCCGACAGCACGTACAGCAGATAGGTCTGGTTTTCGGTGTATTTGAGCACGGTGCCGAGCACGGCGACGAACGCCGCCAGCGCCGCGGCGATGCTGAAGGCATTGGGGATACCGATCGCATCGAGCCCTTTCTCGAACGCATAAGCGAGCCCGGCCGCCGCGATCGCCTCCAGCAGCAGCAGGAAATGCGGGTAGGTGATGAAGGTCGCAAACCGCCAGTTGGCGCGCCAGAACCGCGCAATGGTGCCTGAAAATACCAGCCGCCAGTAGATCCAGACCGCCTGCAGCACCGTGCGCCAGATCGGCTGTGCGAGGTCGCGCTGGATGAAGTCTTCAAACCGCAGGAAATCGTAGCTGGTGCGGGTCTGCCAGTCGTCGGCCTTGGTCTCGATGGACCAGGAGGCGATTTCGCCGTCGGGCGCCGCCTGCGGACGGCCCAGCGTGGCGGTGAGCCCGTAAAGCCGGGAGAACTTCCGCAGTTCGGTCCGAAACATGCGGTAATACTGCGCCAGCCCGCGCGGATCGTATCCCTGGATGTAGATGATATGGCGGTGCTGAACGCGCACGAACTGTCCCCAGACTGTTGGCGGGACTATATCAGGCCGTCTGGCGCGCCAAGAGCTAATTCGATGGCAAATTGTGCAGCCGCCTGCTTCAGGTGGCCGCGGAACGCGCTGAATTCGCTTAATGTTCTCGAAAGACGGCCCGCGCGATATTGCCGCGCACCGCCTACTGCACGTCGAGCGGCTCGGTCCCGGTCACCTGGCCGGAGGCGTCGGTGGTGATCTTGTCGACCCGGGCCTCGGCCTGCCGCAGCAATTCCTCGCAGCGCCGTTTCAAGGCCTCGCCGCGCTCGTAGATCGCGACCGATTCCTCCAGCGGCACCTTGCCGTCCTCGAGCCGCCGCACGATCGTTTCCAGTTCCTCGATCGCGCGCTCGAAGGTGAGTTTCTTGACGTCCGCCTGGGTGGTCTCGGCCATACTTGCGTTCCCGGTTGCGCCCCGTCAGGGCGCAGAATCAAACAAATTTATAGGGACGTATTGTGGCGGGGATCTACCCGGCCATCAATGCGGTGACGTGTTCCGCCACCGACTCTTTCAGCCCCTGCAGGTCGTAGCCGCCCTCCAGCACCGAGACAACCCGGCCGCCGGCGCTGGCGTTCGCCGTGTCCATCAGCTTGCGCGTGACCCAGCCGAAATCCTCGGCCTTGACGTTCAGGGAAGCCAGGGGATCGCGGTAATGCGCGTCGAAGCCGGCCGAAATGATGATCAGTTCCGGGCCGAATTTCTGCAACTGCGGCAGGATCAGGTTTTCGAATGCGGCGCGGAATTTGGCGCTGCCGTCTTCGGAGGCCAGCGGCGCATTGACGATGGTGTCGTGCTCGCCGCGTTCGCCAGAGGCGCCGGTGCCGGGAAACAGCGGCATCTGGTGCGTCGAGCAATACATCACGGTCGGATCGGACCAGAAGATGTCCTGGGTGCCGTTGCCGTGATGGACGTCGAAATCGACGACCGCGGCGCGTTCGATGCCGTATTTGCGCTGGGCGTGACGGGCGGCGATCGCGGCATTGTCGAAGAAGCAGAAGCCCATCGGCTTGCTGGCCTCGGCGTGATGGCCGGGCGGACGCACCGCGACGAAGGCATTGTGATGCTGACCGGTCATGACCGCGTCGGTCGCGGCGACCGCGCCGCCGACGCCGCGCATCACGGCTTCCCAGGTGCCGGGCGACATCGAGGTGTCGCCGTCGATATAGATCAGGCCGCTGCTCGGCGCGATGTGGCGGAGTTCGCCGACATAATGCTCGCCATGGCAGAGCGTGACGGAATCGAGGCTGCCTTCCGGCGCCTCGCCGCGCACCAGCGCCTTGAAGCGATCTTCGCCCAAAACCTCGGCGACGGCGCGCAGCCGGTCAGGGCGTTCGGGGTGCCCCGGGGGCGTCAGATGGTCGAGACAGGCGGAATGCGTCAGAAGCAGCGTCATGCAAAATCCTGGCGCATTTCAATTGCGCTTGGCGGGAAGGTTCCAATCTAGGCGTTCGGAGCCCGCTCGGAAAGAGCCCTGGCCGCCGGGTATAACGCCGTTCCGGCGCCCCGGTTCAGTTGATCCGGACGATGCGGCCGCCCGAAGTGGGGCTGATCGGGCTGTTGGCCGTGAAATAAGCATGCAGCGCGTCGCTGTCGTAGCTGCCGGTCTGCGGCTTCGTCCCGCCGAGCAATGCCGTAAAGCCGTCGCCGCCGACGGCGAGGTAGTTGTTGACCGTGACGCGATAGGACGCGGCAGGATCGATCGGTTGCCCGTTCAACGACATCCGCTCGGCGATGACGCGCTCGCCGTCGCCTTTCGAGTTGTCCCAGGCGTAGCTGAATCCCTTCGAGACCTGCAGGATCCGCGGCCGCTTCGGATCGAGCCATTGCTGTTCCAGCATGTCCTTGATCTGCTTTCCGCTCAGCGTCAGCGTCACCAGCTGGTTGCGGAACGGCTGGCTGGCGAACAGGTCGGCGAACGTCACCGCGCCGCTGTCCTTGCGCGCGATATCCGTGCGCACGCCGCCGGGATTGGTAAAGGCCATCACCGCGCCGCCTTTCTCAGGCGTAGCGGTCGCGGCCAACTGGGCGTCGGCGATGATATCGCCGAGCGGGCTTTCGCCGGCATTGTTCGGCACGCGCGACAGCGTCTCCGTCACCGAACCGGCCGGACGGTTGGCGAGGGGGGCCGCGACTCTGTCATAGGCTTCGAGCAGCGCGGTCTGCTCGGGATCTCTCGCCAGATCGGGGACGCGAACGATGGTGTTCTCGGCCTTGGCGCTGATGACGTCGCGGGTGACGGGATCGAGCTTGAGGTCAACAGCAGTAACGAGCGTGCCGTATTTGTCGCCAGAGGTGACCAGCCGTCCGTCGATCTCGCAGACATAGGCCTGGTGGGTGTGGCCTGAGATCACGACGTCGACGGCTTTATCGAATTTCTTGACGATATCGACGATCGGGCCCGCGATCGCAGGGCACTCGTTGTAATCGCCTGTGGGCGTGCCGCCCTGATGGATCAACACCACGATCGCCTCGACGCCGCGCGCTTTCAGTTCCGGCACCAGCGCGTTCACGGTCTCGACCTCGTCGCGGAATTCGAGACCGGCAGCACTTTGCGGCGAAATGATTTCAGGTGTCGCCTTCAGCGTCAGCCCGATGAAGGCCACCGGAATGCCGTCGAACGTGCGGATCTCGTAAGGAGGAAACACGGTCTTGCCGCTCACCTTGTCGATCGTGCTGGCGGCGAGATAGCGGAATTTCGCGCCGGTGAAGGAATGCGGGCCCTGGCAGGTGTCGACCGGGTGGCAACCGCCGTTCTGCATCCGCAGCAACTCGTCCTTACCCTCGTCGAACTCGTGATTGCCGACCGCCGAAAGCGCCAGTCCCATCATCGACATCGACTCGATGGTCGGCTCGTCGTGGAACATCGCCGACAGAAACGGGCTGGCGCCGATCAGGTCGCCGGCCGCGACGAAGATGGTGTTGTTGTGGCCGTCGCGAAGCTGGTTGACCAATGTCGCCATCCGCTCACTTCCGCCGGCATTGACCACGATCTTTTTGGTCTTGTCGGCGGCATCGGCGATCCGGATGCCGCCCGGCGGCGGGCGCAGGTTGCCGTGAAAGTCGTTGATGGCGAGGATGCGCAATTCCACCGGCGCAGGCGTCTGGGCAAGGGCCGGTGAGAAGAGGAACGCCAGCGAAAGGGCGACGAGAAGTATCGGTGAGAATGAATTTTTCATGGACCCGAGATTACGCATTCCGCGCGACGATTTCACGAAGTTTTGGAGAAGGCGTGTCACGCTTTTGTTTCTCGTCATTGCGAGCGAAGCGAAGCAATCCATTCTTTCTTGACGCGGCAAGATGGATTGCTTCGCTGCGCTCGCAATGACGGCGGAGAGGGCGGTATCCTACCCCCTCTTGCGCGAGAAGAACGCCTTGAAGGCGGCGATCGCTTCCTTGGAGCGCATTCGTTCGCCGAACAGATGGCCTTCCTGGTCGATCCGGCGCGTCATGTCCTCCGGCGGCAGTTTTAAAAGCTTGCGCGAGATCGCGACCGCTTCCGCCGGCAGCGCGCAGATTTCGCGCGCGACCTTGCGGGCTTCGGCCTCGGTATGTCCGGGCGATACCACCACGTTGACGAACCCCGCAGTGTGGGCGTCGTCGGCGGTGAAGGTGCGGCCCATCACCAGCATCGCGAACGCGCGCTGGTGGCCCATGGTGCGCGGCATCAGCAGGCTCGAGGCGCCCTCGGGCACCAGGCCAAGATTGATGAACGGCGTCTTGAACGTCGCGGTCTTGCTGGCCAGCACGTAGTCGCAATGGAACAGCATGGTGGTGCCGATGCCGATCGCGATACCGTCGACGGCGGCGATGATCGGCTTGACGTTGTGGGCCAGCGAATAAAGAAATTTTGCGGCATTGGAAGCCCGCGGCGTGTCGGTGTTGTTGGTTCCCTCTTTCAGGAAATCCTCGAGGTCGTTGCCGGCGGTGAATACGCCGGAGCCGCCGGTGATGACGATGCAGCGGATCTTCGGATTGTTCTGCGCGGTGTCGATCGCATCGCTCATCAGGCGATACATTTCCTGGGTGATCGCGTTCTTCTTCTCGGGCCGCCGCAGCGTGATCACGCGCATGGCGTCGTCGTCGGAGACAATGAGGTGCCCGGTCATGATGTGTCCCTGAAGCAGGCGGCGACGGTGCCGCTGGCGAGTCATCAGGCTACATCCTACATGATCCCTGAAAAGGCCCAAATCGCCGCACCCGTTTTCCCCCTAAAGGATTATGCAAGGCAGCTAGCCGGAATTCGTCATCCGGGCGCGATCCCGGCGAAGCCGCGAGAATCTGGCCTTTTATGCCGGTCTGCCCACCATCCGGCTGGTCAAGAAGACCGTCAATCAGGATGACGCCTCGGCCTGTCATCTGTTCTACGCCGGCGGCAAAGCCGATCCCGCTCACTTGTCCTGCAAGTCGCGGGTAATCCGACCGATGAGATCGCGCAGCCACGCGTGCGCAGGCTGATTGTCGAGCCGTCGCAGCCAAATCATGGCGGCTTCGATCGGCTTGGGCGGGCGTGACAGTCGACGGAAGACCAGGTGGTGAGACGTTGTCATGTTTTTGGCGACGTTCAGCGGAAGCACCGACACCAGGTCCGACGTCGCCAGGATCTGCGCCGCCGACAGAAATGGCGCCCGCATCGCCGGTCCTGGGCCAGGTCTTGATCGTCCAGGACCAGCGTCGACAAAATCGGCGCCAAACTGCGCCGACGAGATCTCCAATTGAGCGAGCGTCGCCAGCTTTTCCGTCGAGAACTCCGGTGCCTTCGCTGCCGGGTGGCCCTTGCGATGCACTACGACGAACTGGTCCTGCAGCAACCGCTTCCGCGAGAATCGCTCGCCCTGGACGCCAGATGGACCCAGCGCCAGGTGCAGTTCGCTTCGATCAAGCTGCTCGAGAACGTTTAACGTGCCGCTCGGCCGAAAATCCAGCTTCACCCCGGGAGCAATTTTGGCAATTTGTGCCGCTATCGGCGCGACCAGAACGATCGCCGCATAATTATCGACGGCAATGCGGAAGGTTGCCGTCGCCCTGGACGGATCGAACTGCACGGTTTCCAGCGATTGTTGCAACCCGTCGAGTGCAATCCTGACCGGCGTGGCGAGTTCCTCGGCCCGCGGCGTCGGCACCATTCCGTTTGGGCTGCGGACAAACAGCTCGTCTTTCAGCGTGTGACGCAATCTCGTCAGGGCATGGCTCATCGCTGGCTGGCTCAGGCCCAGTCGTTGTCCCGCCCGCGTGACGGATCGATCCCGCATGATGGCGTCGAACACCACCAGCAAGTTCAGATCGAGCGCGGCCAGCTTCGGCGCCGTCCTGCTCAAGCGACTGGAACTCCATCACAATTCAAAATGCACATGTAAGGATGAAGAGAATGCATTTTACGAATGCGAAACTCAACCCTAGATTCCGGCTTGTCGATGACATCGCGCATGGCGGCTGTGCGAACCGCATGCGGCTATCCGACGCGCCAAGGTAATTCCATGGATCGGCGCAGCGGGAACATCGTTCACGAGGGAGAGCGTCATGCTTGGAATCGTTCGGCTCGCGCTGCGACGGCCCTATACGTTCATCGTCATGGCGCTTCTGATCCTGATCTTTGGGACGGCGTCGGCCCTGCGTACGCCGACCGACATTTTCCCGAACATCAATATCCCCGTCATCAGCGTCGTGTTCAGCTACACCGGTCTGCCGGCCGACGATATGGCCGGCCGTATCGTCACGTTCTACGAGCGGTCGCTGCCCAACAGCGTCAACGACATCGAGCATATCGAATCCCAGTCGATCGTGAATTACGGGATCATCAAGATCTTCTTTCAGCCGACCGTGAACATCAATGCCGCGCTGGCGCAGGTCAACGGCATGTCGCAGACCGTGCTGAAGCAGATGCCGCCGGGCATCACCCCGCCGCTGATCCTCAGTTTTAACGCCTCGAGCGTGCCTATCCTGCAGCTTGCGCTCTCAAGCGACCAGATGTCCGAAACCCAGATCTTCGATTCCGCGCTGAATTTCATCCGTCCGGCGCTGGCCCCGGTTCCCGGCGCCGCGCTGCCGCTTCCGTTCGGCGGCAAGGTGCGCCAGGTCCAGGCCGATCTCAACCAGCAGGCGCTGCATCAATACGGCGTTTCCGCCAACGACGTCATCAACGCGCTTTCGCTGCAGAACCTGATCACGCCGGTCGGAACCCAGAAGATCGGCTCGTATGAATATACCGTCAATTTGAACGACTCGCCGAAAGCGGTCGCGGCCTTCAACGACCTTCCGGTCAAGACCGTCAACGGCACCGTCATCTATATGCGTGACGTGGGCTATGTGCATGACGGCAGTCCGCCGCAGACCAACGCGGTTCACGTCAACGGCGCCAGCGCCGTGCTGCTGACCATCATGAAGGCGGGCGCAAGCTCGACGCTCGACATCATCAACGGCGTCAAGAACCTGCTGCCTTCGGTGTCGCAGACGCTGCCGGGCAGCCTGAAGCTGACCGCGGTGGGCGATCAGTCCGTTTTCGTCACCGACGCGGTGTCCAGCGTGGTCAGGGAAGGCGTGATCGCGGCGGTACTGACCGGGATGATGATCCTGCTGTTCCTCGGCAGTTGGCGCTCGACCCTGATCATTACGCTCTCGATCCCGCTGGCGATCCTGGCGGCGCTGACCGGCCTCTCGCTGTTGGGCGAGACCATCAACGTCATGACGCTCGGTGGCTTGGCGCTCGCGGTCGGTATCCTGGTCGACGACGCCACCGTCACCATCGAGAACATCAACTGGCATCTCGAGCAGGGCAAAGAGATCGAACCGGCCATACTGGACGGCGCGCAGCAGATCGTGGTGCCGGCGACGGTGTCGCTGCTCTGCATCTGCATCGCGTTCGTGCCGATGTTCGGGCTTGGCGGCGTCGCCGGTTATCTGTTCCGGCCGCTCGCCGAAGCGGTGATGCTGGCGCTTGCTGCCTCCTATGTGCTGTCGCGCACGCTGGTGCCGACGCTGGCCAACTATCTGTTGCGCAATCAACAGGTCCACGGCTCGGCCGGTCATGCCGGGCCGAGCCGCAATCCGCTCGCCCGCTTCCAGCGCGGCTTCGAGCGCATGTTCGAAAAAATCCGCGAAACCTATCTCGGCCTGCTGCAGCTCTGTCTGCGCAACCGGATCAAGCTGGTCGCCGGGTTCCTTTGTTTCAGCCTGCTGTCGTTCGGTCTTGCGCCCTATCTCGGCCAGGACTTCTTCCCGACCGTGGATGGCGGCCAGATCAAGCTGCATATCCGCGCCCCCACGGGAACGCGGATCGAGGAAACGACCAGCCTGACCGACCGGATCGGGACCGCTATCCACGGCATCATTCCCTCCAAAGAGCTTGGCGGCATCGTGAGCAATATCGGACTCTCGGTCAGCGGCATCAACATGGCCTACAACAACTCCGGCACCATCGGCGTCGGCGACGCCGACATCCTGATCAGCCTCAAGCCCCAACACGCGCCGACCGACAACTACATCAAGACCATGCGCGAGCGGCTGCCGCAGCAGTTTCCCGGCACCAGTTTCGCTTTTCTTCCGGCTGATATCGTCAGCCAGGTCCTGAATTTCGGCGTGCCGGCTCCGATCGACCTGCAGGTGGCCGGCAGCGATCTTGCGGCAGATCGCAAATACGCAGATTTGCTGTTGACGAAAATCAGGGCAATTCCCGGCGTCGCCGATGCGCGCATCCAGCAGGCGTTTCAGCAGCCGACCCTCGACGTCAATGTCGACCGCTCGCTGACCTCGCTGGCCGGCCTCACCGAAAAGGATGTCGCCACCGCCATGCTGACGACGCTGTCGGGAAGCTCGCAATCGGCCCCGACCTATTGGCTGAACCCGGCCAACGGCGTCTCTTACGCGGTTTCGGTGCAAACCCCGCAACGCGATATCAACACCATGACCGGTCTGCAAAACATTCCGGTCACGTCCGCGGCCAGCGCCAATACCCAGCTCCTCGGCGGCCTCGCGCAGGTCAAGCGGACCAACAGCAATGCCGTGGTGTCCCACTACAATGTTCAGCCCGTCATCGACATCTTTGCAACCCCGCAGGGACGTGATCTCGGTGCGCTCGCGTCGGACATTCGAACGGCGATTCACGACACCGCAAAAGATCTGCCCAAGGGTGCGAGTGTCGCGTTGCGCGGTCAGGTCAGCACGATGGCCAGCGCCTATCAGCAATTGTTCGTCGGTCTCGCGGCAGCGATCGTGCTGATCTATTTGCTGATCGTCATCAACTTCCAATCCTGGATCGATCCCTTCGTTATCGTGATGGCGCTGCCGACCGCACTGGCCGGTATCGTCTGGATGCTGTTCGGAACCGGAACGACGCTTTCGGTTCCCGCACTCACCGGCGCGATCATGTGCATGGGGGTTGCGACCGCCAACAGCATCCTGGTGATCAGCTTTGCTCGCGAACGCATGGCGGCCGGCGCAAATGCCATGGCGGCAGCCTTCGAGGCGGGCGCTTCGCGGTTTCGCCCGGTCCTGATGACGGCGCTCGCCATGGTCATCGGGATGCTGCCGATGGCGATCGAGGCCGGGCAGAACCAACCGCTCGGGCGTGCCGTGATCGGCGGGCTGATCTTT
Organism: Afipia sp. GAS231; assembly: GCF_900103365.1. Classification (NCBI taxonomy): domain Bacteria; kingdom Pseudomonadati; phylum Pseudomonadota; class Alphaproteobacteria; order Hyphomicrobiales; family Nitrobacteraceae; genus Afipia; species Afipia sp. GAS231. Next base: position 5,813,098 of record NZ_LT629703.1, read on the forward strand.
GCCACCTCCGCCACGCTGTTTCTGGTGCCGACCATCTTCAGCCTGGTGCACAGCCGCCCGCATGGCACCGCAGATTCAGCGGATGCCGCAACCTCATCGTCGCATTGAGCGGAGACCAAGACCATGTCCACGGAACAAATCAAAGTCCCAAGTCGGCGGAACCTGGTGACGACGGCAGCCGCCGGAGCTCTCCTGGCCGGCATCGTGATCGGCTATGGCTTCATCAGCCGCGCGCAGAGCAAGCAGGAAGTCGTGCAGTGGACCGACGCGCAGGCGATCCCGACCGTTGCCCTCGCTCAGTCCATCGCCGGCGCCAGCCATCAAACGTTGACGCTGCCGGGCAATATCCAGCCGCTTAACAAGGCGGCGATTTTCGCGCGGGTGAACGGATATGTGAAGAGTTGGGACCACGACATCGGGTCGGCGGTGAAGGCCGGACAGGTGCTGGCTACCATCGACGCTCCCGATCTCGATCAGCAGCTCAGTCAGGCCAGAGCGACGCTGGCGAGCGTAAGGGCCAATGAGCAAATTGCGACGCTGACTGCCAGCCGCAACAATATCCTGGTGCAAAAGCAGATCGTTGCCCAGCAGCTTGCAGACCAGACCGCTGCTGACGCCACAGCAAAGCAGGCCGTCGTCGACGCCAACGAAGCCAACGTCCGCCAGCTCGAGGCCATGCAATCGTTCAAGACGCTCGCCGCGCCCTTTGACGGCGTCGTGACCTCCCGAAGCGTGGAAATCGGGATGCTGATCAACTCGGGAGGTTCCGGTCAGCCGCTGTTCGAGGTGTCGGACCTGCACCGGATTCGCATCTACGTGCAGGTGCCGCAATCGTTCTCGGCCGGGCTTTCGGTGGGGATGAAGGCGACATTCGAAATGCCGCAATACCCCGGCGTGCAATTCGACGCGACGCTGTCCCATATCTCCAGGGCCATCGATCCGGCGTCCCACAGCATGCAGGTCGAGCTTCAGGCCGACAACGCCGCCGGAAAGTTCTTCGGTGGGAGTTACTGCAACGTACATTTCGAAATTCCGACCGACGAAAATCTGATGAAGATCCCATCGACCGCGCTCATCCCCGGCAATCAGGGCACGCAAGTCGCAACCCTCGACGGCAATAGCAAGGTCGTCCTCAAGAGCATCCAGCTGGGCCGTGATCTCGGGGACAGCGTGGAGGTTCTTGCCGGCCTGACCCCATCTGATCGGATTATCAATAGCCCCGCGGAAACATTGGCTACGGGCGACGCTGTCCGCGTAGCGACGGCGACATCGCCGGCTGCCGCCGCTGCATCGAACCCGTCACAGCATTGAGGCGGGGATTGAAGTCGATCGGGTAGAGCCTGATCCGGTAAAGTGGGCGGCGGTTTTCCGAAGGAGATAGTGCAGGAACGTCACTTGCGTCGTCGAGAGATCATCTCCCAACCGGGCAGGTGCCTGGGCTGTCGCACGGCGCAGGGGTGGATCGCGTGCTGGCCGTGGCCTCGATCGACACCGGGCCTTCCGCTCCGTTGACAATGGCCGCAACGCGCCAACGATAGACCGAGCGGGGCTTCAGGCCGGAGTCGCCAAAGCTCGGTCCGGCAATATCGGAGATCGCTGCGAACGGACCGTCCGCGTCTGCGCGCCACACCCGATAGACCGTCGCTCCCTTGACCGGATTCCAGACGATGTCGGCGCCGGTATCCGAGGTGTCGACGACCGCGAGCGCTGTCGGGGCTTGATCCGGAGATCCGGCGGGGGCCGTGATAGCGGCTGCGTTCGCAGTAAGGGCATCCAGCATGGCCTTGATCGCCTTGATCTGCGCGCCTGACTTGGTGACGTAACTGTCCTCGTGATTGACGTAACTCCACCAGTCCCAGCATGCCTGCGGATTGAACGGCGCGAACGAACTGGAAGCGGTCTGCGGATAGAGAACAATGAGATGATTAGTGTCCGCCCAGGAATTGTACCCGGTGTCGTCGATAAACTTTCGACCGATGTCGCCGGCGTCCTGCTTGCATCCATGAAGTGCGATGTGGACGCGGCAAGCCTGGCCGTCGGCGCAGTCTTTGGGGACGTAAACAAAGCCGGTGTCGCCGAGGCTTAGTGCGTTGGTGTCGTCCGGCTTCGAATAGACGGACTGGTCGAAGCGCTGCATCGTCCCGGTGAGCTGACCGCGGTTCGGCGGATTCAATGCACCGTAAATATGCTGCAGGACGATTCCGGCCTGATCGTACCCGCATTGGTCGATAAACGGACCTTGATTGTCGGCGCAGCCGTTGAGGCCGTTGATTTGCGGCTTTTGCTCCACGACCAGAGAATGTCCGGCTCCGACGGCAGACTGGTAATACAGGTTGCCGAGGTTGCCATCGCCCAAATAGTGGCGATAGAAGTCGGCGGCGGCATCCGTGACCGGTCTGGCTACCACGGCGTCATTGGTGCCGTGGAACAGGTACACCTTTTGTCGGCGCAGGTTCTGCACCGGATCGATGTCTCCCGACGCTGCCTTGGCGTCGGCCTTGGCGATGAAGATGTTCAGGTCCGGCGGCGGCCCCTTCATGCATGAACCCGTCGCCGTCATGATCGGCAGCGTGAAGCCGTTGATGAAGTCATCCGCGTCGGCCTTGGCGCACCAATACGGGCCACCGGCGATCACACCGACGCCCTTGATCACCGAAGACCATGCCGTTCCGAACTGAACCGCCATGAACGCGCCGGACGAGATGCCGGAGATCGAGCTTTCGCCGATGGCGGCATTGTAGCCGCGCAGCGCCACCGGTTCGGCGGCGAGCGGCGATATCGCCATGATGACAGCGGTGAGGGCAACGGTAATGCAGCAAAGCGGTCCGGTGCGCATGGGATACTCCTCACCCCTGTCCGGATTTTGGCGGCCGGGGCTTCCACTTTACCACATTCAAGAATTGAGCCACGTTCAACTTAAACGGGCAGGCCGTCGGTCGATCACAAATGCTGGGGGAACCAAAAGCATCAAGTCTGCCAAGCGATTACCAAGATCGCGGCCTTATTCTTCAAATTGTTCGGCCATGGATGCTTTCACGTGACCGAATCGATCGAGATCGCCCGGCGGGAAAATCACCGGGACGTCGCGGGCCGAACGAGTTGCGTGCCCAACAGCGGCGAGGTCGACCGCCTCTATTTTTGCAGTCTGTATATCCGCGAACCTAACGGCATCAGAAGACGACGATAGCGATGGCTACCTTGCTTCGCAGCGGGCTTTGCGCTCCTCTTCGGCTCGCGTCGCGCGCTCCAATCTCGCCCGTATTTCCTCTACTGAAGAAACGACCTCCTCGAACACTTTCGGCTCTTCTGCGGGTCCATTGTAGGCGCTGGCGAAATCGATCAGCGGTACGGTCAAGCTGATCGGCGAATTGGCTTTGTCGATCGCTTCAAGAACAAGCATCCGCCCCTGCTTGAGCTGATCGACCAATTCCGCTCCTGCATCGTAGTCGGCGTTGCAGCCGTTGGCAAAGCAGCTCCCAAAGGGCCGCTCGATTGCCTGGTTCTGATCGATGATGATGCGAACACCATGCTCCCGGCTCACTCGGGTCGGCAGGGTGACGCGCAAAGTCTTTTTCGTGTCTCCGCTTCGCTCGATCAGCGCGACTGCTACAACCGGTCTACAGTCTGGGATCGAGTGTCCGTCCCTGCCGACAAAGCAGGTGTTGCTCAAGCAGAACTTAGTCCAGGGAGTGTAAGTTAGTGCCGGAAAAGCTGTCTCCTCGGCAATTACCGGCGTGGCAAGGAGACATGCAAACGCCATGGTGGCGAAGCAACGCTATCGCGTGCAGTACATAACCGCTTCCCCAAGAGGATATGAACTCAAGGATGCCGCGGACTTTGTCCGCATTAGGGAATTGAGGCCTGTCCACCGTGGATTGGAGACCGAAGGCAGACGTGATACGCATCACTGTCGTGCTTCTCAAAAGGGGTATCCGTTCCGCTGTCGCCCGCTAGTGCGGATTTGCTTGTGATGAATTGGCCTCGATGGAACCCCGATCTTGCGGGCAATGTGCGGACGCTGCTGCTGGTGGCGATCCTGCTCGTCGTGCTGGGCGCCGCCTTCATTTTCCTTCCCTCGCTGCAGCGAAATTTCAATGCCGGCTTCGGACCCGAATGGGAATGCACCGCACAGCCTCAGGGCGGGCCGACCTGTATCAAGAAGACAGGCCGGCCAAACTGAGAATGCGTTGACGGTTTCGTTCGCCGGGAAGCTGATTTGGCCGACGAGTCAACTGGTAGCGTCCGCGACAAAATGGCACGACGGGCAAATCAATAAAACCTGTCCAGCCCTCTGCGCAAAAATAAATCGCTGGCCCCGTCGGGCAAATCAGTCGTTTAACTCCCGCCATCCTGTCCCACCAGAGCAACTGTGCTGAAGTAAACCGGCGATCGGCCGGGCCTCAAGGCTGGCGCGGGGCGCGCCCCGCCTTCGGCGGCTTACGGCCTTGACCCCGTCCGCTCTCCGGTCTGTTGGCTTGGCATGCGCTCGGTCGATGACCGAGCGCGGTGAGGTGCGCTCGCTCAGTTCAGTGCGTAACGGCTGGGATCCCATTTCTGCCGTCGTGCGATCATGATGTTGAGGATGACGATGAGCTTGCGCATGCAGGCGACAAGCACCACTTTCGGCTTCTTTCCCTTGGCAATCAGGCGGTCGTAGAAGGCCTTGAGCACCGGGTTGTTCTGCGTGGCTGCGCCGAGGCAGGGCATGTAGATGGCGTTGCGGACCCAGCGGCGGCCACCCTTGATATGACGCTCACCGCGCCGATGGCCGCTATCGTCGTCGTACGGGGCGGCGCCTAATAACGCACCGGCGATCTTGTTGCTCACCTGCCCAAGCTCCGGCATCCCCGCAATGAGGTTGGCGGAGGTCGTTTCGGCGAGGCCCGGCACGCTCTCGATGATCTCGGCACGCTCGGCAAGGTGTGGCGAGGCCTTGATCTTGGCCGCAATTGCCGCCTCGAGCTTGGCAATTTCACTGACCAGATTCTTCAAGACGCGGGCATGCGTTTTCTGAACCAGTCCTGGTGCAGCATGCTCGTTTTGGCTTTGCAAGCGCGTCTTGAGATCACCCAGACCGATGCGCGCTTTCACCAGCGCCAGCAACTCCTCGCGTGCGGCATCGTGGGTCTGGCTCGGCGCCTCGGTAAATATCTCGGCGAACCAGGCGATCATCTCCGCGTCGATCACATCGTTCTTTGCCAGCCGGCCGGCCGATAGCGCGAAGCTGCGGACGCGTTTGGGGTCGACGATCCGCACCTCGACACCGGCCTGGCGCAGTAGCTTGGCCCAGTCACGCTCGTAACCGCCGCTCGCCTCCATCACAGCCCTGGTTGCCTTGTACTTGCGAAGCCAGGCCACCAGCTTGCGGTGGCCTTGTCCCGTGTTCGGACAGACCTGACGCAATGACAGCGAGCGAATGCACGCATCGACCTTGTCCTTTGCCACATCGATGCCCACGACAATGCGATCATCTTGTGCCATCATCCACTCCCTTCCTTGCTCGGTACGGGCTCGAAGCCCTTGCAACTGTTCGGGTTGAGGAAGACGCCGGAGCTGTCCCTCGCTCTGGTACAGGCTCTGTCGCCTTTGGGGCGTACGGGCTCAGTTCCAGCAACGGGCGGTTGGTCCGCAACCGCCCGTTCGCTCATTCTGCCAAATTTTTTGGACACAAGGGGCGTAGGCCATCGTCGCAAACGAGGGGCAGGGAGCGGTGGACGCAAGGTCGCGACTGACGAGCGCGGCACTTGCCGTACGGTGAAATCGTTTGGGTCCGACGCCCCGGTGCTGGCGTCAAGCGAGCGGAAGCGAAAGCTGAAGCAAGCGATGGTGGCAAGAAAGCCGGTCACCAGGACGAAATCGTATAAGCCGTAAAGCCATTGCGCAGGGAAGGCCGGAGGCTCTCCGCTGAACCTGTATGCTCGTGGGCAGCATATCTTTTTGCAACACGCCTGCGAGACCGCGGGTGCAGCGCGCACCCGGTCTTCCCCGCGCCCTCTGATTTCGAGGGCAAGGATTTCTTGCAAAACTCCGGGCGCATTGCGCCGCGAGATCGCGAAGTCGTATTCAGAATCGTAGGATGGGTGGAGCGAAGCGATACCCATCGCCACACGGGAGGTATTGATGGGTATCGCTGCTCCACCCATCCTACGTTATCGCGTGCGCAGGTTACCTTCGCAGATCCCGAAAAGCCTCATCCAGCCGATCCAGCGCCTCATTGAGAAGCGGACGCGGCGTGGCGAAATTGAAGCGCAGCCAGGTTTCACCGCCCGGTCCGAATTGCTCGCCGGGGCTGGCAAAAATCCGCGCGCGGTCCTTGACCCGCGCGGCAACGTCGGCCGCCGCCAATCCGGTTCCGGAGAAATCGACCCAGCCGAGATAGGTGGCATCAAGCCGCATTGCACGCGCGCCGGGCGCGGCGCGCTCGATGCGGGTGTTGAGCAGATCGTGGTTGCCGGCGAGATAGGGCAGCAGCGCATCGAGCCAGGCTTCACCGGTTCGCCAGGCCGCTTCGGTCGCGATCATGCCGAAAGCGTTGTAGGAGGCGAGCCCGCTGGCCGCGATGCGGGCGTCGAGCTTGGCCTTCAACACCGGATTGGACGTGAAGCAGGCGCCGACATGGGCGCCGGCGAGATTGAAGGTCTTGGTGGCGGCGATGCAGGTGATCAGGCGATCGGCGATTTCAGGCGCGGCCGTCAGAGTCGGCGTGTGCCTGGCGCCGTTCAGCACGAGGTCGCAGTGGATTTCGTCCGACACCAGGATCAAATTGCGTTCGGCGCAGAAGGTGGCGAGCGCGCGGATTTCCTCGACCGACCAGACGTTGCCGCCCGGATTATGCGGGCTGCAGAAGAACACGATCTTGGTTCGCGGCGTGAGTTTTGCGCCGAGCGCCTCGAGGTCCATCTCGTAGCGGCCCTGGCGCAGCACCAGTTGTGCGTCGTGGATGCGCCGCTCGTTGGCGAGGATGATCTTGCGAAAGGCATGATAGGCCGGTGGAAACACCACGACCTCGTCGCCGGGTTCGGTGACGGCCTGAAGGATGAGACCGAGGCCGGAGACGACGCCGGGCGTCTGGCTCACCCACGCCGGATCGATCTTCAGGCCGTGCCGTCGCGCCAGCCATTCGGATGCCGCCGTCGCCCAGCTTCCGGTGTCGGCGTAATAGCCATGGACGGCACGGGTCACATCGGCGCTCAGCGCTTCGGTCACGCCCGGAGGTGCCGCGAAATCCATGTCGGCAACCCACATCGGGATTCCGTCGGCGGCGGTGATCCCGGAAAGCTTGGCCATCATGTCCCACTTCGACGCGTGCGTGCCGCGGCGGTCAATGACGCGATCGAAATCAAACATCGGGACGATGGCTCCTGTCTGAGAAATGTTGCGGCGTCACGTGCGCCCTTACGCCAGCAACACCGCGTCGGCGCCGTTGACGGCGTCGGCGCTGTCGATCACGGTCTTCTCCAGCGAGCCGGACTGCACCGTGACGTTCTCGGCAAAGAACCTTGCCAGCGTGACGTAACGCTGCGGATCGCCACCGGCGTCGCCATTGGCTTTGGCGGCGAGCGCTTCGCCGGCCAGCATGCAGCCGCCGAGTGTCGAGCCGAACAGGCGCAGATACGGCGTCGCTCCCGCCAGCGCGTCGTTCGGCGCCGAGGCGACGCGCTCCAAAAGCCACTTGCTGGCGCGATCGAGTGAGCCCAGCGCGTCGCGGAGCTTGGCGCCTGTGGTGCCGAAGCCTGGATCGTTCGAGGCTTCGACCTGCTTGACGATGCCGGAGAGTTCATCAAGCAGCGCCCACACCGAGGCGCCGCCATTGGCCGCGAGCTTGCGGGTGACGAGGTCGATCGACTGGATGCCGTTGGTGCCCTCGTAGATCGAGGTGATGCGGGCGTCGCGATAGTGCTGGGCGGCGCCGGTCTCCTCGATGAAACCCATGCCGCCGTGGATCTGGACGCCGAGATACGTCACCTCGTTGCCGATGTCGGTGGAGAACGCCTTTGCGATCGGCGTCAACAGCGCGCCGCGCACGGCGGCATCGGCACGCACCTTGGCGTCCTTGGCGCGTACGGAGATATCCATCGCAACCGCCGTGGCGTAACAGATCGAGCGCGCCGCCGCCGTCATGGCGCGCATCTGCATCAGCATGCGTTTGACGTCGGGATGGACGATGATGGTGTCCATGCCGTCGGTCTTCGAGCCGATGCCGCGGCCTTGGCGGCGTTCCTGCGCAAAGGCCAGCGCCTGCTGATAGGCGCGGTCGGCAATGCCGACGCCTTCGAGGCCGACGCCGAGGCGGGCCTGGTTCATCATCGTGAACATGCAGAGCATGCCGCGGTTTTCCTCGCCGATCAGGTAGCCGATGGCGCCGCCGTTATCGCCCATGGTCATGGTGCAGGTCGGCGAAGCGTGCATGCCGAGCTTGTGCTCGACGCCGCTTGGATAGATGTCGTTGAGGGCACCGAGCGATCCGTCGGCATTGACCATGAATTTCGGAATCAGGAACAGCGAAATGCCCTTGGTGCCCGCGGGCGCATCGGGCAGGCGGGCCAGCACGAAATGCACGATGTTATCGGTCATGTCGTGGTCGCCATAGGTGATGAAGATCTTGGTGCCCTTGATGCGATAGCTGCCGTCGGGTGCGCGTTCGGCGCGGGTGCGCAGCGCGCCGACGTCGGAGCCGGCCTGCGGTTCGGTGAGCTGCATGGTGCCGGTCCACTCGCCCGTGACAAGCTTCTCCAGATAGATCTTTTTCAGTTCGTCGCTGCCATGGGCATCGAGCGCTTCGATGGCGCTGAGAGTGAGAAGCGGGCAGAGGCCGAAGGCGATGTTCGACGCACTCCAGATTTCGGTGCAGGCCGCATTGATCGCCATCGGCAGGCCCTGACCGCCGAAGCCTTCTGGCCCCGACACCGCGTTCCATCCGCCCGCGATCCAGCGCTGATACGCATCGGGCCAGCCGGGGGGGGTGGTCACCTTGTTGGCTTCGAGCTTGATGCCGTGTTCGTCGCCGACGCGATTGAGCGGCGCCAGCACGTCGCCGGCGAATTTGCCGGCTTCCTCCAGCACGGCCGCGGTGATGTCGCCGTCGAAATCGCCGTAATGGCCGGCTTTCACGGCGGCCTGAAGGCCTGCACCGTGGTTGAGCGCGAGCAGGATATCGTTGATCGGCGCGCGGTAGGTCATGACGGGCATCTCGCGTTGGCGGAAAACACGGAAAGCGAAAACAGAGGCTGCCGTCTTCCCACGAAACCGGCCGTCTCTCAACTCTCCGATCAGCGGTATCGGGCCGCCTTGGGGCAGACTGGAGCGCCCTGGGTGCGAAAAGCGACCGGGCGGCGAAACCGGGAAATCACCTTATATAAAGGGTCCGGTCCGCGAGGGCCGATTTCGGGTGAAAATCGGGTCGTTAGCCTGTTGAAATGGCCGAACTCCGTCTATAGACCGGCGTTGCCGCACAGGCGTCGGGACCCGCAGTCTCGCACGTCCCGAAGCGGCCTGTTGGGGCGTAGCCAAGCGGTAAGGCAGGGGATTTTGATTCCCCCATTCGGAGGTTCGATCCCTCCCGCCCCAGCCAGGCATTCCGGCGTTCTGCCAGGCTTCCCAGGAGACGCGAGAAAGGGCCGGAAATCCCAGCTTTTCGCGCATTCGCTTTGGTCTCTGGACTCCCCACTTCACCGAACTCGAGGCGGAAGTCCCGAAAGTCTCCGGCTGTTTCCGCGAATATTCCCGTTTTGGAGAGACTATCGGCGGAGACGGGTTCGATCAGAACTGCCGCCCGACCGTGGCACTGCGATTCACGCGATTCACGGAAGAAGAGAAAAAACCGAACGTAAAATTCCCGTACGTCCTAAGTCCGTGGCTTTCGGGCGCCGCCTTGTAGGCGATGCGTTTGGATTCGCTGCCAACCAGCGCGCCTTGCGTGCTCCGGTGGGCGTTTCACAGGTCCACAAGCATCGTGGCGCTCGGGACAGCCCCGGGAATGCTACGACCCCAAAAAGCTGCGCATTTCCAGTAACTTCTCTTCACTTACGAGCTTGGTAGCCTATATAGTGCAACCAATGACTCTGAGAATTTTCGTTCGTCATCCCAAAAAGATTTTTTGAACAATATTGGCGCAAAGCGGACAAAACTGTAGTCGCTTCAATTCGGTTCGCCGGCGGGTGTGAAGGTTCGCACGACCTCGTAGACGCCGGGTTCAAACTTGGCGATCGTGAGCGCTTCCTGAAGAAACGGAGGCGGGGCAGGATCCTGACGCATCACCTGATAATCATCGATGCTCCGCCATTGTGCATACATCGTGACCTTCGTCCCGTCAGTGCTGCGATGGAGGCTGGCAGAAACAAAGCCCGGCGCCCGACGCACTGAAACCTCCGTTGCTTCGGTCAGAAGTTCAACGAGCCGTCGCTGGTTTGCCGGTTCAACCGTGAACATGTTGATCAGGGTCATTACATCGCTTTTCGCAGAAATCGTGGTCATAGTGTCGTTTCCTTCAGAGAGGGGTCAAGATGAGGCCGGAGCTACGCTGCTGGTGGGTGACCGGACAGCATATCGAGGCTTCCCGTCTTGTGGCCTGAGCTAAAGCTCCGTGCGAAACCAGCCTCCGTCGCCGGATGGGCGGCCCGTCGGCGTGTTTCGTTCACATTCAACTAGCTGCCTTGGGTGGGGTGCGGAATCCGATGGCCAGCCGGTTATAGGCATTCATCAGCCCGATCGCGATCGTCAGGTCGGCCAGTTCCTTCTCAGAGAACGCCGCCGACGCAGACTCGAATTCGCCATCCGGTATAGCGGTGTCGGCGACGCGCGTGACTGTTTCAGCCCAAGCCAGAGCCGCACGTTCGCGTGAGTCGAACAGGGAGCCTGCCTCGCGCCAGGCAGGGATGAGCACCAGCTTTTCGACGGCCAAGCCGCCCTTAAGCAGGTCGCGAGAATGCATGTCGATGCAATAGGCACAGCCGTTGATCTGCGAGACGCGCAGATAGACCTGATTGACGAGCTGAGCGGGCAAATTCGATTGAGCGATATAGGCGTAAACGCCGCCAAGGGTCTTTACGCCGACCGGAGCAATGGTGGCGTAGTTCAAACGTTGGGTCATGGACATTCCTTAAGGTCGGATTAGATAACGCCAGCGTTTTAGGCGAACCAACCGGTTCTGGCGGGCGGACGACTGGGCGGATTCACCACACAACCGATCTCCCGAAAGTTCGACGAGGCTGGTGTGAAACGTGACCGGTGCTGGTCAGAAGAGTTACGCGAACGCGAGCACGTCCGAAATCGGCCGACGCGGCTTCTGCGGCCAATTCGCCTCCGTCGGATAGCCGACGGCAACGAGGAGTGCCGGGACCTCATGATCGGTGAGACTAAACTCACGTGACACGCCGACCGGATCAAACCCGATCATCGGCGTAGTGCCCAGACCCATCGCCTGCGCGGCGTGAATCAGTCCGCTTGCGCCAAAGGTCGCCGATCGAATTGCCTCATCGCGCTGGGTCTGAGGCTTCTCGAAGTAAAGCGATTTTGCTGCGGCTTCCCAACCCGGCACCATCTCGACAGGCATGAAACCGGCCGCAACCGAGCCCGCCAGTCGATCAGCCATCACGTCAGCCACGGCTAGTTCACCGACCATGATGAACGTGACGGCAGCTTCGGTAACCTTGGGCTGATCAGCCGCAACCGCCCGCAGCCTTGCTTTGGCTTCCGGCGACCGCACCGCTATGAAGCGCCAATTCTGCAGGTGGAACGCGGTCGGGGAGAATGTCGCCAGGCGCACCAGCTCACGAATGTCATCGTCGGGAATGCTTTTCGACGCATCGTAAAGGTTGGTGGTTTTCTGGCGCTCGATTGCTTCAATCACAGAGGTATTCATCGCGTTGTTCCTTTCGTTGAGCATTGTTTCGTGGATCGGGGCCGCGCGCGTCTCCGGACGTCGCGGCGCATGAGATTTGATCAAGGGAGGTCGGCGGCCGTGACACGCAGCACTGCCGCGCCGGCGGTTCGGCGCTCTTCGAGATCATGGTGAGCCTCGATCAGCTGGCTGAACGGATAAAGATTGCTGGGATCGACCTTGAGAATTCCCGTCGCGATCGCGTCGAAGAGGTCGGCTGCGGCGATCGCCAGATCTTCCGCAGTGGACGTATAATGAGGGAGAATGGGCCACGTCAGATAAAGCGCGCGTGGCGCCAACTCGAATGGGTCCACCGGTTCCGGGAACCCAGACGCCTTCCCGAATTGCACAAGCGTTCCGCGCGGCCTGAGAACTGCCAGCGACCCACGGAACGTATCCGCGCCGACGGAGTCGAAAACAGCTGCCACGCCATTGCCTGCGGTGAACGCGAGCGCATCGGCGACGAAGTCCTCGGAGGAATAATTGATGACGTGGTCGCAGCCGGCATGACGCGCAAGCTTCGCCTTAGCGTCGCTGGACACTGTGCCGATCACCTTTAGACCAAGTGCTTTCGCCCATTGAACGAAAATCTGGCCTACACCGCCCGCTGCTGCATGATACAGAACGGTGTCACCGGGTCGGAGCTCGAGCACCTCTTTGAGCAGATAGCGAGCGGTGAGCCCCTTTAGAAAGGCACTGGCTGCCTGGTCGTCAGAAACACCTGCCGGAATGCGGACAAGCCGGTCTGCGGGATGCAAACGGGCCGTAGCGTAGGCGCCAAATGCGATATCGCCATAGACGACGCGGTCACCCACGCTGACGTTCTTGACGTTTTTGCCAACGGCTTCGACTACCCCGGCGGCCTCGTCGCCGATGATCGCTGGAAAGGCGGGGACCGGAAGAGTACCTCTACGATAATAAACGTCGACGAAGTTGAGACCTATGACGGTGTTGCGGATCAATGCTTCATCGTCGCCCGGCTCACCCACGACGATGTCCTCGAACCTCAGGACTTCGGGAGGACCATACTCGTGAATACGGGCGACTCTCGCGGTGGTTGGCATGACATTTCGCCTTTCAAAGCGCCAGCGATCATCGTTCGCCTGCTCGCAGAGCGGCGCGCATGTCACTTGGCAGTTGGTGGAGGATGGTCGCGACCGGTGCGATCTGCCCCAAGGCGGATGACCGGCCGCGACATCGTCTAAAGTTTGATACGACGTCCGCTGGCTGACGAGACCGCTGCCTGTTCAAGCAGCCGCTGCAGGAAGAGGGCGTCTTCGAAGCTGGGCACGGTTCGCGAGCCGCTTGCGAGATCGCGGGCGTGAACCTCGAAGAGATCGGCGAGTTCCAGCACGCCGCTAGGAAGATCAGAGGGTGGCAGCCAGTTGTACGATGCGGGCACTGCGAGTGGCGCCATCCTGGTGTCCGCTACGCGGGCACCGAATAGTTTATATTCTTCGCCCACGTCCCCGAACGCCGAGGTGTTGGTGATCTGCAAGTCACCATCTTCACCCGTGATATCGATCTGAACGCCGGTGCCATGATGCTTCCCGCCCTCGATATGAACGGCGAACACGGCTCCGCTTGCGAGGATGCCTTGCAGCAGCAATTGATCCGGAACCTTCGTGCTGATCTCCTCGCCCGTTTCGACGATTGTGATTTGCGGCCACTGGTTGACAGAAACGGCCGAGATCTCAGTCGGACGGCCTACGATCGAGAACAGCGGGTCCATCAAGTGCGCGCCGAAAATCGAGGTAACGCCCATGAAATTTTCCGGGAAGGCGCTCCAACGAAGCGCCTTGCTGCGATTTTTGCCGAAACCGCTCACCGTCACATGCATCCTGACCGAGCGCACACGACCGACGTAGCCATCGCCGAGAAGATCCTTCAGATAGCGCAGCCCCGGCGCGAACCGGCGTTGGGTGCCGAGAATGGTTTGCACACCAGCTTTTGCCGCAAGGTCGACCAGTTCAGCCGAGGTCTTCGAGTCCGGCGTCAAGGGCCACTCGCAGTACACGGTCTTCCCCGCAGCGATCGCTGCGCGTACCGCTTCCTCGTGCTGCGGACCTGTCGTGAGCACGAGGACGATGTCGACGTCTGGATGGCGAACCAATTCATCGATCGATCCGACGACATGCCGGATACCGAAGGTGTCCGCCGCAGACTGCGCGGCGTCGCGACGCTGGCTGTAGACAGCCGCCATTTCATATTGCGGCATAAGGCTGAGCACGCGAACGGGGCCGTTCAAGGCCCAGTTTCCGATGCCGATCAGGCCAACACGGATGATCGTGTGGTTGGCACAGGGGGCACGGCTGTCGGCTATCGTCGATGAGGTGGACATGGGCTTCTCCTGCTTGTTGAAGCCAATATCGATTGCTTTTGTCTCGTTGATAATTAGGCTATTCTCGATTGGACCTTTCGGGATTTGCGAGAAATGGACACCCTGGAAGCCCTCCGCCTGTACGTAACTATCGCTGAGACCGGCAGCTTTTCAGCCGCCGCCCGCCAAGTGTCTGTTTCGACCTCAACGGTGACGGTCGCACTTCAGCAGTTGGAAGAACAGGCGCGTGTTACTCTGATCACACGATCGACCCGCAGATTGAGCTTCACGTTCGAAGGGCGGCGTTTTCTCGCCGATGCCAGAAAGCTCTTGGCAGACTGGGACGCATCCATCGCCGGGGTTCAGGATGGGCCCTTGCGCGGCCCAATCCGGATGACGGCCACGCAAGATTTTGGCCGGACCGAAGTAGCGCCGCTGATCGATCGCTTCCTCGACTTACACCCCGCCGTACAAATTGCGCTGCACTTGTCCGACGGTGTCGTCGATCTCGTGGAGCAGGACATTGACCTGGCACTCCGCAATGGCCCCTTGGTGGATTCGGCTCTCAAGGCCCGACTGATGCTTCGAGGGCGCCGCGTGGTGTGCGCCGCGCCATCCTATTGGGCAAACCATGCTGCACCCAATCACCCAGATGACCTGGCCGCGCACAATTGCCTCGTCCACCCGCGCCCTGGATCGACCTTTTCTTCGTGGTCTTTCACCGTCGAGGGACGACCGGTTACGGTTCGTGTTGCGGGCAATCGCGTTGCCAACGATGGCGGCGTTCTTCGCCGATGGGCGCTCGACGGCCACGGCGTCGTCATGCGAAACGATCTGGATATCCGCAAGGAGCTTGCCTCTGGCGCACTTGTCACCGCTCTCGACACGTTCGTGACTTCCAACGCCAATCTGTACGCCGTCACCGCAGGCAGCGTCTCCAGTCAGCGTGTGCGAACGTTGATCGATTTCCTGGCGAAGAATCTGATCGCGGACTGACCTTTCCGGTGCCGCTTTAACGACATTGCTCGCAAATCCCGAAAAGTCCTGTCGACATTCATCCGATTATCATCGTCGCGACAATGCGCGATATCCCACGTGCACCAGAAACGACGGGCGGAGCCGCCGCCTTCGGTCTCTGGTCTGCTCACGGCTGTGAGCGTGAATCGAGATGAAGGACGCCCGTGATGAAAAAGATCCCCGTCTATGTGAACCCGTACGATAAGGTCCATTTTGGACCATCGACTGTCATGACTCTGCACCGCTTCGGCATTTTCGATCCCGACGTCGCGCGCAGGGTCCCGACGCTGTCGCCTTTTTCTGCGAAGCTGACAGCTCATCTTCGTTTCCAAGAAATCCCCTTCGAACCCGTCGCTGAGCAGAGCGTTGGCAATGCGCCGCGTGGAAAGGTGCCTTTCATCACGGTCGATGGCGTGAAAGTCGCCGATTCCGACCTGGTCATCGGCTTTCTGAAGACCGCCTTTCCAGATCCCGACGCCGGTTTGAGTGACCATCAGCGCGCTGTCGGCCACCTCGTCCAGCGTACGTTGGAGGACCACCTCTATTGGATCGCCCTGATCTACGAGTTCTACGATCAGGAAGGTTCGGACTGGTTCTTCGAGCATGCCTTCGGCGGAATGGGCCCCGGCCTTCAGGGGCTGCGGGACGACATGGAAGACCGCACCTACAAGCAGGGCACCGCGCGTTATACCCCCGACGAAATCGTGGACAAGGCGTCCAAGGACCTCGCGGCCGTCGCCGAAATTCTGGGCGAAAATCGCTATCTTCTCGGGACCGACCGGCCGACGTCTTTTGACGCGGTCGTCTTCGGAATGACTATCCTGGTCTATCAGCTCCGCGAGATGCATCCCAGGCTGACCGACTACGCCCGAAGCCTGCCGAACCTCACAAAGTACATCGGCAATTTGCTTACCGAGTTCTTCCCCGACCTCGATCGCGACTTCTAGGTCTATTGCCTAGAGTTTGCGGAGTCCTGGCTATTATTTGAAGGAAACACGCTCATGGTCGAGCAATCCGTTCCGGCTGACTCCGTGTCAGCGCTTCGCGAGAGTGCTCTCGCAGCCGCCGGCGTCCGCGGCATTTTTACAAACCTGATCGACGGAAAGAGTGTCAGTGCTCGCAACACCCTGGATGTTCTTGATCCCGCCACCGGCGAGCTGCTCGCCAAAGTGCCCGACATTGAGCGCGACGGAATGGATGCAGCGTTCGCGGCCGCCCGCCGAGCCTTTTCCTCGTGGAGCAAACTGACCTGGGAGGCGCGACGATCGATCCTCGAGAAGGCGTTCGAGAATGTCAAAGCGCATCGTGAAGAGCTCGTCACCCTCCTCATGGCCGAGGGAGGGCGCCCGAGAAGCCTGGCGTTGTGGGAAGTCGCGGCTGTTTTGGATGACTTCGCGCCGAGCGTTCTCGCGCAAAGCCTTCCCGACGTGGAAACAACCCAACCGGGCGTTGGCCGGGTCACCCGGCACTATGCGCCCCTCGGCGTCGTCGCGGCCATCAGTCCCTGGAATCTCCCGTTACTTCTGTCGTACGACAAGGTCGTTCCTGCCTGATGGCGGGCAACACAGTCGTCCTGAAGCCGTCCTTCTACACACCGCTGACCGTGTTGCGCGTCGCGGAACTGGTGCGGGACATTCTCCCCGCCGGCATCCTGAACGTGGTGACTGGAGGCGACAATGTGGGCCCCTGGATGACGTCCCACCCCGAAGCCGACAAGATCTCGTTCACGGGCTCCACTCAGACCGGCCGGCGGGTTTTCGAGTCCGCCTCCCAGACGCTGAAGCACCTGACCCTCGAGTTGGGCGGCAATGACGCCAGGATTGTGCTGCCGGACGTCGACGTTGATGCGGCGATCGCTCCCATTTTTTGGGGGATGTTCTTGGTAAACGGTCAAGGTTGCATCACCATCAAGCGGCTGTTGGTGCATGAAAGCCGCTACGACGAAGTGGCCGCGGCGCTCTCGAAATTTGCCGCCGAGCAAGTCCCGGGCGATGGATTCGATCCCGCCACCACGATCGGGCCCATCCAAAACCGAGCGCAACTTCTGCGGCTGCAGGCGACCTGGGCATTCAAAAAGATGGCGTCGCCGTTCTTTACCGCGGCGATGAGATCGAAGGGAAAGGCAACTTCTTTCCAGTCACGATCCTCGACAACCCGTCCCCCCACGCCGACTACGCGAAGCTCGAAAACTTCGGTCCTCTGAGGTCGCTGATCAAGTACGGCACCATCGACGAGGCGATCGAGATCGCCAATTCCACAGACTACGGGCTTGGGGGATCGGTTTGGGGCCGCGACCCGGCCGAGCTGGACGCGGTCGCTCATCGGATGGAGGCCGGGACCGTTTGGATCAACCAGCACTTGGTCGTAAATCCGAACGTGCCGTTCGGCGGTAACAAGGACTCGGGCTTTGGCGTGCAGTATGGCGCCGAAGGCCTGAAGGAATATTGTTACTTGCGCGTGATTTCAGCCAAGACCTGAGGTCCATATCTGCGATTTGGCGTGAACTGCAACCGTCCTATCGGTTCACGCCAACGCCAAATCCCGCCCTATTTCAGCCCTCCCTCGCGCCAGCAATTGAAGCGGCCGGGAGATCGACCAGGAGAAAACCAAATGACCTCAGTGTCGGATACCTTTGACTACATCGTAGTGGGAGCAGGCAGCGCCGGCTGCGTCGTGGCCAGCCGCTTGGTCAAAGACCATGGGGCGACGGTGTTGCTTTTGGAGGCCGGGCCGCTCGACGACAATATGCTGATCCACATGCCCGCTGGCGCCGTCAAAATCGTGTTCGGCAAATCGCCCTACATCAAGCGCTACACTTCGACGCCCCAGCCCGCGCTCGAGGGGCGGGCCGTTGACATCATGCAAGGGAACGTCGTTGGCGGGGGAAGCTCGGTCAACGCCATGACCTACGCCCGCGGCTCCAGGACGACTATGACCGTTGGAACACGTTATCCGGCGATGCCGGCTGGGGCTGGGACGACCTGGTCCCCTACTTCCGCAAGCAGGAGGGCAACGTCAGGCTGGAGAACGCCGCGCACAGTGGAGACGGGCCTCTCAAGGTTTCCGACCCGGCATACATCTCCGAGGCCGCCAACATCTTCATCCGGACGCTGCAAAAACTGAAAGTCCCTTTCACCGACGATTTCACGGGCGGTCAGCTGCACGGCGTGGGGTACGAACAATCGACGACCTTTCGAGGAAAACGCCGCAGCTCGGCGGACTCGTTCTTGAGGCCGGTGATCGGCGATGAGCGGTTGACCCTGGTTACCGAAGCGAGGGCCAACCGGGTGCTGTTCGACGGTCAGCGGGCGACCGGGATCGAATACGTCAAAGACGGGAAGGTCCATCAGGCGAAGGCGACGCATGAAGTCGTCTTGACGGCCGGGGCGTTCGCCACGCCCAAGCTCCTGATGCTTTCAGGGGTCGGACCCGCCGATCACCTGGCCCAGTTCGACATCCCAGTCGTAGCCGACCTACCCGGCGTCGGCCAGAATCTGCAAGATCACAACGAAGTTTTTCTGTCGCTTTCGACGAAGCGCCCGGTTGGTTATTTCGGCGAGGACGCAGGGATCAAGCTGATCCGGAACGTCATTCAGTATTCCGCTTTTGGCACAGGCCCTATCGCTTCCACGGGATCCGAGACGATGGCGTTCGTCAATTTGGACGATCCCGCCGGGCCGCCCAATATCCAAATCTATTGCATTGGTCTGATGTGGCCGACACTGACGGTGAAGCCACGCAACGCCGTTACGCTTCTCGCCAATTTGGTTCGCCCGCTTTCCTACGGGTCAGTCCGCTTGAAGTCGGTCCTTCCAGAGGATGACGCTGAGGTCGATCCGAATTGGATGAGCGATCCGGAGGACACGCGACGCCGATTGAAGGCGCTAAAGTATCTCCGGACGATCGTCGCAACAGCACCGTTCATTGACATCGTGGAAGAAGAGCTGTCGCCGGGACAGGCAATAACGGACGACGCGGAGCTCGTCGAATACATGAAAGCGACGACGCAGAGCAACTTTCACCCGGTCGGCACCTGCCGAATGGGCAGGGCGGAAGACCCCACGACCGTGGTCACGCCCGACTTGCGGGTCAAGGGGATAGACTGCCTTCGGGTCATGGACGCTTCCATTATGCCCAGGATCACGAACGCCACCGTCATGGCGGTCGCCGACAAGGGCGTCGATCTTCTGACTGGGACCTACACAGGGCGCGTTGCCGCCGCGCAGTAACCGGACGCCTTAGCCCTAGAAGCTCGCGAAAATTTCGGTCGAGGCGACGGCCTAGTTGGTATGGCTGATCATCGAAAGGTGTCCAGGCAAGCGCCGGTGGCCATCGATCCTCGATTTAATGCCGATCCACCAGTTTCATCGATCGCGGCAGCGCGAGGCAGAGTACCGCCTCGCGCTTCCATGCAGTGAAGTAGCCGCCGGCGGCAGTCTACGGCGCCGTGCGGATCGCTGCGACGATCGCCTCGGCCTTGGCGAACAGGGCCGGGTCGATAACTAGGCCGGAGGCGGCGACGTTGTCGTCGAGTTGAGCTGGCCGGCTCAATTCGCGGAATGAGCGGTTATGGAACGGGCGGTTATGGCGCAAAACAGCGGTCGCTATCGTCAATGAATGAGCGCTGGAGGCGCCCGGACGCCGCCCCTTCAACGAAGGGGTGGACGAAGAGCGCTAAGTCGCAAGCCGGGGAATCGTCTGACACCGGCGCGACGGGCACCCGACCAACGACCGGAAAAAAACCGGACCCATGTGCATTAATCGTAGGCTTCTTGAGCCGTGTGCACATGGGGCCGGTCTGATTGTCGCCGCGGTTTTCGGCCAGAGACATCTTGCGATGCGTCAAGCTCACCAGCGATGGTGGTCGCGATACTGCGGCGGCTTTGGCCTGCGGAAAACCGCGCGCTTACTTCTTCATCTTCTTGGTCTTCTTCGCGACTTTCTTGGTCGCCTTGGCAGTCTTCTTTGCTTTCTTCGCTTTCTTTGCCATGTCTTCCTCGTGGGGTTGGCTGGCTTTACGAATGTGCGGACGCTGCGAACCAGCGCGCGCGCCATCAAGCTAACACGAAACTAGCAAAAACTATACCACGTTAGATTAACGCGCGTCCTTGAGCGTTGCAGTCTTGCGATTATGAGCGGCGCAGACGTCCCGCGCTACGCGCGGGCTACGCGATGTCAGCGATGGTGGCGATGATGCTCCACGATTCGTCGATAACCACCGGCGGCTGTTAGAGTTCGATCTGCTCGGCGATATTTAGCGCGTCATCTACCTCAATCCCGAGATATCGGACGGTGCTCTCGAGCTTTGTATGGCCGAGGAGAAGTTGCACGGCGCGGAGGTTTCCGGTTTTGCGGTAGATCTGGGCGGCCTTCGTCCGCCTCATCGAATGCGTGCCATAAACAGCTCGCTCCAAGCCGATGCTTTCGACCCAACGGTGCACCAGCCGGGCATATTGCCTAATTGATATGTGAGGGCTCGCGTGAAGTCGACTTGGGAAGAGGTATCGAGAGCCCGCGGCCCGGAGTGATGGTAGCCACGCTTCGACGGAATTCCTTGACTGCTCCGTGATCTCGAATTGGACTGGTCGACCAGTCTTCTTTTGGACGATCGTTGCACGTCGCCGTACCGTTAACCCAGAGAAAATGTCGTCCAGCCGTAATTTGACCAGATCGCAAGCGCGCAGCTTGCTGTCGATTGCTAGATTAAAGATTGCAAGATCGCGCTTTGATCCCGCGAGTTCTAACCGAACTCGAATCGACCACACATGCTTCGGTTCGAGAGGCTTCTTCTGGCCGACGAGCACGCCCTTGTTCCAAGGTTGTTGACGACTGGGGCTGACGCGACATACAGGCATGAGGGATCCTCCGCCATCCCGCCCACCGCGTCGCTCTTTCGTGAGCGGTTTATTCTATGACGAGCGACCATTTTGCGCGGTTATGAACGCGCGACGGACCGCTTGTGGCGGATATTGTTGATTTAGTCCGCCGTTGATCGGCGGTGGCTGGCGTGATTCCATCCTCGTATTGATTTGCGGAGGAGCGGGACGATGATGGGGATGCAGACGGCGCCGGCGCAGCTGTTCTACGATTTCTGCCTCGACGACCATGTCCCCGAAGATCACCTGCTCCGACGCATTGACCGGTTCCTCGACCTCGAGAAGGTGCGCACGGAGCTGAAGCCGTTCTACAGCAACATCGGCCGCCCCTCGATTGATCCCGAACTGATGATGCGGATGCTGATTGTCGGCTACTGCATGGGCATCCGGTCCGAACGGCGGCTGTGCGAGGAGATCCATCTCAACCTGGCCTATCGCTGGTTTTGTCACCTCGGGCTCGACGGCAGGGTTCCGGACCACTCCACCTTCTCGCGCAACCGGCATGGTCGGTTCCGGCAGAGCGATATGCTGCGGCATTTGTTCGAGACCGTGGTGGAGCGGTGCCTTCGCGAGGGTCTTGTCGGTGGCGAAGGCTTTGCGGTGGACGCGAGCCTGATCGCTGCCGACGCCAACAAGCAGCGGTCCGTTCCCGGCGACCAGTGGCCGATCGCAAGTCTGGGCGCCGATGCCGGCAGGGCCGTTCGCGAGTATCTGGCAACGCTGGACGATGCTGCCTTCGGTGCGGCCAGCGAGGTGAAGCCGAAGTTCGTCTCACCGTCGGATCCGGCGGCGCAATGGACCGGCGCCCACAAGGGGCACGCCTTCTTCGCCTACGCCACCAACTATCTGATCGATACTGAGAATGCTGTCATTCTCGACGTCGAAGCCAGCCGAGCCATCCGCCAGGCGGAGGTCGGCGCCTCACGTACCATGATCGATCGAACCGCCAGACGCTTTGGCATAATGCCCCGGCACCTTGCCGCTGACAGCGCCTATGGCTCGGCCGCAAACCTGGCCTGGCTGGTCAAGGAGAGGCAGATCGAGCCGCATATTCCGGTGTTCGACAAGTCCAACCGGACCGACGGGACCTTCTCGCGATCCGACTTCGTGTTCGATGCTGAACGCAACCATTACACTTGCCCGCAGGGCAAGCTGCTGGTGCAGTTCCGGCGGACATTCGCGACGCCGCGCTCAGGCATCACCAAGGAAGGGACGCGGTTATACCGCTCAAGCAAGTCTGATTGCCAAGGCTGCGCCTTCAAGCCAAAGTGCTGTCCCAACACGCCACAACGTAAAGTGCCGCGCGATCTCGACGAAGATGCGCGGGATGTTGCCCGAAGCTTGGCAAACACGCCGGCCTATGAGCGTTCGCGACATCGCCGGAAGAAGATCGAGATGTTGTTCGCCCATCTCAAGCGCATCCTCAGACTCGGTCGCCTTAGACTGCGCGGTCCGAGCGGTGCGCGAGACGAGTTCCTACTCGCGGCCACGGCGCAGAATCTGAGGAAGCTCGCAAAGCTTCGAGCGATGCCAGCCGCTTGCCCCGTGCCGGCGGATTTTGTTGATTTAGTCGCCGCTTTGTTTCGGACTCCTCCGTTTTCAGGGTCATGGTCTATTTTTTGGGGTGTTGTCTCAGGATCGGGCCGGGCATCGGCGCCGATTTCTTTGGAGCCGTCATGCCGGCACGGGGCAAGCGGCTGGCATCGCTCGAAGCTTTGCGAGCTTCCTCAGATTCTGCGCCGTGGCCGCGAGTAGGAACTCGTCTCGCGCACCGCTCGGACCGCGCAGTCTAAGGCGACCGAGTCTGAGGATGCGCTTGAGATGGGCGAACAACATCTCGATCTTCTTCCGGCGATGTCGCGAACGCTCATAGGCCGGCGTGTTTGCCAAGCTTCGGGCAACATCCCGCGCATCTTCGTCGAGATCGCGCGGCACTTTACGTTGTGGCGTGTTGGGACAGCACTTTGGCTTGAAGGCGCAGCCTTGGCAATCAGACTTGCTTGAGCGGTATAACCGCGTCCCTTCCTTGGTGATGCCTGAGCGCGGCGTCGCGAATGTCCGCCGGAACTGCACCAGCAGCTTGCCCTGCGGGCAAGTGTAATGGTTGCGTTCAGCATCGAACACGAAGTCGGATCGCGAGAAGGTCCCGTCGGTCCGGTTGGACTTGTCGAACACCGGAATATGCGGCTCGATCTGCCTCTCCTTGACCAGCCAGGCCAGGTTTGCGGCCGAGCCATAGGCGCTGTCAGCGGCAAGGTGCCGGGGCATTATGCCAAAGCGTCTGGCGGTTCGATCGATCATGGTACGTGAGGCGCCGACCTCCGCCTGGCGGATGGCTCGGCTGGCTTCGACGTCGAGAATGACAGCATTCTCAGTATCGATCAGATAGTTGGTGGCGTAGGCGAAGAAGGCGTGCCCCTTGTGGGCGCCGGTCCATTGCGCCGCCGGATCCGACGGTGAGACGAACTTCGGCTTCACCTCGCTGGCCGCACCGAAGGCAGCATCGTCCAGCGTTGCCAGATACTCGCGAACGGCCCTGCCGGCATCGGCGCCCAGACTTGCGATCGGCCACTGGTCGCCGGGAACGGACCGCTGCTTGTTGGCGTCGGCAGCGATCAGGCTCGCGTCCACCGCAAAGCCTTCGCCACCGACAAGACCCTCGCGAAGGCACCGCTCCACCACGGTCTCGAACAAATGCCGCAGCATATCGCTCTGCCGGAACCGACCATGCCGGTTGCGCGAGAAGGTGGAGTGGTCCGGAACCCTGCCGTCGAGCCCGAGGTGACAAAACCAGCGATAGGCCAGGTTGAGATGGATCTCCTCGCACAGCCGCCGTTCGGACCGGATGCCCATGCAGTAGCCGACAATCAGCATCCGCATCATCAGTTCGGGATCAATCGAGGGGCGGCCGATGTTGCTGTAGAACGGCTTCAGCTCCGTGCGCACCTTCTCGAGGTCGAGGAACCGGTCAATGCGTCGGAGCAGGTGATCTTCGGGGACATGGTCGTCGAGGCAGAAATCGTAGAACAGCTGCGCCGGCGCCGTCTGCATCCCCATCATCGTCCCGCTCCTCCGCAAATCAATACGAGGATGGAATCACGCCAGCCACCGCCGATCAACGGCGGACTAAATCAACAATATCGGCGCAAAGCGGTCGTTCCGCTCAATGGGCGGTTATGGAACCGCTCATGGCGCGATAGGCATTCGGCTTCCGTGCCGGAAGCCGCGGCTTGACATGCGCGAAGGGTGTCAAACGAGCAGCCGCTCCAACCGGGATCGTCAGCACCTTGGATGCAAATGGGTATCGGCCGATGGCAATCTGGGCCGAGGCCGGAGCCGCCATCAGCAAAGCCAGAAGCAGAAGGCGGATCATTAGCAGCAAGGCGCACGCTCAGCGCAACGTGATCGAATGGTTTCTTCAACAAGATCAGGCAATGTCGGCGCGTCGCGCCCGATATGACGAACTCGCGGCCTACTGCCACAAACCCGCACCAATCCGAATTTGATTGCGCGCTAATGCGTCCACGGCCTAATTCGGCGGCGGGCCAACGGGAAGCGGAGCGTTGGCGCCGATTTGATCGGTGTCAGGAACGGATGCCGCCGCGTTCGCGCCGGCCTGGTACCAGGGATTGGATAGGCATTCGGCTTCGGTGCCGGAAGCCGCGGCTTGACATGCCTGGAGGGTGTTAAACGAGCAGCCGCTCCAACCGGGATTGTCAGCACCCTGGATGCAAAATGGGTATTGGCCGATGGCTGTCTGGGCCGAGGCCGGAGCGGCCATCGGCAAAGCCAGAAGCAGAAGGCGGATCATTTTTCGGCCTTCGGCCTGGACAGCCGCTCAGCTTGGCCCGAGCGATCCGTCCTTCGTCTCGAATCCAAGCCAGGGTCTGGCAAGGTAGGACCGGTCATAATGCTGATGAGACCAGGCCCTTGTTCATGGCCCCTTACGACGCTGCCGGGAATGGATGCAGCGGCCCCTGTTCCTGACGTTCCTTGGGCCGCGGCAGGCTGTGTCAGCGCTAGCAGCGAAGCGGCGGCGAGCGCGGAATAAGCGATATTCGATTTCATTTGGCGTTCCCTTTGAAATCGTGTCGGTGGTTGAAGTTGGCTCGCTTTATTGAACCTCCGCTCATGGGCTTTCGTCTATGCGAAATCGGCAGGTTCACTGTCTTCCACCGAAGCAGCGATGGAATATTCAGCTCTGCCCGTGTCCGGTCGTCTGAGCCAAGCGGGTTACCCGGCACCGGCCTGTGTCGGCGCCACCCGGGGCAGGATCAACTGGATGCTTGTTCCTTTGCCCACCTCGCTATCGAGGCGGAGGCTGCCGCCCAAGCAATTCGTGACGAGAGTATGGACGATATGGAGACCTAGGCCGGTACTGCCTTGATCCCGTCGGGTCGTGAAGAATGGATCGAAGGCTTTGCGCTTGACCTCGAGGCTCATGCCACAGCCGTCGTCGGAAAAGAAGATCTCAACGTGCTGATCTCCGGCTGCCCTGATCCGGATATCGACGTTGCCGCCTTGGCCACCAGGAAATGCATGCGCGGCCGAGTTGAGGAAGAGGTTGGTCAGCACTTGCCCGTACGGTCCGGGATAACTGTTCATCGTCAAATCGGGTTCGCATTCAACGTGGAGAGCGAGATCTTGTTTTCGCAAGGCTGGCAGCAAGCTCGTGACGAGCTGCGCGGTCAGATCGCCGAGATCGAAGATACGTTGATTTGAATAGCTCTGATCGGCAGCTACTTGCTTGAACGACTGGATCAGGTTCGCGGCCCGATTGAGGTTCGCGACCAATTGCGACGACGCCTCGCGGCTGACCTCCAGGAAGTCATTCAACGTCGATCGCTTGAGATTGCCGCGCGCAAGCTGTTCCGCAACCATGGCCGTCTTGCGTTCCAGCGAAGAGGCGACCGTCAAGCTTGTGCCCACGGGGGTGTTGATCTCGTGCGCGACGCCGGCCACCAGCCGCCCCAGGGCTGCCAGTTTCTCCGCTTCGATCAGGGAATCTTGAGTCTCTCTCAGGTTTCTCAAGGCTGCTTCGGCGGCGTCCCGGGCGCTGCGGATCTCTTGCTCGCTGCGCTTGCGCTCGCTGATATCAATGTGGGTGCCGATCCAGCCATAGATAGTAGCGGCCGAATTACGAAGCGGGACCGTACGTGTGAGAAACGGACAATACAATCCATCCTTCGCGCGCAGGGATAACTCCATTTCCAATGGCGTTCCGGCCTCCAGCGCTTGCGTCCAACGCTCCCGTGCTTCGTGCAACGAGGCAGGCGCAAGGATCGCCTGCCAGTCATGCGAATGAGTTTCCCCGATAGCTATGCCCGTATATTCGTGCCAGTGGCTGTTGAACCAGAAGATCTTGCCTCCCGCATCGGCCATCCACACCAGTTGCGGAATGGAATCGGCGAGCGTATGGAACTGGCGTTCGCTGGCCTTAAGCGCCGCTTCCGCGCGTTTTCGCTGGGTGATCTCTTCCGCCGCGACATTGACGCCGACGATTTCCCCGGCCGGATTGCGTAGCGGGTGCCAGTAGGTGACCCAAGATCGCTCCTCGGTCTGATCAGCGCGCTGACCGGCGACCTCGACGCCGATTACGGGATCTCCCGTCTTCATGATTGAACCAACGATGCCTTCGACCGCCTCGGCCAAGGCAGGCACGCAATCTCGAACCGATCGTCCAAGATGATCCTCGACCGAAATGCCGCAGATCTCGGTGAGACGTTGGTTGATCTGAAGATAGCGGCAGTCGGGCGAGAGGAACGCAAGACCAATCGGCGCCGTATCATAGATCAGTTGCAGAGCTGGCGGCTGGGGAGGGGGCACGCCGAGAAGCGGTGATCGTTTCACCCTGGCTCCGTCGTGCTCCTGACCGTTTTGCAACGGGCGTCCCCTGCCTGTTTATGCCGGCCGCGAGATGGAATGATTATCCAAGCGAGCGCTCCAGACTATGCGAAAACGACCACGCCAGCAGGCCGGGGTCGTCTATCTTCAGGGCCCCTGTCGGTTTTCGCATAGTCGGAAATCTGCCAAGCGCTACAAATTGACGAAGAGAGGCGGCCACGCCGACAGGTCCAGGAGGCTAGAAAATGCCTATCTCAATCTCGATGATCATGTTGAGTTCGCAGCTGGTTATGCCGGTGGCTGACGGAGTGCCGAAGTTCGATATCGCCAGAAGTTGCAAGCTCGATGTTGCCGCAACGGCGGGGCTTTCTGTCGATCAATCGACAAAGAGTTGCATCAATGACGAACGGGGAGCGCGGCAGAAACTCGTCGCACAATGGTCGAAATTTCCCGCAGCAAGCCGGGCAAGTTGTGTCTCGCAAGAGAGCATCGGCGGGACGCCGAGTTACGTTAGCCTGCTGACATGTCTCCAGATGGGTCAGTGGGCCAGGTAAGCCATCAGTCGGCCTGGCCTGCTGACATGTCTCCAGATGGGTCAGTGGGCCAGGTAAGCCATCAGTCGGCCTGATTTCGAGCTCGCCAGCAGCCAAACGCTGTAGGGTGACCTTCTGCGTCAGGCGTAGTGATCGAATTCGCTGAGCGCAATCCTCACTTCCCGGGCAAAATCGACGAGCGATACGATGAAGGCGGCCAGCGAAACCATGAAAAGGATGGCGACGCCGCGCTCGTGTTGAATCTCAAATAAAGCGCTCGCGAACGCGACGATCACGAGAAGCGTGATCGTGATACTGATGATCACAGCCCAGAAGAGCGCCCTGTTCAGCATTACCGTGCGGCGCATCAGACGTGGAAGATCGGCTTTGAGCCTGGATTTAGCTGTGTCATCGTCGGAGATCGCGTCGAGCACGATCGTTCGATCGATAACCCTGTTCAGGCGGACGATCAGGACGGCAAGGAAGGCCGCGAGCGCACCCAGCAGGAATGCGGGCGCCGCAGCCAGCGAAATGACGTGCGATAGCTGACTGACGGAGGGCGTATCTGGATACATAAAGGATCCGGTCTCGATCTGGAATGCAAGATGGAGTCGGTCGCCATCATCGGGCCGATGACGGCGACCGGCATGAAGGCTAGTTCGCTACTGCGAACGGCGTTACGAACCGGACTCGCTGCATCTATGAGACACGCTTGACGTCGGGCGGCTGCCAGGTGCCTTCACCCACCGGCAGGATCGAAGGTGGTTTGGCCTTCGGCCAGTAGAGCCGGATCACCAGGTAGATCGGGCCGCTTGGAGCGGGCAGCCAGTTCGATTCCTTGTCAGCGCCTGGCGATTTGTTCTGGATGTAGAGCGTGAGCGACCCGTCCGCATTTGTCTTCATGGTCGGCAGCATCGGCGAGTTGATCAGATAGCGATTGATCGGGTTCTCGATCAGCAACTGCGACTTGCCGTCGTACATGGTCAGCGACCAGAAGGCATTCACCGGCGGCAGCTGCCCCGCTGGGAATGTCAGCGTGTAATTGTGTTGGCTGCCGTCTAGGGTCTGACCATCGCTGTCGGTGCGCCTGGCGGGATACATCGCCTCTGCTGCGTCGTTGCCGTATATTCCCCCCTTCGCGCCGGCAGCGCGTTTCAACCAGTCGCCGTTGAAAAAATCACTATTGCCGAAAAGCGAGCTGACTCGCCAGCCATTGATCGCCTTGCCGGCATTGGCGACGGCCTCATCGACCTTCTTCTCACCTTCCTTCATGCCCAAGCCGACTTCGAGCTTTTGCTCCAGCGGCAGGTCCTTGAAGTTGAAGGTTTTGCCGGGTCCGACGCCGATACTGGCGAGCTGCGCGCGTATCTCCTTCTCGTTCTCCTGGGCGGGAGCAAATTGCAGCGCGAAGTCGAGGTAGTCGAAAAAGTTCGTCTTCGCGAGTTCCTTGTCGATTTTCGGAAAATCGATCGTTGCTGCGGCCGTCGTCGTCGGTTGTTTCAGATAGGCCGAAAGCGTCTGCACCTTGTAGCCGGCCTGGACCTTCTTGACGTTGTCGAGATCGTCGGGGCTGAAGAGTTGGGTGCGATATATCGCCAGCGAGAACTGGGCGCTCGACCGGAACACCTTTTTAATTCCAGGCGGAGTTGCACCCTTCCAGTCCGGAGCGACTACCATGTAGTCGCCGGCTTCGCTTCCCGTGGCACGGGTCCCGATATAGCCGTAGTTGTAGGTATTGCCGTCGCACAGCATGACCGAGTAGTAGCGCTTCGG
The DNA here is from genome assembly GCF_900103365.1 of Afipia sp. GAS231. NCBI lineage: Bacteria > Pseudomonadati > Pseudomonadota > Alphaproteobacteria > Hyphomicrobiales > Nitrobacteraceae > Afipia > Afipia sp. GAS231. The sequence goes on from NZ_LT629703.1 coordinate 5,842,339, forward strand.
GTCCACCGGCGGGACCGAAAGCACGAGCGGCTCCGCCCGCAAGTCCATCCATACGACTGAATAAGGCGTGTCGCTGTTCGGTGTGACAACGGCCGTGTCTTTGTAGGTGAATACATTGGCCGCGTTCGCGATCTGATTGAACGGCGCCTTGAACTGCCCGGAATTGCGATCCACCGCAAACTCGTACATGACGCCGTAGCCCATCACGATGGGCAGGCCGTAGATGAAACCCGCTTCGGCAATGTCCTTTGCCTTGAGGAAGCCTGGGCGGTCGGCGCTCGTTTGCGCGAGCACCGGGACGGACTTCGCCGTCGACGCGGTGATTGCGGCCAAGGCGGCGGAACGAAGAAGATCGCGCTTTGTGAGCATTTGACCTTCCTCTTCGCGGCCTGTGAGCGCGGGTGAGCCATTTGTCCGAAAGTTGGTTTCGCAAAATTACGCACGCTGGGGGCGTGTGACTATGCAAAATCAGGCAATTCCTGGCGCGCCGACACAATCCTGAGGAACTCGCCCTGATCTCTGAATTTCTGCTTGTTTTGCCAACGGAAAGCGGCCCCGGAACGCAAATAGGCCCGCATGCGCTGTCCGATTTTGCATAGGCAAAGGACTAATTCGGTTCGTATGAATGCAGATGGGTTTGCCTGATCGGTCTTTGGTTGCGCGACTAGCAAGGCCCGCGGCGGAGGCGATCGGCCAACTTGTTTGGAGCGACGGAGCAACTTGATGTCGATAAAATTGCCGCTGTGGCTTCGCGCTACTATGCTCATCGGTGCCGCTATTCTTGCCGCGGGCGCTGGCCTCTTTGGCTACCGGTATTTTACTCACCCCGTAACGCTTACCGTAGCTGTCGGCTCGATCGACGGGGAGGCTGCCAAAGCAATGTCAGCCATTGCGAGCCGTCTCGTTTCCACCAACGCGTCGATACGGCTTAAGATTATCGATAGCGGCACGGCGCTCGGGGCCGCAGACCTGTTTTCGGCAGGTAAAGTCGATCTCGCCGTGGTTCGCGGCGACGTCGGTGACTTGTCGCAGGCGCAGGCCGTCGTCGTTGTAAGCCACGTGGTCGCTCTCATCATCGCGCCGCCGGGTTCGACCATCGACAGCGTGGGCAAGCTGAAGGGTCATACCGTGGGCGTGGTGGGTGGAGTAGCAAACTCCAAAGTTATCGATGTGCTGAGCAAGGAATATGGGCTCGATGCAGCAAAGGTGTTTAAGGAAATCGCTTTGTCGGATGCTCGGCGCGCGATTCAATCCAAGGAGGTTAGCGCCCTTCTCGTGGTGATCCCTTTGGCCGAAAAATATCTGTCACTCGTGCGTGGGGTCTTTCAGTCCGGACCCAAAACCGTACCGGTACTGATCCCAATCGATTCCGCCGGGGCAATCGCAGAGGCCGACCGAGCCTACGAAAGTTTCGACGTCCCGAAGGGCACGCTGCGGGGATCGCCGCCGGTTCCGGACGATGATCTGACAACCCTGCAGGCTTCGCTGTATCTGGTTGCGAACAAGAAGCTCGGCACCGATTTGATGACCCGTTTCACGCAGACGCTTATGAGCGTGCGCAGGGATCTTCTGGGCGAGCAGCCGATTTTCGCACAAATCACCGCCCCCAGTACCGACCAGGACGCCTATCTTCCGCTGCACCCTGGAGCGGCGGCCTTTTACAACGGCACCCAACAGAGCTTCATGGATGAATACGGCAACTGGATCTATTTGACGCCAATGGTGCTGGGAGGCGTCGCCACCGTACTTGCTGCGGCCTGGAAATTTCTGGGGATCGGGCCCGCAACCCGCGAGGGGCCTCTGGATTCCCTTTATGCCTTGGCGCGCCGAATCCGGAAGGTCGATACAGAGGCTGAGCTGTCAGATATTGAGGAAGAAATCGACAACATTCTCAAAGCAGAACGCGCCAAATCCGCCCGCGGAGATGAGAGCGCGGTTGACGACGCGACATTGAATGTCGCAGCCCACCGGCTGGAAAGCTTGATTCATGATCGACGGACTCTGCTTGCAACGAGGCCAGCAGTTGCCTCTGCGGCCTAACCAAGCGACGCAGTACCAAGTCTTCAGACAAAGCGGAATGGCGATTGACCGAATGATAGACTAGCAACCCGAAAGACTAGCAACCCAAGGAGAGTAGTCATGAAACATCTGATCATTGCTCTATTGCTGGCAGGAGGCTTCATCGCGTTGAGCAACATGGAAGCAAGCGCTGTCGTCTGTGCTCGCGGCGTGGTTCGCGCCGGCTGCGTCGCCGCCGGTGGGGCCGCCGTCGGGGCCGCCGTCGTCGCGCGGCCCGTTGTTCGTCCTGCCGGCGCTGTCGTCGCGCCGCGGGGAGTCGCCGTTCGCCGCAGGGTCTACTAATAATCCTTGCGCGCGCGGGCAACGCGAAGGCTTCTAGTGGTCTGACAATGGTGAGGAATCATGAGCGCAATCGCGTTGGCCTGTATCACGTTTGTGTGCATTTCGGGCGGCGTTTTGCTCGGCATGTTCCTTCGCAAGGCGTTACCGGAGCACCATCTGAGCACCGATGCAAAGGATGTGGTGAGGCTGGGTACGGGCCTCATCGGCACCATAGCGGCGCTTGTCCTCGGCTTGCTGATCGCCTCGGCGAAGAATTCGTACGACACGCAGAGTACTCAAATTACGCAGATGACGGCCAATGTTGTTCTGCTGGATCGTCTCCTGGCGCAGTATGGGGCGGAGGCGGGCCCAGCGCGCGATCTGTTGCGCCGCGGCATCGTTGTTTTGGCCAACCGAATGTGGCGCGAGAACGGTTCCGACCTTGGAAAGACGGCCCCGTTTGAGGCGAGCACTGCGAGTGAGGAATTCTATGCGAAACTCCAGGAGCTTTCGCCTCAAAACGACGCTCAACGCTCTCTGCAAGCCCGAGCAATACAGCTCAGCACCGACATTGCGCAAACGCGCTTGCTCTTGTTCGCGCAGAGGACCAATTCAATTCCCATGCCCTTTCTGGTGGTGCTCATCTTCTGGCTCACCATCATCTTTGTAAGCTTCAGCCTGTTTGCCGAACCCAACGCAATCGTTATCGGCTCTCTGCTGATCTTCGCACTGTCGGCTGCCGGGGCGATTTACCTGATCCTGGAACTGGGGCAGCCATTTGCGGGGCTTATGCAAATCTCCAGTGCGCCACTGCGCAACGCGCTGGCGCCGTTCGGTTCCTAAGCGATCCCCGGATGGGACGTGCCATTTGCCGTCGGCGTCAGGCTGCGCCAACATAAGCCTATCGACATGCAATCAGGCCTGCTCAAGTGTTGTGACGCCGCTCGAAGAAAAGCCGAACAAGTGTCCTGTCACCAACGATATCGCCGAGTGAACGGAACGCGAAGTAGGGAACAAGAACCAAGAACATTATAAGGATTGTTGCAACGATCTGATGTGCCGTTCCTCCCGCAATTTCGGAAAGTGAGTCAAAGACCGTTCGACCGTGGATCTTTCCTACCACAATCTCCTCGATCAACGTCAGAATGACCAGAAGCAGGACGAATACCAGCGATCTATGTAGCGTTGAAACAATGAGGGGATGAGTTTTGAAGCGCTCTCCAAGGTGGAAGACCCGTCCCACCAGCATGAATTTTGCGCAAAGAGCGGCCTTAATGATTGCCAGGCCCAGATGGGCGTAGGAGACACCTTGCGCCTGCAGAATCGCGGCCTTGAGATAGATCAACGCCGCGAAGCAAACGTAGAGATAGGCTGTAAGAATAACGAACTCCTTCAGTTCTCCGCTTGCTTTTTCACGGAACGAGATCTCGGATTGCGCACCGCTTTCCGTTGCTGTCTCCGACGACTGCGGGAATCGCGCCATCATGAGCTGCCGCCATTAGGTTCTGAGCAGCATCTCATCTGACAGTTTCCTTTTCCACCATCTCGCTATTTGATGGCCGTTCAGCGTCAAGAATTGACTACGAGAGATGTCTGCCGTTCCTCGCATTCCTTCAGCATGAACTTGGCCCCGGGATCACCGGGGAAGTCGTCAAAGATGGCGCGATAGCCGCGCTCTGCCGCTGCGAAATTGCGAGCCTCCATCTGTTGCGAGGTCGCCTTAGAGCTGCCGCCGATTCCGAACTCGGATCGATTTGATTACTTCATCACCATTCGATGTGTCGGCGTCACAGTACTGGTTGGCGCCATGGGCGAGATCGAGAACGTCAACCAGGTGTTCCATCCCGCCGGTCGGTTGGCTTGATCGAATTCGCCGTAGCCCTTCAGATTAAGGTAGCCCTGCATGTCTCCAACCGGAAACAGAAATCCGATCTGGGGCCCAACCCCGATCACGCGCGACCGGAACCCGCCGAGAACGGGATGCTGACCGAAATCGTCGGTGACTTGCTGATAGGCATATCCGACGAGACCCACGAAAAGCTGCTTCGAGAGAAACTGGGAGGCGCCCCAGTCGAGATGGAAGTCGATGCCGTTTTGGTATTGCGTGTCCTGGTTCTTGAAATTGTAGGTAAATCCCGCGACGGCCGAAAACTCGTGGCCCGTCTGCGGATTGAAGTAGGTGTACCCACCGCCGCCGTCGATCGCGCCGTGGCCGATGCCGAGGTTGGCGAGGCGCGTGGGACTGTAGGCGCCGACGGGAATGTCGCCTGTCAGATAGGTCATAAAGTTGTTGACGCCCGCGTTCCACTTCAGCGTCGCCTGCGGATACAAATCGCCGACGGAGGTGATGGAATCACCGATGCTTCCCATGCGCATTGCCGCAAACTGTCCGAACCCTGCGGTGAGCGTTCCATCGATCGAAGCCGCCGATCGGCCGAACAGGCCGGTCATGCCGATCGCCAATTGCCCGCCCAGCACCGGCGTCGCGAATGTGTAGGTCGGGTTGAGCAACAGGAGATCGGCTTGCGCATGCAGACTTGCATTCAAACTGACGTTAACTGTCGGCGCGAACCTGCCGATCGTAATCTCTCTTGCCGCGGCAACACCGCCAAATGCCGATACAGTGGTGTGATAGTAAACCTCGGCCATGGACCAGCCCGGCACTTCGGGGGTCGCCGCAAGGCTGCTAAACCGCCCTGGAAGCCAGTACGAGACGCCGCCCTCGTCGGCGTAGGCTACCTGGGACAGGGACCCGAACATCAACACGGCTACGCCGATGCTAAAGTGGGGGAGCCAACGACCAGAATTTCGTTCGGATAACCGGCGCGTCATCTGCGTGCTCCCAATGCTGGAGAACAATCTGAACATTCTATCAACCATAGATTGGATGTCTCGCCGCAAATCGCCGCCATGCAAAATCTGCGTTGCCGTGTTGCTCTAATGTCACTTTGAATTAACCGCCATCAACAAGTTTGCAAAAAACGCACGTCCTCCCAAAGGGACACGGTCTTGGACAGCAGCGTTGATCTTGAGAATGTTGCCCGGGAAGGCGCGATGCAGCGTTTGCGAGGGGCTCTCACCAAACATCTTTCGATATTCGACGGAAAAGCGACCCAGCTCGACGAAGCCAAAGCATGTCGCAATCTCCGTTACAGTTACGCGCCCGGAATCCGCGGACAGAAGGGCGCGCCTGGCCTGAGACAGCCGCAACATTCGAAGATGCCGGCACGGAGGAAGCCCGTGAATTTTGTGAAATGCCTTGCGAAGCGTCCGCTCGCTTACCGCAAGGGTCCGGCACAAGGCCGACATGTGCAGCGGCTCGTCTAGATGGGCGAGAGCCAATCTCTCTGCCTGTTCGACGAGATCGCCGCACGGGTTGCTTTCCCGAGTGAAAGGGGTTTCCGCAACGATGGCGAGCCATTGATCAATGTTCATCGAAGCACCTGCACGCGCGAGAACGATCTGGCAGGCGCAAGCTGACCACAACCTTGCGCTCAGGCGATATTGTCCCTTGGGGCAACCGGAGGTTTTTCCGCCCGCGCGGCCGCAGAGGAGGCTCGATGTCTGGTTCTATCCCGGATTCTCGGCGTCTGCCGAGGTCGACGACGCCAGCAGCCCGACGCGCTCCGCGATCGAGACCACTTGCGCAAACGACTGCACCTGCAGCTTTTCCATCACCATGTGCCGGTGGGCTTTGATGGTGCGCTCCGATGTACCGAGCAGATGGGCAATTTGCTTGTTCAATTTGCCACGGACCATGAGCGCAAAAACTTCGCTCTCGCGTGGTGTCAGCGTCGAGACAAGGGTTTTGAGGGAATTGAGTTGGTCCTGGCTCTGTTGCCGCGCAGCATGGCGAACAAGTGCACGCTGGATCGCTTCCAGCAGAGTTTGCCGGGAAACGGGTTTGGTAAGGAAGTCTTCGGCGCCGGCCTTAATTGCGCGTACGCTGGTCGGGATATCGCCATGACCTGTCATGAAGATGATCGGCCAGCCGTGCGACAGCTTCGCGAGTTCTTCCTGGAGCTGCAAACCGCCCACGGCCGGCATCTCAACGTCGAGCAGGATACAACCTGGACTAGCATTCCCGATGTTGCGCAAGAAACCGGCGGCCGACTCGTAGGCTGCAACCTCATAGCCGGAGGCGTTCAGAACGCGCGAAATCGCAGTCCGAAATGAAGCGTCGTCGTCTACGACATGAATCATAGGGGCGCCGTTCATGCTCACGTTCGCTGGGGAAGCCGGCCGGATACGGCCAAGGCTTTCCGAAGCGCGATGTTACAACGCTGGCGATTGAGAGTACCGCGCGTGTGTGACAATGGTCAAACGCGGGTCGTTCCGCCTGACATGGCATCCAATATCCCAAAAGAAGCGCGGCGATCTTGTGTCGCCGCAGCGCAATAACTCAGCGCAGTCAAAGGTAGGCGGTATACGAGCTGACCCAGACAAGGATGGAGGCCAGGAGCCCGATAACGCCGGCATTTTCGGCGAATGCGGTGGCACTTCCGGACATCCCTAGCCGCAGTCCGTCGCGGCTCATTTCGTCCGGAATGGAAATCTCCGCGGGAAAGACGGATGTCCCACCCAGCGCATTGGTGCGCGCCAGCGTTCCGGACACCGCAACTTGCCCCTGGCCGACGCCCTTGGGGATTGCCGTGATCGTGGCGTGATAGATGCGCCCCGGCGCGTTGTCGAAAACGATATCGACGGGGGTACCGGTCTTGATGGTCTGGAAGCCGTTCTGTGAAAACATTCCGACAATTGTAATCTCGTTCTCGACGATAAACGACATCGTCGAGCGGGCCTGCAAGGCTCGATCGCCGACAGTCAACGCGACGGCCGTCACATAGCCGTCGGCAGGCGCGCGAACCGTGGTCTGCGACAACTCCCAGCTCGCATCCTCAAGCTGCGCCTGGATCTGGGCAACCGTGGTGTTGACGCCGCCGATCTCGGAATCCATGGCGAGCTTGGCGCTTTGCTGCGCCGCCTTGGCCACGTTGAGTTGCGCTAGTGTCGTCTCGTATTGATTCTGACGGTCCTGAGCCTGGAATTCCGTATTGGCCCCTTCCGCTGCAAGCTTCTGAATGTCCGCGTTGCGTTTTGTTTGGAACGCGACCTGCGCGGTCAGACCGACGACATTCGCGGTGGCCTGCTCGTAATTCGATTTCAAGATCTCGGCTTGTTGCTTTGCCCCGGCCAGCGACGCCTTGAGCTGCGCGACCTTGTATTGAAAAGGCGCCGGATCGATCTGAAACAGCATGTCGTCTTTCTTCACAGGCACGTTCGGCTTCACCGGAATGGCAACGATTTGACCGGTCACATTCGGCGTGACTTCCACCACACGGCCCGCCACGGTCACCCTGCCTGAAGGCGTCAGGTAATTAAACAGCGCGAGAAATATCGCGAGAATGAACGCGCCGGCAAGCACGGCGACAGTTCCGGACGCCCAGCCCCAGCGCACCAGCTTGAACTTGGAGAATACGGCCCACAGCCCGACAAGGTAGAGGCACAGGATGATAAGCACGGCAGAGCCCCATCATTTGCTGACGCAGACGCTCATTAGCGAGAGGTTTGTTGGCGAGCGCTATGCAAAATCGGCGCGAAAACCTCTTTTCCCTGAACGCTCCTTTTATATTTCGATGCCTGCCCGATTTTGCATAGTCGCCGCTGCGAGGCTTTTTCATAAGTTCGATGAGCGTGACCTTCCGCGAAGGCTATTTCGAGAAATCTTCACCCGTCCAACAGGAGAGGCTCACATGAAGCGCACAAAATTGGTTCAGATCGCCGGGCTGCTCGCGGTGGTGGCGATGCTAGGTAGTGTGGGAACGGCCACTGCTCAAACGACGGGTTCGGCGCCTTCTTCCATGCCGCCGCCTTCTTCCATGAAGACGATCGGCACTCCTGTAGCCGCTGCCAAGCCTGACATCGTACCCTCGCTGTTCGTGCTCAATTCGCGCGGCGCGACGCTGCAGGGCGATACGTTGGCCCTCACAGGGATAACGCCGAACTCCATCATATTTGCCGATCGTCCCGTCAGGTCCGCAGGCCACCAGCCCACTGCAGACGTGATCGCGGAATGGGGATCGGGCGAGGACAGCTTTACCAAGAATCCGCCCAACGCCACCGTTTCCGTCCTGAACAAGGATGGTTCGGTGAAAGACGCCGTGGTGGTGCTGAAGAATCCGAAGCTCGAGGGCGACAAGCTGACGTTCACTGTCCAGACCCTGGAAGGCGATCTCACCGGCGCCGACGGTGCGGCGGCGGTCTTCATCGACATTATCGGGCGGCCGTTTACGCCGATGTCGTTTGCCGGCGTTGCACGCCGCTCGGCGTTTCGCGGTGCCATGTATGCCGGTGCCGCCGGAGCGGTTGCGTATGGGGCATACGCTGCGCCCTATGTCCGCCCGGCGTGCGGCTATTACCCCTATCCGCCTTGCTACTGAGGTGAATGCGACGGGGAGGCGTGTGCTTCTCCCGTTCACATAGCTGAAGAGGAGTATCCGACATGTTTCGAGGAATTCTGACACTGACCTTGTCCCTCTGTCTTGGCGCGGCTGCCGCGCCGGTCCGAGCGGCGCCGATCACCGAGCAGGAGGCGCATGCCATAGCGGTGGACGCCTATGTCTACTTCTACTCGCTCTTATCGATGGACGTCACGCGCCAGCAGTTCACGAACATCGAACCCGGCAAGGAGCTCGGAAAAGGGCCGATGAACATGTTCATCAGCGTTCCCGAATACCCGCCGGCGGATTTCAAAGGTGTGGTCCGCTCCAATTTTGATACGCTCTATTCGATTGCGTGGCTCGACTTGAGGAAAGAGCCAATGGTGGTCTCGGCGCCGGACACCGGCGGTCGCTACTACCTCCTGCCGATGCTCGACATGTGGACCGATGTGTTCGCCTCGCCGGGTTGGCGCACAACCGGGACAACCGCCGCAACCTACATCGTGACCCCTCCGGGCTGGAGGCCCGACTTGCGCGACAAATTCATCGACGAGTTCAAGCTTCCGAAGGACACCCAGCGCATCGAGGCGCCGACGCCTTATGTCTGGATCATCGGCCGCACCAAGACCGACGGTCCGGCGGACTACGATGCGGTTCACAAGATCCAGGCCGGTTATAAAGCCACACTGCTTTCGGAATTTGGCAAACCGCCAAAGCCGGTCGAGGTCAAAATCGACCCAAGCGTCGACATGAAGACGCCGCCAAAGATTCAGGTCGATACGATGTCGGCCGGCGTGTATTTCGCCTATGCGGCTGAGTTGCTCAAGCTTCACCCGCCACATATCACCGACGAGCCGATTATCGCGCAGATGAAGAGAATCGGAATCGAGCCTGGCAAGAGCTTCGATATCGGCAGGCTCGATCCAGTCCTGCAAAGAGCGCTGGAGACCGCGCCGCAGGACGGCCAGAAGCTGATGGCCTGGAAGGTGCCGACGCTGGCGCGGGTTGCGAATGGCTGGTCGATGAACACCGATACAATGGGTGTCTACGGCAACTACTACCTGAAGCGGGCCATGGTTTCGCAGGTAGGGCTCGGAGCGAACCTGCCCGAGGATGCTATTTATCCCCTTAATATCGGTGACGAATCCGGCAAACCGCTGGATGGCGCAAACAAGTACACGATCACATTTGCGAATGGCGCCGCCCCGCCGGTCAATGCCTTCTGGTCGATCACCCTTTACGATCAGGAAGGGTTCCAGGTAGGCAACGTCCTGAACCGCTTCGCGGTCTCCAGTTGGATGCCGTTCAAATACAACGCGGATGGTTCGCTCGACCTCTATTTTCAGAACGCGAGCCCCGGCAAGGACCTCGAAGCCAACTGGCTCCCGGCGCCGAAGGGCGCCTTCAACCTAACCATGCGCCTCTACAGCCCCAAGTCTGAGGCGCTAACCGGAAAATGGAACCCGCCGCCGGTCGTAAAGGCACAGACAACGGTAGGCCTGTCGGCTCAGTAATTGGCTGAGAATGCCGGCGCTATCTACGCCGGCATTCTCACCTTCTAGCCAAGTCAGGAATTGATGAAGGCAACACGGAGTGGACCCTTGGCGAAGCCGTTCTAGCGGAGTGTGCTCAAAAATCAAAAATGATTGTTTGCCATTGCTCAGAACTATCGTCAGCCGGTCCATGTGGATGGGCAATCGCATGCGCACCATAGCTGTCATTGACGACAATCCGAGCATGCTAAAGGGCCTCGACCGCCTGCTGTCAGCACACGGTTTCCGCGTTCAAACGTTCACTTCGGCAGAATTATTTCTCGAAAATCTCGCAGCGTGCGAGGTGGATTGCCTTCTTCTGGATATTCACCTCGGCGGGATTTCAGGCATTGATCTGCAACGGCGGCTGACGTCATCGGGTACCGATCTGCCTGTTATCTTCATGACGGCAATCGACAATGAAGCCACCCGTCAGGAGGCATTTGATGCCGGTTGCGTTGCGTATCTTCGGAAGCCGTTTTTGGCAAATCTGCTCATCGACGCCATCAATAAGGTCCCGTGAGAGCCTTGTGACCAGGAGCCGCTGGGGTTCGCGGTGAAGCGACTGGGCCATTTCCGTTGTTTCATCACGGTACACCTGCTGTGCGAGCGCATTGACCGAATTGCCATATTATACCTCCCACAATGCCAGCGGTCAGGCTACAATGGATGCAACCGGCGCGCACTGATCCAATCCCGCGAACACTCACACGGGGTTCGCTAAGACATGAGATTTCGGCTCCTTCTCAGTACGGTTGTGTTGCTTCTTGCCACGGCTGGTGCGGCCCTCTCCGAGCCGAAACGGGTGCTGGTTCTGCATCCCTTCGGACGCGATTTTGTGCCGTGGAGCCAATACGGAAAGACCGTTCGCGAGGAATTGCTCCGCCAATCGCCGGAAGGTATCGACCTCTACGAGACTTCACTCGTCTCCGCGCGTTCCAGCGACGGGGAAGAGGGGCCATTTGCCGATTATGTGCAGGCTCTTTTTGCCAAGCGCAAGCCGGATCTGGTCGTGGCCATCAGTAGCCCGGCAATCAGTTTTATCCAGAAGCACCGGGAGCAGCTTTTTTCATCCGTCCCTGCGGTGTTCATGGGGGTGGACCAGCGCAGAATTTCGCGGATCGATCTTACGACGCATGACGCATTGATCGCGAGCGACGTTGATTTCAACTTGATCATCGAGAACATTCTGAAGCTGCTTCCCAATGTCACGAATATTGCGATGGTTCTGGGTAGTTCACCCAATGAACGATATTGGTCGGAGCAAATGCACGCGGAGTTGAAAACGTTCGAAAATCGAGTCACGTTTACCTGGTTCAACGAATTGTCGTTCGAAGAGGTGCTCAGGCGGGCCACCATGCTCCCGCCCAACACCGCTATCTTCTTCGTACTGCTGTCTGTTGATGCAGCCGGCGTCCCGCATGAAGAAGGAAAGGCGATGGCCCGTCTTCGCGCGGTTACCAACGCACCGATCTTTGGTTATTCCGATGTTTTTCTGGGACAAGGGATTGTCGGGGGGCCATTGATTTCGGTTTCGTCTGTCGGCCAGCAGGCTGCCGATGCCGCCGTGCGCATATTGGGCGGGGAATCGCCGGCAAGCATTCACACGCCTCCAATCAGGCCCGGAACGCCAAAGTACGACTGGAGGGAGTTGCAACGCTGGGGCGTCAGTGAAAGTCGGCTACCAGCCGGGAGCGAGATTTACTTCCGCTCCCCCAGCCCATGGGAACAGTATCGCCTGCAGATCAGTGCCGGGATCGCCGCCCTGCTGCTCCAGGCTGCCATCATTTCCTGGTTGCTGGTCGAGCATCGGCGGCGGCATTTCGCCGAGGCTGAAGCAAGTAGTCGCCGCCGGGAAGTTGTCCGTTTGAACCGGGTGACGACGGCAAATGTGCTGTCGTCGTCCATCGCGCATGAACTCAACCAGCCGTTGGGAGCCATCCTGAGCAACACCGAAGCCGCGCAAGTGCTGCTAAAGGCTGACCCACCGGACCTTGGGCAAATTGGCGAAATCCTTTCCGATATTGTCAGGGACGAGCAGCGCGCGAGCGAGATCATCCGCGGCTTGCGGAACATGTTGAACAATCGAACCGAGGCCGATCTGCGGCTGGTTGATCTGAATGACGCGGTGCGGGCCCTGGCCAAGCTTGTTGCTCTTGAGATGGAACGGCGCGGAGTTGTGTTGCGCACCTTGCTTTCCGCCGAAACCTTGACGGTGCGATGCGATCCGATCCATTTGCAGCAGGTGCTCATGAACCTCGTCATGAACGGCATGGACGCCATGGACGGTGAGCCGATACCTCACAATCTGACGATCAGGACTCGCCGGAATGCGGAGTACGACGTTGTCGAAGTGCGCATCTCAGACTCCGGCAAGGGCATTGCCAAGGGCGCTCTGACGAGCATATTCGATGCGTTTGTTACGACGAAACCGCAGGGCACCGGCCTGGGACTTCCCATCGCGCGCACGATTGTTGAAAGCTATGGCGGTGACATCTGGGCCGAGAATCGCCAACGTGGCGCGGTGTTTTCGTTCAGGCTTCCATTGGCCAAGACGCAAGCAAAGTAAGATGCGGCAAGCAACCTAGGGCGGGCCGCCAGAATGCGTCGCGAGCACCGGTGCCGGGAACAGGTTTCGATCTGGTGCGGCGATCGCCTCTCTATGTTCCGCCAGATCGACAGCGACAATGCGCGGCGGCTAACGACGCGACCTATTTGCGGCGCCGAAGTACGGGTGGCGGCTGCGGTGGGCCCAAATCGCGCGCCCAGATCGTTCCGTTGTCGAACTGGACGGTCATGCCATCAGGCGAATAGACGGCGCCCTCGTTCCAGGCGTCGATCCAGATCCGCGTCGCCGGCGCAAACCAGTCAGGCCATGCGCGGGCTGGCTGGCCGGCTTCGTTGAGAAGATTGAGGTCGGGTCCGTTCTGGGTAATGAAAGTGGGACTGCCGACGGGACCCGCCCGACATGCTTCGACGCATCTATACGCGCCGGTCAGATTGATCGATTGTGCCGATGCTTCGGTTGCGACAAGCACGGCGAGGACAACAACGGCGGATGATATCATTCGCATGAAAAGTTACTCCAGCTCGTTTAGTGCGACCCAAATCGCGCAGATGACACGACCGCATAGAATAGTTTTTCAGTCCATCCGACTATGCAAAATCCTACACCCCTACGTTCACCGACTAATCTGGTCGCGCTCCGCAGAATGATGGCGCTGTCTTATGCGCAAAGACTGCAACGGCCTCCGACAGGGGAGTTGGTAATTGAAAATTCAGCAAATCAGATTGGCTTTTTGCCCAAGAGCCTGACCCGTCGCACGACGGCAAACCCAGCGTTTCGCACAGATAGGCGACTGAGCCGTGTCCGACGTCTTGAAGCTCAGCAAAATGAACGGCATGGACGCCATGGACGGCGAGCCGAGACCGCATAATCTGACGATCAGGACCCGCCGGAATGCGGAGTACGACGTTGTCGAAGTGCGCATCTCAGACTCCGGCAAGGGCATTGCCAAGGGCGCTCTGACGAGCATATTCGATGCGTTTGTTACGACGAAACCGCAGGGCACCGGCCTGGGACTTCCCATCGCGCGCACGATACTCGAAAGCTACGGCGGTGACATCTGGGCCGAGAATCGCCAGCGCGGTGCGGTGTTTTCGTTCACGCTTCCACTAACTAGAATGCAAGCCGAGTAGGCAGCAGGCGAATATCGTCCGTTCAAAGAATATACATTCGCTTGGCTGCGGAAAGTGCGCGATTGCAGCCGGCGCGATCACCCCTCGCATCCAGCCGTTTGGCGCGGGCCATTGTCGCTGAGAATTTTGCCTGCAGGCGCTCCTGGGCTCGTTTCAAAGATTCCGGTGTTGGCTGCCGATCGAGTTGAGCGCCAACCGACTGTGGGGCCGTCAATCCCGCGTTTGGATTTCCCGCGGACCGGCGCATAGCTGCTTCAAATTGAGCAATGTCTTCGCTGCAAGGACCGGCTTGAGCAACCGTAGCGTACAGGCAGAGAATCGCGCAAATGATTGGGGCCGCTGCTTCTCGAAATCTTGTCATCCGGTTTCGTCCTCATAATTGCTCAGTGTAGCATCGTCATCGGCCCCGGCGCCATAGTCCAACTTCGCCGGTAGGGTTAGCTCGGTCGGCCATAATAAGTTCGACAGAGCTGGCCGGCCGCAAATTGTTGTCAGATGTTCGTTTTTGCATAGTCACCCTCGCCAATTTCGAAGCATATCACATCAACAGATGGAGTGCGGCGATGCACGGCTCTGGGGCGATTGATCGTCAGAATACTGCTGCATTTGACGGAATGTTGCGGATTCCCGGCGGCACATTCCGCATGGGATCGGACAGGCACTATCCCGAGGAAGCGCCGGTTCATCGCGTGACCGTCGATGAATTCCATATCGATCACACACCTGTTACAAACCGGCAATTCAAGGAATTCGTCAAGGCAACCGGCTACGTCACTTTTGCCGAAATTCCACCCGACCCGAAGGACTATCCCGGCGCGCTCCCTCACATGATCTATGCCGGCTCGCTGGTTTTCACACCGCCCGCGCGGGCTGTCGATCTCCGCGACTGGAGCCAATGGTGGCAATTCATGAAGGGCGCCGACTGGCGCCATCCATACGGCCCCAAGAGCAACATCAATGCGCTCGACAATCATCCGGTCGTGCACGTCGCCTATTCCGACGCGCTCGCCTATGCGCGGTGGGCCGACAAGGATCTTCTGACCGAAGCGGAATGGGAATTCGCCGCCCGTGGCGGACTTGACGGTGCGGAGTTTGCGTGGGGCGACGAGTTCGCGCCCGGCGGCAACCACATGGCCAATACCTGGCAGGGCGAATTCCCGAGGCAAAATCTCTGCACCGATGGCTTCGATCGCACCTCGCCGGTCACGGCCTTTCCGCCGAACGGCTACGGCGTCTACGACATGATCGGGAATGTCTGGGAATGGACGTCCGACTGGTATTCGCAAAGGCATGAAGCGGACGCGCCGAAGGCGTGCTGCATTCCGGAAAATCCACGCGGCGGACGGGAGGACGGAAGCTTCGATCCCAGCCAGCCACAGATCCGGATTCCCCGGAAGGTCTTGAAAGGCGGCTCGCATCTGTGTGCGCCGAACTATTGCCGCCGCTACCGGCCTGCCGCGCGGCACGCGGAGCCGATCGACACCTCGGCAAGCCATGTCGGCTTCAGGTGCATCACCAGGAAGAGGAGCGCGTCATGAGTGAGGACCAAAAGTTTGGAAAGCCGGAGGATGGCGTCGTGCAAAATGGCGGAGGATTGAAACGCCGCGATCTCTTGTTGAGCGGCAGTTCGCTCGTCGCTGCTTCGGCGCTCTCGGCCGTCGGGCTGGCAACCACGGCGCAAGCGCAGCAACAACCGGCGGCGCCAGCGGCAGCCGGACAACGTCCAAACATCGTCGTCATCATGGGTGACGACATCGGCATGTGGAATATCGGCGCCTATCACCGCGGCATGATGGCCGGGCGGACGCCGAACCTCGACAAGCTTGCCGCCGAAGGCATGCTGTTCACCGATTACTACGCGGAGGCGAGTTGTACGGCGGGCCGCGCCAACTTCATCACCGGTGAGCTTCCGATCCGCACCGGCATGACCACGGTCGGCCAGGCCGGTGCGCCCACAGGGATACCCGCGCAGGCAGTTACCATTGCTACCGCGCTTAAAGGAATGGGCTACGCCACCGGTCAGTTCGGCAAAAACCACCTTGGCGATAAAAACGAATTTCTGCCGACGGTGCACGGCTTCGACGAGTTTTTCGGATACCTCTACCACCTTGACGCGATGGAAGATCCAGCGCACCCCGCCTACCCCCAGGAATTGCTCAACACCGTCGGCCCGCGCAACATGGTCCATTGTTATGCGACCAATGTCGACGACGTCACCGTGGATCCACGCTGGGGCAAGGTCGGCAAGCAGCGGATCGAGGACGCGGGAACGCTCTATCCCAAGCGGATGGAAACCGTGGACGACGAAATCCGCGACTTTGCGCTCAAGTTCATCGACAAGGCCAAGGCCGACAACAAGCCGTTCTTCCTCTGGCTCAATCCGACCCGGATGCACATCGTCACCCACCTGTCGCCGAAGTACGAGGCGCTGCGCAACTCCAAGAACGGCTGGACCATTCATGAGGCCGGCATGGCGCAGCTCGACGATGACATCGGCATCGTGATGCAGAAACTGAAGGACATGGGCGTCGACGACAACACCATCGTCGTCTTCACCACCGACAACGGCACCGAAGTTTTCACCTGGCCTGATGGCGGGCAGACGCCGTTCGCGCAGAGCAAGGGCACGGTATTCGAGGGCGGTTTCCGTGTGCCCTGCATGGTCCGATGGCCGGGCAAAGTGCCGGCCGGCAAGGTCGAAAACGGCATCATCTCCGGGCTGGACTGGTTCCCGACGTTCCTTGCCGCGGCCGGCAATCCGAACATCGTCGAAGAATTGAAGAAGGGCAAGCAGATCGGCGACACTAGCTACAAGTGTCATCTGGACGGTTATAACCAGATGGACATGATCACCGGCAAGGGGCCGTCGAACCGGCACGAGATCTGGTATTTCGGCGAAAGCGAACTGGGCGCCGTACGCATCGACGACTACAAATATCGCTTCATCGACCAGCCTGGAGGCTGGCTTGGTGACAAAACCAAGCCCGACGTGCCCTACCTGATCAACCTTCGCCTCGATCCCTTCGAGCGCACGGGCTGGCCGAATAACGGGACAAAGGACGGCGCCCAGCAATACTTCGACTGGTTCAAATTCGAATTCTGGCGCTTCGTATTTGTCCAGCAGCAGGTGGAAAAGCTGGCGATGACGGCGATCGAGTTCCCTCCGATGCAGAGGGGTGCGAGCTTCAACCTGAGTGCCGTGAAAGAGAAAATCGAGGCCGCGAGGGCGGCAATGGCTAAATAAGGATTTCCTGATCGTCATGGCGGACGGCCTTCGTGTGGGCCGTCCGCTGTGAGTGTGCGTCTGGTGACGATGAAGGAGAGATCGTCTCACGCGCGAAGGACACAGGGACGCAATCAACCAGCCAAGCTTCATCGCATTGCTCCTACCAAGGAGGCGACAAACCCAAGCTCGGTCGAGATTTGTCGCAAGACTGAAGAACTGCCCGTTTTTGCATAGTCAGCTGCGGCTGCTTCAAGAATTGTGTCGCTACCTCGTCGCTCACCGAGTGGTTGCAAATGATCCGTCATCAGGGAGACGTTGCCATGAAGATCACGACGGCCCTTTCATTGGGCTTTCTTCTCGGAACAAGTTATTTGCCCGGAGTGATGGCCCAGCAGATCAACGGCGTGCCCGGTTCGCCCAGCGCGACGACGACAATCGACGGCAAACAACTGCCGCCGCCACCTCCGAAATTTGGCGGAGTGATCAAGGAGACTGCCAAGGATTCCAAGTCGTGGTGGCCGCCGCGCGTGGTGCCGCCCAAGGGCGCGCCCAACGTGCTGCTGATCATGACCGACGACCAGGGTTATGGCGTCAGCGGTACGTTCGGGGGTGTTATTCCGACGCCGGCGCTGGATCGCATCGCGAAGGCGGGGTTACGTTATACGCAGTTCTGCTCCACCGCGCTGTGCTCGCCGACCCGCGCGGCGCTGATCACCGGGCGCAACCATCACTCGGCAGGTTTCGGCGTGATCGCGGAGCTGTCGACGGGATTCCCGGGCTACGACTCGATCATCACTCCCGACAAGGCAACCATCGGCACGATCCTCAAGGGCAACGGCTACGCGACGTCGTGGTTCGGCAAGAACCACAACACGCCGGGCTTCCAGTACAGCGTAGCCGGCCCCTTCGACCAATGGCCGTCGGGAATGGGCTTTGAGTATTTCTATGGCTTCATGGGCGGCGAGACCGACCAGTGGACGCCTTATCTCTTCCGCGACCACACCCAGATTTTCCCGTGGATTGGCAAGTCCGATTACAACCTCATCACGGACATGGCCGATGAGGCGATCACGCGAATGAAGCAGCTCAACGCTGCATCGCCGGAGCAGCCGTTCTTCGTCTACTACGTTCCCGGCGGCAGCCACTCGCCGCACCAGCCGAAGAAGGAATGGATCGACAAGTTCAAGGGAAAGTTCGACATGGGTTGGAATGCCATGCGCGAGCAGATTTTCGCCAATCAGAAGCGGCTGGGCGTCATTCCCGCGAATACGGAGCTGACTGCGTGGCCGGATGACCTGCCGAAATGGGAGACGCTCTCGGCTGATGAAAAGAAGCTGTTTGCGCGGCAGGCGGAGGTTTACGCGGGCTACACGGCCTATACGGACTACGAGATCGGCCGCGTCATCCAGGCGGTCGAGGATATGGGCAAGCTCGACAACACGCTGATCATCTACATCGACGGCGACAATGGTACCAGCCCCGAGGGCACGCTGCTCGGCACGCCCAACCAGTACACCGCGTACAACGGAATTCTGAAGATTCCGGTCGAAGAGCAGCTCAAATATTATGACGTCTGGGGTTCGGCAGCGACCTATCCGCACATGGCGGTGGCGTGGTCGTGGGCATTCGACACGCCGTTCAAATGGACCAAGCAGGTGGCGTCGCACTTTGGCGGCACACGACAGGGCCTGGCGATCTCGTGGCCTGCCCGCATCAAGGACGTCGGTGGTATCCGCACCCAGTTCCACCACATGATCGACATCGCGCCGACGATCCTCGAAGCCACGGGTATCAAGGCGCCGCAGACAGTCAACGGCATCAAGCAAAGCCCGATCGAAGGCGTGAGCATGGCCTATACCTTCGACAAGGCGAACGCCACGGTGCCCTCGACGCGCAAGACCCAGTACTTCGAGATGGCCGCCAACCGCGGGATTTATAGCGAGGGTTGGTATGCCAACACGACACCGCCGCATGGGCCGTGGATCCTGAACGCGCCGTTGCCCCCCATCAACGATTACAAATGGGAGTTGTACAACCTGACCGCCGATTATTCCCAGGCCAACGATCTTGCGGCGAAAATGCCTGACAAGCTGAAGCAAATGCAGGGGCTGTTCCTGCAGGAGGCGGCCAAATACAACGTGCTTCCGCTGGACAACGCGCAGTTCGCGCGAGCGATCGCGCCGCGGCCGAGTGCCACTGCGGGGCAGACCGTCTTCACCTATTCCGGTGAGATGCCCGGAATTCCCGACGGAAACGCACCGCATATCCTGAACCGGTCTTTCACGATCACCGCCGAGGTCGAGGTCCCGGAAAGCGGCGACGGCATGATCGTCACCGAGGGCGGACGCTGGGGCGGTTATGGGCTGTACCTGCTCAAGGGAGTGCCGGTGTTCAATTATAACATGCTCCTGCTCCTGCAGGCCCGCTGGGCAGGCGATCAGCCACTCGCCGCGGGCAAGCACACGATCGTATTCGACTTCAAATATGACGGCCCCGGGATCGCCAAGGGCGGCACCGGCGTGCTGAAGGTCGATGGCAACGAGGTTCGTACGCTGCAAGTCCCGAAGACGATCCCGTTCTTGCTGCCGGCGGACGAGACCTTCGACGTCGGGATGGATACCCGCACCGGGGTGAACGACCTCGACTATCAGGTGCCGTTCCGCTTCAACGGCAAGATCGACAACGTGACGTTCAACCTTGGGCCGACACAGCTCACGACTGCGGACGAGATGAAGGTGCGGGAAGCGACCGCGCGAGCGCACGACTAGAGGCGGCTCGATAAGCCGGTGACGCCGGAATGCGGCGTGACCGGGAATGCATCGGCTACTTTCAGGACGCCTGAACCATTCAGCATCATGAGGAGCGCGACATGAACAGTTCAATTGGTGCCATAGTGTTTGTCTCGACCTTGATCGTTGCAGGTGCGGTGGCTGCGCAAGGCGTGCTCGTGGACGCCGCGGCGGACAAGGTGATCAAGAAGTTTGAAGCCGCCAGCTGCGATCAACTCAAGGCGCAGAAGAGCGAGCCGCCATCGGAGAAAGAAAAGATAGGGCTGGATTTGCTGCGCGACGATCCGAAGGCGCGTGTCGCCTTCATCGACAAGATCGCGGCGCCGGTCCTGAACAAGATGTTCGAATGCGAGATCATTCCATGATCCTCATGCAGATCTGCCCCCGCTTAACGTGACAGGAGGCTCGACGTGAACAAATCAATCGGTGCAGCCGTGCTGATTTCAGCCTTGATCGTCGCACGCGTAGCGTCGGCTCAGGGCATGCTGCTGGACTTCGCAGCCGACAAGGTGATCAAGAAGTACCAGACGGCAACCTGCGATGAATTGAAGGCGCAACGGAAAGAGCCGCCAACGGACAAGGAGAAGGAAGCCGTCCAATTTCTCCGCAACGATTCGCAGGCGCGAATCTTCTTCATCAACAAGATCGCCGCTCCTGTTCTGAACAA
Source organism: Afipia sp. GAS231 (assembly GCF_900103365.1). Classification (NCBI taxonomy): domain Bacteria; kingdom Pseudomonadati; phylum Pseudomonadota; class Alphaproteobacteria; order Hyphomicrobiales; family Nitrobacteraceae; genus Afipia; species Afipia sp. GAS231. The sequence continues at coordinate 5,863,032 of NZ_LT629703.1, forward strand.
GATGTACGAATGCGGCATGATCCCGTGAGCAGGAGGGGAGTTTCGTCATGAGCCAGAACCACTTCACCCTCAGCTTTCCCTTGAAGTCGCCGGTACATGCGAAGTTGCTCGCGCAACAACTTTCACCCTTGATGCCGGGGCTATTTCGGGCGAGCGACGCGATCGGCACGATTCATTACTCACGCTTTACCGTGCTGAGCGAAAAGACCATGCTGTTTCTTGGCGACTTCGACGGCGAATTCGGTCAGCTCATGGCCGATCTCGCCAGGCAGGCGGGGCCGGTATTCGACGCCATTTTCCAGCACATCGAAAATCCACCGCCCACCGCGGTCGCCGACAATGTCAATGCCTTCGTCGAATGGACAGCCTCGCATCTCGTCGATGCCATCAATCTCTACACTGCGTACCCTTCTGTGACGGCCCGGGAGATCAAGGCGCTGGCGTCCGCCGCGGACGTCAGCGGTCGCGGTGAATTAAATCCCTTCCTGGTGATCCTGCCTATCAAATCGAAGCTTGCTTTTATCGAGGTTAAACTGCTCCTGCGCATTCGCGGCAGCGGCACGACGAAAGACCTGGACAAGGTCGGCACGCCGCATTTCGCCCAGTTCGTTCCACTCGAAGACAACCAGATCGGGTTCTTTACGGTCTATGACGGTTCGTTCGACAAATACATTGCCGATTTCACCAAAAACATCGGCGAGGTATTCGATCTTATATTCAAGTTCACGAAGAACCCGCCGCCGTCGCCTTGCCGAAAGCACTTGCAGGAATTCATCGACTTTGCGGCGGGCGCAAACCGCGCGCCGATCGGTTTCTATCAGGCGTATCCCGGTCTATCAGTCCAGGACATCCATGCCCTGATCGCCGACGCCAAGCCGCAGTCCGTCTCGGCGTGATGGTGAAAGGCGGCACCAGATGAGCCGGGACAACGAGGCGCAGGCGTCTGCTGCAAAAGAAGGCGGAAGCTTCTTCCGCGGTCTGTTCGGGCGCGTGAAGCACGAGGTTACTGAACGCGAGCCCCGCTCCGGAGACGGTTCAGGGAACCCACTCGACCTCGGCGATATTCAGGGCTTTATCCTGCGGGGCTACAGGATGCCGATGGTGCGGCATTTCCTGCTTTCGGTCGGCGATCCCGCGGCGGCCCGCAAGTTGCTCGGGCGATTCGTCAATGGAAACGAATCCGACGTGCCCCAGATCACCACCGCGGAAGATTGGCACGTGGGGTTCGAGCCGGGACCTGGAGACAATCCCGCTGACGCCCCGCGCCGCAAGCCCGACTATTGCCTGAACCTCGGCATTACCTGGCCTGGGCTTATCGCGCTGGAAATCAAGCAGCGCGTCCCGAGCCTCTCGTTCAAATCGTTCGGTGCATTCGTCGCCGGCGCCGCCGAGCGTGCGAAACTGGTGGGCGATACCGGCGAGAGCGCCCCGCAGCACTGGATCGGCGGATTCGGCAAGGGCAGCGACCACGTTCTCGTGACGCTGCACGCCATGAGTCCGCAGGCGATGACAAGTTACAGCGATCGGTTGGTTGCTCTGTTTGCCGAAGGCGGCGCCTTTCGGGAGATCTGGCGCGGCGACGGCATGGCGTTGATGGAAATGAGGGACGGCGAGCCCGTCCCTACCTTCAAGGTTCACTTCGGTTACACCGACGGCATCAGCATGACCACCATTCGCGGCGGTCCGGAACGATACCCGCCGGATCATCAGCAGCCTTGCGAACCGTGGCTGTTCGTGCTGCGGGACGAAGCCGAGAATTATTTTGTACCGGAACCCCGTGAACTCGGATTAAACGGCAGCTTTGCCGTCTTCAAGATGATCGAGACGGACGTCGTTAAATTCGAGAACTATCTTCAATCGAACAAGGACAAGATCGACCCCGAGCTACTCGCCGCCAAGATCTGCGGGCGCTGGCGCAATGGCGTTCCTCTTGTGCTATCGCCGGAAACGGACAGTCCCTCGGGCGGCATTCAACCGGAGCAGTTGAACAACTTCGAATACGTGAACGCCGATGGGTCGGGTGATCCCAGGGGGCTGCGCTGTCCCGTCGGCGCGCACATGCGCCGCATCAATCCGAGAGGCCAGCCCGTCACGGGCCAGGGACAACCCGGCGGCAGCAACAATACCCACCGGTTGATCCGCCGCGGCCTGCCATATGGGCCGGTCTATGATCCTTCGCAGCCCTACGACGGCATCGAGCGCGGCCTGCTTGGCTATTTCATCAACTCCAGCATCGAGAACCAGTACGAGTTCGTGCTCGGACACTGGGTCAACGACAGTGAGTTTGCCGGATCGGTGCGGCTTAATCCCAAGTCGAAGGACCCGATGATCGGGACGCAGGATCCGGCAGAGAGCATTTTCGTGATTCCGCAGGCGGCCGGCGCCGCTCCGACCAAACTTACGGGATTCTCGAGTTTCGTTACGACCCGAGCATCTGCGTACTGCTTTTTGCCAAGCGTCACCGCGATCAAGTTTATCGCGGGGTTGGGATGAGGCCTTGAACCGGCATCTCGTGGGAGACTTCCAATGGTGTTCCTGACCAGGTGGTTCGGCGTGACCGAGAGCGATGCAGACCGGGACCCGGCACGGGAAAAGGCCGACATCGAGGCGATCGTCGAGAAATCGCTTCTGATGCAGGCGAATGCCGCCGCGAAACAGCAGAGATCGCTGTGTCGTGGAACCCACGCCAAGGGTGTCTGCGCCCGAGCGCAATTCGAAGTGTTTGACCTAATCATCGGACGCGAGCCCGCGCTGGCGAGACGACTTGCCCAGGGGCTTTTCGCAAAGCCTGACGCCTATCCCGCGGTGGTACGATTTGCCAATGCGGACGCCAGTGTAAACTCGGATTTCAAGCCCGACGTAAGGTCGTTGTCTTTCTCGGTCGGCCTCGCTCGGGAAGATACCGAAGGTCCTGACGCAAAGCCTAGTCGGCAGGATTTCTCGATGCAAAACGCAACGACCCTGCCCATCAACGACTCGCCTGCCTTTCTGGCGACCATCAGCGTGATGACGGCATCAAATCCAGTCCGTGCTCTGTGGTCGCTGCCGTTTCGGGACAAGCTGAGGGTGGTGAGGACGCTCGCTTTGGCGGAAATACAAGCCCGCCAGGCCATCAAGCCTTATCAACAATTGCGCTATTGGAGCACCGTTCCGTTTCGTCACGGGCCGACCGACGTCGTGAAGTTTTCGGCCATACCGTTGCTGGATAATCCAGCGCGGCCGCTGCAAAAGGGTAACCCGAAAGGACTGCAGGACGAGCTAGCCCGGCACCTGAAGGAGGACGGCAAGATGAGCGGGTTCGATTTTGCGGTTCAGTTTCTCGACGTCGAAAGGATGACGTACTGGGGCAAGCATTGCGAAGCCGACTTCTGGATCGAAAACGCGAGCGTCGAGTGGAACGCAGCCGAAGCGCCGTTCCACACGGTCGCGCGGCTTACCCTGTTGCCTAGTTCGCAGCTTTCGCCAGAAGAAGGCGAAGCGGTATATTTCGACGTCACAGGAAACGCGACGCCTGACAGCACACCTGTAGGAAGCATCAACCGCGCCCGCTGGCCGGCAGAGGTTGCCAGCAGGAAGGCGCGAGCGCATGCGGGCGGACAATGCTCCGCGGTCCGTTGAAGGGAAGCCCGGACCGCGCCGCCGTGCGAAAAGCGAAGCTGTGATCCGTAATGTGCTCAAATATTCGTTGGCGACTTGGTCGATCACATTCCCTGTTCCTGCCGAGAAATTCCCTGTTATTCGAAATAGTTTCCCTGTTAATTTGCGTAGGAATTGCGCGAAAACTGATGCGGCACAGCCGCTTCTTGGCATAGGATTGGTCTGAGGAATCCCGAAATCGCGTTTTTCCCTGTAAAATTCCCTGTTGGCAGGGAATTCGACTGGAGACCGGCGCGATCTCCACTGCGTCGCCAGCCACGCAGTCCTGCGTTCTGCCAGGCTTCCCAAGAGACCGCGGAATGGGCCGGAAATCCCGGCTTTTCGCGCGTTGGCTCCGGTCTCCAGACACCGGATTTGCCAAGGTTGAGGCGGAAATCCCGGAAAGTCTCCGGCGGTTTCCGCGAATATTCCCGTTTAACGGAGACTATCGGCGGAGACGGGTTTGATCAGTACTGCCGCCCACCCTTGGCACTCAGTTTTGGCTCAATCTCCGGGTCTCGATGTTCGGAATCGCGCTTGGACTGCCGCACGAGGAGGGTCGCATAAATCTCGTGGCGCACTCGATCTTTAACCGGCAACTCAAGGCGCTGGACCGTGTTGGACCCTCGTCCCAAACAAGTTGCAGGTTGACGACGAGCCGACCAACATCGACTTCTAGGGTCAACAGCAAGGGGAGGGGTTCCAACTATCATACAAACCTCCAAGAGAACTTTCGGCATGCCCTGCCGGAAGCTCTTCCCGTCTAAAGACAAGGGGTACGATCCGTCACTGAATGGTGGTCCCGTGTTTGAAGTCTTCCATGATGAATGAGGCTCGATACGCGCAACGCACCCATCCTCGCGCGTGTGCTCGCGTGCGGCGGTGGAGTAGCTGGTGGCCGCTGCGCGCAACGGTGCCAAGGCGAGGGCGGCGCCGCGGGCTTCGCGAAGGGCGGGGCAAAAGTTGACCTGGCCGAAAGGGATGGCGGTACCCTCCTGAGCTATCAGGTCGAGGCGCAAATCGGCGGCAAACTGGCGCAGCTCGGCCAACGGCTGATCAATGGCACGGCCAAGAAATTGGCCGACGAGTTCTTCGCCAATTTCGCAAACGCCCTTTAGCTAGCGGGATTTTTGTGGCGGCGATTGAGAGCCCTCATCTGCGTGAGGGCTCAACGTGCAGTGCCTAAGAGACCGACAGCAGAGTTCTCCCTGACTAAGCTGCTGTTAGGAGCAGCTTTTTTTTGAGCTGAGCGGAAACCCCACGCGATGCGGTGCGAGGCTGACGTCACCAGTGATGGCGAGCTAGCTAAAGAGTTTATTGTCCGCGCGATGGTGAAGGAGATTCCATAAAGCCTGATCGACGAATCCCAACGGCGAGGCCCGCTGGAATTACAGTTTCGGGTCCGGAGGGGACGATGCTTCTGTGGTCGAATTGCAGATTACATGACATCGATGTGAAGCATAACCGAAGCTACGATCCTGGAGGTTCACGCGGTTTCCTCATCAACCTCGCGACGATCCTAGGATGACCGTGCGTGCCGACCGCAGGAACCTCTCGACCACTGGCGTCGGCAACCTGTGCCTGAGTCTTTGGATTACCACCGGAAGGCGCTGTGAACATTCGAGCGGTAGCGCGTGTAACCCCCAACGATCGGCGCCGTGGCGATAAGAGTATTCCGTCATAACTGTGACGTACCCTCCGGTTCCGAGGAGTTGCAGGCGCAGTTGCATGGAATAGGTCGCTATCGCCGCATCCGGCACCGTCAGGCCACGCTGCCTGAATTCGTCCTCCAGGATGGTGCGGGCAATGCTGTCGGTGGCCGCCAGGATCCAGGACTCTCCCGTCAAGTCCGTCCAGTCGACCCCGTCTCGCATTGCCAAAGGATGAGTTGAGCTCACGACGACCTTGAGCTCCTCCTCCATCAAGTGCTCGATGAGTAATTCGCTATCTATGTCCTCGCGTGAGCGCCGCCCCAGCAGAACGTCTATGCCGCGTTCCATGAGTTCGCGGTATTCAGTCCCTGAAACGCGCATGCTGGTCTCGAAGACATGCACGGATATTCCGGGATAGCGGCCGCGCAAATCTGCAATAATGTCGGCCATCAGGCCTCCGGCGATGAATGCCATGTCGGCACCGACGCGCACGATTCCGCGGCCGCCGTCCGTCAGGAACGCGATGTCGCGCATGCCGAGGTCGAGCGTATCAAGCGCCTGACGCCCGCGGGCGACCATTGCTTCTCCGGCCACGGTGAGCACCACGCCGCGCGGGCCTCGGTCGAGCAGACGTATGCCCGCGAAACGCTCTAGGTCGGCGATCGCCTGCGAAACGGCAGGCTGGGTGATCGACAGAAACGCCGCCGCTTTGGCCATGCTGCCGAGCTCGGCTACGACCGTCAGGGTGTGAAGATCACGAAGCTTCAGGGAACGCCCGAGCCGCATCCGCAATGCATCGTCTCGCGTAGACATAACGTTTTCTTATATCTCCATTCGAGCTTTGGCAATTCCGGAGACACGCCTCTCCACTCAATGCTGGAGGCTAGGGTCGGTAGCCTGAGGGAGCAACAGACGAATGGATTTCACCGAGGCAATCAACACGCGCATGCAAGACGTGGCCTCCGCGTGCGTCGGCTGTGGCAAGTGTTTCGAGGTCTGCCCAATGAAGGGGCCAATCGGCCTCTCCGAGGCCGACCCGAAGGAGGTGCTCGGTGGCATTGTCGATTTGATACGCGGCGGCAATGGCAACGAAGCTGCGCAACGCTGGGCCAGCGCATGCTCAAGCAGCGGCCTCTGCCGCGACGCCTGTGACTACGGGGTGGACCCGCTCTTTCTTGTGAAGATGGCAAATTACGCGAATGTCCGTCGCCGTGACGGCGACGCTGTCCGCAAGAACGGAGCTTCTTCCTTCCGCGCCGTCGCAAAGTCGCTGCGGATGGTGTCCAGGCTTCAAGTGGATCAGAACACAGTGGCGCGGCTGCAGCCGACACTCAAGCCCGCCACGGAGGAATGTAAGCCCGACATCGCCTTCTACATTGGTTGCAACGTGGGAAAGACGCCGCACATTGTCCTGCTGTGTGTCGAGATCCTGCAGGCGATGGGCTTGTCCTGCGAGATCCTCGGCGGTTCGAGCGCCTGCTGTGGCATCAACCAATTTCGGGCGGGTGACGGCGAAACCGCCGGGCGGGCCGGCCTGGCCGCGCTGAGCCAGATCGAGGCCAAGCAGGCCACCACCAACCTGTCGTGGTGCCCGAGCTGCCAGTTGCAGTTTGAGGAGGTCATCCTGCCCGCACACCGGCTCATGACGGGGCGCGATGATGCCGGCCTGACGCCGTTCTTTGTCTTTCTCGAGCGCAATCTCGACAAGCTGAGGCCACTCTTCAAGCACGACATCCGCAAACGGGTCGCCATCAACGAGCGACCCGGAACACCCGATGTCTTGCGCGCGGTCGAGCGGTTGCTGAGCGAGATTCCAGGCATCGAGCTCGTGCACCTCGACGTGCCGCGGGCTGGACTGATGTCCACCTATCTGAACGTCACTCCGAAGTTCAAGGAAAGCCTGCGTGCGGAGGAATTCGAGGCGGCGGCGCGCGCGGGCATCACCACTCTCGCAACCATTTTTCACGGATGCCATCGGGAGCTCTGCAAGTTCGAGAACGACGTTTCCTTCGAAATTGTCAATGTGGTCGAGATCATCGGAGAAAGCATCGGCATCCGCGTGGAAGATACCTACAAGAAGCTGGCGCTCGCAGCGTCCGTAGACGAGGCGCTGCAGAACAGTGCGTCACTGTTGGCCGAACACGGCCTCACTGCCGATGAAGCCCGGGACGCCCTCATTGCCGACCTGCTCGGGGCAAAGGTGCTCCAAGGGGCGATCCAGGAAATTGCCTAACACCCAAACAGCACAGGCCAATTATGACACGGATTGTTTTCAGGACTCCGCAGGGAACCGATCGCGAATGCGAGGCCGGGATCGGCGAGAGCCTCATGGCCGTTGCACGCAATCATGCGATCCACGGCATTGAGGCCGAGTGTGGCGGTGCCCTTTCCTGTGGCACCTGCCATGTTTACCTCACGGCGCCTGCCAGCGCGGTCCTGCCGGCCCCCTCGGAAGCGGAGAGCAGCATGCTCGAGGTGGTGGCGGCGGAGCGCAGGTCCGACAGCCGGCTCGCCTGCCAGATTGCTATCACGCCCGACCTGTCCGGGTTGTTCGTCGAAATCCCGGCAACGCAGTTCTAATGCAAATGGGCATAAATCCGGGAACGTTGGGGAGTATCGCCATTATCGGTGCTGGCCATGCCGGTACCGAGGCAGCATTTGCTCTTCGCCTTCACGGCTTCGACGGGTCGATCACGCTGATCAATGGCGAGGATGCCTTGCCCTACCAGCGTCCACCTCTGTCCAAATCCTTCTTGCAGCGCGGCTTGAGTACGCCTCTGCGTTCGCCGGATGCATTTGTTAGCGCCAAGATCGATGTCGTTCGCGCCAGGGTAAGAGAAATAGATCAAACGCGACTGGCGTTGCTTTTGGACCGAGGCGACGAGATACGGTGCGATCATGTTGTACTCGCCCTTGGTGCACAGCCCAACCGGCTCGCTGTGGCGGAAGGCTTAAACCTTGCCAATCTCAATGATCTGCAATCGGCCGAGCGCCTGCGCGGCGCGCTGCCGCACGCCCGCCGCGTAGCTATCATCGGTGCAGGCTTCATCGGAATGGAGCTCGCGGCAGCCGTGGTGGCTCTTGGTAAACAGGTGGTGATCGTTGATCGGGCTGCGAGAGTGCTGGAACGGGCGACGTCGCGCGACGTATCCCGTTATCTTGGCGATCGGCACCGCTTACGCGGCGCAAAGATCATCCTCGATGTGGGCGTAACCGACATCCGGCGCCATAGCTCGCTGGGCTGTGTTCTGACCCTATCCAACGGCGTGCAGATCGATGCTGACCTCGTGGTCGAAGCCGTCGGCGTCACGCCGAGACTCGAGCTTGCGAAGCAAGCCGACCTTCGGACGGGCATCGGAATCATCGTCGACCGCGATCTTCTGACGTCGGATCCGCGAATTAGTGCGATCGGAGATTGCGCGCAATTTGCACCTTGCGAAGGCTCCCGCGCTATCGTGCTCACCTCTGTTCAGAATTCGGCCGATCAGGCCAGGCACGTCGCCAAACGCCTTGCCGGTGTGCGGACTTCATATTTCGCCGTCCCCTGGTTCTGGAGCGATCAGGCAGATGACAAGCTGCAGATCGTTGGGCTTGTCCCGCAATGCGCCGACCGGGTGGTGCGGCGCTCCAAAAATGACCGATCCTTCTCGATATTTTCCTTTCAGAATGACCTGCTCGCCAGCGTCGAAACATTGAATTCTCCAGCAGAGCACGTGATCGCCCGGCGTCTCTTGGGCGCAAGTGTCCCGATCCGGCCGCAACAGGCCGAAGATCCCAAGTTCGACCTGGCCTCTCTTCTCCGTGCGCCTTCACAGGCCGCAAAAAACTGAAATTGCCGAAAGGTCCGAAAGGTCGAACGAGGCCTCCAAGTCTTCCAGATAACTAAGGAACAATAGATGTCGATCTCTCTGAGCGAAGGTCTGGTCATAGCGCCAAAGAAGAGTCCGCCACGCGTCTGGAGTTCAATCTATTTCCAGGTCGTCATCGCTGCGATATTTGGCGTAGCGCTAGGATGGTATCTCCCAGCGCTAGGTACGGAGATGAAGATATTCGGCGATTTCTTCATTCGCTGCGTCAAGATGGTGCTTATCCCGATCATTTTTCTGACCATCACGGTCGGTGTTGCCCGAATGACCGACATCAAAAGGCTCGGTGCGGTTGGAATTAAGACGATTCTTTATTTCGAGGTAATCTCGACGATGGCTCTGGCGATTGGGCTAATCGTCGGCAATTTCGTTCAGCCTGGCGCAGGATTCAATGTTGACGTCTCCAAGATTGATACCGCATCGATCGCTACATTCCAGAAAAGCTCTACGACACTTGCCGACACGATCTTCACACTGGTGCCGGAAAATATCCTTTGGGCCATGTCCAAGGGAGAGATATTACCAGTCCTGATTTTTGCCGTCCTCTTTGGTGTCGGGCTTTCTCTGAGCGGAAAATTCGCTCAGTCCGCCGTCGATGCGATGGACAGCGCACTTCATGGATTTTTCGGCGTGATGCGCATCGTCATGCGGCTCGCTCCGATTGGCGCGTTCGGCGCCCTTGCCTTTACGATCGGGAAATACGGGATCAGTTCCGTTGTCAATCTCGCGCTGCTTGTGGCCTGTATGTATCTAACGTCAGCGTTCTTCATTGTGTTTGTACTAGGAGCTGTGGCGCGCATTGCCCGTGTGCCGATGCTGAAATTCCTGCGCTATATCCGTGCCGAAATCGCCATCGTTCTTGGCACCTGTTCATCTGAGAGCGTGCTCCCGCAACTCATGGAGAAGCTGGAGCGCGCGGGATGTCCCAGGCCTATCGTCGGGCTGGTGATGCCTGCGGGCATAACCTTCAACCCGGACGGAAGTGCGATCTATCTGAGCCTCGCGGCGTTGTTCATATCGCAAGCGACGAACACCACTCTGTCGCTAACAGATCAGATCGCCCTGCTTGCCGTCATGCTTGTGACATCCAAGGGTTCCGCCGGTGTGGCTGGAGCCGCTTTCATCGCCCTTGCAGCCACGCTGGCCACGACTCACACGCTTCCTGTCGCCGGGCTTGCGCTACTTCTTGGGGTCGACCGATTCATGAACGAGGCTCGCGCGGTAACTAATACCATCGGCAATGCGCTCGCAACGCTGGTCGTGTCGCGTTGGCAAGGAGAACTGGACGACAAGGCCATGATGCAAGCCTTGGCGCCGGACGTGTGAGCGCCGGTCACCGAGCTCTCGCTTCCAGAGGTCCGGGAGCTTCCGGATCTGATCGGCCCAAAACAAGCGCAACGCGCGGCGCATCGAGTTGTTAGCCTTCTGCAGGATTGATGATGTCTCCTATCACGCCACCCCTTCCTCGTAGGGATGATCCCGTCGGCGCTTTCATGCCAGGAGCGCGTCTTCATATCGATCCCACGGGCTCAGGACCGCTGGATGGTTTCACCTGTGGCGTCAAAGACGTCTTCGATATTGCGGGAGCGACAACGGGCTTCGGCAATCCTGTCTGGGCGCGAACCCATCCGCCGGCAACAGCGCATGCCTGGGCCGTCGAGCGTGTGCTCTCTCGCGGTGCGCACGTGGTGGGTAAGACCATCTCGGACGAGCTGGCCTTCAGTCTCAGCGGTGTAAATCACCACTATGGCGCCCCGCTCAATAGCGCTGCGCCCGATCGCCTGACCGGAGGCTCATCCTGCGGGTCGGCAGCGGCTGTCGCCGCAGGGCTCTGCGACTTTGCGCTAGGAACGGATACGGCCGGCTCCATCCGTGCTCCCGCGAGTTTCTGCGGTCTGTTCGGCTTTCGCCCCACCCATGGCGTAGTGTCGACCACTGGGGTCTGCGCACTTGCGCCCTCCTTCGACGTAGTCGGATGGTGCGCTCGCAAGCCTGGGATACTTGAACGAGTGGGAGACGTGTTGTTGCCGCCGGACCAACTCGGTCTTGAATCATCGGTAATCCACTGGGATCTCGAGGCCTGGAGTATTCCGGAAGCGTGTGACCCGTCGCACCGCGTTCAGATTGCCGGTCTCGTGTCCCCAAGCATCCGGCTTGAGGACGGAGAGGTGAGCGAACAGGGGCTCGACCTCTGGTTCGAGACGTTCCGGACATTGCAACTGGCGGAGGTCTGGGCGCAGCTGAAGGACTGGCTGGAGGCCGCAACACCCGCGCTCGGGCCCGGTATTGCGGAGAGGATGAAAGCCGCTCGAAGCGTGACCGCTGAGCAGGTCTCGGCCGCAGCGGCTCTGCGCGACGATATTCGCCGCCAACTGGAGCGAACCTGGCGGCGGACACACGTGATTGTGATTCCCACCGTTCCCGGTGCAGCCCCGCTGCGGTCCGCTTCCGTGGAAACGCTTGAGGCCTATCGGCGGCATGCGATGCGTCTTCTTTGTGTGGCGGGACTTGGTGGATGTCCTCAGGTGACGCTTCCGTTCTTGCGCACGTCCCATGCACCACATGGACTTTCGTTGATCACACCTCCCGGTACTGACCGTCAGCTACTCGCACTGGCGCACCGAATTGCTGCGAAGTTCGCAGCATTGGATTGAAGTGGACGTGATCACGCTCCCCGGAGGGCGGTGACCTCGGGGTAGGGTCGCTATTCGACAACGATCACGTCGACATCATCGAACTCATGGCATGCAGCGGCGACTAAGTTTCACGGTCGATCATGTCGTTAGGCGCAGCACCGGTGCATGGTTCGGTCCGGATCCCCTTGCCATACATACCGATTATGGCTGAGACGTCAGACCCAGCTTCCTGGCGAAGATGCGGTCCACCGCCCGCTTGGGCAGCAGCCGCGGCAGGGTCCAGTTGAACAGGGCGTTCTTGACCACGGCGTAGCGGGTCTTCGGCTTGTCGACGGTCAGCGCCATGAGCACCACGGCGCCCAGCCGTTCGGGCTTCAGTCCTTGACGGCCGCTCTTGATGAAATAATCGTTGACCCGTTTCGCCGGCCCCGCGTAGACGGTGCCCGCGAGATAGCCGATATCGGTGGCTTCAGCCTTGTCCCAGATGGCGGTGACCACCGCCCCCGGGCCGATGATGATCACGTCGATTCCGAACACCATCAGCTCGCGCCGCAGCGACTCCGACAGCCCCTCCACCGCGTGTTTGGAGCCGACGTAGGCGCCGACGAAGGGCGCGCCGAGCTTGCCGGCCATCGAGCTCATGTTGATCACCCGGCCGGGCCGCGTCCGGCTGGTCGGCGTCGCCGCCAGCAGCGGGGCGAAGGCCTGGGTCACGCGCAGCAGACCGATGACATTGACATCGAACACCTGCTGGATTGCGTTGATCGGCTGATAGAGCAAGGGTCCGCCGAGGCCGATGCCGGCGTTGTTGACCAGGCCGAACAGCGGTTCGCCGCAGAGCGCCGTCTTCACCTGCCCGGCGGCGGCGGCGACGGAGGCCGCATCGGTGACCTCCAGGATGATGGGGGTGATCTTGCCCCGCGTCGAGGCCGCGGCCTTGCGCAGCGGCTCGCCCGCGGCCTCTGAGCGCACCCCGGCGAAGACGTCGTAACCCGCCTTGGCAAGGGCCACGCTGGTCGCAAAGCCGATACCGGTCGACGCGCCGGTCACCACAACTGTCTTAGACATGTTCGTCCCCTGGCTTGTTCGCCCCGCCGCGCAGCCAGCGGTGCGAACACTGATCGCCACAGCCCTAACCTTTAAGTGTGGTTGAGGGTCAAGCGGTATTGGCGAAAATCGGCCAAATCGGAGAACGTGCGATCGACATTCGTGGCGCCGGCCATGCCGGTCGACGAACGCAATCCGTCACCTGTCCAAGGCGTGCGTCCGCTGCGGGCCCTTGAACTGCTTCAGAACGCGGTCGATGTTCGCTTCACAGGTCAACCCCTCAGGCCTGTCCTCAACATCGGCGATCAAGGCCTCGATCTGCAATCGCGCCCGCGCCAGGCGCTTTTCCATCGCGCTGATGTCGTCGACCTTCTTCCGCAGGGCGCCGAGCAAAGCCCCATCGTAGCCGCCGGACAGGTCACCGGGCATGAGGCGGCGAATTTCTTCGAGGGTGAAGCCGGCATCCTGGGCACTGGTAATGATGTTCAGCGCCATGAGCGCAGCGGGCGAATAGATCCGATAGCCGTTGGCCCGCCGGCCGACGCTGATCAGGCCTTGGGCTTCGTAGAAGCGAATCCGGGACGCAGTGAGCCCGGTGCGCTTGGCCAGTATTCCGATTTGCATGATTTCTCCAATGCCGCTTGACCCTCAACCTAACTTGAATGTTATCGACGAGACAGTCCAGGAGCAAAAAACGAATGCTTGCATACGTCCTCACGCGATACGGCGGCCCGGAAGGCTCGGCGTTGATGGAGTTCCCAGAACCAAAGCTTCGGCCGCGGGACATCCTCGTCAACGTGCGCGCGGCGGGTCTGAATCCGGTGGACATCGGTTTTCGGCAAGGAAAGCTGCGGCCCATCTATCGGCTGAAGCTTCCCCAGGTGCTCGGCAATGAGTTCGCAGGCGAGGTGCTCGCTGTCGGCGATGAGGTCACACGGTTCTCCGCCGGCGATCGGGTGTTCGCCCGGACCGAGAAGGATCGGCTGGGCGCCTTCGCGGAACAGGCAGCTGTCGGTGAAGACTGCGCCGCCCATATGCCCTCAAATATGGATTTCGAGGAAGCGGCGGGCGTGCCCCTTGCGGCGCTGACCGCGCTCCAGGCCTTGAGGGGCGAACTCGGCGTGAAGTCGGGGCAGAGGGTCTTCATTTCGGGCGGTGCCGGTGGCGTCGGCACGTTCGCGATCCAGATCGCCAAATGGCTGGGCGCCCATGTTACGACGACCGCTTCGAAGCGGGGAGAGGCCTTGGTGCGCTCGCTCGGGGCTGATGAGGTGATCGACTACACAAGCGACGATCTCTCCAGGTTCGGAAAGGATTTTGACGCGGGCTTTGACCTGATCGGGGGCGAGACCTTGGACCGGATGTTCAAGATCATGAAGCCCGGGACCAGGATCGTGTCGGTCGCCGCCGTTCCGGAGCCGCAGACCGCGCGGAAGGATCTCGGCGGTCGCAGGATTCTGGCCGTAGCCTTCTGGGCCATCAGCTACGGCGTCAGGCAGCGCGCGCGGCGCGCGGGCGTCGGCTACAGATTCCTGTTCATGCATCCGAGCGGGAGCGATCTGGCTCTGCTCGCGGACCTGATCGAACAAGGCCACCTTCGGGTCATCATCGACAAAACCTATCCCTTCGCCAAAGTCGCCGAGGCCCTCGCTTACGTTGAGACCGGTCGCGCTAAAGGGAAGGTCGTCGTCATCCAACAAATTTCGTCCTCTCGACCGTAAACGTCCATTTGGAATGGACGCCGGTACCATCAACGCCCGTCAGCGCGCCTACAACGTCGACCCCGGCCCGCCCGCACGTCGGCGCTCGAACTCGTGGAAGAGAAAGGAGTAGACCACATGGGACTTGTCTCGAGCATAACGGCAGTGTGTTTGGCACTGGCTATCGGAATTGCGACATCTGGCAACGCGAACGCTCAAACGGACGGTGATCTGTCGGGTATCTGGTTGACGCAGGATCAGGGCTCGACCGTTCGTATCAGTCGCTGTAGCCGCGGTTATTGTGGATCTATCGTCAACGCCACAAAAGGTGCCGTCGATGCAAACAACCCGGATCTGAGATTAAGAACACGACCGCTGGAAGGCTTGATGATACTTCAGGCCCCAACCCCGACGGCAGATGGTTTTGCAGGCCAGCTTTACAACCCGAGAGACGGAAAGAGTTATTCCGGACGCCTTGTAGTCACAGGTAAAAACTCACTGTCAGTAACTGGTTGCGTGATGGGAGTCTTTTGTAGATCCCAAGCTTGGGTCCGTTCCCAATAACTTCAGTCGATAAAATATGCCCTATCGCCGGCGAGCTGACACAGCCCAAGGACTGATGGTAAGCTGTCGACAGATAGTGGCGCTCGACCTGCCAAAGTTGCCGCGGCTCTTCACACTTGGGACTGGGGCTATCGCTGATCTTTAACAGGGACCCTGCGACCGGGGGAGTGCCAGGTGGTCTTGCGGCGATCGCTGGTGGGTCTTTAAGGTTTGGACGGAGAACCTCCGATACAAGGTTAGCAAGGCTCCTGGCGACTTTTTGCCAACCCAGTTCCCCGTTGCAGATGAAGGCTTGCTTGCTTGCGCACAAATTGTCCTAGTCAGGGACCCCCAAAAGTGCCTGCAGCGCAGTTTTGCTAACGTTTCCCCGACATGCCTAAATCTCGAATTTCCCTGTAAAATTCCCTGTTAGCAGGGAATTCTGCAGGAGACCGGTGCGATCGGCACTGCGTCGCCAGCCAGCGCCACCGCCAAACGCCCGTTGTATTCTGCGGCTATTGCTCCATATTGGAGAATCCTTCGATTGTTGCGGCCGGCCCCTCCGCTCGGCGGACAGTCGGCAGCTTTTGGTGTGTGACGATGACTCGCTCCAATCGGACTGACCATATCCGGATTACTTCCCACCCGGCGCCGGGCGCGAAGGTTGAGTTTCCGATCCACTGGGGTGCGGCGACGGCGCGCGAGCGCGGGCCGGTCATCGGCACGGTTTCACGTCCGCAGGACCGCAACGTGATCGGCACCCACAGCGGCTCCTATTCGATCTATCGGGCGCTGGCGGTGTCGTCGGGCGCGCTCGATCCGATCCGCCGTCCCGACCTGACCAATACCCAGCCGGCGGCGGTGATCGGGCCGTTCCCGCAATGGACCGATCCGGACAAGATCGTCTCGCTCGATCCGTGGGGACATCTCGCCGCGGAAGAATTTTCCAAGCAAATCGCCGAGGGCACCGATATCCGCCCGAGCATTGCGGTTACGCGCGCGCGCCTCGATCTGCCGGAACTGCAGGCCGCGATCACGGCGGGCCGGCTCAAGCGCGACGGCGAAGTCGTTCACGAGAGCGGCAGCGTCTCCGTCGTCAAGATCGCGATCGACCCGGTGTGGTATCTGCCGGGACTTGCCGCGCGGTTCGGCACCACCGAAAACAACCTGCGCCGGCAGTTGTTCGAGCAGACCGCCGGCATGTTTCCCGAACTGGTGACCCGGCCCGACCTTCACGTGTTCCTGCCACCGATCGGCGGCACCACATGCTATCTGTTCGGCGATGTCACCAAGCTGCCGGATCATCGCACCCAGATCACCTGCCGCGTGCATGACGAATGCAACGGCTCGGACGTGTTCGGTTCGGATATCTGCACCTGCCGTCCGTATCTGCTGCACGGCATCGAGGAATGCGTGCGCGCCGGACAGACCGGCGGACTCGGCATCATCATCTACAACCGCAAGGAAGGCCGCGCGCTCGGCGAAGTCACCAAATTCCTGGTCTACAACGCGCGCAAGCGACAGGAAGGCGGCGACGCCGCGGCCCAGTATTTCGAGCGCACCGAATGCGTCGCAGGCGTGCAGGATGCAAGATTCCAGCAATTGATGCCTGATGTCGTGCACTGGCTCGGCCTGAAACGGATCGACCGTTTCGTTTCCATGAGCGACATGAAGCATGATGCGCTGACCAGCCAGGGCATCGATATCGTCGAACGCGTACCGATCCCCGACGATCTGGTGCCGGCGGATGCCCAGGTCGAAATCGTGGCGAAGAAGGCCGCCGGCTACTATTCGCCGGATGAACCGACCCAGCGGGATTTTGTCGGCCGCTCGCTCGACAAATATTGAGCGCGGCCGTGTCCGTCGAAAACCCCGAAACGGCGGCGGCGTTGTCGTTGCTGAATGCCGCAGCCGTTCGCCAGCGCGCCCATCGGCTGCTGGCGATCGGCCTCGACGACGGCTTGCCGAATTTTCGCATCCACCTCGATCGCATGGACTCTGTCGCCGAGCTGGTGGTGGAAACCACGCGCAAGGCCTACCCCACACTGGCGATCCCGTTTCATTCGCGCTGGCGGCATTTTGCATTGAATGGTGTCGACCGCTGGGTTGCGCTGGCCGACCGGATCGCATGGCCCGACCCGGCGGCGCGGGGGCGTGCCGAATTCGATCTTGCCATGGTCAGCGTCTTCCTCGATGCCGGCGCCGGCCCGTCGTGGCGCTACCGCGATCCCGTCACCGGATCGGCGATCGGTCGGTCGGAAGGATTGGGACTGGCAAGCCTTGCGATGTTCACCAGCGGCGCGTTCTCGTCCGATCCGCAACATCCGCTTCGCGCCGATGCCGAGGTATTAGCGAATTTCTCCGTTGCCGACCTCGAACGCGGCATGCAGGTCTCGGCCGACAATCAGCTGGTTGGCGTCGACGGTCGTGTAAATCTGTTGCGCAGCCTCGGCAGGCTGGTGGCCGCGAAGCCGGGTGTGTTCGCAAGCCTTGATACGCCGCGGCCCGGCGGCCTGTTCGACTGGCTGGCAACGTTGGCCGTCGATCGCAGGCTTCCGGCGCCGGCGATCTTGTGGGGGCTGTTGAAAGAACTCGGTCCAATCTGGCCGTCGCGGCTGACGCTCGGCGGCATCGCGCTCGGCGATTGCTGGAAGCATCCGATGCTGACGACCGGCGACGCGACCAGCTATCTGATGCCGCTGCACAAGCTCTCGCAGTGGCTTTCCTATTCGCTGATCGAACCGCTGCAGCGGGCCGGCATCGAGGTGACCGATATCGACGGGCTGACGGGCCTTGCCGAATATCGCAACGGCGGGCTGTTCGTCGATCACGATGTGCTGACATTCCGCGATCCGGACGACGCGTCCCGGGAGCACGATGTAGCTTCATCGCTTGTCGTGGAATGGCGGGCGCTGACGGTGGCGTTGCTCGATCGCGTCGCCGACGGTGTGCGACAGCGTCTCGGGCTTGATGCACGCGCACTACCGCTGGCAAAAATTCTGGAAGGCGGCACCTGGGCGGCGGGACGGCGGCTGGCGCGCGAGCGCCGCGCCGACGCGTCGCCTCCGGTGAAAATCATCAGCGACGGCACGGTATTTTAGAGCAAGGATTTTGCCATGGAAGGCGTCACGGTCGTTAGCCACCCGCTGGTGCAGCACAAGCTGACACTGTTGCGCAGCAAGGATACCTCGACAAAATCGTTCCGCGAACTCCTCAAGGAGATCGGAATGCTGTTGTGCTACGAGGTGACGCGCGATCTGCCGCTCGCCGATGTCGAGATCGAGACGCCACTGGCGAAGATGAAATCGCCGGAGATATCGGGCAAAAAGCTGGTGTTCGCGCCGGTGCTGCGCGCCGGCGTCACCTTTGCCGACGGCATGCTCGACCTGGTGCCGACCGCACGCGTCGCCCATATCGGGCTCTATCGCGAGCCGGAGACGTTTACGGCGGTGGAATATTTCTTCAAGGCCCCGAGCGATCTGCACGAACGGCTGGTGATCGTGGTCTCTCCCGTGCTGGCGACGGCGAACCTGTCGGTCGCGGCGGTCGACCGGCTCAAGGAGCGGGGCGCCAATGACATCCGGGTCGTCAGCCTGATCGCCTCTCCGGAAGGGATCGAGCGCATGCGCGGCATTCATCCGGATGTTCCGGTCTGGCTGGCTGCGATCGACGAGGGTCTCGACAAGAACGCTTTTATCGTGCCGGGCCTCGGCGACGCCGGCGACCGCGCCTATGGCACCAGATAACGGAGCTCGCCCGGATCAGGTATTGTCTTCGGATACGTCCGGCAGCTCCGCGAGTCTCGGAATGAACCGGACGACGACATTGGCTTCCTTCAGCATCGTGCTGGCGATGGCGAAATCCTGGGCCCAATTGGAATTGGGACGGTCGAGTTCGTAGCCTATGACCTCGGAGATTCCCGATTGAATGATCGCCTTGGTGCATTCGACGCAGGGAAACCAGGGCACGTAGATCGCGCAGCCCTTCAGCGCGATGCCGATGCGGGCCGCGTTGAAGATGGCGTTCTGCTCGGCGTGGCAGCTCCAGATGTATTTCGCGCCGGTGATGCGGGAGTGACGTTCCTCCACCGCATCGTTGACGCCGCGCGGCAGGCCGTTGAAGCCGGTGGAGCGAATCTCGTTGTCGGGTCCGACGATGACGGCGCCGACGCGCCGTCCCTTCTCGATGCTCCATTCCGCCAACTGGTGGGCCAGAAGCATGAACCGCTCATCCCATTTGCTGTCTCGCAATTCCGCTCACCCTGACGTTATCGTGCGCTGCAGCATCAAATAGGCCCGAATAACAGTCAAGACCCCGTTAACGGGACGCCGGACGCTAGCGGCGGTCGTATTCGTCCGGCCCCATTGCCCACAGCCACTGGTCGTGGCCGAAGGCGTAGTTCCGGTTGTTCTGCGCCGGATTGCGGTTGACCATCGGCCGCATGAACATCGGATGGGTGGCGCTGCGGACCTCGTGCTCGACCGTGAACAGGTGCTTGCCGCTGGCGAGATCGACGAGGTCGCGAAACCGGTACTGGTAGGGGTTGTCCTCACTGTAGATCAGGTTGCGTTCCGCCAGCCGCCGGTGCGGTCCGGAAAAATTGGCGATGTAGATCTGGACATGGTGGCCGTCATATTCGCCCTGCGGCCGGTCGGTTTCGCGGAACCGGAGCTGCTGGCCGCGTCCGGTGTTCACGACAGCAACGGTCGCATCGCCATTCTGCAGCTTCGCCGGCATGCCCATAATCTCGGGATAGAAGGCGCAGATCGCCGGCGCGGTTCCGACCGGCACGTCGAACTCGACGTAGGGAATGCCAAGCGTGATGCGTCCGAAACGGTTCGCATCCGGCTCGTAGCAGCGCAGGCGATTGCCCCACGGGCAGATCGCCTCGACGTAGTCGTTATGCTCGGCGAAGGCGAACGCCGTGCCTTCGAGTTTCCTGGCGACGGACGCCAGCCGTTCGAGCAGCGCCGCGCGGCCTTCTATCACCAGCGCGGTATGGCCGCGCAGCACCTGCGCCTTGCCTTGAGGCAGGTGAAACTGGCTCTTGCCGACATTGACCCACATGTTGGTGTCGGACACCATCAGATAGGGATCGCGGGTGAGCCCAAGTCCCGCGATGTAGAACAATGTTGCCAGACGCTGATCGGGGACCGTGACGTTGACGTGTTCGAGATGGATGGCGTTGCCGAGGTCCTCGGCGGCACGATCGAAGGTCTGATGCATGGATGCGGTCCCGGCTCTGAAGGCAGGCTATACTAAACCGGGTTATCGAGCCATTCGATGCTGCTATTGCCATGGCAGCCATCCAGTTCCATACAGCCTGACATGACCGAGCCACTGCTGGGGCGCAGCATCAATCGTCTGGAAGACGCGCGTTTCGTAAGGGGGCGCGGGTGTTACGTCGCCGATCTGGTCGCGCCGAACGCGCTCCATGGCGTTGTCGCTCGCTCGCCGCATGCGCATGCACGCATCCGCAGCCTTGACGTCGACGCGGCGCGCCGGATGCCCGGCGTCGTAGCCGTGCTCACCGGCGCCGATCTGGCGTCCGATCAACTCGGCCCGCTGCCGTGCGCGGTGACCCATATTCCGATGACGTCGCCGCTCGTGGTGCCGCCCTGTCATGCGCTGGCGCGTGACGTCGTGCGCTATGTCGGCGAACCCATCGCCTTCGTGGTCGCGGACAGCGCCGAAAACGCGCGCGATGCGGCGGAAGCAGTAGTTGCCGACTACGAGCCGCTGGCTTCAGTCGTCACGATCACGGATGCCGTGATGCCGGGAGCTGCGTTGATCTGGCCGGAAGCCAGGGACAACATCGCGTTCCAGTTCAACCGCGGCGACATCGGTCCGGTGGAAGCCGCGATCGCCGGTGCGGCGCATGTCGTGGAATGCGAACTGGTCAACAACCGCGTGGTCGCAGCACCGCTGGAAACACGCGGTGCGCTCGGCGAGTTCGACGCGGCGAGTGGCCATCTACACTTGACCGCATCGGCCGCTGGCGCGCATACGATCCGCGACCTGCTCGCCGACCAGGTCTTCCGCATCCCCCGTGAAAAACTTCGTGTCAGTATTCCCGACGTCGGCGGCGGCTTCGGGATGAAGAACGTGCTCTATCCGGAATGGGTGCTGGTGCTGTACGCAGCCCGGCGCCTCGGCCGTCCGGTTACGTGGATCGGGGACCGCGGCGAAGATTTCGTGGCCTCGGTGCATGGCCGCGACAGCTTCATCCGGGCGCGCCTCGCGCTCGATCGCAACGGCCGCTTCCTCGCGCTCGAAACCAAGGTCCTCGCCAATCTCGGCGCCTATGTCTCGACGGTGGCGCCGGTCGTACCGACCATGGCGATGGCGAGCGCGATGGGCGGCGTCTACGCCATTCCGCTGATCGCATTTCAGGCGCAGGGCGTGTTCACCAACACCACGCCGGTCGACGCCTATCGCGGGGCCGGCAAGCCCGAGGCGAACTATCTGATCGAGCGCCTGATCGATATATCCGCAGCACGGCTCGGGATCGATGCGCTAAAACTGCGGCGCAAGAACATCGTCAGGCGGTTTCCCTATTCCAGTGCAATGGGGCTTACGCTCGAGCAGGGCAGCTTTGCGCACGCGATCGATCATGCGGTTGCAGCAATGGAAGGATTCAAGACGCGCCAAAAAAGCTCGCGCGCGCGAGGCCGCCTGCGTGGTCTCGGCTATGCCTGCTTCCTTGAAACCGCGCGTGGTCAACCCAATGAAGTGGCGGAAGCCGGCTTTGGTGAGGATGGCCTGATCGATATCAAAGTCGGCACGCATTCGAATGGCCAGGGCCATGAAACCACCTATGCCCAGATCGCCGCCGATGCGTTGGGGTTGCCGCTGGAGCGATTTCGATTTCGGCAGGGCGATACCGACGATCTCGACAGCGGCGGTGGACATGGCGGCGCGCGCTCGATGCACCAGGGCGGGACCGCGCTGCTGATGGCGGCCGAAGGCCTGATCGAAAATGCGCGGCGGCTGGCGGCGCGGCTGCTGCAAACCAATGTCGATGCCGTCAGTTACGAAGCTGGCACCTTGCGCGTGGCCGCGACCGGGCAAGAGATCAGCCTCGATGAAGTGGCGCACGCTTCATATCAATCGCCCGGTGACGATGTCGCGCCCGGCCTGACGCATCGTGCAACCCACCTCTGCGACCGTTACACCTTTCCCAACGGCTGCCATGTCGCCGAAGTCGAGATCGATCCCGCGACCGGCGAGGTGAAGCTCGAGCGGTACGTGATCTTCGATGATTACGGCCGCCTGCTCGATCCGCGCCTGACGCTGGGACAGGTGCATGGCGGCGTGGTGCAGGGCATCGGACAGGCGCTGTTCGAGCAGGCGCTGTACGACGTCAAGACCGGCCAGATCCTTTCGGGATCGTTGATGGATTACGCGCTGCCGCGCGCCGCTGATATTCCCGCGTTCGAGGGTAGCCTGACGCCGGACTTTCCGAGCCGCGCCAACCGGCTGGGCGTAAAGGGCAGCGGTCAGGCCGGCGCCATCGCAGCACCCGCCACCATCATGAACGCGGTGATGAACGCACTGGCGCCGTTGGGCGTCACGCAGCTCGATATGCCGGCAACGCCCTCCCGCATCTGGCACGCGATCGAGGCGGCCAGACGAGGAAGCCAGAACAGTTGACTCGCTGCCCGCAATTAGAGAACGCTTCGGCCAAACGAAAGCAAAGGGAATAGGTTGATGGGGGGAGTTCTGGAGGGCGTGCGCGTCCTGGATTTCGGGCGCTATATCGCGGGGCCGTATTGCGCGACCCTGCTGGCCGAGTTCGGTGCCGAAGTCATTCGCGTGGAAAAGCTCGATGGCAGCGAGGATCGCTTCGTCGCACCGGTCGGTGAAGGCGGCGAGGGCGCGCTGTTTCTGCAGATCAACCGCAACAAGAAGTGCATCACGCTCAATCCGATGAAGTCCGAGGGCCAGGAGGTGATGCGCCGGCTGGTCGCCACCGCCGATGTCGTCGTCGCCAATCTGCCACCGCAAACGCTCCAGGCCATGAAGCTCGATTACGCGTCGTTGAAGGCGATCAAGCCGGACATCATTTTGACCACGGCGACCGCGTTCGGCGGACCGGGGCCGTGGTCCGACCGCGTCGGCTTCGACGGCGTCGGGCAGGTGATGTCGGGGGCGGTCTATATGACCGGCATGGGCGATCCGCCGTACCGCGCCGCCGTCAACTGGGTCGATTTCGGAACGGCGCTGCATTGCGCGTTCGGCACGCTGGCGGCGCTGATGGAGAAGGCGAAGTCCGGACGCGGCCAGATCGTCGAGGGCGCGCTGCTGGCGACCGCGCTGTCCTTCACCAACGCGGGGCTGATCGAACAGGCCGTGATCGCGCCCAATCGCGTGCCGACCGGCAATCTCGGCCAGACCGCGGCGCCGGTCGATATCTATCGCACCAAAGACGGCTGGGTGCTGTGTCAGGTGACGGGCCATCCGCTGTTTATCCGCTGGGCCAAATTGATGGGCGAGGACCACTGGCTGCAGGATCCGCGCTTTGCCGACGATCTCAAGCGCGGCGAGAACGGTCCTGTCATCAGCGAGCGGATGGCGCGCTGGTGCGCCGAGCGTACCTCGCAGGAGGCGCTCGATACGTTGGGCCAAGCGATGATTCCGGCAGGTCCCGTCCTGAGCCCGCAGGAGGCGCTGGACCATCCGCATATTCGCGCCGCCGGGTTCCTGCAGGACGTCGATTATCCCGGTCTGCCGAAACCCGCGCCGACGGCGCGCGCCGCGGTGCGGCTGTCGGAAACCCCCGGCGCGATCGTGACGCGGCCGCCGACGCTCGGCGAGCACACCGATATGGTGCTGGCTGAGCTCGGCTATGACGCCGCCGCGATCGCGGTGCTTCGGAAAAACAGGGTAGTGTAGAGGATACGCAGCATGAGTCCGACGTTCAAACGGCCGTACCGGGGCGTCTTCCCGGTCGCTCCGACCATCTTCGGCGAGTCCGGTGAACTCGACCTCGAAGGGCAGCGCCGCTGTATCGATTTCATGATCGATGCGGGCTCTCACGGCCTCTGCATCCTGGCCAATTTCTCCGAGCAATTCGTCCTCACCGACGACGAGCGCGATCAGGTGATGGTGGCCGTGCTCGACCATGTGGCGGGGCGCGTGCCGGTCATCGTCACCACCACGCATTTCGGCTCGCAGATCTGTGCCGAGCGCTCGCGGCGGGCGCAGGATCTCGGCGCGGCGATGGTGATGGTGATGCCGCCCTATCACGGTGGACCTTCCGGGTCGGCGAGCCCGCGATCTACGAATTCTACAAGCGTGTGTCGGACGCGATTTCAATTCCGATCATGATCCAGGATGCACCGGTGGCCGGTACGCCGCTCTCGGTCGCGTTCCTGGCGCGGATGGCAAGGGAAATCGGGAATATCAGCTACTTCAAGGTCGAGGTGCCGATGGCGGCGGCCAAGTTGCGCGATCTGATTGCCGCCGGCGGCACCGCCATCGAAGGTCCCTGGGATGGCGAGGAAGCGATTACGCTGATGGCCGACCTCGAGGCGGGGGCGACCGGCGCGATGACCGGCGGCGGTTATCCCGATGGCATCAGGCAGATCATGGATCCGTACTTCGCCGGCCGCCGGGACGAGGCAATGGCCGCCTATGCGCGCTGGTTGCCGCTGATCAATTACGAGAACCGGCAATGCGGCCTGCAGGCCTGTAAAGCCCTGATGCAGGAGGGCGGCGTGATCGGATCGGAAATGGTCCGCCATCCCCTGCAAAAACTTCATCCGAAGACGCGCGCAGGGCTGATCGAAATTGCGCGCCAGCTCGATCCGGTGGTGTTGCGCTGGGGCAAGTGACTATCTCGTCGCATGCGTGAGGCGGCGCGCACGCCTCACGCCAGATGGCACGCCACGAAATGTCCGTCGCTGCCCTGCTTCAGTTCCGGTGAGGTTTCGCGGCACCGCGGTTCGGCGATCGGGCAGCGGGTGTGGAAATGGCAGCCCTTCGGCGGGTTCATCGGGCTCGGTACGTCGCCCTGCAGACGGATCCGCTTGCGCTTCACCTTGGGGTCCGGCACCGGCACGGCGGAGAGTAGCGCCTGCGTGTAGGGATGCTGCGGGTTGCGATAGAGATCGCTGGCGCGCGCAAGCTCGACGATGCGGCCGAGATACATCACCGCGACGCGGTCGGAAATATGCTCGACCACGGACAGGTCGTGGGCGACGAATAAATATGTGAGGTTCAGTTCGGCCTGCAGGTCTTCCAGCAGATTGATCACCTGCGCCTGGATCGAAACGTCGAGCGCCGAAACCGGCTCGTCGCAGACGATGAATTTGGGCTCGACCGCGAGCGCACGCGCGATCACGATGCGCTGGCGTTGGCCGCCGGAAAATTCGTGCGGATAGCGCCGCATGTGCTCGGGCTTGAGCCCGACCTTGAGCAGCAGGCTCGCGACACGCTCGTCGCGTTCGCTGGCCGAGGAGGCGAGCTTGTGGATGATGAAGGCTTCGCCGAGGATCGCGCCGATGGTCATGCGCGGATTGAGCGAGGCGAACGGATCCTGGAATACGATCTGGATGTTGCGCCGCATCGCCCGCAGGTCGTCGCCGTCGAGGCCCAGCACATTCTGCCCGTCAAAGATAATCTCGCCTTCGCTGGGTTCGATCAGGCGCATCACGCAGCGGGCGGTGGTGGATTTTCCGCAGCCGGATTCGCCGACCAGTCCGAGCGTCTCGCCGCGCTTTACCGCAAACGAGACGCCATCCACGGCATGAACGCGTCCGACCTCGCGCGAAAGCAGCCCGCCCTTGATGGCAAAATGCTTCTTGAGATCGGTGACACGCAACAGCGGTTCGCTGGTTTCAGGCTTGCTCATCGGAAGCTCGCTCATGGCACGGCTCCGAGATGGCAGGCCATGCGGTGACCGGGCGCGATCTCGCGCAGCAACGGTTCCACCTCGGTACAGATGTTCATGACATGGCGGCAGCGCGCGGCGAAGCGGCAGCCGGGGGCGGGATTGATCAGGCTCGGCACCGAGCCGCCGATCGCCTCCAGCCGGGTCTTGTGGGTGGCGGCGAGGTCGATGCGGGGAATCGAGCGGATCAGGCCCTGCGTGTAGGGATGACCCGGGCTTTCGAACAAGCTGTCGACACTGGCCTCCTCGACGACCTTTCCGGCATACATCACCACCACGCGCTGCGCGGTCTCGGCCACCACGCCCATCGCATGGGTGATCAGCATGACCGCCATGCCGAAGCGCTCTTTCATGTCCTGCAGGAGATCGAGGATTTGCGCCTGGATGGTGACGTCGAGCGCGGTGGTCGGCTCGTCCGCGATGACGAGCTTGGGCTTGCAGGCCAGCGCCATCGCAATCATGACGCGCTGGCGCATGCCGCCGGAGAATTGGTGCGGGTAGTCATATACGCGGCCCGCGGCATTCGGGATCTGCACCAGTTGCAGCATCTCGATGGTGCGGGCGATTGCCTGCCTGCTCGTCACGGCCTCGTGGCGGCGCAGGCTCTCGGCGATCTGTTCGCCGATCGTCAGCACCGGGTTGAGCGAGGTCATTGGCTCCTGGAAGATGAAGCCGATTTCCTTGGCGCGGATTTCATCCAGTTGATCGCTGGTCAGCGGCACGAGGTCGCGGCCTTCGAAGATGATTTGGCCCGCAGCGATGCGGCCCGGCGGCATCGCGATCAGCTTGAGGATCGACATCGCGGTGACGGTTTTCCCGCAACCGGATTCGCCGACCACGCACAGCGTCTCGCCCTTGTTGATCGAGAGATCGACACCGTCGACGGCTTGCAGGATGCCGTCGTCGGTGGAGAAGTGGGTCTTCAGTCCCTTGATTTCGAGCAGCGGCGCCATTCAGATCACCCGCCGTGCATCGAGCGCATCGCGCAACCCGTCGCCGATGAAATTGATGGCGACGACGGCGATGAAGATCGCCCCGCCCGGGAACATGGCCCAGTGTGCGGCGATGTCGAGATAGTCCTTGGCGTCGTAGAGCAACCGTCCCCAGGTCGGCGTATCCGGCGGAAAGCCGAGGCCGAGAAACGACAGTGTCGATTCCGCGATGATGGCCGCAGCGACGTCGATGGTGCCGGCAATGATGACGGGTCCGAGCGCGTTGGGCAGGATGTGGCGGACGATCTGCCGCAACGGACTGGCGCCGAGCGCGCGGGCGGCCTCGACGAATTCCTTCTCGCGCAGCGAAAGGAACTGGGCGCGCACCAGGCGCGCGACCGGCATCCAGCGCAGGCCGCCGATGACAAGCACGATCAGAATGAAGATGCCGCCCTCGGGGCCGAACGCGGCCTTCAGTCCGTCGCGGAACAGGTAGATCAGGAGCAGCAGCAGCGGCAATTGCGGCAGCGAGAGAAACAGGTCGGTGAGCCACATCAGCCCATGGCCCAGCGCGCCGCGCGACATGCCGGCGAGTGCGCCGATCAGCGTGCCGACGATGACAGACACCGCCATCGCGGCAAGCCCGACCGCAAGCGAGATGCGCCCGCCATAGATCATGCGGGCGAGAATGTCCTGGCCGAGATCGTCGGTGCCGAAGGGGTGGGCGAGCGAGGGGCCTTCGAGCCGCGCGGTGAAATCGATTTCGTTGATCGGGATACGCCAGAGGAACGGGCCGACGATAACAGCCGCGGCCAGCACCAGCAGCAGCACCGCGCTGACCACGGCGAGCCTGTGGCGGCGATAGCGCCGCCAGGTCTCGCGCCAGGGCGAGTAGCCGCGTCGCTCAGCGGAGCGAGATGCGAGGGTCAAGCCAACCATACAGGACGTCCGCGATGAGATTGAAGAGCACGACAAGGCAGGCAAAGACGAACGTCACGGCCATCACGACCGGCGTGTCATTGGAGAGGATGGAGGAAATCAGCAGCGAGCCGATGCCCGGAATGCGAAAAATCTGTTCGGTGACGATGGCGCCGCCGAACACGGCCGGCATCTGCAGCGCGATCAGGGTGACGACCGGAATCATGGCGTTGCGCATCACATGCTTGACGATCACTGTGGCCTGACCGAGCCCCTTGGCGCGGGCGGTGGTGACGTAGTCGAGCCGGATTACGTCCAGCATCGCCGAGCGCACGAAGCGGGTCATGGAAGCCGCCTGGAACAGGCCGAGCACCATCACCGGCATGATCGCCTGCTTGATCTGTTCGAGCACCCAGTGGATGCCACTTCCCTTGACGTCGGTCGAATAGACAAAGGGCAGCCAGTCCAGCTTGACCGAAAACACCAGGATGAACAGCAGGCCGGTGAAGAAGGTCGGCAGTGAAAAGCCGATGAAGGCGAGCGTGTTGGCGATCTGGTCGAAGATCGAATACGGCTTGGTGGCGGCGTAGACGCCGACCGGGATTGCAATGGAGAGGGCCAGCAGTTGCGCCGAGCCGATCACATAGAGCGTGGTCGGCAGCCGTTGCAGGATCAGCGCGTCGACGTTCATCCGGCTGACAAAGGAAAAACCCCAGTCGCCGTGCGCCATTGCCACCAGCCAGTGCAGGTAGCGCAGATAGATCGGGTCATCGAGGCCGAAGCTGGCCCGCAGCGCCGCGGCGACTTCGGGCGGCACGTTCGGGTTGGTCGCCAGTTCGCCAAAGGGATCGCCGGGCGCCAGCGCCAGCACGGTGTACAGAACGAGCGAGATGCCGAGCAGACTCGGTATCGCGATCAGAAGGCGACGCAGGACATATTGGCCCATGAGGGAATAATCCCTTTGCCCTTCGACGCTATCCCGTCGCCTCCCGATACCAGTCCTGCAGGTTGTCGAGGTCGTTGGCCCAGCCGCTCATCACCGGGCGCATCGAATTGGAGGAGGCGCCGACCTTGATGCGGTGCATCACGGGAATCATGGCGTTGTCCTGCCACATCAGGTCGTTGCACTTGATGTAGAGTTCCGCGCGCTTGACCGGGTCGATTTCGTTTTCCGCCGCATCGACCGCCGCGTCGTAATCCTTGTTGACCCAGCGCGGAAAATTCTGGCCCTGCCACTTGTTCTCCTTGGTGGCCACGTAGCGCGAATGATAGCGGCGCATCTGCAGGGCCGGATCGGGCTGCGTCATCGGGATCTGGAACATCTCGATGTCGGCGTAGAACTTGGAGTAGGTATCGGTATTGGCGACGTCGGAAGAGAAGAACACCGATGCGACGACCGATTTCAGTTCCACATCGATCCCGGCCTTCTGGCAGGCCTGCTTGACGATGGCCTGGGTCTTCTGCCGCGGGCCGTTGGTCGAGGTCTGATAGAGCAGCTTCAGCTTCTTGCCGTCCTTCTCGCGGATGCCGTCGGCGCCCGGTTTCCATCCGGCCTCGTCGAGCAGCTTGCCCGCCTTCTCGATGCTGAACTCCCACGAGGTATTCTTGGAAACGAACGGTCCGGGCCCGTTGAGATAGTTGGCGGTGGTGCGGCCGGCGCGGCCGTAAATCACCTTCTGCACGGCGTCACGGTCGACCAGCAGCGACAGTGCTTTGCGCACCTTCGGATCGGACAGGATCGGATGCTTGGTCTTCATCGAGGAACGTTCGCCATCCACCTCGGTGTAGGGATCGGTGAAGTTGACGGCGATGAACTCGATGTCACCGCCGACCGCGTAAATGGTCTTGCCCTTGCCGCCCTTTTCGAGGCGCAGCAGGACCTCGTCCTCGACCTGCATGTTCCAGGCATAGTCATATTCGCCGGTCTGGATGATGGCGCGGGCCGCCGAGACGGCATCGCCGCCGCCCTTCAGTTCAATCGTGTCGAAGTAGGGCCGGTTGGCCATGTGATAGTCGGGATTGATCTCGCCGCGGATCAGGTCGCCCGGCTTGAACTCGACGAACTTGTAGGGGCCGGTACCGACCGGTTTCAGATTGTTCGGGGCCTCGCGGGATTTGGCGCCTTTATAGTCCGCGAACAGGTGTTTCGGGATGATGCAGCCGTAGCCGCCGACAAAGGCATTGGCCCAGAACGGGGTCGGGGTCTTGAACAGGACGCGGACGGTGAGGTCGTCGAGTTTCTCGACCGTGGCATCGCCGAAAGAGCCGGTGCTCACCGCGGCGGTCGCGGGATCGGTGGCGTAGGCCCAGTTGAACACCACGTCGTCAGCGGTGAACGGCTTGCCATCGTGCCATTTGACGCCGGGCTTGAGTTTCCAGGTTACCGATTTGGCGTCGGCGGCCAGGCCGCCGTTCTGGATCGAGGGAATTTCGGCGGCGAGGATCGGGTTGAGATGGCCGTCGACATCCCAGCTTGCGAGCGGCTCGTAGAAGATGCGCGAGGCGTCCTGGTCCTTGGTGCCGGTGGCAAAATGCGGATTGAGCAGGGTCGGCCCCTGCCACCACAACAGTTTGAGCGGGCCGCCGCCGCCACGCTTGGTCGGCGGGTACGCCGTGGAGGTCTGGGCCATCGCGACGCCGCCGATGGCGAGAATTTGAGTGGCCATGGGGGCGGTGAGGCCAAGGGCGATCATGCGTTGAATGAAGCCGCGGCGATCCATGCGGCTGTCCTTCACCTCGTCGATCATGGTACGCAGTTCGTTATCCAGCATGGTTCCCCTCGTCCGGTTCGCGTCTCGTCACGGCGCACCGCGGGGGTGCGCCGGGTATGCCTTTGGCAGATGGCAATAGATGGCACACCAAATGCCTCGAACGTCAACGTCTGGCCTGCGACAATCCAGATCGTGGGGCGTGGATTTTGGTGATCGCTTGGGCAGAAGGACGCTGCGGCGCACACGGCTTCGGCAAACCACGGGTATCCCGGGGCCAAACGCGTTCCAGACTGCAAAAAATTTGTTCGCCGGGCTATCTGACCAGATCAGCCCAGCGACATGTCCAATGGCGGCGCCACACTGTCCGGCATCGGGCAGACATAGGGTGTGCGGGCGGTGCGCTTCTTCAGGTCGGCCTTGGCGGCGGCGATCAAGGTCGGCTCGGTCAGCGCCTTGATGCCGAGTCCGGCCATTGCCTTCGCGGCCTGCACCATCGCCTTGTGGGCGGCCGGGGTCTTGCCCTGCGCCACCACCTGCCAGGTGTGCAAGGGGGTGCCGATCGCGATCGTCGGGGCGTGGACCTGCACGGTCGGCACCACCCAGCTGACGTCGCCGACATCGGTCGAACCGATCTGCGGATTGCGCTTGGCATCCATTGGAACCAAAAAATCGGCCAGCGGCCGGTCGGTGGGGTCCATGCCGATCGTGTAATAGACGCTGGCGATGTCCTTGTCTGATAGCGTCGACTGGATCTTGGCGGCGAAATCCTTGTCGGCCTCGTCGAAATGCGGCGGGCCGAGTTCCTGCATGATGCCATGCAGCGCTTCCTCGAGCGGGGTGTTGAACAGGATGTTGGAGACGGCGGAAATGATCCGCATCTCGACCTTGGTCTCGGTCATCATCGCCGCGCCCTGCGCGACCTTGTGGACGCGCGCCACCAGTTCGTTCATGCCGGGAAGGTCGCGGGCGCGGATCGAATAGCGCACGCGGGCATGGGCCTGCACCACGTTGGGCGCAATGCCGCCGGTGTCGAGCACGGCATAATGAATGCGGGCGTCGCTCGGCATGTGCTCGCGCATATAGTTGACGCCGACACTCATCAGTTCCACCGCGTCGAGCGCGCTGCGGCCGAGATGCGGCGAAGCTGCGGCATGCGAGGTGCGGCCGGTGAAGATGAAGTCGGCGCGGGTATTGGCGAGCGACGGCGTCACCACGACTTCCCAGAAGCTCGACGGATGCCAGGTGATGGCGATGTCGGCGTCCTCGAAAGCTCCGGAGCGCACCATGAAGGCTTTCGCGGCACCGCCTTCTTCCGCGGGGCAGCCGTAATAGCGCACGCGGCCGGGCACCTTGTTGGCGGCAAGCCAGTCCTTCACGGCGGTGGCAGCAAGCAAGGCCGCGGAGCCGAGCAGATTGTGGCCGCAGCCGTGGCCGTGGCCGCCGGCTTCGATCGGGCGATGTTCCGCCACGCCGGCTTCCTGGCTGAGGCCCGGCAGCGCGTCATACTCGCCAAGGAAAGCGATGACCGGGCCGCCTTCGCCCGCTTCGCCCATCAAGGCGGTGGGAATGCCGGCGACCTTCTCGGTGATGCGGAAACCCTGATGGCGCAGCTCGGCCAGATGTTCGGCCGACGAGCGCGCCTCGGTGTAACACACCTCCGGCATCGCCCAGACCCTGTCGGCGAGGGCGACGAAACGCGGCTTGATGGTGTCGACGCCACGCCAGATGTCACTGCGGTTATCCATCGTCAGATCCCGATCTTTAACTCGATGTAAGGATTGCAATTATTATCAGCTTCGCCGGATCGCGCCTAGCGCCTGGCAGTGGCATCAGCCATGCGGCCCCGTTCAACTCTCGCTGATTTGCTACACCCGCGGCCGCAGCGACCGTTGCATGTCCATCGTATAGGTGTAGCGGCCCTCGGGATGGGTGGTGACCGTGACCTCGAACAGTTCCTCGCGCTTGCCGTAATAGCGGCGCACCATGGTCAGCGCCGGCGATCCCGGCTTGACCTGGAGCGGCTTGGCGAGTTTTGCCGGCATGCCGCGCGCGAACACTTCGAGCTGGGCATATTCGATGGTCTCGCCGTACATCTTGGCAATCTGCTCATGCACCGGCGTCCGGCCGTGGTCCTTGCGGTCGACGACGCCGGCAAATTTCCGCAGCACGTAGATTTCGGTCCAGCCGAGCGGGGCTGCAAATTCGTCCGAGCGGCGGACCGCCTCGATCAGGAACCAGTGCTTGCCGGGTTCACATTTCAGTAACGCTGCGAGCTTGCGGTCGGCCACGATCTCGCTCGAACGCACCACCTGACGATAGGTCTCGTTGGAATAGCGCAGCCATTCCGTCAGCGACTTGACGCTGTGGGTGAACAGCACCGGCGGCTCAGTGGCGATGACCACGGAGCCGAGGCCGGCGCGGCGCACGATCAGGCCCTGCTCGGTGATGATGCGCAGCGCCTCGCGCACGGTCTGCCGGCTCGCCGCATGGCGCGCCATCAAGTCGGTCTCGGTCGGCAACAGGTCGCCGACCGGATACTTGCCGAGCCGGATCGCCTTCTGCAGTTCGGCTGCGATGTCGCGGTAGCGCGTGGTCTTGCGAGCTTCCTTCTTACTGGCCATCGCATCGCACCGGCTGGCCCGACTTCATCGAGGCGAGGGCGGCCTCGAACGCCGCGAGCGTCGCCAGCACGTCGGCTTCCGGCACCGGATATGGCCGCCTGCCTTCGACGGCATCGGTGAACGCGTCGAGTTCGGCGCGCAGCACATCTGTTGTCGGAAGGGTGTGTCGCATCGGCTTGCTGCCGGACACCCGCCTGATCAAGGTCGTTTCATCCAGCACTTCGGCGGACCCCTTGGTTCCGAACACATGCACCCGCCAGAAAAACGGCGTCGCCCGGATCGTCGACAGCGTCCCGGTGACGCCGTTGACAAAATCCATCATCAGCATGGCGGAGTCCAGCGGCGGCGGACCCGGTTCGCGGGAATGTAGCTGGGCCGAGATCTGTCGCACCGGCCCGAGCAAGCTGACAAAGGCGTCCAGCACATGAAGGCCGGCGCCGGTCAGCCCGCCGCCCGGCGATTCGGCTTCCGACAATCGCCAGCCCGCGGTGATGCTTTGCGAGTTCTCGTTGCTGTTATGGCCTTCGACGTGGAGCAGGGTGCCGAGCTCGCCGCTGGCGACGATCTCGCGCAACGCGCGCAGTGAGGGCCAGAAGCGCCGGTTGTGTCCGACCGCAAGCAGGACACCGGCCTTGCGGCAGGCGCCGAACATCCGCGCGGCATCGGCGCGATGCAGCGCCAACGGCTTTTCGCAGAACACCTGCTTGCTCGCTGTGGCGCAGGCGATCACCTGCGCCGGATGCAGCGAGTGCGGCGTCGCCAGCAGCACCGCTTGGATCGCGGGATCTGTCAGGATGGAATCGAGGGTGGGTGAAAGATCGAGGTGATGCCGGTTGCAGAACTCCCGCGCCGCTTCGACATCAGGTTCGACGGCACGGACGATCTTCAACCGGTCGTGGCCGCTGGCGGCTTCCACGATATTGCGGCCCCAGCGGCCGAGGCCGACGATGGCGGCGGCTATCATCTGACAACCTCTGATGAAAGCCGCTGGCGGATCGCTTCGATGACGGCGGCGCTGTCGCGCTCCGGTCCTTCGAGCGCGATGGCCGCACGCAGCAGATCGGCCTGGGCTTCGGTGATGGCGAGATGCAGACCGCGTTGCCGGGCCTCGTGCAGGATCAATTCGGCGTCCTTCAGGGTTTGCGCGATATGCGACTGCGGCCGAAAATCCCGGCTCAGCATTTTCTCACCCTTGGTGTCCATCACGCGCGAATAGGCCGCGGATTGCTGCGCCGCGGCCAGGAAAGCCCGTCCATCCAGCCCCAGCCGCTCCGCAAACACAATGCCTTCGGCGAGCGCCGCCCGGTTATTCTGCAGGATCAGATTGATCGCGAGCTTGGTCCGGCTGGCATCGCCTATCCTGTCGACCCGGATACGGCGCGGACAGAGCACGGCAAGCAGCGTGTTCAGCGCTTCGGTCTCTCCTGCGACCAGTGCGGTGGCTGCGCCGTCCCTGACTTCGGCGCTGGTGCCCGAAATCGGCGCTTCGATGAAGGCAAAGCCGGTGCTGGCCGCGCACGCCGCAATCCGGACGATCTCGTCGGGCGCGCAGGTCGTCGTGCAGATCAATGCGGGACGTGAGCGACCTTGTTCGAACTCGCCGAGCAGAGTCTCGACCTGAGCGCCGTCATAGACTGCGATGACGATCGCGCGCGATCGGCCGGCGAGATCGGTCGCCGACGCGGCAACCTCTCCGCCGGCGTCCCTGAACTGCGCGCATTTGGCCGGCGCGATGTCGAAACCAAGCACGCCGAAGCCTGCGCCGGCGAGGCGTTCGGCCAGCGCCGTTCCCATCAGGCCGAGCCCGGCTACCCCGATGCGCGTCTGTCGCGACATCTATTTCGCTTCGATGCCGGCGGCCTTGGCCGCTTCGGTCCAACGGATGATTTCGCTCTGGACGAAGCTGCCGAACTCGGCCGGCGGCATCGTCGACACGATCATGCCGAGACCTGCGAGCTTCTCGCGGGTTGCCGGCGCGGACAGGATTTTTTCGCTGGCGGCATAGAGCTTGTTGACAACAGGCGCCGGCGTATTGGCGGGCGCCAGCAGCCCGTACCAGATGGTGGCCTCGAAGCCCGGCATCACGTCAGCGAGCGGCGGCAGGTCCGGCGTCAGCTCGTTTCGCGTCGGCGACGTCACCCCGATGCCGCGCAGCGTGCCGCCCTGCATCTGCGGGATCGCCACCGAGAAGTCCGCGAAGGCGAGATCGATCACGCCGGCGATCACGTCGGTGACGGCCAGCGGCACGCCGCGATACGCCGCCGAGACGATCGATATCCCGCCGCGGCTCTGTAGTTGCGC
Organism: Afipia sp. GAS231; assembly: GCF_900103365.1. Taxonomy (NCBI): domain Bacteria; kingdom Pseudomonadati; phylum Pseudomonadota; class Alphaproteobacteria; order Hyphomicrobiales; family Nitrobacteraceae; genus Afipia; species Afipia sp. GAS231. Next base: position 5,898,489 of record NZ_LT629703.1, read on the forward strand.
GTTCGATATTTGCGACGCGCCGGAGCCGTAGCCCGCCGTCATGTTCGGATGGGTTTTTGCGTAGGCCATGAACTGCGGCAGGTCCTTTGCCGGGAAATTGGGATTGACCAGCAGCACCATCGCCGTCGTGACCGTCCGGAGGACGGGCGTAAAATCCTTGGCCGGATCGTAGGGCAGGTTCTTCAGCATCGCGACATTGCTGGCCTGGGTGGTGTTGGTTCCCATCAGCAGCGTGTAGCCATCGGGCTGGGCGCGCGCGACTTCCTGGGCACCGATGCTGCCGAGCGCGCCACTGCGGTTCTCGATCACGACGGTCTGTCCCAGCACATCCTGCAACTGCTGGCCGAGCAGCCGTGCGACCTGGTCCGGGCCGGCGCCGGCCGGGAACGGCACGATGATCTTGATCTGGCGCGACGGATAATCGTCCGCGGCGTTGGCCGGCGAGCCCATAAGGCCGAGCAGGATCGCGGCGGCAACGGCACCCAAAGACAGTTTCATCGCGTGCTCCCGGTATTTATCGGCGGGATCTCTCTCTCGGACCCGTCCAAAACTTTATACGGACAAATGGAGCCGCCGCAACAACAATGCAGCGAAATGAGCTATCCCTGTCCAGTCGAACCTGTATATTTGACCGTATAAATCGTTCACCGGGAGCCCAAACGTGGACACCAGCGAAATGTACGCGCGCGGCTTGCGCCGGCGCAAGGCGATGTTCGGCGACGCCGACGTCGAGAAACGAATGGCAGCGGCCGGCGAATTCGGCGCGCCGCTGCAGAACATCATCAACGCCTATGTCTACGGCGACGTCTGGGAACGCGCTGGTCTGTCCAGCGACATTCGCAGCCTGGTGATGCTGGGCATCACCGCGGCGAGCGGCAAGCCGGCGGAATTTCGCGTTCATGCCCAGGGCGCGCTGGCGAACGGATGCACCAAGGAGCAGGTGCAGGATGTGCTGCTGCTGGTGGCGATGTATTGCGGCGTGCCGGCGGCAATCGAGACCAACCGGATCGCGGCGGAGATTTTCGGCGAAGCGCCGGCGTCCGACCCGGCGACCAAAGCCTAGAAAAATTCAACGAATGCGAATGAAATCTGTTCCGACCATCGATGCCCACCATCACATCTGGCGGCTGAACGATCTGCCCTGGCTTTCGGGGCCGCAGGTGCCGCGCATCTTCGGACCCTATCAGCCGATCTGCCGCGACTATCCGATCTCGGAATACCGCAGCGACACGGCCGGCTGCGATATCGTCAAATCGATCTACATCCAGACCAACTGGCCGGCCGGGAAAAGCTACGACGAGGCGCGCTGGGTGCAGTCGGTGTCTGATGAGACGGGCTGGCCTCATGCCAATGTCGCGCATGCCGACCTCGCCGATCCGGACGCCGGTTCGCTGCTGAAGCGTCTGGCTGATTTGCCGGCGACGCGCGGAATTCGCCAGCAACTGCATTGGCACGAAAATCCGCAATACCGCTTTGCGCCGCGACCCGATGTCATGAAGGACGCCGATTGGCGCCGCGGACTGGCGCGCCTTTCCGATCACGGCCTGCTGTTCGAGCTGCAGATCTTTGCGAGCCAAATGGCCGATGGCGCGGAGCTTGCGCGTGGGTTCCCGGACACGGTGTTCGTGCTCGAACATGCCGGCATGCTGGAAGACATGTCGCCCGTGGGCTGGCAGCTCTGGCGCGACGGTATGGCCCGGCTTTCGCAATGCCGCAATGTCAACGTCAAGCTCTCCGGGCTCGGCACCTTCGTCCACGCCTGCCGCGACGACGTGATCGGGCCGATCGTCAAGGAAACCGTCGCCCTGTTCGGTGCGGATCGTTGCCTCTTCGGCAGCAACTTTCCGATCGAGAAGCTGTGGACGGATTACGGCACGTTGTATCGCACCTTCCGTGAGGCGATCGCATATCTCAGCGAGGCAGAGCAGGCGGCGATCCTGCATGACACGGCGTCGCGGCTTTATCGTATTTGAAGCCGCTATCTCGGCGTCATTGCGAGGAGCGTCAGCGACAAAGCAATCGAGACTTTCTTTGGTGATGCATGGATTGCTTCGCTTCGCTCGCAATGAGGGTGAGAGAGCTTGCCAGGTCGCTCAATCATTCGCTTCCGGCGGTAGGAAATTCACTTCGTGCTCGGCCGAGATGCGCACGATTTCGGCGACGTCGGCCAGATTGTGCAACTGGTTGAACAGCGCTTCCAGCTTCTGCGTCGGCGAAACCCAGAATAGCGCCCGCGCCGGCTTGTCCGATTTGTTAAAATAGCCGTGTGGAATGCCGCGCGGCAACCGGACCAGGTCGCCGGCCTTGGCCTGCACCCAGACCCCGTCGAGCTTCAGGTCGAGGATACCGTCCTGCACCAGGATGAACTCTTCCTGAGTCGGATGGATATGAACAGGCACGAACTGGCCGGGATCGCTATTGGTCTCGAACGCAAAGGTCGAGTCGGTGACGGCCTTTGGAAAATAGACCTGTCCAAGGATGTTCCAGGTCTTGCCGGAATAGCCGGTGCCGTTCCGCGTGATACCCTTTTCGAGCGCCGCCATGCTGCCAATCCCTTGTCTGTTGCGGGGAGGAGGCTAGCCTCGGCCGGCTTTCTGTCAAGCATGCCGGGGCTTCCTTGCAATTGTTTGAAGTTTAAAATATATGCAGAAGTGTTCTTTCGAGGGCCAACGGATGTCCAAACTGCCGCATTCCTCCCATGCGCTCGTCACCGGTGGCGGGCGGGGCATCGGCCGCGCGGTGGCGGCGGCCCTGACCGAGGCGGGGGCTGTGGTCACCATCGTCGGCCGCAATCGCGCTACGCTCGATGAAGCCGTCAAAGCGGGCGCGGCCAAATTCGCCGAAGTGGCTGATGTCGCCGACGAGGTTTCCGTCAGGTCCGCCATTGCCGTGGCTGCGGCGAGGCAACCGGTCGACATCCTGGTAGCCAATGCGGGCGCGGCCGAGTCCGCGCCCTTCGGCCGTTCTGACGCGGCGTTGTTCCAGCGGATGATGGACGTCAATTTCATGGGCGTGGTCCATGCCGCGCAGGCCGTGCTGCCTGGCATGATCGAGCGCCGGCGCGGCCGGATTGTCGCGATCGCGTCGACGGCGGGTCTCAAAGGCTACGCCTATGTCAGCGCCTACAGCGCGGCCAAGCACGCGGTAATTGGGCTGGTTCGCTCGCTGGCGCTGGAGACGGCTAAGAGCGGCGTGACCGTCAATGCGGTCTGTCCCGGCTTCACCGAAACCGATCTGCTCGAAGGCTCGATCGACAACATCATCAAGAAGACCGGCCGCAGCCGCGAGCAGGCGATCGCGGAACTATCGAAGCACAATCCGCAAGCGCGCCTGGTGACGCCGCAGGAAGTCGCTGATGCCGTGCTGTGGCTGTGCGGCGAGGGTGCTGCCGCCATCACCGGGCAGGCCATCGCGGTGGCCGGCGGTGAGGTCTGAAGCGATAACAACAATAATGCCATCCAGGGAGAATCCATGAGCAGACCCGCCAATCCCGTCACACTGCCGCTGGCGGACTATTCGCCAAAACATTTCCTGCTCGCCGTGGTCGGCGGCGTTGCCACCGTGACGCTCAACCGTCCCGAACGGAAGAACCCGCTGACCTTCGAGAGCTACCGCGAACTCACCGATTTCTTCCGCGCCTGCGCGATGGATGACGAGGTGAAGACCATCGTCGTGTCCGGCGCCGGCGGCAATTTCTCGTCCGGCGGCGACGTGTTCGAGATCATCGGCCCGCTGGTGCAGATGGATACCAAGGGCCTTACGGCGTTTACACGCATGACCGGCGATCTGGTCAAGGCGATGCGGGCCTGTCCGCAGCCGATCGTCGCCGCCGTCGAAGGCATCTGCGCCGGTGCAGGTGCGATCGTCGCCATGGCCTCCGACCTCAGGCTCGCCGCGTCAGGCGCCAAGGTCGCGTTCCTGTTCAACAAGGTCGGTCTGGCCGGTTGCGACATGGGCGCCTGCGCGATCCTGCCCCGCATCATCGGCCAGTCGCGCGCCTCCGAACTGCTCTATACCGGCCGCTTCATGACTGCCGAGGAAGGCGAGCGCTGGGGCTTTTTCTCCAGGATCGTGACGCAGGACGCCGTGCTGGCACAAGCGCAACTGCTGGCGAAGCAGATTTCCGATGGCCCCACCTTCGCCAACACCATGACCAAGCGTATGCTGGCGATGGAATGGGCGATGTCGGTGGAAGAGGCGATCGAGGCCGAAGCGGTGGCGCAGGCGCTGTGCATGACCACGGAAGACTTTGCCCGGGCGTTCGAGGCGTTTTCCAACAAGCGAACGCCGGCGTTTCAGGGGAATTGAGGGGGTGTTGTTGTTCCTCATGGTGAGGAGCGCGTCTTCGCGCGTCTCGAACCATGAGGCCCAACTGCCGATGCCGCCATCCTTCGAGACGCGGCCAAGTGGCCGCTCCTCAGGATGAGGGCGGTGGGCGCCGAGGCACTTGCCGAAAAATTGTTTTAGGCTTAAAGTAATTCCAATGACCCGATAGCCTGCTTCGGAGGCGCTGATGAAGATCGCGATAATCGGTGGCGGACCGGCCGGTCTCTATGCCGCGATCCTTTTGAAGAAGCAGCGGCCGCAGGCCGAGATCACGGTCCATGAGCGCAACCGCGCCGACGACACCTTCGGCTTCGGCGTGGTGTTCTCCGACGCGACGTTGGACAACTTCGAAAAGTACGATCCGCCGAGCTACCGCCGCATCACCCAGGAATTCGCCTATTGGGACGATATTGCCGTGCATTTCCGCGGCACCGTGCACCGGGTCGGCGGCAACGGTTTTTGCGGCTGCTCGCGCCGCATGCTGCTGTTGATCCTGCAGGAGCGCGCCCGCGAACTCGGCGTGACGCTGCAATTCGAATCCGATATCGATGACGAGAGCAGGTTCGCCGACGCCGATCTCGTGGTGCTGGCCGACGGCATCAACAGCCGCTTTCGCGACAAATACGTCGATCATTTTCAGCCCGAAGTCGACCTGCGCTCCAACAAGTTCGCCTGGATGGGCTCGACCCGGCCGCTCGATGCCTTCACCTTCATCTTCCAGGAAACCGAGTGGGGTCCGTTCATCGCCCACGCCTATCAATACGAGGCCGGCCGCTCGACCTGGATTTTCGAGACCGATGCCGAGACGTTTGCGCGGGCCGGGCTGGAAAGGCTGAGCGAACGGCAATCCGCCGACCGCATGGCGGAGATCTTCGGCTGGTTCCTCGACGGCCATCCGCTGCTGACCAACCGTTCGATGTGGCGCAATTTCCCGATGATCCGCAGCCAACGCTGGGTCAAAGGCAACATGGTGCTGCTCGGCGACGCCAAGGCGACCGCACATTTCTCGATCGGCTCGGGCACCAAGCTCGCGATGGAAGACGCGATCGCGCTCAGCGATGCGATGGCGCAGGCGCCGACGGTGGAGGGCGCGTTACAGAAGTACGAGCACGGGCGGCGCGAGGAGGTCGAGAAGACCCAGCACGCCGCCGACGTGTCGCTGGTCTGGTTCGAGCATGTCGACCGTTTCTGGGATTTCGATCCCGTGCAGTTCGCCTTCGGCGTCATGACCCGCGCCAAGGCCATCACCTACGATAACCTGACACTGCGGGCGCCGGAGTTCGTCCGCGAGGTCGACAAGGCCTTTGCGAAACAAGTCCGCGCCAAGGGGTTTGACGTCGATACTGCAAAGCCCGTGGCGCCGATGTTCCAGCCGCTCAGGTTGCGCGAGATGGAAGTCGCGAACCGCGCGGTGGTGTCGCCGATGTGCATGTACTCGGCAAACGAGGGCGTGCCCGGCGATTTTCATCTGGTGCATTACGGCTCGCGTGCGATCGGTGGCGCCGGACTTTTGTTCACCGAGATGACCTGTGTCGGCCGCGACGCCCGGATCACGCCCGGCTGCACCGGGTTGTGGAACGACGAGCAGCAGGCGGCGTGGACGCGGATCGTCGATTTCGTTCACGCCAATTCCGCCGCGAAAATCTGCCTGCAACTCGGGCACGCCGGCCGCAAGGGCGCGACCAAACTGATGTGGGAAGGCATGGACCGGCCGCTGGAGCAGGGCGGCTGGGACACGGTGTCGGCGTCGTCGATCCCGTACTTTCCGGACAGCCAGGTGCCGCGCGAGATGGATCGCGCGGCGATGGATCAGGTCAAGGCCGAGTTCGTTGCGGCAACCGAGCGCGGCAACGTCTGCGGCTTCGACATGCTGGAGCTGCACTGCGCCCATGGCTATCTGCTGGCGAGTTTCATCTCGCCGCTGACCAACACGCGCAGCGACGACTACGGCGGCGCGCTCGCCAATCGGCTGCGTTATCCCCTGGAAGTGTTCGCGGCGATGCGCGCGGCCTGGCCTGCGCACAAGCCGATGTCGGTGCGCATTTCCGCGACCGACTGGGCCGAGGGCGGCATCACCGGCGGCGATGCGGTCGCGGTCGCGCGCGCGTTCGGCGAGGCCGGCGTCGACCTGATCGACGTGTCGACTGGCCAGACCGTGCGCGACGCGCAGCCTGTCTACGGACGGATGTTTCAGACCCCGTTCTCCGAACAGGTCCGGAATGAGGCCCGGGTTGCCACCATGTGCGTCGGCAACATCACGACGTCAGACCAGGTCAACACCATCCTCGCCGCCGGGCGCGCCGACCTGGTGGCGCTGGGCCGGCCGCATCTGGTCGATCCGTCGTTCACGCTGCGGGCGGCGGCCTGGTACGGCGCCGAGGTGGCCTGTCCGCCGCAATATCTGCCGGGCAAGGAGCAGATCTTCCGCAACAGCGTCCGCGACCGGCAGGATTTCGACGACCTCAAAATTAAGGGTAAGCCGAAAACCCGCGCCGAGCTGAAAGCCGAGGCAACAAAGCCGCTTGCAGCGGAATAGGCCGGGTGGCACGCTCTATCGCTCCCTCGCCCCGCGCTTGCGGGGAGAGGGTTGGGGTGAGGGGCTCTCTCCGCGAGCAAGAACGCGGTGAGTGCGGCCCCCCCTCACCCGGATCGCAATGGCGATCCGACCTCTCCCCGTAAGCGGGGAGAGGTGAGTAAGAACCGCGGTTTTGAGTTTGCGTTGAGTGGAGTTGGGCGGATGAAAGCGATCATCGTCGGAGGCGGCATCGGGGGCCTTACCACGGCGCTGATGCTGCGTGCGCGCGGCATCGACTGCGAATTGTTCGAACAGTCCGATACCATCCGCGAACTCGGCGTCGGCATCAACACGCTGCCGCATGCGATCCGCGAACTTGCCGGACTCGGGCTGCTGGACCGGCTGGACGCGGCCGCAATCCGCACCGATGAACTGTATTATCTCAACCGTCACGGCCAGGAGGTCTGGCGCGAGCCGCGCGGCCTCGGCGCCGGTCACGACGTGCCGCAATTTTCGATCCACCGTGGGCGCCTGCAAGGCGTCATTCACCGCGCCGTCGAGGAGCGACTGGGCGAGGGGGCGATCCACACCGGTTGCCGGCTCGGCGCCTTTGCGCAGCATGAAGGCGGCGTGATCGCCCATTTCTTCGACCGCACCGGAGCGCACGTCGAGACCGCGCAGGGTGATGTCTTGATCGGCGCCGACGGCATTCATTCGCGCGTGCGCGAGATGCTGTTTCCGGACGAGGGGCCGCCGTGCTGGAACGGCCTGATGCTGTGGCGCGGTGCCCGCGACTGGCCTTCCTTCCTGACCGGCAGTTCGATGATCGTCGCCGGCGGACTGCATGCCAAGGTCGTGGTCTATCCGATCGCCGAAGGATCGAGCCCGGCGAACCGGCTGACCAACTGGGCGGTTCTGGTCAAGGTCGGCGAAAACAACGCCACGCCGCCAAGGCGCGAGGACTGGTCGCGCATCGGCAAGCGCGAGGAACTGATGCCGCATGTCGAGCGGTTCAAGGTGCCGTATGTCGATGTGCGCAGCCTGATCTCGGCGACGCCGGAATTTTACGAATACCCGTGCTGTGACCGCGATCCCTTGCCGTACTGGACCTGGGGCCGCGTCACGCTGCTCGGCGACGCCGCGCATCCGATGTATCCGGTCGGTTCGAATGGTGCGTCGCAGGCGATCCTCGACGCCCGCGCGCTCGCGGATTCGCTGGCGCATGCCGAACATCCGCGTCAGGCGCTGCTGGCCTATGAGGCGAAGCGCCTGCCGATGACGGCCGACATCGTGCGCTCGAACCGCCGCGGCGGGCCCGAGGGCGTGATCGACGCCGTCGAGCAACTGGCGCCCGATGGCTTTACCGATATCGAGAAGGTGCTGAGCCACGCCCAGCGCGAGGCCATCGTGCGGGGGTATGCGTCGAAGGCGGGCTTTGCGGCGCCGACGCTGGGGCTGGCGGCGGTTAGGTAGTCGTCATGGCCGGGCATAGCCGTCCGCAGGACGGCGTCGCTTCCGCTCGCCTATGACCCGGCCATCCACGACGCTTCATCGCGACAAAGACGTGGATGCCCGGGTCAAGCCCGGGCATGACGAGGTTAGAGACCTGTATCCCTCACGCGCCCGGAGGCGGCGGCAGGAAGTGGATGTTGTGCTCGGCCGCCAGCGCCACCACGGCGTCCGGGGTCTGTTCCTTCATGTTGTGGATGCCCCAGAACAGATCGTAGAGCCGGCGCGTCGGCGACACCCAGAACAGCGTCTTGGCGGTGCGGCCGGACTTGTTGAAGATGCCGTGCGGCTTGCCCATCGGCAGGCGTACGAGATCGCCGGGCGCACCTTGCGTTTCGGCGCCGTCGAGGAAAAAGTCGAGCTTGCCCTCGAGGATGTAGAGATACTCGTCCTGATCGGGGTGAATATGCGGCGGCACGAAGGTGTCGGGCGGGAAGGTCGCATGCCATGAGAAGGAATGCTCAGTGACGTGCTTCGGCACATAGGTCTGGCCGAGGATGTTCCAGGAGATGCCCTGCATGCCCTCATTGGCCCGGGTGATCCCGACGATTTCGGTTTTCATGGTATCGTTCCCTTCCGATTGTCATTTCGCGGCGCAGTCCTTGGCGTAGCGGTCGCCGTAATTCGAAAACACCTTTTCGACGATCTCGGTCTGGAATTTGCCGTCCGCGCGCTTTGCCACTTTGGTCAGATAGAAGTTCTGGATCGGATAGCCGTTGTTGTTGAACTTGAAGTCGCCGCGCAGCGACGTGAAGTCGGCCTTCTTCAGCGCCGCCGCTACCGCGTCCTTGTTGGTGAGGTCGCCCTTCACGGCTTTGACCGCGCTGTCGATCAGCAGCGCCGCATCGTAGCCCTGCATCGCATAGGTGCCAGGCACGCCGTTATAGGCGGCCTCGTAGGCGGCCACGAACTTCTTGCTTTGCGGGTTGTCGAGATCCGGCGCCCAGTTGGCGCCGCCGAACATGCCGACCGCGGCGTCCTGCTGCGCCGGCAGCGTCGATTCATCGACGGTGAATGCGGAGAGCACCGGAATCTTGTCGGCGAGGCCGGCCTGCCGGTACTGCTTGACGAGACCGACGCCCATGCCGCCCGGCATGAAGGTGAACAGCGCGTCGGGCTTGGCGGACGCGATCTTGGTCAGCTCGACCTGGAAGTCGAGCGTACCGAGCGGCATGTAGCTCTCTTCGACGATCTCGCCCTTGTAGTCGAGCTTGAAGCCGGCGGCGGAATCCTTGCCGGCCTGGTAGTTCGGCACCAGCACATAGACGCGCTTGTAGCCGCGATCCTGCGCCACCTTGCCGAGGATCTCGTGCACCTGGTCGTTCTGGTACGAGGTGACATAGAAGAACGGGCTGCACTCCTTGCCGGCGTAGCTGGACGGTCCGGCATTCGGGCTGATCAGGAACGTCTTGTTCTCGGTGACCGGCCGATGAATCGCCTGCAGGATGTTGGAGAAGATCGGCCCGACGACGAAGTCGACCTTGTCGCGTTCCAAGAGCCCCTTGACCTTGGTCACGGCGCCGTCCGGCTTCAGTTCGTCGTCGACGACCACGACCTCGACGTCCTTGCCGGCCATCTTGCCGCCGAGATCCTTGATCGCGAGCTGAAAACCGTCGCGCGATTGCTGGCCGAGGCCGGCGGCGGGACCGGACAAGGTCACGATTACGCCGATCTTGACCTTCTCCTGCGCGATAGCCGGACCGGCGGCGACACCGAGCAGGACGGCAAGTCCGGCCAGCTTCAACGACTGCTTCATGGCAACTCCTTTGTTCGGCCGGTACGCGGCCGAAAACCACGCCACACCAATATTCGAGCGGCAGCTTATTCTGATGATGACCGCACCTGCAAGCTGCGCAAGCTCGCCGGCCGGATCATGCAAGCCGTGCGCCAATTGCTTGAACCCTAAAGAAATCTGGACAATCCCCCCAAGCTGCGGTCTGTTCGTATTTCCGCGATATCCAAGCAGCCAAGATTGCACCATGATTCTTGATTCAGAGACCAAGGCCACCGAACTCCCGGACGATCACAGGGATGAAATCAGGCTTTGGCTGCGATTGCTGACCTGCACCACCCTGATCGAAGGCGAGGTCCGCAGCCGCTTGCGCGAGCGTTTCGACGTCACGCTGCCGCGCTTCGACCTGATGGCCCAGCTCGACAAGGTGCCCGAGGGCATGACGCTGTCGGACGTTTCGAAGCGGATGATGGTGTCGAACGGCAACGTCACCGGCCTCGTCGAGCGTCTCGTTGAGTCCGGACACCTCGACCGCCGCACCTCGGACTCCGATCGCCGCGTCCAGGTGATCCGCCTGACCAAGGCCGGCCGCGCCGAATTCCGCAAGATGGCGGCGGAGCACGAGTTATGGATATCAGATATTTTTGGCGATCTGACGCCGAAGGATGTTCGCGAATTGATGCGGCTCCTGGCCAAGACCAAGGGCTCGGCGCAGAAGTCTGCGAAAGCGCGGACGGCCTAGCGGCAGCGCTTCGATTATCGCATGAGGTGTTCCGTTGAACGCGGATGTGGACTACGAGGTCGAATACAATAATCGCGCACGGGTGCCGGAAAATCCGGCGATCATGGCCAGCTGGGCGCGCGATGCGCAGGCCTATCGCGAGGCGCATCGGGGCCGCTTGAAAGTGCTGGCGTACGGTCCAGGCGAACGCCACCGCATCGATCTGTTTTCCGGCGATGGTGCCGGCGCCATCGTCGTCTTCATTCACGGCGGCTACTGGCAGGCGCTCGATGGCCCTTTCTTCAGCCATCTCGCCGGCGGGCTGAACGCCCATGGCATCGACGTCGCAGTGCCGAGCTACGATCTTTGCCCCGCTGTCTCGATCGCAGACATCATCGAGCAAATGCGCAGCGCAACGCGCGAGCTCGCAAAGCTCGGACGGCCGCTGGTCATCAGCGGCCATTCCGCCGGCGGCCATCTCGCCGCCTGCCTGCTGGCAACCGACTGGCGCGCGCTCGATCGCTCATTGCCGGAAGATCTGGTGACGGCGGCCTACACCATATCGGGCCTGTTCGACCTGCGGCCGCTGGTGCCGACCTCCATCAACACGGCGCTGAAGCTCGATGACACATCGGCGAAAGCGGTCAGCCCCTTGTTCTGGAAGGCTCCCGTACGCGGCACGCTCGATGCGGTGGTCGGCGGCAACGAAAGCGCCGAATATTTCCGGCAGAGCCGGATCATTGTCGATGCCTGGGGCGCGGCGGGCCTGGCGACGCGGTTTGGCGCTGTCCCCGAGGCCAACCATTTCACCGCGATCGCGCCGCTGGCCGACGCCGGCTCGCCGATGACGCTACGGCTGAAGCAACTGGCCGGGCGCTGAATTCTCCGTAAAAATCTTCGGGAGGGCCAGATTCCACCCTTGCGCCAAATTACTTTAAGCCTAAAATGATTTGACGATAACGCTGCCGGGCGTCCGTTTGTCGATCTCGAGCCTTTCATGGATGAAAGCGAGGGGATGAAAATGTCAGGTAGAGACCCTGTGCTTGGCCCATCCGGCCACGTCGACGATTTTGCGCGGCGAAACCTGCCGCCATCAGCGCAATGGCCGGAGCTGCGGCTCGACCGGCCGGAGTTTCAATACCCGGAATACCTCAACGCCGCGGTCGAGCTGACGGACCGCATTGTCGAGAAGGGCATGGGCGATCGCATTGCGCTGATCGGCAATGGCCGCCAGCGCACCTACAAGGAACTGGCCGACTGGTCGAACCGCCTGGCGCATGCGCTGGTGGAGAATTACGGCGTCAGGCCCGGCAACCGGGTGTTGATCCGTTCCGGCAACAATCCGGCGCTGGTTGCGGCATGGCTGGCGGCGACCAAGGCCGGCGCCGTCGTCGTCAACACCATGCCGATGCTGCGGGCCGGCGAACTGACAAAGATCATCGACAAGGCCGAGATCGCGCTGGCGCTGACCGACAGCCGTATCGCCGATGAACTGGTGGCCTGCGCCAAGACCAGCAAGTTTCTCAAGCAGGTGGTGAATTTCGACGGTACCTCGAACCACGACGCCGAACTCGACCGGGTCGCGCTGAACAAGCCGGTGCGGTTCGACGCCGTGAAGACCGGCCGCGACGATGTCGCCTTGCTTGGCTTCACCTCGGGCACCACGGGCGAGCCAAAGGCCACGATGCATTTCCACCGCGATCTCATGATCGTCGCCGATGGCTATGCGCGGGAAGTCCTCAACGTCACCGAGGATGATGTCTTCGTCGGCTCGCCGCCGCTGGCCTTTACGTTCGGGCTCGGTGGTCTTGCGATCTTCCCGTTACGATATGGCGCCACCGCGACGCTGCTGGAAAATGCGTCGCCGCCCGAAATGGTCAAGATCATCGAGACCTACAAGGCCACGATCTGCTTTACCTCGCCGACCGCCTATCGCGCGATGATGGCGGCGATGGACAAGGGCGCCGATCTGTCGTCGTTGCGGCTCGCGGTCTCGGCCGGCGAGACCCTGCCGGCGCCGGTGTTCGACGCCTGGACCCGCCGGACCGGCAAGACGCTTCTCGACGGCATCGGCTCGACGGAGCTGCTGCACATTTTCATCACCAACCGCGTTGGCGACGCCATCGCCGGAACCACCGGCCATCCGGTCACGGGCTATGAGGCCAAAATCGTCGATGACGACATGAATGAATTGCCAGCGGGCACGGTCGGCAAGCTCGCGGTCCGCGGCCCGACCGGCTGCCGTTATCTCGCCGACTCCAGGCAATCGAACTATGTGCGCGACGGCTGGAATCTGACCGGCGATTCCTTTGTCAGCGACGCCAACGGCCGGCTGTCCTTTGTCGCGCGCTCGGACGACATGATCGTATCCTCGGGCTACAATATCGCAGGCCCCGAAATCGAAGCGGCGTTGCTGTCGCATCCCGCCGTGGCCGAATGCGGCGTCGTCGGCGCGCCGGACGAGGCGCGTGGCATGATCGTCAAGGCCTATGTGGTCCTTGCGGGCGGCGCCGAGGGTGACGCTGCGCTGACCGCGGCGTTGCAGGAGCACGTCAAGCGCGAGATCGCTCCTTACAAATATCCTCGCGCCATCGAATATGTCGAGGCGCTGCCGAAGACCGAGACCGGCAAGCTGAGGCGTTTTGCGCTGAGGCAAATGGCCGCCGCCAGCGCTGTATCGTCGAGCGCTGCCGCGGAGTGAAGACCTTGAAGGAGAATAGAACGTGACTGCGCCCAAAGGTCCCACCTTGACGGTGGTGCCTCATCCCAAGACCGACGCCCCGTCCTCCGGCCTGCAAGTGCTGCAGCCGAGCGGCTGGCCGATGCCGAAAGGCTACGCTAACGGCATGGCAGCCGATGGCCGTCTCGTCGTGACCGGCGGCGTGATCGGCTGGGATACGGAAGGCCGGCTGGCCTCTGACTTCATTGCCCAGGTACGTCAGACGTTGAGCAACATTGCCGCCATCCTTGCCGAAGGCGGCGCTGGACCTGAGCATCTGGTGCGGCTGACCTGGTATGTCGTCGATATCGAGGAATATCTCGCCAGTCTCAAAATGCTCGGCCGGGTCTATCGCGAAATTTTTGGTGCGCATTACCCGGCGATGGCGCTGGTTCAGGTGGTGCGGCTGGTCGAGAAGGCCGCCCGCGTCGAGATCGAGGCGACGGCGGTGGTGCCGCGCTGACACCAGCTATGCCGCACAGAATTCCTGTACGGCTTGCCGCGCGCCGACTTCGTAAAGTCTTCCCAGCGCCTGTGTGATGGCGCCGCGCATCCGAGGATCGCAGCCGAGCGTTCCGAAGATGGCGCTGACCTCCAGCATTGCCGGAGCCAGCCGGTCTGCAACCGGACCCGCGCTATCGGCGATGGCCTTCAGCTTTGCCGCGATCGGATCGCGCACGTCGATCGCGCGTCCGGCTTCGTCTTTGGCGGTGGCGTAACGCATCCAGCCCGCGACGGCGAGCGCGTGGGTGTCGATCGGCAAGTCGAGCCGGAGCCGGTCCTGCATGGCAGCGAGCAGCCGTTGCGGCAGCTTTTGCGAGCCGTCCATCGCAATCTGCCAGGTGCGGTGATGCAAAGCAGGGTTCGAGAAGCGATGGAGCAGCGATGCGCTGTAGGCCGCAAGGTCGGTACCCGCGGGCATTGCGAGCGTCGGCGCCGCGTCTTCCATGATCTGCCGTGCAAACACCACAAAGTGCGCGTCGGTCATGGTGGCAGCGATGGTCTCATAGCCGGCGAGATAGCCGAGATAAGCGAGCGCCGAATGGCCAGCGTTGAGCAGCCGCAGCTTCATGTGTTCGAACGGCGTTACATCTGAGACAAGCTGCACGCCGGCGGCGGCGAAATCCGGACGTCCGGCCGGGAAGCAATCCTCGACGATCCATTGCGTGAACGGCTCGGTGACAACGGGCCACGCGTCGGTCATGCCGAGCGCAGATGCAACGGAAGTGCGGTCGGCTTCGGTGGTTTCCGGAACGATCCGGTCGACCATCGTCGAGGGGAAGGCGACCTCGTCTTCAATCCATTGTGCCAGTTCGCGTGATCGCAGCGCGGCGAACTGCGTGACGATGCGCTTGGCGGTGTGGCCGTTGGCGGAGAGATTGTCGCAGGAGAGCACGGTGAAGGGGGTGGTGCCCGCAGTCTGCCGGCGCGCAAGTGCGGCCACGATGAATCCCGGCGCCGATCGCGGCGCGTCCGGATGTCTGAGGTCGTGAACGATATCGGGATGCTGCGCGTCGAGCTCGCCGGTTTGCGGCGTGTGGCAGTAACCCTTCTCGGTGACGGTCAGCGAGACGATGCGCGTCGCAGGATCGGCCATGCGCGCGAGCAGACGTTCCGGATTGGCAGGCGCGACAAGCGTCTCGAGGACCGAGCCGATGACCCGGTGTTCGGTGCCGGCGCCGGAACGAACCGCCAGCGTATAGAGGCAGTCCTGCGGGACGAGGGCGTCGCGTGTGTCCGGACTTCGCAGGCTGGCGCCGACGATGCCCCACTCCGAAGCGCCCCGGCCGAGAAGGTCGTCGATCACGACCGCCTGGTGCGCCCGGTGAAAGGCGCCGATTCCGAGGTGAACGATGCCTGGCCGGATAGTGGAGCGGTCGTAGCTCGGGCGGCGAATCTGACCCGGGAGCCGGGCGAGGCTGGCGTTGGAGAGGCGCAAATGGCCCTCATTCGGGTTGGTTTGGGCAGATTTCGTCCTATCGCTTGACATGCGGAACCGGTTCCGTCAATCTTTGGTCAATTGGTAAGGCCAATTTTCAGCGGTCTGCCATCCAAACAAGACAAGCCAAGCAAAAAGGCGCCGATCCTTCGGGATCGTTTCAGGGAGAGACGAGCGTGCCGCTCGAGGCTGTGGAAGCGCGACGCCTTTATCGCCAGATCGCCGATCAGCTTCGCGGCTTGATCGAGCGTGGCGAATACGCCGTCGGCGCCAAGCTTCCGACCGAACGCGATCTGGCCGAGCAGTTGAAGGTGTCGCGGCCGACCGTGCGCGAGGCGCTGATTGCGCTCGAGGTCGAAGGCCTGGTGCGCATTCGCGTCGGCTCCGGCATCTATGTCAGCGAACCGGCGGCGCATGCGCTGCCTTCGCACCTCGCCGGGATGATCGAAGGGCCGTTCGAACTGTTGCGCGCCCGCGAATTCATCGAGGCCGCCATCGCAGAGCAGGCGGCGAGGGTGGCGACATCGGACGATATCGCGCGCATCGACGCCTCGCTGGAGGCGATGGCGACCGTGCAGCATCCCGGCGAAGCCTCGATGATCCACGACCGCGCCTTTCACATCGCGGTCTCCGGATGCCTCGACAATGCCGTGCTGGTCCGCGTCGTCGGCGAACTGTTCGATCAGCGGCTCAATCCCTACTTCGCAAAACTCGCGCATTATTTCGAGAATCCGCAGTCCTGGGGCGCGGCGCTGGCCGAGCATCAGGCGATCCGCGACGCCATTGCGGCTCATGATCCTGACGCAGCCCGCGCGGCGATGCGCGAGCACCTGGCGCGGTCGCAGGCACGCTTTGCACAAAGTTTTGGGACGGAGACTGGGCCGATGTCGCGTGTTTCGAGCGGGAACGGCTGAGACGATCAAGACAAGAGAAAATGATAACAACGGAGGGAATGCACGTGTTGAAGAAATTGACGATCGTTCTGGCGGCTTCCGCCGCAGCACTGATGGCCGCGACCACCGTAGGCCAGGCCCAGACCAAGCTGAAATGGGCCCACGTCTACGAGACCTCCGAGCCGTTCCACACCGCCTCGGTCTGGGCGGCGCAGGAAATCAACAAGCGGACCAGTAACCGCTACGCGATCGACGTCTATCCGGCTTCCCAGCTCGGCAAGGAAGCCGACATCAACCAGGGCCTTTCGCTCGGTTCGGTCGACATCATCATTTCCGGATCGAGCTTTGCGGCCAAGAGCTATCCGCCGATCGGCGTCACCTATTATCCCTACACCTTCCGCGATGCCGATCATCTCCTGGCCTACACCAAGAGCGATGTCTTCAAGGAGCTCGCCAAGGGCTACGAGGACAAGACCGGTCACCACATCGTGGCGGTGACTTACTATGGCGTGCGACACACCTCGTCGAACAAGCCGATCAAGACCTGCGCCGACATGAAGGGCCTCAAGATCCGCGTGCCTGACGTGCCGGCCTATCTGGCGATGCCGCGCGCCTGCGGCGCCAACACCGCGCCGATCGCTTTCGCGGAAGTCTATCTCGCCTTGCAGAATGGCACCGTCGAGGCCCAGGAAAACCCGCTCACCACGATCGAGGCCAAGAAGTTCTACGAAGTGCAGAAGCACATCGTGCTGACTGGCCATATCGTCGACCACCTCAACACCATCATCTCGGCCAGCCTCTGGAAGAAGCTCAGCGACGAGGATCGCAAGATCTTCACCGACGTGGCGCAGGAGGCCTCGGCAAAGGCCACCGCTGAGATCAAGGTCAACGAGGCCAAGCTGGTCGATTTCTTCAAGGAGAAGGGTTTGACCGTGACTGAAATCAACAAGGACGAGTTCCGCGATGCCGTGCTCAAGAACGTGAGCTTCGAGAGCTTTGACTATCGCAAGGCCGACTGGGATCGCATCCAGGCCATCAAGTAACACGGTCGGGCATTCGTCCGTGCCGGCGCTTCCCTGCGGCGGCACGGCGATAGCCGATCAAAATTCTCCCGACCCCAGCATGGAAAGAGGGCAGATGTCGACGATTGAAGTGCACAAACAGATATCGGCGGACGAGATCGCCCATACGTTCGAGGAAGAAGCGCCTGTCACCGCCGACCTCGGGCAATACGCGGTCGAGGACTGGCTGGCGCTGGTGATCTTCTGGATCATGGCGCTGTGCGTTTTCCTGCAGTTCTTCACCCGCTATGTCCTCAACGACAGCTACGCCTGGACTGAGGAAATCGCGACCTATTGCCTGATCGGGGTGGTATTCATCGGTTCGTCGATGTGCGTGCGGTTGTCGCGGCACATTCAGGTCGACCTGATTTTTCGTTACCTGCCGCATCTGGTCGCACGCGCGCTTTCGACCGTTATCGACGGGATCCGGATCGCGTTCTTCGGCTACGCGACCAAGCTGGTCTGGCAGTTCATCCAGATCATCGGCGACGAGCCGATGACGACGATCAAGTTCCAGAAGGGTTTTGTCTATTACGCCGTGCTGCTCGGTTTCGTGCTGATGTTCGGCCGCTCGATCCAGATCGCGGTCGAGAACTGGCGGCGGGGCTATTCGATTCTGGAGCGGCCCGGCGCATTCGACGGAACGGAAGGGTAAGGCGATGCTGCTGCTCCTCGGTGGATTTCTGATCCTGATGCTGCTCGGCCTTCCCGTCGCGCTGGCGATGGCCGCATCCTCGCTGCTGTATATTCTCGTCACCGGCATCACGCCCGATGTGACACTGGCGCAGCGCATGATCGCCGGCGTCGAGAGCTTTCCGTTGCTGGCGGTGCCGTTCTTCATCCTCGCCGGCAATCTCATGAACATCGCCGGGGTCACCGGGCGCATCTACAAGTTTGCGGTTGCTCTGGTGGGCTGGATGCGCGGCGGCCTCGGCCACGTCAACATCATCGGCTCGGTGATCTTCTCGGGCATGTCCGGCACCGCGATTGCGGACGCCGCCGGCCTCGGCACCATCGAGATCAAGGCGATGCAGGACCATGGTTACACGACGGAATTTTCCGTCGGCGTGACGGCGGCTTCCGCAACGCTCGGCCCGATCATCCCGCCGTCGCTGCCGTTCGTGATCTACGGCATGATGGCGAACGTCTCGATCGGCGCGCTGTTTCTCGGCGGCGTCATTCCCGGCGCGGTCATGACCTTGCTGATGATGGCGACGGTGGCCTATTATGCCCACAAGAACGGCTGGGGCAGCGACTCGCCATTCTCGTGGGCGCAGATCGGATCGGCCGGCCTCGAGATCGTCATCGTGCTGGGCTTTCCGCTTGTCGTCTGGCTGATGGTCGTTGCCGGCCTCTCGACCAATATGGCTGTCGGGATCGGGCTTGCGGTGTTGCTGGCGCTCGACTGGTACTTCGACTTCTCCGCGGTGATGGCGCTGATGGCGCCGGTGATTTTGATCGGCGGCATGACGCTCGGCTGGTTCACGCCGACCGAAGCGGCGGTCGCGGCCGTAATCTGGTCGCTGTTTCTGGGACTGGTGCGCTATCGCTCGATGACGCTCAAGACGGTGGCGAAAGCGACGTTCGACACCATCGAGACCACCGCCTCGGTGCTGTTCATCGTTACCGCCGCCTCGATCTTCGCATGGCTCCTGACGGTGTCGCAGGCGGCACAGGTCCTGACCGATACGATACTCGGGATCACCCATAACAAATGGGTGTTCCTGCTGCTGGCGAATATCCTGATCCTGTTCGTCGGCTGCTTTATCGATACCATCGCCGCGATCACCATTCTGGTGCCGATCCTGCTGCCGATCGTTCTGAAACTGGGCATCGATCCCATTCATTTCGGACTGATCATGACCCTCAACCTGATGATCGGGTTGCTGCATCCGCCGCTCGGCATGGTGCTGTTCGTGCTCGCGCGTGTGGCCAAGCTCTCGGTCGAGCGCACGACGATGGCGATCCTGCCGTGGCTGGTGCCGTTGTTGCTGGCGCTGATCGCAATCACCTACATCCCGGAGCTGACGCTCTGGCTGCCGAAATATATGGGACTCTCAAAATGACATCGATGGCGTTGGCCGCAACCCTGTTCGGCCCGGAAGATCTGCGCATGGTCGAGCGGCCGCTCGATCCGCTGGCGTCAGGCATGGTGCGCATCCGCTTCGGCGCCGGCGGCATTTGCGGTTCGGACATGCACTACTATCGTCATGCCCGCACCGGCGATTTCGTCGTCACTTCGCCACTCGTGCTCGGCCACGAGATATCAGGCGAAGTGGTCGAGATCGCAGGCGCAGCGCCAGGCCTGAAGATCGGCGACCGGGTTGCCGTCAATCCGTCGCGCTGGTGCGGCCATTGCAAGCCCTGCCGCGAGAACCGGCAGAATCTTTGCGAGAACATCTTCTTCATGGGCTCGGCCTCGAAGACCCCGCATATGCAGGGCGGCTTTGCGAGCATGTTCGATGCCGTCCCCGCGCAGTGCGTGAAGATTCCGGACCACGTGCCGTATCAGGCGGCGGCGCTGGCCGAACCGCTGGCGGTGTGCCTGCATGCAGTCGCGCGCGCCGGCGATGTCACCGGCAAGCGCGCGGTGCTGTTCGGCGCCGGCCCGATCGGACTGCTGACCATGCTGGCGGCGCGTCGGGCCGGGGTCGCCGATGTCACCGTCGTCGACATCGCGGCGGCGCCGCTGGCGTTTGCGACCCGGCTTGGCGCCAACCATGTCGTCGACATCTCCGGCGGCGACGAGGCGTTGAAGGCGCAAGCGGCGGCGCAGCCGTTCGATGTGGCGTTCGAAGTATCGGGAACGGCGGCGGGCCTCGCCAGCGCGATCGGCGTCGTCAGGCGCGGCGGCATCGTGGTTCAGGTCGGCAATCTGCCGGGCGGGCAGATTCCGGTGCCGGCCAACGCCGTGATGGCCAAGGAGATCGATCTTCGCGGCTCGTTCCGTTTCGGGTTGGAATTCTTCACCGCGGTCGAGCTGATCGCCGACGGCAGCGTCGACGTGCTGGCGTTGGTGACGGCGCAACGTCCGCTCGCGGTCGCCCCCGACGCGGTGCGCCTCGCACTCGATCGTTCGCAAAGCGTCAAGGTCGTGCTGACAGCGCAATGATTGAAGATACAGGTTCAGGAGACTCCGCATGATGCTGCAGGGATGGCGGTGGTACGGGCCCGATGATCCCGTATCGCTCGACGATATCCGCCAGGCCGGCGCCACCGATGTGGTGACGGCGCTGCATCAGGTACCGATCGGCGAAGCCTGGACGCGCGCGGCGGTCGAGCAACGCAAGAATTTCATCGAGAACAGCCAGCCCGGCCGCTCGCCGCTGACGTGGTCGGTGGTGGAATCGATCCCGGTGCCCGATGACGTCAAGCGGCTTGGGGCTAAGGCGACGCGCTCGATCGAATCCTGGATCGCGAGCCTCGAGGCGGTGGCCGCGGCCGGCATCAAGATCATCTGCTACAATTTCATGCCCGTGGTCGATTGGTGCCGCACCGATCTTGAATGGGAATTGCCAAACGGCGCCCGCGCCATGCGCTTCGACCAGGACCGGTTTGCGGCGTTCGATCTCCACATCCTGCAGCGACCGGAAGCGTCAGCGGAATATTCCGAGGCCGCACAGCTTCGTGCAAAGCAGGTCTTTGCCGCGATGACACAAGCCGACATCGACCGTCTCGTGACCAATATCGCCAGCGCGCTGCCGGGATCGACCACCGATCCCCTGACCATTCCGCAGTTTCGCGACCGCCTGCAGCAGTATCGCGGCATCGACCAGGCGGTGTTGCGCCGGCATCTCAGCGAATTCCTTGCCCGCGTGACGCCGGTGGCGGAGCAGCTCGGGGTGACGCTGACGCTGCATCCGGACGATCCGCCGCGCCCGCTGTTCGGCCTGCCGCGCATTGCGTCATCGGCGGAAGACTATCAGGCGCTGTTCGACGCCGTTCCGTCCAAGGCCAACGGCATCTGCTTCTGCACCGGCTCGCTGGGCGTGCGGGCGGAAAACGACTTGCCGGCGATGGCGAAGCGCTTCGCGCCGCGGATCGGTTTTGCCCATCTGCGGGCGACCAAGCGGGAGGAGGGTGGCCTGTCGTTCTTCGAGTCCGATCATCTCGACGGCGACGTCGACATGATCGCGGTGCTAAAGTCGCTGTTGACCGAAAACCGCCAGCGTTCTTCGGATCATCAGATCATATTTCGCCCGGATCACGGTCACCGCATGCTCGACGATCTCGCCGAGACCAAGCGGACCAATCCCGGCTATACCGCGATCGGCAGGCTGCGAGGCCTCGCCGAACTGCGCGGCGCGATCCGCGCCATCGAGCACACCGGTTGATCCAACTGCAAACTAATGCACTTCGTTCAAGTCGCGGTCGAATAGTTGCTGCAGCGTCGGGCCATTGGCGCGGCTGACCGTAATACGAATGCGATCGTCGCTGCCTGCGATTTCAAACGATATCCTTGCGTCCTTGGCGCCGTCCCGCCAGCGTCCGGGCTCGTCCGCCCAGACGACGCGGTCGCCTTCGAGTTTGCATCGATAAGTGAAGACGAAATTGTCGAACGGACGCGCGTAGGTCAGGACCACGATGCCGTCGGGCGCGTCGGTGGCCTGCAAGACTTTGGGATCGCGGTCCATGAGCGCCGCGATCGCCGTTCGGCAGATTGCCTTGGTCTCGAATCCTGGGCTGGCGGATGCCGCCGGCATCAAGGCAAGCAGGATCGGGAATGCAAGGAACCGGACGAACAATGGCATTTCTACTCCCGGTTCGCCGAGGCCTGTCAATTGCCGCCGTGCGCCCAGATGTACAGCCCGACGACGGCGAGCAGGACAAGGGTCAGGACGGCCGTTGCGACTTGGATAACCCGGATCCGGCGCGACGAACTTCGCCCGACCGTGAGGCTCGTCAGCAGCATCTTGAGCGCGAATCTCTGCATCTGCCGGTTCTGGGACTCAACCTCAGGGCATCATCTGCGCGGAGATGACCCGGGGATTTGATCTGGATCAAGTGAAAAACGCCGCGTTGTCGCATTTTCGGTACACGTTTCAGCGTCGTCAGCTATAGTTCCCCCGAATCCAGATCGGTTTGCCCGCCATGCCCGATGGCTCCGCCACCGCACACGTCTATCGTCCGAAACTCGCGACCGTCCTGGCCGAGGGCTACAATCTCGACTGCCTGCGCCGCGACCTACTCGCAGCTTTGACCGTTGCGATCGTGGCACTTCCGCTATCGATGGCGATCGCCGTCGCCTCGGGCGTATCGCCCGAGCGGGGACTATATGCCGCCGTCATCGGCGGCTTTTTAGTCTCGGCGCTGGGCGGAAGCCGCTATCAGATCGGCGGACCGGCCGGGGCATTCATCGTTCTGGTGGCCGCGACCGTGACCAGATTCGGTCTCGACGGGCTGTTGCTGACGGTGTTCATCTCCGGCTTCATGCTGACATTGATCGGCCTGCTCAGGCTTGGTTCGCTCATTCGCTACATTCCGCATGCCGTGACCGTCGGCTTTACCTGTGGAATCGCGGTCACAATCTTTGCCAGCCAGCTCAGGGATCTCGGCGGCTTGAGGTTGTCAGGTACTGAGCCCGGACATCTGTTGCCGAAGCTCTTCGTACTCGGCGAGGCGCTGCCGACCATCAGCCCGATCACGCTCGCCGTCGGCGTGGGAACGGCCGCGCTGATCTTCCTGCTGCGGCGCCTCGCGCCGACCTGGCCCGGAATGCTGATCGCGGTCACGTTGGCCACGCTTGCCGCCTGGCTGTTCCACTTGCCGGTGGAAACCATCGGCAGCCATTTCGGCCAACTGCCGAGCGGCGTGCCGACGCCCAAGCTGCCGACATTTTCGACGGAAGCCGTTCTGGCGGTGTTGCCGACGGCGCTGTCCTTCACCCTTCTGGGCGCGGTCGAAAGCCTGCTGTCGGCCAAGGTGGCGGACGGCATGACCGGGCGCAAGCACCGCTACAACATGGAGGTGGTGGCGCAAGGCGTCGCCAACGTCGCCTCCGCATTGTTCGGCGGCATCAGCGTCACCGGAACGATCGCCCGAACCGCGACCAACATTCGTGCGGGGGCATGCAGTCCGGTCTCCGGCGTGGCGCACGCCGTGTTCGTGCTGGTGTTCATGCTGGTCGCCTCGCCACTGGCAAGCTTCATCCCGCTCTCGACCCTGGCCGGTGTACTGGTCGTGGTGTGCTGGAACATGGCGGAGAAGGACGACTTCGTCCGCCTGCTGTACGGCTGGCGCAGCGCCAGCGTGCTGCTGGCGACGTTTGGGCTGACATTGATCCTTGACCTGACATTCGGCATTATTGCCGGGTGCGTGCTGGCGGCAACGTTCGCGGTTATCGATCGCGCCCGCCGCTAACGGCGGGAGAGTTCGATTGCACATCCTTCGTCCAAATTTTGACTGGGATCGTGATGATGCGCTGGATTTTGCAGCGGCACGCGGCTTTGGTGCCGTGATTGCGAGCGGCGCCTCCGGCCCGATCAGCTCGCATGTGCCGTTTCGCATCGTGCGGACAGGCGAGAAGGCGACCGTGCAGTTTCACCTCACGGCGCGGAATAAACTCGCCGAGCTCGCCGATGGCGACAACCCGTTCCTGCTGATCGTCTGGGGTCCGGATGCCTACGTCTCGAACGACTGGTATGCGACGCCGGACCATGTTTCCACCTGGCTCTATGAAGCCGTTCATCTCACCGGTCCGGTGCGGCGGCTTGCCGTCGAGAACAACCGCAGCCACGGCGATGCGCTGCTGGCAACCTTCGAAGCGCGATTGACGCCGAAGCAGCCGTGGTCGCTGTCGACCATGGAGGACACCAAGCGCGAGGCAATGCTGCAAGGCATCGTCGTGCTGGAGATGGATGTGCAGCGCATCGAGGGGCAGCGTAAACTCAACCAGCACAAGTCGGACGAGGATTACGCCTCGATCACGCGGCATCTTGAAAAAGCCGAGAGCGCCGACGCCCGTGAGATCGCCGGAAAACTGAAGGCGCTTCGGCCGCATTTGAAATATTGAGTGGCGCCGGGCCGCTTCGGCACGATGTCGATTTTGGTCGATCAGTTGCGGTACGACAGCAGCCGTTCGATGAACGTTGGTTCCGGCTTGATTGGCT
Source organism: Afipia sp. GAS231 (assembly GCF_900103365.1). Taxonomy (NCBI): domain Bacteria; kingdom Pseudomonadati; phylum Pseudomonadota; class Alphaproteobacteria; order Hyphomicrobiales; family Nitrobacteraceae; genus Afipia; species Afipia sp. GAS231. Next base: position 5,923,013 of record NZ_LT629703.1, read on the forward strand.
TGCTGACATAGTCATTCGAGTTCAACGGCTCGCAAGTCACCTCGCGCCTCAAGCTATTCACCAGCGCAGACTTGGGCGAGACCGGTTCAAATTCGCCCGGACGCTCCGTCTTCGGCCGGAGCACGATCGGCTCTGCCTTCATGCAAGCATCGACGAAGACGAGGCTGCTGCCGGCGTTTGCAGCAACCTTTCCGATCAAAAGTTGGGATCCCAGCAACTTTGCTGCTGGCGATGATCGCATCGCGCGCTGCGGTTCGAAGACACGATTGCATCCGGATAGTGACTTTTTGAACGTATACTTCACCGTGCATTTCGCTCCGCCGGCCTTTTTGAATGGCCCGTCTGATGAGACGTCGCGCTCAAATATCAGCGTATCCAGACTGAGTGTCTCGGTGCCTTCTCTCGGGCCAACTGCCCGTCCTGATTCGAGCGCGCTACGCGAGAAGATAAGCTTCGTTTGGGGCGGGGAATCCTTCGTTTCAAGAACGAGTACGGGTCGCAGCGCCCATGAGCGGTCCAACTGCGCGTCATTATTGTTCATCTCGAAAATCACGTCACGAATGGCCGGCGGTTCGCTCTTAAAGTCAAATATGTGGGCTAAGGTTTTTGATCCGGATTCCTGTGCTTCCAGGCTCAAGAACCGGAAGTCCTTGCTATCTCTTGAAATCGGCATCATCGGATCGAATCGATCGTCGATACTGAAATGCGTGACCTTAAAGTTTGTCGGAACGGCCGGCCCGGTGGGAGTGGTCGGCGGAGAAACGTCGAGCTTCAACATTGCTCCGTCGCTTGAATATGTATCGCCCCACCAGCGCTTCGAAATATTGGTCAGCGGGGATGAAAGGCCTACGTCGCGCGCAAAGTAGATTTGCTGTCCGGGCCTTATGACGGCGAAATTCTGAAATGCGCCGAGGCCACTCCCTTTTGCAACGTTCTCGTCGTCCCAACGCGTGCACCGGGCCTTGCGATCGTCGTCGTCAACAATTTTTCTGGTAGCCGATCGCGAACAGAATCCGAGGTCATAGTCCTTTGACGTCTGTGCCGTGATTCCGGTGGCGAAGATGTGATCCCCTGCCGGCGCGCCCGGCAATTCCATCGGGAGCGGAGAGGTCGCATACATATCGATCTCCATCGTCTTGAGTCGTGAACCCGCGCCTGGATTGCACAGATCGAGCCGTGGTAAAGTCGATGTTAAAAGTGTTGCCGCGTCAGACAGAACGACGCAGGAGATCGTGTCTTCGTTATTTTTGCGACTCATCCAGATCAGGTGATGCTTGCCGTCTGAATCGACCAGCAAATGCGGTGCTGCGTGGTGCCGGCGAGGAGGAAGCCAAACGGCGCGGGTATCGGCAAGCGTCAGCTCCTGTCCGAGAAGGGCTTGAGGTAGCGGCGACAGGCCGGCCGATATCATTTCGTCACTTGCTCTAGGTGACCTGTCGGACTGAAGGATCAAGCTCTGGCATGTCACGCACTTTACGGTGAAGTTTGACCGCATGTTTTCGAATGTCAGAACGATTTGATCGGCTTCGTCCTTGTACTTGTCTGGAGACGTGACGGAATTGAGAAATTTGAACGGATGATCGACGATGCGGCTCGCACGGAACTCGCTCGACCGGGCAGGGTCCGATTCGAATTCGAAAAAGGTCGACTTGCCCCAAGCGCGGTAGGAGTTGGCGCCGCCGAGATTCACTCCTGCCAGTACCAGTTTTGAATCGGCCTGGCAGCGATCCGAACTGTTTTCAGTGGAACCGTTCCGAATATAGCGGCACAGTCGGTAGGCCTCGTTCTGCAAGATTCGATCGCAATCATTCTGATTGTAGCCGTAAGTTGCAAGGCCGTGGCGATAGCATAAATCGTGAAATACGCATGCTTGCCTGAAGCGTTGCAGGACGAGATGAACTTTCCCATTCTTGTCCGCGGTGCCGTCGAAGAACCCGTTTGTCCAAGAGGGTAGACTACAGTTCAAGCCTTCGCCGCCGCCGCCGATGATGCTCACAGTATCGGGCGCGGATTGAAACGAGGTGACGGTGGGCGGCATCTCACCGTCGACGAGGTCTTCGACATTTTTGTAGATGGCATCGACCACGTATCCGCGGAAGGCGAATACCAACACCAATGGAATTGCAAGGGTCAGGAAAATACAGATCAAGCCCACTTTTAGTTTGGACATGGAGGTTCTCCAATATGCCCGCCTCATAAATGCCTGACTAAAATTTCGACAGGGGTACAATGAAAGGTATCGAGCAAAAATATTGCTGCGAAGATTGCTCCGAATGTAGATACAACTATAGGTGAGGTGGTTGTCAAGCCGGTGTTGTCGTTACTTGGGAGAGCGTTAGTCCTGCGCCGCCTTCGTCGCAAACTGCGGAAACATGTCGGCGACGATGGGGCCGTCGTTGCGCCAGGAATGGCAGCCGCCGACGAAGAACGGCCGCTCGGTGCGGGCGCGCTGGTCGGCCAGCGAGTCGAGTCCTTCCGGATTGCTGCCGTGTGACATGGTCTGAAACAGCGTGGTCACGGCCGGGCCGAGCAATTCCGACAGATGCGTGCAGCTCTCGAGCCGGCCGAGTTTGCTCTGAACGACCTTGCGCCATCCGCTGCCGATGCGCTCGCCGATCAATCGTTGCAGGATCGGCTCGACTTCGATGCAGGTGGGATAGGGCGTCGCACGCATCGTCGCCTGCGCCTCTCGGACCGTCATGCTGTCGTCGATCGCAAGGCGCAGAGCGATGTCGTGTACGGAGTCGCCCGGCTTGAGTTCCTCGCGGTAGCGGCTGGCGCTTTGGGAAAAGGGCTTTGTGTCCCTCATACGCGCCTCGACTTCCCACAATCCGTCGTCGCGCAGGTAGCCGTTGCATTCGATCGTGCGCGTATGCATGTGGCGGCGCTGTGTTGCGTTGCCGGTTTCTTCCTTCATTCGTCCTTGTCCTGTTTCGACGCCGGTAACGTTGTCGCGGTGGCAGTCATGATAGCTTGTCTTGAGGTGGGCTCAGGGGAATTTGATGATCATCTTGCCCAGCGCCGATCGCGACTGCATGGTCTTGAAGGCTTCGCGAAAATTCTCGAACGGCACCACCTTGCCGACCACCGGCTGCAATTTGCCCGACGCGAGCCAGTCGAACAGTTGCGCGATCAGGCGCGCATGCGTCTCCGGCTCGCGTTTCTGGATCTGCGCGAGGTCGACGCCGAGCAGGGCGCCACCCTTGAGCAGCGGAAGGTTGAACGCCAGCGCCGGAATGCTGCCGGAAGCAAACCCGACCACCAGATGACGGCCGCGCCAGGCGATCGAGCGGAACGCCTGCAGCGACACCTCGCCGCCGACGGGATCGTAGATCACGTCAGGCCCGTGACCGCCGGTCAGCGTCTTGAGCGTGTCGCGCCAGTTGGCCTCGGTGTAGTCGATGGTTTCATCCGCACCATATTGCTTCGCGAAGGCGCGCTTCTCCGGCGTCGACGCCGCCGCGATCACGCGTGCGCCCATCAGCTTGCCGATCTGGACCGCGGCAATGCCGACGCCGCCGGCCGCGCCCAACACCAGCAGCGTTTCGCCGGCGCGAAGCTGCGCGCGGGCTTCGAGTGCATAGAGCCCGGTCAGATAGTTGGCCTGGAACGAGGCGCCGACTTCAGAGGGAATCTGCGCCGGTAGATGTTTCAGCGCGGCCGCCGGCACTGAAATATATTCAGCGAGCGCGCCTGATCGCGTCATGCCCAGCACAGGCATGCCCGGCCTGAACGCCGTGACGCCGTCAGCCACTTGATCGACCGTGCCGGCGAATTCCGTTCCCGGCGTGAACGGCAGCGGATCCCTGGTCTGATAGAGACCCTGCACCTTCAAGGCGTCAACGAATCCTACCGCCGCGGCACCGATCTTGACCCGGACTTCACCGGCGCCAACCTCCGGCAGCTCTTTCTCCTTGATCGATATCCCATCTATCGAATCGTAATTCTCGACAACAACAGCTCTCATCTAATCTGATCCGCCTCATCTCTTCTCGGACTGCGTTTCACTCGGCGGCTTCGGCCAGCCGGTCGATCTCCAGCGCGCCGGCCTTGATCCGCGGAATCAATTCACGGCCGATCGCGACCGTGTCGCTTGGATTCTCAAAACCGCGCAGCAGGAACGAGTGGATGCCGAGCCGGTAATATTCCAGCACCGCGGCCGAGACCTGTTCGGGCGTTCCGACCAGGCACGAGGTATTGCCGGGCGCACCGGTTGCGCGGGCGATTCCCATCCACAGCCGTTCGTCATGTACGTCGCCGCGCGCGGCGTAGCCGAGCAGGCGTTCGGCGGAGGCGTTGGTCGGTTGCGGCGCTGCTCCAGTCTTGCCCTCGACGTCGGCCAGCAGCTTGTTGGCCTTGTCCCACGCCGCACCCTCGGTGTCGGCGATGATCGGGCGCAGCGACATGTTGAAGCCGACCCGGCGGCCGAAGGCGGCGGCACGTGAGCGGAAATCCCGCACCCGCTCGCGCGTCTCGGCGAGCGGTTCGCCGAAGATCGCAAACACGTCGCAGTGTTTGGCGCCCATCTCCAGCGCGCCACCGGATGATCCACCAAAGAACAACGACGGATAGGGTTGCTGGTACGGCTTGATGTCGGAGAACGCTCCCTCGACACGGTAGAACTCGCCATGGTGGTTGAGCGGCCCATCGCTGGTCCAGATCCAGCGCATCACGTCGAGATATTCGCCGGCCCTGCGGTAACGGTCGTCCTTCGGCAGGAAATCACCCTCGCTGGCCTGGTCCTTGTCGCTGGTGCCGGCGATGATATGCAGCGACATCCGGCCCTGTGTGAGCTGGTCGAAGGTCACGACCTGCCGCGCCGCAAGCGCGGGCGCCACCGAACCCGGCCGGTGCGCGATCAGGAACTGGATCCGTTCGGTGTGGTCGGCCGCGTACAGCGCAATGGCGAACCCTTCGGCCGCCGAGGCGTAATAGCCGACGAGAACGGAGTCGTAATTCCACTGTTCGTGCAGGCGGGTGAAATCGCGCACCCACTCGCGCGATATCTTGCCCTGGATCAGATGGACCGCGACGCCTTCCTGCTGGGTGCCGATCATACCGATGATTCTGGCTGGCATGGGTGCTTCCCCGGTTTTGTTTGGACCGATGAAACGCGCAACATCCGGGGAATGCAAGCCCTCGAAGCGCTGGCTGCCTATTCCATTGTGTTCGAGCCCGCGCCCGGGGTGCTAGACGGTTCCGCGATGATCAGGCATCAATTGCCACGGGCAACGGTGTTCTGGCGAGGTAAGGCATGGTCGGGGCTAGTCATACGCTGCGCAGCGACGAGATCACGGCAACTATTTTGGCGCATGGCGCTGAGCTATCCTCGCTGAAGAGCGCGGAGGGGCTCGAACTGCTTTGGCAGGCAGGGCCGCAATGGCCGCGGCATTCGCCCTTGCTGTTTCCAATCATCGGCCGCCTGAAGAATGACGAACTGCACCATCACGGCAAGACCTATCCGATGACACAGCATGGTGTGGCGCGCGATCATCGGTTTGTCTGGCTGGAACAAGAACCCGCCTTTTGCAAGTTGGTGCTTTACGACAATGCGGAAACTCAATCTCGTTATCCGTTCGCATTTCGGCTGGAAGTCGCCTACTCGTTGAAGGGGGCCGATCTGGATGTGGCTCTGCAGATCACGAACCTGGGCGACGAAAACATGCCGGCCTCGATCGGCGCGCATCCGGCGTTCAACTGGCCGTTGCTGCCGGGACTGGACAAGCAGGACTACGCGCTCACCTTCTCCCATGAGGAAACAGCGCCGATCCGCCGTCTCGATGGGGGGCTGATGCTTGCAAAACCGGAGCCGACGCCGATTGGCGGCCAAATCCTGCCGCTCTCGGAAACACTGTTCGACGCCGACGCGGTCATTCTGGATCGCCTGGCGAGCAACGCGGTCCGCTTTGCAGCCGACCGCGGGCCGTCGATCGAAATGTCGTGGAATGGATTTCGCGAACTCGGAATCTGGTCGAAACCCTCCGGCGTGCCGTTCCTTTGTATCGAGCCGTGGCACGGTTTTGCCAGCCCGATGGAATTCGACGGCGAATTCACCGACAAGCCCGGGCTGATGCACATCGCGCCATCTGCAACCCGAAGCCTCGGCTATCGGATACGCATCGGCTGACGCACCGGGTTTTGCCGTGCCGGACGACCGAGGGTCGACAACGCCTCTATTGGAGATCGTCGTAGGGAATTCCGAGCTTCTTTAGTGCGGTTTCCCAGTTTGCGGCAACCTCGGACAGCGGCGGTTGTTTCATGGCATTCTTGAATTGTCCGCGGAGCTTGATGTAGTTGGCGAACAAATTCAGCACAGCCCGCTTGTCTTCCGGCTTCCAATCTTTAGCCGCTCTTATCCATTCGATGACCTGCATGACGGTCGTGGGACCTGAGAGCTGCGCCTGACCGCTTCCGTATGCGGGTATCTTCAGGAGGTCGATATTGATCCGGTTGTCCTTTGTCCCCTCCAGGCTTTCGATGACATTGCCGGGGTACTTGTAAGTCGGGTCATTGGTGTAAACCTGAAACGGTCCTGCGGATGCGGAAAAAGTCAGCTTCACTCCCCACTCGTTGTACGGAGGATTCAGGTCCTTTGATGTGTCGCTGGCAACGATGGTGCCGGTAGACGCATCGAGCAGTTGGAAATTTATTCCCGGCGCCGGAAGGACGTTGTTCGATGTATCGAAAATTCGAATTTCCTTTTCCATGATTGCCCCACTGCTAGAGAACCAATCCGACCTCTTGTCTTTCGGCCGGCCCGTGTACGAGAAAGTGGACGTGTTTGGCGGTACCAGCAAGCATCAGGTAAATTCCAACGGGTGACGGCCCGACATTTTCGATCTCGATCTTGCGCGCGTCGGCGGGGATTTCCGTGGCAACCAGCTTGCCATGCAAATCAAGATGCTCGACGACGCCGGTGACGATGCGCAGCGTTCGGTTGTCCTCGCTGGTCGGTGTGATTTCGATTGCAAGTCGGGTAAGCGGACCCTTTGGCAATACGAGCCGTGAAAAACCCAGAACGGCTACGCCCGGGGCGACGGATAGATTTATCCGGTTACCGAGCTCTGCAAGCGTGCTGCGCGTCAGATCGAGAGAAAATTCGTCAGTCTGTAACGGCTTGATCCTCCCGCTTCTGAGCAGGGACAGGACCAGCCGAATTGAGTTCTCGGTCGCCAGCGTACGCCAGCATTTCTTTTCATCTTCATGAGCCTTCAAATGATCGGCGTGATCCGAGATGCCCTTGACCAGGATCGCCGACACCGGATCATCTCCGCTGAAGAAGGCAGCGTGCAGGACCCCGGCGCCTTCCATTTCGGTTCCCAGTATTTTTCCGTGCAATTTCAGTAGGTCTTTTTGCTTTTTTTGAGAGGCGACGACCAGTTCGCCTGAAGCTACCGTGCCGAAGTAAGTATCAGGCTTGTGCGAGCGGACCGCGTCAAGGTCTTTGCCTTTCAAGGTCTTCGGAGCTTTCGTTGCCTTCTTGCGCGCACTTCGGTTGGCTTCCGCGCGCAGCGACGTCATTCTCTTTCGGTCCATCGTCAGAGCCTGAAGCTGCCGCACCAGAACCATGCTGCAGGGATAGCCCTCAGGCCGGTATTGAATGCCCTTGTCCGTTTGCTTGCCTGGGCCGTAGTAAAATATCTGCTGGCTTACGATTACGTCGCCGAGGCGGATGTCCTTGCTGAACGAACCGGCGATGCCGAGCAAGATGATGTGAGCCGGATTCCAGCGCGCGATGATGTGTTGTGTCAGAAGCGTCGCCGGTACGGGCCCCATGTCCCGCGCAAGCGTTGCCACAATCGAATAGCCGTAGCCTCGCTCTGAGCCAATTCTGCCGCGATACCAGACATCGGACTGTTGTTCGCCTGCGACCTCCTTGAGATCCGGGATCGCGGCAAGCAGGGTCTCGATCTCCTCCTTCAACCCCGTGAGGATGGCGAAATCGATCGATTTCATCGTGTGTCCCCGGCAATTTACGAGCGTCGACGAGGCGCCCATGGCGACGGAAGCAACCCAGATTAAACCTCATACGTCTGATCAATCAAGGGTTGAAGAGCGGTGGTGTGGTGCCTTGAGGAAGAAAAAAGCCGGCCGCTTCAAGCGACCGGCTCTCCCGTCTCGACGATGATTTTCCGTCAGTGTCCGGCAGGTGCCGAATATCCGCCCGACGAATAGCGCGACGACCAGTCAGGCTGTACGACCGGTGCAGGCCACGCCGCGTAAGCATCGGCGTTGCGGTCAAGCTGCTGCTGGCTCGCGACGGCGCGGTCCGCTTTGCCGTGATGACGCTGGGCGGCATCGGCAAATTGCACGAAGGTGGCTACGATCAAGGCCGAGCCGAGCACGGTGAGGATTGTCTTTCGCATAATAGTTCTCCCTTTGACGCTTTTCGCCGGCGACGCAGACGCGCCTCGCCGTTGCAGCGCTGCTTGGGAGATAACGATGACGGCAGCGGATTATTACATTTGCGGGAATCACGAAGCGGCGAGCAAATTTTCTGGTCAGAGACGTCGATCGGCTAAATATTCAGCAACCGTTGTCGTCGGGCTGTAATAGAATGGGGTTCCGCGGACCCACCCGGTACTTTGAGAGAATGCAGTTGTCGCGAGTATTGCCGATGAAGAATATCCTGCTGGTCACGTTGCTGGCCGCATCGCCCGCCTGGGCCCAGATCCCGTTGACGCCCAAGGCTGCTCCGAAGGCAGCCGCGCGGGCGGTCGACAACTGCGCGCCGATCGGAAAGACCGCGAAGGGCGAGCTGGTCTATTCGATGAAGTGCGACAACCTGCCGGCGCCGCCTCCACAGGCCGAAGCCAGGGAGGCCGCGCCAGCGGCGGCTCCGGAGCCGGAAGTCCAGCGGAGCGGGGTTTTCGGCTGGTCCTACGACCGGCGGCAATAAAGCGGTCAGCCTCGAAACCGGTCCGCTCGGGCCGGAATGGTCCTTGCCTCCGCTAATCCCGGCTGCAATGGATATGGCGAACCCGTTTTTCTGCAGCCATCCGAGAGAAGAGACCGATGAGCCAATTGATCCTCCGCGCCGGTGAATTCACCTTTCAGGCCCGTTTCGAAGAACAACTGGCGCCCAAGACCGTCGCGGCATTCCGAAAAGCGATGCCGTTCGAAAGCCAGGCGATCCATGTGCGCTGGAGCGGCGAGGGGGTCTGGATGCCGCTCGGCGATCTCGACTTCGGCGTCTCCTACGAGAACCACACCAGCTACCCTGCGCCGGGCCAGATCATCCTCTACCCCGGCGGCATCAGCGAAACCGAAATCCTGCTCGCCTATGGCGGCGTGCATTTCGCCAGCAAGATGGGCCAGCTCGCCGGCAACCATTTCATCACCCTGACCTCGGGGCTGGAGAACCTGACCGCGTTCGGCAAGGTCGTGCTGTGGAAGGGCGCGCAGAAGATCCGGTTCGAGGAAGTCTAGGTGACGGACTACCCGCGCGACCTCCGCGGCTACGGCCGCCATCCGCCCGATCCGAAGTGGCCGACCAATGCGCGGGTTGCCGTTCAGTTCGTGGTGAATTTCGAGGAAGGCGGCGAGAACAACATCCTGCACGGCGACCGCGCCTCCGAAGCGTTTTTGTCGGATGTGCTGGGCGCACAGCCCTGGCCGGGCCAGCGCCACGCCAATATTGAATCGATGTTCGAATATGGCTCGCGCGCCGGCTTCTGGCGGCTGTGGCGGATGTTCACCGAGCGCAGGATGCCGGCCACCGTGTTCGGCGTCGCGACCGCCCTGCAGCGAAACCCCGATGTGGTCGCCGCCATGAAGGAGGCGGGCTGGGATCTCGCCAGCCACAGCCTGAAATGGATCGAGCACAAGGACATGTCGGAGGCTGAGGAGCGCCGGGAGATTGCCGAGGCGATCCGCGTCCACACCGAGGCGACCGGTTCGCGTCCGCTCGGCTGGTACACCGGGCGTTCCTCGATCAATACGCTGCGGCTGTTGATGGAAGCCGGCGGCCTAAAGTATCTCTGCGATTCCTATGCCGACGACCTGCCGTACTGGATCAGGACGCCGACGCACGAGCCGCATCTGGTCATTCCCTACACGCTCGACGCCAACGACATGCGCTTCGTCAACCCGCAGGGGTTTGGCGGCGGTGACGAGTTCTTCGCCTACCTGAAGGACAGTTTCGACGTGCTCTATGCCGAGGGCGCGACCTCACCGAAGATGATGTCGATCGGCCTGCATTGCCGCGTCGTCGGTCGTCCCGGCCGCGCGGCGTCGCTGATGCGATTTCTCGATTACATCGGCAAACATGAGCGGGTCTGGGTACCGACGCGGCTGCAGATCGCGGAGCACTGGCACGCGAACATGAAGCATTTGGCCGCGCACGCGTTCAACATCGGGTAGGGGAATGCAGAAAAGCCTTTCTGAACTCAATGACTGCGGCAAGGACGATTTCGTCAGGGCGCTTGCCAACATCTTCGAGCACTCGCCCTGGATTGCCGAACAGGCAGCGAGCGCACGGCCGTTTGCCGGTGTGAAGGCGCTGTTGGCTGCGATGAATGATGCGGTCGATCGCGCCCCGGCCGAACAGCAGATGACTCTGATCAAGGCGCATCCCGATCTGGCCAACAAGACCCAGCGCGCAGCGGGGCTTACGGTGGAATCGACGGCTGAACAGAACAGCCTCGGCCTTGACCGGCTGTCGGACGCCGAATTCGAAGCGTTTGAGCGCGTCAACAATGCCTATCGCGCCAAGTTCGATTTCCCCTACATCGTCTGCGTTCGCCGCCACACCAAGGATTCGGTGTTGTGGGATTTCGAGCGCCGGCTGCCGAACGACGTGGCGACGGAGACGCGGACCTCGATCGACGAAATCTGTCGGATCGCGGCGCTGCGGCTCGATCAGCTTGTGCTGTCCGACGACAAGCTTGCGGTGCACGGGCGGCTGTCGACCCATGTGCTGGATACCCACGGCGGCAAGCCCGCGGCGGGAATTTCGGTGGTGCTGACGGAGCTATCCAATCTGGGCGAGGCCCGCGTCATCGCGCGCACGGTGACCAACGGTGACGGCCGCACCGATCAGCCCTTGATCGGCGGTCGTCCGGTGCCGATCGGGCGCTATGAGCTGATGTTCAGCGTCGGCGACTATTTTGCCGGCCGCGGTGTGCCGATGTCGGACCCGCCGTTCCTGGATCAGATTCCCCTGCGCTTTTCGGTGAGCGATCCCGAGGGCCACCTGCACGTGCCGCTGCTGGTCACGCCCTGGAGCTACGGGACTTATCGGGGGAGTTAAGTCGCAGAACCGTAGGGTGGGTTAGCGAAGCGTAACCCACCAACTTCTTTTGCCTCGACGACGGCGGTGGGTTACGGCTTCGCCTAACCCACCCTACGAAGCATCAATGCTGCGCCGTCGCCGCTGCGGCGACGGCGCCAGCTTCCGCTTCAGCCTTGCTGCCAACGCCGTTGAAGAACGCGTTCAGGATCACCGCCACCAGCGCGCAGAGCAGGATGCCGCTTTCCAGGAGCGGCTGCAGATCGTGCGGCAGGTTCTTGAAGAAATTCGGCGCCACCAGCGGAATCATGCCGAAGCCAACGGAGATCGCGACCACGAACAGGTTGAAGTGGTTGTTCCTGAAATCGACGCCGGCGAGAATCCGCGCGCCGGTCGCGGCCACCATGCCGAACATCACCAGCCCGGCGCCGCCGAGTACCACCAGCGGCACCGCTTCGACCAATGCCGCCATCTTCGGCAGCAGCCCGAGCAGAAGCATGATGCCGCCGCCGGTCACCGTGACCCAGCGCGAGCGTACGCCGGTGACACTGACGAGGCCGACGTTCTGCGAGAACGACGTGTACGGGAAGGTATTGAACACGCCGCCGAGCAGCGTGCCGACGCCATCGGCGCGCAGGCCACGAGTCAGCGCGTCGCGATCGACTTTCTTGCCGGTGATTTCGCCAAGCGCGAGAAACATCCCGAGCGACTCGATCATGACCACGATCATCACGATGCACATGGTGACGATGGGCACGAGATGAAATTGCGGAACGCCGAAACGCAGAGGTATCACGATCGCGCCCCACGGCGCCGCCACGACTTTCTCGAAATGCATGACGCCGAGCAGGCTGGCGAGGATCGCGCCGGCAATGATGCCGAGCAGCACCGAGACGTTGGCGATGAAGCCGGTGCCCCACTTGATCAGGCCGAGGATCACCAGCAGCACGAACAGTGCGATGCCGAGCCCCTGCAACTGGCCATAGCCGGGATTGGGAAACGCGCCGGGAACGCCGTCCACCACCTTGGTCAGCGTCGGCAGGCCGCCACCGGCCCAGTTGATCCCGACCCGCATCAAGGAGATGCCGATCACCATGATGATGGTTCCGGTGACGACCGGGGGAAACAGCGGCAGCAGCCGGCTGATGAAAGGCGCGGCAAGGATGCCGAAGATTCCGGCAGCAATGACCGAACCGTAGATGCCGAGCAGGCCGATATCGGGCGCCGCCGCCATCGACAGCATCGGGCCGACGGACGCGAAAGTAACGCCCATCATCACCGGCAGCCGGATGCCGACCCCGGGAAAGCCGATACATTGCACCAGCGTCGCCAGCCCGCAGGCGAACAGGTCCGCCGAGATCAGGAAGGCGACGTCTTCCGGCGGCAGTTTCAGCGCCCGGCCGATGATGAGGGGCACCGCGACAGCGCCGGCATACATCACCAGCACGTGCTGCAGGCCGAGCGCGAGCAGCCGCGGTGTCGGCAACATCTGGTCGACAGGGTGGACTTCGGTCGTCGTGGTCATGGACTGGCCCCCAAAACTTGGCCCTCAAGGCGCGGGCCTGCGGCCCGGTCAGATCGATACAAGGCCCGTGCCAGAACCTGGTCCCGGCCCTTGCCTGATGGCACGAACGTTGCTCATTATTGGAACATATCGGGCGTTCCAAGTCCTTTAGATTTTAAGTCCCGTGGATTTACCGGCTGAACTGGAGGCTGTCCCATGCCGCTGATCAAGAACCGATACGGCAAGGGCCGCGTCCGCGTGATGCGCATCCATCGCGACGGCGACCGGCACGAGGTCAGCCAGCTCAACATCAAGGCCATGATCGAAGGCGACTTCGCCCGCGCCTATACCCATGCCGATAATTCCACCGCCGTCTCGACCGACACGATCAAGAACGTCGTCAACATCGTCGCCCGCCAGAATACCGGGCTCAGCACCGAGGAATTCTGCCAGGTGCTGGCGAAGAAATACCTCGACACCTATCCGCAGATTTCCTCCGTCGCGATCACCGCGCATGAGACCAAATGGAGCCGGTTGAGTTTCGGCGGCAAGCCGCATCCGCACAGTTTCGTGCTCGACAGCAACGGCAAGCCGACGGTGGAAGTCTCGCAGGTCCGCGGCGGCACGGCGACCATGTCGTCCGGCATCGACGGCTTTGCTTTCATGAAGTCGACGCAGTCGGGCTGGGAGAATTACGTCAAGGATGCCTACACGACGATCCCGCCGACCGCGGACCGGATGTGTGCGACCTCGATGGTGGCGTCCTGGAAATGGTCGGGCAAGCCTGCCAACTATCCGGCGACCAACAAGAGGATTCTCGACACCGCGCTGGAGGTGTTTGCGACCACCTACAGCATGAGCGTGCAGGACAGTCTGTACCGGATGGGCGAGGCGGCGCTCGCGGCCGTGCCGGAGATTTCCGAAATCAGCATGGCCTGCCCGAACATGCACTTCATCCTGATGAACCTGTCGGCGTTCGGGCTGGATAACAACAACGACGTGTTCCTGCCGACCGACGAGCCGCACGGCCAGATCGAGTGCACGGTGGGACGGAGCTAGTCTCGCCGTGGCGCTTTATTCCCAGATGAAGCGCAGGCAACCCGTGATCGCGAACGAAGCGGTCACTGCGCAGACCGCGCAGGGGGTGTTTGCTTCAACGAGTTCGAACAAGTATTCGATGGTGCGTCGCATGGCAGTGCCTGACAGATGTGTTCTATGGTCATGCTGCTACCTCCCGATTCTGGGACGTTCAGGTTAACAAAATCTGTCTTTGCGGCCGCTGGACGGTCGGGGAGTTCAATGTGGACGCTGTTTCCGGGATCGGCCGTCGCCGATGGGTTGGGAGTCTCTGCGCGGCAGTGCTGGTAGTCGGCCTGCTTCCCGCCGCGGCGGTTGCCCAGGTCCAGTGGAAGATGACGACCGAATATCCGGAGAGCAACATCTCCGGCATCGGGTTGGTGACGTTCGGAAAGCTGCTGTCGTCGAAGACGCAGGGCTCGCTGACGACCGCGACCGCGTTCGATAACGAACTGAAAATCAGTGCCCGTGACATGCCGCAAGCGGCGCAGGACCATCGAGTCGATGGCGGCGATGCGTTCGCGGCGCCGTTGGAATCGTCCGACCCGATATTCGGCCTGTCGGCGCTTCCCTTCGTGGTGCAGTCGGTCGAGACCGCCAAGGCTGTCAACGCCAAGGCACGGCCGCTCTATGAACGCGCGCTGGCCGCGCAAGGCATGAAGCTGCTCTATGTCACGATCTGGCCTGCAACGGGCATCTGGTCGGATCAGCCGCTCAAAGGCGAGGAAGACCTACACGCTCTCGCAGTGAGAGCCTATGACAAGAGTTCGGCCGACGTCTTGCGTGCCGCGGGCGCTGCGGCGGAATTCCTGGGGTTCAACGAGGCGATTGCCAAGGTCAGGGAGCACAAGCTCAATGCGATCCTGACCTCCGGCGATGGCGGTGCAGGCCGAAGGCTGTGGGACGATCTCCGTCACTTCACGCCGATCAACTACGCGATCCCGGTCTCGATCGCGTTCATCCGCAAGGACGCCTTCGACGGGCTGCCCGCGGATCAGCAAGCCGCGGTCGATGCTGCCGCTGCGGAGACCGAAAACAGCCAGATCGAACTGCTCGTCAACCGCACGGCCGAGAACTACGCGCGGATGCGCGCCAACGGCGTCAGCATCGACGAACCGGCGCCGCCGGCCATCATTGCCGCGCTCAAGAAAGCCGGAAGCGGTCCGATCGCGGCGTGGCAGGCAAAAGCTTCTCCTGAGGCGGCCGCGATTCTGGATTGGGCGAATACGCAGTAACGATCCGTCATTGCGGGCGAAGCGAAGCAATCCATCTATCCGCACCAAGGAAGACTGGATTGCTTCGCGACGCTCGCAATGACGGCATCTACCTTCTGCCTACTTCCCGAACTTCTCGTGCAGCCCCGGAAACAGCCGGTCCGGCTTGAACGGAGTCGACGTAAAACGGATGCCGGTGGCGTTGGCGATGGCGTTGCCGATCGCGGGGCCGACCGGGTTGTACGGGCTCTCGCTCATCGATTTCGCGCCCATCGGACCGATCGAGTCGGACGTATCGGCAAAGAACACTTCGGTGCGCGGGATGTCGGCAAACTGCGGCAGGTGGTAGTCGCGAAACTTCGGATTGATGATGCGGCCGGTCTCGTCGATCACCATTTCCTCGTAGAGCGTGGCGCCGAGCGATTGCGCGACGCCGCCTTCGACCTGACCGCGGCACTGCATGGGATTGGCGACCTTACCCGCATCCGCGGCGTGCACGCTTTTCAAAATCCTGACCTCGCCGGTGAACTTGTTGACCGCGACACGAAAGCCCTGGACGTTGAAGGCGACCGAGCGCGGCGAGCCC
Organism: Afipia sp. GAS231; assembly: GCF_900103365.1. Classification (NCBI taxonomy): domain Bacteria; kingdom Pseudomonadati; phylum Pseudomonadota; class Alphaproteobacteria; order Hyphomicrobiales; family Nitrobacteraceae; genus Afipia; species Afipia sp. GAS231. The sequence continues at coordinate 5,938,624 of NZ_LT629703.1, forward strand.
GCCGAATTGCCATTGCCGGAGAGGGTCTTTCCGAGCGCCTGCGCCGAGGCGGCGAGCAGGGCGTAAGGCGTGCGGCGTCCGGCGCACACGGTTGCATGATTGTCGAGCGAACAGGAATCCGGATTTTCGCCGATCAGCGATGCGGCGAACGCTTTCATCTCGGTGGCCAGTGCTTCCGCGGCGGCCTGCGTGGCGCGGCCGGCGACGAAAGTGCCCGAGCTGCCATAGGCGCCGGTGTCGTGACCGCCATGCGCGGTATCGGACTGTTTTAGCGTGATCCGGTCGACGGTGGTCGCGAGCGCGGACGCGGCGATCTGGCGATGCACCGTGGCGGTGCCGTTGCCGAATTCGGCGGTGCCGACCGTCAGCTCAAAGCCGCCATCCTCGCGCAGCGATATCTTGCAGTCGGCGAAATGTCCGGCCGGCGGAACGGTATCGATCATGGTCAGCGCGATGCCGTCCCCCAGCAGCCAGTCCTCGGAAAGGTTTGGCTTGGGCGTGTCGGCGGCCATCGCGCGCTCGACCAGGTCGAGGCACTGGTCGAGGCCGTAGGAGCCATAGAACACGTCGTGATATTCGGATTCCGGCGGCGACGACATCGGATCGCCGGGCTTGACGATGTTGCGGCGGCGCATCTCGAACGGGCTGATCCCGAGTTGCTTTGCGAGCTCGTCGATCGCGGATTCAACTGCGAGCAAGCTCTGCGGCAGGCCGTAGCCGCGAAACGCGCCTGCCGGCACGGTGTTGGTGTAGACGGCTGTCGCATCGACCTTCTTGTTCGGGCAGTTATAGACCGCGATGGTTTCGCCGACGGAATGAAACAACACCGGACCGGCATGATTGCCGTAAGCGCCGGTGTTGGAGAGCACGTCGAGTTGCAGCGCCGTCAGTTTGCCGTCTTTGTCGGCGCCGGCGGTGACGGTGACGCGCATCGGATGCCGCGTCGAGGTCGCGACGAATTGCTCCTCGCGGGTCAACTCGAATTTCACCGGCCGCCCGGTCTTGAGGGCGGCCAGCGTCAGAATGTCCTCGACGAACATTTCCTGCTTGCCGCCAAAGCCGCCGCCGACCCGTTCGCAGAACACCCGCACCTTGTCGAACGGCAAATTGAAAAGATCCGCCAGCGCCCGCCGCGTCAAAAACGGCACCTGCGTCGAGGTGCGAACCGTCAGCATGCCATCGGCATCGACCCAGGCGATGCCGCCATGGGTCTCGAGCGCCGCGTGCTGCACCCGCTGGGTCGTGAAGGTGCCTTGATAGGTCACGGCCGACTGCGTGAGCGCTGCCGCAACATCGCCGAATTCGCCATGGATTTCGGCGACGATATTGCGCGCCGAATCGCTGATGCGATGCGCTGACGTCTTGTCGCCATGGATCACAGGCGCGCCCGGAGCGATCGCCTGCGCCGGATCGATTACGGCAGGGAGAATGTCATAGACGACCTTGAGCCGGCGGCAGGCGTCTTCGGCGGCAGCTTCGGTCTCGGCGACCACGGCCGCAACCTTCTGCCCGATGAAGCGGACGACGTTGTCGAGCACCTTGGTATCTTCCGGGTCCATCCAGTCTTTTTCGTGCCGCGCGGTCGAGAACAGCCGATCCGGCGCGTCTTCGTACGTCAGCACGGCATGCACGCCGGCGACGCTGAGCGCAGCGCTCTTGTCGATCGAGATGATTTTGGCGTGCGGATGCGGCGAGCGCAGCATCTTGATGTGCAGCAGGCCTTCCGGGGCGATATCGAACGTATAACGCTCGGCGCCGCGCACCACGTTCGGCCCGGCAGGCGCGGGCAGGCTGCGGCCGAACGCGGTACCGGCCGCGGCGTCCTCGACATTGGTCTTGCCGTTCAGCGCATCCTCGATCGCGCGGTATCCGGTACAACGGCAGATGTTGCCCTTCAGCGACGCGCCGAGGTCCTGCCGTTGCGCCTGGTTCAGCGTGGCGCAGGTCAGGATCATGCCGGCGGTGCAGAACCCGCACTGAAATCCCTGCGCATCGAGGAACGCCTGCTGCATCGGATGGATGCCGCCATCGGGCGCAAAGCCTTCGATAGTGGTCACCGCATGGCCTTGGGCGCGAAATGCCGGGATCAGGCAGCTATGCACCGGCTCGCCGTCGATCAGCACCGTGCAGGCGCCGCAGTCGCCGGCGTCGCAGCCTTTCTTGACACCGAAATGGCCGAGCTGGCGCAGAAACGTCCGCAGGCATTGCCCGGCCCGCGGTGACTGCGAGAATTCCTTGCCGTTGATTTCAAAACTCATAGCAGCGCCTGCAACTCGCTGCGGATTTCTTCGCCGAGCCGCAGCGTCATGTGCTTGCGCCATGCCGGCTTGCCGTGGACGTCGGTGTGGTAGAGGTCGTCGGCAATGCGCTGCAGGATTGTCTCGCGCAGCTCCTTCGCCGTCGGAATTCCGGCAAAGGACAGTTGCACCGGCCGTTTGGTCGATGCGGTCACCGTCAGCGCCAGCGCGCCTTCGCCGCTCAGGCTGCCGATCAAGAGCGCCGCCGAGCGGCCGAGCGGCGTCAGCGAGATCTGCCGATACGCCGAGCGCCGCTTCAGCGCCGCGAGCGGGATGTCGATCTGCCGCAGCAGGTCGCCATCCGCGAGCACATTGCGGTTGTCGCCGGTGACGAACTGGGCAACCGCGATCTTGCGCTCGCCGCCGGCGGCGGGCCAGATGGTGGCTGTCCCGTCGAGCGCTGAGGTCAGCGAGATCATCGGCCCCGCCGGCAGCGACATGCAGATGTTGCCGCCGACGGTCGCGGTCTTCCAGATCTTGAAGGAGGCGAGGAACGCCCGGCAGCACTGATTGATCAGGGGGGAGGCGATCCAGTCCGGCGGGCAGGCCAGCGCGTCGAGCTGCGCCACGCTGCAGGTCGCTGCGATCGACAGCCCGCTCTCACTGATCATCAGCGCCGGCCATTGGAGGTCGGTCAGGTCGATCAGCCGGCGCAGATGGACCTGCGGTTCGGAGAACAGCCAGGTCCCGCCCGCGAGCCAAGCATCGCCTGCCGTCCAAACGGGCAATTGGTCCCGCGCCTTCGGATGCGCCACCGCTTCGATCGTGTTCAGGTCCATGGATAGGCTAGCGCTTTCAACAGGATGCCTCTCTGTTTTAGAAGTCTTGCAAGACCAGCGCCAATTGCCAATCCCGTTGGGATGGTCTTTGCATTGCAGGGACGGGCGCTCTTGAAGGAAGCATGGTGGGGATTATGGACCAAACGCAGGCGATCTGGATCAAGGATCCGCTTTCCATTCTCGCCGACGGCGCCGAACGCGGCGTCGTGGTCCGCGGCGGAAGGATCGTCGAGCTGGTGGGCAAAGGCCGCGAGCCCGCGACCGCCCATGCGGCGATCTATGACGCCTCCGCCCATGTCGTGCTGCCCGGGCTGATCAACACCCACCACCATTTCTACCAGACCCTGACCCGGGCGCTGCCGGCGGCGATGGACCGCGAACTGTTCCCATGGCTGCAGGCGCTTTATCCGGTGTGGGCGCGGCTGACCCCGGAGTCGCTTCACCTCGGCGTCACCGTGGCGATGTCGGAACTGCTGCTGTCGGGCTGTACCACCACGACCGATCATCACTACGTGTTTCCGGGCGGGCTCGAGGACGCCGTCGATATCGAAGTGACCGCCGCCAAGCGGCTCGGCCTGCGGGTATTGCTGACGCGGGGTTCGATGAATCTGTCGCAAAAGGACGGCGGCCTGCCGCCCGACAGCGTGGTGCAGGACGAGGATACGATTTTGGCCGACTGCGAGCGCGTGGTCGCCAAACACCACCAGCGCGGCGAGGACGCCATGGTGCAGATTGCGCTGGCGCCGTGCTCGCCGTTTTCGGTCACGACATCGCTGATGAGCGCCACGGCAGCGCTGGCCGACAAGCTCGACGTCCGCCTGCATACCCATCTGGCCGAAACCGAGGACGAGAACAAATTCTGCGAGCAGATGTATGGTTGCCGCCCGCTGGACTATCTCGAACAATGCGGCTGGCTCAACGCGCGCACCTGGCTGGCTCACGGCATCTTCTTTAAGCCCGACGAGATGAAACGGCTCGGCAAGGCGAAAACATCGATCAGCCATTGTGCCTGCAGCAATCAGATTCTGGCGTCGGGCTGCTGCCCGGTCTGCGAGATGGAGGAGGCCGGGGTTTCGATCGGCCTCGGCGTCGACGGGTCGGCCTCGAACGACGGGTCCAACCTGATGCAGGAAGTCCGCGCCGCGTTTCTTCTTCAGCGCGCCCGCTACGGCGTGACCAAGGTCAGCCACAAGGACGCGCTGCGCTGGGCTACCAAGGGCTCCGCCGCCTGCGTCGGCCGTCCTGAGTTGGGCGAAATCGCCGTCGGCAAAGCCGCCGATCTGGCGCTGTTCAAGCTCGACGAATTGCGCTTCTCCGGCCACGGCGATCCGCTGGCGGCACTGGTGCTCTGCGGCGCGCACCGCGCCGACCGCGTCATGGTCGGCGGCAACTGGGTGGTGATGGATGGCGCGATCCCTGGCCTCGACGTTTCAGACCTGATCCGCCGCCACAGCGCCGCTGCGCGGACGATGCATGCGGGGTGATCCTCATGGTGAGGAGCGCGCATCTTGCGCGCGTCTCCGGACGATGCTTCGCATCGCCAGGCGAACCATGAGGCCCGTGGCCCATCCTTCAAGACGCGCTTCGCGCTCCTCAGGATGAGGTCGTCATGTGAGGCGCTTGGATTCTTCTCCCCTTGTGGGAGGATGACACCCAGAATATCTGAAACGTAATCAATATCGTTGGGAGCCCTAGACATGTTGGACGTGTTCAAGTCGCTGTTCTTCGGATGGTGCATCGTCGCGATAGCCACGCCCTCATTTGCCGCTGATCCTGATCACGGCAAGGAGATCGCAAAGCGCTGGTGCGCTAGCTGCCACCTTATGGAACGTGGACAGACGAGTGCGACTGACCAGGCACCACCTTTCACATACCTCGCGAGAACGCCTGACTTCAACGCGAACAAGCTCGCGTTTCTCCTCCTGCTACCGCATCCAAACATGCCAAGTGTATCGCTGAATAGGGCGGAGGTCGCGGACATGGCAGATTATATTCTGAGCCTAAAATAAGCGCGCAAGGCATGCCAACCACGGAGCTGGAACCGTTCGTTCCCGCTCGCGCGCGTCCGAATGGTGGATGGAACTAAAGGGGTGCCCCTTTTTAGTAGTCATTCCATCAGGTTCCCTCGGATAAAGTGTTTCGGCCTACCGGGCTCACGTTCCTCAGCCCCGGGCCCGGTAGAGCAGGCGACCCTGCCAACGCCCCGCGTAGCGGGGTCGCTTGGTGCGGGACTTGTTGGAGCCAAAGGTGATGCGCCGCTCCCCCTCCATTGTGCCGCATGGCGCCGACTGCGACACCTATGTGGTGCTAAACGATTTTGGCAGGCTCGGGCGCGCTTGGTGTGAAGCTGATGAGCAAGGTACTGACCGGACGACGCTGATCCGCCGTCTCATGGAAGACCAGTATAGTCACCCGGTCCGCATTGTCGCCTTCAACACCGCCGAGGGCTGGTCGCGCGACGTCACGGTCGATATTGCCGACGAGCTGCGCCGACGCTTTGCTGAATACGACGAGGTGCCGCGTTCTGTGCAGGAGTTCTTGGATATCGCTGTCCGGCGCTGAGCTGTTCGCCTAAAAGACCTTCGGCTCAAGGAGCAGATCTGTTGGGTGTACCCCTTAATAGCAGTCGCCCGATATGCCGTCAGACTACACACTATGCAGAGACCGGCTGGAATGGCAGACCGCGACGAGAAAGACTGTTGTTCATCGCCGAATTCGCGGCCGGACGTTGTTCGCGAGGACAGGAGGTAAACAACCATGGCCAACGATCACCTCTTGCAGCTACCGCCCATCGTTCAGCCGGACAATAACAGCCGAAAAAGCGGCATCTGGACCACAATCCTCCTGCTGGGATCGATTGCCGCTGCCACCGTTCTTGGAGCAGGAACGCGCATCGATGTGGGCTTCGAACAGTTCGCGAAATCGGCGAATGAGCGCGTCTCCGAAGCCTTCGAAGACATTAGGGGCAAACCCTCCGTCTCCGACGAGCTGAAGTATGCGCTGTTGTCGCTTAGCCAGAGCGTGCAGGGCGCGCAGAAGCCGCCGGTTCAGGCCGAAGGCAATGAATGACCTTGTCGATCAATTTGAGCCTGCCAGACCACCAAAGCGCCCACCGCCCCGCGCGATGCATGCGGGGTGATCCTCATGGTGAGGAGCGCGCATCTTGCGCGCGTCTCCGGACGATGCTTCGCGTCGCCGGGCGAACCATGAGGCCCGTGGCCCATCCTTCGAGACGCGCTTCGCGCTCCTCAGGATGAGGTCACAATGTGAGGCGCAGTCATAAAAAAGGTCCGGGCGTTTCCGCCCGGACCCTGGTCTCTCGATAATCTTCTGCCCCTACTTGCCGGGGATCTTGTCGTCGATGCCCTTGACGTAGAAATTCATGCCGAGCACCTGGCCGTCGTCGAGATGGGTGCCGCCCTTGCACTCGACTTCCTTGCCGTCCTGGCCGACGACCGGGCATTTGAACGGCTGCAACGTGCCGGCGGTGATGGCGGCCTCGGTGTCCATCGCGAGCTTCTTCACGTCGTCGGGCATGTTGGTGTAGGGCGCCATCATCACGATCTTGCTCTTGAGGCCGCCCCAGAAATCTTCCGACTTCCAGGTGCCGTCGAGTTCGGCTTTGACGCGCTCGATGTAGTAGGGGCCCCAATTGTCCATGATCGAGGTGAGCTGCGACTTCGGGCCGAACTTGATCATTTCGGAGTCCTGGCCGAACGCCAGCTTGCCGCGCTCGGACGCGATCTGCATGGCGGCCGGTGAATCCGTGTGCTGCATGATCACGTCGGCGCCCTGGTCGAGCAGTGCTTTCGCGGCATCGGCTTCCTTGCCGGGGTCGAACCACGAGTTGGCCCAGATGATCTTGACCTTGATGTTGGGATTGATGGTCTGCGCGCCCAGGATCGTGGCGTTGATGCCGGAGATGACTTCCGGAATCGGGAACGAACCGATGTAGCCGAGCACGCCGCTCTTCGACATCTTGGCGGCGATGATGCCCTGGATGTAGCGGCCCTCATAGAATCGGCCGGAATAGGTCGAAACGTTTTCGGCGCGCTTGTAGCCGGTGGCGTGTTCGAAATGAATCTTGGGATATTTCTTCGCCACCTTCAGCGTCGGCTCCATGTAGCCGAACGAGGTCGTGAAGATCAGCTTGTTGCCGGCGCGGGCGAGCTGTTCGATCGAGCGCTCGGAGTCCGGGCCTTCGCTGACGTTTTCGAGGAAGGTGGTTTCGACCTTGTCGCCGAACTCCTTGATCATCGCCTGGCGGGCGACGTCGTGTTGATAGGTCCAGCCGAGGTCGCCGACCGGGCCGAGATAGATGAACCCGACTTTGAGTTTGTCGGCGGCGGAAGCGCCGGCCAGACTTGCTCCGACGGCAATCGCCGCTGCCGCCGTCGCGATGAGAATCTTTCTCATGTAATTTCTCCGGTTACTGAAGGGGTGGACTGTCACTCCCGATGCGCCCGCGCCCCATCGCGCACGCTCCGGGTATGTCTATCGATCGGGCACGAACACCGTCCCGAGCGCCGCCGGCGCGGTCGAGCCGCCGCTGCGCGCGCGTGAAATCAGAACGAGGACGATGACGGTGGCGAGATACGGCAACGCCGACATGAATTGCGAGGGAATGCCGACGCCCCAGCCCTGCGCGTGTAGCTGCAGGATCGTCACCGCGCCGAACAGGTAGGCGCCGATCACGAGCCGCCCCGGACGCCAGGATGCGAACACCACCAGCGCCAGCGCGATCCAGCCGCGGCCGGCGGTCATGCCGGGAATGAAGAACGGCGTATAGGCGAGCGGCAAATAGGCGCCGGCAAGGCCCGCGCAGGCGCCGCCGAACATCACCGCATACATCCGGATCCGCAGCACGTTATAGCCGAGCGCGTGCGCCGAGACGTGGTTGTCGCCGGCGGCCCGCAGGATCAGCCCGGCCCGTGTCTTGTAGAGGAACCACCAGACCGCGACGACCAGTGCCAGCGACAGATAGACGAAAGCGTCCTCGCCGAACAGAATGCGTCCGACCAGCGGGATATCGGTGAGCCCGGGAATATGAAGATGCGGCGCCGGCGTGATCTTCTCGCCGACGAAACGGGCGCCGATCAGTCCCGACAGTCCGATGCCCAGAATGGTCAGCGCCAGGCCGGTCGCGACCTGGTTGACCGCGAGCCCCAGCGTCATCAGCGCGAAGATCAGCGACAGCAGCGTGCCGGCGATAATGCCGCACAGCGCGCCTATGATGATCGAGCCGGACATCCAGGCGCCGCCGAAGCCGCAGGCCGCGCCCACGATCATCATGCCTTCGACACCGAGGTTCAGTACCCCGGCGCGTTCGGTGACGAGTTCGCCGGTCGCAGCCAGCAGCAGCGGCGTGGACGCCGCAAGCACGGCAAGGATGATGGCTTCGACCAGCTCCATCAGGCCACCTTTGCTGACGCGAAAATGAGCTTGAACCGGTAGAGGATCAGGGAATCGCAGGCGAGCACGTAGAACAGCAGGATGCCCTGGAAAACCTTGGTGACGTCCAACGGGATCTTCATTGCAATCTGGGCCTGCTCGCCGCCGATAAAGGTGAGTGCGAGGAAAAGTCCTGCAATTAATATTCCAACCGGGTTCAGCCGCCCCAGGAAGGCGACGATGATCGCGGTGAAACCGTAGCCGGGCGAGATGCCGGGCTGCAGATGGCCGACCGGGCCGGCGACCTCGATGATCCCGGCGAGGCCGGCCAGCGCGCCCGAGATCGCGAAGGTCAGGAGGATCAACTGGTTGGAGTTGAAGCCGCCGAATCGGGCGGCGCGCGGGGCGGCGCCGACCACCCGGATTTCAAACCCCTTGATGGTCTTGCCGAGCAGCACGGAGCCTGCCGCCACCACGACCAGCGCAATCACGGCGCCAAGGTGCAGGCGGCCGCCCTCGATCAGCACCGGCACGGTCGCGACCGGATCGAACTCGGCCGTGGTCGGAAAGTTGAAACCCTTGGGATCGCGCCACGGACCGCGCACCAGATAATCGAGAAACAGATCCGCGACATAGACCAGCATCAGGCTGGTCAGAATTTCGCTGGCGCCGAACCTCACCCGGCAGATTGCCGGGATCAGCGCATAGAGCGCGCCGGCCGCAGCGCCCAGCAGCAGCATTGCCGGCATCACCCAATAGCCGGCATCGGTGCCGTTGGTCTTTACCGCGAGCCAGCTACCGGCCACCGCGCCGACCAGAAACTGGCCCTCGGCGCCGATGTTCCAGGCGTTGGCGAGATAACACAGCGACAGGCCGATCGCGATCATCACCAAAGGCGATGCCTTCACCGCGATCTCCTGCAGCGAATAGCTGTCGGTGAGCGGGTCGATGAAATAGACACCAAGCGCCGAGATCGGGTTTTTGCCGAGGATGATGAAGAGAACGCTCATGGTCACGATCGTCAATCCGATCGCGATCAGCGGCGAAATCAGCGCGATCGTGTTCGACCGCTCGGCGCGTTTTTCAAGCACCAACTGCATGCGCCGCTTCCTTCTGGTCCAGACTGGCTCCGCCCATCAACAGGCCGAGTTTTTCGCGGCTGGCTTCGCTGGTGGCCATGGGCGCCGACAGATGGCCATGGAACATCACGGCAATGCGGTCGGTGATTTCGGCGAGCTCGTCGAGGTCCTGGCTCGTCACCAGCACCGCTGCACCAGCCGCGGCCAGATCGAGCAGCGCCTGCCGGATCACGGCGGCCGCGCCCGCATCGACGCCCCAGGTCGGCTGGCTCACGACCAGCACCACCGGGTTACGCAGGATTTCGCGGCCGACGATGAATTTCTGCAGATTGCCGCCGGACAGGCTGGCGGCTTCGGGATCGCGCTTGGCCTTGCGGACGTCGAACGCCTCGGTCGCCTTGTCGACGGTGTTGAGGGTCGCTGCCGTGTTGACGAAGCCATGCTGGACCATGCCGCTGGCGGCATGACCGGTCAGAAGCGCGTTCTCGGACAGCCGCATCCGCGGCGCGGTGCCGTGACCGAGCCGCTCCTCGGGTACGAAGGCTGCACCCAGTTTGCGCCGCTTGGTGATCGAGAGGTGCCCCGCGGCATGCCCGTCGATCACGACCGTACCGGGGTCCTGGGCCAGTCGCTCTCCCGAAAGGGCTGCGAACAGTTCGTCCTGGCCGTTACCGGCAACGCCGGCAATGCCCAAGATTTCACCACCCTTGAGCTCGAAGGAAATGTGCTGGAGCCGCACCCCGTGCGGATCATCAGGCTCGAGGCTGAGGTCGTTGACCACAAGGCGCGGCACCGTGGTCTGGCGGTTGGCCGCCGCCTTCACTTCCTTGATCTCGCCGCCGACCATCATGCGGGCAAGCGACGAAGCGGTCTCCGCCTTGGGATTGCAGGTCGAGATCTTCTTGCCGCCGCGCAGGATGGTGGCGGTGTCGCAGAGCCGTTTCACTTCGTCGAGCTTGTGGCTGATATAGAGGATCGCGCGCCCTTCGTCCTTCAGGCGGTTGAGCACGACGAAGAGCTGATCGGCCTCCTGCGGCGTCAGCACCGCGGTCGGTTCGTCGAGGATCAGGAATTTCGGATTCTGCATCAGCGCGCGCACGATCTCGATGCGCTGTCGCTCGCCGACCGACAACTGCCAGACCTCGCGTTTGGGATCGAGCGGAAGCCCGTAAACATGGGATACTTCTTCAAGGCGCGCCGACATGTCCTTGAAGGATTCCCTACCGTCGAGCCCGAGCGCCACGTTCTCGGCGACGGTGAGATTGTCGAACAGCGAGAAGTGCTGGAACACCATGCCGATGCCGCGGCTGCGGGCTTCCGAGGGACCGGACAGAACCATCTTCTCGCCTTGCCAGAGCATCTCGCCCTCGCTCGGCTGCACCAGTCCGTAGATGGTTTTGACCAGCGTGGATTTTCCGGCGCCGTTCTCGCCGAGCAGGGCATGGATCTGCCGCGGCCAGATTTCGATGTCGATCGCATCGTTGGCGAGGAAGCTGCCGTACCGCTTGGTCAGGCCGACCGTCTGGAGCAGCGGCGTGCCACCTGTGTGCAGCGCGGCAGGCGTCGAATCTGACATTCGTGGTCACGCGTATGAGGAAAGGATGCCTCAATACTGTGCTAGTTTCGCCGCATGCGTAAGTAGGGAAAAAGCGTCAGCCTTTGCTCAAGTCTTTGGCAGAGCAGAAGCGGTGCGATTCCCGGCCGGATTTGCTGCTCTTCGATCTGGTGGACCGTCCTTGCGCCGGCACGGACGCGTCGCGCGCCGCGGGTGCCCCGCAAAAACGCCTGTCACGTTGTTGTAAATTTGTGACGGTCCAGACAATTCGAAATGCCGGAAGCAGCGCTGCTGCGAAGTTGAGCAGTTTTGTCGCATCTGTGTACGCGTTGCCGGGAATGCCCTGTTCGCGCGTTTTTGTGCGCTGCTCCCTGCGCCCGAACGCCGCAGAAAGCCCAATTGTGACAGGCCTAAACGAGAAAATCCGGCTCTACCGGAGATTGCTTCGCGGTGGCAGCCGCTCGGCCTTCCGCCGCACGTGCCGCGCAGGCCTCACTTCTTCTTGATGAAACTTGCAGCAAGCCCTGGGGAATCTTGAGGCTTCTCACTTCATGTGAACGGCGCAAGGGTCGCTTCCAAGGGCCTCGATCATTCGGTCGTTCAACTTGGGGGTAAATGGGATGTCTAGTCTTCGCAGAACATTGGCAGCAGCGGCGCTGTCACTCGCCACACTCGTACCGGCCGGCTACGCCGCGGCGGCCGATTTGCCGGTCAAGGCCGTCAAGAAAGCGGCAGAGCTTCCGTTTTTCCTTGTCATCGACGACCGGGTGACCTTCTCCTACATCTTCACCGCGGCTCAGCCCGGCATGTGGTCGCAGAAGCCTGATGGCACCGTCAATGCCAAGACCGCCAAGCAGGTCTACTCGTTCACCCACTTCGACATATGGCAGTACGGCCACAACTTCTTCACCATCTCGATGTACAAGTCGGACCATAACGACGTGGCGAACCCCTGTACGCAGGTGGGCGGTATCACAGCCCCCACGGCAGGCTTCCTGACCACTCCCGCGAATTGCGCCGGCGCCACCGAAATCTACGGTTTGTTCCGCTCCGCATTCGGCTTCAACGAGATCTTCAACACCAAGGCCTTTACCGTCGGACCGCTGCAGAACGTATCGTTCGAAGTCGGTATGGATGCCAACACCGAGAACCGCTACTTCGGTGCGGCCAAGCGCGACGTCGTCGCCGGTTTGGAATTCGCCTTTAACCTGCCTTACAAGGGCTACTTCAACGTTTCGCCGTTGGTCTATTGGGAGTACTACAACCACGACTCTTACAGCCAGTGCGGTGCCGGCTGGACCATCAACAACGTTCAGGGTGTGGGCTGTAACGCCAACGGCAACTTGAGCTACCGGCCGACCTGGGCGGTCGAAACCAACTACTACATGGATCTTGGCTTCCTGCCCGAGGCCTACCAGTTCTTCTCGATCAGCGGTCGTGCGGCCTGGTACGGTCCGAAGGGAGCCGATACTTCTCCGCTGCCGAACAATCCCGCGAACAACGTGTACCCGACCAAGGTCGAATTCAACTCCGAGCCGATCCGTCTGACCTTCGACGCTTCCAAGGCGTTCTGGGGTCCGAAGTACTCGCACTTCGTCGACGTCTGGGTTGCCTACCGCTACTGGCAGAACAAGTTCGGCGAAGACCACAACGCCCCCTCGGTGGCCTGCTCCGCCACCATTTCGGGCGTCAACCGTCCGAGCGGTGCCTGCACCGAGTCCTCGCTCTACTCGGGCATCACTGTGAAGTTCTAACCACCTGATCATCTCCACAGGTGAAAAAGCGATGGCGCCGCGATGTTCCCCGCGGCGCCATTTTTCTGTTTGGGTGATTCACCGGAAGTGTGCGCGCTCCCTCTCCCGCTTGCGGGGGAGGGTTGGGGTGGGGGTGTTGCCGCATAACGGCGGCCAGAGTTCGTGGATAGATTTCCCCCACCCGCCGCGCTCTGACGAGCGCGTCGACCTCCCCCGCAAGCGGGAGAGGTAGGGCAGTCAGCGTTCGCGGAAAGAATCGTAGGATGGGTGGAGCGAAGCGATACCCATCAATGACGACCCGTGGTGGCGGCGATGGGTATCGCTGCGCTCCACCCATCCTACAGCCCTAAGCCCTACTTGCCCCACACCCCGTCGTGCAGCGCAGCAGCCTCGTCTTCCAGCAGCGGCCCGACTACCTCGGTCTCCCGCTGGCCGCTGCCGAACACCGCGCGGCACGGCAGATCGAGCGTCGGGTTTTCCGGATGGTTGCCGGTGATATCGCGCAGCCGGTGTTCGCTCAGGCCGTAGACCAGCCGGCCGATCCCCGCCCAGTACATTGCGCCCGCGCACATCGCGCAGGGCTCGGCGGACGAGTACAGCGTGGCGTTACGGAGGATGTCGGCCGAGATCGTGGTGCAGGCCTGCGTCGCCAGCAGGCGCTCGGCATGCGCGGTGCCGTCATGCGCGGGCATGTAGCCGTTCTCGGCCTCGATCAGCACGTTGCCATCGGCATCGACCAGCAGCGCGCCGAAGGGATGGTTGCCGTGGGTCATGGCTCGGCGGGCGATGTCGAACGCCCGGCGTAGAAAGTGCGCGTCGCGCTCCGCCGGGCTCAGCGTGGATATGTCGACCATCAATGCCCGGCCATGTGCCGTCCGATTTCCGTCAGGTCCGCCTCGCTGGCGCGGGCCTCGTGGACGAATTCACCGTGGAACATCACGACCAGCCGGTCGGACAGTTCCAGCAGTTCGTCAAGGTCCTCGCTGACCAGCAGCACCGCTGCGCCGCGGTTGCGGGCGGCCATGATTTCGGCGTGGATTTGGGCTACGGCAGCAAAGTCCAGCCCGAAGCAGGGATTGGCGGCAATCAAGACCTCGACTTCGCCGCCGAGCTCGCGTGCCAGCACGGCGCGCTGCACGTTGCCGCCCGACAGCGCCGAGATCGGCGTGTCCGGCGTGCGGGTCTTGATCTTGTAAAGTCCGATCTTGCGCATCGCGCTGTTGCGGAATGCCGACTTGTTCAACCACCAGCCGCCGCTGGCAAACGGCGCGCGGTCGAATTCGCGGAAGGCAATGTTGTCGGCGACGCTCATGCCGCCGACGCAGGCGTTCTTCAGCGGCTCCTCCGGCAATAGCGACATCTTGTGCCGGCGCATCTCCTCCCGGCTCGCCGCATAGAGATCGCCGCGGACGCGAACTTCGCCGCTCTCGGCCTCGCGTTGACCGGCCAGCACCTCGACCAGTTGGCGCTGGCCGTTGCCGGAGACGCCGGCGATCCCGACGATTTCGCCGCCGCGCACCGACAGCGACACATTATGGACAGCCACGGCGCCGGCATCGTCGAGCGCGGTAATCTTCGATAGCTCCAGCCTGGTCTCACCGACCTCGCCGACCCGTGGCGGCTGCACGGTCAACTGCTCGGCGCCGATCATGGTGCGGGCCATGTCGTCGGGCGTGAGTTCGGAAACCTTGCCGGCGCCGGCGAGCTTGCCGCGGCGGAGAATTGTGACCTCGTCGGCAAAGGCCATCACTTCGCGGAACTTGTGGGTGATCATCAGGATGGTGAGGTCGCCGGCGACCACCATGGCGCGCAGCATGCCTAGCACCTCGTCGGCTTCGCCGGGTGTCAGCACCGAGGTCGGCTCGTCGAGGATGAGAAAGCGCCGCTTCAGGTAGAGCTGCTTGAGGATCTCGCATTTCTGCCGCTCGCCGGCGGAGATATCAGAGACTTTTGCGTTGAGCGGCACCTTGAACGGCATCCGCGCCAGGAACGCCTCGAGTTCTTTCTTTTCCTGGGCCCAGTCGACGACGGCCGGCACGTCGTCGCGCGCCAGCACCAGGTTTTCCGCGACCGTCATTGCCGGCACCAGCGTGAAGTGCTGGTAGACCATGCCGAGCCCGAGCGCGTGGGCTTCCTTCGGATTGGCAATCGCCTGTTCGCGGCCGCCGACCAGCACGTCGCCTTGCGTCGCGCGGTAATAGCCCATGATGCATTTGACCAGCGTGCTTTTTCCGGCGCCGTTCTCGCCGAGCAGCGCGTGGAACGAGCCCGGGCGCACCTTCAGCTCGACATTGTCCAGCGCCTTGAAGTCGCCGAACTGCATGGTCATGGCGACCGTGTCGACGCCGAGCGCGCCGGATGGAAGCGGCGTTTCGCCGATGATCATGACAGCGCCCCGATCATTGCGGCTGACGTCGCGACCGCGCCGAACACGCCGCCCTGCATCTTGATCATTTTCAGCGCGTGCTCGTGGTTGCTCTTGTCGGTCGCGGCACAGCAATCCTCGATCAGCACGCATTCGAAGCCGCGGTCGTTGGCTTCGCGCATCGTGGTATGGACGCAGACGTCGGTGGTGATGCCGGTCAGCACGATGTTCTCGATGCCGCGCAGCCGCAGCATCAGTTCGAGGTCGGTGGCGCAGAACGAGCCTTTGCCGGGCTTGTCGATAACAGGTTCGCCCGGCAATGGCGCCAAGTCGGGAATGATCTCCCAGCCGGGCTCGCCGCGCACCAGCACCCGGCCGCAGGGGCCGGGGTCGCCGATCCCGGCGCCGATCTGGCGCGAACGCCACTGCTTGTTGGCGGGCAGATCGGTGAGGTCAGGGCGATGCCCCTCCCGGGTGTGGATGATATGAAAACCCTGCGCGCGCATGGTCGCCAGCAGCTTCTTGATCGGTTCGATCGGCGCCCGGGTCAGCGACAGGTCGTAACCCATCTTGTCGACATAGCCGCCGACGCCGCAAAAATCGGTCTGCATGTCGATGATGATGAGCGCGGTGTTTTGCGGGCGAAGGTCGCCGTTATAGGGCCACGCATAGGGTTCGGATTTCAGGTAGCGCTCGGGCATGTCACGTTCTCGCCTATCGGGTGATGGACAACTCCGCCGGCGCGCCGGTCAGCGTGCGCTTCGGCGAACAGGTGATGATCATGATCGCCAGCGTCAGGATGTAGGGCGCGGCGTTGAACAGGTGGTAGCCGGAGGTGACCCCGACCGATTGCAGCGCAGGTCCCAGCGCCGCGGCGCCGCCAAAGGCCAGCGAGGCCCACAGGCACAGCATCGGGTCCCAGCGCGCGAAGATCACCAACGCCACCGCGGTGATGCCCTGGCCGCTGGAGAGGCCTTCGTTCCAGCTTCCGGGATAGAACAGCGACAGGAACGAGCCGCCGATCCCGGCAAGGAAACCGCCGACCATGGTGGCGCGCAATCGTATCCAAAGCACCGAATAGCCCATCGCGCGCGCGGCATCCGAGCTTTCACCGGCGGTGCGGATCAGGAGGCCCCAGCGCGTGGTCCGGAATGCCCAGTACAAAATGGGTGCGATGGCGACGCCGATCAAAAACAGCACGTTGATCCGCAGCGCGGCACGGACTTGCGAAACGTCGCTCCACCAGCCGAAATCGATCGCCGGCAATCTGGCAGCAGTCGGCTCGATCAGCGGCTTGCCGAGATAGAACGCGAGCCCGGTGCCGAACAGCATCAGCGCAATGCCGACCGCGACGTCGTTGACTCTTGGGAGCGAGCAGATACCGGCATGCAGCGCGCCGAGCATCGCGCCGGTGATCCCGGCAGCAAGCACGCCGAGCCAGGGTGAACCGGTGAGATAGGAGATGCCGTAGGCGCTCATCGCGCCCATCACCAGCGTGCCCTCAAGGCCGAGATTGATGCGGCCGCTTCTCTCGGTAATGCATTCGCCGAGGCTGACGAACAGGAACGGCGTCGAGACGCGGATGGCGCCGCCGAACACCGCGAGCGGGACGGTCCAGAGGCCAATCGTTCCATCCGCCATGTCAGGATTTTCCTTTCAGGAAGCCGATGCGTCCGTACAGCGCGTCGCTCGCCAGCACGAATACGAAGATGATCCCCTGCAGCACCTGCACCGAGGCGTCGGGCAGGCCGAGCCGGCGCTGCAGCAGGCCGCCGCTGGCGCTGATGCCGCCGAGCAGGATCGCGACCGGAATGATGGCGAGCGGGTTTTGCCGTGCCAGGAAGGCGACGAGGATGCCGGTGAAACCATAACCCGCCGCGAGATTGGCGTTGGTGCGGCCCTGCACGGCGGCGACCTCGATCATGCCGGCGAGTCCTGCGGCGCCGCCGGCGAGAAAGCAGATCGTGAGAATCAGCTTGCTGACGCCGAGGCCGACGATTTTGGCCGCGCGGATGTTGCCGCCGGCGACGCGCGCGGCGAAGCCGAATACCGTGTGGTAGATCAGGATATAGGACGCGATCGCCGCAATCACGCCGAACACCAGTCCCCAATGGATATCGGTGCCGGGAATGCTGCCGATCATGTTGGCAGCGCCGATTTCGCGAGTCGACGGCTTGTTGAGGCTGGCCGGATCGCGCATTGCGCCCTCGACCAGATGGTTGAGGATCGCAAGCCCGATATAGACCAAGAGCAAACTTGAAATGGTTTCGTTGACGCCGCGATATTGCCGCATCGCGCCCGCCAGCATGATCCAGAGCCCGCCGCCGGCAACGCCGGCGCAGATCATCGCGAATTGCACGACAAAGGGCGGCGCCCACGGCATCGCCAGCGCGATCGAGGTGGCGGACAATGCACCGATCAAGAGCGCGCCTTCGCCGCCGATGATGACCATGCCGAGCTGCGCCGGCAGCGCCGTGCACAGCGCGGTCAGGATCAACGGTGCCGCGCGCGTCAGCGTGTTCTGCCAGGAGAACCAGGTGCCGAACGCGCCCTGGTACATGTAGAAATACAGATCCAGCGGGCTCTTGCCGAACAGCGCCACAAACACCCCGAACACCGCGAGCGCGCCGACCAGCGCCGCGCCCGGGATCAGGACATATTCGATGCTGGCGCCGTAGCGTTGCAGGAATCCGGGCAAGAATCCGGTGGGCCCGGCCGGCGCAATGCCGACCGCCTCCACCGGATCCGCCGCATCAGATGTCACGAAGTGGCTCCGATCACTCCCTCGACCAGATAATCCATCTTCTCGAGTTCAGGATCCTTTTGGCCGCGATCGGTGCCGGCCGCGATCACGGTCTTGCCCTTGTTGTCCATGATCGGACCCTTGAAGATGGTGTAACCGTCGGCGGACAGGAACTTGGCCTTGATGTCGTCGGCGTGCTTGCGCGCTTCGGCCGAGACTGCTTCGCCGTAGGGCGAACACTTGACGATCTCTTCCTTGAGGCCGCCGCGATAGAAGTTCGGGATGGTCTCGCCGGCCGCGATCATCTTGACGAATTTCGGGTACAGCGCTTCCCAGTTCCATTCGGCGCCGGTGAGGTAGGCCTTCGGCGCCAGCGGCGACTGGTTGACGTGATAGCCGCAGACCATGGCGCCGCGGCGCGCCGCGTTCTCGACCATGGTCTTGGGACCGTCGACGTGACAGGTCAGGACGTCGACGCCCTGATCGATCAGGCTGTTGGTGGCTTCGGCTTCCTTGACCGGCATCGACCAGTCGCCGGTGAAGATCACCTGGCAGGTCGCCTTCGGGTTGGCGAGTTTGGCGCCGAGCGTGAACGCATTGATGTTGCGCAGCACCTGCGGGATCGGTTTCGCCGCGACGAAACCGAGCTTGCCGGTCTTGGAGGAGTAGCCGGCAACGATCCCGGAAATATACTGGGCCTCGTCGATATAACCGAAATAGCTGCCGGCATTCTTGGGATCCTTGTCGGCCCAGAGGCCGCCGCAATGCTCGAAGCGAAGTTTTGGAAACTTGTTCGCCATCTTGATCATGTGCGGGTTGTAGTAACCGAACGAGGTCGGGAACAGCAGCGAGGCGCCGTCGAGATTGATCATGGACTCGATGGTCTTCTCGACTGCGTCGGTCTCGGGGACCTTTTCTTCCTCGACCACTTTCAGGCCGGGCATCTTCTTCAGCGCCGCAGCCCCCGCGGCATGGGCCTGGTTGTAGCCGTAGTCGTCGCGCGACCCGACATAGATGAAGCCGATGGTGGTATCGGCGGCAAAAGCCCGGCCGGCACCAAGGGTGCCGCCGAGCGCTAACGCTGCGCCGCCCTGCAACAGATGCCGTCGAGAAATCCTGCTGAAATCCATATGCCTGCTCCCTCTGGCGGACGAGCCGCCCCCATATTTCGCAGCCGCGCCGAACGGCGGAGCTTGGAGCGCATGTCGCAATCTTCGTGCCAGAGCACGTCTGGTGAGCATATTTCTGTAAGCTATTAAAATTACTGGATTAAATCTGAGGTCTGTCGCTCGTTCAAACTTTGAGCAGGAGCCGATATGAGTATTTTTTGGGCGCCATTTATTGATTGTATGCAAGGCCGTTAAGCAGTTCTTAACCCGCAGGGCGCCTTCCGGGGGCCGGCTTGTGCACGGATTCCGCCTGATAGCGGCTGGTCACGCCGGTCGGGGCTGCTACCTGTAAAAAGGTCGGCGGTACCAGCGGTTTGCGTTTCATCTACTGGCATTGAACTTGTATCGAACATAGCGTTTTCGAGCGAATAGGTGCGGAAAGCGCCGCGACACTGGGACAACATGAGCAATACAAAAGTGGCGAGCGGCGGCGCGAGGCAATTCCTGCTCGGCGATGAAATCGTCGGCCGGATCAACCAGCTCGGGATGATCTCGGAAACGCCGGAGCACCTGGCGCGGGTGTTCCTTTCGCCCGAACACCGCGTCGCCGCCGACCTGATCCTGTCCTGGATGGTTGAGGCCGGCATGACCGCGCGGCTCGATGCCATCGGCAATGTCTGCGGCCGCTACGAGGGTGAGCGTCCCGGCCTGCCGTGCCTGATGCTGGGCTCGCACTATGATACGGTGCGCGACGCCGGCAAATGGGACGGGCCGCTCGGCGTCATCACCGCGATCTCCTGTGTCGCCGACCTCAACAGGCGCGGCAAGCGGTTGCCGTTCGCGATCGAGATCGCAGGTTTCGCCGACGAGGAAGGCGTGCGCTTTGCCTCGACCTTGCTCGGCAGCCGCGCCGTGGCGGGAACGTTCGTGGAGAGCGTGCTCGGGGCCAAGGACCGCGCCGGCATCACCATGCGCGAGGCGATGATCGCGTTCGGGTTGGACCCCGATCACATCGGTGCGGCCGCGCGCGCGCGGGGCGAGTTGCTGGCCTACGTCGAATTGCACATCGAGCAGGGGCCGGTGCTGGAAGCGAAGAATCTGCCGGTCGGCGTCGTCACCGCGATCGCGGGTGCGACGCGGCTGGCCGCCAGTCTCACCGGCATGGCCGGCCATGCCGGCACCGTGCCGATGGCGCTGCGCCGTGACGCGCTGACGGGCGCCGCCGAATGCATCGTCGCGATCGAGGAGCTGTGCCGCACCGATCCGGACGGCCTGGTCGGCACCGTCGGCTACATCAATGCGATGCCGGGCGCGACCAATGTCATTCCCGGCAAAGTGTCGTTCACGATGGACATCCGTGCGCCGACCGATACGCATCGCCGCGAGGCGGTTGCCGATATCGTTCGCCGCATCGAGAGCATCGCCAAAACCCGCGGACTTGCGCTGCAGGTCGATGTCACCCATGAAAACCGCACCGTGCCCTGCGCGCCGTGGCTGAAGGCGCAGGTCGCCGAAGCCGTCGCCGCTGAGGGTTTTTCCGTGTTCGAACTGCCGAGCGGGGCAGGGCATGACGGCATGGCGATGATCGACATATCCGATGTCGCGATGCTGTTCGTCCGCTGCCGCGGCGGCATCAGCCACCATCCCGACGAGCATGTCGAACTCGCCGACGCCGATGCCGGCGCGCGGGTGTTGCTGCGGTTGATCGAGAACTTCAGGCCGAGGGAAGTGGACGCAGGAGGGTAGTCAGTGGCGCCAATAACGAAGCCTGCAATCCGGATTAGTTGAGGCGCGGGGGGATTCTAAAACTTCCACGCGTTTATAATTCGTGACTTGTAATTGCCGCTGGTCGGATCATCGTGCCCCGCTCCAGATCAGGTTGACCGAACGTAAGGCCTGCTGGCGGATCAGGTTTAGCAACTCCGTGCTACGTTGCTCGCGGCGACGGCACACAACGGTTCGAGCCCAGCTGACACGGTTCTAAAGGTATCGTCAGCCCGACCTTGATATTTTTCCGCGACACGTCAGCGCCGCTGCTCGAATCCGCTTGCCGCCGGTGCGGACAACCTCGATCGGCTACCGATCGAAATTCCAGCCCAGCCGCAGCGATTGCAGCTGTCGGTGTTGTTTGCGAAGTACATTCATTTCCCGGGTCTTGCGGCTCTCAGGTCTTTGCCGCCTCGCGACGCCGCAATGTCGGCCTGTCTCTCGAGTTTCGGGAGGGGGAAACATGCTGAAGCGATCACTTATTGTCTTTTTGGCGGCTGCCGCGAGCTTCGTCGTCGCATCGGCTGTCTGGTCTGTTTTGAATGCGGATCTGCATTTGAACAATGCGTATGCCACGGCGCCGTCAACCGCCGCGCCATCCACGGCCGCAGGTTCCGAGAGTTTCAAGACGGTCCACGCCCCCAATCAAAGGACGACCAGGATACTTGCGATGGATCGGGCGAAGCATCTCGCTTTCTGGACCCTGGTTCTGAAAGCTAAAAAGCTGGCTTGTGATGCTGTTGTTCGGACCACGTATCATGGCGGCGCTGAATCCGGGGTCGATAACTGGAGCATCGGCTGTCGGGACGGTTCCCAATATTCGGTCAATATTGAGCCGAACGCGCAGGGCGCAGTCTGCACTGGAAACGCATTCGCCCGAAGTGCGGAATAGCTGGTCAATGAGGAGGGTGTTCCCTCGCGCTTCACCCCGCGGATCGCCGGGACTGGTCTGGACCAGGCGTTCGTTCCGTATGGCAGCCGCTGCGACCAGTCTTCACGCAGACGATGCGGCAGGCGTCATCCATCGCGCAGTCGGCGAAGAACCAGACGAAATACGACAACAGGACAGCGAACGCGATCCACAGTGTTGCCTTGGTTGATCGATCCATGTGCGCACCGAATGCCAGTCTGTCTGCGCGATAGTAGCGCAGACAGATCACCAACGCGCCGTCGCGTGTCCCTTTTCCCGACGTAAATTTGCCGCCGACTCGATCGACCTTATCCGCTGAACGGGTCGCCGACGCGCGTCCAGATCGGGGATTGGCCATGAGTATCGGACATCCGCCGCACAACCGGCAGGATCAACGCGACAAATTTCTCGCAGCCCTGTCGCCTCTGCTCGAAGAGGCCGGGACATTTGAATCGCAGCAGGCTGAAGCCAATGATTTGCTGCAGCTGCTTGAGGAGAATGCCCGGCTTCGAAAGCTCGCCGTCAAGCTATCGAACCTGCTCGGAGACCTTCCCGAGAGAGCCGCGGGCGAGACGGAGTCGTCGCGCGGCTCTTCGTGATCGTCGATCAATCGAAGCTGACACGATCGTCCCAGCGTGGTCCGCTTCGGGCAATATGACAGTTCGGTGACATTCGTCGCGCTCGGGCGCAGAGACGAATCAATGGCGTTTGCAGTACGAACGGGGTAACACCCGACGCACCGGACAAGCGTTCATTCAGGCCCATGAATAGCCAGACTCATAGTCAGATTACATTTCGCTCGCATCGCGAAGCCAGATTTTACCAGGGCCTGCTCGCATCCGTTGTCGCCAACGGTATTCAGGCGGTCAATTTTCTCGGCGACCGGTTCCTGCGAAAATATCACCTCGCAGCCGCGATCGACGAGCTGTACCGGCACTCGATGAACGCGGCGTTTTCCGAGACCGAAGCGTTTCTGGTCACCGGCGCGCCGCACGCTTCCGCCTACTATCCGCGCGACTTTGCCTGGTTCTATCCCGACGTGCTCGATCCGGAGACCGTGATGGATTCCGCGGACGCGGTTCGCCGGGTTCGTCTCTTGGAAAAAAGTGTGCGGCTGATGCTGGAGGCGGTTCGCGCCGGCGTCGTCACCACCACGATCGTTCCCGCCGGACGCAACCGCTACATCGGCATCAATTATTTCTCGTTGCCCTCGGATACGCTGCTCGGCATCCTTGCGGGCCTCGAGCAATTGCTGACTGCCGAGCAAAGATCGTCTTCCTATGTAGCGATGTCACAAGGTGCGCATGCCGGCCGCTTGTTGCTGGCGGAGTATCGCAACGACCTGAAGCGGGCGCTGCTCGAGCTCGCCGGATCGCTGCAGCCGTTCGATGACAACGGTCTCACGGCCCTGCTGTGCGACGCGACAGCGCCGCGATCTGCCGCCACCGATACCCGCGCCGAACGTCGGCGCTTCGTCACCAATGCCAGCGTCTACGCGACATTTTTGCGCGGCATCAAGCTCGGCGTGATCGAGCGGAGCGAACTGGAGCGGCGGCTCGGCCGCGAGCTCCAGCGTTACAAGAGCGAGTTGCTGCAGTTGTTCGGCAAGCATGGCTATATCAGCCATTCCCTGGATTCCCGTCAGCAGCCGCCGGTGTTTTCCATCGCGCTCGATTTCGTCAATGTGCATCGGGGATTTTGGGATCTGAACGACGCCGGCGAGCGCGCGCTGTTCGCGACCACGACAGATATGGTTCTCGCCGAGCCGCGGTTTCGAATCCCGGATACGTCTCACTTCCTGGTGTCGGTGGATAATCCGCTGAACAAGCTCATTCACAAGATCGCGGCGCCGGCCTATCAGGGCCGTTCGTCCTGGCCGACCTTCAACGTCGAATTCGCCGACCGCATGCTGGACTACGACGAGTGTTCCGGCACCGATACCTATCGTGCTCACGCGCGCGACATCTTGCGCGACATCCGCACCGCGACCGAAACCCACGGCGGCTATCAGGAACTGCTGTCGGAACGGGGCCAGAAGTATCAGACCTGGGCCTATCAAAGCGCGGTCGCGCATTCATGGTTTCCGCGCTTCCTGTCGGTGTGGAAGCGCGCGTTCGGAACGTCGCTGTTGAATGCGTAGGATGGCTTGAGATCCGTAGGGTGGGCAAAGGCGCACTTGCGCCGTGCCCACCATCTATCCGCGCTTTGTAATCTCGAATGGTGGGCACGCTTACGCTTTGCCCACCCTACGGACTGTTGGTGCGGAAGCGGGCATTCGGAACGTCGCTATTGAATGGGAGCTAGCAGCCCGTTGAAGCCGTTCCCGGATCGCTTCACGCGACAAGCGGAAGTGAGGGTCTTCACGCCGTCATTCCAGCTCGGCATTGCTTGCCGCAGCTTGCGAAACTAACTTCCGTGTCAGAATCTGTCACATTATTCAGTTGAAATCATTGGATCATTTGCCTCTCTTGGTCGTCTTGTTCTTGCGACTTTATTCGTCGCTGCAATTCAACCACGGAGGAGGAAATCGGGATGACCAACAAAGTCCTTAGTTGCCTCATCGCAGGCGCATTGAGTGCGACACTTGCTCTCGCACCGCCGGCATTCGCGCGCGGCGGCGGCGGCGGCGGCGGCGGAATGCATGGCGGCGGCGGCGGTGGCGGAATGCATGGCGGCGGTATGGGAGGCGGAATGCACGGCGGCGGCTGGGGAGGCGGAATGCATGGCGGCGGCTGGGGCGGAGGTCCGCACTTCGGAGCCATGTCCGGCGGTATGCGATTCAGCGGACCCCGTTTCGCCTCGGCGCGCTTTGCGCACGCGGCCTTCACGCCGCGGTTCGCGTTCCGGGACCATCGCTTCTTCCGCCATCACCGGTTCAATCGCTTTGCGTTCGTCGGTGGGCCCTTTGCCTATGCCGCCTATGACAGCTGCTTGCGCAGGGTTTGGACGCCATATGGCGTGCGATGGATCAATGTCTGCGGCGACTACGGCTATTACTGAGGCTGCAGATACATATGCGATCGATGCGGCATGTTCCGGCCGATCTGGCCGGGCGCTGAAGCGTTACCCGGCGCGTCGGTGGTGGGCCCCGACGCGTCGGCGCGGCTCGCGGGAAAACGACCCATATGCAAGCTTTTTTGATCACAATTGCGTTGATTTCGCGCGCATGGGCAGAAGCCAGTTAGACTGCTGACCAGCCGTTCGGAGACTAGAGGCCATGACGGGAGGCCATCGCCGCATTCTGGTCGTCGAGGACGACCCGGAAACTGCCGGCCAGCTCGTGGATTCGTTCACGACGAATGGTTACCAGGTGGACCTGGCGACCAACGGCAAGGAGGCGTTGAACCGCGGCGCCACCGGCGACTATGCAATCATTACGATCGACCGCATGCTTCCGGACATCGACGGCATCGCGGTCATGCGTCAATTGCGCGACGACGGCATCGGCGCTCCCGTCCTGATCATCAGTGCACTGGGGGAGGTCGACGATCGCGTACGCGGCCTACGCGCTGGCGGCGACGATTATCTGGTTAAACCGTTTTCCTTTGTCGAATTGCTGGCACGTGTCGAGGCGCTGGGACGACGCAGCGACACCCTTGCCAAGGAGACGATGCTGCGTGTCGGCGACCTCGCGATCGATTTGGTATCGCGGACCGTGAGCCGCCGCGGCAAAGAAATTGTCCTGCTGCACCGGGAATTCCAGCTTCTTGAGTACCTGGTGCGCAACGAAGGCCGCGCCGTATCCCGGACAATGCTGCTGCAACACGTCTGGGATCTTCATTTCGATCCTTCGACGAACATCATCGACGTCTATGTCGGGCGTGTGCGCCGTAAGGTCGATGGCCAGCAGGCCTATCCGCTGATTCATACGGTTCGCGGCATCGGGTATTGTCTCCGTGCTCCTGGCTAAGACCCTGACGTCATCGACGTTCAAGCTGGCGCTGATCGCTATCGGGACCTTCGGTGTGATCGCAATGGCCGTACTCGGCTTCGTCTATTTGTCGACTTCCTCCTATGTGCGCAGCCGATCGGATCGCGCGATCCTGGCCGAGTATTCGACCTTGCAGGGCGCTTATCTGCGATCGGGCCGCGGCGGGCTGATCGCCCTGATCGAGCAACACATCGCCGACACGAGCTTTGCGGACAATGCCTATCTGCTGGTCGATCGTTCGTTGACCCCGGTGAGCGGCAACCTCAAGGCATGGCCAGCGACGGTCGCGGCCGCCAGCGGATGGATCGAGTTTCGCGGATCGGAGCCGTTGCCCGGCGCGAGCAACCCTCCGCTCGTGCGGGCAATGCTCGAAACATTCGCAAGCGGCGATCGCCTGCTGGTGGGAAAGGATATCAGCGACCTCGACAGCTTCACCGACCGGATTGAGACAGCCGTGATCCTGAGCGTTGCATTGATGTTCCTGATAGCGGCGGTCGCGAGCATCCTGGTCACGCGGCGGACCGTGGGGCGGATTGAATCGATCAACGCGACCAGCCAGGCCATCATGCTCAGCGGTCTCGACAAGCGTATCCCGTTGCGCGGTACCCATGACGAATGGGACCGCGTGGCGGAAAACCTCAATCTGATGCTGGAACGCATCGAAACCTTGATGGGGGAAGTCAAGCAGGTGAGCGACAACGTCGCGCACGACCTGCGGACGCCATTGACGCGAATGCGCGGGCGGCTGGAGAAGGCCTTTCACAGTCGGCGCGTCGGCGAGGACGACCAGGCGCTGATCGGCGATACGATCGCCGACCTCGATGCCGTGTTGCGGATATTCTCGTCACTGACGCGAATAGCACAGATCGAGACCGAGGCGCGCAAGGGAGCGTTCCGCACCGTGAACCTCGCCGAAGTCGCCGGTGAAGTCGTTGAACTGTACGATGCCGCAGCCGAACAGGACGGAACCCGTCTCATGGTGATCGGCGACCCTGAGGTACTGGTGACCGGCGATCGTGATCTGATCTTTGATGCCATTGCCAACGTCGTGGACAATGCGATCAAGCATGGCCGTCCAGGAGGGCAGGTCGTCGTCGCCAACGAAAACATCGACGGTCAACCGGTGATCTCGATTTCCGATGACGGGCCGGGAATTCCAGCCGACGAATACGAGCATGTCTTCAAGCGCTTTTACCGGCTCGAACAGAACCGTTACACCCCGGGGAACGGTCTCGGCCTCAGCTTGGTCGCGGCCGTCGCCCGCCTTCACGGCGTGCGGATAGAAATGCTTGATAACTCGCCCGGTCTCAAACTCCGATTGTACTTCCTCGCACCCACGAGTTGACCGGTTGCGCGCCCGGTCGGGGGCAACCGACGGGACGCCATGGAGTGCTTCGCTTGCGCACGCAAGGGCGAATTTACTTGTCGCCCTGCGACAAAGTAACCCGACGGGCAAATCAGCAAAAGTCTGTCCAGCCCTTCGGATAAAAATATTCCGCTGGCTCCGTCGGGCAAATCAGATCTAGGACTCCCGCCATCCTGTCCCACCAGAGCAACTGTGCTGAAGTAAACCGGCGATCGGCCGGGCCTCAAGGCTGGCGCGGGGCGCGCCCCGCCTTCGGCGGCTTACGGCCTTGACCCCGTCCGCTCTCCGGTCTGTTGGCTTGGCATGCGCTCGGTCGATGACCGAGCGCGGTGAGGTGCGCTCGCTCAGTTCAGTGCGTAACGGCTGGGATCCCATTTCTGCCGTCGTGCGATCATGATGTTGAGGATGACGATGAGCTTGCGCATGCAGGCGACAAGCACCACTTTCGGCTTCTTTCCCTTGGCAATCAGGCGGTCGTAGAAGGCCTTGAGCACCGGGTTGTTCTGCGTGGCTGCGCCGAGGCAGGGCATGTAGATGGCGTTGCGGACCCAGCGGCGGCCACCCTTGATATGACGCTCACCGCGCCGATGGCCGCTATCGTCGTCGTACGGGGCGGCGCCTAATAACGCACCGGCGATCTTGTTGCTCACCTGCCCAAGCTCCGGCATCCCCGCAATGAGGTTGGCGGAGGTCGTTTCGGCGAGGCCCGGCACGCTCTCGATGATCTCGGCACGCTCGGCAAGGTGTGGCGAGGCCTTGATCTTGGCCGCAATTGCCGCCTCGAGCTTGGCAATTTCACTGACCAGATTCTTCAAGACGCGGGCATGCGTTTTCTGAACCAGTCCTGGTGCAGCATGCTCGTTTTGGCTTTGCAAGCGCGTCTTGAGATCACCCAGACCGATGCGCGCTTTCACCAGCGCCAGCAACTCCTCGCGTGCGGCATCGTGGGTCTGGCTCGGCGCCTCGGTAAATATCTCGGCGAACCAGGCGATCATCTCCGCGTCGATCACATCGTTCTTTGCCAGCCGGCCGGCCGATAGCGCGAAGCTGCGGACGCGTTTGGGGTCGACGATCCGCACCTCGACACCGGCCTGGCGCAGTAGCTTGGCCCAGTCACGCTCGTAACCGCCGCTCGCCTCCATCACAGCCCTGGTTGCCTTGTACTTGCGAAGCCAGGCCACCAGCTTGCGGTGGCCTTGTCCCGTGTTCGGACAGACCTGACGCAATGACAGCGAGCGAATGCACGCATCGACCTTGTCCTTTGCCACATCGATGCCCACGACAATGCGATCATCTTGTGCCATCATCCACTCCCTTCCTTGCTCGGTACGGGCTCGAAGCCCTTGCAACTGTTCGGGTTGAGGAAGACGCCGGAGCTGTCCCTCGCTCTGGTACAGGCTCTGTCGCCTTTGGGGCGTACGGGCTCAGTTCCAGCAACGGGCGGTTGGTCCGCAACCGCCCGTTCGCTCATTCTGCCAAATTTTTTGGACACAAGGGGCGTAGGCCATCGTCGCAAACGAGGGGCAGGGAGCGGTGGACGTGGGATCGCGACTGACGAGCGTGGTCTTTACGTACGGTGAAATCGTTTGGGTCCGACGCCCCGATGCAGGCGTCAAGTTCGAAGGCGGCCAACGCTGCCCGAGAGCGATGGTGTCACAAAAAGCAGGGTCACCAGGACGATCTCGTATAAGCCGTAAAGCCATTGCGCAGGGAAGGCCGGAGGCTTCCGCCAAACCTGTATGCTCGTGCGCAAATCTTGTTGCAACTATCGCGTACGAGACCGCGGGTGCGGCGCGCACCCGGTCTTCCCTGCGCCCTCTGATTTCGAGGGCAAGGTTGATTGCAAAACTTCGGGCGCATCGCGCCGCGAGAATGCGGACCTGCGCCACGTGCATGTCATTATTCTTTAACGGAACTGACATGTCCCCGCAGCACATCTGACAACTGCGCCCCTTAACGTTCGTCCGGGCAGTTGCTGCCTGCCGAACCATTTTCCCCCAAATCAGAACGAGAGAGGGCGCGTCATGCTTCCTAGACTGACAAGGCGTTTACGCGATCGTACCGTCGTTACCGCGGCGATTCTGTCGCTGATGGGACATGACGTCTACGCAATGGACAACATCGCCTTTGGCGACAACACCAACGGCCGCCGAACCGAAAGCCCGATCAAGCACGTCATCATCATCATGGGCGAGAACCGGACTTTCGACCATGTGTTCGCGACTTACGAGCCGCGCCACGGCGAACGCGTCGACAATCTCCTGTCCAAGGGAATCATCAACAAGGACGGCTCGCCCGGCCCGAATTACGCCAAAGCGGCCCAATTCTCGGCGGTGGTCAACAACGTCTACGCGATCAGCCCGGGTCAGAAGACCCCCTACAACAATTCGACCAACAAGCTGCAGGCGCCCGGAACCTCGTATGCGCCGCAGCAGTGCTATGCCACCGTGGAAGATGCTGCCCTCAATGGTCCGGGTTGCCTCACCACGCTGTCCGAAGCCGCTCGCGGCGACTACGGCCTGCGTCCGCAGGATTTGCCGCTACTGACGACGGGCGCGACCGGCATCGCGGGCGGTTCGCCCGATACCCGCATCGTGAGTTACAACAACCTGCCGAACGGCCCGTACCCGCTGGAGACGCTGGTGCCCGGCGAAGCCACCACGAGCCTTTACGCCACCTACGGCGGCAGCCCGGTGCATCGTTTCTACCAGATGTGGCAGGAGCTTGACTGCGACGTCAGCAAGGTTACCGCGCGTAACGCAAGCGGATGTCAGGCCGATCTGTTTCCCTGGGTCGAGCAGACCGTCTCCTCCGGCAGCAACGGCAATCCGACGCCGCATCCGCTCAAGGAAGGCAATATCGCCATGGGCTTCTACAACGTCGCCAAGGGCGACGCGCCCTATCTGACGGAACTCGCCCGCAAGTACACGCTCAACGACAACTATCACCAGCCGGTAATGGGCGGTACGTTCGCCAACCAGATGATGTTCGGTTATGCCGACGCGCTCTATTACGCCGACGCCAAGGGCGATCCTGCTACCCCCAACCACGTTCTGGTCCCCGGTTCGAACCCGCCGGTTTACGTCGACGAGGTCGAGAACCCCAACCCGGCGCCGGGCACCAACAATTGGTATGCCAACGACGGTTACGGCGGCGGCAGCTACACCAATTGCTCCGACTTCACGCAGCCGGGCGTCGCTCCGATCGTCAACTATCTGACGTCGATCCACGTGCCGGCGAACTGCGCGCCGCACGCCTACTATCTGCTCAACAACTATGTCCCCTCGTATATCGGCAGCGGCGCCCAGGATCCGATCAATAACGGTCCCTTCACGTTGCCGCCGGTCATCAAGCAGCAACACATCGGCGATGTGCTCACCCAGGCCAAGGTATCGTGGGCCTATTTCGGCGAGCGCTGGAACGACTTCAAGACCGCTCCCGGCGAAGGCGCGAACTTCGGCGCTCTCGACCCGGTCGCCTACCTCTATTGCAACATCTGCAATCCGTTCCTCTATTCCGCCTCCGTCATGACCAACCCGGCGGCGATCAACGCGCACATGAAGGATACAACCGACCTCTATGACGCCATCGCCAATGGCAAGCTGCCGGCCGTGTCGTACGTGAAGCCGAGCACCTTCAACGACGGCCATCCGTCCTCGTCCCGGCTCGATCTGTTCGAATCCTTCGCCCGGCGGATCATCGACCAGGTCAAGTCCAACGAGGAGCTCTGGGAGTCCACCGCGATCCTGGTCACCACCGACGAGGGCGGCGGCTATTACGACTCCGGTTACGTCCAGCCGGTCGACTATTTCGGTGACGGCACGCGCATTCCGATGATCGTGGTGTCGAAATATTCGCAAGGCGGACACATGTCGCACGAATATTCCGATCATGCCTCGATCATCAAGTTCATCGAACGCAACTGGCGCCTGCCGAAACTCTCGACCCGGAGCCGCGACAACCTGCCGAACCCGCAGACCTCGGATGACAATCCGTATGTGCCGCAGAACCGGCCGGCGATCGGCGATCTCTTCGGCAATTTCGCGTTCGCGGATCGCGACGGCGGGGATCACGGTCACCACGACGGCGACGACCACGGCGATCATTGATCGACGAAGGCCGTTCCCCCAGCTGGGGGAACGGCCCGTTCGCTTCTCCAACCCGTATGGAAGGCCGGATCAATATCCGGCCTTCGTCATGGAGCCGCTATCTTGAGGACGACTGCACCGCATCGGGCTCCCGCACCGACCATAGAGGCCGCGCGCCGCGCATTTGCCGCCGGAGATGTGGCGACCGCGGAACGGATTTGCACCGAGGTGCTCGCCCGCGCGCCGGACGAGGGGACCGCATGGACGCTGCTGACGGAAACCGCGCTGCAGCGCGGGCGCCCCGACGCGGCCATCGTCTGCGCCAACCGCGCCGTCGCCCTGATGCCGAAGGATCCGATCGCGCACATTCTGCGCGCAAAATGCCTGTTTGTTTCCGGTGAGGCGCGCGGCGCTTTCGAGGCTGCCGAAGCCGCCTCTCGGGTCATCGGCGATTCCGCCGAAGCGCAGGACGCACTTGGCGCGATTTTCGGCCTGCTCGGCCTGCACGGAAAGGCAGACGAATTGTTCCGGCGTGCCGCCGCCGCCCGGCCCGATGTACCGCAATATCTGTTCAATCTCGCGGCGACCGAGCGAATGACCGGGGCGCTGGCGCAGTCCGAGGCGCATAGCGATGCGGCGATTGCGCGCGACCGTCATTATGGCCTTGCGCATTATTTGCGTTCCGATTTGCGCATCCAGACCCCCGACCGCAATCATATCGGCGAGATGGAAGCGCTGATCGGCGAGGGCAAGCTGTCGGGACCCAGCGAAGTCATGCTGCGCTTTGCGCTGGGCAAGGAATGCGAGGATCTGGAACAGTACGACCGCGCCTTCGGCCATGTGCAGGCCGGCTGCGAGTTGCAACATCGCGCGCTCGCGCGCGACCCTGCGGTCGAGATCGGGGAAATCGACGCGATCATCCGATCGCATACGCGAAACTGGATCGACACCGCGCCCGCCGGCCACGCCTCTGCGGCTCCGGTGTTCGTGACCGGTTTGCCGCGCACCGGCACGACGCTGGTGGAACGGATCATCGCCAGCCACTCCGCCATGCGGTCGGTCGGCGAAACCGGCGCGTTCGCGGCCGAAATGCGCCGCGCCGTGGCGGACCGATCGGCAGCGCAAGATCTCGCCGGCATCGGCAAGCGCTATGTGGAGGCGGCGACTGGGCTGCGGGTGCCGCCGGACGCTCGTTTCGTCGACAAGACGCTGGAAAATTATCTCTACAGCGGGCTGATTCACGCGGCACTGCCGGCGGCCAAGATCATCCTGGTGCAGCGGCATCCGATGGATGCGTGCTGGGCGATCTACAAGGCGCACTTCCGCGGCAAGTTCTCGTTTTCGTATCACCAGACCGAGCTGGCCGATTACTATTTGGCCTTTCGTCGCCTGTCGCAGCACTGGCGCGCAGTCTTGCCGCCAGACGTGCTGCGCGAAGTCCACTACGAGGATATCGTGCGAGACCAGGCGGCGGCGAGCCGATCCATCATCGGCTTCATCGGCCTTCCCTGGGAGGACGAGGTGATGCGTTTCCATGAAAGCCCGGCGCCGTCGGCAACCGCCAGCGCCGTTCAGGTGCGCCGGCCGATCTACGCATCGTCGCTTGGCAAGTGGCGCCACCATGCGGAGCGGCTGGCGCCACTGCGTGCCCGGCTGTTGCGCGAGATTCCGGAAGCGGAACTGGCATGATGATGCCGCGCAAAGTTCTGTTGGCTGCGATCGCATCGGCGATCCTGCTGGCCAGCGGCCATGCGGCGCCGGCGCAGGTGGTGGTCGATGGCAGGCCGGAGATGGTCCACGTCGAAGCCCGTGACGTGCCGCTGAGCGAGGTACTTGCTGCATTGCAGGACAAGTTCAATCTGCATTACCGTTCGGACGACGCGCTCCAGATGCGAAAGACCGGCGTCTTCGATGGGCCATTGCAGCGCGTCGCCGCACGGATCCTCGATGGCTACGATTTTGCCATGAAGATCACCCCGCAAGGCATCGACGTGCTGGTGCTGCGGCAACACGGCGAATCCGCCGTGACCGTTACCTCAGCGATGGCAGTCAGGCCGCCGCTGACCAGAGCGGAAGTGAAGCACTACGCGCTTGGACATCTGCGCTAGAGCATGATCCAGAAAGATGGGCGGAGCCAACGGACCTCGAAAGCTTACTCCGCCGCCTTCGCGGTCTTGCCGAACATCCGGGTCGGCGCCGCAAAACCGCACGAGGTGCCGTCGGTGACTTTCACCTGGTCTTCCCACGGCAGGCGGAAGGTGCCGGCCACCATGTCCTGCATGAAGGTGTAGGGACAATCCATCGCGCCGCCATTCACCGCGACATAGCCGCGATGCCAGAGCTGATAGATGTTGTTCTCGACGCCCCAGTGGATCCGCGCCTCGCGCACCAGGTCGGGCCGAACTTCGGCGGTGATGATCTCGTCGACTCTGCCGGTGGTGCCGTGGGCGATGATCGAGCCGTCGAAGTTCACGATCATGCCTTCGCCCATGGAATCGAACGAACCGTCGGAGCCGCACATGCAGACATTCGCCGTCACCATCAGGTTCTGGAACGCGTTGGCCTGGTTGGTGAAGCGCCAGCTTTCGCGGATCGGCGCGGTGTAGCCGGCGGTGCGGATCATGATCTCGGCGCCCTTGTAGGCGCACTCGCGCGCCATCTCCGGGAACATGCCGTCATGGCAGATGATCAGCGCGAGTTTGGCGCCCTTCGGGCCTTCGATCACGGGAATGCCGACATCGCCGGGTTCCCACGGCTCGACCGGAATCCAGGGATGGAATTTGCGGTAATACAGTTTGATCTCGCCGTGGTCGTCGATGATCAAGCCCGAGTTATACGGATTGCCGTCCGGGTTGAACTCCATGATCGAGAAGCAGCCCCAGATCTGGTTGTCGATGCAGGCCCGCTTGAAGGCCGCGACCTCCGGACCGTCGAGCCGGCACATGATCTCGGGGTTGGTGTCCATCGACAGGCCGTGCAGCGAGTATTCCGGGAACACCACGAGGTCCATGGTGCCGAGATTCCGCCGCGCCTTGCCTACCATATAGACGATGCGCTCGGTCTGCCGCGCCAGGTCGGCCCGGGTCACGACCACGGGCAATTGCAATTGAACCAGCCCGATGACGACGCCATCGGGGGATTTGTTCAGGCCGCCAAGTCCGTTCATTGGTTCCTCCATGCGGTTGTCTTGCGCGGGATGGTCGATGCGGCGGTATTCAGCAACAACCATGCCAGCGAAAAGCCGCGTTGCGCAAATCGGGTGCAGCGAAAAATTCGCTCAGCTCTTGTGCAACTGCCCGCCGCGAAAGCTTCGCATAGAGAATGAGCAGCCGCCGGCGTTTCACCCAATGGATTGAAAATACGATGGATTCAGTTTCAGGCGGCGGCCCACCGGCATTGTACACAATGGCACGCGCCTTGCTTAGCTAGCTCCGGGTACTCTCGTTCGGGGCGTGTGCATCATGGCGAACTCCAGGGGTCCACTAACAGGCACGGTCGCCGCAGAGCCGGAGCCGATTGCGCTCGACTTCGCCGCGACCGCACTTCTCATCATCGACATGCAGCGCGATTTCATGGAGCCCGGCGGCTTCGGTGAAACGCTCGGCAACGACGTCTCCCAGCTCGCGCGCGCGGTGAAGCCGATCGCGGCGGTGCTGGAGGCGGCCCGCGACATCGGCATGCTGGTCGTGCACACCCGCGAGGGCCATCTGCCGGATCTGTCGGATGCGCCGCCGGCCAAGATCGAGCGTGGCGCGCCGTCGCTGCGGATTGGCGATCCCGGCCCGATGGGGCGCATTCTCATTCGCGGCGAGGCCGGCCACGACATCATTCCCGAACTCTATCCGCTCGACAGCGAGGTCGTGATCGACAAGCCCGGTAAAGGCGCGTTCTACGCCACCGAGCTCGACGACGTGCTGCAGCAATACGGCATCGAGAACCTGCTGGTGTGCGGCGTCACGACAGAAGTCTGCGTCAACACCACCGTGCGCGAGGCCAACGACCGCGGCTATCGCTGCGTGGTGCTGGCCGACGGCTGCGCGTCCTATTTCCCTGAGTTTCACGAGATGGGCCTGAAGATGATCAAGGCCCAGGGCGGAATCTTCGGCTGGGTCTCTGACTCGGCCGCGGTACTGGAGGCACTTTCACCGGAGACGTCAAAAACAGCAGCAGCGGGGGCATCACGATGAGCACGAGCACGACGGGGACTGCAGGCAAACTCGATTTCAAACCGGTGTTGTGGACGCCGGGCGACTGGAACGCATTCTTTGGCTTCGGCACCAATATTCTCGTCAACATGCTGGTATTGACCGGCCTGTTGCGGTTCGTGCTGAAGATGCCTGATACGCTGGTGTTCGGCCGCATCCTGCCGGCGCTCGGCCTGATGATGTGCCTCTCGACCTTCTATTACGCCTTCCTCGCCTACAAGCTGGCGCAGAAGACCGGCCGCACCGATGTCTGCGCGCTGCCGTCGGGCGTTTCCGTGCCGCACATGTTCATCGTCACCTTCGTGATCATGCTGCCGATCACGATCAAGACCGGCGATCCGATGAAGGGCTGGTCGGCGGGCCTGGTCTGGGTGTTCTTCCAGAGCTTCATCCTGATGATCGGCGGCTTCATCGCGCCGTACATCAGAAAGATTACGCCGCGCGCGGCATTGCTCGGCACGCTCGCCGGCGTTTCCGTCACCTTCATCTCGATGCGACCGGCGCTGGAAATGTACATGACGCCGCAGATCGGTCTGGTTTGCTTTGCCATCATCCTGGTGAGCTGGTTCGGCGGGGTGAAATACTGGAAGAACATTCCGGCGGGTCTCGTCGCGATCGCGGTCGGCATGATCATCGCCTGGGGCTCGAACCTGTTCGGCCTCGGGCTCGGCGGATTGAGCGTCAAGGGCCTCGGCGACGCCTTTGCCTCCTTCGGCTTCTCGGTGCCGATCCCGGCGGTCGGCCAGGTATTTTCCGGCTTCGAATTCCTCGGCGTCATCCTCGTCACCGCGATTCCGTTCGGCATCTACGACCTCGTCGAGGCCATGGATAACGTCGAAAGCGCGGAAGCCGCCGGTGACGAATATCCGACCACGCGGGTGCTGACCGCCGACGGCGTCGTCAGCCTGATCGGCTGCCTGATGGGCAATCCGTTCATCAACGCGGTCTATATCGGCCATCCCGGCTGGAAGGCGATGGGCGGCCGGATCGGCTATTCCGCCGCGACCGGCTTGATGGTGGTGATCCTCAGTTGGTTCGGCATCATCTCGGTGCTGCTGGCGCTGGTGCCGGTCGTCGCAATCTCGCCGATCCTGCTCTATATCGGCATGTTGATCGGCGCGCAGGCGTTCCAGACCACGCCGGTCAAGCATGCGCCTGCGGTGGTGCTGGCGCTGACGCCGCATCTGGCGGCGTGGGCCAAGCTGCAGATCGACACCATGCTCGGTGCGACGATGAATGCCGCGCAAAGCGTCGGTGGACTCGCCGCCGACAAGGTCGGCGCGGTCAAGTCGGCTGCGATCGCGTCGTTGCCGCAGCAGGGCGTGCTGTATCACGGCCTCGATGTGATGGGCGGTGGCTCGATTCTCGCCGGGCTCATCCTCGGCGCAATCGGTGTGTTCGTGATCGAGCGTGACTTCCTCAAGGCCTCGGCCTTCGCGCTGGCCGGCGCTGTCATGACCTACTTCGGCTTCATGCACGGCGAAGCGGTCGGCATCGGCGGCGGTCTTGGTGTCACGCCGAGCGTGGCGCTGGCCTATCTCGTGATGGCGGGCGGCTTCTACGCACTCGGCCGAACCAGCGTCAGCGTGCCCTACACCTCACACATGGATATGCCGCACGCAGCGCCTGCGGAATGAGGAGTCCTATCAACCGCCCTTGACGGCACCCGCGGTGAGCCCGGCGACGATCTGTCGCTGGGCGAACACCGTCAATAGCAGCACCGGCAACGTTACGATCAGGGCGGCCGCCGCCAGCGGTCCCCAGCTCAACTGGTCGAACGAGATCATGTTGTAGACCGCCACCGGCAGCGTGCGGGTTTCGCGTCCGGCCAGCACGATGCCGAACACAAAGTTGTTCCAGGAGAAAATCACCGCGAGGATGAAGGCGACTGCCATGCCCGGCTTGGCGATTGGCAGCGCGACATGGCGGAACACCTGCCAGCGCGTGGCGCCGTCGATCAAGGCGGCTTCCTCGAGCTCGAGCGGCGTGGTCTCGAAATAGCCGATCATGATCCAGATCACGATCGGCACCGTCACCACCAGATGGATGATGATCTGCGGCACCAGGGTGCCGAGCAGGCCGAGCCACTGGAACAGCAGAAACAGGGGAATGAGATAGGACAGACCCGGCGTGATGCGGGCGATCAGGATCACCACCGCCGATTTGTGCGCGGCCATGCGCGCGATGCCGTAACCGGCGGGAACGCCGATCAGCATCGCCAGCAACGTCGCGCTGCCGGTTACCACCAGGCTGTTGACGAAATAGGTCAGGAAGCGGTTGGAGGCGAGCACATCCGAATAATTTTTCCAGGCGAAGTGCTCAGGGATAAAGACCGGCGGATACGACGCGTTGTCGACCTCGAACTTGAGAGAGAGCGAGATCATCCAGAGGAAAAACAGGATGGCGGGCGAGACGATGACGAACACCGAAAGCCATAGCGCGATCTTGCCGAGGATTTGCCGGAGGCTCATGCGCCACCGCCGATCTCGGTCCACACCGTGCGCTGGCGCAGGTACAGCAGCAGCGCCGCCAGGATAATGATCAGGACAAAGAAGATCACCGCGATCGCCGACCCGTAGCCGAGGTCGTAGTAGATGAAGGCGACGCTGTAGAGATAGAGGTTGATGGTCTCCGACGCCGAGCCCGGACCGCCCTGCGTGATCGCAAAGATGATATCGAAACTTTTCACGGCATCGATCATGCGGATCATGCCGGCAATGAACAAAAACGGCGCGATCAGCGGCAGCGTGATGTAGCGGAACATCTGCCAGAAATTGGCGCCATCGATCTCGGCGCTTTCGTAAGGCTCGATCGGGATCGCGGCTAAGCCGCCGAGCACGATCAACATCACCAGCGGCGTCCACTGCCAGGTCTCGACCAGCACCAGCGAGGGGATCACGGTGCCGGGATGAAATACCCAGAGCTGCGGCGGCAGGCCGACCAGCGACAGCAGATAATTGAGCACGCCGAGCTGCGGATGAAACATCATGGTCCAGACCAGCGCGATCGC
Source organism: Afipia sp. GAS231 (assembly GCF_900103365.1). NCBI lineage: Bacteria > Pseudomonadati > Pseudomonadota > Alphaproteobacteria > Hyphomicrobiales > Nitrobacteraceae > Afipia > Afipia sp. GAS231. The sequence goes on from NZ_LT629703.1 coordinate 5,976,973, forward strand.
CACGGGAGTAGCCATCATCGGCATGATGAACACCCCGCGCAGGAAGCCGCGCCCGGGAAATTTCTGGTGGAACACCACGGCCGCGAGCGTGCCGAAGATCAGCGGCAGAGCCACGGACAGCGCGGTGTAAAGGATCGTATGGCCCACCGCCTCGACGAAGCGGGGGTCGTTCGGCAGCCGCAGGTAATTGGCAAGGCCGACAAAGGTGGTCGGCGAGCCGACCTTCCATTCGTTCAGGCTCATCCAGATCGTGAACACCCACGGAAAGATGATGATCGCGAGCACGACGACGAGCGCCGGCACCACGAAGGGCCAGTAGGACGGCTTGCGCAATTCCTGCTCCGGCGCGGCGTCAGTTGCCGCCGCCGGAGCGATCTCTGTGATGGCCTTCACGCTTTCTCGCTGCGCTCCAGGATTGGGCGGAACTGCTCGTGCGCCTTCTTCAGTTCGGTGGCCGGATCGGCGCCCGACAGCGTCGACGTCAGCGCCGCACCGACGAGGTCGCGGAATTCGGCGACCGGTATCACGACGGGAAGGCCGAGCTTTGAGATCTTGGCGGAATCGATCACCGACTGCAGCCACTCCCGATTCTTGACGCCCTTCTGCACTTCCGCGTCATTGAGGATCGAGTTGCGGAACGGCACGCCACCGCCGCTTTGCAACAGCCGCGCCCCTTGCGTCTTGGAGACCGCCCACTGGCACAACAGATAGGCGGCTTCCTTGTTCTTGCTGGCGGCCGCGATGCCGAGGCCGTCGCCATAGGTCGCCGAATATTGTCCCTTCGGTCCGGCCGGAACGACGGTGTAGCCGACCTTGCCGACGATGCGCGAGGCGGCCGGGTCTTCCAGCGGCGGCGCCCAGCCGACGCCGTCGATCCACATCGCCGAGCGGCCTTGCGTGAACGACGCCATCGACTCCATCCAGTTGAAGCCGGCGACGCCGGGAGGCGCGACCTTGGTCAGCAGCGTCTGATAGAGTTTGGTGGCTGCGATCGCCTCGGGCCCATCGGTCAGGATGCCGCCTTTGGCGTCGAGGAATTCGCCGCCATAGTTGAGGAAGAAGTTGGTCCATAGCGTCATGTTGGCGTTGCGCAGGCCGCGCCCGACGAAGCCGAAGGTGCCGTCCTTGGCGTCGGTGAGCTTTTCGGCGGCCGTGACCATCTCGTCGAGCGTCTTCGGCACCGCGACGCCCTTCTTCTGGAACAGCTCCTTGTTGTAATAGAGGATGAAGTAGTCGACCGACCACGGCAGCGACAGCATCTGCCCCTTGTCGTTCTTGGCATACTCCAGGCCGGCTGCCGAAAAATCGCTTTCGACCAGGTCGGGCGCGGTGAGGTTCGGATCCTTCATGTAGCCGGAGATATCGGCGAGCCAGCCGGCCTTCTCGAACTGCCGCTTCTGAACGTGATAGCTGACGTGAACGACGTCGAAGCTCGGCTTGCCGGAGGCGAGTTCGATCACGGCTTTCTGGCGCTGCTGCTGTTCGGGGATCTGCTCCGACTCGACCTGAATGCCGGTGAGTTCGGTGAATTCCTTGATGTTCTTCTGCAGATTGTCGCCGCGCGGACCCTTGGCGAGGATCACTTCGAGCTTGGTGCCGGCGTATTTCTTCCACTGCACGTCTGCGCGCGCCGGAAAGCCGCTGAGGCCGAGTGCGCCCGCGGCGGCGGTGCCGGCCAGAAGCTTGCGGCGCGAGATGATATGGTTGTTCATTGTTGTTCTCTCCCTGGGGTCGGCTTATTTTGCGCGAATACTAGCGTTCGCGAACGTCCTGCATAGCCCCCTTGTGCGGTATAATGCTGAACGTTCGTCGCAGCGGTGCGGTCCGTGCTCGGCGCGCGGCCTGTCCGGCGGGCATCTTGAGTCGAGATCGCGCCGCAGGATTTGCCGCGGCGCGATCGCTATTTCCAGCTACGCCTTGACGAAGGCGAGCAGGGTGCCGTTGCCGGCGGCCGGCGGCACGACGATGCCGCCGGCGCTGTGCACGCCGGTCGCGCCCAACGCTTTCTCGGTAGCGGCAACATCGGCCGCGATCACGAGACCCGCGCCGCCGCGTTCGGGCAGGCCGGCCAGTGACACGCCGGGATAACGCTTGCCGAGCTGTTCCCGGGTCAGGAACACGAAGTCGGCGCGATCACCGCCCGACGGTACCGCGACCGCGCCGTCCGCTTCGTTGCGTACGTCGCGATCGACCATCTTTGACAGATGCGCGGCATCCTTGGCGGGCTCCGGCGAAACTATCACAACCTGCTTCAGGCACTTGGCGCCATTGGCGTGCTGCATCAGTTCGGGAATCCACACCGTCTCGCGCGTCTTGTGCTGGCAGGCGAAGATCCGGATGCCGCCCGGCGTTTCCGCCCTCGGCCATTCGAAGGTCCGGAACTTGGCCGCCGAGATGGCACCGTTGGGCATCGTCACCGGCCGCTCGAAGTCGGTCGGGCCAACCGGCGGGTAGCCGCGTGCGCGAATTTCCTCAGCGCCGGCTGCCGAATCCACCGCCGTAAAGGCAACACGTTCGATGCCTTCGCCGCGTGTGTCGAGATAGGCGCGCGCCGGAGCATTATGTTCTGTCGGAGTGAGGACGCCGAGCAATTCCATATAGTCGGGGTCGAACATGATGGTGTAATTTCCCGATCCCATATGCGCGCTGTGGGTGCCGCGCGGCGACACGGTAAAGCCGAGCCGCTTGTAGTTGGCCGCGGCCTGGTCGAGGTCTTTCACCATGACCACGGCGTGATCGATGCCGATGACGTTCTTGAGTGCCACTCTGTTATTTCCTCGAGATGAATTAGCTGATTAAACTAAGCAGAACGATCAGTCGCCTGCAAGAAAGGATCACGATGGTTACGACCAACGTCCGCTGGCCCGACTCTCTGTGGGCCGCCGTGACGCCGCAGGGGCCTGAACTTCCCGAACTGATCGGCACCCAGCAGGCCGACGTCATCGTGATCGGCGCAGGTTTTACCGGGCTCTCCACCGCGCTGCATTTGCGCGAGGCCGGCGTCGATGTTGCGATCGTGGAAGCGGCCGAGCCGGGGTGGGGCGCGTCGGGGCGCAACAACGGCCAGGTGATTCCGACGCTGTCGCGGCCGGATCCGGAGGATATCATCGCAAAACACGGCGCCGTCGGCGAGCGCTTCGTGGCGATGTTGCGCGACAGTGCCTCTGTTCTGTTCGATGTCGTGCAGAAGTACAAGATCGAGGCCGAGCACGAGCAATCCGGCTGGGTGCAGCCGGTGCATTCGCCTGATCGTATCAGGATCGCGGAACGGCGCGTGAAGCAGTGGTCGAAATTCGGCGCGCCGGTGGAGTTGCTGTCGCGCGAGCAAGTAACTGACATGACGGGTTCGGATGCGTGGTACGGCGGCTTCTGGAACAGGACCGGCGGCCACGTCAATCCGCTGGCCCTGGCCCGCGGGCTGGCGCGCGCCGCACTCGGCCTTGGCGCACGCATCTATGCGCGTTCGCCTGCGATCAGCTTCGAACGCCGCAACGACAAATGGATCGTGAAGACGGAGAGGGGCGAGATCTCAGGCCGTGCGCTGGTCATGGCAACCAACGCCTATAGCGGCGAGTTCTCCAAATCGCTGGTGCCTGAAATTGCGACCGAAGTGATGCCGGTGCTGTCCTGGCAGATGTCGACGCAGCCGCTGTCCGACAATGTCCGCAAGACCATCATTCCCGGCCGGCAGGCGATGTCGGACACCCACGGCGAGCTTTACTTCGCGCGCTACGACGCGCGAAATCGGCTGATCACCGGCGGCGCCGTGCTCGGTCCCGGCAACAAGGTGGAACGCATCAAGGCGCGGGTGACGGAGCGGCTGCAGCGGCTGTGGCCGCAGATCGGCGAGGTTTCCTTCGACTATGTTTGGAACGGCTATGTCGGCATGACGGCGGACTTCTTGCCGCGCATCCACCGGCTGGGGCCGAACGCCTATGGCTGGACCGGCTGCAACGGCCGCGCCGTGGCGCTGACGATTCCGCTCGGCCGCGAATTGTCGAAGGCGGTTCAGGGCGTGCCGGAAAGTGAGCTGGCGCTGCCGTTTAGCGAGCCGGTGACCTACATGGCGCATGGATTGTTGCGCAAGATCGCGCCGTGGATGCTGGTGCTCTACCGGCGTCGCGACGCGCAGGAACTGGGAAAGAGCGACAATTTCGAACTGCTGCGATGGGCGGAGCGTGTCCTCGCCTCGCGCCGCTCGTGACGTCGATCAAGCGAGCACGGCCGCATCGCGCTTGCGGGTAAAATCGCCGCCGGGAATCGACGCCAGCAGCGCCTGCGTGTAGGGATGCTGCGGGTTACCGAACACGTCGCCGGCGAGCCCTTGCTCGACCACGGCACCGTCCTTCATCACGGCGACGAGGTCGCAGATTTGCGCGGCGACGCGCAAATCATGGGTGATGAAGACGATCGACAGTCCCAGCCGCTGCCGCAGGTCGGCGAGTAGCTTCAGCACCTGCGCCTGCACGGAGACGTCGAGCGCGGAGACCGGCTCGTCGGCGACCAGCACATCCGGCTTCAGCGCGAGGGCGCGCGCCAGGCCGATACGCTGGCGCTGGCCGCCGGAAAATTCGTGCGGGAACCTGTCGCCGGCGGAAGGATCGAGGCCGACCAGCGCAAACAATTCCCGGGCATAGGCGAGCGCCTCGGCTCGCGGCGTGCCGTGTACGATCGGGCCCTGCGCCACCAGTTCGGCGGCCTTGCGGCGCGGATTGAGCGAGGCAAACGGGTCCTGAAACACCATCTGGATATGCCGGGTTTCGCGGCGCACTTCCTCGCGCGACAGCTTTGCCCAGTCCTTGCCTTCGAGCACGATCGAGCCGCTATCCGGATCGATCAACCGCACCAGGCAGCGCGCCAGGGTCGACTTGCCCGAGCCGGACTCGCCGACGATGCCGAGCGTCGCGCCCCGGGGCAGATGCAGCGTCACGTCCTTGACGGCCGGCGTCACGCGCGCGCCGCGCCCGAGGAAGCCGCCGGTGCGATAGGTCTTCGACACGCCTGAAATGGTCAGGATGTTTTCGCTGGAAATAGCGCGCGGCGGCGGCGCCTTCAAGGGCGGCACGGCGGAGATGAGCTGCCTGGTGTAGGCATGCTGCGGGTTGTTGAGCACGTCGGCGGCAGCGCCTTGCTCGACAATGACGCCGTGCTGCATCACCAGGACGCGGTCGGCGATCTCGGCGACGACGCCGAAATCATGCGTAATGAACAGCACCGCGGCCTTGCGGCGCTGCTGCAGATCGCGGATCAGTTTCAGGATCTGCGCCTGCGTGGTGACGTCGAGCGCCGTGGTCGGCTCGTCGGCGATCAACAATTTCGGGTCGAGCGCCAGCGCCATCGCGATCATGGCGCGCTGACGCTGGCCGCCCGACAGTTCGTGCGGATAGGCTTTGGCCGCCACTTTGGGATCGGGGATGCGAACATCGGCGAGCAGGGCCAATACCTTGTCCGCGGTCTCCGCCTTCGACAGTTCGGTATGGATCGAAAACATCTCGGCGATCTGGTCGCCGATCGTGCGCAGCGGATTGAGCGCGGTCATCGGCTCCTGAAAGATCATGGCGATCCCCGCGCCGCGCACCTGGCGCATCTCGGCAACGGTGGCGGAGGCGAGGTCCTTGCCTTCGAACATCACCCGGCCGCCGTCGATCGTCACGTCGTTGGGTAATAGCCGCATGATGGCGTTGGCCATCATCGACTTGCCGGAGCCGGATTCGCCGACCACGCAGAGGATTTCGTCAGGCTTGATCGCCAGCGATACGTCCGACAACGCATGCGGCCGGTCGGCTCCCTCTGGCAGGCGCACACCGAGATGTTCGAGTGAGAGAATGCTGTCGCTCATCGGCTCTTCAGCCTCGGATTGAGCGCGTCGTTGAGGCCCTGGCCGACCAGCGACACCGCCAGCACCGTGACGAGAATAGCGATGCCGGGGATCGCCGAGACGTACCACTGCACCCGCAGCACGTCGCGGCCGAGCCCGATCAGGTTGCCCCAGGAGGCGACGTTGGGGTCGGACAGCCGCAGGAAGGCGAGGGCGCTTTCCAGCAGGATCGCGACCGCCATTACGACGCTGGCATAGACGATGACCGGCGGCAGCGCGTTGGGCAAGATTTCGCCGAGGATCAACTGGACGTCCTTCATCCCGAGCGTGCGCCCGGCCTGGACGAATTCGCGGTTGCGCAATGACAGGAACTCGGCGCGGGTCAGCCGCGCCGGCGCCGGCCATGACACCACGCCGACCGCGATGGTGACGGTGGTGAGCGTCGAGCCGAACACCGCAACCAGCACCAGCAGCAGCACGAAGTTCGGCAGCGTTTGGAACGCCTCGGTAATGCGCATCAGGACGTTGTCGACCCAGCCGCCATAATAGCCGGCGAAGGCGCCGACCAGAATACCGATCAGGATCGCAATGGCCGTGGCGACGCCGCCGATCAAAAGCGAAATCCGCGCGCCGTAGAAGATTTGCGCTGCGATATCCCGCCCTGAATTGTCTGTGCCGAGCAAAAAGCGCGGATTGGAGAATGGCCAGATCAGCGGTCGCCCGGCCAGCGTCAAGGGATCGCGCGGATAGAGAAAGCCGGCACTGATCGCCATCGCGATCACGACCAGCAGCAGGACCAGGCCGGCGACCGCGGCGGGGCTTCGGAAGTAGCGCTTGATCGCGTCCATCACGTTAGCTCTCCGCCGAGATGCGCGGGTCGAGCCGCGCATAGATCAGGTCGACGGCGAAGTTGACGGCGATGACGAGCAACGCCGAAACAAAGACGATGCCGAGCAGCGTGTTGAGATCGCGCTGCACCACCGATTCATAGGCGAGACGTCCAAGGCCGGGCAGCGAGAACACGCTCTCAACCACGACCGATCCACCGAGCATGGTGCCGGCCTGTAAACCAATCAGCGTGACCATCGGCAGCAGCGCGTTGCGCAATACATGCCGGGTCACCACGCGAGTCTCGTCGAGGCCCTTGGCGCGCGCGGTGCGGACATAATCCAGGTTGAGCACTTCGAGCATCGAGGCGCGCATGATGCGTAGATAGATCGCAAGGAAAATCAGCCCGAGCGTCAGCGTCGGCAGCACCAGGTGGCGGGCGATATCGATGACACTCCAGATCCCGGTCTGCACAGTGCCGATATCCTGAAAACCGCCGGCCGGCAGCCATTGCAGGTAGATCGAGAACACCACTATCGCCATCAGCCCGAACCAGAACGAGGGCGTCGCGTAGAAGATCAGGCCGAGCGTCGAGATCAGCGTGTCCGGCCAGCGGTTGAAGCCGCGTGCGGCGATCACGCCGAACAACAGCCCGAAGAAGAACGCAAACGACAGCGATGCGGTCATCAAGAGGATCGTCGGCGGCAGCCGCTCCAGGATGACGGACGCCACCGGCTTGCCGTAAATCGAGGAGAAACCGAGATCGAGCCGCACCAGCCGCCAGAGATAATTGGCGAGCTGCATCGGTATCGAGAGGTCGAGCCCGTAGAATTGGCGCAGCTCGCGCGCGGTCGCGGCGTCGCCGCCGCCCATCTGCGCCATCATGGCGTCGACGGTGTCGCCCGGTGCGAACTGCAGCAGCAGGAACACGCCGATCAGGATCAGGAACAGGGTCGGGATCGAGGCGGCAAGCCGCCGCCCCGCAAGGCTCAAGATGCGCATAAACCTATCTTGACGGATATAAGCTTAGGCGGAAAGCCAAAGATCGTGCCAGCTCGCCGAGCCCCAACGCGGCGTGTTGGAGTGGTTGCGCGCTTTGGCCGAGATCACGGTGACGAAAATCTGCTCGATCGGCATCCAGACCGGCAGCTCCGTATTCACTTCCTTGACGAATTCGGCATAGAGCGCCTTGCGCTTGGCCGGGTCGACTTCGGTGGCGGCGTCGTCGATGGTCTTGTCGACCGCCTTGTCCTCCCAACCCCACTGGTTGGTCCACGGCGCGCCCTTGGGCTGGCCCGAGCGATACCAGACTGTGGTCGAGACCGCGGGGTCGTTGCGGTACTGGTGCCAGCCGGTGGCGAGGTCGAAGGCGTGCTCGTCATAGACCTGCTTGAGGAAGCCGCCGCCGTCATTGCGCACGATCTCGACGGGGATGCCGATCTCGCCCAGCGACTGCTGGATGAAGGTCGACCACAGCGAGATGTCCTCGCCCCACGGTGCGGGAAGAAGCTTTAGCGAGAACCGGGTGCCGCCCGCACCCGGCTTGAAGCCGGCCTCGTCGAGCAATGCTGCGGCCTTGGCCTTGTCGTAGGGGTATTGCGGCGTGCTGCCGCCGGGATAGAAGTCGGTCGAGGTCGAAGGGATCGGCCCGGTGCCGAGCTTGGCGAAATCGCCGAGGAAGTTGTCGATGAAGAACGGCACGTTGATCGCATGCGCAATCGCCCGGCGCACCTTGATGTCGGACAGCTCCTTGCGGCGAAAATTGAACTCGATGGTGTTGGTGCGGGCGTTGCCTTCATTGCCCTTGGTCGAGACGATGAAGCGCTTGTCTTTGCCCAATCGCGCCATGTCCGAAATGGTGAGGCCCGAGAACGGGCTGTAGTGCAGTTCGCCGGCTTCCATCTGGGCAGCGGCCGCCGCACGGTCGGTGATGACGCGCCAGACGATGCGGTCGAGATAGGGCGCGTTGGGGCGCCAGTAGTCGGCGTTGCGGTCGGCGATGATGTATTGGCCGCGCTCATATTTGACGAACTTGAACGGCCCGGTGCCGACAGGGGAGAGGTTGGTCGGGTTCTGGCGGATGTCGCCGCTCTCATAGAGATGCTTGGCCGAGATGTAGCCGAGGTCGGGCAAAGCGCGCAGCAGCAGGTTCAGCGGCATCGGCCGCTCGTACTTGAAGACGGCGGTCTGCGGATCCGGCGTCTCGACCGCGGTCAAAAACAATTGCAGCGTCGAACCATAGTTGAGGATCTTCTTCCACATGTTCATGGCGGTGAACTCGACGTCATCAGAGGTGAACGGCTTGCCGTCGTGCCAGGTGACGCCCTTGCGCAGATGGAAGGTCACCGTCTTGCCGTCGGGGGTGGCTTCCCAGCTCTCCGCGAGCACGCCGACCGGCTGGCCGTTGGCATCGAGATCGACCAGGTTTTCCTGGATCTTGCCGCCGATAATGTAGACGCCGGTGGAAGCCTGGATGCTCGGATTGAGCTGACGCTGCTCGGCGCCGTAGTGAACGTTGAACACGCCGCCCTTCTTCGGTGTTTCCTGCGCAAAGGCGCGCATCGGATTGATCACGTTGGCGGCGATCGCGGCCGACGTCAGCAGCGCGGTGCGGCGATTGATCTCAAGACGCGTCAAATCCATACGAACTCTCCGAAGGGGACGTCAGGTGGCGGCCGTTGGGAGGCGGCCATTATAAGGTGATGCTACGATGGAAGGGGAACGTGAGTCATTTTCTAATGCGCCTGCGCATGAGGAAAATCATTCAAAACATGCGGTGAAAGCAGGCATTTGCGCGCGGCTCGATCGCCGCTTTTGGCCGCCAATTTGGAGTCGCCGCTCGCCGCAATTGAGGTCGAAGTCCGCAGTCTGCCGCAGATTGCAGTGCGGAAACACGGACAATGTGTCTCATTACCCTGTAAAAATAGGCTTTTAGAGGCTTTAGACACGAAAAAGCCGCGCCAAACCGCACGAATCAGTCTAAGTGGTTTGGCGATTTAGTTGTGAAGAATGCCGAAAACCCTGTTTTTTTAGGCAATTTCCGCCATAACGTCGCATATCCAGAATCAATGGAGCAAACATGGCTACCCAAATGTCTAAGTCGCAGCTGATCGAAAAGATCGCGACCACCACCGAAGTTTCGAAGAAGGAAGTCAAGGGCGTGATGGAAGCGCTGGTTGACGTCGGTCACAAGGAGCTCAAGAAGAACGGCGTGTTCCTCGTTCCCGGCTTCGCAAAGTTCGTCGTGGTCAAAAAGCCCGCGACCAAGGCCCGCAAGGGTACCAACCCCTTCACGGGCGAGGAAATGATGTTCAAGGCCAAGCCGGCGCGCAAGATCGTCCGCGCCCGCCCGGTCAAAGCCGCCAAGGACGCGGTCTAAGAAAAGCGAAACGGCCCCCGGCGACGGGGGCCTTTTTGTTTGTGGGGTAGGGCTGCTGTCCCTGCATCATGGTTCGAGACGCGCGGCGTTGCCGCGCTCCTCACCATGAGGCCAATGGAAGACCTCATCCTGAGGAGCCTGCGCAGCAGGCGTCTCGAAGGATGAAGCCCCGGTCTAAACCACCGGCGAGCGTCCGCCATCGACATTGATGGCCGTGCCCGTGATGTACGAGCCCTGATCCGAAGCCAGAAGACACGCGAGATTCGCGAACTCCTCAGCGGTGCCGATCCGCCCCAGGGGCGTGCCCTTGGCGAGGCCTTGGGCGAACACTTCAAAATCCATGTCCGGCGCCGTCTTGGCGTGCCGCTGTACCCACTGATCGCTCATGATCAGGCCGACCAGCATCGCATTGACGAGAATATTGTGCTCGCCGCCCTCGTTCGCCATCACCTTGGTGAGCGCCATGCCGGCCGCCCGGGACACTGAGGTCGGGGCCGAGGACGCCGCAGGGGCCTTCGCAAACGTGTTCAGCACGTTGATGATGCGGCCCCATTTGCGCGCCTTCATGCCCGGCCAGACCAGCCGGCTGAAGCGGATGGCGGCGAATAGTTTGAGGTCGAGATCTTCCTGCCAGGCTTCGTCGGTGATGTTCTCGAACGCCACCGTGCGCGCGGTACCGGCATTGTTGACGAGGATGTCGATGCCGCCGAGGTCCGCGGTGATCTTGTCGTGGGCCTTGGCAATATCCGAGGCTTTCGAGACGTCGCAGACATAGTCGCGGACGGTGAGACCGTCCCTGGCGAGTTCTTCCCGCGCCGCCTTCAATTCCGCTGCGCGCCGCGCCAGGATCGCGACCTTGGCGCCGGACTCCGCAAACCGCCGCGCCATCGCCAGTCCGAGGCCCTTGCTGCCGCCGGTAATGACGGCGACGCGGCCTTTCATGGTTATTTGCATGTTTTTCTCTCCCTGTATGCGGAGCGTACGATAGGCGGAGCGCGAGTGAAACCCGTCGCGCTGGTTGTGATGGCTCGCAGGGGCTCAACCCTCGCGCCGGGCTGTTGCCGTCTAACGAACCCGTGAAGCCGGAATATCCATCCGGAACAGGCCATCCCGCCGACAAGGATATTTCCCGTTTCCGGCCCGGCGAAGCGGCAACGTTGCTATTTCCGCCGCAGGCTTGCCGGGCGGAGCGGGGCAGCCAAAATCAGATCAACCAACAATAGAGTCCAGGAGATTGCCATGGGCCTTCAACAAGCAAAAATCGAGTCGCTGCCGTTCGTTACCGCCGAACTCAACTATCTCGCGCCAACTCCGGGAAAGCCGCGAACCTACGCGTTCGATCCGCCGCCGGGCGAAGCAAAATCCACGGCGTTGCCCGAATCCCACCGGGTTCCGATTTTCGATGCGCGCGCGATCGCGGACAGCATTTCGCTCGACCGTGAAGGCTTTGCCCTGGTGCGGCATCCAACCGTGGTCAGGAATTTCTATGACGATAAGGAGGTTACCGGCGTCTACTATCCCGCCGTCGAAGCTTTCCTCAAGGCGAGTTTGAAGGCGGACCGGGTCTTGATCTTCGACCACACCGTTCGCAAGCGGGTAGAGGGCTCGGCCGATGTTCGTGGTGCAGGTCCGCGACAGCCGGCGACCAGGGTCCATGTCGATCAGACCGAACTGTCGGGGGCGAACCGCGTTCGCGAACATCTGCCTGACGAGGCCGAGGAACTGCTGAAGGGGCGGGTGCAGGTCATCAACCTGTGGCGGCCGATCCGTGGGCCGCTGCGCGATGCGCCGCTTGCGATGCTGGACGGTCAAACCTTGGCGCCAGGCGATCTCGTCGCTTCCGACCTGATCTATCCGAACCGGCGCGGCGAGACCTATTCGGTCAAATACAATCCCGGTCATCGTTGGTTCTACGTTCCCGAGATGACGCCCGACGAAGCGCTGCTGCTCAAGTGCTACGATTCCGCGACGGACGGCCGCACCCGGTTCGGGCCGCATACAGCATTCATCGATCCCACCACGCCGGCCGATGCGCCGCCGCGCGAGAGCATCGAACTGCGGACGCTGGTGTTCCACAAGAACTAAAGCGGTTTCGAGCGAAGTGGACGCCGGTTCGCGTAAAGAAAACGCGTCAAAACAAAAGAGCCCGGTTCTGATTCTCCGATAAGCCTCTGAACACGATTGACGTGATCGTCTCGCCCTGCATAGCGGGCGAGACGAGACCGGGAATGGCATTCCCCGCGCATTGATGTTACGCCGCCCCGAACGATAGTCGGGGCGAGACGGTTCATGGATGGCGGCGCGGGCGAAAACGTGGGTATCAGCTTCCGCGCCCTGGTATTTGCCCTGTTGGCGTTGGCCTCCGGTCACATGCTGTCGACGCTGCTGCGCACGATTCCGGCGATCAGCCTCGACGTGATGGCTGCAGACTTCGGCACCTCGCCGCAGAAGCTCGGCAGCCTGACCTCGATCTATCATTTCGCCTTTGCCGCCTCGCAAATTCCGGTCGGCGCCGCGATGGACCGTTTTGGCGTCCGGCCGGTGTCGCTGAGCCTTCTGATCGGGACGGTGTTCGGTGCGCTGGCTTCGGGCCTCGCCACCGGGCCGGAGAGCTTTCTGTTCGGACAGTTCCTGCTCGGCGTCGCCACCTCAGGCATGCTGATGTGCCCGATGACCTTGGCGGCGAAGAGCATGTCGGCGACGCGGTTCGGGCTGTGGTCCGGCGTGATCCTGTCGATCGGCAATATCGGCATGCTGCTGTCGTCGAGCCCGCTGGCCTTCGTCGTCGATCACTGGGGATGGCGGGCGGGTTTCTGGATCTCGGCCGGTTTCGGCGTGGTGGTGGCGCTCGCGGTGTTCGCGCTGGTGCCGCGGCAACAGGCCGCACATGCCGATCGCTCGTCGCCGCTCAAGCAAATGACCGAAGTGATCCGGCTCGGATTGTCGCGTCGGCTCCGCGGCCTGATCGCGGTAGCGCTGGTGTCGCTGGCGGCCTCGCTGGTGCTGCGCGGGCTGTGGGGCGGGCCGTGGCTGATGCAGATCAAGGGGCTGAGCCGCATCGAGGCCGGTAACGAGCTCGGCCTGTTCACGCTGGCGCTGATCGTGGGGCCGCTTTTGATCGGCATTCTCGACCGCAATATCGGCCATCGGCGCGAGGTACTGGCGGCGGCGCATCTCGTCGCCGTGCTGGCGTTGGCCTTGATGGCGGCGGGCGCACCGCATTTTCCGGTCTCGGACCTGTTCGGGGTCGCGGTGATGCCGGCGCAATATGACGCCGTGCTGTTCGTGCTGATCGGGATATCGGTATCGGCACAGCCGTTGTTATACGGGATGACACGGCAGATGGTCGACGCGCAAAATACCGGGAAGGCGCTGTCGGCGATCAACCTGGCGTTCTTCCTCGGCGCCGCGCTGATGCAATCGAGCACCGGCGTGGTCGCGGCGGTCTATGGGTTGCCCGCCGTGCTGCTGTACATGGCGGCGACGCTGTTGATCGGAACCATCGTGTTTCTCGTCTACACCTGATCCGGCGCGGACCGTCGTCCGGCGCGGACGGCATCATCGCGTCCTGATCCGCTCTCCAATCGAGAGAACCTTGCCCAAAGCCGCGGCCGTATCGTTCAGTGCCGCAAGCCGATCGGGCAATTGCTCGCCCATGATCCGCTGCAGCGGTCCGGTCATTCCGATGGAGTGGAACACCGCGCCGTTCGACAACACGATCGGGACCGAGATCGCGGCCAACCCCTCGTCGATTTCGCCGATGCAGGTGGCGTAGCCGCGGCGCCGGACTTCGTCGAGTTCTTGCTCGACCCATTCGCGGTCGTTGCGGGTATTGGAGGTCAGCACCGGAAGATCGTGCGACAGGGCTTCCGCCAACAACGCTTCGTCCTGGTAGGCCATGATGGCCTTCGCCGTAGCCGAAGCATTGATCGGCATTTCGAGTCCGGGCTGCACATAGCCGCGCCAGCGTGCGTCCGGCGAATGAGAGACGGCGACGACGACACGCGCGCCGATCAGTCGCGTCAGGTAGCAGGTCTCGGTCGAAGTCTCGGTCAGCCGGTGCACGTACGGGCCGGCAAGTGCTGTGAGCCATCCATCGTCGGCGCCGGCATGAAGCAGACGGATCAGGCGATCACCAAGATGATAGGCGCGGCCTCCGACACCGTCCTTCGCCAGGCCGGCGCGCACGAGTCCTTTCAGCAAGCGGTGTGCGGTGGTTTTCGGCAATTCCAGCAACGCAGCAACGTCGGCAAGGGTCAGTGCGCCCGGAAATGCGGCCAGCAGTTCGAGGACCTGCGTGTAGCGATCGAGCGGGCCGCCGTCGTTGTCTTCATTCATCTTCATCGGGTTGACCCGGCATGATCGAAATGCCGTCGCGCTCACCGATGGCTTGACTCGGGAACGGGACGACGGTTAGTTTAAACATATTACGGAACATTGTTCCGAAAAACGGAACGACTGTCAAGAGATGTCAAGCGCCTCGCTCGGAGACGCGGTCCGACAACGCAACGGGAAGATGGAAGCAGGCATGTATCCGGACCCGAATTCATCGTCACAAAAAATGTACGACCGGGCGCTGGCGAGCCTGCCGGGCGGCAATACCCGCACCACCGTGTTCATGAAGCCCTATCCGATCTATGCCGCGCGCGGCGAGGGCTGCCGGGTCTGGGACCTCGACGGCAATGTCTATATCGACTGCATCAACAACTTCACCTCGCAGATTCACGGCCACGCCCATCCCGCCTTGGTCAAGGCCGCGACACAACAGCTCGCACTGGGATCGGCGTTCGGCCTGCCGACCGAATCCGAAGTCGATCTCGCCGAACTGCTGGCGGCGCGACTGCCGTCGGTCGATCAGGTGCGCTTTGCCAATTCCGGCACCGAGGCCGTGATGATGGCACTGAAGGCGGCGCGCGCGCATACCGGCCGGCCAAAGATCGCCAAGTGCGAGGGCGCCTATCACGGCTCCTATGACTATGCCGAGGTCAGCCTCGATCCGACCCCGGAAGCCTGGGGCCGCAACGCGCCGGTATCGGTCGCCTATGCCAAGGGCACGCCCGACAACGTGCTGGCTGACGTCATCACCATTCCCTTCAACGATGCGGAAGCCGCGGTCAGCCTGATCCGCGAGCATGGTCCCGAGCTCGCCTGCGTGCTGGTCGATCCGATGCCGAACCGCGCCGGTCTGGCGCCGGCCGATCAGGCCTATCTGGACGCGCTGCGAGAAGTCACGCGCGAGGTCGGCGCGCTCCTGATCTTCGACGAAGTCATCACCTTTCGCCTCGGCTATCGCGGCGCGCAGGGGATCTGGAACATCGATCCGGATTTGACCACGCTCGGCAAGATCATCGGCGGCGGCTTTCCGGTCGGCGCGATCTGTGGCCACAAGGAATTCATGGCCGTGTTCGATCCGCGCCCCGGTAAGCCCGCGCTGCCGCACGGCGGCACGTTCTCCGCCAATCCGGTGACGATGCGCGCCGGCATCGCCGCGATGGAGCTGCTGGACGATGCGACCTTCACGCGGCTCGATGCGATGGGCGAGGCGGTGCGTTCCGGCATCGATGCGGCGTTTCGCCGCCACGGCGTTCCCGGCCGCACCGTCGGCCTCGGTTCGCTCCTGAAGATTCACTTCGCCGACCGGCCGATCCGCGATTACCGCTCGGCCTATCTGACCGACGAGGAAGCCAAGCGCCAGGCGGTTTTCAACCGCGGCCTGCTCAATCGCGGGGTGCTGGCCGCGGGTTACGGACTGATGGCATTGTCGACCCCGATGACGGACGCCGATATCGAAGCAATCGTCGAGGCGGCATCCGGCGCGTTGGCGGAAGTCGCATCACTCTGAGCAACACCAAGAAAACGGGTACCATGTCCGCCAAGATCGATCCCATCACGCGATCCGTCGTCCAGCACCGGCTCAGTTCGATTGTGAAAGAGATGGGCGAGGCGATGCTTCGCACCTCCTATTCGCAGATCCTCAATTCGAGCCGCGATTTCTCGCTGGCGATCTGCGACACAGATGCGCGCCTGATCGCGCAGGCCGACCACCTTCCGGTTCACGTCGGCGCGCTGCCGTGGGCGACGATCGCGGTCGAGGAGCGGTTCAAGGACGTCAAGCCCGGCGACGTCTTCCTGCTCAACGATCCCTATCATGGCGGCAGCCATCTGCCTGACCTCACCGTATTCGTGCCGGTCTTCGCCGGCGAAAGGCGGCTGCTCTGGACCATCGTACGCGCGCATCAGAGCGATATCGGCGGCGGCACCCATGGCGCCTATAACCCGGCGGCTACCGAGATATTTCAGGAAGGCCTGCGGATTCCGCCGATCAAACTCCACGAAGCCGGCAAGCCGCGCGACGACCTGCTCGACATGCTTGCGCTCAACGTTCGCAACCCCCGGGAATTTCGCGGCGATCTCGCCGCGATGCTGGGCGCGGCGCAGTTGGGCGAGCGGCGCGTATCGAAATTGTTCAACGAATTCGGCGCGCCGGTGGTCGAAGCCGCGATCGAAGCCATTCTGGACACGACCGAACAGCAGACCCGCGCCGTGGTCTCGACTTGGAAGGACGGCGTATTCCACGGCGAGGCGTTTCTCGACGACGACGGCCATGGCCGCAGCGATATCCGGATTGCGGCGAAAGTGACCAAGAAGGGCAGCGACATCGAGGTCGATCTGTCCGGCTCCGATCCGCAGTCGACCAGCTTCGTCAATTCCTCGCATGCCAACATGCAGGCCGCGGTCGCGATGGCCTTTGCCTATCTGATCGACGCCGAAATTCCGAAGAACACCGGCGCGCTGCGTCCGCTCAAGGTGATCGCCAAACAGGGCACCATCGTCTGGGCCGATCCCGGCCGGCCGGTGACGCTGTGCACCAGCCATCCTTCCAACGAAATCGTCGAGGCGATCGTCAAGGCGATGTCGGCTTCCTGTCCGGAACGCGCGATGGCCGGCTGGAGCCGCCGGTTCCGGATCGCGATCCAGGGCGAAGACCCGCGCACCGGCAAGAATTTTATCTGGCATCTGTTCCAGGCGCGTCCCGGCGGCGGCGCGTCGTCGGGTGGCGACGGCTGGTCGTCGATCGGCGAGTGGCATTCGGTCGGCGGCCTGAAATTCGGCAGCATCGAAGTCGCCGAAACCCGCTTTCCCCTGCATTTCCGTCAGCATGAATTTCGCGAGGGCTCCGGCGGCGACGGCCAGTTTCGCGGCGGCCTTGGCGTCTCGCTTGATCTGGTGCTGGAGACGGAAAAGCCTGCGAAGGGCAACACCGCCGGCGACGGTGCGCGCCATGGTCCCTGCGGCATGCTCGGCGGCGAGGACGGCAAGCCGCATCGCTACCGCCTGCTGTCCGAGGGACGCGAGCCGCGCGTGTTGCGCACCAAGGAAGTCGGCATCGAACTGCATCCGGGCGATTGTCTGGAAATTCGCTCCTCGGGTGGTGGCGGCTGGGGGCCACCGTCGAAACGTTCGGCCGAGGCGCGGCAGCGCGATCGCGAACAGGGTCTTGTTGACGCACCGGCGGAGCAGCGTAGCTAACCATGTACAGAATTGGCGTTGACGTCGGCGGCACCTACACCGATCTGGTGGCCACGGATGAAACCGGGCGGACCGTATTCGCGAAATCACCGTCCACACCATCAGATCAATCGATCGGTGTGATGGCGGGGCTGGAAGAACTGGCGCGGCGCCTGAACGTCACGCGCGCGGACATGCTGGCTGCGACCGATCGCCTGGTTCACGGCACGACGGTGGCGACCAATGCGCTGCTGGAGCGCAAGGGCGCCAAGGTCGCGCTGCTTACCACCGAAGGCCATCGCGACGTCATCGAAATGCGCGAAGGCCTCAAGCCCGACCGCTACGATCTGCGCTCGCCGCCGCCGGAGCCGCTGGTGCCGCGCGAATTGCGCTTCGGCATTCGCGAACGGCTCAGGGCCAACGGCGAGGTTTCGATTCCGCTGGATGCGAAATCCGTCGATGACGCCATTGCCGGCATCATGAAGTCAGGCGCGACCTCGGTCGCGGTGTGTTTTCTGCACGCCTACATCAATCCTGCGCACGAATCCGACGCAGTCAAACGGCTGGCGCAGGCGCTGCCCGGCATCGGCGTATCGCGCTCCAGCGACGTACTGCCGCAGATCAAGGAATATGAGCGCGTCTCGACCACGATCGTGAACGCCTATGTCGAGCCGATCGTGCGGCGCTACCTGACCAGTCTCGAGCAGCGACTCACCGAAGCCGGCTTCAAGGGCTCGCTGTTCGTGGTGCTGTCGCATGGTGGCATGGCGCCGGTGGAGGAGGCCTCGCGGCTCGCTGCCGGCACCGTGCTGTCGGGTCCCGCCGGCGGCATGTCCGGTGGCCGGCGCTGTGCGGAACTGGTCGGGATTCCCGATCTGGTGCCGTTCGACATGGGCGGCACCAGCACCGATATTTCGCTGATCTCGGGCGGACAAGCCTCGCTGTCCGCCGATGGTATGCTCGCCGGCCAGCGCATCGCGCTGCGCAGCCTCGATATCGCCAGCATCGCGGCCGGTGGCGGCTCGATCGCCAGCGTCGATGCCGGCAAGACATTGCGAGTTGGCCCGGAAAGCGCGGGCTCGGTGCCGGGGCCGGCGTGCTACGGCAACGGCGGATTGGCTGCGACCGTCACCGACGCCAATGTCGTGCTCGGCTATCTCGATGCGGCCGCGTTCATGGGCGGCAAACGTCCGCTCGACCGTGCGGCCTCGGAAGCCGCGATCGATCGCGTCGCCGCCGCGCTGGAACTGTCGCGGCAGGAGGCCGCCGCCGGCATCTACCGCATGATCAATCTGAAGATGGCCGACGGCATCCGCCTGATGACCTTGCGCCGCGGCGTCGACCCGCGAAAATTCGCGCTGCTCAGTTTTGGTGGCGCCGCAGGGTTGCACGCAGCCGAAGTGGCGCGCGAACTCGAGATCAAGCGCATCATCGTGCCGACGGTTGCGTCGGTGCTGTCGGCCTGGGGCATGCTGACCAGCGATCTCCGCTACGAAGTCAGCCGCACCCATTATGGCGCGGGCCCGCGTATCACCGCGGGCGAAGTCCGCGCGCTGTTTGCCGAGCTGGAGCAGCAGGCCGCCGGCCGGCTTCGTTCATGGTTCGATGGTCCGATCGCGATCGAGCGCTCCGCCGAGATGCGCTATGGCGAGCAGATTTTTGAGATCGACGTGTCGCTCGATGGGCTGGACTGGAACGCGGCAAATCTCGTCGAAGAGATCGAGGAGCGCTTTCACGTCAAGCACGAGGAACTCTACACCTACGCCTCGCGCGGCCAGGAGGTCGTGTTCGTCAACGCCCGCGTCGCGGCTGTCGGCGAAGTCGCACAACGCGGGCAGGATACCAGGCCCGCATCGTCGTCCGGAACCTGTACGCCGCGTGGCCAACGGCAGGCCTTCTTCGGCTGCTGGCGCGAGGTGCCGGTCTATGCGCTGGATGACCTCAAGCCCGGGCACACCTTGGCGGGCCCCGCGATCATCGAGGCCGAGACCACGACGGTGCTGGTCGACACCGGCGACCGTGTCACGGTGAACCCGCTGGGGTGGCTGGATATTGCGTTGCGATGATATGTGGCCCGTAGGGTGGACAAAGCGAAGAGTGCCCACCATTGGGTGCGGCGAATTTAAATGGTGGGCACGGCGCGAGCGCGCCTTTGCCCACCCTACGAGTCCCGCGTGCGGGTATGACGATTGCGACTCAACATTTGATTTCAACAACCCCATTTTCGGCGCTATCCTCCCGCCTGCTGGGTTAGGCGTCACTCGCTTCCGTTAGCTTGGCGTTCGAGGCCATGTTGATGCAAATCATAAGAAAAACCGGACTAACGTCAGCCGTTGTCGCCGCCGTGATCCTGGCGTCGCCCCTGCCGCCGGCCGCGGCCGCCGGGGTCACCGACACTGAAATCCGGATCGGCAACATCATGCCCTATACCGGGCCGCTGACGGCGTTTGCGGCGATCGGACGGGCGGAGGCCGCCTATTTCAACATGGTCAACGAGCGCGGCGGCATCAACGGGCGCAAGATCACGTTCATCACCCGCGACGACAGTTCCAACCCGGTGACAGCGCTCGAGGAGACAAAGAAGCTGGTCGAGGAGCAGAACGTGCTCGTGATGTTCGGCTCGTTCGGCACGCCCGGCAATCTGGCGACGCGCAAATATCTCAATGAGAAGAATATCCCCCAGCTCTTTGTCGCCTCCGGCGATGAGGAGTGGGCGCATCCGAAGAAATTTCCCTGGACGATGGGCTGGCAGCCGACGTTCCGGTCCGAAGGGCGGATCTACGCCAACTACATCCAGGCTTCCTATGCCGACAGCAAGATCGCGGTACTCTGGCAGAACGACCAGTTCGGCCGCGATCTGTTCAAGGGATTGCAGGAGGGGCTCGGGGTCACCGCCAACCACATCGTGGCGGATATCGCCATCGAGGCGGACATGTCTGTTGACGCCCAGGTCGATATCCTCAAGGCGTCCGGCGCCGAGGTGCTGGTGCTCAACTGCGCACCGCCGATCTCGGCGCGCGCCATCCGCCGCGCAGCCGAGCTCGACTGGCATCCGGTGCTGCTGCTGGTCAATGCGGCGGCTTCGATCGCCAACGCGCTGCGGCCGGCCGGCCTCGAGAACGCCATCGGCGTGATCTCGACCTCGTTCTTGAAGGACACCGGCGATACCACCTGGAAGGAAGATCCCGCCATCAAGGCGTGGCTCGCCTTCATGGACAAATATTATCCCGATGGCGACAAGGACGACAGCTACGCCATCTTCGGCTATGCCGCGGCCGAAACCCTGTTGCAGGTGCTGACCCAGTGCGGCGACGACCTGTCGCGCGAGAACATCATGAAGCAGGCGGCGTCATTGCAGAACTACCAGAGCCCGGTCGCGCTGCCGGGCATTGCGATCAACACCGGGCCGGCGGACTTTCGCCCGATCGAACAGATGCGGCTGGTGCAATTCGACGGCACCGCGTGGCAGCCGATCGGCGACGTAATCGAAAGCGCGTTCGCGGCGAGCCCCGGGGATAATTGAGCGGTGGTGCTTCCCCCTCGCCCCGCTCTTGCGGGGAGGGGGGTGGGGTGAGGGGCATCTCTCAGCGAGCAGAGACCATCGAGAGACCTGTACCCCCTCACCCGGATCGCTTTGCGATCCGACCTCTCCCCGCAGGCGGGGCGAGGTTTAGCCCAGCTACTTCTTCTGCCCGTAATTCAACAGCCCGCCCTTGTTCTTCGGCGGATGGGCGCGCAGGCCTTCCTCGTTCGGTTCGGTGCCCCAACCCGGCCGATCCGGGATGATGAGGTGGCCGTCGACGATCTCTGGCACATGCGTGAACAGTTCGTGGTCCCACGCCAGCCGATCGATATCGGTTTCCATGATGCGCAGATTAGGCACCGTCGCCGAGAAATGTGCGTTCTGCATGGTGCAGAGGTGGCCGTAGAAATTATGCGGTGCGACGTTGACCTCGAAATGCTCGGCGGCGGCAGCGATCTTCATCGATTGCCAGACCCCGTTCCACGGTGTGTCGATGATGGCGACGTCCATCGCCTGTTCGTTGAAGTAGGGCAGGAATTCGCGCAGGCCCAACAGCGTCTCGCAGGAAGAAATCGGGTGCGGGCTCTGGCGGCGGATGTAACCCAGCGCCTGCGGGTTGAAGGTGTCGATCTCGACCCAGAACATGTCCATATCCTTGATGGCGCGCAGGATCTTGAGATAGCCCTCGGTCTTGGCGTTGAAGTTGAGGTCGAGCAGCAGGTCGACATCGGGTCCGGCGCCGTCACGGATCGCTTCGAGATGCATGCAGAGATTTCGCAGCACCGTGCGATCGACATTGATCTCGGGCTCGAACGGCGAGCCGAAGCCGGGGCGCCAGCCCTGCGGCTTGCCGTCGGTGTAGACGAAGATGTTGGTCTTCATCGCGGTGAATTTCTTTTCGCGCACCTCGCGGCCGATTCCCTTGACGCCGTCGAGATCGGTGATCGCCGGCTTGAACCAGTCGGGATGGTTGATGCGCCAGGTCGCGCAATGCGACCAGTAGACTCTGATCCTGTCGCGGATCTTGCCGCCGAGCAGGTCGTAGCAGGGCACGCCGAGCGCCTTGGCCTTGACGTCGAGCAGCGCGTTCTCGATGGCGCCGAGCGCCAGCGCCACCACGCCGCCGGCGGCAGGCCGCGTCGCGGAAAACAGTTCGGCGTAAATCCGTTCATGCTGGAACGCATTCTTGCCGACCACGCGCGCCGCAAGCCGCTCGATCGCCGCCGTCACGCCGGGCGCGCCAAAGCCCTCGTCATATTCGCTCCAGCCGACGATGCCGTCTTCGGTCATGATCTTGACGAAGTGGTAGTTGCGCCAGCCGGCGTCGCAGGCGAGCGTTTCGACGCTTCTGATTTGGGACGCCTTGGCCATGGTTTCCTGCCCGATCTTGTTGTTGTCTTTGGCAGATAACAAACAGGGATCGGCGGGCGCGTCAATCGGGCGGAGGCGCGTCCCTAAACCTGCGGCGGAAACAGCGTCGGCCGTGGCCGCGCAAAAACCTGGCGGCCGTTCTTGAAGCCCATCAGCATGTCCGGCATTTCCGCGATCGCGTTGGCGCCAGAGTCGGTATCGAGCACGATCAGATCGGCCGGATTGCCCGGCGCGATGCCGTAGTCGCGCAGGTTCATCAGGCGCGCCGGTAGCTCCGTAACGAGGTCGAGGCAGGCGTCGAACTCGCTGACCCCGGCATGCGCGACATTGGCGTAGAAGTTCGCCATCCGCAGCAGCGACCCATCGCCGAACGGCGTGAACGGATTGAGCACATTGTTGGTCGCGACCGAACACAGCACGCCGTTTTCGACGAGCTTGTGTGCCACCGTCAGCCCGCGTGGTGAATTATGGGTAGCGTCGCGTCCCATCAGATAGAGATCGGTCGCCGGCAGCACGGTGACGGCGACGCCCGATTGCGCCAGCCGCGCGGTCGCGGCCTTCAGGCTTTCCGGCGGCAGCGCCGACAGTTTGGTGGCGTGGCCGATCGCGACCCGGCCGTGATAGTTGCGACGTTCGGTCTGCCGGCAGACTTCTTCCATGTGCCACCACGACGGATCGAGATCGAAGTCGAGATGCAGGTCGACATCGACGTCGAACTGTTGCGCCAGGTCGAACAGTCTTTCGATCTGCGCGTTCGGGTCGGTGTCCATATAGGGACAGCCGCCGATCGCCTCGCCGCCGTCGCGCAATGCTGCGATCAGCAGTTCCTCGGCGCCGGGATCGTTGGTGAGTCCTTCCTGCGGAAACACGCAGATCGAGAGGTCAATGGCCCAGGCATAGTCCCGCTTCAGCGCCTTGACCGCCTCGAAGCCGCGCAGCGCGATGCGCGGATCGATTTCCACATGGGTGCGCATCCGCGTGGTGCCGTGCACGATGGCGCGCTCGATCACGCGGGCGCCGCGCGCATAGACGTCTTCCACCGTGAAATCGCGCTTCATCGCCGCGACCGCGGCAATGGCCTCGGAGACGGTCGAGTGGTCGTGCCCGCAGCGGCCGAGCAGGCAGGCCTTGTCGAGATGAATATGGGTGTCGACGAAGCCGGGCAGCACCAGTTTCCCGCCGACCTCGATCTCGACAGCCTCGCAGGCGAGTTTTGGTTCGATGGCGGCGATCCGGCCGCCGGAGACGCCGATATCGACCGGGGTGGGCGAGGTCCGCGTCCGGGCATTGCGGAAGATCAGGTCGAAGGCCGTTTTCGCGTTCATGGGTCCGGGCGGGCTGGAGCAGACCTTCAGCCTAGCCGAAGCGCAGGGAACGGACAGCTCCAGATTGTGTGCAGTTTGGAGGCTAAACTGTTCAAAAAATGTGCATGCAATTTGGCGGACTGATTGTAGTATTTCGTATCCTTGGGAGAGTCACATGTCCGTTGCCGCCAAAGCCGAGAAAGCCATGTCTGATGCCGAGGTGGTGGAAGCCTATCTGACGGCGTCGATGATCCCGGATCCGGATGCCGCCGCGGCCTATATGAAGCCGGGCACCATCATCACCTTCACCGGCGGCCGCGAATTCGATCATCCGCGCGGCCCGACCGGCTTCAACGCGGCCCGCTATCGCTGGGTCAAGAAAAAGATGGATCGCTTCGACGTCTGCCCGGGCGTGGACGAGACTGTGGTCTACAGCATCGGCACGCTCTACGGCGAATGGATCGACGGCACGCCGTTCGAAGGCAACCGCTATGTCGATCGCTTCGTGGTGAAAGGCGGGCAGATCGTGAAGATGGACGTCTGGAACGACAGCGCCGAGCGGATTCTGGTGAAGCGAGGGATTGAGGCTTAGCTTTGCGTTATCGTCATTGCGAGGAGCGAAGCGACGAAGCAATCCATTCTTTCTTTGCGCCGTGAGATGGATTGCTTCGCTTCGCTCGCAATGACGGTTAGCGCGCCCTCACCACCTTCGACATTTTCACCACCCGCGCGCTCTCGCCCTCTTCGGCGTACGGCGCCAGAATATCCAGCAAATCGCGGCCGCGCTGCGGGGTGGGAGCTACCAGCGCCCTCGTCGCCACCGAATCCAGATGGCTGTGCATCAGGCCCATCACCTTGCTCTCGTCGCCCTTGACCAGCGCCGCGATGATGGCGCGATGTTCGTTGATCGCGCATTCGGTGGAATGCGGACGGCTGTACAAGGACAGAGTGAGGCAGCAGCGATAGGCGACTTCGCTGACGTAACGCACGAGAATCGGGCTGTTCGTCATATGGGCGAGCAGGATGTGAAATTCGGTCGCGAGCCGGATCGAAACCGCGTCGGTGCCGCCACGGGCGCCATCCTCGGCATCGACATGGGCGGTGAGTTCGGCGACCTGCGCCTTGGTCAGCTTGCCGGCGAGCTGGCGCACCACCAGGCGTTCGAGTTCGATGCGGATGTCGAAGGCGTCGCGGGCGTCCTGCCAGCTCGGTGTCGCCACCACGGCGATCCGGTTGCGGCGTAGCTCGACCAGGCCTTCTGCCGCGAGTTGTCCCAGCGCATGGCGGGCGATGGTGCGGCTGACGCCAAAACGTTCGCCGAGCGAATCCTCCGGCAATTTCGCGCCGGGCGCCAACGCCTGCTCGATAATGGCGCGGCGAAGCGCGCGGCAGATCACGCTGACCTTGTCGGACGATTCTGCGGTCTTACTGCCTGGACGAGGCGCCATCGGGCGAATCCTGAAGGGAAGTGCTTCGAATGGCCATCTGATATCATAATTGGCCAACAATTGAGCGCCTCAATTGCATGCAGGTTGAACCGAAGATTGCCCAAAACGAATCCGCAAAATTGCGCCAGAAATTGCGATCCCATTGATTTTCAAGGCTGACTCCGCTGGCATCCGGCTTGCATGCACTTTCGCAATGATGCGCATGCAACCACACCAGGAATTCTCCGGAGCCCCGGTTTCGCCCGTCGCCCTGCCGATCGCGATCGAGCTGTCGGACGTCTCCGTCACCTTCGGTCGCGGCGAGCGCGCGGTGCCGGCGCTATCGCCGACGACGCTGCAGATTGCCGACGGCGAGTTCGTGGCCCTGGTTGGGCCGTCCGGCTGCGGCAAGTCCACCATTTTAAGGCTGGTCTCCGGGCTGGTGCAGCCGACCACCGGCGTCGTCATCGTCGGCGGCCGTGAAGTCGCGGCGCGTGCCTTGCGCGTCGGCATGGCGTTCCAGAATCCGACCATGCTGCCCTGGATGACGATCGAGCGGAACATCATGCTGCCGCTCAAGATCGTCGAACCGTTCCGTTCCCAGTTCCGAAAATTGCGCAAGACCGAATTCCGCGACAAGGCCAATGCGCTGCTGGAGCAGGTCGGCCTCAAGGGGTTCGGCAGCCGTTATCCCTGGCAACTCTCCGGAGGCATGCTTCAGCGCGCCAATCTGTGCCGGGCCTTGATTCACGAGCCGCGCATGCTGCTGCTCGACGAACCGTTCGGCGCGCTCGACCAGTTCACCCGCGAGGAACTGTGGTCAATTCTTCAGGACCTCTGGATGGCGCACAAGCCGACCGTGCTGCTGGTGACCCATGACCTGCGCGAGGCTGCGTTCCTTGGCAGCCGCATCTGCGTGATGAGCGCGCGGCCTGGCCGCATCGTCGACGACAGCCCCGTCGACTTCGAGCGCCCCCGCACGGTCGCCAGAACCTTCGAGCCTGATTTCGTCGCGCTCAATCAGAAACTGCGCGCGTTCATCGTCGACGCCAGAACTGCTGCAAAACAGGGAGCGGCCTGATGCCCGATCTCGATTATCGCCAAAAGGCCTTTTCGGCGGGGCTGATCGTGCTGTTCTTCGTGGGGTGGGAACTGTTCTGCGTGGTGACCCACATGTCCGATCTGGTGCTGCCGCGTCCGTCGCAGGTGTTCGTGACGCTGTTCCAGAAATTCCCGATCCTGTGGCCGCACATTTTGCAGACCCTGGCGACCACCATGATCGGATTCGTGCTCGGCGTCGGCCTTGGTGTCTTGCTCGGCGCCGTGATCGGCGTTTCCAAGACCGCCTATGACACGTGCTACCCGCTGCTGGTCGGCTTCTCCTCGATTCCGAAGGTCGCCGTGGTGCCGATCTTCGTGCTGTGGTTCGGCTCCGGCTCGGTGCCGGCGATACTGACGGCGCTGTCGATCTGCTTCTTCCCGATCGTCGTCAACATCGCGACCGGGCTCGCTACCACCGAACCCGAACTCGAGGACGTGCTGAAAGCGCTGGGCGCCAGCAAGTTCGATATCCTCTGGAATGTCGGTCTGCCCAGAACGATGCCATTCTTTTTTGCCTCATTGAAGGTCGCGGTCAGCTACGCCTTTGTCGGCGCGGTGCTGTCGGAGACCGTCGCCTCGAACAGCGGCATCGGCAACGTGCTGATGACCGCGTCGTCGAATTTCAACGTGCCGCTGGTGTTCGCCGCGCTGTTCGTCCTCGCGGCGCTTGGCGTCGCGCTCTACGTCATCTTCTCGCTGATCGAAGGGCGCGTCACCGGTTGGGCCACCCGCAAGAACGATCTGATCGCCACCTGAACTACGATTTCGTCAACCGTCATCCAACCCAGTCGAGGAGGTCACCATGTTAGCCAGAGTAAGTGCCGCGCTGTTGGGAGCCGTTCTGTTCACGAGCGCTGCGAACGCCGAGGACACGACCATCAAGTTCAAGCTGGGGTGGACGACGCAAGGCAGCGACGCCGCGTTCTTCTATGCCAAGGACAACGGCTACTTCAAGGAGGAGGGCCTCAACGTCGTGATCGACAAGGGCAACGGCTCCGGTGCGACCGTGACGCACATCATGTCGGGCGCCTACGACGCCGGCTTCGGCGACATCAACGCGATCATTCAGAATGCCTCGACCAAGCCAGAGGATGCACCGGTCATGGTCTACATGGTCTGGAACCAGCCGCCATTCGCGATCGTGACCAAGAACGGCAGCGGCATCAACACCATCAAGGATTTCGAAGGGCATACGCTCGGCGGCGCGCAGGGCACGCCGACCACGCGGCTGTTGCCGGTGTTCGTGCAGAAGAACAAGCTGGAAGGCGAGAAGATCAAGTTGTCCAACATGGCGCCGAATCTGCAGGAGCCGATGCTGATCAAGGGCGATATCGACGCCGCTCTGGTGTTCAACATCACCAGCTATTTCAACCTGGTCCTGAACAACCAGGATCCCGACAAGGACTACAAGTGGTTCTCGTTCGGCGACTACGGCATGGACCTCTATTCCAACGGCGTGATGGTGTCGCGCAAGCTGATGGCCTCCAACCCGAAAGCCGTGGCCGGCCTCGTCCGCGCCATCAACAAGGGCATGATCGCGGTCGCCAAGGATCAGAACGCCGGGATCAAGGCGGCGCTGAACTTCGACAATCAGATCAACGTCGATGTCGAAAAGCGCCGTCTGCAATATTCCTTCGACAAGCTGATCGTCTCGCCCGAGATGAAGGAAATCGGCGTCGGCGACGTCAAGGACGAGCGCATGGCCCGCGCCATCGGCATCGTCGTCGAAGGCTACCAGCTTGCCCGGACGCCTGCGCCATCGGAAGTCTTCTCCCGCGAATTCCTGCCGCCGCGCGCGGAGCGTGAGTTGGTGTATACGGCGAATTGACGATCTCCGCGTCGTGACGTCCTATCCGTCACTGACCGCTCTTCCGTCATTGCGAGGAGCGGAGCGACGAAGCAATCCAGTCTTTCGCTTGGCGGAAAGATGGATTGCTTCGCTTCGCTCGCAATGACGGGGAGGGGCCAGTGCCACAAGAAGTTACCGCCACCAGCCTCTTCTCCAGCCCCGAGTTTGGCCTGCTCTCGAATGCCGTCGTCCGGCACGACAACGGCGTTATCACCTCGATCTCCGAGGGATCTGCATCAGCGACCGGCCCGCGTTCCCTCGTGCTTCCGGCCTTCGTCAACGCCCACGACCACGCGCGGCCGACCGCATCGTCGTTCGGCGCGATCGGCATGCCCTTGGAAAGTTGGATCCTGCGTTCGGCACTCGGCACGCCCGTTGATCCCTATCTGACGGCGGCCTCCGCGCTGGGGCGTTCGGCGCGGGCGGGGTGTGCCGCGATGATGGTGCATTACACGCGGCCGAGCGGCACCATGCCGCTGGTTGAGGAAGCCCGGGCGATCGCACGCGCGGCGTCCGATGTCGGTATCCGCATTGCCTTTGCGATTGCGGTGCGCGACCAGAATCCGGTCGTGTATGGCGACGGCGAGCCTGTCTTGTCGGAGCTCGCGAACGACGACCGCAAGACGATCGAGGAACTGTTCGTCCGCGCGCCGATGTCGCCCAAGGCCTATATCGAACTGACCGATGCGATCGCTGCCGCGATATCTGGCCCGAAGGTCGATGTGCAACTCGGCCCCGCTGGCGTGCAGTGGTGCTCGAAGCCGCTGCTCGAAGCGGTGGCGGAGAATTCGGCCGCGACCGGTCGCCGCATTCACATGCATCTCCTTGAAACCATCTATCAGCGTGCCTGGGCCGATGCGAATTTCCCCGACGGTATCATGCGCTATCTCCACGACATCGGCTTCCTGTCGGAACGGTTGACACTCGCGCATTGCATCCATGCGCGTCCGGACGAGATCGAGATGATCGCGGCCTCCGGCGCGCGCATCGTCACCAATTTCAGTTCCAACATGCATCTGCGTTCCGGCCTCGCGCCGATCGCCGCCGCGCACCGCTGCGGCTGCGCGATTGCCGTCGGCGTCGACGGGCTGGCGCTCGACGAGGACGACGATGTGCTGCGCGAGATGCGGCTGGTGCAGATGATGCACGGCGGTCTCGGCTTCAAGCGGACCTGGACGCCTGCCGAATTTTTCGGCCTCGCCATTGCCAACGGGCGCAAGGCGACCGGCGCGCCGGGAACCGGGGCGCTGGTATCCGGCGCGCCAGCCGACTTCGTCACCCTCGATCTCGATCGGCTCGACCGCGACCGGATCATGCCGGTCGACCCGATCGATTTGCTGTTTGCCAGAGGCAATGCACAGCTGGTGCGCGACGTGGTTGTGGACGGTCGGTTGATCGTCAGCGAAGGCCGCTGCCTGGGCGTCGATCTCTCCGCGATCGAGCAGGAACTGCGCGGAATCTTCCGCATCAATGCCGGGAAACTCTCAGGCTTCCAGCGTGCGTGGCCACAGCTCTCGGCCGGCTTGCAAAACTGGTTCGAGCAGCAACTGGATTGCAGCTAATCCCGGCACGTTGGTGCCATTGGTGAATTCCGTTGCGCGGAAGAAAATTCCGCTTGCATCAGCAAGCGGGCGAGGTTTCATGGTCGCCAACAAGAAACTGAACCGGCAGTCACTTTGTGCCGGTCGTCGACCATGAGGAAGCTTGATGGGCGCGTTGTCGCATCTGCGGATTGTCGAGATCGGGAGCGCCGCCGCAACGAGCTATTGCGCCCGCCTGTTTGCTGATTTCGGCGCCAGTGTTCAGAAAATCGAACCGCCGGCGGGAGATCTGCTGCGCCGCGCCGCGCCGTTGACCCCGAAGGGCAACAGCGCGTGGTTTGCGTTTCTCAATTTCAACAAGTCGAGTATCGCGCTCGATCCGAACGACCCGAAGGCTGCATCGCGTCTTGCCGAGCTGATCGGTGGTTGCGACATCCTGCTCGACGGCCGCGACGTCGATGCGGCGGATTGTCCTGCGATCGATCTCGCCGAGATCAAGCGGCGTCATCCCGGCCTCATTCACCTCGAAGCAAGCTGGTTCGGCGGCGAGGGGCCTTACGCCAAATTCGAGGCGACGGACTCCACGATTCGCGCGCTGGTCGGTCTCGTCAAACTGGTCGGTCCGGCCGAGGGAACGCCCATGCATGCGCCGGACTTCCAGACCGGCATCTTCGCCGGCCTCTGGGGTTTCATCGCCGCGGCCTCATCGGTGCTGGGGCGGATGCAGGACGGGCGCGGCCGCAGCAGTCGCCTCAGCATCTTCGAGTCCTCGATTGCCGTCACCGAATACATCATGTTCGAGGCGTTCACGCGCGGCGACGTCATGCGGCGGATCGGCGTTAACAGGTTTTGGCCGACCTTTCCGGTCGGCATCTACGAAACCAAACAGGGCTGGCTCGGCGTCACCACGGTGACGCCGGCGCAATGGCGTTCGTGCTGCGAGATGCTTGGATTGCCTGAGTTGCGCGACGACGCGTCATTGTTTCTCGGCGTCGACCGCCTTCAGCATGTCGATGTCATCGAGACCAAGTTCATTCCGAAGCTGAAGACGCGCACCGCGCAGGAATGGTTCGTGGAAGGCTTGCGGCGCAAGATCCCGATCGTGCCGGTGCCCGCGATTGCCGACCTCGTCGCGGATGAAGAAAAGCAGGTGCGCGGCGCCATCGTGCCGGTCATGATCGGCGACGAAAGCGGCTTTACGGCAGGCTCGATGCAGCGCCTGACGGGAACGCCGCCGCGCAAAGGCGGCGCGGTTCCCGATATTGGCGAGCAGATGCTGGGCAGCGCCCATGTCACCGCGTCCGCTGGCGTAACAGCGCCCGCGCTACAGGGGCAGAAGCGTCTGCCGCTCGAAGGCATTCGTGTGGTCGATTTCTCGATGGGCTGGGCCGGCCCGGTCTGCACGCGGACGCTGGCCGATCTCGGCGCCGACGTGATCAAGATCGAGGCCACGCAGTATCCGGACTGGTGGCGCGGCGTCGATCGCCGCCGGGCCTATGTCCAGGCGCAGATGTACGAAAAGTCCGTCCGCTATTGCATCATGAACCGCAACAAGCGCGGCATCACGCTCGATCTGACCCGGCCGCAGGGCCTCGCGCTGGCCAAGCGACTGCTCGCCGACGCCGACCTCGTGGTCGACAATTATTCCGTCGAGGTGCTGCCGAAGATGGGCCTCGGTTACGACGTGCTGAGCAAGCTCAATCCAAAACTCGTGATGATGTCGATGTCGGCGTTCGGCGCCGGCAGCGCCTATCGCGATTGCCGCGCCTATGGTTCGACGCTCGAACAAGGCTCGGGCCTGCCGAGCGTGGTCGGCGATCCCCTGGGCCCGCCAGTGATGAGTCATACCGCGTTCGGCGACGCCGTCGGCGGTCTCAACGGCTGCGCGGCCGTTCTCACGGCGCTGGTTCACGCCAGATTGACCGGCAAGGGCCAGTTCATCGATCTCGCCCAGATCGAATGCATGATGCCGTTTGCCGCGCCCTGGATCACCGCGCATTCGATCGACGGCAAGGAGCCGGTAAAGTACGGCAACCGTCATCCGGATTTCGTGCCGCATGGTTGTTTCCCCTGCGCCGGTTCCGATAACTGGATCATGGTCGCGGTTTCCAGCGATGCGATGTGGCCGAAGCTGGCGCGCTTGCTCGGCCGGGCCGACTGGGCGCCTGACACGAAGCTGAAGCATGCGGCGGGGCGGCGCGCGATCGAGAGCGAGATCGAGGCCGCGATTGCGGCCTGGACCGCCATGCGCGATCCGGACGCTGCGATGAAGGAATTGCAGGCGGCGGGCATCGCCGCCGGTGTGGCGTGGCTGCCGATCGAACTGTTGCAAGACCCGCAACTCCATGCGCGTGGTTTTATTCAGTACGTCGATCGTGCCTTCATCGGTAAACATCCGCAGCCGTCGATGCCATTTCGTGAGTCCAACGAACCGTTTGCGATTCGCAGCGCGCCGCCGACACTCGGCGAACATAACCACGAAATCCTCGGCGGCCTGCTCGGGCTGTCGGAAGCCGAGATTATCAAGCTCACGCGCGATGGCATCATCGGCACCGAGATGCTGATGGAAGAGCAGCTTGTGAAAGAGAAGAAGCGGGCGACGGGCTGATGGCAACGGCGGGGCCGGCACAGCGCGAGGCGGAAGCGGTTGCGGCCAACCCGCAGGCGCTGATGTCGGTGCGCGGCCTCGGCATCCGCTTCAAGACCTCGCAGGGAGTCTGGCAGGCGACACGCAAGATCGATTTCGACATTGCACCGGGTGAACGTGTCGGCATCGTCGGCGAAAGCGGCTGCGGCAAGACGATTACCGGGCTTTCGATCCTGCGGCTGCTGCCGAACAATATGGCCGGCCTCGACGGCTCGATCCGGTTCGAAGGGGTCGATCTTGCCAAATGCAGCGCGCGGGAAATGCGTGCGATCCGCGGCCGCCGCATCGCCATGATCTTTCAGGAACCGATGAGCGCGCTCGATCCGGTGTTCACCGTCGGTCACCAGATTGCCGAAACCCTGCGCGTCCATACCGGGGTGGCTAAGGAGGAGGCGAGGGCGCGCACGCTTGATATGCTTCGCCGCGTCGGCATCGCTTCGCCGGAGCGACGGATCGACGATTATCCGCATCAATTGTCCGGCGGCATGCGCCAGCGGGTGATGATCGCAGCCGCCCTGATCTGCGGTCCGCAACTGCTGATCGCGGACGAGCCGACCACCGCGCTCGACGTCACCGTGCAGGCGCAGATCCTGGAATTGCTGCGCGACCTCAGCGAGACCTCGAAAACCGCGCTGATGCTGATCACGCATGACCTCGGCGTCGTCGCCGAGACCTGCACCCGGATGATCACGATGTATGCCGGCGAGGTGATCGAGGATGCCAGCGTCGACGCCGCGCTGGTGCGGCCGCTGCATCCCTATACGTCGGGCCTGCTGCGCTCGCTGCCGCACTTGAGCCCGCGCCACGGCAAGCTGCCGTCGATCCCGGGCCGTGTGCCTTCCATTGCCGACATGCCGAACGGCTGTCGCTTCAAGGCGCGCTGTCCGCATGCGGTGTCCGGCTGCGAAGCCGAGCAGGAACTGCGCGATGCCGGGAACGGCCGCAAGGTCCGCTGCTGGCGCTTTGCCGAACTCGATCTGCCCGGCGCGCTGCAACATGCCGCCACGGCGCCGATCGCGGCGATGGTTGCCCGCCCATGAGCGCGCCGGCAGCCGATATTTCGAAGGACTTGATCGTCTCCGTGCGCGATCTGCAGGTCCAGTTCCAGACCAGCGATCGCCGCGCCACCGTGAAAGCGGTCGACGGCGTCAATTTCGACGTTCGCCGCGGCGAGACTTTTGGCATCATTGGCGAATCCGGATCCGGCAAGACCACGATCGGCCGCGCGCTGGTGTTCCTGCTGAAGCCTTCCGCCGGTGCGATCCTGCATAACGGTGTCGATCCGCTGGCGATGCCACGCAGAGAATTTCAAAGCCACCGCCGCGACTACCAGATCATCTTTCAGGACCCCAACGCCGCGCTCAACCCGCGGATGACGATCCTGTCGTCGGTGCTGGAGCCGCTGGAGCTCGCGCGTGGCGGCACCAAAGCCGAGCGCCTGATCCGGGCGCGCGAGGCGCTCGATCGCGTCGGCTTGCCGCAGGACGTCGGCGACCGCTATCCGCATCAATTGTCCGGCGGCCAGAAGCAGCGCGTGGTGATCGCCCGCGCGCTGACGTTACGGCCGAAACTGATCGTCTGCGACGAGGTGGTGGCGGCGCTGGATATGTCGATCCGCGGCGACGTGCTCAACCTGTTTGCGGAGTTGCAGCGCGACCTCGGACTGACATACGTCTTCATTACCCACGACCTTGCCGTGGTGTCGCATATCAGCGAGCGCATCGCGGTGATGTATCTCGGCCGGTTTGTCGAACTCGGGCCCACCGAACAGGTGTCGGAGAAGCCGCTGCATCCCTATACAAGGGCGTTGCTGTCGGCCGAGCCGCGGCCGCTGCCGTCCTCGATGCGCGGCGAGCAGAGGATCATGCTGCAGGGTGAAATCCCGAGCCCGATCGATCCGCCGTCCGGCTGCCGCTTCCGTACCCGCTGCCAGTACGCGCAGGATCTTTGCGCCGAGAAGACGCCGGACTGGCGCGAGCTGTTGCCCGATCACTGGGTCGCCTGCCATTTCGCCGATCGCCCGAATTTTTCGCCGAACTAACCTACTGCCGGAGGACTTGCCATGACCCACACCACCCGACGCGAGCTGATGGCGCTGATATCTGGCGCGCTCGCAGGATCAGCCCTCGGCGGCAACGCCTTCGCGCAAGCCACGCCGAAGAAGGGCGGCATTCTGCGGATCTCGGCGCCGGCCAATCCGTCGAGCCTTGACCCGGCCACCGGCGGCGCCGGCTCCGACCACGCCTTCCTGTTCACGATGTACGACACGCTGACCGAATGGGATTTCGAGACGCTGAAGCCCAAGCCCGGCCTTGCCGAGAGCTGGAAGTTCACCGATCCGACGACGCTGGTGCTCAACATCCGCGCCGGCGTCACCTTCCACGACGGCACGCCGCTCGATGCCGAGGCGGTCAAGTTCAACCTCGAACGCAACAAGAGCGATGCGAAATCCAACATCAAGGCCGATCTGGCCTCGATGGCTTCTGCCGAAGCGAGCGGCCCGATGCAGGTCACCGTGAAGCTGAGCACACCGGATGCGGCGTTGCCCGGTATTCTCTCCGACCGGGCCGGCATGATGGTGTCGCCGACGGCGGTGAAGGCGGCTTCCGCCGGCAGCCTCAATCGCACGCCGGTCGGCGCCGGCGCCTACGCCTTCGTGAGCTGGGCCGACGGCGAAAAGATCGTCGTCAAGCGCAACGAGAAATACTGGAAGCCGAATCGTCCTTACCCTGATGGCATCGAGTTCTCGATCATTCCGGAACTGACCACCGGCGCGCGCTCGGTCACCGCCGGCCAGAACGACCTGATCTACCAGTTGCCGCCGCGCCAGAAGGCGATCATGGACCGCGTGCCCTCGGTCAAGGTCTTCAATGGCCCGACGCTCTACGTGTTCCAGATCTTCCTGAACTGGGCAAAACCACCGTTCGACAACATCAAGGTGCGGCAGGCGTTCAATTTCGCCGTCGATCGCGAAGCCTTCGTCAAGGCAGCACTCGCCGGTCTTGCCGAGCCCGCTTACATGAACCTGCCGAAGTCGCATTGGGCCTACGACAAGTCGGTCGCGGCACTCTACCCCTATGATCCCGACAAGGCGAAGAAGCTGCTCGCCGAGGCCGGCTTCAAGGAAGGCACCGTGATCGAGATCGGCGGCTACACCGATCAGGATTCGGTGCAGCGCGAGGAAATCCTGATCGAGATGTTCCGCAAGGCGGGGATGAACGTCAAATTCGTCAACGCGCCGATCGCGGAGGCGTCCGCCTCGTTCTTCGGCCCCGAGAAGCGCAACTCGGGCCTGCTCGCGGCCTGGACCGGCCGTCCCGACCCCAGCCTGACCTACTCGCTGATGTTCACCAAGGACGCCTATTACAATGGCGGCCGGGCACCGGTGCCGCCGGAGCTCGAAGCTGCGATCAAGGAATCGCGGGCGTCGGAAGACATCGAGACCCGTGCCAAGGCGTTCGCCACCGTTCAGCGGCTGGTGATGGAAAATGCCTACGTGCTGCCGCTCGCGTTCCAGTTCGAACTGGTGGCGATGAACAAGAAGGTGCAGGGCTACAGGCCCAACCTTCTGGGCAAGCCGAAATACGACGACGTCTGGCTGGAGAGCTAGTTGATGGCGCGACGAAGTCCGGCACGGGTGATCGGCGGCCGCCTGCTGCAGGCGTTGCCGGTCATCCTGCTCGCGACCTTCATGGTGTTCGCGCTGCTCAAGCTGGTGCCCGGCGATATCGCGGTGACGCTGGCCGGCGACAACGCCACCGATACCCGCATTGCCGAGATCAGAAATCTTTACGGCCTCGACCGCCCGTTCCTGGTGCAGTACGGCGCCTGGCTCGGCCATGTCGTGCAGGGCGATCTCTCGCAATCGCTGCTGACCGGCGAGAAGGTCGCGACCTCGATCGGCCGCGCCTTTCCCAACACCCTCTTGATCGTGGCGATCGCGCTGGTGCTGGCGCTGGTCACGGGCATTCCGATGGGCGTGATCGCCGCGATCAAGCCGAACGGCTGGGTCGACAAGACGGTCAGCCTGATCGCATCGCTTGGCGTCGCCATTCCCGGCTTCTGGCTGGCGATGATCCTGGTCGCCGAGATTTCGCTGAAACTGAACTGGCTGCCGGCGACCGGCGCCAAATCGTTCAGCGTGTCGCCGGTCGATGCCATCCGCCACGCGCTGCTGCCCGGGATCGCGATTGCCGCCTATGGCATGGCCGAAGTGGCGCGGCAGTTGCGCGGCTCGCTGCTGGAAGTGCTGTCGTCGCAATATGTCCGCACCCTGCACGCCAAGGGCCTGTCGATGTCGCGCATTCTCTGGCAGCACGGGTTGAAAAATGTCAGCGTCAACCTGTTCACCATCATCAGCCTCTTGGTCAACCGCATGCTGGCGGCGACCGTGGTGATCGAGGCGGTGTTCGCCATTCCCGGTCTCGGCAGCCTGATCGTGCGCGGCGCCATCCAGCGCGACTTCCCGATCGTGCAGGGCGTGGTGTTCGCGATGGTGATCGTGGTCATCGCGGTCAACCTGATTGCCGATCTCCTATGCGCTGCCGTCGATCCGAGGATCGAGCAATGACGGACGCAACCCTCGTGACGCGCAAGCTGCATGCCGAGCCGGGGAGGCTGAAGCGCCTGTTGCGCTGGCTGGCCGGCGATCTGCGCGCGGCGCTGGCTATTCTTGTGCTGCTGATATTGGTAATCGTCGCCGTCGGCGCGCCCTGGATCGCGCCCTATGCGCCGACCGCGCAGGATGTCAACAACATGCTGGCGCCGCCCGGGCCGCAACACCTGCTCGGTACCGACGATCTCGGCCGCGACATCTTCAGCCGCCTGATCTACGGCGCCCCGGCGACGGTCTACGCCAGCCTGCTCGCGGTCGGCGTTGCGGTTGCCATCGGCCTGCCGGTGGGCTTAGCCGCTGGCTTCTTCGGCGGCTGGACCGACGACGTCATCAGCCGGATCATCGACACGTTTCTGTCGTTCCCGGCCATCGTGCTGGCGATCGCCGTCACCGGCGCGCTCGGCATCGGGCTGACCAACGGCATGATCGCGGTCGGCATCGTGATGTTTCCGGCGCTGGCCCGGATCGTTCGCGCCCGGACCCTGATCGTGCGACAGGAGCTCTATGTCGACGCCTCCAGGTGTTTCGGTGCGCCGGCCTGGCATATCCTGTGGAAGCACGTGCTGCCGAACGCGCTGCAGCCCGTCATCGTCCAGGTCACGTTGCTGCTGGCGGCGGCCCTGCTGGCGGAGGCCAGCCTCTCTTTCCTCGGCCTTGGCATCCAGCCCCCGAACCCGAGCTGGGGCGCCATGCTGGCCCGCGCCTACCAGTATATGGAGATCGCGCCCGAGCAAATGTACGCGCCGGGGCTTGCCATTCTGGTAGTGTCGTTGGCATTCAATGCGCTGGGCGAATCCCTGCGTATCGTGCTCGATCCGACCATGCGGGATCGCTAACGCCATTTGAGAGCCCAAACGGAAGCATTCATGTCCTTTCAGAAATTGCTGATCGCCAACCGCGGCGAGATCGCCATTCGCATCGCGCGGGCCGCGAGTGAAACCGGCTTGGAGTCGGTTGCGATCTATCCGGCCGACGACGCGCTGTCGCTGCATGTCCGCACCGCCGATGAGCCCCACGAAATCCCGGGGCGGGGCGCGCGGGCCTATCTCGACATCGAGGCGGTGGTGGCGGCGGCGAAGGCCACCGGCTGCGATGCGCTGCATCCCGGTTACGGCTTCCTCAGCGAGAACTCCGCGCTGGCGCGGCGCTGCGCCGAGGAAGGCATCGTCTTCATCGGCCCGTCGCCCGAGGCGCTCGATCTGTTCGGCGACAAGGGACAGGCCAAGGCGCTGGCGAAGCAGTGCCGCGTGCCGATCATCGAGGGCACTGAGGGCGCGACCAGCCTCGACGACGTCAAGGCGTTTTTTAACTCGCTGGGCGAGGGCGCCGCCGTCATGATCAAGGCCATCGCCGGCGGCGGCGGCCGCGGCATGCGCATCGTCGATGACGCGTCGAAGCTGGAAGAGGCCTATGCGCGCTGCCAGTCCGAGGCCAAGGCCGCCTTCGGCAGCGATGGCGTCTATGTCGAGCGTCTGATTCGCAATGCCCGCCACATCGAAGTGCAGATCATCTGCGACCACCACGGCGCGATCAGCCATCTCTGGGAGCGCGAATGCACGATCCAGCGCCGCAACCAGAAACTGATCGAGGTGGCGCCGAGCCCGTCGCTGAGTGAGAGCCTGCGTACACGTATCATCGATGCCGCCAAGGAGCTGGCGGCCGCCGCGAACTACCGCAATCTCGGCACCTTCGAATTCCTGGTCGATAACGAGGCCCAAGGAAAAGATAGAGGCGACGACAAGGCGTTCGCTTTCATCGAGGCCAATCCGCGGCTGCAGGTCGAGCATACCGTGACCGAGGCGGTGCTCGGCATCGACCTGGTGCAAGCGCAGCTTGCGGTGGCTGATGGAGCCACGCTGGGCTCACTCGGTCTGGCACAGGCCTATATCCCGAAGCCGCGCGGCTACGCGATGCAGCTCCGCGTCAACATGGAGGTGATGGACGAGACCGGCGCCACCAAGCCGACCGGCGGCACGCTGTCGATGTTCGACCTGCCGTCCGGCCCCGGCGTCCGCGTCGATACGTTCGGCTACTCCGGCTATAAGACCAGCGCCGCCTTCGACTCGCTGCTGGCGAAAGTGATCGTGCATGCGCCGGGCGGGAAATGGCCCGACGTGGTGCAAAAGGCGCAGCGTTCGCTGCGCGAATTCCGGATCGGTGGCGTCGCCACCAATATTCCGTTCCTGGCCGCAATCCTGGCGCATCCGGATTTTGCCGCCAACCATGTCAGCACCGGCTTCATCGATGGGCATGCGGCCGAGCTGGTAGCTGCGGCAAAGGAGACTACGGCGGAGACATTGCTCGCCGATGCCGGAAGCGCTGCGGAGAACGGCGCGCCCGTCACCGAAATCCCGGCGACCGGCCCGGCTGGTTCCGTTCCAGTCCCGGCGCCGCTGCAAGGGACCATCGTTGCAATCGAGGTGCGGGAAGGCGACCTGGTGCGCCCCGGCCAGCAGATCGCCGTGCTCGAATCCATGAAGATGGAGCATCTGGTGACGGCGCCACATGGCGGCAAGGTGACGAAGGTGATTGCCGGCGTCGGCGTCACCCTGATGCAGGACGAGGCCATTCTCTATCTCGAACCCGCCGAGATCGATGCCCATGACGTGATCGAGGAAGAGACCGTCGATCTCGATCACATCCGCCCTGATCTGGCCGAAATGATCGCGCGTCACGCCATCACGCTCGACGAGAACCGCCCGGCCTCGGTCGAGCGCCGCCGCAAGACCAACCAGCGCACCGCGCGCGAGAACGTCGCGCAACTGGTCGATGAAGGCTCGTTCGTCGAATACGGCTCGCTGGCGATCGCCGCCCAGCGCCGCCGCCGCAAGGTCGACGATCTCATCATGAACACGCCGGCCGACGGCCTGATCTCCGGCGTCGCCACCGTCAACGCCGAAAAATTCGGCCCTGAAGCCGCGCGCTGCATGGTGATCTCCTACGACTACACCGTACTGGCCGGCACCCAGGGCCACATGAACCACAAGAAGATCGACCGCATGCTGAGCCTCACCGAGCAGTGGAAGCTGCCGCTGGTGTTCTATGCCGAAGGCGGCGGCGGCCGTCCCGGCGATACCGACCGGCTCGGCCTGACCGGCCTCGACGGGCCGTCGTTCGTGCAGTTCGCCAGATTGTCAGGGCTGGTGCCCGTCGTCGGTGTCGTGTCCGGCTATTGCTTCGCCGGCAACGCCGCGATGCTCGGTTGCTGTGACGTCATCATAGCCACGAAAAACGCGTCGATCGGCATGGGCGGCCCGGCGATGATCGAGGGCGGCGGCCTTGGCGTCTATCATCCGGCCGAAGTCGGCCCGGTGTCGTTCCAGTCGCCGAACGGCGTGATCGATATTCTGGTCGAGGACGAGGAGGAGGCGACTTCGGTCGCGCAAAAATACCTGTCGTATTTCCAGGGCGCGGTGAAGGACTGGAAAGCGCCGGACCAGCGGCTGTTGCGTCGGGCGATCCCTGAAAACCGGCTGCGGGTCTATGATATCAGGAACGTGATCGATGGGCTCGCCGATGAAGGCTCGGTGCTGGAAATCCGCAGGGATTTCGGCGTCGGCATGATCACGGCTTTCATCCGTATCGAAGGCAAGCCGTTCGGCTTGATTGCCAACAACCCGAAACATCTCGGCGGCGCGATCGATGCCGCCGCGGGCGACAAGGCCGGGCGCTTCCTGCAGCTCTGCGACGCCTTTGATATTCCGATCGTGTCGCTGTGCGATACGCCGGGCTTCATGGTCGGTCCCGAAGCGGAAAAGACCGCGATCGTGCGCCACGTCGCGCGCATGTTCGTCACCGGCGCCAGCATTACCGTGCCGCTGTTCGGCATCGTGCTCCGGAAGGGTTATGGCTTGGGTGCCCAGGCGA
Source organism: Afipia sp. GAS231 (assembly GCF_900103365.1). Classification (NCBI taxonomy): domain Bacteria; kingdom Pseudomonadati; phylum Pseudomonadota; class Alphaproteobacteria; order Hyphomicrobiales; family Nitrobacteraceae; genus Afipia; species Afipia sp. GAS231. The sequence goes on from NZ_LT629703.1 coordinate 6,017,752, forward strand.
TGATCGGCGGCGGCTTCCACGCCTCGTTCTTCACCGTGGCGTGGCCGACCGGCGAGTTCGGCGGCATGGGCCTCGAAGGCTATGTGCGGCTCGGCTTCCGCAAGGAGATGGAAGCGATCGCCGATCCCACTGAGCGCGAGAACTGGTACAAGGCCAAGGTCGCCGAGATGTACGACAGGGGCAAGGCGCTCTCGATCGCCTCGGTGCTGGAGATCGACGAAGTGATCGATCCCGCGGATACAAGGCACTGGATCATGTCCGGCCTGCGCTCGGTACCGAAGCCGGAAGCGCGCACGGAGAAAAAGCGGCCGTGTATCGACGCGTGGTGACTATCCTTACCTCTCCCGCTTGCGGGGGAGGTCGGCGCTCGCATAGCGAGCGACGGGTGGGGGAAGCTCTATCCACACGACGAGCCGTTTCGCGGATGCACCCCCACCCCGACCCTCCCCCGCAAGCCGGAGAGGGGGCGCAGGCACCGAATGCAATCACCCCAATCTCAACTCCGCATACCCCTTCGCCGCGACCTCGTCGCACCTTGCGCGATACGCCGGTGCGCTGCCGCTATAGCGGGCGATGATGCGGGTCTGTTTGCCTTCGACGTTGGAGTTGATGCCGGTCATCCAGGAATTGACCTCGTTGGATAGCAGCCCGACGCCGAGCGCCTTGACGTGATCGGTCCATGACGTCACGCCCTCCGGCGTCGCTTCCAGCAGCGTCAGCTTGCTGGCCTGCGCAAACCGCACCAGCCCGGTGACCCAGTCGACGCTGTATTCGATGCTGCGCGGGATATTGCCGAGTGCGGTGTGCGGCCCCATCAGCATCATCATGTTCGGGAATTCGTGGACCATGATGCCGAGATAGGTCTCCGGGCCTTTCTTCCACTTGTCCTTCAGTCGTGCGCCGTGCAGCCCGCGGAAATCGATCTTGTCGAACGCGCCGGTGAGAGCATCGAAACCGGTGGCATAGATGATGATGTCGAACTCGAACTCTCCAGCGCTGGTCTTGATACCCGCAGCGGTGATGCGCTCGATCGGCGTCTCCGTGATGTCGACGAACTCGACATTGTCGCGGTTGTAGACCTCGTAATAAAACGTCTCCAGCGGCAGCCGGCGCGTGCCAAAGCCATGGTTTTTCGGAATCAGCTTCTCGGCCACCGCCTGATTCTTCACCCGCTGCCGGATCTTGCGCGCGACGAAATCGGAGATCGTCGCGTTGGCCTTGCGGTCGGTCAGGATGTCCTTGAAGTTGCCCTGCCAGATGCCGAAACCGCGTTCGCCATAGAGCTTCTCGTAAAACGCCTCGCGTTCCTCGTCGGTCACCTCGAACGCCCCGCGCGGGTCCGGCGTGTGCAGGAAACAGGCAAAGGTTTCCTGGCAACGCGCGAACATCTCGGGGTAGCCGGCCTTGATCTGCTTCTGGGTCTCGGCGTCGATCTTGCCGTTGTGCAGCGGCGCGCACCAGTTCGGCGTGCGCTGGAACACGGTGAGGTGCCCGACTTGCCCGGCAATGGTCTGGATCGTCTGTACACCGGTGGCGCCGGTGCCGATCACCGCGACGCGCTTGCCGGCGAAATCCACCGGCTCATGCGGCCATCGCGCGGTATGAAACGACTGCCCCTTGAAATCGTCGCGCCCCTCGATGCGCGGCAGCGTCGGCGTCGACAGCGGGCCGATCGCGGTGATCAGGAACCGCGTATCGAAGCTGCTGCCGTCCTCGAGCGTAACGGTCCAGCTCCGCGAATCCTCATTAAAGGTCGCAGCAGTAACCCGGCTCTTGAACTGGATGTCGCGGCGCAGGTCGAACTTGTCGGCGACGTGGTTGAGATAGCGCAGCGTTTCCGGCTGGCCGGCGAAATGCTCGGACCAGTCCCATTCCTCCAGCAGTTCCTTGGAAAACGAATAGCCGTAGGAATAGCTTTCCGAATCGAAGCGCGCCCCGGGATAGCGGTTCCAGTACCAGGTGCCGCCGACATTGGTGCCGGCCTCGAACACCCGCACGCGCAGGCCCAGTTCGCGCAGCCGGTAGAGCTGATACATGCCCGACATGCCCGCGCCGATGATGATGGCGTCGAAATCCGGAATTGGCGTCACTCCCGAGATTATGGTTGGCGCCAAAACTATCCGGTCTCACGCCCGTGGACAAACCCCGCCTCTGCGCGTGGCAGGGTTGCAGGTTTGCCGCCGGTCGGTCCAAGCCGGCTTTACTCAAGCCCGCATCTGCCCCTATCGTCGGGATCGGGATCGCCCGCCAAGCGGCGACTGAACAAGGGGAGGGAAGCGATGGCCCAGGCGCAGCAGCGCAAGCTGAGCTCGATCGACGTCAGCGACCCCCGGCTTTATCAGGACGACACCTGGCACGAGCTATTCGCACAACTGCGCCGTGACGATCCCGTGCATTATTGCGAGGCTTCGCCTTTTGGGCCGTATTGGTCGGTGACGCGATACGACGACATTTTTGCGGTCGAACTCGACCATGCGAATTATTCGTCGAGTTCCGAGCTTGGCGGCATCCAGATCACGGACCAGCCGAAAGGGCGGGAGATTCCGAACTTCCTCCGGATGGACCCGCCCGGCCACACCGCGCATCGGCGCACGGTAGCCCCGATCGTGGCGCCTTCTCATCTCGCCAATTTCGAGCCGCTGATCCGCAAGCGGACATCAGACGTGCTGGACGCACTGCCGCGCAACCAGACCTTCGACTGGGCCGAGCGCGTCTCGACCGACCTGACCAACATGATGCTGGCGACCCTGTTCGATTTTCCCTGGGAAGATCGCATGAAGCTGACCTGGTGGTCGGATGTCGCGATCGCCAATGTGAATTCGCCCGAGGCCGTGGTGCATTCCGACGACGAGCGGTTGGCCGAACTGACCAAGATGGCGGACTATTTCCGCAAATTGTGGGATTCGCGTGCGGCAGCGCCGCCGGCGTTCGATCTGATCTCGATGCTGTCGCATTCCGAAGCAACACGAAACCTGCAGGCGCGCGAATTCATCGGCACCATCGCGCTCCTGATCGTCGGCGGCAACGACACCACCCGCAATTCCATGACCGGCGGGCTGATGGCGCTGGTGGAAAACCCTGATCAATTCGAGCTGCTGCGCGGGCGGCGCGAACTGGTGCCGAGCCTCGTCTCCGAGATCATCCGCTACTACACGCCGGTGCTGCACATGCGCCGCACCGCGCGCGCCGACGTCGAACTCGCCGGCCGCAGCATCGCCAAAGGCGACAAGGTGGTGATGTGGTACATCTCCGGCAACCGCGACGAAGGCAAGATCGACCGGGCGGACCAGTTCATCATCGACCGCGCCAAACCGCGCCAGCATCTCGCCTTCGGCGCCGGCATCCACCGCTGTGTCGGCGACCGCCTCGCCGAACAGCAGATCCGCATCCTCTGGGAGGAAATTTTGGCGCGCGAATTGCGTTTCGAGATCATGGGTCCGCCGCAACGGCTGTATTCGAATTTCATCCGCGGGATAAGGTCGTTGCCGGTGAGGATTGTGAGCTGAAACATCCGCCGTCATTGCGAGGAGCGAAGCGACGAAGCAATCCAGTCTTTGCCGCGAAAAGGAAGACTGGATTGCTTCGCTACGCTCGCAATGACGGTGGCTAGACGGAAGCTCTGATGAAGCAGCCCTGCGTATATATGATGACGAACAAGCGGAATGGAACGATCTACGTGGGTGTCACCTCCGATTTGCCAAAACGGGCTTTCGAGCATCGAGAGGGGGTAGTGAAAGGCTTTTCGAAAAAGTACGGTTGCAAGATGCTGGTTTGGTATGAGTTGCATGAAACAATGGTTGACGCGATCACACGAGAAAAGCAGATCAAGGCTGGCAGTCGCGCAAGGAAACTGGAACTGATTGAGGCTATGAATCCCGAGTGGAATGACCTCTATGAGAATCTCATTTGAGCCAGCCCGAGACCTATCCCCGTCATTGCGAGCGAAGCGAAGCAATCCAGCCTTGCCGCAACGAAGAAAGAACTGGATTGCTTCGTCGCTGCGCTCCTCGCAATGACGGAAGTAAGATCTAAGGGACAAGAATGAAGCACGAACCCGTTGACGTCCTGATCATTGGTGCCGGCGCATCCGGCGCCGCGGTGGCGTGGAGTCTGGCCGATACCAAGATGCACATCCTTTGTCTCGACCAGGGCGACTGGATGAAGTCGTCGGAATATCCGAGCACGGGGCGCGACTGGGAGGCGAAGTTCTACGGCGAATGGTCGACCAGCCCTAACATCCGCGCGCGGCCCGAGGACTATCCGATCAACGACGACAACTCGCCGATCAAGGTCGTCAACTTCAACGGCGTCGGCGGTTCGACAGTCATGTACACCGCGCACTGGCCACGGCTGCACCCCTCGGATTTCAAGGTCAAGACGCTCGACGGCGTCGCTGACGACTGGCCGATCGATTACGATGCACTCGCCCCGTTCTTCGAGGAGAACGACCGGATGATGGGCGTATCGGGGCTATCAGGCGATCCGCTTTCGCCGCTGACGCACCCACCGATGCCGCCGCAGCCGCTCGGGCTCTCCGGTCCGGTGATCGGCAAGGCCATGAACAAACTCGGCTGGCACTGGTGGCCGTCGGATACGACGGTCGCGACGATGGACTACGAAGGTCGCGCCCGCTGCATTAATCTCGGCCATTGCACGCCGGCCTGCGCGCAAGGCGCCAAAGCCTCGACCGACATCACCTATTGGCCGGCGGCGTTGCGCGCCGGGGTCGAACTGCGCACGCATTGCCGGGTGCGCGAGATCACGACCAACGAGGACGGCATGGCCTCCGGCGTGATCTATTACGACAAGGACGGCGTCGAACAGTTTCAGCCGGCCGAGGTCGTCATCATCGCCTGCAATGGCGTCGGTACACCGCGGCTGCTGCTGAATTCGAAGTCAGAGCGTTTCCCGAATGGGCTTGCCAATTCGTCCGGCCTGGTCGGCAAGAACCTGATGTTCCATCCCTATGCGCAGACCTACGGCTTCGTGCAGGAGCCGACCGACAGCAACCGCGCGCCGCCGACCTGTCTCTGGAGCAAGGAGTTCTACGACACCGATCTGTCGCGCGGCTTCGTCCGTGGCTACGGCATCCAGTTCGGCCGCGGCGCAGGACCGGTATTCGAGGCCGTCGCGAGCGAGCAGAAGGGCATTTTGCCGTGGGGCGCGGATCATCACCGCGTTTTCCGCCGGCTCAACGGCCATCGCATCGGCGTCTCCGCCATCTGCGAGGATTTGCCCGAGGAGCACAACCGGGTCACGCTCGATCCGGTGCTCAGGGATAGCCACGGCATTCCGGCGCCGAAGATCGATTACACGATCAGCGAGAACAGCCGGAAGATGATGGAGCATGGCCTGGCGCGCGGCCGCGAGATTCTCGAAGCCGCCGGTGCTACCGACATCTGCATCAACAACCCGATCCCCTGGGGCGGCTGGCATCTGCTCGGCACCGCGCGCATGGGTACCGACCCGGCGCGCTCGGTGGTGAACGAATGGGGCCGCTCGCACGACGTGAAAAATCTGTTCATCGTCGACGGCAGCGTGTTTGTCACCTCGGGCGGCGTCAACCCGACCTCCACCATTCAAGCCGTTGCGCTCTACATCGCCGACCAGATGAAGCAGCGCCTCGCCAATTTGTTCGATTGAGGAAATGATGTCCGAACCAGCTTTGACCCAGCGCCAGCGGGACGACCTCCGAACCGTTGCCGGCATGATCATTCCCGCGAGCGACGAGTTCAAGGTGCCCGGTGCCGACGATGCGGTAATTCAGGCCGACATCCTCAGCACGCTCGGCCGCGATACGTCTCTGGTCATTGCGGCGCTCGATCATCTCGCGGACCTCGCAGGCAAGCCGCTCGCTGAACTCGATCAGGCGCAACAGGACAAGATTGCCAGCGAATTCCGCACCACCGGCGGCGGGGCCGCCGCGACGCTCGTCCGCGTCGTGCTGCAATGTTACTACCGCGACGACCGGGTGTTGCGTTCGCTCGGACTGGAGCTGCGCGCGCCGTTTCCGCAGGGTTATACGCTGGAGCAGGGCGATTGGTCGCTGCTCGATCCGGTCAAGGCCCGGCCGCCAAGCTTGCGTCGGGCGCAATAGGGGGCGGGGCAGCCTTGCGCCCGGCGCGGAGGCTCTTGCGGCGGCGGAATTCGGCCACCATCTGAGGTGACCGAAGGAATTCGCCATGCTGGATGTTACCTCAGATATTGCCGGTGACGGGCTATCGCCGGACGCGACCGAGCCCACGCCTGCGAACGACCAGGCGTTGCTGGATGCCTATTCCAACGCCGTGATCGGCGTGACCGAGCGCGTCGGACCGGCCGTGGTCCGTGTCGAAACCGGCCCTAAAGTGCGTACCGCCCGCGAGCGCGGCGGGCTCGGTTCCGGGATCGTGATTTCGCCGGACGGGCTGGTGCTGACCAACAGCCACGTGGTCGGCACATCCAAGGAGATCAGGCTGCGCGACACCGAGGGCTTTGTCACCGATGCCCACGTGCTCGGCCAGGATCCCGACACCGACCTGGCCTTGTTGCGGGCCGACGGCGCGCGTGATCTGCCCTATGCCTCGCTCGGCAATTCCAAGAGCCTGCGCCGCGGCCAGCTCGTGGTCGCGATCGGCAATCCCTTAGGCTTTGAATCGACGGTGACCGCCGGCGTGGTGTCGGCGCTCGGCCGCTCGATCCGCTCGGTGAGCGGGCGCACCATCGAAGACGTGATCCAGACCGACGCCGCGCTCAACCCCGGCAATTCGGGCGGGCCGCTGGTGTCGTCATCGTCGGAGGTGATCGGCATCAATACCGCGATCATCAACGGCGCGCAGGGCATCTGCTTTGCGGTGGCCAGCAACACCGCGCAGTTCGTGCTGTCGGAGATCATCCGCCACGGCTATGTCCGGCGCGCCTATATCGGCGTCGCCGGCCAGACCGCGCCGGTCCCGCGGCGGCATGCGGTGGTCGCCGGCGTCGACAACGCGATGGGTGCGCTGCTGGCGCAGATCGAGCCGGACAGTCCGGCGGCGAAGGCGGGTCTGTTGCCGGGCGATGTCGTGATCAAGCTCGACGGCGTCGAGATCAATGGCGTCGACGATTTGATCCGCGTACTCGACCGCGACCGCATCAGCCGCACGCTCGCGATGGACGTGCTGCGCATGGGCCGCCTGCGCGCGATCGACATTCACCCGATCGAACGCAAGAAGGCGGCAAGGCAGTAATGCTAGACCCTCATGTTGAGGAGCCGCGAAGCAGCGTCTCGAACCATGAGGGCCCGTATGCGGCCGTCCTTCGAGACGCAGGCTTCGCCTGCTCCTCAGGATGAGGAGAAGCGGAGATGCTTTCGGGGAAGCCGTCATTGCGAGCGAAGCGAAGCAATCCAGTCTTTCTTTTTCGGTAAGACTGGATTGCTTCGTCGCTACGCTCCTCGCAATGACGGCGGAGAGACCGATATTTACCGCAACGCCGCCAGTAATTCGTCGGGCGCTTCGACCATCATCATGTGGCCGGCGCCCGGCAGCACCACGGTGCGTGCGTTGGGCGTCGCCGCGGCGAGAGTCTTGCCGGCCTTGGCCGGTGTCATCATGTCGCGTTCGCCGAGAACGAACGTGGCGGGCACCTTGACCTGCGCGGCCGCAGCCAGCGCGCCCTGATAGGCATTGCAGGCGTTGAGATCGCTATACAGCACGCCCGGACGCGACTGCTGCAACACGCGCTGCGCGCCCTGATGCATCCACAGGCCCGGCGCGAGACTGCCGCCGAGTTCAGCCGCGAAGCCGAGGCCCCAGATCGAGACCATGTCGTAGGCGTCAGCGCTGTTGGCCTCGGCGGCCTTGAGCAGATCGGGGCCGACCGTCATCGTCGCGGCGGTGCCGATCAGGCCGAGACCCGAGACCTTGTCCGGATGCCGCGCCGAGCTCTCGAGCGCGATCAGCGAGCCCATGGAGTGGCCGATCAGCTTGGCCTTCGGCGCGCCGGCAGCGTCGAGCAAAGCCGCGGTCCAGTCGGCCATGTCGGCGATGGTCGGCAGCGCCGCACCGGACGAACGGCCATGCGCCGGCAAGTCCGGCGCCAGCACGGAAAAACCGTGATGGGCGAACCAGCGGCTGTGCAGCGCCCAGGTCGAATGATCGAAGCCGGCGCCGTGCAGCATCACGACGGCAGGCAACGCCGGATCGAACGGACGGCCGCCGGTGGCAACGAACGTATCAATTCCATTCACGGAAAGCTGCATGGCTCACACCTTCTGCGACGCGCGGAGCGCCTGGCCGAGATCGTCGATGATGTCGGACACCGTCTCAATGCCGACCGACAGCCGCACCAGTTCCTCGCCGATGCCGGAGGCCTTGAGCTGTGCGGCGTCCATCTGCTGATGCGTGGTGCTGGCGGGGTGAATCACCAGCGTCTTGGCGTCGCCGACATTGGCGAGATGGCTGATCATCCGCAGCGTCTCGATGAACTTCTTGCCGGCAGGCCGGCCGCCCTTGATGCCGAAAGAGACGATCGATCCGGCGCCGCGCGGCAGCAGCCGCTTCGCCAGCTCGTGATCGGGATGGCTCTCCAGTGCGGGATGCAGCACCCACTCCACCGCCTTGTTGGCGGTGAGGAATTCGAGCACCGTGAGCGTATTGGTCATATGGCGCTCCATTCGCACGCCGAGCGTCTCGACGCCCTGCAGCAACTGGAACGCATTGGTCGGCGAAAGACACGCGCCGAAATCGCGCAACCCTTCGGTGCGGGCGCGCATAATGAAGGCGGCCTGGCCGAATTGCTCGTCGAAGACGATACCGTGATAGCCGGCATAGGGCTCGGTCAGAACCGGGAATTTGCCTGACGCGTGCCAGTCGAACCGGCCGCCGTCGACGATGACGCCGCCGATCGCGATACCGTGGCCGCCGATCCATTTGGTCGCGGAGTTCATCACGATGTCGGCGCCGAGCTCGATCGGGCGGCTGAGAAACGGCGTCGCAAAGGTGTTGTCGATCAACAACGGAATTTTGGCGTCATGCGCGATCTGCGCCACCGCCGGAATATCCAGCACTTCCAGCCCGGGATTGCCGATGGTCTCGCCGATCAGCAGCCGCGTATTCGGCTTGATCGCGGCGCGGAATTCGTCGAGCGCGCGGGGCTTGACGAAGGTCGTGGTGATGCCGAAGCGCGGTAGCGTGTGCGCCAACAGGTTGATGGTGCCGCCATAGAGCGAGGAGGAGGCGACGATGTGGTCTCCGGCGTTGAGGAGCGTCGCGATCGCCAGATGCAGCGCGGCCATGCCGCTCGCGGTGCAGACCGCGCCGACGCCAGCTTCCAGTGCGGCCAGCCGCTCTTCGAGCACCGCGGTCGTCGGGTTTGAGATGCGCGTATAAATGTGCCCGGCGCGTTCGAGGTTGAACAGCGCGGCGGCGTGATCGGAATCCTGAAACACATAGGATGTGGTCTGGTAGATCGGAACCGCGCGGGCGCCGGTTGCGGGATCCGGGCGCTGGCCGGCATGCAGGCTCAGCGTTTCAAAGGCAGGCGGCTTGGGTGCGGGCATGCGGAACTCGTTAGCTCGATGGGTCTTGAATGGAGTTGCGGCGGTTCAGACGTGCACGGCGGTGCGGACGCGGCCGGCATTGCCGAACACGCGCAAGTATCGCTCGACCTCGGAAGCCGATCCGGTGGCCTTCTCGGGATTGTCCGACAGCTTGACCGCCGGCCTTCCGTCGACCGACGTCACCTTGCAGACCAGCGAGATCGGATCGAGATCGGCCGACCCATCCGGCGCGCAGCCGACGAAATCATTGGTGAGGTTGGTGCCCCAACCGAACGAGATACGAACGCGGCCGTCGAAATGGCGATAGGTCTCCTCGATTGAACCGACATCCATGCCGTCGGAGAACACCAAAAGCTTCTCGCGGGGATCGCGGCCCTTCTGCTTCCACCACTTGATGATCTCTTCACCGGCCGTGATCGGCGGCGCGCTGTCGGGACGAAAGCCGGTCCAGTCGGCGACCCAGTCGGGGGCGTCGCGCAGGAACGGCTTGGTGCCGAAGGCGTCGGGCAAAGCGATCAGCAAATTGCCGCCATAGGTGTGGCGCCATTGATCGAGGATGCGATACGGCGCCCAGCGCAATTCGGTATCGTCGTTGGCAAGCGCCGCTGCGACCATCGGCAATTCATGCGCGTTGGTGCCGATCGCTTCGAGATCGTTGTCCATCGCCAGCAGCACGTTCGAGGTGCCGGTGAAGGAGGAACCGAGACCTTCCTTGACGGCCTCGACGCACCAGCGCTGCCACAGAAAACCGTGGCGGCGGCGGGTGCCGAAGTCGGACAGCCGCAGGCCGTCCAGCTTGCGCAACCGCTCGACCTTGGACCACAGCTTGGCCTTGGCGCGGGCGTAGAGCACGTCGAGCACGAAGCGGCCTTGACCCTTGGTGGAATGCCGCGAACGCAATTCGTTCATGATCGCGAGCGCCGGGATTTCCCACATTGTGGTGTGGGTCCACGGCCCGTGGAAATGCAATTCGTACTGGCCGTCCACCTTGCGCAGCTCGTATTCGGGCAGGCGGAAATTGGCGAGCCAGTTGATGAAGTCAGGCGAGAACATCTGGGTCTTGCCGTAGAACGTATTACCGGCAAGCCAGATCAGTTCCTTCTTGGAAAAACGGATGGTGCGGGCGTGGTCAAGCTGGGCGCGCAGCTCGCCCTCGTCGATCACCTCGGCGAGCCGCACGTGCTTGCTGCGGTTGATGACCGAGAAGGTCACCTGCTGCTCCGGGTAGAACTCCCGGATCATCTGCTGCATCAGCAGCTTGTAAAAATCGGTGTCGAGCAGGCTGCGCACGATCGGATCGAGCCGCCAGCCATGGTTGTAGGTCCGGGATGCGATATCGGTAACTGCCATGAGGGAACTCTATCGTGCCGGAGGCCGCCCAACCAGTGGGTTTCGGCCGCGGCATGGCTGGTCAGCGCGCGATATCCTGCCGGATACGGCCAATCGCCGCATGAATATCGGTCCAGGCCGGCTTATCCGGGGCAAATTGCCGCCGCAGGTAGGACGCCAGTTCGGCGACCTGGTCGTCGGTAAAACTGTCTTTAAAGGCCGGCATATAGCCGAGGTCGGACGACGCCGGTGCAGCAATGCCATGGAGGATGACCTGAACCAGGTTGTCCGGATGGGCGCTGTGCAGATTGCTGTTCAGCGCCAGCGACGGCCGGCTGCCGAACAGCGGCGCGCCGCCGACCTCGTGACATACCGCGCAGGCGCCCTGGTAGAGCCGGGCACCGACGCTCGCGGCCGCCGATGTCCTCGTGCTGCTCGCGGCTTCGAGTTTCGCGGCGAGAGTATGTTGATCGATGGCGGTCTCGTTGAAGGAAGCGAGATAGACCGCCATGGCGCGGATGTCCTGGTCGGGCAGCGCGCCCAACTCCTTCACGACCGGCGCCATCGGTCCGGCCGCCACACCATGGAAGCGGGATTCGCCGGAGCGCAAATAGGCGAACAGTTCGTCTTCGTTCCACGGGATCGGTGCTTGCGACAGCGATGTCAGAGCTGGCGCTTCCCAGCCTTCGGCAAACCCGCCGGCGAGATAGGCGTTCGCCTGCTCTGCGCCGAGCGCGTTGCGCGGCGAATGGCAGGCGCTGCAATGGCCAAGGCCTTCGACCAGATAGGCACCGCGATTCCAGGTCTCGGATTTAGCCGGGTCGGCCTGGAACACGGCAGACTTGTGGAACAGCGCATTCCATCCCGCCAGCAGCGGACGCAGGTTGAACGGGAACGCCAACGCGTTTGGCTTGGCCTCCGTGCGCACCGGCGATTGCGCCATCAGATAGGCATAGAGCGCCTGCAGGTCGGCATCGCTGGTCCTGGCGAAATGCGGATACGGAAACGCCGGATAGAGCTGCTTGCCGTCGCGATGGATGCCTTCGCGCATCGCGCGTTCGAAAGCGGGATACGACCACGCGCCGATGCCGGTTTCGAGGTCGGGTGTGATGTTGGTCGAATAGATCGTGCCGAACGGCGTCTGCAGCGGTCGGCCGCCGGCGTTGAGAATGCCGCTCGCGGAGGTGTGGCACACCGCGCAATCGCCGAGCGCGGCGAGTTGCTGGCCGCGGGCGATCGTCGCCGCCGAATAGACCGAGGCATCCGGCCGCGCGATCGGCGCGATCGATCGCCATGGCAGCACGGCAGTGCCGATGCCGACCACAGCGGCGCACAACGCTGCGGCGGTTGCCAATACGCCGCGACGAACCGAAAACGGATTCTGCCATGTGCGAGAAGGCGGCGGCGCGGAAGCAGGTGCTGGCAATGCCTCCGGTGAGGCGGGCGCATCACCGCGCAATCCCTTCAGGATGCGTTCCGGCGTGAACGGCAATTCGCGAAACCGCACGCCGGTCGCGTCAAAGATCGCATTGGCGATGGCGGCGGCGCTGGGGACGGATGCGGACTCGCCGACACCGAGCGGCGGCTGGTCCTGCCGCGGCAGCATCAGCACGTCGATCTTGGGTACGTCCGGAAATTTGATGATGGGGTAGGCGCCCCATTCGCGCGCCGTCACGGACGAGCGGTCGAACGACACTTCCTCCATCAGCGCGCGGCTGGTCGACTGGATGACGTTACCGTGAATCTGGTGACGAACACCGTCCGGGTTGATCATCAGGCCGGAATCCTGCCCGGCGACGACGCGGGTAACGCTGACATCGCCGGTCGCCCTGTTGACGGCGACGTCGGCGATCCATGCCGACCATGCTGCGCCGTAGCCCGGAAACTTGCTGTGGACGTACAGCGCGTAGGCGAAACCGCGCCCGCGCACGATATCGCCTTCGGCTTCGGGCTGCTCGCGAACCGGCCGCGGCTTCCAGCCTGCGCGCTCGGCAACGGCATTGACGAGATCGATCGCACGCGCGTCCTTCAGATAGCGCAGGCGATACTCGATCGGATCGACGCCGGCCTCGGATGCGACCTCGTCGATCCAGGATTCATGGGCGAACGTATTGGGCAGCGCCGAGACGCCGCGCAGCCACGAAGCGCGCACGATCGGCGGCATGTCGTGTACGACCACGCGCAGGTTGTCGTAGTCATAGGGCGGGATCGCGGTGCGGTCGCCCATCTCAAGCACGGCGGGCGTGTTCGGGACTTCGCCGGTCAGCAGCAGCGCCAGCGTCGGCGCGCCGTTCGAGGGATAGCGCGTCGCAAAGTCATAACCGGCGACGCTGCCATCGGCGTTCACCCCGCCATTGACATCCATCAACTGCGCCGTGCCCTTCGGCTCCCAGGCGTGCTCCTGCTCGCGGGTCAACTGCACGCGGACGGGGCGGCCGACGGCGCGCGACAGCAGCACGGCATCGGCGGACACGTCGTCCGCGCAGTTGCGGCCGTAGCATCCGGCGGCTTCCAGCCGGATCACCTCGATTTCGGCTTCCCGCCGATGGATCAGCCGCGCCAGTTCGGTGCGCAGATGGTGCGGGTTCTGCGTGCCCGACCAGACCCGGGCCTGGTCGTCCTGATAGTCGGCAACCGCGCAGGAGGGACCGATCGAGGCGTGCATCTGGTACGGCCAGACATAGGTCCGCGGCATCGGCTTGGCGGCGCCTGCAATCGCCGCATCGACGTCGCCTTTGTCGATCAGCGTCCGCGGCTCGGAAGGATTGGCGCGCAACGCCGTCGGGATGTCGCCGAGATCGGGCAGGACAGGCGTCGGCTTCCACGTTACCTTCAACTGCGCGGCCGCCTTGATCGCGTTCTCCTCGCGCTCGGCGACGACGCCGACGAAGTCACCGATCCGAACCACCGCGACCAGCCCTGGAATATCGCGCACCGAGGCTTCATCGACCGCGATCAGGCTGGTGCCGACGAAATCACCGGCATCGACGCCGGCATAGGGCGGGCGCACGACGCGGCCATGCAGCATGCCGGGAACGCGGACGTCGTGAACGTAGACCAGTTCGCCGGTCGCCTTGGCCGGCAGATCGACGCGCGGCACCGATTGCCCGACAATGGAATAGGTGCCGACGTCCTTCACGGGGATATCGTCGGTCAGTTCAAGCTGGATGGTGTCGCCTGCGATCAACTCGCCATAGCTGACGCTGCGGTTATCCCTGCCGCGCACCAGGCCGTCTTCGATGGTGAGATCCTCGACCACAAGTTCCAGCCGCTCCGCCGCCCGCGCGATCAGAAATTGCCTCGCCTGCGCCGCCGCCTTGCGCAGCGGCACGGCCGTGATCTGAATGGTTTCGCTCGCGATCGTCGCGCCCTGGTTCGGAACGCGCGAGGTATCGCCGAGCACGACGATGACGCGGGCAAAGGACACGTCGAGCTCTTCGGCGACGATCTGCCCCAGCGCGGTACGGATGCCGGTGCCGAGATCGACATGACCGTTATAGGCGGTGACCGATCCGTCTGACGTGATCTTGATGAAAGTCTCGAACTTGACGGCTTCGACAGGAGAGGCGGGACGAACGACGGTCAGCGTTCCCTGCGGGCGTTCGTTCGTCGCGGGAGAGTCCGGCGCGGCCATCAGCTCTGCGCCTCGACGACATGGCCGGCGGCGCGCATCGCCGCGCGCATGATTTCGATATGGGCGCCGCAGCGGCAGAGATGATGACGCAGCGCTTCCATCACCTCTTCCTCGGAAGGCCGGGCGCTGCGATTGAGCAGCGCTCGGGTCGTGATGATCATGCCGTTCAGGCAATAGCCGCATTGCGCGGCCTGTTCGCTGATGAAAGCCTGTTGCACGGGATCGGGATGTTCGCGCGTGCCGAGCCCTTCGAGCGTCACGATATCGCGCCCGGTGCAGCCCTCGATCGGGATGACGCAGGAGCGCGCCGCGACGCCGTCGATCAGTACCGCACAGGCGCCGCATTCGCCGAGCCCGCAGCCATATTTCGGTCCGTTCAGAGCGAGGTCGTTGCGCAAGACGTAAAGCAGCGCGGTGTCGGGAGCGGCGTCGACGTCGCAGGTCTTGCCGTTCACGGTCAGGCGCATCTTGCTCTGCGTCATGCTTCCCATGCCTCTCGCTGCGCTGCAAAATCCTGCGCTGGATGCGGGGGAAAGATACCGTTTGTGTACAAACGTGCAAGCCGCGCGTTTCCGCGCCGCAGCGCGCTGCCCGCTTTATGAACAAGGGGGCGAGGCAAATGAGTTTTTATGCGGCAATGGCGCATTTTCGCTTTTGTTGCCGCTTGACAGGATTTCGGTCCACGCGCAACATCGTTCGTGTACGAACAATTGATCGGATCCGTGAGGGCGCGGCTGCGATCACGGCCTTTCGAACTGCAGGCTTGTTCATGACCGACGTTTCGACCGCCGCCATCGGCGACAAGATCCGCTGCGATGCCTGTCCGGTGATGTGCTACATCAAGCCGGGCGCGGCGGGCGCGTGCGATCGCTATGCCAATCACGACGGCGAACTGGTGCGCGTCGATCCGCATATCGTGCTGGAGCGAACGGTGTCGCATGGCGGACGGCTGGTGCCGTTCCAGGCCGGCGGCGACTGGGATGGCAAGCTGGTTCACGAGCCCAGCGTGTTCGTGACCGCGATCGGCGCCGGCACCACCTATCCCGATTACAAGCCGGCGCCCTTCATCGTTTCCTCCGAGATCGACGGCGTCGACATGGTCACGGTCGTGACCGAAGGCATTTTCAGCTATTGCGGCGTCAAGGTGAAGATCGACACCGATCGCTATCTCGGCCCGGAAACCGCGACGGTGCGGGCGCAGGGCGAGGCGATCGGCCATGTCACCACCAGCGAATACGGCTCGCAGATGCTGTCGCTCGGCGGCGTGCACCATCTGACCGGCGGTTCCAAGAAGGAAGGCCGCGTCACCTGCGATGCGCTGATGGACCTCTCCAATTGCAAGCCGGTGGAGCTGACCATCGATGGCGGCGCCACGGTCGTGGTGCAGGCGGGCTATCCGCCGATCGTCAACGGCGTGCCGGAAGAGCGGATGCGGGTGGGGTGCGGTTCGGCCACCATCGGCATGTTCGCCAAGCAATGGCAGGGCAAGGTCGACGAAGTCGTGGTCGTGGACGACCACATCACCGGCGTGCTCAGTGAGCATCAGGCCGGCAAGCTGCTCGATATTCCCGATACCGGGATCAAGATGAAGGGCCGGCGCTCGACGCCGGGCCGTTACTTCCAGGTCGCCGAGCCCGGCACCGGCTGGGGCGGCACCAAAATTTCCGATCCGCTGTCGGTGCTGGGCCCGTTCGACCCGAAGGAAGCAAGACCGGGGCTCACGATGCTGATGGTCTCGACCACCGGCGAGCATGCCGCCTATTACGAACTCGACGAGGCCTTGCGTCCGGTCGAGAAGCAGATGCCGCTCGATCTGAAACTCTCGGTCGAACGCATTCAGGAAAATTGCGAGCCGGCAATGTGCACGGTGCTGTTCATGGGCGGCGCCGGCGGCTCGCTGCGCGCCG
Source organism: Afipia sp. GAS231 (assembly GCF_900103365.1). Classification (NCBI taxonomy): domain Bacteria; kingdom Pseudomonadati; phylum Pseudomonadota; class Alphaproteobacteria; order Hyphomicrobiales; family Nitrobacteraceae; genus Afipia; species Afipia sp. GAS231. Next base: position 6,034,142 of record NZ_LT629703.1, read on the forward strand.
GCGTGACCGATAATCCGGTGCGGCTGACGCGGTCGGTGAAGGACGCGCTGACCCGGGTCACCAGCGGCGGCGCGCCGGTTTACGTCTGGCCCGGCGGCGGCATCACCTTCATGGTCGACGTCACCCGGATGCCGGCCGGCGCCTTCGGTTATGTGCCGACGCCGGCGCTGGTCGCGCCGATCGAATTCACGCTCAAGCTCTCTGACTACGCCGTCCTCGGCGGCCATATGGACCATGTGGTTCCATTGGCGTCGCTGCGCGACAATACCGAAACCCGGCCAATGCCGACCATTCCGGGGCGGGGCGCATGAAACGCCTCCCGCAAATCGCGCTTCTTCCTGACGGCAAGCGGCTGCATTTGCAGGATGGTCCGATCGATCTGGTCATCGAGGCGAAGGGCCGCGACGCGGACGTGCGCGCGGCCTATCAGGCCGCGGCCCATCGCTTCACCGGGCTGCTCGATGAACTCTGCGCGGAACTGACTGAGTTGCGCCAGCCGGTCGATCCGGTTCGTTGCGCGCTGAAAGGCGTCGTCGCGCGCCGCATGCATGCGGCCGTGGCGCCGTTTGCCGCCGATCACTTCATAACACCGATGGCAGCTGTGGCCGGTTCGGTCGCAGAAGAAATTCTCGGCGCCATGCTGAGCGCCGCACGGCTTGACCGCGCCTATGTCAACAATGGCGGCGATATCGCACTTTATCTGGCTGACGGCGAGCAGTTCACCGTCGGCCTGATGGACCGGCCCGACCGGCAAGGCCTGCTGCGCGCGATGACCATCGATGCCGACGATCCCGTGCGTGGCGTGGCGACCAGTGGACGCCACGGCCGCAGTTTTTCGCTCGGGATCGCCGACGCCGTCACCGTGCTGGCAAAGACAGCATCGCAGGCCGATGCCGCCGCCACCATCATCGCCAATGCCGTGGATCTGCCCGGCCATCCCGCGGTTGTCCGTTGCCCCGCGAACGAATTGCAGCCGGATAGCGACCTCGGATCGCGTCTTGTGACCCGCGATGTTGGCCCGCTCGGCGAAAATGAAATCGAGACCGCGCTGAGGGCAGGGGCCCGCCAGGCGCAGCAGTTGCTGGCGGCCGGGTTGATCGAAGGCGCCGCCTTGCGTCTTGAGGGCGAGACGGTCGGTGTGGGAACAACGGGAATTGCGACACGCGCGTTGCCGGCGCTTCATGGAAGCGCGATACAGGATACGATGCATGTCTGATCGGAAGCGAGGCGAATAAATGAGCGCGATCATTCGCAAAATCGTCACGGTGGTCGAAGAGACCCATCTGGAGATGGGGCAAAAGGTCGCGCCGCCGACCCGGCGCGCGGCGGCGATCGCCGTGATCGAAAACCCGTTTGCCGGCCGCTATGTCGAGGACCTTTCGCCATTGATCGCGATCGGCGAGGAGCTCGGCGAACTGCTGTCGAAAAAGGCGGTGGCGGCGCTCGGGATCGACGGCGCCAAGGCGCACAGTTACGGCAAGGCCGCCGCGGTCGGCGAAAACGGCGAACTCGAACACGCGGCAGCGATCTTGCATCCCAAGATGGGCGCGCCAGTGCGCAAGGTGCTGGGCAAGGGAGCGGCGCTGATCCCGTCATCGAAGAAACGCAGCGGCCCCGGAACCACGCTGGATATTCCGCTCGGCCACAAGGACGCGGCGTTCGTGCGCAGTCATTTCGACGGCATGGAAGTGCAGATCAACGACGCGCCGCGCGCCAACGAGATCATGGTCGCGGTGGCGGTGACCGACAGCGGCAGGCCATTGCCGCGTGTCGGCGGATTGACGGTTTCTGAGGTCAAAGGCGAAGACGGTTTGAGATAGATTTATCGGACACTGGAGGGTTGAGGATGCAACGCAGACATTTGCTCGGAGCGGGATTGGCGATCGCGGTCGCCGGTTTTGCCAACAACGCGATGGCGCAGGCCGAAATCAAGATCGGCGAAATCAACAGCTATTCGCTGTTGCCCGCTTTCACCGAACCCTATCGCAAGGGCTGGCAGCTCGCGGTCGAGGAAATCAATGCCGCAGGCGGCATCGGCGGCAAGAAGCTCGTCGTCGTCTCCAAGGATGACGGCGGCAAGCCGGCCGACGCCCAGACCGCCGCCAACGAACTGGTGTCGAGCGAGAACGTGGCGATGCTCACGGGCACGTTCCTGTCCAACATCGGCCTCGCCGTCAGCGATTTCGCCAACCAGAAGAAGGTGTTTTTTCTGGCAGCCGAACCGCTGACCGACGCGGTCACCTGGTCGAAGGGCAACCGCTACACCTTCCGTCTGCGTCCCTCCAATTACATGCAGGCGGCGATGCTGGTGGAAGAGGCCGCGAAGTTGCCCGCCAAGCGCTGGGCGACGATCGCGCCGAACTATGAGTACGGCCAGTCTGCCGTTGCGGTGTTCAAAAAGTTGATGTCGGAGAAGCGTCCCGATATCGTCTGGGTCGACGAGCAGTGGCCGCCGCAGGGCAAGATCGATGCGGGCCCGGTGGTGCAGGCGGTTGCCGCCGCCAATCCCGAGGCGATCCTCAACGTCACCTTCGGCGCCGATCTCGTCAAGCTGGTGCGTGAAGGCAATACCCGTGGCCTGTTCAAGGACCGTAAAGTAGTTTCGTTCCTGACCGGCGAGCCGGAATATCTCGATCCGCTGAAGGAAGAGACGCCGGAAGGCTGGATCGTCACCGGTTATCCCTGGTACGACATCAAGACGCCGGATCACGACAAGTTCCTGAAAGCCTATCAGGCCAAGTACAACGACTATCCGCGTCTCGGCTCGATCGTCGGCTACCAGACCATCAAGGCGGCGGCCGCAATCCTCGCCAAGGCCGGCTCGAGCGATCCGGAAAAACTGATCACGGCGGCTGAGGGCTTGTCGATGCCGTCGCCGTTCGGCGAAATCACCTTCCGCAAGATCGACCACCAGTCGACGCTTGGCGCCTATGTCGGCAAGACCGCGCAGAAGGACGGCAAGGGCGTGATGGTGGAGTCGGTCTATCGCAAGGGTGGCGACTATCTCCCTGGTGACGCCGAAGTCGAAAAGCTTCGCCCGAAGGATTGAAATCTTACTTCTCCCTCTCCCGCTTGCGGGGGAGGGTTGGGGTGGGGGTGCTTCAACATCGGGATTCCCCGCGTGGAGAGAACCCCCACCCGCCGCGCTCTTCGAGCGCGTCGGCCTCCCCCGCAAGCGGGAGAGGCGAAGCGAGCCAGCCATCAGGTCTCGCGAGCACTATATGCGATTGCCCCGCCGCAGGCGGAGCGAAATGAAGAAAGCAAGACCTCATCCTGAGGAGGCGCGCAGCGCCGTCTTGAAGGATGAAGCCACCGCACTGAAACGCGCCCAACCGGACCACCCATGGCCTTTTATGTCGTTCAGTTCCTGACCGGTCTTGCCAGCGCGGCGTCGCTGTTTCTGGTAGCATCAGGGCTGTCGATCATTTTTGGCGTCACGCGAATCGTCAACTTCGCCCATGGCGCGTTCTATATGCTCGGCGCCTATGTCGCGTTCACGCTGACCGAGCGGTTTTCCGGCGCGCTCGGCTTTTGGGGCGGCGTTGTCGCCGCCGCGCTGATCGTCGCCGCCGTCGGCGTCCTCGTCGAGATGGTGCTGCTGCGGCGGATCTATCATGCGCCGGAACTGTTCCAGTTACTGGCGACCTTTGGCCTGACCCTGATGGTCGAAGACCTCGTGGTTCTGATCTGGGGACCGGACGATCTGCTCGGCCGCCGCGCGCCCGGCTTCAAAGGCGCGATCGATTTCTTCGGCCAGAACATCCCGAGCTACGACCTGTTCCTGATCGCGCTCAGCCCGGTCGTGCTCGGAATCCTGTGGTTGCTGTTCCAGCGCACGCGCTGGGGCGTGCTGGTGCGCGCGGCGACGCAGGACCGCGACATGGTGGCGGCGCTCGGCGTCAATCAGAAATGGCTGTTCACCAGCGTGTTCGCGCTCGGCGTCTTTCTCGCCAGCCTCGGCGGCGCGCTGCAGATCCCGCGCGACGCCGTGCATCACGCGCTGGACTTGCGGATCATCGTCGACGTCTTCGTCGTGGTCGTGATCGGCGGGCTCGGCAGCATCATCGGCGCCTTTGTCGCCGCGGTGCTGGTGTCCGAACTCAACGCCTTCGGCATCCTGATTTTTCCGAAGATCTCCATCATCCTGGTGTTCCTGGTGATGGCGGTGGTCTTGATTGTGCGTCCCTGGGGCCTGTTCGGCAAACCGGAAGCCGCAGCGCGGCGAACGCCCGGCCTGACGGTTAATCCGTGGCGGCCGCTGACGTCGAACGAACGGCTGGCTTCGCTTGGCGCGCTGATGGTGGCGGCGGCGCTGCCGTTCGTGGCCGGCAATTACGCGCTGACAGTCGGCTCCGAGATCGCGATCTTCGTGATCTTCGCCGCCAGTCTCCACTTCCTGATGTCGGTCGGCGGGCTGGCCTCGTTCGGCCACGCCGCCTATTTCGGCCTCGGCGCCTATGGCGTTGCGTTCCTCGCCAAGCTGGCGGGATTGCCGATGATCGTCTCACTGCTGCTCGGTCCGCTGCTGGGCCTGCTCGGTGCCGCGGTGTTCGGCTTCTTTGCCGTGCAATTGTCAGGTGTCTACTTTGCGATGCTGACGCTGGCCTTTGCGCAGATCGTGTGGTCGATCGCGTTCCAGTGGGTTACGGTGACCGGCGGCGACAATGGCATTCTGGGAGTCTGGCCGGAGAAATGGGCGGCGAGCCCGTCGAGCTTCTATTGGTTGTCGCTCGCCATCGCCGCGCTTGCGGTCGCGGTATTGCGCATCATCGTGTTCTCGCCGTTCGGGTTTGCACTCCGCGCCACACGGGATTCCCCGCTGCGCAGCGAGGCGATCGGCATCAACGGCAAACGCGTGCAGTGGACCGCCTTCGTCATCGCGGGCACCGTCGCCGGCATTGCCGGCGCGCTGTTCGCGTACCTCAAGGGCAGCGTTTTCCCGGATAACCTTGGTATATCCCTTTCCGTCGATGCGCTGGTCATGGTGCTGCTCGGCGGTGTCGAGACGGTCTCCGGTGCGGTCGTCGGCGCCATCGTCTACAAGGCGCTCAACATCTGGCTGGTCAGCCAGACCGATCTCTCCAAACTGGTATTGGGCGGCTTCATCGTCCTGATCGTGGTGGTTTTCCCGAAGGGCATCGTCGGCATGCTGGAGACGATCAAAAACCGCCGGCGATCTTCTGCGTCGAAGTCGGCATTGCTGACATCCCGGATCGAGACTGCCGAATGAGCATGGTCCCCACATTGCTGTCGGTCGAAGGCTTGAGCAAGTCCTATGGCGGCGTGCATGCTGTGCGGGGCGTGTCGTTCGAACTGCGTGCCGGTGAAATCCTGGCGCTGATCGGGCCCAATGGTGCTGGAAAAAGCACCTGCTTCGACATGCTCAACGGCCAGAACATTCCGGATAGCGGCAAAATCCGTTTGCTCGGCGAGGACACCGCGGGCCGGAAGCCGCGTGCGATCTGGCGGCTCGGCGTCGGGCGTACCTTCCAGATCACGGCGACGTTCCCGACCATGACAGTGCGCGAAAACGTGCAGGTCGCGCTGGTTTCGTATGGCAAGCAATTGTTCAATCTGTGGACGTCGACCGCGGCCTACGCGCGCGAGGAAGCCGGCCGGCTGCTCGATCTCGTCGGCATGGGCGCCTATGCCGAGCGCCCCTGCGGCGAACTCGCCTATGGCGATCTCAAGCGTCTTGAGCTTGCGATCGCGCTCGCCAACCAGCCGAAGCTGCTCCTGATGGATGAGCCGACCGCCGGCATGGCGCCGCGCGAGCGCATCGAGCTGATGCGGCTGACCGCGCGCATCGCCCGCGAACAGTCGATCGGCGTGCTCTTTACCGAACACGACATGGACGTGGTGTTCGAGCATGCCGACCGCATCCTCGTGCTCAACCGCGGCACCCTGATCGCCGAAGGCTCTCCGGAAGAAGTCCGCGGCAATCCGCAGGTGCGCGCGATCTATCTCGGCGAAGGCCTAGTCTATGACGCGCGCCACCGCGAGGGAGCCGGTGCATGAAGCTCACGGTGAAGGATCTCAACAGCTTTTACGGCCCGGCGCACATCCTGTTCGATATCGCGCTCGAAGTCGGCGACGGCGAAGTGGTCGCGCTGCTCGGCCGCAACGGCGCCGGCAAGTCGACCACCTTCCGCTCCATCGTAGGATTGGTGCAAAACCGTTCCGGGCAGATCGTGTTCGAAGGCAAGGACGTCTCGACCGAGCCGACGCATGCCATCGTGCGCGGCGGGCTCGGCTATGTGCCGGAGGAGCGGCGGATCTTCACGGATCTCACGGTCGAGGAAAACCTCGAGGTCGGCAAGCAGCCGAAGCGGCCAAACGCGCCATATTGGACGCGCGAAAAATTGTTCACGCTGTTTCCGAATCTGGGCGAAATGCGCAACCGCCCGGGCGGACGCATGAGCGGCGGCGAGCAGCAGATGCTGACGATCGCGCGGACGCTGATGGGCAATCCCTCGCTGGTGCTGCTCGACGAACCCTCGGAAGGCCTGTCGCCAAAAATCGTCGAGCAGATGGTCGATGCGATCCTGGCGATGAAGAAAGAGGGCGTCAGCATCGTGGTGTCCGAACAAAACCTGCATTTCGCGCGGTTGATTTCGGATCGCGCCTACATCATCGAACGCGGCAAGATCTGTTTCGGCGGCACGATGGCCGAACTCGACGCGCGGCCGGATATCCGGGACGCGCATCTGTCATTGTGATTGGCGAAGAATAGAAGAGGCGGGGAGCGAACATGGGAAGGGGTGCTTTGCCGAAACGGAGCGTCAAGCCGCAGAGGCCGTCCTACATTCTCGACGAGCAGATCGGCTTCATCCTGCGCCAGGTCTGGCAGCGCCATGCCACGATCTTCGCCCGCGAAATCGGCATCAACCTGACGTCGGCGCAGTGGGCGGCGCTGGCGAAACTGACCGAGACCGGGCCGTGCTCGCAGAATTTGCTGGGGCGGCTGACCGCGATGGACGTCGCCACCATCAAGGGCGTGATCGATCGCCTCACCGCACGCGGCCTGACCGAGACCAGCCCCGACCCGGAAGATGGCCGCCGCCTGCTGGTCAGCCTCACCCGCGCCGGCCAGCAACTGGCCGAGAAGGCCGCGCCGAACGCGCTGGCGATCACCAAGGAAACGCTGGCGCCGCTCGACGCCAAGGAGCGCGAGACGCTGATGGTGCTGTTGAACAAGCTGCGGTGATTCGGCGCACTTGCCCAATTTGAGTTGGATCGCGGTGGCGCGGCGGTGCCGTGCGGCGTTCGCGCTACTCCGTGAGATGGAGCACCAGTGCGACGGCCCCCACCAGAATGAGGCTAACGGCCCAGGACGTATCCAGATTGAACCAGCTCCGCGATATGAATTTGAGACCAAAAAAGCGGTAGACCAGCCATGCCAGGCATCCGCCGGCCGCGATCATCGCGGCAGCGTGGACGACGGAGACCAGCACGGCCATACCGAGATTGGCATTGATCAGGGTCCCAGCTGCGATGTGGCCGTTGTCGAGGTCGGCTTCCCGGCAGAGGCCGAGATAGATCGGCACCAGCATGAGCCCCGCGCCATGGGCGATTGCCACGGCGAAGGACCAGAGCCCCAGTTGTGTCGGTCGTATCCGCGCCAACGCTCGTGGATGGCGCCGGTAGACGAGGCGGAAGATACCGAATCCGATGACAAGGAGGCTGGCGCCGATCTGTACCTGGCGCTGCCATTCGACGAGGGCGACCAGCAGCGCGAAGGGAAGGATCACCAGCAGCATCGCGAGCAGATGGCCGGCCGCTAGCGCCCCAAGCGCGGCCGGCATGGCCCGCGAACTCCTTTCCATCAATCCAGCCGACACGGCGAGCGGCCACCCCATTCCCGGATTTGCGCCGTGGTAGAGGCCGCTCGCGACGACAGCCAGCCAGAGCCAGGCAGGTGTCCAATCGGCTGCGCTCACATTCAAACCGACGGATAGCAGAACGAATCGGTCGAACAGTCACCGCCGTCGAGCCGGATCTGATGCGCCCGGTAGCCGTCGGGGAAGCTGACCCAGTAGTCGTTTGCCAGCTCGAGGCCACCGCCCGGACTGGCATTGGCCATTACCTCGGCGCCGGGTATTCCGCTTGGATAGAACTGGTCGTCCCAGGTCGAGTAGAGTGAGTTGGTCCAGTATACGCGTTTGCCGTCGCGGCTGATCTCCACCATCTGCGGACCGCCTGCAAAGGCCTTGCCGTTCGGATGAGGCGTACGGCGTGCGATGCCGCCGATGTGGACCGATCCGGCAAGCTTGGGCTTTCTCGGATCGCTGACGTCGTATTGACGCATTTCGCCGGTGCCCCAGCAGGACACGTAGAGAAACTTGTCATCCATGGACAGGTCGATATCCGTTACCAGCGGCGGCACGGCCCCAAAGCCCTGCAGGAGCGGCGGCAACTGGTCCTTCGACGCAGGCTCGGGCGGGATCGTCGCCGTCTTTTCGATGTGAAACTTGCCGCCCTCGCGCCACCAGGTCCAGATCGAGCCTTCGAGGTTTGTGGTGTCGACCACGACGCCCAGGAATCCGTACTCGCGAACGGGATCATGCGCCGGACGCACCTCCAGTGCCATTTGATGGTTGGCGCCGAGGTCGATGGTCTGAACATTCCGCCGCGCCCGCAGATCCCAGAAGTGGATCCGATGGCCATATTTGTTGGAGAGAAGATCCTCGGGCACAATTCCGTTCTCGAACTGCGGTGGCAACGCCCACTCGCTGGTCACCATGTAATCGCGTGGCAGGTTCCACCAGAAGTCATAGTGCAGGTTTTGAGAACCGCGATCGATCTCCCACCGTCCGAGGACATCGAATGTCTCGCAGTCCATGATGAAGACGCCGGGCGGTCCATCGGTGCCATCCTTGCCGCCGCCGCCGAGCGTGCTGACGTAAATGCCGTCCGGCCCGCAGTGGATCGTGTGCGGCCGCGAGTACCCGGTCTTCTTGAAGATTTCCTCGGGTTCGATAATTTTGTGAATCTTGGCCAGGGTGGGATCCGGCTTGGTATCGATGACGTAAATCCGGGAGGATCGGATACCGGGGATGATGAGGTAACGGCGTTCCAGGAATGTGTGTGCGGTGAGCGGTGACAAAGACGACGAGCAGGCGTTCCACCCGAAATGGTGAAACTCGTCCCCCTTATTGGGCATTGTCACGGTGTGGACGACCTGACCGAAGCTCGAAGAGCCAGGCTTGACGTCGATCACGGCGAGCGCGTCGGGCTTTGAAAAGTCCGGGCTAAGCAGCAAGGTGTAGGCGAAACGCTCTGGCGGAGCTTCCATCGCAAGCTTCGGCGATGCGTGAAACGTCGGGTCTGGCCTGATCGTCATCGTACTGCCTCCCTGTTTGCCTTGGTGTGTACCAACCTGGCTCAGCGGCATGCAGCAGAACTAACCGGGCTCGTTGATTCCTCTTGCGATGCCGCCGGCTGGGTTCGCTTGTAGTGACCATACACCCCCATGCTGTCCGATGAAAGAAACGATGCGGGCTTCAATCCCGCGGAGGCCGACAAGGCCGCACCGAACGCGATCGCGATCACCAAGGAAACGCTGGCGCCGTTCGACGCCAAAGAGCGCGTGCTGTTGAACAAATTACGCTGAGTGCGCGACCAATACAGACAAGTAATTTCCTCGGGATTGCTTCAATGAAAGCGTTGCCGCTGCTTACGGCAGGATTGGTCATGATCGCCGGGTGCGGCGTCGCATCGGCGGCGCAACCCTATGAAGGGTTTTGGGCGTCGACCAAAAAAGATTGCAGCGACAAGGACAGCGCCAACCGCATGAACATCGAGGGCGGCAACCGGCTCTATTGGTATGAGACGCGATGCCGCGCCGGCGAGATCAAACCTGATGGCGATCGCGCCTGGAAGATGCGTTTGTCCTGCGAAGGCGAGGGTGAGAAATTCAAGTCCAGTCCGCGCATTTCGATCGCGACCGACGGCAAACTGGTGATCGACAACGGGCCGGTCGGCCAGGCGAAACGCCAGAGCTACGTGCGTTGCACACGAAGACCTGATTAACTCCGATCTCGCTGACGTGTTGCCGCAGCGCTGATCGGAGGATTCCCATGACCAAAGTCATTTACGAGCGCGATGGCCGCATTGCACGCATTACGCTGAACAGGCCGGAAGTCATGAATGCGATCGACGACGAGTTGCCGGACGCGCTTGCCGATGCGGTCGCGCGCGCCGACAACGATGCGGGCGCGCATGTGATCGTGCTTGCGGGCGCCGGCCGGGCCTTCTGTGCCGGATACGACCTGACCGCCTACGCCTCCGGAGATGCAGCCAACCGCTATACGCAGGAGATGCCGTGGGATCCGATGAAGGATTACGCCGCCATGTCCGACAACACCAACAAGTTCATGAGTCTTTTCCGCTCGAAGCGGCCGGTGATCTGCAAGGTTCAGGGTTTTGCCGTGGCCGGCGGCTCCGACATCGCGCTCTGTTCCGACATGATCGTCATGGCGGAAGATGCGCGTATCGGCTATCCGCCCGTGCGCGTCTGGGGTTGTCCGACGACGGCGATGTGGGTCTATCGGCTGGGCGCCGAGAAAGCCAAGCGCATGCTGTTCACCGGGGACAAAATCACCGGGACTGAGGCGGCCGCGCTGGGTCTCGTGCTGAAGGCCGTTCCGGCCGATCGGCTGGACGACGAAGTCGACGCCCTCGCGCACCGGATCGCAACCGTGCCGCAAAACCAGCTCATGATGCAGAAGCTGATGGTCAACCAGGCGCTCTACAACATGGGATTGATGGGCACGCAGATGATCGCGACCGTGTTCGACGGCATCACCCGGCATTCTCCCGAAGGGCTGAACTTCAAGCGGCGGTCGGAGGAAATGGGCTGGAAGCATGCGGTGGACGAGCGCGATCAAGGCACTTTCGACTGGACCACCAATCAACCGATCACGCAAAACCGATAATCGGGAATCAATCGCGGCTTGATGCTCAGCCGTCATTGCCTGCAACAAACGCGAAGCGTTTGTGCAGGGGAGCGCAGCGACAAAGCAATCCATTCTTTCTTCGCCCGGCAAGATGGATTGCTTCGCTTCGCTCGCAATGACGGTCGAACATCAAGCCAGTGTTACGTGAAGCTAATGCCCACTCACGATCTCCGGCACCCGTCCCGCCGGCGGGGTGTTGCGGCTGCGCTGGGTGCGGACGATGCCGTCGATGATGGTCATGCCGATGCCGGGCAGGTCGCCGAGCTGCACGCTGTGCAGGATGTTCCGGCCTGGCGAATGCTGCGCCATGTCCATGATGACGAAGTCGGCCGAGCGGCCGACTTCGATGATGCCGCAATCCAGTTCGCGCATCCGGGCGGTGTTGCCGGTGGCGAGGCAGAAGGCGATTTCCGCCGGGAGTTCGCCGAGCGACGACAGCAGCGACACCATGCGCAGGATGCCGAGCGGCTGCACGCCCGAGCCGGCCGGAGCATCAGTGCCGAGAATGACGCGGTGAAGATCGCCCATCTCGCGCGCGACGCGTAGCGTAAACAGCGCCGAGCGCTCGTTGCCGTTGTGAACCAGTTCGAGGCCGCGCTTGCAGCCCTCACAGATGCAGCGGATCTGATCGTCGGGCAGGGCGGTATGGCCGCCATTGATGTGGCCGACCACGTCGGTGTCGGCTTCCAGCACCACGTCCTTGTCGATCAGGCCGGAGCCGGGGATCGAAGGCCCGCCGGTGTGGATGGTGCTCTGGATGCCGTATTTGCGCGCCCAGCCCACCATCTTGCGCGCGGTCGGGCCGTCCTTGACGCCGCCGAGGCCGACTTCGCCGAGCAGCTTGACGCCGGCCGCGGCCAATTCCTTGAAGTCGTCCTCGACCATCTCGCATTCGATCACCGGCGCGCCGGCATGCACCTTCACGCCGCCGGGCCGCAGCGTCCAGAACGAGCGCTGCGCGAAGATCGCCATCGCCTTGAGGCCGACGACGTCGCGCGGCCGGCCGGGCATGTGGACTTCGCCCGCCGAGATCATGGTGGTGACGCCGCCATGCAGATAGCTGTCGATCCAGTTGATCTGGTTCTGCCGCGGCGTCCAGTCGCCCGCTACCGGATGGACGTGGCTGTCGATCAGGCCGGGCGCGACCGTGGTGCCGTTGGCATTGACCACGGTGGTGGCACCTTCGGTATCGACGTCTTTGAAGCGGCCGATCGCGGTGATCTTGCCGTTCTCGGCCACGATGGTGTCGGCATCGAGGATCGGCTTTTCCAGCGCCCCTGACAGCAACAACCCGATATTGCGGATCACCAGCTTGCTCGGGCCGGTTGCCTGGGGTGCGTCATGGGCCATGGTTTTGTCCTTGTTGTTCAATGCCTTCGGAGCGCCGGAGACCATCTTGCCCGCGGCTTGACGCCGGGATCAAGAAGGATTATTCATTCGTACACGAATGATCGTGTACGAATGATTTTGCCGCCAATCTGGCCCGCACGTCAAGGAAACTGACGATGAGCAATTTCAACCAGGAAAGCGTCCTCAGCGTCCACCACTGGACCGACACGCTGTTCTCCTTCACCACCACGCGCGATCCCTCGTTCCGGTTCAGGAACGGCGAGTTCACCATGATCGGGCTCAAGGTCGGCGAGAAGCCGCTGCTGCGCGCCTACAGCGTCGCCAGCGCCAATTACGAGGACCGGCTGGAATTCTTCTCGATCAAGGTGCCGGATGGCCCGCTGACCTCGCGCCTCCAGCACCTGAAGCAGGGCGACGAGATCATCGTTAGCCGCAAGGCCACCGGCACGCTTGTCATCGACAACCTCGAAGACGGCCGCAACCTCTACCTGATCGGCACCGGCACCGGCCTCGCGCCGTTCCTGAGCGTGATCAAGGATCCCGAGACCTATGAGCGGTTCGAGAAGGTGGTGCTGCTGCATGGCTGCCGCCGCGTCAAGGAACTCGCTTATGGCGAGATGATCACCGAGAAACTGCCGAACGACGAGTTGATCGGCGACTACATCCGCAACCAGTTGATCTATTACCCGACCGTGACCCGCGATCCCTTCCGCAACCGCGGCCGCATCACCGACCTGATCAATTCGGGAAAACTGTTCGGCGATATCGGGCTGGCCGCGCTCGATCCCGTGCATGATCGCGTCATGATCTGCGGCAGCCCGGCGCTGGTGGCCGACACCCGCACCCTGCTCAACGGCAAGGGCTTTGTCGAAGGCAACCACGGCGAGCCGGCGCAGTTCGTGGTCGAGAAGGCGTTCGCGGAGCGCTAGCAGCACACTCAGTCTTCCTCATCCTGAGGAGCCGCGAAGCGGCGTCTCGAAGGATGGGCTACAGTCTGGCTCTCATGGTTCGAGACGCGCTTCGCGCTCCTCACCATGAGGGGATAGGTCAAGCCCTGACCGCGGGCGCCTCCAGCGGCATGCCATTTCTACTTTGCATATGGGGTTGTTTTCGCGATTTTGTGTTTGGCCCCTCCGGAGCGTCCGGATCTGCCGTGCTGGCGCTCATACTAAGGCCGTACCGCCGGTGCTTCCAGCGGCATCCCCCGCGCCCGCGACATCAGGTACAGCTCCAGTTCCACCAGTTCCGGCGCGCCGTAGTCATAGGCCTGCGCGCGGATGCCGGTGATACAGGCGCGCAGGCGCCGCTGCAGCGACCCCAGCGATTGCCACTCCAGCCGGTAGAGCGGATATCCCGTCGGGTGGGCCTGCGTGATCGCCGACCCGGCCAGCCGCTTGTCCCAGTTGTCGTCATGGCAGTTGGCGCAGCCGAGATTGAGCTGGCCCTGCCGCTGCATGAACAGCTCACGCCCCTTGGCAATGAACGGTTCGAGCTGCGGATCACTGCCGGTTTCGATCGCTTTGCCTTGCGACTGCCGGGCGATGAAGGCGGTCAGCGCCAGCAGATCGCGGCTCTCATAGGCCAGCGGCGACGCCTGCTGATGGTTGGTGCGGCACAGGTTGATGCGCTGTTCCAGATCGACGGGACGGCCGAGCGCCTTGTCGAAGGCGGGGTAATGCGCGGCGACGCCCTTCATGCTGGCATCGGCGTCATTATGGCAGTCGGCGCAGGCCTTGTTGGCGGAACCGACCTTGCGCTTCCACAGCGCTTCGCCGTCGAGCACCCAGAGCATGCCGGGATTGGTCGTGTCGTCGTCCTGCATCGCCTTGGTATCCGGCGTCATGAAGCTGTAGCCGGAGCGGCGTTCGGCCTGCGGGATTTCGGCGGCGCCGACGGAACCCGCCAGCAGCAGCGCAACGAATATGATGCCGGCCAGTCTCATTCGACCGTGATCGAAGCGGAAGCAGTTTCGGAAAAGCCGTTGTCGCCGATCCATTCGAACTCGAATTTGCCGCTCGCGGTTGCCGTGGTGAAGAAGCTGATGAACGGGTTGGCGGCGATCGCGGGATAGAGGTCAACGCGGAAAATCTCCGTGCCGTTATAGCGGCACGTGAAGCCGGTGATAATGTCGCGAGGCACGATTTCGCCTGACGCCATATGACGATAACCGGTCTCCATGATGTGCGACATCAGCGTCTTGATCTCGATGATGTCACCGCGCTTCGCTTTCTTGGGAATGTTGATCAGGGCCGCGGCCATCAGATCACCTCCTCGGTACAGGCCGCCAGTGTCACGATGATATCGACGCTAACCGACCAGAACGAATCGTCGGAAAGCTTTGCGATCGCTGTGATCTTCTGGCTGTCGGCGAGTCTGATCCGGGTCGAGACCTGCGCCCGGCCGGCGTTCGGGCCGAGATAGAAGTTGCCGACATTGGGTTGCGGGTTCTTCTCATTGAAGACGTGGATGCTCTTGACGTGGTTGTCAGGTGTCATCGGGTTGTCGACGCTGACCGTCATCGGCACGGTATTGCCGTTCTCGACCAGCGGCGGCACGTCGAGCTTCACCTTGCCGGTGCGCACCACGGCATCGCCCACGACCTGACGGATCGCGGAAGCCAGCATCGCCGGTGTCGCTTCGGCGGGTCGCAGCGTCACGACCGGCACCGCGCCAGCCACGGCAGCGCCGCCGGCGAGGCCGAGGAACTGGCGGCGGGTCGAATGGAAGCGTCGGTGCATCGTCATTTCCTAGTCACGCAAGCTCGCCAGATACGCCACGATATCCTCGATCTGTTCGGCCGACAGGATCGGCTTGCCGCGCCAGGATGGTCCGACACGGTCAAGCCCGTCGACGCGATAATAGGACGGCATGATGGTCGCGGCATTGAGATGCGAGGCGTCGACCAGCCTGAGCCGAAGTTGCCCTTCCGACCAGCGGCTGCCGGAACCGGCGAGGCTGGGGGCAAGGTCGCCCTGGAACCTCAATTCCGGAAACGGACCGCTGTGGCAAAGGATGCAGGTGCTCGACCGTTCGACGACCAGCGCGCGCCCGCGCGCCACGTCGCCCGGCGTAGTCGTGAGCCGTTCCGGAATGGCGTCGCCGACAACAGCGTAGGAGTGCAAGGCTTGGGCGCCGGCCGGGCAGGGCAGCGTCAGCCACGCTGCTCCAAGACATGCCGCCAAGATCTGGATTGCATTAGCCAAAGATGTCCACCGTGATCGTCTTGAACCAGTTGTCCGCACGCTCCGCTTCGCGCCGGCGCTCCTCGCGCGGCGCATCGACCGGGCTTGTCGCGCTCTCGACCTCGGCGAACTGCCCGTCCTTGGGCAGATAGACGCCCGACAGCGAGAACGCGTAGCCGGGTTCGACCGTGTTGTAGCAGGCCCCGGTCAGCCGCGGGGTCTCCGGTGGTTTGCCGGATAGTATGTTCACCACCGCGGCGGCGCAGGCCTTGCCTTGCGCGTGCGCGGCGGAGGCCGATTTCGGCAATTGTCCGGCGATGCAGGCGTCGCCGATGACATGAACATTGGGCACCAGTTTCGAGACAAAACTGACGGGATCGATCGGGCACCAGCCGGTGTTGTCGGCTACCCCTGCGATGTCGGCGATGCGGCCGGCCTTCTGCGGCGGAATCACGCTGGCGACATCGGCGGTGTAGTTGCCGAAATCGGTGACGATGGTGTTGGTCACGGCATCGACCGACGTCACCCGGCCACCTTGCGACAGCGCGATCCGTTCGATCATGCCGGGATACAGTTCCTTCCAGGCGGCCTCGAACAGTTTTTGCTGCGAGAACCCGTCCTTGGCGTCGAGGATCAAAACCTTGGACCGCGGCTTCCTGTTCTTCAGGTAATGCGCAATCAGGCTGGCGCGCTCGTAAGGCGCCGGCGGACAGCGCAAGGGGGCGGCGGGAACCGCCAGCACCACGGTGCCGCCATCGGCCATGGCTTCGATCTGCTTGCGAAGAAGTATTGTCTGTTCGCCGGCCTTCCAGGCATGCGGCATTTTGGCCGCGGCGGCTTCGTCGTAGCCGGGCAGGGCGTCGAAGCGCAGGTCGATGCCGGGCGCCAGCACCAGGCGGTCGTAGGCCAGCGAATTGCCGTCGGCCAAAGTGACGGTGCGCGCCAAGGAATCGATCTTCGTCGCGGCTTGCGCAGCGACGGTCACGCCACTGGCGGCGATACGGTCATAGGTGAACTGCTGCATCGGAAGTTCCCGCAAACCCGCGATCACTTCATTGCTGAAGGGGCAGGCGGTAAACACTTGATTTGGCTCGAGCAGCGTCACCTGCAACTTTGGATCAAGCTGCCGCAGCGCCCGCGCACAGCTGGCGCCGCCAAAGCCGCCGCCGATCACGACAATGCGCGCCGCGCCTTGCGCGAGCGAAGGATGCGCGAAAGCTGAAGCGGCGGCAGCCGAAGCAATGCCGCGAGCGACATCCCGGCGCGTGACGTCCATGCGTTAAATCCGAAAAGGAGCGAGCGGCGGCCGGGTGAGGCCGCCGCTCATGTTTCAGGCGAAGCTGATGTTCTGGTCCCGCAACGGCACCGAACGAATCCGCTTGCCGGTCGCGGCGAAGTAGGCGTTGAGCACCGCCGGTCCCGCCACGCAGATGGTGGGTTCGCCGACGCCGCCCCAGAAGCCGCCGCTCGGCATCACGATCGATTCCACCTTCGGCATTTCGGCAATCCGCATCGAGTTGTAGGTGTCGAAGTTGGTCTGCTCGATCGCGCCGTTCTTCACGGTGCAGCCGCCATAGAACAGGCCGGACAGGCCGTAGACGAAGGAGCCCGCGATCTGCCGTTCGATCTGCGCCGGATTGACGGCATAGCCGGGATCGGTGGCGGCGACGATGCGATGCACCTTGATCTTGTTGCCGTCGGTCACCGAGATCTCGGCGGCGCCGGCGACATAGCTGCCATAGCCCATGTGCTGGGCGATGCCGCGATAGACGCCTTGCGGCGCCGGCGTGCCCCAGCCGATTTTCTCGGCCACGGCGTTGAGCACCGCCAGATGCTTCGGATGTGTCGCCATCAGCTTCCGGCGGAACGCGAGCGGATCCTGGCCGACCGACTGCGCCAGCTCATCCATGAAGCATTCCAGATAGATCGCGTTGTGATTGACGTTGACGCCGCGCCAGAAGCCGGGCGGGACATGCGGGTTGCGCATGGAATGCTCGACCAGCAAATTCGGCACGCTGTAGCCGATGGCCGCCTCGCCGGACGCGTTGAGGCCCTGGAATGCCACCGGATCCTTGCCGTTCTCCAGCGCCGCCGGGCGTAAAGAGAACAGGATGGATTGGCCGGACAACCTGACATGCAGCGCCGTCAGGTTGTTGTCGGCATCGAAGGCCCCGGTCAATTTGCACTGCGTGATCGGGTGATACATGCCGTGCTGCATGTCTTCCTCGCGCGACCACAGCAACTTGACCGGCGTGCCTGGCATCTGTTTGGCGATCAGGACCGCTTGGCGGACATAATCGGTCTGGCCGCGACGGCCGAAGCCGCCGCCCAGCATCTGCTTGTGTACGTCGCACTTGTCGGCCGAAAGGCCGGAAGCCTCCAGCGTTGCGGCGAAAGCGGCTTCGCCGTTCTGGGTGCCGCACCAGACCTCGCATTTGTCCGCGGTCCAAACCGCTGTCGCGTTGAGCGGCTCCATCGTTGCGTGGTTCTGGTAGGGGTAGTTGTAGACCGCCTCGACCTTCTTGGCGGCACTGGCAATCGCCGCCTTGGCGTCACCGTTGGTATTGCCGACATAGGCCGGCTGGGCATTGTCGAGGCCTTCGGCGAGCCATTTGGCGATCGATTCGCTGGAGACCTTGGCGTTGGCGCCTTCGTCCCAGACAATGGGCAGCGCTTCGAGTGCTGACTTCGCATGCCACCAGGTATCGGCGACGACGGCGACCGCGGTGTCGTCGACCTTCACCACCTTCTTGACGCCCTTCATGCCCATAACCTTGGCTTCGTCGTAGCTTTTCAGCTTGCCGCCAAACACCGGGCAGGCCTTGATGGCGGCGTTGAGCATGTCCGGCAGCTTGATATCGATGCCGTAGGTCATCTTGCCGGTGGTCTTGTCGACGGTATCGAGTCGCTTCAATCCCTTGCCAGCAATCTTCCAGTCCTTCGGATCCTTCAGCTTGACGTCGGCATCCGCCGGCGGCGTCAGTTTCGCCGCGGCTTCCACCACCTTGCCGTAGGTCGTGGTCTTGCCCGACGCCGCATGGGTGATGACGCTGTTGGACGCGGTGCATTCCGACGCGGGTACTTTCCATTCGTTCGCCGCGGCCTGGACCAGCATCATGCGCGCGGTGGCGCCGCCCTTGCGGACATATTCATGGCTGGCGCGGATGCCGCGGCTGCCGCCGGTCGAGAAATCGCCCCACGCACGCTTGCGGGCGACGCTTTGACCCGGCGTCGGAAACTCGGTGGTGACCTTGGACCAGTCGCATTCGAGTTCTTCAGCGACGAGCTGGGCGAGGCCGGTGAGCGTGCCCTGTCCCATCTCTGAACGGGCGATGCGGATCACGACAGTATCGTCGGGACGGATGACCACCCAGGCGTTGACCTCCGGCGAGCCGTCGGCGGCGCGGACCACGGTCGGTCCGCCAAAGGGAATGTCGAGGCCGAGCGTAAGTCCGGCGCCGGCAACTGCGGTGCCGCCGATCACGAAGGCGCGACGATTGAGTGTGACGTGCTTGTTCATGACATCCCCCTCAAGCGTTCGCAGCGGCGTGAATGGCCTCGCGAACCTGCTGGAAGGTTCCGCAGCGGCAGATATTGGTGATGGCCTCGTCGATATCCTGGTCGGTCGGCTTCGGCTTTTCCTTGAGCAGGGCGGCGACCGCCATGATCATGCCGCTCTGGCAATAGCCGCACTGCGGAACGTCATTGGCGACCCAGGCCTGTTGCACCTTGTGCAGCGCGCCATTGCCGGCGAGGCCTTCAATGGTGGTGATCTGTTTGCCGGCGGCTTCGCTGACCGCGATGCCGCAGGAGCGCATCGCGACGCCATCGATATGGACCGTACAGGCCCCGCATTGTGCAATGCCGCAACCGTATTTGGTCCCGGTCAGTCCGACATTCTCCCTGATAGCCCAAAGCAGCGGGGTGTCGTCTTCGACGTCTATCGTTATTGATTTGCCGTTTATCGTGAGGTTTGCCATCGCGTATCCCCTGTTAGCTCAATCCATCGAGAGAGCTGCGGGGCGATGTTGGCTTGCAATCTGGAGCAGTTCAAATCAACAATATGCGTCTACGAGATGGATGAAAATTAATGAGCCGGTGTTACGTATCGGCGTCATTGCATAGCAGTCATGTTCGTGATGCTGGGACTGCGAGGCGCAGGAAACTCATCAGGCTTCCAACCGCTGCGAATCCGGCGCCGACCGCTAGCGCAACGGTCGCGCCATTGTGGCCGCCGAGGGCAAAACACAAGGCCGCGAGTGCGGCGCCCAGCGTTTGCCCGGTCAGACGGGAAGTCGCGACAATGCTGCTCGCGCTGCCGCTGCGATGCGGCGGCGCGCTCGACATCAATGCCCTCAAATTGGGCGTTTGAAAGAAGCCGAATCCGATCCCGCACACCACCATGCGCCAGACGATGTCGGCCGTCCCTGGATCGTCGGGAAGCGTCGCCAGCAGCACCATGCCGATGCCCAGCAGTGCCAGACCGCAGCCTCCGAGAATGCCGACCGGAAAGCGGTCGGACAGCCGGCCGCCGACCGGTGCCATCATGGCGACCACCAACGGCCAGGGCGTCATGAAGAATCCTGTCTCGACCTGCGAGCGCATCAGCACGTCCTCGAAATAGAACGGCAGCGCGACCATGGCTAGGCCCTGCACCGAGAAGGAGCAGACCGAAGTGGCCGACGACAATGCGAACATTGGCCGCTTAAACAGGTCGATCGGCAGCATCGGCGCCGGGTGGTCGGCGTTCCGGCGGGCGAGGTGCCAGCCGAGCAGCAATGCGCCGACCAGTTCGGCCACGACCAGCGCCGGCGGTGCCCCGTGCGCGGCGCTGCCGATTCCGATGATGAAGAGGCCGAGGCAGCTTGCGGTCAGACCGGCGCTCAAGAAATCGAACGCATGCACCGCGCGTGGCGTCTTCGGCAGGGTCTTCAGGCCGATCACGACGGCAATCACGCCGAAAGGGAGGTTGATCGCGAACAGCCATGGCCAGCTTCCGACCGCCAGGACGGCGGAAGCGATCGTGGGTCCGAGCGTCATCGCGGTTCCGACCACCAGCGCATTGTGGCCGAAGCCGCGGCCCATCATCCGGGTCGGGTAGACAAAACGCACCAGCGCCGCGTTGACGCTCATGATACCGCTGGCGCCGAGCCCTTGTAGCGCTCTCGCCGCGGTCAGGCTGGGCAACGACCACGCCAAAGCGCAGCCGAGCGAGGCCAGCGTAAACAGCACCACGCCGCCGATATAGATCCGCTCATGACCGACGATCTCGCCGAGCGCGCCGAGCGGCAACAGGGTCGCGACCAGCGCGATCTGATAGACGTTGACGACCCAGACCACGTCGGCCGCGCTGACATGGAGGTCGGCGGCGATCGCGGGCAGGGCGATATTGGCGATCGCGGTATCCAGCGAGGCCAGCGCCAGCGTGGTGAAGATCGCCGCCACCGCCCAGCGCCTGAGTTCCGGCGGCAGGCCGTCCATCGGCGGGGCGGACGGCTTTATGGCAGTTGGGTCTAACATCGCGATCGGGTTCTCTGCGGCGGGAGCGACGGCCCCGCTGGGCATGTACTACGGCCACCGGACGGACCACAGGGGCGCGGTTGCATGATGCATATGCGAAGGGACGACGCGGGCTCCAAAAAGGGGCAGACGGCGTGCATGTGACACCAATTTCACGGCATCCGCGCCATTTCGTCCCGCCGACTTTCGGATAGCTTTCCGCCCGGGAGCCGATCGACTAGGGTCGCGGCCTACGGCGGCCGCAAGACCAAAAAAAGACGGCCGCCGGCGAGGGGAAGCGTTTTGCACGGACAGACGGGCCGGCGCACCGAAATCACGCACAGCGCCAGCGGGGGCGTGCGCCGGCGCATGTGGAGCGTGCTTTGGGTCGCGCTGCTGCTGGCGATCCTCGGGTTTCTGGTCATCTATCCCGTCTTCATGCTGCTGCTGGGGGCGCTTACCGACACCAATCCGGTGGTCGATGGCCTCAGCCTCAGTCACCTCTCGATTGCCAATTTCCTCACCGTGCTGGCGAACCCCAATGTCGCCGAGGCCTTGCTGAACACGTTGATCGCCTGCGGCGGCGGCACCCTGATCGCGGTTGTGATCGGCCTGTTGTTTTCCTGGATCGTGGTTCGCACCAATACGCCGTTCAAGGGATTTATCGCCGCTGCCAGCATCCTGCCGCTGTTCGCGCCGCCGCTGGTGGCCGGTGTCGCCTGGGCCATTCTGGGGTCGCCCAAGACGGGGCTGATCAACACCATGTTCAAATGGATCGGGCTCGACTGGCGCGTCGATCTCTATTCGCTGTCGGGGCTGGTGTTCGTATTCGGCATCTACTACGCGCCCTATGTCTACATGTTCACTTCCTCGGCGCTGCGCAACATGGATCCGAGCCTCGAAGAGGCCGCCGAGATTTCCGGCGCCAGCGCTTTTTCGACATTGTTCACGGTGACGTTCCCGCTGATCATGCCGGCAATCGTCTCCGGCATGCTGCTGTCGTTTATCGTGATGCTCGGCATCTACGGCATTCCAGCGGTGCTGGGTGCACCGACCAATCTCGCCGTGCTGACGACCTACATCTTCAAGCTCACCAACTGGTCGCCGCCGCTGTACAACACCGCGGCCGCGGTTGCGATCATCCTGATGGTCGTCACCGGCGGGCTGGTGTTCTTGCAGCAGAAAGTGTTGAGCGGCCGCAGCTATACGACGGTGGCCGGCAAGGCGTTCCGCCCCCGCAACCTCGATCTCGGGCGCTGGCGCTGGTTCACCTTCGGTCTCGGCATCGTCTATCTCGTGATCGTGGTGGTGCTGCCGTCGCTGGCGCTGATCGTGGCGGCGTTCCGCAAGTTCATGTTCATTCGCGACGCCGCCAGCCTGTTCGACATGCGGCAATATTCGATGATGCATTTCAACAGCATCTTCGACAATCCGCTGACGCTGAGGTCGATCTACAACGCGGTCGAGGTCGGCGTGATCACGGCGGTGGTCGGCGGTGCGCTGGCCTTTGCCATCGGCTACACCATCCATCGCACGCAAGTGACCGGACGGCGCTGGATCGATCTGATCTCGACCGTGCCGGTCGCGATCCCCGGCCTCGTGGTCGGCGTCGCCTATCTCTGGGCCTGGATCGGCATTCCCGGCGGGCTCTACGGCACGATCTGGATTCTGGCGCTGGCATTCATCGCGCGCTTCATGCCGGATACGGTGAAGGCGCTCTCGACCTCGTTCCTGCAGATTCATCGCGAACTGGAAGAGGCCGCCTGGGTCTGCGGCAAGGGCATGCTCGGCACCATCCGGACCATCGTGCTGCCGTTGGCGCGGCCCGGCGTGATCGCCTCGATGACGCTGTTGTTCGTATTGGCGGTGCGCGAGCTCGGCTCGTCGCTGTTTCTCTACACCAGCAACACCATGGTGATGTCGGTGCTGCTGCTCGACTATTACGAAGGCGGCAATATCGGCAAGACCGCCGCATTCAGCATCGTGCAGACGATCCTGCTCGGCGTTCTCATCGGCGGCGCCAACTGGCTGTCGCGCGGTGCCGCGCAGGGCAGCGTCGCGCGCACTGGATAACAAGATCAATGGGAGGATTGGCCGTGAATAGAAGGATCTTCATCAGTGCTGTCGCGCTGGCCGGCGTTGCCGGTTTCGGATTGGCATCGACAACTTCCACGCAGGCGCAGGAATTCGCCTCGCCCGAACTGATTGCTGCTGCAAAGGCAGAAGGCAAACTGGTGTTCTACACGGCGAATTTCGCTGAAATCGAACAGGTCACCATCAAGGAGTTCAACAAGCGCTTTCCTGAGATCAAGGTCGAGATGGTGCGCGCTCCTGGCGGCCAGCTCATCACGCGCATTAAGACCGAGGCCGCGGCCGGCAAGTTGATCGCCGACGTGGTCGACCATTCCGACCGCGCCTTGATGCAGCCGCTGGAAGACCTGTTCCAGGATTACGCGCCGCCGAACGCGGCCGACTACAATCCGGAGGCGTTGATTTCGCCAAAATTCTGGCCGCGCGCCACCATCGCCTGGTCGATCGCCTACAACACCGAATTGGTGAAAGACCCGCCAAAGACCTGGAAGGATCTCACCAAGCCCGAATACGACAAAATGATCGGCCAGGTGTTCGCGCAGTCCGGCGGCACCACCTGGACCCGGATCATGTTCGAGCGTCAAGTGCTCGGCGAAGACTATTGGGCAAAGCAGGCTGCGACCCATCCGATTCTCTATCCGTCCGGCGCACCGATGGCGGATGCGCTGGTGCGCGGCGAGGTGGCGATAGGCCCGCTGCTTTACAACATCGTCTATCAGAAACAGAGGGACGGTGCGCCGATCAAGATTTTCTTCCCGCCGGAAGGGACGCCAGTCAATCCATATGCCTCGGGAATTACCAAGACCGCAACGCATCCGAATGCCGCGAAACTGTTCTTGAACTGGTCGCTGTCGAAGGAGGGGCAGACCTTCATGATCAAGGAGTTCGGCAATCTGACCTCGCTGAAGGATCCGCCGATCTATCCCGAAGGCTTCGACCCCAAGGTGGTCAAGGTCTGGTATCCCAAGTTCGATGACTACGTGAAGCTGCACGGCCCCTGGGTTGCGGAATGGGACAAGACCTTCGGTTACCGGCAGTGAGCGTGATGCGTATGAAGAAGGTTCGTTCATGACGACGACGCTCGAAGTCACCGACCTGCGCAAGCAGTTTGCGATCGGCCGGCCGGCGATCGACGGCGTCAGCTTTAGCGTGCCGGCCGGCGAAATCGTTGTGCTGCTCGGGCCCTCCGGTTGCGGCAAGACGACGACGTTGCGCTGCGTGGCTGGTCTTGAGCATCCGACGTCGGGTGAGATCAGCATTGCCGGCAAGGTCGTGTCCTCGCCCGGACGCGGCATTCTGGTGCCGCCGCGCTCGCGCGAACTCGGCATGGTGTTTCAGTCCTATGCGGTGTGGCCGCACATGACGGTGCGGCAGAACGTGGTCTATCCGCTCAAGCACCGGAAGTTTTCCCGCGAGGAAGCCCGCCGCATGGTCGACGAAGCGCTGGCACTGGTCGGCTTGTCGGAATATGCCGAACGACCGGTGGTGGCGCTTTCGGGCGGACAGATGCAACGCGTGGCGCTGGCGCGCAGTATCGTCTACCGGCCGCAACTGCTGCTGCTCGATGAGCCGCTCTCGAATCTCGACGCCAAGCTGCGGCTGCGGCTGCGCGACGACCTGCGCGTGATCCTGAAGCAGACCGGCATGACTGCGCTCTACGTGACTCACGACCAGGCCGAGGCGGTGGTGCTCGGTGACCGCATCGGCGTGATGCGCAACGGCAAACTGCTGCAGATGGGTACGCCCGACGAGATCTATAACCGTCCCGCCGACCTGTTCGTCGCCAATTTTACCGGCGCGACCAACGAACTTGAAGGCAGGCTGGTTTCGCGCAGCGGCGAATTCGGGACGGTCGATTTCGGCGAAGGAAGACAGGGCGAGGTGGCGCTGCTGCATTCCTGCGGGCCGGACGACAAGGTACGGATTGCGCTGCGGCCGGAGAACATCACGATCGGCGCCAATAACGGCGTCAATAATTTCCCGGCCCGCGTGCTCGACCGCCGTTACCAGGGCACGCAGACCGCCTACGGCATCGAACTGTTCGGCAAGCGGCTGGAAGTGGTCGAACTCGGCACCGCGGCCCGGCATCAGGTCGGGATCGAGACGCTGGTCTCACTGCCACGCGAAAGCTGCTGGGCCTATCGCGATACCGGACCGGTGTCGCATGACTAGCGCCTGAAGCCCTGGGCCCCCGCAGACGCTCGATCCGTCGGTGAAGATGGATGCGAGCAAGGTGAAGAAGCAGGAGACGGGTCGTCGTTCCGGGACGGTCCGAAGGACCAGACCCGGAAGTTCGAGATTCCGGGCTCGATGCTTCGCATCGCCCCGGAATGTCGACGAGGGCCTTACTGCGGCGTCATCCCCGACGCCTTGACCACCGCCGTCAATTTGTCGTGGTCGGTCTTCATCAGCGAAGCCAGCTCACCCAGCGACATCGGCTTGCCCGGAATATCGGCGATTGAGAGTTGCTTGATGACATCGGGATTGAGCAGCGCCTTGTTGATGCCGTCGTTGATTTTAGTGGCAATCGCATCCGGCGTCCCCGCCGGCACATAGATGCCGTACCAGGAAACATAGGACGCGCCGGGATATCCGGCCTCGGCGATGGTCGGCACGTCAGGGAGATCGGTGATGCGATTCTCGGTGAAGACGGCCAGCGGCCTGATCTTGCCATCCTTGATGTGCGGCAGGGCCAGCGCCAGTGAGACGATTTCGAGATTCATCAGGTCGGTCATCAGGTCGATCAGCGCCGGCGGTTGGCCTTTGTAGCCGACATTGGTCAGCTTGATGTCGGCGGCCTGGAACAGTTTCTGCGCGGTCAGATCGATCGACGAACCGGTGCCCGGATTGCCGAAGTTGAGTTGGCCGGGCTTGCTCCGCGCCAGCTCGACGAATTCGGCGAGCGTCTTGACCGGCAGCGAGGGGTTGACGACGGCGACGCTCTGATTCCAGATCGCGAGGCCAACGCATGTAAGGCCCTTCATCGCGTCCCAGCCGGCATCCTTGTACAAGGTAGGGTTCACCAGCGCCGCCGGTCCCGTCACCAGCCAGGTGTAGCCATCGGGATCGCTGCGTGCGACCGCCGCAGTGCCGATATTGCTGTTGCCGCCGGGCCGCGCTTCGACCACGACGGTTTGCTTCCAGTCGCGGCCGACCTGTTCGGTGACCGCGCGAGCGACGATGTCGACGATGCCGCCGGCGGGGTAGGGCACCACGATGTGGATCGCCCGGCTCGGATAGTTGCTTTGTGCCTGCGCGGTCTGGCCGAGCAGCAATGTGAGGCCCATGGCAATGCCGAGGGCGGATTTGAGTCCGCTCATTGTTTTCTCCCCCTGTTGTCGGCACCGTTCGAGCGATGCGTCTTGCCGGATCGTCAGGTTATTCAGCCGTTGGCGACCAGCGAACGGATGCTGCGCGCGAGGCCGAGGATGCGGGGCCCGCATTCGCGCTCGATCTGCTCGGCGCTGAAACGAAATGACGGGATGCCGCAATTGACGGAGAGGCAATCGCCCGACGGCGTCCGGTACAGCGGCGCCGCGACGCCAAAGATCTCGCGCCGCCACTCGCCGAGCGAGACCGCAAAGCCGCGCTCCTTGCACAGTTCGATATCCGGCAGCATCCGCGTTTGCACGTAGTCGGCTTCTTCCGGACGCTCGGCCTTGACGTCGGCGACGTAGGCCGCCTGTTCTTCCGTCGTGAACAGCGACAGCAAAGCGCGCCCCACGGCGGTCGTCGCCAGCGTGCCGGTAAAACCGACATCGGGGAGGTGCGCCACCGCATCGGTGGTGCGCACCGTCTCGACATAAATGAAGTCGAGCCCGAACGGCATCGCGATGGAAACCGTGCCGCCGGTGTAGGCCGCGAATTCGCGGATCAGCGGGCGAGCGACTTGCCGGACTTTCAGCGCCGACAAAACCGGATAGGCGGCGGCGAGCACGCCAAGCCCGAGTTCGAATCGGCCCTTGGCGTCGCGTTTGAGGTAGCCGAGCTGCTCCAGCGTGTAGGAAAGCCGCGACACGGTCGGCCGCGACAAGCCGGTATGCAGCGCGAGATCTGCATTCGACAGCGATCCGGTGCGATTGCGGAAAGCGGCCAGCACGTCGAGCCCATGCGCCAGCGTGGTCGCAAAGGCGGGATCGGCATGGTCCTCCGGGGCCTTGGCCCGGGACGAGGGATCGACGCTGGAGATCGCTGCCATGACGGAATATTGGTCAGAACTGGGACTATTGTCAAGATATCGGAATGAATTTGCAATTCGTGTCGTTATACGCTTAGTTCTCTCCCAAAAGTGGGAGGCGACATGGATTTCGATCTTTCCGGTCGATCGGAGCAATGGCGGAACAAGCTGCAGGCGTTCTTCGACGCCGAGGTGCTGCCGCGCCATCGCGCCTGGCTCGAACACGTCGTCGGCAAGGGCGAGGCCGCACCTTTCATGGGCGACTTGCAGCAGAAGGCGCGCGCGGCGGGCTTGTGGAATCTTGGCCTGCCTGAACTGGCCGACAGCGAGCCCGGCACGCGGCTTTCCAACCTCGAATACGCGCCACTGGCCGAAATCATGGGCCGGCTGTTCTGGGCGCCGGAAGTCTTCAACTGCCAGGCGCCTGATGTGCCCAACATGATCGCGCTGCAGAATTGCGCGACACAAGAACAGAAGGCGCGCTGGCTGCAGCCGCTGCTGGAAGCAAAAACCCGTTCGGCGTTCGGCATGACCGAACCCGATGTCGCTTCGTCCGACGCGACCAACGTTGCCACGCGCATGGTTCGCGACGGCGACGACTACGTCATCAACGGCCGCAAATGGTTCATCACCGGTGCCGCGCATCCGCAGTGCAGTTTCCTGATCGTGATGGGCGTGACCGACCCGGACACCGACCGGACGCGCCGCCATTCCTGCATTATCGTCCCGATGCAAACGCCGGGCGTTCGTCTGGTGCGGCGGCTGCGCTGGATGGGATGCGAGGATCACGTCGCGCCGATCGGCGAACTCGCCTTCGACAATGTCCGCGTGCCGGCGGCGAACCTGCTCGGTGCCGAGGGCGAAGGTTTCAAGGTCGCACAAATTCGTCTGGGCCCGGCGCGCATCCATCACTGCATGCGTTCGATCGGGCTGTGCGAACTCTTGATCGAACTGATGATGGTGCGATCGTCGGAGCGCAAGGCGTTCGGCCGCGCCGTGATCGAATACGACACGATCCAGCGCTGGATCGCCGAAGCCCGCGTCGAACTGGAGCAGGCGCGCTTGCTGGCCTATCGCTGCGCCTGGCGGCTCGACCAGGCCGGTCATCACGGCGCCTGGCGCGACGTTTCGCTGATCAAGGTCGCGGTGCCCGCCATGCTGCAGCGGATCGCCGATCGCGCCATGCAGGTGTTCGGCGCCATGGGCGGCTCCGACGACACGCCGATCCATCAGGCGCTGGCCTGGGGGCGCTTGCTGCGGATTGGCGACGGCCCCGATGAAGTGCATCTGCGGCAGATATTTCGGATGGAGCCGATGCCGGCCTGGTCGATCGCCAATTCACCGTATCTGTCTGCACACCCGTCCTGAGCGGTGCTAATGACGGCCTTATACCTTGATTTCTCGAAGGACGCTTTCGGATGACGATCACAGACCAGCCCCAGGCCTTGCAGACCCCTTCGATCGACAAGGAGCGGCTGCGCAAAAAATATCTGGAGGAGCGCAACAAGCGGCTCCGCGCCGACGGCAACGACCAGTATCTGCAAGTCACCGGACATCTCGCCCGTTATCTCGACGACCCCTATACACCGGTCACCCCGCGGGCGCCGAAGACCGATCATGTCACGTTCGCTTTTATCGGCGGCGGCTTTGCCGGGCTTGCCACTGCAGCGCGGCTGTCGGAAGCCGGCATCAAGGATGTCCGCATCATCGAGAAGGGCGGCGATTTCGGCGGCACCTGGTACTGGAACCGGTATCCCGGAGCGCAATGCGATACGGCTTCGCTGATCTATATGCCGATGCTCGAAGAAACCGGGCACATGCCGTCGGAGAAGTACGCGCATGCGCCGGAGATCCTGGCGCACTGCCAGCGCATCGGCAAACAATTCGGTCTCTACGACCACGCGCTGTTTCACACGATCGTCGAAAGCCTCGAATGGGACGAGGCAAAATCGCGCTGGAACATCCGCACCAACCGCGGTGATGCCTTCACGGCGCAGTTTCTCGGCATGGGCACCGGGCCGCTGCACGTGCCAAAATTGCCGGGCATTCCCGGCATCGACAGTTTCAAGGGCCACTCGTTCCATACCAGCCGCTGGGATTACGACTACACTGGTGGCGACCCCCAGGGCGGGCTGATGGGAAAGCTGGCCGACAAACGCGTCGGCATCATCGGCACCGGGGCGACCTCGGTGCAGTGCGTGCCGTATCTCGCGCGTGCCTGCAAGGAGTTGTACGTATTTCAGCGCACGCCTTCGTCGGTCGATGTGCGCGCCAACGCGCCGATCGATCCGGAGTGGTTTTCAGAGATTGCGACGCCCGGCTGGCAGCAGCGCTGGCTGGAGAACTTTACCGCGAACCAGGCCGGAGGCGGCGCCGAGGAAGATCTGGTTCAGGACGGCTGGACCGACTTGTCGCGGCGCATCCGCGCCAAGATCATGCTGTTGCCGCGCGAGCAGCGTACCTTGCAGAATATGCGGGCGGCATTCGAGGATTCCGACTTCGAGAAGATGGAGGAAATCCGCAACCGCGTCGACGCGCTGGTGAAAGACCGCGAAACCGCCGGCAAGCTCAAGGCCTGGTATGGCCAGCTCTGCAAAAGGCCGTGCTTCCATGACGCCTATCTGCAGGCTTTCAACACACCGGGGACGCATCTGGTCGATACCGACGGCAAGGGCGTCGAGCGGATTACCGCGAATGGCGTCGTCGTCGCTGGGAAGGAATATCAGCTCGACTGCCTGATTTACGCTTCCGGCTTCGAGGTCGGCACCGAGTATAAGAGGCGCTCCGGCTTCGACCTCACCGGGCGGGCCGGCGTCAAGCTATCGGACTATTGGTCCGAGGGCATGCGCACCAAGCACGGCATCCACGTGCATGGTTTTCCGAATGCGTTCTTCGTGCAGCCGACGCAAGGCGCCAATCTGATCTCCAACGTGCCGCATAACCTGACCGAGGCGGCGCGCACCATTGCGATGATGGTGACGCATGCCCAGTCAAACGGTTTCAAGGAAATCGAAGTCACCAAAGAGGCTGAGGATAAGTGGATCGAGTTGCTGCTCACCAGCGTCGGCCGGATGATCGGCGGTCCCGACTGTACGCCCGGCTACTACAACAACGAGGGCCGCGAGCCCGGTCCCGCGGCGCGGCTCAATGTCGGCCATCCCGCGGGTGCAATGGCCTATTTCAAGTACATCGATGAATGGCGCCAGAGCGGCCAGTTCGAGGGGTTGCAGTTCCGCTGAACTGTCACCGTTGAATTCGAGAGTTAGTTTCTGTCACGCGAGGAGTGCACGAGTATGACCCAGCCAGCCATGGACGAACGGCCCAAGGAAACGTCAAAGGAAACGCCGAAAGACGCCTCCGCTTCGGTCATCGCGCAGCACGCGGCGACACTGAAGGCGCTGCCATTCTCGGATACACGCGATTTCGACGACGCCGCGCGCGGTTTCCTCGGCACGGTGGAAAACGCCAAGATCACCTCGCCGCAGGGCAGGGTGGTCTGGAGTCTCGAGCCCTACGGTTTCATGTCGGCGGACGCGGCGCCGCCGACGGTCGATCCCAGCCTGTGGCGGCAATCGCGGCTCAACATGCATCACGGCCTGTTCGAGGTGGTGCCCGGCGTCTATCAGGTGCGCGGGCTCGACATCGCCAACATGACGCTGATCGAGGGCAACAACGGCGTCATCGTGGTGGATACGCTGACCTCGATCGAGGGCGCGCGGGCGGCGATGGAGCTCTACTTCCAGCACCGCGGCAAGAAGCCGGTCGCGGCGGTCATCTTTACCCATACCCACACCGACCATTGGGGCGGCGCGCGCGGCGTGCTCGACGACGAAACACTGGCGTCCGGCAAAGTGCCGATCATTGCGCCCAACCTGTTCATGGAGCATGCGGTCTCGGAAAATATCATCGCCGGGCCGGCAATGTTGCGGCGTGCGCAATATCAGTTCGGGCCGTTCCTCGCCAAGGGCGTGCGCGGGCAGGTCGATTGCGGGCTCGGCAAGTCGATGGCGGCGGGTTCGGTGGCGCTGTTGCGCCCGACCGACTTGATCATGGCGACCGGCGACAAGCGCACCATCGATGGGCTCGAATTCGAGTTCCAGATGGCGCCGAACTCGGAAGCGCCGGCGGAGATGCATTTCTTCATTCCGCGCTACAAGCTGTTGAATCTCGCGGAAAACTGCACGCACAATTTCCACAACCTGCTGCCGTTCCGTGGTGCCGACGTCCGCGACGCGCTGGCCTGGTCGAAATATCTCGGTGAAGCCTTGCAGATGTGGGGCGGCAAGGCGGACGCAATGTGCGGCCAGCACCATTGGCCGGTATGGGGCCATGAGCGGATCGACACCATGATCCGTCAGCAGCGGGATCTCTACAAATTCGCGCATGACCAGACCTTGCGGTTGATCAACCACGGCCTGACGGCCGCTGAAATTGCCGAAACCATCCGCCTGCCGGCGAGCCTCGACGGCGCCTGGCATGGCCGCGGCTATTACGGCCACATCCGGCACAATGTGAAGGCGATCTACCAGAAGTATCTCGGATGGTACGACGCCAACCCGGTCAATCTCGATCCATTGCCGCCGGTGGAATCCGGCAAGAAGTATGTCGAGTATATGGGCGGCGCAGACGCCATTCTCGAACGGGCTCGAAGGGATTTTGCCAAGGGCGAATTCCGTTTCGTGGCGCAGGCCGTCAGCCATCTCGTGTTCGCCGATCCCGACAACCAGGCCGCGCGGGCGATGTTGGCGGATACGTTCGAGCAGCTCGGCTATGCCTCGGAAAGTTCGACCTGGCGCAACGCCTATCTGTTCGGCGCGCAGGAATTGCGCAACGGCATGCCCAAGGCGCCGCCGCGCCCGGCGATGCCGCGCGAGACGCTGGCCGCCTTGCGCACGGAGCAGCTCTGGGACGTGCTCGGCGTTCGCCTCAACGGCCCCAAGGCCGAAGGCAAGCGGATCGTGCTGAACTGGATCTTCACCGACACCGACGAGCGTTTCATCCTCAACCTGGAGAACAGCGCGCTGACTTATGTGGCCGGCGGACAGGCGGCGGATGCCGACGCCTCGTTCACGCTGGCGCGCGGCGTGCTCGACGAAGTCATCGCCAAGCTGACGACGTTCCCGGAAGCCGTTGGCGCAGGCAAGATCAAGGTCAGCGGCAATCCGATGCGGCTCGGCGAATTGATGATGCTGATGGATGAGTTTCCGCGGATGTTCGAAATCGTGGAGCCGAAGCGGACCGCGGTGAGTTGATTGAGAGTTGCGAAAACGTCATTGCGAGGAGCATAGCGACGAAGCAATCCATCTTTCTTTACGGCGATAGATGGATTGCTTCGCTTCGCTCGCAATGACGGTGGAGAGTACGCGACCTCAAATCCCCAGATACGCCGCCTGCACCTGCTTGTTGTTGGCAAGCTCGGTGCTGGTGCCGTGCATGATCACGTTGCCGCTTTCCAGCACATAGGCGCGCTGCACCAGCGACAGCGCGCGGCTGACGTTCTGTTCGACCAGCAGGATCGCAGTGCCCATCTTGTGGATCTCGCCGATCTTCTCAAAGGTGACGTCGGTCATGACGGGCGCAAGCCCGAGGGAAGGTTCGTCGAGCATCAGCAGCCGAGGTTTCAGCATCAAGCCGCGTCCGACCGCCAGCATCTGCTGCTCGCCGCCGCTCATGGTGCCGGCGAGCTGTTTCCTGCGGTCGGCGAGCCGCGGAAATATCCCGTAGACCAGGTCGAGCGTGCGCGCGCGTTCGGCCTTGGCCTTGGGGACGTAGGCGCCGATCTCGAGATTTTCCTGCACGGACATTTCCGGAAACACCTGACGGCCTTCCGGCACGTGGGCGATGCCGAGTTCCGGAATCCGGTGCGGCGGCAGCGAGGCGAGGTTGGTGCCAGCAAAGGTGATATTGCCGGCGGTGAGTTTCACGAGGCTTGAGATCGCCCGTAGCGTCGTGCTCTTGCCGGCGCCGTTGGCGCCGAGCAGACCGACGGCTTCGCCTTCGCCGACCGAGATGGTGACGCCGGTGATCGCGGGCACCGATCCGTAAGCGGCGCTGACGCCTGATAGCTCAAGCATGGGCCTCTCCCGCTGCCGGCGGATGAACGTAGGAGCCGAGATAGGCGCGGATCACTTCCGGGTTCTCCACGATCTCCTTGGGCGAGCCCTCGGCGATCTTCTGGCCGTGGTCGAGCACCACGATATGACGCGCGACCGCCATGATCGCGCGCATCACGTGCTCGACGATGACGATGGTCAGTCCGCGGCTGGAAAGCTTTTTGACCAGGGCGACGGCCTGATCGATTTCGGCCGGGTTCAGTCCGGCCATCACTTCGTCGAGCAGCAGGATGCGCGGCTGCGTCGCCAGCGCCCGCGCCATCTCCAGCCGGCGCTGGTCGATGGTGGTGAGGTCCTTGGCTGCGGTTTTTTCCCGGGCGGCGAGGCCGACGAATTCGATGGCTTCCAGCGCCTTTTCGCGCGCGGCGGCGACGTGCCGGTCGCGCAGGAAGGCGCCGGTCATGACGTTGTCCAGCACCGTCATCGCGCCAAACGGCTTGGCGACCTGAAACGTGCGCACCATGCCGAGCGCGCAAACGTCGTGCGGCTTCATGCCGGCGACTTCTTTTCCGAAAGCGGTGACCGAGCCGCTGTCGGGCCGGTGAAATCCGGTGATGAGATGAAAGCTCGTGGTCTTGCCGGCGCCGTTCGGTCCGATCAGCGCCACGGTCTCGTTCTCCTGCACCGAAAAGCTGACGTCCTGTACCGCGCGCAAGCCGCCGAACCGCTTGCTGAGACCCTTGATAACCAGCGCTTCTGCCATCGCCCGATCCTTACGCGCGCGCCGGCTGGCGCCGGACATAGCGCTGGTAGAGGTCGGTCGCAAAGCCGATCAGCCCGGTCGGCCGCCACAGGATGACGGCCATCAGGATCAGGCTGTAGACGGTGAGCTGGATGCCGCCGACCCGGCCGCCGAGCCAGCTTTGCAGCAAAGCAGACGTTGTTTCGAGCAGCACGGTCCCGATCACCGGTCCCCAAAGGGTACCGATACCGCCGACGATCGAAACCAGCGCCGCCTCGATCGAGATGCTGAAGCTGAACGCCGTCGCGGGGTCGATGAAGTAGATGTACTGGGTATAGAAGGTGCCGGCGAGCGCGGTCAGGAACGAACTGATCATGTAGATATCGCGCTTGATCTTCGGCGCGTTGACGCCGATCGCTTCGGCCGCGTCTTCATCCTCGCCGATCGCGACCAGATAATATCCCATCCACGAGCGCTCGATCAGCCAGGTGATGGTCAGCCCCAGCACGAGCAACCCGAGGACCACGTAGTAGTAGGCGGCCTTGCCCTCGAACTGCATCATCAACGGCGCGCTGCCGAGGTTCGGAATCGTGGTGCCTTCGGCGCCCCAGGCGAAATCGCGGAACTTCAGGAAGATCAGCATCAGCGCCTGCGCCGTCGCAATCGTCGCGATGGTGAAATAGGGGCCGCGCAGACGAAAGCACAGCCAGCCGATCGGCAGGCTCGCCAGCATCGCCACCACGCCGCCGGCCACCATCCCGATCCAGGGCGAGATACCGAAATCGATCTGCAGGATGGTCGAGGAGTAGGCGCCGAGGCCGAAATAGGCGGCGTGCCCGAGCGACAACTGCTTGGCGTAACCGCCCATCAGGTTCCAGGCGACGCCGATGAAGGAGAACAAAAGGATGCGGATCGAGATGTCGATCGCAAACGAGCTGGTCACGACATGCGGCAGGGCGATCAGAATGGCGAGACCGAGCGCCAGCCAGAGCAGGTTGATGGGGCGGATCATCGGGCGCGTCCTCCGCCGAGTCCGTTGGGTTTGAAGGCCAGAGTCAGCAGCAGCATCGCAAACACCACGATCAATCCGGAATCGGCGCCGACGAACTGGATGCCGAGCGATTCCGCGACCCCCATCATCAGGCTGGCGATCAGTGCGCCGATGACATTGCCGAGCGTGCCGAGCACGACCGCGACAAAGGCCATCAGCACGAATACCTGTCCGACGAACGGATAGGCCGAATAGAACGGCATCAGCAGCGAGCCGGCGGCGCCTGCCAGCGCCAGCGCAATGCCGAGGGCTACGCAGAACACGCGGTTCGGATTGATTCCCATCAGCATCGCGACATCGCGGTTTTGCGACGCCGCGCGCATTGCCTTGCCCATGTCGGTGGCACGCAGGAACACCCAGAGCGCGCCGCTCAGCGCCATCGCGACCACGAAGGCGATCAATTTCGCAACCGGGATATAGAGCCCGCCGATGTGGAACGCCTCATCCGAATAGGAGGTGTGGACGGTGCGGTAGTTCGCCGTGAACAGCATCAGCGACAGGTTGAGCAGCAACAGCGACAGCGCAAAGGTCAGGAAGATCTGCGGCATGTCGTTTGGTCCCAGCACCCGGCGGATCAGGTAGTGCTGGATCAGCACGCCGCACACGAACAGTACCGGCATCGAGACCAGCAGCGACACGATCGGGTCGATGCCGAACTGGCTGGAGAGGAAGAACGAGATATACATCCCGATCATCACGAATTCGCCCTGGGCGAAATTGACGATCTTGACCACGCCGAAGATCAGCGTGACGCCGATGCTGACGAGCGCATAAATGCCGCCGATGAGCAGGCCGTTGATGACGACCTGGGCCAGTGTCTCCCACATCGAATTGGTCCGGCGTCAGGTTTTCATCAGCGGGGCGCGCTTGTCTTCATCGGGGAAGACACTCGCGAGATCGCCGTTTTGCCACTGCACCCCGACCGGATGGCCGTAGATGTTCTTGCCGTCCGGCCCGAACTTGACTTTGCCGCCCGGCGCCATCGCAGCATAGCCCTTCGACACGTCGAGTGTCGCGAGAGCCTCGCGAACTTTCTGCGGATCGGCGGAACCGGCGCGCTCCAGCGCATCCGCCAGCATGAAGGTCTGCGCCACCAGGCCGCCGGCATATTCGAACAGGAATTCGCCGGTGCGCTTCTTGTATTCGGCATTCACCTTCTGGGCCTCATCGCTCATGTCATGGTTCCAGTGCGCTACGCCCTGGAGACCTTCCGCGAGCTTGCCGACGTTCTTGTAGAAGTCGGGAATGACGAAGCCGCCCGAACCGCCGTTGATGGCGACATTGAGACCGACCTGCTTGACCGTTCGCACGATCAGGATGAGGTCGTTCAGATAGGAGACCGAGAACAGGGCGTTGGCGCCGGAGGCCTTGACCTTGTTGATCAGCGGCGAGGCGTCGGTGAATCCGGCCGAATAGGGCTCGAACATCACGATCTCGACGCCTTCGGCGGGCGCCAGTTCCTTCAAGCCGTTCGAGGTCGAAGTGCCGAACGCGGTATTCTCGAAGATCACCGCGACCTTCGGCTTGTCGCCGACGAGTTTTGCCATCTGCAGCTGCGCTTTCGCAAATTGCGAAGCCCGTGCAAACGGCGTGAAGGTGTAGGTGCGTCCCTTGTTGAGCTGGTCGGAGCTCGAGCCGGTGATGATCGGCATCTTGGCGCGCTCGCAGACTTCGCTGGCGATCAGCGTGAGCGCGCTGGCGAAACAGCCGTGGATCGCCGACAGCTTGTTGCCGGTGATCAGCCGGTCGGTTTCGGTGCGCGTCACTGTGGTGTCGCTCTGCACGTCGGAAACGATCAGATTGAGCTTGGCGCCGCCGAGCGATTTGATGCCGCCGGCCTCATTGACCATCTCGACCGCGAGCTTGGCAGCGGCGACGCAGCCGACGCCGATCTGCGCCATGCCGCCGGTGGTCGGGTAAAGTGCGCCGATATTGACGGGGTCGGCCGCCCAGCCGCGCAGCGGAACCGCACCGAAGGCACCGGCTGCAAGCACGCCACCGGTCTTGACCAGGAACTGACGCCGGCTTTGCCGCTTCGAACGCGGCTGGCCTTGATCCGCATTATTAATGACAGAGTTCTTGCGATCCTTGTTCATGCCGTTACTCCCCCTGCGACGCCGGTACAGATTTCCTGTCCGATCGCTTTTGTGGCTGTCAGCCTTAGGGGTATAAGAGCATGTAATTCAGCAATTTAAAAGCGGATTTCCGCGCGATTTGCGTCGCACGGCCCGTGCGGGAGAGTGCGTTGCAATATGCGCCGGAGCGATCTGCGGCTCCAGGCTGTGCCGGCAACATGTTGCAATGCCTCGCCGATCCGCGTGATATTATTGACAATTTGGCAAGGGGCCGGCCTGCTTCGACGGAAGCGGGCCTGCCATTTCGAATTACTCTGCGCTGCTGACGAGCTTGATGCGCGGCTGCGCAGCTTCCGTCAGGCTGCGATAGGCGGCGAGATAATCCAGCGCCATGCGACGCGCCGTGAAGCGTTCCTCGAACCGCTTGCGGATTACCCCCCGGTCAAGTCGCGCCAGACGGTCGGCCACAGCGACGGCACTGGTCTCATCCTCAACGATGAAGCCGGTGATGCCTGGCTCGATGATCTCGGGTACCGAGCCACGGTTGTAGGCGATGACCGGCGTGCCGCAG
Organism: Afipia sp. GAS231; assembly: GCF_900103365.1. Classification (NCBI taxonomy): domain Bacteria; kingdom Pseudomonadati; phylum Pseudomonadota; class Alphaproteobacteria; order Hyphomicrobiales; family Nitrobacteraceae; genus Afipia; species Afipia sp. GAS231. The sequence goes on from NZ_LT629703.1 coordinate 6,071,891, forward strand.
GCCATCGCTTCGATCATGACGAGCCCGAACGGCTCCGGCCAGTCGATCGGAACCAGCAGGCCGATGGCGCCTGAGAGGAAGTCCGGTTTCTCCTTGTCGCTGATCTCGCCGATATATTCGACCAGCGGATTGCCCTTGATCAACGGACCGATCAGTTCGTCGTAATATTCCTGGTCGGCACGGTCGACCTTGGCGGCGATCTTCAGCGGGATGCCGCAGCGGGTCGCGATCTTGATGGCGCGATCGACACCCTTTTCCGGCGCGATCCGGCCGAGCACGGCGAGGTATGACGGCTTCACCGGCTGCGGGGTCAGCAGCTTCTCGGGCAGGCCATGGTGGATGGTCCGCACCCAGTTGGCCTGCGGTACCGGCCGCCGTTGCGCGTCGGAAATCGAGATCACCGGAACCTTGGAAAAGGTTGAGAATACCGGCTGGTGTTCCGGCAGGTCGAGCCTGCCGTGCAGCGTGGTCAGGAACGGTGTCGGCTGCCGGCAGAACAGCGAGAATGGATAGTAGTCGAGATGAAAGTGGAGAAAATCGAACTCTTCATCATCACATTTCTGGCGGACGCGTTCGAGCATCACCATGTGCAGCGCGTTAGGATCGCGCACTGCGCCGTCGAGGCGCAGCGCCTTTGGCCAGGTGGCGTCAAGCTTTGCTGATGTCCTGGAATCGCCGCTCGCAAACAGCGTCACGTCGTGTCCCAACGCCACCAGTTCCTCGGTCAACCAGTGCACGACCCGTTCGGTCCCGCCGTACAATTTGGGGGGAACTGCCTCCGTCAACGGGGCAACCTGCGCGATGCGCATCTTTGCGTCTCCTTATTGTGATCATGAATGGGGCCCTCAGCCCACAGTCGGCACCGGCATGCCTAGACTGGAACGTTCCCGCATCTGCGAAGTTCCTTTTGATCTGTGCGTGCACGTTCCTTCCACACGGTCGTCTTGCTGATGCCATCTGACGCGAACAGATTTGTGCCTGTGCTGATGCTGCAGAAATGTTGCGCAGTGATGGCCACGCACCGCGAAACCAGCCCGCGCCTGCTTCACGTCATCGTGCGCGAAATATCTCGGTAGAATTCCCGTTCACTCTCAACAGGTTTGCAGATTTATGGACAATCTTTCAGGATATGCGCACCGTCCCTTTCCCCTCGTGTTGCGCTATCTGCGCCAGCGTCTCGCCGCACATGTGGTCATTCTGTCGGCCGTCGTTGCGGCGGTTGCCTGCTCGGTGGGCACGCAATACGGCGTGAAGAACATCGTCGACGCTCTGTCAGCGGGCCGGCCGCACGCAGGCGGCGTATGGCTGGCATTCGTTTTCCTCATGTCGCTGATCGCTGCCGATAACTTTCTGTGGCGGATCGCAAGTTGGACAGCGAGCTTTACCTTCGTGGGCGTCACCGGCGATCTCCGGCGTGACATGTTCCGTCATCTGACCGGCCACGCACCGAGCTATTTTCTGGACCGGCTGCCGGGCATGCTCACCAGCCGCATTACCGCCACATCGAATGCGGTGTTTACGGTCGAGAACATGTTTGTCTGGAACGTGTTGCCGCCATGCATCGCGACCGTGTCCGCGATCGCGTTGATTGGAACCGTCAGCGTGCCGATGTCGCTCGGGATGATCGTGATCGCGGGAATGATGGTGGTGGCCATGTTCCATCTGGCTGCGGCAGGCAAGCCGTTGCATGACGATTTTGCCAACAAGGCCGCTGCGGTTGATGGCGAGATGGTCGACGTCATCAGCAACATGCCGCTGGTGCGCGCGTTTTGCGGCCTCCGTTATGAGCACGACCGGTTCGATGCCACGGTCAATCGGGAACTCGACGCGCGCGGTCGCAGCCTCCGTTATCTCGAGAAATTGCGCTTGGCTCACGCCGCCGTGACCGTGGTGCTCACCATCGGCATGCTGGCCTGGGCGGTCAATCTCTGGCAGCAGGGCCTCGCTACCACCGGTGACGTCGTTCTGGTCTGCACGCTCGGCCTTTCGATCCTGAGCGCCACTCGCGACCTCGCGGTGGCGCTGGTCGACGTTACCCAGCATGTTGCCCGCCTCACCGAGGCGATCGCGACCTTGCTGCAGCCGCACGAGTTGAAGGACCATCCGGAGGCCGAGCCTCTGGTCAAAAGCGGTGCGGCGGTCGCCTTCAACAATGTCTCGTTTAGCTATCCGGGCGGGGCTCAGGTGTTCGACAAGTTCAGCCTGCGCATCCGGCCCGGCCAACGGGTCGGACTGGTCGGTCAATCCGGCGGCGGAAAATCCAGTCTGTTCACGCTGCTGCAACGCTTTTACGACGTCCAGCATGGTAAGATCACAATCGACGGCCAGGACATTTCGCGGGTGACGCAGCAAAGCCTGCGGGAAGCGATTTCGGTCGTGCCGCAGGATATCTCGCTGTTCCATCGCTCGATCCTCGATAACATCCGCTATGGACGGCCGAGTGCGACCGATGACGAGGTGCTGCGCGCGGCGATCGCGGCACGCTGCGACTTCATCGAGGACCTGCCGGAAGGGTTGGCGACCATGGTGGGCGATCGCGGCATCAAGGTCTCGGGCGGACAGCGGCAGCGCATCGCGATTGCGCGCGCCTTTTTGAAAGACGCACCGATCCTGTTGCTGGATGAAGCCACTGCGGCGCTCGACAGCGAATCCGAAGAAGCCATCCGTGAAGCGCTGTCCCGGCTGATGCGCGGACGCACCGTTATTGCCATTGCGCATCGTCTGGCCACGCTGCGCAATTTCGATCGTGTGGTGATGCTGCAGGGGGGCCGGATCATCGACGATGGTCCGCCGGATGTTCTCGTCAAGGGAAAGGGCCCCTATCGCGAATTGGTCGCGCGGGAGATGGGGCGTCTCGCGACCCATGCGGCCTGATCTGTGTCCTTTAGTGTTTGCGTCCGGGTGCGTCGATCGCAACGCCAGCAAAATCGCCTGAGGTTCACATGGCCGAAGTCACGCAACTGACGATCCGAACGGTCGAGCAGATATCGGAATCGCCGTTCTACATTCCGATGACGGGACCCGCGGCAAGGCCGCGCCGCTCGCTCAAGCATGACGACACCTTCATCGTGCTGGACAGCCATGGCGACATCGGCGCATCTGCCGGCGGACCCGACGGATTATTCAACGCCGACACGCGCTATCTCGCCCGGCTGGAAATGGTGCTGGACGATATGCAGCCGCTGCTGCTGGGCTCCAATTTGCGGGACGACAATTCGGCGCTGACCGTCGACCTCACCAATTCGGACGTCTACCGCGACGGCCGGCTGGCATTGCAGAAGGATACGCTGCACATCGTGCGTTCGATCTTTTTGTGGCGCGGTTCCTTCTACCAGCGCATCGGGCTGCAAAACCATGGCGACCGGCCGGCGAGCTTCGACCTGACGCTGCTGTTCGATAACGATTTCGCCGATTTGTTCGAGGTGCGCGGCGAACGGCGCGAGCGCAGGGGCGTTGGGTCGAGCAAGGTGCTCGGTCCCACCGACGTCGTGTTCGAGTATAAGGGGCTGGACGATCAGCCGCGCATCACCGCGCTGCATTTCGATCCGAAGCCGACGCGGCTTGCGATCAACGCGGCGAACTACCATTTCGAACTGGCCCCTCGGCAGGTGACCTCGCTGTTCATCGCGGTGTCCTGCAACAGGCCGATCATGCAGAAGCCGGCGCCGTTCTTCCGTGGCTTGCTGGCGCATCGCCGCGAGATGCGGAAGTCGACGAAAGGGGCGGCAAGTATCGAGACCTCGAACAGCATCTTCAACGAAGTGCTGTGCCGGGCGATGGCCGATCTCAACATGCTGATGACCGAGACGCCGCAGGGCAGATACCCCTATGCCGGCATCCCCTGGTATTCGACCACGTTCGGCCGCGACGGACTGATCACGGCGTTGCAGATGCTGTGGGTCGATCCGCGCATCGCGCAAGGCGTGCTCAGGCGGCTTGCCTTCTTCCAGGCCAAGGCGACCGATCCGCTGGCCGATGCCGAGCCCGGCAAGATCCTGCACGAGATGCGCGGCGGCGAGATGGCGGCGCTGCGCGAGGTGCCGTTCGCGCAATATTACGGCAGCGTCGATTCGACGCCGCTGTTCGTCCTGCTCGCCGGCCTTTACGTCGAGCGTACCGCGGATGAACAAACGCTCGTCGAATTGTGGCCCGCGATCGAGGCGGCGCTGCAGTGGATCGACGGCCCCGGCGATCCCGATCGCGATGGCTTCATTGAATACCGGCGTGCCACGGAGCAGGGGCTCGCCAATCAGGGCTGGAAGGATTCCTTCGACGCCATCTTCCATGCCGATGGGCGGCTGGCCGAAGGTTATATCGCGCTGGCGGAAGTTCAGGGCTATGTGTTCGCCGGCAAGCTGCTGGCGGCGCGTTGCGCCCACCGCCTCGGAAAGATCGATCTCGCGGCCCGTCTCGAAACGGAAGCCGTACAGCTTGCCGAACGTTTCGAAGACGCCTTCTGGTGCGAGGAACTCGGCACCTACGCGCTGGCGCTCGACGGCGCCAAGCAGCCGTGCAAGGTCCGGACCTCGAATGCCGGGCAACTGCTGTTCACCGGCATCGTCCGGCCCGAGCGCGCCCGCCGGGTCGCCGCCGACCTGATGAGCCAAAAATTCTTTTCGGGATGGGGCATCCGCACCGTGGCGCGCGGCGAAGCCCGCTACAATCCGATGTCGTATCATGACGGATCGATCTGGCCGCACGATAATGCACTTATTGCGCTCGGCTTCGCGCGCTATGGCCTGATGCATTCGGTGGCGCATCTCTTCAAGGGCCTGTTCGACGCCGCCAGCTATATGGATCTGCGGCGGCTGCCCGAGTTGTTCTGCGGGTTCCAGCGCGAACGGCGGCGCGGACCGGTGCTCTATCCGGTGGCGTGTGCTCCGCAGGCCTGGGCGAGCGCCACGCCCTTCAGCCTGCTGGAGGCCGCGCTGGGTCTGGAATTCGATGCCGCGCGCGGCGAGATCCGGCTGCGTAATCCGCGCCTGCCTGAATTCCTCAACGAAGTGACATTGCGCGACCTGCGGCTTGGCGCCTCGAGCGTCGACCTGCGGGTCCGTCGTCACGGCGGGGAAGTATCGCTGGAAGTGCTGCGAACGCGTGGCGAAATTCAGGTGTCGATCGTGTTGACCCACTGACGGGTACATCGATCGGCAACTCTGCAAAGGACTCGGGAGGCGCACATGCGTGCGGGCATTCTCATCACGTTACTCGCCGTCTCGCTCGCGGCGGCTGCCGCCGTCAGGGCGGCTGACGACGCTGTCGCGCCACCTGCAGCCAAGGTCGCGCCGCAGGGGAGCATCGCGAAGGAGCCGGCACCGCCGCCGTCCGTAACGGTAATCGGCGCGCGAGACGCACATGGCATCCTCGGCCGCGATGTCCGCAGTCCCACTGACGAGGACATGGGACGTATCGTCGATGCGATCGTGGACCGCGAGGGAACGGTGCGCGCTGCGGTCATCGATTTCGGCGGCTTCCTCGGCGTCGGCAGCCGCAAGATCGTGGTCGACTGGAACGCGTTGCGTTTCGGCGGCGTTGCCAGCAAGAGCGACAGCGTCACGCTCGAATTGACCAAGGAACAGGTAACGGCAGCGCCGGAATACAAGGAAGACACGCCGGTCATTGTGCTCGGCGCGGCCGGTCGCTTGCAGCCCTGGGATTTTGAACATTAGAGGAGCACAATCTGGCAGGTCTTTCCTCTTCGCTGGACCGGATGGATGACGATCGCCGCAAACGATCCGTCGTCGGCAGCGAAATCGTGCCGTTGGTTCCCGACCTGCCGCTCGACCCTCGGCCGGCGCCGTCTCCTGCAAGCCAGCACGGCCTCGACTGGTTCATCTTTTTTCTGGCCGACGTGCAGACCGGCTTCGGGCCGTTCGTGGCGGTTTATCTGACGACGCAAAAGTGGACGCAGGTCGAGATCGGTTTCGTGCTTTCGATCGGCGGTGTCGTCGGCCTGCTTGGGCAAATGCCGGGTGGCGCCATTGTCGATGCCGCGCGTTCCGAGCGGCTGATGGCAGGTCTGGCGGTAGCCGCTATTGGCTGCAGCGCGCTGGCCTATGCGTTATGGCCGATTTTCCCGGTCGTGACGGCGGCAGCGACGCTGCATGCGCTGGCGAGTTGCGTGCTCGGTCCGGCGATCGCCGCGATCAGCCTGGGTCTGGTCGGACCGCTCGCGATCGGGGAACGGCTCGGGCGCAACGCCCGTTATGCATCGCTGGGCAACGGTTCCGCGGCGGCCCTGATGGGCGCGTGCGGCTACCTGATGTCGAGCCGTTCGGTTTTTCTTGTCACCTTCATCCTCGCTGTTCCGACGCTGCTGTCGCTGGCGCGAATCCGCGAAAAAGAGATCGATGTGGCGCAGTGCCATGGAGCTTTGGCGCGCGAGGCTGCCGGCATCGCCGACACCAACGTATTCCATTTGCTGCGACAGCGTCCGCTGCTGATCTTCGCCGGCAGCGTATTGCTGTTTCAACTGGCGAACGCGGCGATGCTGCCGTTGATGGCCGGCGTGGTGACGACCCGATCGAGCCAATGGGCGCCGGTGCTGATCGCCGCCTGCATCATCGTGCCGCAGGCGATCGTGGCGCTGGCCTCGCCGTCGGTTGGACGCAGGGCGCAAGTCTGGGGCAGGCGACCGTTGTTGCTGTTGGCCTTCGCGGCACTGGCGACTCGCGGATTGCTGTTTGCCGTGGTGAAAGACCCCTACGTCCTGGTCATGGTGCAGGTGTTCGACGGCATCACCGCAGCCGTGCTCAGCGTGATGGTGCCGTTGATCGTGGCGGACGTCGCGTTCGGAAGCGGCCACTTCAATCTGGCGCAGGGCGTCGTCGGTACCGCCACCGGCATCGGTGCGTCGCTGAGCACGGTGCTGGCCGGCTATGTCAGCGACAAGTTCGGCAGCGCGATGGCTTTCACCGGCCTGGCCGGCATTGCCGCGCTGGGACTTGCGTTGATCTGGCTGCTGATGCCGGAGACGCGGCGGAAGATGGCCTGATGGCGACGTTACAGCGACAGGGCCTTGCGATAGAGCGTGTTGTAAAGCGCCGCCGAAAGATCCCAGCTGAACGATCGCGACATCGCGCTGCGCCGCATCGAGTCGAGGCGGTCTTTCATCTTGAAGGCATCGAAGGCGCGGCGGACGCCGCCGAGGAATGATTCCGCTGATGGTTGCGAGAACAGGAATCCGGTTTCGCCGTCTGCGATCGTCTCGGCCAGCCCGCCGGTCTGATGGCCGATCGGCAGCGAGCCGAACCGTTGCGCATACATCTGGCTCAGCCCGCACGGTTCGAACCGCGACGGCATCAGGGTGAAATCGCTGCCGGCAAAAATTCGCCGCGCCTGTCCATCGTTGAAGCCGATGACGACGCCGATCGCATCCGGCCTGCGCCGATGCGCATCGACCAGGGCCTGTTCGATCGCAGGCTCGCCGCTGCCGGTGACGACAATCTGCCCGCCGGCCTCGATGATCTCGTCGGCGGCGGACAACACGAGGTCGATGCCCTTCTGATGCACGAGACGGGCGACCAGGCCGAAGATCGGACCACGCGACACCGCCAGGCCAAACTGCTTGCGGACGTAGTCGGCGTTGGCCTGTTTGCCTTCCCAATCGCCGGGGGCAAATTGCTGGGCCAGTTGCGCGCAGGCGCGGGGATCCCAGCTTTCGTCGATGCCGTTCAGGATGCCGGTCAGCTCTGACGCGTCCGAGCGCTGGCGCAGCAGGCCTTCCAGGCCGCAACCAAGTTCCGGCGTCGTGATCTCCCTGGCATAGGTCGCGCTGACGGTAGTGAGGTGCGAGGCGTAGACGAGGCCGCCCTTGAGGAAGGACATCTTGTCGTAGAATTCGAGCCCGTCGATGTGGAACGAGCTTTCCGGTGCTCCGATCCGGCGCAGCGAGTCCTTGGGGTAAAGGCCCTGATAGGCGAGGTTGTGGATGGTGAGGATCGAAGGAATTCTTGAGTTCTTCCAGGCGAGGTAGGCCGGCACCAGCGCGGCTTGCCAGTCATTGGCGTGGACCAAATCGGCTGCCCAATTCTTGTCCAGAGTGCCCATGGCAAGCTCTGCCGCCGCCGACGCAAACCGCCCGAAGCGGATGTCGTTGTCCGGCCAATCGCGCCCCTGTTCGTCGCCGTAAGGGTTGCCGGGCCGGTCGTAAAGTTGCGGGCAGAGCAGGACGTAAATCGGCAGGCCGTCCCGGGTCGATGACCGCCCGAGCGAACATGCCGGCATGTCCGCATACGGGGCACATTGCCCAACAATTTCAATGTGGGTGAACTGTTCGACGACATCCCGGTAGCCGGGGAGCATGACCCGGACGTCGCTCCATGGCCGCAGTGCCCGGGGAAGCGCCGCGGACACTGCGGCCAAGCCGCCGACGCGGACGAAATCATCCATTTCAGTGGTGACGAACAATACTTTCAAGGAACGCCCCTCAGGCCGCCTTCCGTGACACCAACGCAAGAAACTAATGCAAGAATGGGTCCACTTTCTACATCTGAGCCTACAACGCGCCGCCCGGGCTGTCCGTTCCCCGAGAAGGGAAAGGCTTCCCTGCCGAGGCTGCACAAATTAGGGTCACGCCGAACCAGAAAACCAAGAGCCGTGTGCGGCCGAGGGAGCTTTCGAGAATGACCATATCCGGTACCGATGAGAGGAATTTGACAGGCAGCTTCGCCGGCCTGCGCGTCCTCGATTTCTCGACCACGATCGCCGGACCGCACTGTACCCGGATGCTCGCCGACATGGGCGCCGAGGTCATCAAGATCGAAACCGAGGAAGGCGAGACGATGCGGACCCGCCCGCCGATGCGCAACAACTGTTCGACCGCCTTCGGCCAGCTCAATGTCGGCAAGAACAGCCTGGTGCTGGATCTGAAATCGCCGAAGGGCCTCGAAGCCGTTCGCCGGTTGGTCGCGTCCGCGGACGTCCTGGTCGAAAACTTTCGCCCCGGCGTGATGCGGCGGCTGAAGCTCGACTACGCTTCATTGCATGAACTCAACCCAAAACTGATCTATTGCTCGATCTCCGGCTACGGCCAGACCGGCCCGTCGGCGGAACTGCCGGCCTATGCGCCGGTGATTCACGCCGCCTCCGGCTATGAGATGGCGCATCTCGCCTATCAGCCCGGACGGAGCCGGCCGGATTATTGCGGCATCTATCACGCCGATGTCCTCACCGGCGTCTATGCGTTCGGCGCCATCTCGGCGGCGCTGTACCAGCGCTCGACCAACCAGAAGGGGCAGCACATCGACGTCTCGATGCTGGAATCGATGCTGAGCCTCACCCTGAACGAATTGCAGTGGTCGCAATTTGAGGTAAAGGCGACACAGCGGCCGATGTTCGGCCCGATCGAAACGGCCGACGGCTATGTCATGGTCGCGATCGCCAGCGAAAAGACCTTCCAGAGCCTGATGAACGTGATCGGCCACCCGGAATGGGTGAACGATCCGCGCTTCGCCAGATATGCCGACCGCCGCGAAAACTGGGGCAGCCTGATGGACGGCGTCGAAGCGTGGTCGCGCGTGGTGACAACGGAAAAATGTCTCGCCGCGCTCAATGACGAAGGCGTTCCCTCATCGGCCTACCGCACCGTGGCCGAGGCGTTGCGCGATCCGCAGATCGCCCATCGCGGTGCGCTGGCCGAAGTCGAGGACGGCGGCGGAACCTTCAAGGTCCTCAACCTGCCGTTCCGGATGTCGGGTGCCAAAGTGTCGGCGGCAAAGCGGATGTCGACGCTCGGCGAACACACGCTTCGCCTGCTCAAGGAGACCGGTCTGTCGGAGGATGAGATCAAGGCATTTTCCGGCAAGCAACCGGTGGCGGCGCAGGGCTGACCGCGCGCGTCGCAAAACGACAATATTCACTTCTGCATTAACGCCTGCGGCTTTTCATCCGCAGGCTACGAACGGCCTTGCCCGCGACGGTATTTCCGGACAATCTCGCCCGGTGTCATTGACGATCCGGAACACCGGACGAACGACACGGCCGATGAGTCTTTGGGAGGGAATATCTATGAAAGCGGCGATCCGTTCGAGTGCGCTCGCGCGAATATTTCTTGTGGCGGGATTTGGTATGGCAATGTCCGTATTGCCCGCCAGCGCCCAGAAATCCGGCGGCAGCATCACCGTCGGCCTCGAACTCGATATTCCCGGTTTCGATCCGCTGAAAGTCGGCGTGTTCGATACCTCGGCGGAAACCGCTGCCGCTGCGATCTTCGATACGCTCGTAGGCCTCGACGACAAGGGTCAGCCGGTGCCGAAGCTGGCGCTGTCCTGGACCAGTTCGGATGATTTCAAGACCTGGACGTTCAAGCTGCGTCAGGGCGTCAAATTCCATGACGGTACGCCGTTCAATGCCGAAGCTTTCAAGGCCAACTTCGACCGCCAGAAAGATCCGGCCAACAAATGCCGCTGCGCCTTCTATCTTGCCGCGGTCAAGGACGTGCAGGCGTCCGACGAATACACGGTGGTCTACAACCTGACCGATCCGTCGGTGAATTTTCCGTCGATCCTGACCATTCAGAGTTCGAACAACTCCGTGCAGTCGCCGACGGCATGGAAGACCAAGGGTGACGACTACAATCGCAATCCGGTCGGCACCGGTCCCTATATCCTGAAGTCATGGACGGCGGGCGACCGCCTGGTTCTGGAAAGGAATCCGGATTACTGGAACAAGGACAAGGTTTACCTCGATCGAATTATCCTCAAGCCGTTGCCGGACGCGCAATCGCGGTTCGCCAGCCTGCAATCCGGAGAGGCCGATATCGTCTGGGACGACGAATACGACGCCGACAATATTCAGAAGGCGCAAAAAGATCCGAAGATGACGGTGCATACCTATGCCGGGTCAGGCGCCGCGGTCTATGCCTTCAACACCAAGGTGGCGCCGTTCGACGACGTTCGCGTGCGCCAGGCGCTGGTGATGGCGCTCGACCGCAAGAAGATGTCGCAGGCGATCACCAACGGCCTGGCGCGGCCGACCACCAACCCCTACGGCGACGGTTCGTGGGTCAAATGCAAGGACGATGGCGCGCTACCGGAAGATATTGAGAAGGCCAAAGCACTGCTCAAGGACTACGGCAAGCCGGTCGACTTCAAGATGATCGTGACCGCGACTCCGCGCGGCCGGAACGTCGGGCAGGTGCTGCAGCAGTTCTGGAAGCGCGCCGGTGCCAACATGGAGATCGAGCAGATCGATCAGGCCACCGTGGTGCCGCGCGCCTTCATGCGCCAGTTCCAGTTGACGCCGTGGCGGATCGTCGATCTCGCCGATCCCGATGTTCAGATGTACGCCAACTTCCACACCGGCAGCCCGGTCGCGCTCGCCAATTATTCCAATCCAGAACTGGACCAATTGCTGGAGCACGCGCGCACCACTGCCGACCCCGCAAAACGTACCGAGGATTATTGCGCAATCAGTCGTCTCATCAACAAGGAGGCGATTTGGTTCTGGACGTTCCAGAACACCTACTACGCGATCTCAACCTCCAAGCTGAAAGGCTTGCCGAAGATGTACAGCGGGGTGATCGACGTGTCCCACGTCTGGATGGAATAATCCTCCATGCTGTTCTTTGTCGCGCGCAGGCTGCTGTATCTGATACCGGTCCTGATCGCCGTATCGCTGTTGACCTTCTTCATCGCGTCGCTGCTGCCGGGCGATCTCGCTTACGTGATCCTCGGCGATCAGGCGACGCCGGAGAAGGTCGCGGCGCTGCGCCATGACATGGGGCTCGATCAGCCGATCTGGATCCGCTATTTCGGCTGGCTCGGAAACATCCTGCAGGGCGATTTCGGACGCTCGTTCCGTACCGGCCAGACCGTGCTGCAGGCAGTGGCCGAGCGGATTCCGGTCTCGATCGAACTGATGATCATGGCCGAGATCATCGGCCTCGCCATCGGCGTTCCCCTGGCGATCGTCTGCGCGGCCCGCAGCGGCAGCGCGTTCGACCGCTTCATGACCGGCAGCGCCTTCGCGATGCTGTCCTTGCCGGCGTTTTTGTCGGCGATCTTGCTGATCTATCTGTTCGCGGTCGAGCTGCGCTGGTTGCCGGCGACCGGCTACGTGCCGTTCGCCGAGGATCCGGCCGCGAATCTGCGCTTCATGGTTTTGCCTGCGCTCACGCTGGCGCTCGCGGAATGGCCGGGCATCATGCGTGTGCTGCGTTCGGACATGATCGCAACCCTGCAGGAAGACTATATCGCGCTCGCCAAGGCCAAGGGCCTGACGGCGTCGCGCATCCTGTTCGTGCATGCGCTGAAACCTTCGTCGCTGACGCTGGTGACGATCACCGGAATCAACATCGGGCGGTTGATCGGCGGCACGGTGATCGTCGAGACCATCTTCGCATTGCCGGGGATCGGCCGGCTGCTGGTCGGCGCGATCTACACGCGCGATCTCATCATCCTGCAGGGCGTGGTGCTGCTGGTGGCCGCCGGCTTCGTGGTGATGAACTTCATTGTCGATCTGCTCTACGCCATCCTCGACCCCAGGATCCGTCATGGCCACGCTTGAACTTAGCCTCGACGAGAGTGTTTCGGCTCTGCCGACCCGGCGCGGGCGGCGGCTGGGGTTGCTGTTCTGGTTTGCGATCGGCTGGATGACCTTGATGTTCGCGGTCGCGATCTTCGCCAATGTGCTGCCGCTGCCGAGCCCAACCGACATGGACATGCTGGAGCGGCGGGCGCCGTTTTCGATGGAGCATTGGCTTGGCACCGACGGCCTCGGCCGCGACGAACTGGCCCGGTTGATTTACGGCGCGCGGATCTCGCTGGTCGTCGGTATCTGCGCGCCGATTATCGGGGTCACTATCGGCGGCGCGCTCGGCATGCTCGCGGGCTATTTCCGAGGCCGGTTCGAGTCGCTGGTGGTCGGCAGTATGGATGTACTGCTGGCATTCCCGCCGCTGATCCTGGCGCTCGCGGTGACGGCCTTTCTCGGCCAGTCGATCTTCAATCTGACCTGCATCCTCGGCGTGCTCGGCGTTCCCGCCTTCATGCGGGTGGCGCGCGCATCGACGCTGACATTGGCGCGGCGCGAGTTCGTCATCGCGGCGCAAGCGCTCGGCGCCACGCATGCGCGAATCCTGCTGCGCGAATTGCTGCCGAACGTGCTGCTGCCGCTGCTCGCCTTCTTCCTGCTCGGCGTAGCCGTCACCATCGTGGTCGAGGGCGCGTTGTCGTTCCTGGGGCTCGGCGTGCCGCCGCCGATCTCGAGCTGGGGCAGCATGATCGGGGAGGGACGTGAAAGCCTCGAAGTGGCGCCACGGCTGGCGTTCCTGCCGGCCATTGCGATGTTTCTGACCGTGCTGTCCTTTAACCTCGTCGGCGACACGCTGCGGGCACTCACCGATCCCAGGCAGGGCGCGCTGTGAGCGAGGCGCCCTTGCTTTCCGTCGAGAATGTGGCCGTCGAGTTGCCGACGCCGCGCGGCAATCTGCGCGCGGTGGACCATGTCAATCTCACCGTCGGCGCCGGACGAACGCTCGGCGTGGTCGGCGAATCCGGCTGCGGCAAGACCATGCTGTCGCGGGCGATCCTGCAATTGCTGCCGAAGAAGGCAAAACTCTCCGGCCGCGTGATGTTCGACGGCCAGGATCTCCTACAGCTTTCGCCCGAGAAGCTGCGCAAGCTGCGCGGCCGCTCGCTGGCGGTGGTGTTTCAGGACCCGATGACCTCGCTCAATCCGGTGCTGACGATCGGCACGCAATTGATCGAGACGCTGCAGGAGCATCTCGAACTCGACCAGGCCACAGCCACCAGGCGCAGCGTCGAATTGCTTGCGGCGGTCGGTATTCCCGCGCCCGAGCAGCGGCTGACGCAATACCCGCATCAGCTTTCCGGCGGCATGCGGCAGCGGGTGGCGATTGCGATCGCGCTGTCCTGCGAACCGAAGCTGCTGATCGCGGATGAGCCGACTACCGCCCTCGACGTCACCATCCAGGCACAGATTCTCGACCTGTTGGCGCGGGAGCAGCGCCGCCGCCATATGGCGATGATCCTGATCACCCATGACCTCGGTGTCGTTGCCGGCCGTACCGACGAGGTCGCCGTGATGTATGCCGGCCGCGTGGTCGCGCGTGCGCCGACGCCGGCGCTGTTCAAGAGAATGCGGATGCCCTACACTGAGGCGTTACTCGCAGCGTTGCCGCGGATCGATGCCGCGCCGCATACGCCGCTGCCGGCAATCTCGGGGCGGCCGCCGGATCCGACCCGGCCGCTGAAAGGCTGCTCGTTCTCGCCGCGCTGTCGCTATGCGGTCGCGCGTTGTCACAGCGAAAAGCCTGATCTGGCGGAAGCGGAGACGCCTGAGCATCAATACGCCTGCTTCCACCCGATCGAGAGCCACGCGGGTGTTAGCGCATGATGCAACAGACCGCACCAAAAGACCCGCTGCTCGAAGTCAACAATCTCGTCGTCGAATATCCCGTCGGCGCCAGGACCGTGCATGCCGTCTCCGGTGTCAGCCTGCAGATCGCCCGCGGCGAAACGCTGGGGCTGGTCGGCGAGTCCGGTTGCGGCAAGTCGACGCTCGGCCGCGCGGTGTTGCAGTTGCGCCGGCCGACTTCCGGAAAGGTGTTGTTCGACGGCCAGGACCTCACGGTGATGCAGGGCGATACCTTGCGGCTGATGCGCCGGCGCGTGCAACTGATCTTCCAGGATCCGATCGCCTCGTTGAACCCGCGGCGGCGGATCGGCGATATCGTCGCCGAGCCGCTGGTGATTTCAGGCGTCAAGGATCCCACGAAGCGAAAGCAGCTCGTCGATGAAGTGCTCAGCGCCGTCGGCCTCGATCCGGCGCTGGTGGTCGGGCGTCTTCCGCACGAGTTTTCCGGCGGGCAATGCCAGCGCATCTGCATCGCCCGCGCGCTGGTGCTCAACCCCGAATTCATCATCTGCGACGAGCCGGTCTCCGCGCTTGACGTTTCGATTCGCGCCCAGATCCTCAATCTGCTGGAAGAGATGAAGGCGCGCTATGGATTGACGCTGCTGTTCATTGCGCACGACCTGGCTGTTGTGAAGGCGGTCAGCGACCGTGTCGCGGTGATGTATCTCGGCCGTCTCTGCGAAGTCGGTCCGTCCGAGCAGCTGTTCGCCAAGCCGGCGCATCCCTATACCGCGCTCTTGATCGAGGCTATCCCGGTGCCCGATCCGGATGTCCGCCCCACCGAAACCGTTCCGGTTGGCGAACCGCCATCGCCGATTGCGCCGCCCTCGGGATGCCGTTTTCGTACCCGCTGTCCGCGCGCGGACGCGCAATGCAGCGCCGAGATGCCGGAACTGCGCACGGTGGCGCCTGGCCAGCTCGTGGCTTGCCATCATCCCCTGATCTGAATATCGAAAGGCGGCCGTCCGCCGTTTGTCTCGCATGGGCGGACGTGGCAAGGTCCGCCTCAACAATGCCTTCAAGAACAAGAATGTCTTCAAGAACAAGAATGCCTTCAATAACAAGACTTACGGGAGAGAAGCGATGAAGAGTTTCCAGGTCGCCGAGTTCAATGCCCCCCTGAAAGAGGTGGACCAGCCGACGCCGCAGCCGACCGGCACGCAGGTGCTGATCAAGGTGAAGGCCGCCGGCGTCTGCCATAGCGACCTGCACATCTGGGAAGGCGGTTATGATCTCGGCCATGGCCGCAAGCCGCTGTCGCTAAAGGATCGCGGTGTGTCGCTGCCGCGCACGATGGGGCACGAGACGGTCGGCGAGATCCTGGCGTTCGGACCCGATGTCAAGGAATCCGACAAGGGTGGGCTCAAGGCCGGTGACATCGCGCTGGCCTATCCGTGGCTCGGCTGCGGCAAGTGCGAGACCTGCGTCGGCGGCGACGAGAACATGTGCGCCATCAAGCCGAATTCGCTCGGCGTCTATTGCGACGGCGGTTATGCCGATCACATGACCGTGCCGCATCCGAAGTATCTGTTGAACCTGAACGGCCTCGATCCCGTCACCGCCGCGCCCTATGCCTGCTCCGGCGTCACCACCTACAGCGCGATCAAGAAGGTCGAATTCGCCCTGAACTCGCCAATCGTCATCTTTGGCGCCGGCGGGCTGGGCCTGATGGCGCTGTCGCTGCTGAAGGCGATGGGCGGCAAGGGTGCCATCGTCGTCGATATCGACGCCCGCAAGCGCGAGGCGGCTGAGGCCGCCGGTGCGCTCGCCACCGTCGACGGCAAGGCACCCGACGCGCTGGAACAGCTTGCCAAGAAGGCCGGCGGCCCGATCCGCGCCGTGATCGATCTGGTCGGCAACGCCGCCACCACGCAACTCGGCTTCGACTGCCTCGCCAAGGGCGGCAAGCTCGTGATCGTTGGTCTGTTCGGCGGCGGTGCGACCTGGGCGTTGCCGCTGATTCCGATCAAGGCGATCACGATCCAGGGCAGCTATGTCGGCAACCTGCGCGAAACCCAGGAATTGCTCGATCTGGTGCGAAGCAAGAAGATCGCGCCGATCCCGGTGACGACGATGCCGCTTGCGAAAGCCAATGAAGCGTTGAACGATTTGCACAAGGGCAAGCTGGTCGGCCGCGCGGTGCTCACACCGTAGGTGCTCTGTCCCTCCGTCATGGCCGGGCTTGTCCCGGCCATCCACGTCTTTCTTGCCGATGCGCAGCAAAGACGTGGATGCCCGGGACAAGCCCGGGCATGACGAGCCTAAAAACCTCGTTCGAGCCAGGAATCTTCCATGCCCGCAAATAGCGCGCTCCACATCGCCGTGCTCGGCGGCGACGGCATCGGCCCGGAGGTCATGGCGCCGGCGATCGAAGTTTTGCGCAAGATTGAAGCGACCACGGACCTGAAGTTCCGCTTCACCGAGGCGCCCGCCGGCGCCAACAATTATCTCGCGACCGGCAAGTCGATGCCGGACAGCACGATCAAGCTGTGCGAGGAGGCGGACGCGATCCTGCTCGGCGCCTGCGGCCTGCCGTCGGTGCGCTACCCCGACAACACCGAGATCGCTCCGCAGATCGAACTGCGTTTTCATTTCGATCTTTATGCCGGCGTACGGCCGGCGCGGCTCGTTCCGGGCGTACCGAGCCCGATCGTCGGTGCCGACCAGCGCGGCATCGATTTTGTCCTGATCAGGGAATCCACCGAAGGTCTGTTCGCTTCGATGGGCAAGGGTGTTGTCACCGATACCGAGGCGCGCGAGACGCTGGTCATCACGCGCAAGACCTCCGAGCGGCTGTTCGAATTCTCGTTCCGTCTGGCCGAACGCCGCAAGGCGCGCGGCCGCACCAACGGCGGGTTGACCTGTGTCGACAAGGCCAACGTGTTCAGGGCGTTTGCGTTTTTTCGCGAGATGTTCGACGAGGCGGCCAAGCGTCATCCCGGCGTCAAAGCCGACCGGCTCTATGTCGACGCCTGCGCGCTGATGCTGGTGAAGCGTCCCTGGGATTTCGACGTCACGGTCACCGAGAACATGTTCGGCGATATTCTCTCCGACCTAGCCGCCGGCCTGATCGGTGGCCTCGGCATGGCGCCGTCGGCCGATATCGGCGACCGTCACGCCGTGTTCCAGCCTTGCCACGGTACCGCGCCCGATATCATGGGGCAGGGCAAGGCCAACCCGACCGGCATGATCCTGTCGGCGGCGATGATGCTGGATTGGCTGGCCGACAAGCACGGCCTCGAAAGCGCGGCGGAAGCCGGCGAGCGCATCGAGCGCGCCGTCGACAAGGCCTATGCCGGCGGCATCAAGCCGATGGAATTCGGCGGCAGCAACGGCACCAACGATATCGCCAGGGCCGTGCTGGCGGCGCTGTAGTGGTCAGAAACGCCATGCCTAGATGGGTCAAAATACTTGTTTGGATCATGGTTATCGCGACGGGCCTTGCGCTTCTCTCTGAGGCCATATTAATCGGATCAGACCTGTTCCGTTGAATCGCTGCCGCCTCAAATCGCCTTCGCCGCCTTCAGCTTCTCGATGCCTTCGTCGTCATAACCCAGCGAGCGCAACACTTCATCGTTGTGCTCGCCGAGATCAGGGGTGGCGGATCGCAAGTTGCGATCGAAGCCGGTGATTTCGCAGGGCTGCGCGATCAGGTCGATCTCGCCGAGGCGCGGATGGGTGACGGGCCGCTTGATCCGCAACTCCTGGACCTGCGGATCGGCAAAGACGTCCTTGACGTTATAGACCGGGCCGCAGGGTAGGCCCTCGGCGACCATGATCTCGAACCATTCACGGCTGGACCGCGCGCGCAAAGCGGCGGTGATCAACTCGTTCAATGCTTCTCTGTTTCGCGAGCGCAAGCCGGCTGTAGCAAAACGCGGATCGGCGCCCATCTTCTCCCGATCGATCAGTTTGCAGAATTTCGCGAAGTTCTTGTTGCTGGTGGCGGCGAGATTGAGGAAGCCGTCGGCGGTCGGGAACAGTCCCATCGGGGTGTTGGTCGGATGGTGGTTGCCTTCCTGCGGCGGCACCTTCTTGTCCATGGTCCAGCGCGTCGCCTGAAAATCCATCAGCGTGATGCCGGCTTCCAGCAGCGAGGTCTGGACCCAGCGGCCTTCGCCCGACACTTCGCGGTCGAGCAGCGCAATGAGAACGCCCTGCGCCAGAAACGCGCCCGCCATGACGTCGGTGACGGCGACGCCGACGCGCAGCGGGCCCTGGCCCGGAAATCCCGTGACCGACATGATGCCGGTCATGCCCTGCGCGATCTGGTCGATCGAGGGCCGCTCGGCATACGGGCCGTACTGGCCGAAGCCGGAAATGCTGCCATAGACGATCCGCGGGTTGCGCTTGCGCACCGACTCGAAATCGACGCCAAGGCGCTTGGCGACGCTGGGGCGCATGTTCTCGACGATGACGTCGGCCTTCTCGGCCAGCCGCATGAAGACCTCGCGGCCTTCGTCGGTCTTCAGGTTCAGCGTGATGGCGCGCTTGTTGCGGTGCAGGTTCTGGAAGTCCGAACCATCGCGGCGGCCGACGACTTCGCTGGCTTCAGCGGCTTCCGGCGGTGGTTCGACGCGGATCACGTCGGCGCCCCAATCGGCCAGCGTACGGACGCAGGACGGGCCGGCGCGCGCCAGGGTCAAATCGAGCACCTTGAACCGCGACAGCGGCAACCGGGAAGATTGGTCCTGCGGCGCGGCGTGGTCGGCTTTATCGACGGGCTTATGCATGTTGGTCGTCCTGGATCGGGATGATGTGCGACGGGTTGATCTCCAGCCAGACTTTCTGGCCGACGTTGAAAACGCTGACTGGCGGCGACATCACGCGCACCTTGAGATCGCCGGTCTCGGCGCGGAACGCGTAGTCCCAGCTCTCGCCGAGAAAGGCGCGCTCGATAATACTACCGGGCAGGATGACGCAGTCGCCGTTGGGGCAGGCGGCATGCAGCGCCAGGTTCTGTGAACGCAGCGAGAATTCGGTGGTCTTGATCGGCCCGCTGCAGCCAAGCCGCGCAGAGGCGACTTCGAAGCCGTTGAAGGCGACGCTCGACCCATTCGGCTTGCCGTCGAGAATGTTGGAGCGCCCGATGAATTCGGCGACATAGCGTGTCTTCGGCCGTGTATAAAGCGTCAGGGGATCGTCGATTTGCTCGATGCGGCCCTTGTTCATGACGGCGATACGGTCGGACGTCGTCATCGCCTCCGACTGGTCGTGGGTGACGTAGATCGAGGTGATGCCGAATTCATTGTGCAGGCGGCGGATCTCGCCGCGCATCTCCTCGCGCAGGTTGGCGTCGAGGTTCGACAGCGGTTCGTCGAGTAGCAGAATTTCCGGCTTCACCACCAGCGCCCGGGCCAGCGACACCCGCTGCTGCTGGCCGCCGGAGAGTTCGTTGGGATAACGCGCGGCGAGGTGGCCGAGCTGGACCACGTCGAGGATCTGTGCGACGCGACGTTTGGCTTCGTCCTTGGCGACCTTGCGCATCTTGAGGCCGAAAGCAACGTTCTGCTCCACCGTCATGTTCGGCCACAGCGCGTAGCTCTGGAAGATCATCGACATCCGCCGCTTTTCCGGCGGTAACGAAGATGTCGCCGACGACATCTGACTGCCGTCCATCTCGACAGTGCCTGCAGTCGGCGTCACAAAGCCCGCGATCATCCGCAGCGTCGTGGTCTTGCCGCAGCCGGACGGTCCCAGCAGCGAAACGAACTCGCCCGCACGCAGCGTCAGATGGAGGTCGTCGACGACGACGAGATCGCCGAACTTCTTGGTGAGGCCGTTGAGTTGCAACTTGTCCATCAGTTTCGCCTCAGCATGAAGTCCCGGCCAAGGATGATCGTTCCCACCAACGTCATGACCCCGGTAACGATAAGCAACAGCACCGAGATCGCGGAAAGCATTTCGTACGAACCCTGTTCGCTCAGTTCCAGCGTCAGCACCGAGACCACCCGGGTCTGCGGTCCCGACAGGAACATCGCGGTCGACAATTCGCGGGTACCGATGATGAAGATCAAGAGCCAGCTTCCGAACAGCGATTTCTTCAGGATCGGCACCACCACCAGCCACAGCGCGCGGGCCTGGTTGCCGCCGGCGATCCGTACGGCTTCTTCCAGTTCGGGGTGCAGGCCCTGGATCGCCGAATTGGAGTTGGTGAAGGCGATCGGCAAAAAGCGCGTGACGAAGGCGATCACGACCAGCGCGCCGAGGCCGTACAGCGCGAACGGCGGCGGCGCGTAGGCGGCGTAGAAGCAGATCGCGAGCACGATGCCGGGCACCGCAAACGGCGCCAGCGTGATGCTCGCCAGCAGGTGGGAATAGGGCAGCAGCTTGCGCTGCGAGATATAGGCGACGGCGAAGCCCAGGAAGGTGCAGATGGTCGCGGTGATGATGGCGTATTGGAAGGTGTTGAACAGCGCCTGCCGCACCGTCACCTGGTCGAACAGCACCTCACGGAAAT
This sequence comes from Afipia sp. GAS231, assembly GCF_900103365.1. Classification (NCBI taxonomy): domain Bacteria; kingdom Pseudomonadati; phylum Pseudomonadota; class Alphaproteobacteria; order Hyphomicrobiales; family Nitrobacteraceae; genus Afipia; species Afipia sp. GAS231. The sequence goes on from NZ_LT629703.1 coordinate 6,092,730, forward strand.
TATGGAAGGTGAAATTGGTTGCCGACATCGGCAGCGCCCAGGCCTTGCTGAACGAGGTCTGCAGGATAATGAACAGCGGCATGAACACCGACAGGCCGGCAATCGCCATTGCATAGGCGAACATCACCCAGCGGAAGGCGCCCAGCGCCATTGGCTCGCGGTGGCCGCCCTTGCCGCCGACGGTGACATAGCTTTTGCGCGCCAGCAGCCGGCGTTGCACCCACAACAGCGCAATCGTGATGCCGACCATCGGCATCGAGAACGCCGCGGCGACCTCGACTCTCACGGGATTTTCGAAGAACGCCGCGAGCTGCGTGGTCACGACGTTGAAGCCGGCGGGGATCGCGATCAGCGCGGGCGTGCCGTAGAGGCCGAGCACTTCGAGGAACACCAGGAACACCGAACCGAGGATTGCCGGCAACGCCAGCGGCAGGGTGACGCGGAACGTCGTCTGCGCCGGGCCGGCGCCGAGGATGGCGGCGGCCTCTTCCATCTCGGTCGAGATCAGGTCGAGCGCGGATTTGGTGAAAACATAAATCAGCGGAAACGAATACAGCGCGGTGACCAGCGCCAGTCCCCAGAAGGTGAAGATGTTGAACGGGCCCGCCGGCGCGCCGGTCACGGCCATCCATGCCTTGTTGATCCAGCCGGCATTGGGGCCGCCAAGCAGGATCCAGCCGATGGCGCCGACAAAGGGCGGGATCAGGAATGAGGCCAGCACCATCACATGCACAAAACCGCGGCCGGGCATGTCGGTGCGCGAGACGCCCCAGGCCAGCGGCACCGCAATGACGCTGGCGAACAGCGCTGCGACCGCGCCGAGTTCCACCGAATTGATCAGCGCCTGAACGTAGCGCGGCCGGCCGAAGGCGGTGAGGTAGTTGGCGAAGGTAAAACTGTGGTCGCGGGCGTTGGTGAAACTGTCCTTGACCAGCTGGAACAGCGGATTGGCGACCAGGAACACCAGCACGGCCGCCAGCAGCAGCGCCACCAGCGTCGTCGGGTTTAAGGCACTCCGAAGCGCGGCCGCAACTTTTGTTACGACAGTGCTGTGGCCACCCTCTATCCCCAGTACCGCCATTTACCGGCCGGTAAATTTCGGCTTGCGCTTTTCCATGAAGGCCTGACGGCCTTCGCGGAAATCTGAAGAGTCCATGCAGTCGGTGCCGACCTGCTTGATCGCGTTCATGTCGCGCTTGTCGGGATCCTTGATCACCTGCGCGATGGTGATCTTGGCGGCCTTGATCGCCAGCGGCGCGTTGCCGGAAATCGTGCGCGCGATCTCCATGGTCGCGTTCCACAGTTCGGCATCGGGTGAAACGCGATCGACGAGGCCAATCCGCAACGCTTCCGCGGAATCGATCTTCATACCCGTATACATGATCAGCCGCGCCCATGATGGCCCGACCAGCGAGACCAGGTGACGCAAGCCGTCGTAGCCATAGGCGATGCCGAGCTTGGCGGCGGGAATGCCGAACTGACTGTTGTCGCTGGCGATGCGGATGTCGGCCGCCATCGCTACCTGCATGCCGCCGCCGAGGCAGAAACCCCTGATGCAGGCGATGATCGGTTTCGGATAATTCGCCAGCAATGCGCGCTGGGCTTCGCTCTTCTTCGAGTATTCTTCCGATGCCGCTGCATTGTGCCGGACGTTTTCGAACTGGCTGATATCGGCGCCCGACACGAACGCCTTGTCGCCGGCCCCGACCATGATCACGACGCGGACGTCATCGTTGTCGCGCAGCTCGATCAGCGCGCTGCCGAGCCCTTCCCACATATCCAGCGACATCGCGTTGCGCTTCGCGGGATTGTTGAAGGTGATGACGCCGACGCCGTCGGTGACGCCCTGCAGGATCTTGCCGTCGGCGTAGGATTTTTCGTTGTTCTTTTCGTTGTTCTTTTCGTTGTTCTTGGGAACGTCGAGCATGGGATCAGCTTTCGGAGTTGAAGAGGATGCGGTCTGCTAATCAGACGGTGGTGATGAACGGGTCGAATTTCGCACGTGCGAAGGCAGGCCGCGCCTGTATTTTAGTCCACCATTCGTTGACGCGGGGATGTTTCTTGGCCTCGACTTCGTCAGGCGAGATCTCCTCGTCGAGCCGTTTGACGAACGGCACCGCGGCGATGTCGGCGATCGAATAGGCCTTACCGACCATCCAGCCGGACGGCTTCAGCGCGGCCTCCATTTTGTCCAGGAGTTGCGTGACCAGCTTGGTCCGCGCGGCGTCGCGCTCTTCCTCGGTATAGGGCTTTCGTGCCACCCGCAGCCAAGCTTCCTGGCGCTCCTTGCTCGGAATGTTCTTCAGCTTCTCGGCCAGTTCCGCGTCGGTCCATTGCGACGCCGTCTTCTGCAGATGATGGCGCCAGTTGAAGATGATGAGGTTGCCGATCAGGGCGTCGATATGCCGGATCCAGTTGCGCATCTCGGCGCGCTGGTAGGGCGTATCCGGCCGCAGCGGCGGATCGGGATAAGTCTCGTCGAGAAATTCGCAGATCGTGCCGCTCTCGTGCAGCGGCTGGCCGTCATGAATCATGGTCGGGATCACGCCGAGCGGATTGATCTTCAGGTATGCCGGCGAGTGATGCTCCAGGTTCGCCATGTCGACGACATGGCCTTCATAGGCGAGGCCCTTTTCCTCGAGGCACAGCCGGACGCGGCGCGACGCGCTCGAACGCCAGCCGTGATGAAGAACGATCATGTGGATACTCCGTACAATTCGGGGAATGGCTCAGACGCCGAAGGTGTCGCGCCATTTTTCGGTGAGTTCGGGAATGCCCTTGATGATTTCGGCAATCGTCGGGCGGATGGTCTTCAAGTCGTCGAGCTTCTTGAAACCGGCGGGCAGTATCGTATCGCGGCGCAGCGGCACGCCGAATTCCTCGATATCCTCGGCCGCGGTTTCCGAGGAATACAGAAACTCCATGAACAGTTTTGCGGCGTTGGGATGCTTGCTGTTCTTCAGGATGGCTGAGCCCGAGATCATCAATACCGAGCCTTCCTCAGGGTACGATACCGCAATCGGATTGCCCTGTGCGGCATTGCGCAGCACCAGCGCGGACGGGCTGGCGCCGATGCTGCGCTCGCCCGACACCTGCACCGTGACGGTGTCGATGATGGAGCGGCCGACATGCGGCTTCAGCGCCGCCAGTTGTTCGAAATAATCCCAGCCGTAGAGCTTGTTCATCTGCACCACCCAGGTGCCGACGAAGCCGGAGAATCCGGGATGGCCGACCACCGACTGGCCCTTCCATTTCGGATCGATGAATTCCTTCCAGCTTTTCGGCGCCTGCTCCGGCTTCAGCTTGTTGGTGTTGTAGGCCAACCCAACTGTGGTCGCGTTGACGATCTGGTAGGCGTCATCGGGATCGACGCCGTGAAACCGGCTGTCGATCTGGTCTATCGACCGCATCTTGTACGGCAACAACACGCCGCGGTCCTTCAACGCCACGTACTGTCCCATGTCTGTGGTGGCGAACACGTCGCAGTTGGCGGCGTTGGCTTGCAGGTCCTGGCTCAGCCGTTGATAGGCGACCTGCGCCGTCGACCGCACCACATTCACTTTCACGCCAGGGAAAGCCTTGCTGAAGATCGCGCCATGCTTCTCGGAACGGTCCGACGGCCAGTACACGCTGTACCAGGTCAATTCGCCTTCCTGCTTGGCCTTGGCGTAGAGCTCGGCGATGTAGTCGGCCTGCGCGGAGGCGGGCCGCAAGCCCATCAGGGCGACGGCGGTTCCGGTCAGAAAGTTTCTTCGGTCGATCGGCATAGGCGTTCCCTGCGGGCCGACGCTCTCGGGCGTCTTCGAAAGCCATTTCAGCATTGATTTAATGTGTGCGCAATGCTCTTCTATGTATACATAGGGGAACCTCTTAGATGCGCGTCAGAACCAGCGATGCCCTGCGTAAGGAGCTCGAGGACGATATCGAGCACGGCCGGCTGGCGCCGGGCGACAGACTCGACGAACAGACATTGGCGGAGCGGTTCGAGGTGTCACGCACACCGGCGCGCGAAGCCTTGCTGCAACTGGCGGCCGCCGGAATCGTGCGGCTGGTGCCGCGGCAGGGTGCGGTGGTCTCCAGCGTGTCGCCGCAACTCGCCATCGGCATGGTCGAAGTGCTGACCGCGCTGGAAGCGGAAGCGGCTGGCCTCGCGGCGCGGCGGATGTCAGTGGCCGAGAAGGCGCAGCTCACCAAATTGCATCTGGCGTCGCAGGCCGCGGTCAAGCGGCTGGACAGCCCCGCTTACATCAAGAACAACTCCGCGTTTCATGCGGCGATTTATGAGGGATCGCGCAACGAATTCCTCGCCGAACAGATCCGCGCGACGCGGCTGCGGATGCGTTTCTATCACCGCTCCAGCCTCTATCAGCCGGCGCGGCTGAAGGCGTCGTTCCAGGAGCACGCGCGCGTCATGGAAGCGATCAAGAGCGGCGACGACGCACAGGCGCAGCATTTGATGCGCGAGCACATTCTGTTCGGCGGCCGCGTGTTCGCCGACCTGATCGCCAATCTCGGAAATCGAAAGTCCTGATGATGAAGACCGCTGCCGTTCGTATCCACCGCCATGGCGGGCCCGAAGTGCTGCAATATGAAGAGGTGGATCTGCGCGATCCCGGTCCCGGCGAGGTGCTGTTGAAGCAGACCGCGATCGGTCTGAATTTCGCCGATACCTATCAGCGCGAAGGCGAGGCGGGGCCACATGATGCGGGTAACCTGCCGATCGTACTGGGCGGGCAGGGCGCCGGCGTGATCGAGGCCACAGGCCCCGGCGTTTCCGGCTTCAAGGCGGGTGATCGGGTCGCCTATATTCATCCCGGCGCCTATGCCGAGCGGCGTGTCGTGCCCGCCGACAAGTTATTGCTTTTACCGCCGGGGATTTCCGACCAGGTGGCGGCCGCGGCGTTGTTGCGCGGCCTGACGGCGGAATACCTGGTGCGGCGGCTCTACAAGATAAAGCCCGGCGATACCGCGCTGGTGCATGCTGCGGCGGGCGGCATGGGGCTGTTGCTCGGACAATGGGCGAAGGCGCTCGGTGCGCGGGTGATCGGCACGGTAGGGGCCGACAGCAAGGTCGAAATCGCGCGGGCGCACGGCTGCAGCGACGTGATCGTCTACAGCCGCGAGGATTTCGCGGATCGCACCATGGAACTGACCGGGGGCGTCGGGGCCGACGTGATCTATGACGGTGTCGGCAAATCGGCGTTCCTGAAATCGCTGGATTGCGTGAGACCCATGGGCATGGTGATCAGCTACGGTACGGCGTCCGGCAATGTCGGCGCCTTCGACCTGCAACTGCTGCATCGCAAATCCATCATCGTGACGCGACCGACGCTGCGCACCTGGATCGCCAAACGCGGGGCTGCCGCCGCGGCGTTCTTCGACGCTGTCATGTCAGGCAAGGTTCGCGCCGAGGTCAACCGCTCTTACGCGCTGAAGGATATCAGGCGCGCGCATGAGGAACTGCACAGCCGGGCCACTGTGGGCCCGGCCATCATTATTCCCTAGCAGAAATCACTGCGTCATATGCGCCGTCAGCGGATGTGAGCTCGCCTTGTTGAAAAAGGCCGCTTCCTCCGCGGTCGCTTCCAGCAACTGCTCGTCCTGCGCGTAGATGTCGTTGCGGAACTGCACGGTCTGGTCCTTGGTCATCCAGGCCGTGAGGTAGATCCAGGCCACTGGAATCTTTTTGGTGACGCGGACGTCGTGGCGCTCGCCGGTCGCAATCGCGGCATCGATCGCCGCCCGGTTCCATTGCGGCTGGTCCTTCAACAGCCAGGCCGCGAGGTCGCGCACATTGTCGACCCGCGAGCAGCCGTGTGAATCGAAGCGGTAGTCGTCGTTGAACAGGTTGCGCTGGTTGGTGTCGTGCATATAGACCGAATAGGAATTCGGCATGTCGATCTTGACGGCGCCGAGTGCGTTCCAGGTGCCGGACTGCTGGCGCACTGTAAAATTCGGCACGTGGTTGCCGGACCAGTCGACCGAATGCGGATCGAGCGGCGCGTCGTTGGCGCCGAGCACGTCCATGTGCATGCGCGACAGGTAGGTCGGGTCCTTGCGCATATGCGCGGAAATCTCGCTCTTGGCGATCGACGACGGCACGGTCCAGGTCGGGTTGAGATTGACGCTGGTGATTTCGGCGGTCAGCGTCGGCGACGGCTTTTCGGTCTTGCCGACGATGACGCGATAGCGGCGCACCACCTTGTCGTCCTCGATCGCCTCGGCAAAGGTCGCCGGGATATTCACGACCACATAGCGCTGGCCGAACGGAAAGCTGATATTTTCGAGACGCGTCAGCGAGGCTTCGAGCTGCTTGATCCGCTTCTGGACGGGCACGTTGAGCGCGGCCAGCGTGCGCGGCGTCACCGTCCCGGTCAGCGCCAGGCCGTGGCGGGCCTGGAACCGCTTGACGGCCTCAGTGAGAACATCGTCATAGGCGCCGGTTGCCTTGTCGGCGGCGAGATCGCCGCTGACGATCAGGCGCTTGCGCAACAGATCGTCATCCGGCCCCGGAACGCCAGCTGCGAATTTCGCGTCGGCCGGAATCGTCGGCCATCCGCCGCGCACCGCCAGATCCGCGTAGCTCTGCGCGGCCTCGCGGATACGTTGCGCGCTACCCTCGTCGAAGGTCGGTTCATGCGACAATGCCAGCGCCGCGGCCGAGCGTGATTCCGGCGTCGATACGGCCACGGCCGGTTTGGCCGGCGCTGCATGTGCGGCTGGTGCCGTCCCCGCGGGTGCGGCTGGATGCGGCGCTGTCGTGCCGGCCCCTTGGGCAAACGCCGGCCCGGCCACGAGCATTGCGGCCATGGCAATGATGGTCATTCTTGGCATGTCAGACTTCCCCAATGTCAGGCTTGCTGGGATGCGCGCGATGCGCGGAGTTGAAATGAAATAGCGGGCCGTTCGGGCTGAACTGGCCGGGTAAAGCTGCTGCACGAAGCATCCGGCAAGATTACCCCGTGAGAGTTGCATTAGGATTAAATTTCGGTTGCGGCTGTTGCACTGCCGCAAATCCGAAGGGCCCCAATGAAGGCTCATGTCCAAAAATATTCCCACCGCCCTGATTGGACTTTTGTCTCCTTTGATATGTCGCCGTGGCGGCTATGCTGGTTCGCAACGGAATCAAGAAAAGCGCGCAAGAAAAGCGCGATCGGGAGAGCGGCATGCGGTTGACGCGCCGGGAGGCCCTTGCAGGGAGTGGCGGAGCGCTGGCCTGGCTCGTGGGCTCGCCGGCCCTGGCTCAGTCGGCCTATCCCGGCCGGACCATCAAGATGATCGTGCCCTATCCGGCCGGCGGGACCACCGATCTTCTCGGACGGTTGATTGCCGATCAGATCAAGAGCGGCCTCGATGCAACCGTGATCGTAGAGAACAAGCCGGGTGCCGGCACGACGCTGGGCGCCGATCAGGTCGCAAAATCCGAACCCGATGGCTACACGCTGCTGATGGCGACCTCGACCACGCTTGCCATCAACAAGGCGCTCTACAAGAAGCTGCCTTACGACCCCGCGAAGGATTTTGCGCCGATCGGGCTGGTCGCCGGTGTTCCCTTTGCGCTGATCATCAATCCCGCGATTCCGGTGAAGACGCTGGCCGAGTTTATTGCCTACGCCAAATCGAAGCCGGGCCTGGCCTATGGTTCGGCCGGTAATGGCAGTCCGCAACATCTTGGCGCCGAGATGCTGAAGTCGGCTGCGGGAATCGATATCCGACACGTGCCCTATCGCGGCAGCGTACCGGCCATGCTCGACGTCATCGCGGGGCATATCCCGTTCATGGTGGTGGATCTGCAGCCGGCGCTGCAGCAGATCCGCGAGGGCAAGGTGACGGTGCTCGGCGTCACCACGCCAAAGCGGGTTGCCGCGGCGCCCGACATTCCGACGCTGGCCGAAGCAGGATTACCCGGCTTTGAACTGGTCGCCTGGCAGGGCGTGGTGGCGCCGGCGGGCACGCCGCGTCCGATCGTCGACCGCCTGGCGGCGCAGATCGCCAAACTGATGGCCGATCCCGCGACCCGGGACAAGTTGACGGCGATGTCGCTGGAGCCGCTGCCGCCCTCGACACCGGATGGTTTTGCCGCTTACATCAAGACCGAAATCGAGCGCTGGGCAGTGATCGTGAAGAACTCCGGCGCCGAGCTCGAATGACGCGACCACACAAGAAAACAAGAGCGACAAGAAACAAGAAGAAGTCTTGAAATGACTCGACCCGCAGGCGCGACGCCGTGCACGACATGAATGATCCCGATGTCCTGATCGTTGGCGCCGGACCGGTCGGGCTCACGCTGGCGATCGATCTCGCCTGGCGTGGTATCGCCGTGACCGTGGTGGAGACGCGCGCACCTGCCGCGCCGCCCGAGCCGAAATGCAATCACGTCGCCGCCCGCACCATGGAGATTTTTCGGCGGCTCGGCCTTGCCGACAAGGTCCGCAATGCCGGATTGCCGGCAGACTATCCGCACGACATCAGCTACCGCACCTCGTTCACCGGTCAGGAGCTGACGCGGATTCATATTCCCTGCCGGCGCGACCGTTTCACGGCGACCGACGGCCCCGACTGCAACTGGCCGACGCCGGAGCCGCCGCACCGCATCAACCAGATATTTCTGGAGCCGATCCTGTTCGAACATGCGGCCGCGCAGTCGCGCATCCGCATCGTCAACCGCACCACGGTCGAAGACGTCGTGATCGCCGACGATGGCGCGCGCGCCAACCTGCGCGACCTCGATAGCGGCGCCGTCACGCCCGTGAACTGCCGCTATCTGATCGGTTGCGACGGCGCGCGCTCGATCGTTCGCAAGGCGATCGGCGCGGAACTGTCCGGCGATGCCGTGATCCAGCGCGTGCAGTCGACTTACATCCGCGCGCCCGGGCTGATCGATCGCCAGCACAGCGCGCCCGCCTGGGGCACCGGTTCGATCAATCCGCGCCGCTCGGGCATGGTCTATGCGATCGATGGTCGCGAGCGCTGGCTGGTGCACAATTACATGAGGCCAGGCGAGGGCGATTTCGACGAGGTCGATCGCGATGCCTGCCTGCGGACCATCCTCGGCGTCGAAGACGGTTTCAGCTACGAGATCATCTCGAAGGAAGACTGGTATGGACGCCGGCTGATCGCCGACAAGTTTCGCGACCGCTGCGCTTTCATCGTTGGCGACGCCGCCCATATCTGGGTGCCTTATGCCGGCTACGGCATGAATGCCGGCATTGCCGATGCCATGAACCTGTCATGGCTGCTGGCAGCCCATCTCAATGGCTGGGCGCCATCGGCCATTCTCGACGCCTACCAGGCGGAGCGCTGGCCGATCACCAGCCAGGTCTCGCGGTTTGCGATGTCGCATGCAGAAGCTGAAATTCGCCGCCGCGGTTCGGTGCCCGACGAAATCGAGCAGGCGGGGCCAGAAGGCGAGCGCGCGAGACGGGAGGTCGGCCGTCTCACCTACGAGATCAATGTGCAGCAATATGCCTGCGCCGGACTCAATTTCGGCACTTACTACGATCAATCGCCGATCATCGCTTATGACGGTGCGGCCCATCCGGCCTACACGATGGACAGCTACACGCCATCGACGGTGCCGGGTTGTCGCACGCCGCATCTGTGGTGCAGGGACGGCCGCTCGCTCTACGACGCGATGGGGCCGGAATTCACGCTGTTGCGGTTCGATCCCACAGAAGACGTCGCGGCGCTCGATGCCGCCGCACGGCTCCGAGGCGTACCGCTCAGGATTCTTGACGTCGAACGGCCGGAGTCTGCCATCTCAGATGGCTCTGCCATCTACGATGGCGACAAACTGGTTTTGTCCCGGCCGGACCAACATGTGGCATGGCGCAGCAACAGGCTACCCGCCGATTCTGTCGCAACGATAGATCGGGTCCGCGGTGCTGCTATCCAGGCGCGACAGGCCTAGGCCTCGTTCGCGGCAATCGATTCCATCAAGGATACCAGCTGACGCTGAACGGTCTGGTCCTTGATCTTGCTGTACGCGCGCAGCAACCGCAGGCTGAACGAGCTGTCGAGGAAGAGCAGGCTTTCGACTTCCCGCGCCTTGCCGTCACCGTCGTAGAAGAACGTTACCGGCACGTCGAGCGCGGTGGCGATTTGCTGCAAACGGGCAGCGCCGACGCGGTTGACGCCCTTCTCGTACTTCTGGACCTGCTGGAAGCTGACGCCGAGTTTGTCGCCGAGCTCTGCCTGCGAGATCTTCTGCTCCACACGTCGCAGGCGAATCCGCTTGCCCAATTCAATGTCGGGTTTGCCGGCACTGCGTTGCTTCATCTTCTTTGCTGCTGCTCTAGTCATTCTGGTTTTACCGCCCTTCGATCGAGAAGCCCCGGCACAATAGGTCAGGGATTCATCCGTAGTTACTGCGTTAAGTCCGTATCGACTCGTGAATTCCCGTAAGAACCACAGGAGTCTTGAGAGTTTGCCGGATGGAGCCAACCGCATACGCGCATTGGAGGCATCCTGATACCGGCGCTGTCGGCTCGAATCGGCCGTTGGCGCCCAGGGTGAAATTGACGAAACCCCGCAACCTACATTTGCCAAAATATCGGCCAGACCACAACCACCGCGAGTTAGATGGACACAGATTTTGAGAGCATACTTACTATTTTGGCCGGCTGGCCTATCCTCCCACCGGGCCAACCTGACGTCCAGCATCTCATTGTCGGTACTACTACGGAGGTAGGCTGCCGCCCGATGCGCCCTGTCAGCCCGCCGTGACGTCGACCACTTCGGCACCGTCGAGCACGCGCCGCGCCTTGTCGCGGTCGAGATCGTTTTCCCATGCCGCGACGACGACGGTCGCCACGCAGTTGCCGATCAGGTTGCCGAGCGCGCGGGCCATGCCGATGAACCAGTCGACCGACAGCACCAGCACGAGGCCGATGGCAGGAATGCTGGGCACCGCGTTCAGCGTCGCCGCCAGAATGACGATCGCCGAACCCGGCACGCCATGCGCGCCCTTTGACGTGATCAGCGAGACGCCGAGCACCAGCAGCAGGTCGCCGAACGACAGCGGCGTGTTGGTGGCTTGCGCGATGAATACCACCGCCAGCGTCAGATAGATCGAGAACGCATCGAGGTTGAACGAGTAGCCGGTTGGGATCACGAGGCCGACGACCGAATCCTTGACGCCCATCCGTTCCAGCTTGCGCATGATCTGCGGCAGCACGGCATCGGAGGAGGCGGTGGCGAGGACGATCGTCAACTCCTCGCGCAGATAGGACAGGAATTTGAGAATGTTCAGCCCGGCCAGCGCCATCACGCCGCCAAGCACGCCGAAAACGAAGACCGCCACCGAGACGTAGAACAGGGCGACTAGCGACAGCAGTTGCTTGAGCGAGCCGACGCCGTATTTCCCGACGGTGTAGGCGACGGCGCCGAGCACGCCGAGCGGTGCGACGCGCACGATCAGGCCCATCGTGCGGAACAGAACGGTCGACACGGCGTCGATGAAGGAGGTGATTTTTTCGGCCTTTTCGCCGCCCACCAGGGCCACGCTGGTGCCGAACAGGATCGCGAAGAACAAAACCTGCAGCACGTCGTTGCGCGACAGCGCGTCGAACGAGGTGGTCGGGATGATGTTCATCAGGAAGCTGCCGATGCCGCCGCCCTGCAGCTTGTGCGCATTGTCGGCGTAGTTGCTGAGCGCCTTGGCATCGAGCGTCGAGGTGTCGATATTCATGCCATGGCCGGGCCCGAACAGATAGGCGAGCAGCAGGCCTACCACCAGGGCGACCGTGGTCATGACCTCGAAATAAACCAGCGCCTTGACGCCGACCCGTCCGACCTTTTTCAGGTCGCCGGCGCCGGCAATGCCATGCACCACGACGCAGAACACGATCGGCGCCACGATCATCGAGATCAGCTTCAGGAAGGCGTCGCTAAAGATCTTGAGCCCGACGGCGAAGTCGGGCGTGGCCATTCCGAGCACAATCCCGAGCACGAGCGCCACCAGCACCTGGACGAACAGAGAGGTGTAGAGCGGCTTGCGTGCTTCTGCTGGTACCGGTGCTGCGATCGTCGACATGGTCTGCTTTCCCCTGAGGTTTCGACCTAAACGTAGCAAACTATATGCCAAGAAGCGCGAGGCCGCGTCATCAGCAAACAAGCGCGACATCCCCGGCTTGGCCGTAGCATCGGCCGCCCAAGGTATTGCCTCGATTATAGAATCCAGCCGCGGTCAGCCCTCGCTTTCGAGCGCGCAACTCACCGTGTAGACGACGCCGCGGGGCAAAAAATCGACGGTGGCCTCGCCGCCGAGCTGGTCGCGCGCGCTGCGCTCGATCAGCCGCGATCCGAAGCCGCGCTGCACCGGTGCCGTTACGAGGGGACCGCCGGCCTCGGTCCAGATCATCCGCAGTTTGCGTCCGTCGCCTTCCTCGAGCACTTCCCAGTCCAGTGCGACAGTGCCGGTGTCGTTCGACAGCGCGCCGTATTTTGCGGCATTGGTCGCGATCTCGTGCACGATCATCGACAGGATCACGGCGAGCCGCGGCGACAGCGGGACTTTCGGTCCGAACATCCGCATCCGTTCCGGACTGTTGAGGAGATAGGGCCGCAGCACCCCCGCGACCACATCCTGCAACTCGGAGCCCTGCCATTTCTCCTGGCTCAGCAGGTTATGCGCCTCCGCCAATGCTCCGAGCCTCCCTTCGAATTTCTCGCGTTCGGCCCGGCTGGCGCTGCGGAAGGTTTGCGTCGCGATCGACTGCAGGATCGCCAGCGTGTTCTTGACGCGGTGGTTGAGCTCCTCGATCAGGAGATCATGCAGCATCGCGCCGCGGGCGATCGTGGTCGCCATCCGCACCGCAAAGGCAAGGCCTATCATCAGCAGCACGCCGCCAATCACGCTCGCGATCGCGAGGTTGCGCCACAATGGCGCGACCAGCGAACTCTCCGCTACGCCGGCAGCGACCGTCCAGCCCGTGAGCGAGGAGCGTACCACGCTGGTGATCAGCGGCACGCCCTCGAGCGACAGCGACGAAAACGTCGCTTCGGGGGCGTGGAACAACTCGGCATAAAGCGAGGGCGATGCGCGCTTTCCCATCGTATCCAGCGGGTTCGGGACGCGGGCGAAATTGATGCCTTCGCCGTCGAAGATCGAGATCGTCCAGTCCTTGCTTGGACGCTGTTGCTCGATCATGTTCTGGAAAATCTCGATCGGCGGGCTGAACGAGATGTCGTAGATCACCTCGCCGTCGCGGATGACCGGCACCTCGACCGTCACGATCAGGCGGTTCTTGACCGCACCGGTGAACAGGTTGGAGTAGGTCGGCTTCTTTTCCGCAAAGACCTTTTCCACGATCGCGCGATTGTTGCGTAGCGGCAGGTTGGCACTGTCGGATGTGACGGAAGAGAATACCTGGCGGCCTTCGCGATCCGCCACCAACACGACGCCACCTTCGGCATATTGGTCGAGAAAGCCTTGCGCGATACGGCGGAAGCCGTCGAAATCACGATCACGCAGCGCATTTGTCAGCGACAGGACCTGCAGCGCACCGGTCATGCGCTGCATTTCGGCGTCCAGCACCAGGCGAATGCTGCGGACGGTTTCCCCGACGCGCTGGTTGGCGTCGCTGCGGTCCTGTTCGTAGTTGTTGTAAACGATGCCGGCCGCGAAAAGAATCAGCGGCAGCGTGGTTCCCGCGACCAGAAGGGCGAGACGCACTGGCAGTGAGAGCTTTGGCAATGCATGTCCCGGATGGCAATTGCCGCGAGCATAGGAGAAGCGGTTGCAACCGCCAAGGAAATTGGTTTGGAGCGGCCGGGTTCCACGATCACCTTCGTGCGCGGAACCCGGATTAGCTGTCAGAGATTGCTGTCGGTGATCGCGGCATACACCATCGTGCGCAGTTCGCGCCGCAGCGGATAGGCGCTCGAGGGCAGCACCTGCGTCATGAAGATGGTGATCAGCTCTTCCGCCGGATCGATAAAGAACGACGTCGTCGCAGCGCCACCCCAGTTGAATTCGCCGGGGCTGCCCGCGATCAGGGTCTGCGCCGGGTTCATGGTGACGGCAAAGCCGAGACCGAAGCCGATGCCGTTATAGGCCGCCTCGGAGAACAGCGAACGCGACATCGCCGGCAGGTCGACGCCGCCGGGCAGATGGTTCGCCGCCATCAATTTCAGCGTCTTCGGTCCCAGCAGACGGACGCCGCCGAGTTCGCCGCCATTGAGCAGCGCCCGGCAGAAGGTCAGATAGTCTGATGCGGTCGAGCACAGGCCGCCGCCGCCGGAGACCAGCGAGGGCGGTGCAAGGAACGAACTCTTTGTCGGGTCGTCCTGCAGCGTCAGGCTGCCCTTGCGATCGGCGGCGAGCGGATTGAAGCCGCCTTGCGGGTCGGCCGAATAGCAAGCCGCGAACCGATGCGCCTTTTCCTTCGGCACGAAGAAGTCGGTATCGTTCATGCCGAGCGGGCCGAGGATCCGTTCCTTCAGGAATTGCTCGAACGGCATTCCGCTGATCTTGCCGATGAGATAGCCGATCACGTCGGTGGCAACCGAATAGTTCCAGGCTTCGCCCGGCGAAAATTCCAGCGGGATTTTCGCAAGGTCCTCGATCATCGATTGCAGCGTGCCGGACTTGATCACTTCGCCGATCTTGTTCTCGCGATAGGCGGCGTCGACGTTGGAGCGCTGCTGGAAGCCGTATGTCAGGCCAGAGGTGTGGCGCAGCAGGTCGACGATCAGCATCGGCCGCGACGGCGGCCGCGTCAGAAACGCCGGATAGGTGCCGGCCTGGAATACGCCGAGGTTCTTCCATTCCGGAATGTATTTATGGACGGGCTCGTCGAGCGCGACGCGGCCTTCCTCCACCAGCATCATGAAGGCGACCGACGTGATCGGCTTGGTCATCGAATAGATCCGGAAGATGGTGTCGTCCTTGACCGGCACCTTGCGCTCGACATCGGCAAAGCCCTGCACCGTCGAGTGGACGATCTTGCCGCGGCGATAGACCAGCACCTGCGTTCCCGGGAAGCGGCCGGCATCGACATAGCGCTGCTTCAGGTGATTTTCGAGACGGTCGAGCGCCGGCTTGGACATTCCGGCGGATTCGGGCGAGGCGGGGGTGGGGGCTAACATCGGGGCTGATCTCCGGCAGGCTGGGTAGGGTCCTAGATAGCCGAAAAGTGTAGCCTGTTCCAACGGGGCGAGCATACCCTTCGGCGCAACAGTGCTATAGGCTGACGCAGCCATTCGCGCAGCCCGCAGGACAGCCAAAATGACCCAGTTCAACGAGACCGAACTCACCGCCGCCGTGATCAAGAGCTTCGAGGATACGCCAGATCCGCGCGCCAAATTCCTGCTGCAGGAACTGGTGAAGTCGCTGCACGACTATGTCAGCAAGACCGGGCTCACCTTCGAGGAATGGGAATACGCGATCGATTTCCTGACCCGCACCGGCCAGAAATGCACCCCGATCCGGCAGGAGTTCATTCTGCTCTCCGACGTGCTCGGGGTGTCGATGCTGGTCGATGCCGTCAACCATCGCGAGCGCGAGGGCGCCACCGAGACCACCGTGCTCGGCCCGTTCTATGTCGGCGAGCACAAGGTGATGCCGCACGGCACCGACGTCTCGGCCAATCTGCCGGGCGAGCGGATGTTCGTGCAGAGCCGCGTCACCGACCTCAAGGGCAAGCCGCTGGCCAATGTTCCCGTCGACATCTGGCACGCCGACGACGAGGGCTATTACGATTCACAGCGGCCGACCTATGCGACCGAGGGGCCGTCGTCGCGGGCGCGCTTCGTCACTGACGCCGATGGCCGGTTCTTCTTCCGCACCATCCTGCCCTGCAGCTATCCGATTCCGACCGACGGCCCGGTCGGCGAGATGATCATCCAGACCCGCCGCCACGCGATGCGGCCGGCGCATGTGCATTTCCTGGTCAACGCGCCCGGCCACGAGCCGTTGATCACCCACGTCTTCATCGATGGTGACAAGTATCTCAATTCCGACGTGGTGTTCGGGGTCAAGGACGACCTGATTGCCAGAATCGAAAAACGCACCGATGCGCTGATGCCGGATGGCAAGCCGGCGGAGGTGCCGTGGCACCTGATGACCTATGAATTCCACATGAAGCCGGGCCAGGGCGCCGCGCCGAAACCGATGGCGGCAAAGGCTGACGAGCACGCCTGAGGTCGGCTTGAAAGCGCCTGCTCAATTCTTGTGCGCCGCACAATAATTGAGCGAATCGCAAATTTTGGGTGCGAAGAGCGATCCTTGAGGGATAGCCGCGCTCAACCTATATCATATTGAAATACCTAAGTTTTTTGCGCTGCGGGAAGCTTGGCACAAAGCTTGAATAGCTTGTGCCGACGCCACTGATGCCGTCCCTTGAGACCAATTATCCGAATTGTGAAACCGCCGGACAGGGGCCTCCCCTGAACGCGCCCCTATGCGTCTCGCGCGGTGACACCAGACGGACGGCCATTCGACGCAAAGGACACCAGCGCCCATGACGAAGACTGCCAATCCGACTTCCGGCCGCGGCCTTAGCCGCCGCCAGCTGCTGAAAGCGGCCAGCGGGACGGCTGCATTGCTCGCAGCGGCCAAGCTCAATTTCCCGGCCGGCGCGTTCGCGCAAAGTGCCGGCCCGGAAGTGACCAAGGCGACGCTTGGCTTCATCGCGTTGAGCGATGCCGGCCCGCTGTTCGTCGCCAAGGACAAGGGCCTGTTCGCCAAATTCGGCATGCCCGAGGTCGAGGTCGCCAAGCAGGCGTCGTGGGGAACGACCCGCGACAACCTCGTGCTCGGCGGCGAAGGCAACGGCATCGACGGCGCACACATCCTGAGCCCGATGCCGTACCTGATTTCGGCCGGCAAGGTGACGCAGAACAATCAGCCGACGCCGATGTACATCCTGGCGCGGCTCAATCTCGATGCGCAGTGCATCTCGATCGCCAAGGAATATGCCGATCTCAAGGTCGGAGCCGACTCCGCGCCGCTGAAGGCGGTGTTCGAACAGAAGAAGGCCGCCGGCAAGTCGGCGAAGATCGCCATGACCTTCCCGGGCGGCACGCATGACCTGTGGATCCGCTACTGGCTCGCCGCCGGTGGCATCGATCCCGACAAGGACGTCGAGACCATCGTGGTGCCGCCGCCACAGATGGTGGCCAACATGAAGGTCGGCACCATGGACGCCTTCTGCGTCGGCGAACCCTGGAATTTGCAGTTGATCCACCAGGGCATCGGCTACACCGCGGTCAATACCGGCGAGATCTGGAGCAAGCACCCGGAAAAGTCGCTCGGCATGCGCGCAGCCTGGGTCGACAAGAACCCGAAGGCCGCCAAGGCCATTCTGATGGCTGTGATGGAAGCCCAGCAGTGGGCCGACAAGATGGAGAACAAGGCCGAACTCGCCGCCATCATGGGCAAGCGGCAGTGGATGAACTGCCCGGTCGAGGACGTGCTCGATCGCAGCGCCGGCAAGTTCGACTACGGCATTCCCGGCAAGGTGGTCGAGAATTCGCCCCACATCATGAAGTACTGGCGCGACCACGCCTCCTATCCGTTCCAGAGCCATGATCTCTGGTTCATCACCGAGGATATCCGCTGGGGCAAGTACGAAGCGGGCTACGACGCCAAGGCGCTGATCGCCAAGGTCAACCGCGAGGATCTCTGGAAGGATGCCGCCAAGGAACTCGGCGTGGCTTCTTCCGACATCCCGACCTCGACCTCGCGCGGCAAGGAGACCTTCTTCGACGGCAAGGTGTTCGATCCGGAGAATCCCGCAGCGTACCTCAAGTCCCTGTCCATCAAGCGTGTTGACGTCTGATCCAGGCAGGGCCGCGCGCTTGCCGCGTGCGGCCCGCTCTTGAACACGGAGAACCACTTTCAATGTCGATGCCTGCCATGAAAGCCGAAGCCTCTGCCGCGGCAATTCCCGCGACCGTGACCACAGCGGCGCCGGTTGTGACGATGACGCCGAAGCGGGCGCCACGCGCCGACAAATACGCCAAGATGGCGAGGGAGATCGCGGCGCAAGTCGTGCCGCCGCTGATCGTGCTGGCGCTGTTGATGCTGTTCTGGGAACTGGTTTGCCGCCGCACCGGATCGACCCTGCCGCCGCCGTCAAAAGTGTTCAAGGACACCAGGGAATTGATCCTCGATCCGTTCTTCGACCATGGCGGTATCGACAAGGGCCTGTTCTGGCATCTGTCCGCCAGCCTTCAGCGCGTCGCACTCGGCTATTCGATCGCGGCCGTCGTCGGCATCGCGCTCGGTACGCTGGTCGGACAATCGGTCTGGGCGATGCGCGGCCTCGATCCGCTGTTCCAGGTGTTGCGCACGATTCCGCCGCTGGCCTGGTTGCCGCTGGCGCTCGCGGCTTTCCGTGACGGCCAGCCCTCGGCGATCTTCGTCATCTTCATCACCTCGGTGTGGCCGATCATCATCAACACCGCCGTCGGCATCCGCAACATCCCGCAGGATTACCGCAACGTCGCCGCCGTGGTGCAGCTCAACCCGCTGGAGTTCTTCACCAAGGTGATGATCCCGGCAGCAGCTCCCTACATGTTCACCGGCCTGCGCATCGGCATCGGCCTGTCGTGGCTCGCCATCGTCGCGGCCGAAATGTTGATCGGCGGCGTCGGCATCGGCTTCTTCATCTGGGATGCGTGGAATTCCTCGCACATCAGCGAAATCATCCTGGCGCTGTTCTATGTCGGCATCATCGGTTTTGTGCTCGACCGCCTGATCGCGGCGCTCGGCAAGTTCGTGACCCGCGGCACCGCCGCGAACTGAAGGAACATGTCATGCAGGCCTATCTGAAGCTCGACCACATCGACAAATCCTTCACCCGCGGCACCGCCACCACCGAGGTGCTGAAGGAAATCAACCTGACGATCGACAAGGGCGAATACGTCTCGATCATCGGCCATTCCGGCTGCGGCAAGTCGACGATGCTCAACATCGTCGCCGGCCTCACCACCACCACCAACGGCTGCGTGCTGCTGGAGAACCGCGAGGTCAACGCGCCGGGGCCGGATCGCGCGGTGGTGTTCCAGAACCACAGCCTGCTGCCGTGGCTGACGGTCTACGAAAATGTCAGGCTCGGCGTCGACAAGGTGTTCGCCAAGACAAAGACCAAAGCCGAACGCGACGCCTGGGTGATGCACAATCTCAACCTGGTGCAGATGGCCCACGCCAAGGACAAGCGACCGTCGGAAATTTCCGGCGGCATGAAGCAGCGCGTCGGCATCGCCCGCGCACTGGCGATGGAGCCGAAGGTGCTGCTGCTCGACGAGCCCTTTGGCGCGCTCGACGCCTTGACCCGCGCGCATCTGCAGGATTCGGTGATGGCGCTGCACCAGAAGCTCGGCAACACCATTTTGATGATCACCCACGACGTCGACGAGGCTGTGCTGCTGTCGGACCGTATTGTCATGATGACCAACGGCCCGAGTGCACGGATCGGCGAAGTGCTGGAAGTGCCGCTGGCCCGTCCGCGCAAGCGGCTCGAGCTCGCGACCAATCCCGGTTACCTCAAGTGCCGCCAGCGCGTGCTTGAATTCCTTTACGAGCGGCATCGCTTCGTCGAGGCGGCGTAGGCGGCTTCTTCCCAGGCGTTGCAGCTTGAACCAATTTCGCGGAGTTCACGACCAACCGGTTCACCTTTGAAACCTAGGGAGAATTGAGATGAATCCGACGCAGATCAAACTGGTTCAGGACAGCTTCGCCAAGGTCGCGCCGATCTCGGAACAGGCTGCGGTGTTGTTCTACGGCCGCCTGTTCGAGGTCGCGCCATCGGTGCGCGCGATGTTTCCCGACGACATGACCGAGCAACGCAAGAAGTTGATGGCGACACTCGCCCTCGTCGTGGGTGGCCTGAGCAATCTCGAAGCCATTTTGCCGGCCGCGAGCGCGCTCGCCAAGCGTCACGTCAACTATGGCGCGAAGGCCGAGCATTATCCGGTCGTCGGCGGCGCGCTGCTGTGGACGCTGGAAAAGGGATTGGGCGACGCCTGGACTCCTGATGTCGCCGAGGCCTGGACTGCGGCTTATGGCACGCTGTCCGGTTACATGATCGAGGAAGCCTACGGCCGCGCTCAAGCCGCCGAGTAGGAATACGAGGATACGTTCGTGAGCGAACCGCTTGTAATTGTCGGCAATGGCATGGCCGCCGCCCGTCTGGTCGATGAACTGGCGAAGGTGGCGCTCGGTCGCTACGCCATTGCCGTGATCGGCGACGAGCCGCGGCTGGCCTACAACCGCGTATTGCTGTCCTCGGTGCTTGCCGGCGAAACCACGACGCAGGATATCGAACTGCGGCCGGCGTCATGGTGGAGCGCGCGTGGCGTCACGCTGAAATACGGTTGCCGCGCCACCGAGATCGACGTCGGCCGCCGCGAGCTCAAGATCGCCGGCGACGAGAGTGTTCCGTTTTCCAAATTGGTTTTGACCACGGGCTCTTCCGCGCTGCGGCTGAATGTGCCCGGCGCCGATCTCGCCGGCGTGCATACCTTTCGCGACAGCCGCGACGTCGACCTCTTGCTGACTCTGGCGGCGCAACGGAAGCGCGTCGTGGTGGTCGGCGGCGGATTGCTCGGTCTCGAAGCGGCCTATGGGCTGGCCAAGGCCGGCAGCCCGGTGACGCTGATCCATCTGATGGACCGCTTGATGGAACGTCAGCTCGACGCACCAGCGGCGGCGCTGTTGAAATCGCTGGTCGAACGCAAAGGCATCGAGATCCTGCTCAACGCCAACACCGCGCGGATCCACGGCGAGACCCGGGTCGAGGGCGTCGAACTGGTGGATGGCCGCCGGATCGACGCCGACGCGGTGATCTTTGCCGCCGGCATCCGGCCCAACACGGCGCTGGCCAAGGAAGCCGGCATCTCCGTCAATCGCGGCGTCGTCGTCGACGATCATCTGCAAACCGGTGCGTCGGATATCTTTGCGATCGGCGAATGCGCCGAACATCGCGGCATCTGCTACGGGCTGGTCGAGCCGGCCTACGAGCAGGGGCGGGTGCTGGCGCAGCATCTCGCCGGTCGCGAGGCGGCGTATAACGGCAGCGTCGTCGCGACCAATCTGAAGGTCTCCGGCGTCAGCGTGTTCTCCGCGGGAGACTTCATGGGCGGCGAGGGCAGCGAAGCGCTGGTGCTGTCGGACATCAACCACGGCACCTACAAGAAGCTGGTCGTCACGGACGGAAAATTGACCGGTGCGGTCCTGATCGGCGATGTCGGGGATGCGCTCTGGTATCTCGAATTGATCCGTACCCGGCAGCCGACGCAGCGAATTCGCTCCGACATGATGTTCGGCCGCTCGCTCGCCCTTCGTTCAGAGGCAGCATGACCGGATCAACCCCATGAGCGTCGTCGATCCGACCTTACGCGCCACCCGCACCACCTGCGCCTATTGCGGCGTCGGTTGCGGCATCCTGGCGACGCCGGACGGCAGGGGCGGGGCGGCGATAGCGGGCGATCCTGATCATCCCGCCAATTTCGGCCGGCTGTGCTCGAAGGGCTCGGCGCTCGGCGAGACGCTCGGCCTGACCAACCGACTGCTTTACCCGATGATCCGCTGCGACAAGGGAAACATGGAGCGCGTGGCCTGGAGCGACGCGCTCGACCATGTCGCGCATCGGTTTCAGCACATCATCGCGCGCGACGGTCCGGGCGCGGTCGCGTTCTATCTCTCCGGCCAGTTGCTGACCGAGGATTATTACGTCGCCAACAAGCTGATGAAGGGCTTTCTCGGCAGCGCCAATGTCGATACCAATTCGCGGCTCTGCATGGCCTCGTCGGTTGCCGGTCACCGCCGCGCGTTCGGCGCCGACACCGTGCCCGGCTGCTATGAGGATCTCGAACAGGCCGACTTGCTGGTTTTGGTCGGCTCCAATGCGGCCTGGTGCCATCCGGTGCTGTACCAGCGCATGCTTGCGAACAAGCAGCAGCGTGGCGCCCGCATCGTCGTGATCGATCCGCGCCGGACCGACACAGCGGCCGACGACGATCTGTTTCTCGGCCTGAAGCCGGGCACCGATACCGCGTTGTTCAGCGGCTTGCTGGTGTATCTCGCCGATCAAGGCAAGCTCAATGACGATTACATCGCGGCTTACACGTCCGGTTTCGACGATGCGCTGGCCCGCGCGCGCAGCATGGCCGGCAGCATTGGTGCCACCGCGTTGGCAACGGGGCTGTCTGAGGTCGATGTCGCCGCATTCTTCCAGATGTTCGCCAACACCCCGCGCGTGGTCACCCTGTATTCGCAAGGCGTCAACCAGTCGGCGCAGGGCACCGACAAGGTCAACGCCATCGTCAATTGCCATCTCGCGACGGGGCGGATCGGCAAGGTCGGTGCATCGCCGTTCTCGCTGACCGGCCAGCCCAACGCGATGGGAGGCCGCGAGGTCGGCGGGCTCGCCAACCAGCTCGCTGCGCATATGGCGTTCACGCCGCCCGACATCGATCGCGTGCGCCGGTTCTGGAAGGCGCCGCGCATCGCCACCCATGAAGGGCTGAAGGCCGTTCAGATGTTCGAGGCGATCGCGCGCGGCGAGATCAAGGCGCTGTGGGTGATGGGTACCAACCCGGCGGTGTCGCTACCCAATGCCGACGTCGTCCGCGAGGCGCTGAAGAAACTCGAACTGTTCGTCGTGTCCGAGAACGTAGTCTCCAATGACACGGTCGATGCCGGGCCGCATGTGCTGCTACCGGCAGAAGCCTGGGGCGAGAAATCCGGCACCGTGACCAATTCGGAACGTCGCATCTCCCGTCAGCGCGCCTTCATCGACGCGGCGGGCGAGGCCAAACCCGACTGGTGGATCCTTGGCGAGGTCGCCAAACGCCTCGGCTTCGGCGCGGCGTTCAACTTCGAGTCGGCTGCGGATATTTTCCGCGAGCACGCAGCACTCTCCGCCTTCGAGAACGAGGGCGAGCGTGATTTCGATATCGGCGGGCTGAAGGCGCTGTCGGATGAGGCGTTCGATGCGATGGCGCCCGTGCAATGGCCGATCCGGCAAAATGCGCAGCCGCAGGCGCGCTTCTTTGCCGAGGGCGGCTTCTTCACCAACGATCGCAAGGCCCGTTTCATTGCGCCGGAAATCCCCGCGTTGCGGACCGAGACCACGGCAGCAAGGCCGCTGCGGCTCAACACCGGCCGCATCCGCGACCAGTGGCACACCATGACCCGTTCCGGCGAAAGCCCGCGGCTCGGCCAGCATCTGCCGGAGCCGTTCGTCGAGGTTCACCCTGATGACGCCGCGCGGCACGGCGTTGCCGATGGCAGTTTCGCGCGGGTGACGACCGATTACGGACAATGCACGCTTCGTGTTGTCGTCAGCGAGCGGCAGCAGCGCGGCATGCTGTTCGCGCCGATCCACTGGAGCGAGGCCAATGCGACCGGCGCGCGCGTCGGTTCTCTGGTCGCGCCCTTTACCGATGCGTTCTCTGGCCAGCCCGAGAACAAGGCGACGCCGGCGTCGATTACACCTTACGAATATGTGTTCCGCGGCTTTGCGTTGTCGCGCAAGCCGCTCACGCTGCCCGCGCATGCATGGGCGGCGCGGGTCGCGGTCAATGGTGGTTATGGCTATCTGCTCGCCGACAATGCCGACTTGAGCGGCTGGCAATCCTGGCTGAAGTCGTTCACATCAGAAGAACTCGCCGAGTACAAGGATTTCGGCGGCGGCGTCTATCGTGCTGCGTCGTTTGCCGGCGACCGCATCGAGACCTGCCTGTTCATCGGGCCGGCGGGCGATGCCGGTGACTGGAACGTCGTCAAGGGCCTGTTCGCGGCGGATGCGCTTACGAACGAGCAGCGCCGCATGCTGCTCTCGGGCAAGTCGGCCGACGGCCTTGCCGATGCCGGCCCGATCGTCTGCGCCTGCTTCGGCGTCGGCCGCAACACCATCTGCGACACCATCGCTGGCGGGGCGCGCAGCGCCGCCGACATCGGCGCCAAGCTCAAGGCCGGCACCAATTGCGGTTCCTGCATTCCGGAGTTGAAACGGCTGATCGCGCAGACGGGGTCGGCTGCGGTACCGCAGAAACTGGCCGTCGCGAATTAAGCTCTCTCAGCCGTCATTGCGAGCGAAGCGAAGCAATCCAGTCTTGCCGTACGAAGAAAGACTGGATTGCTTCGTCGCTTCACTCCTCGCAATGACGAAGGAGGCAAGTAATCGACGCCCCCTACAACGTCCTCTATGGTGCGCCCGTTCCAACACGGGTGAACCAAGAAAATGATGTATCTGGAAACGCCGCCGAAACTGATCCCGACCGAAGTCTTCTCGGCGATGCCCGCCGAATTCCGCCGTCCGGTGCGCACCGAATGGGCCGACGCCAACCGGCCCGGCGCCACCACCGATTGTTTCATCGAAGGCCCGTCATTCGATGCCGACGGCAATCTCTACATCGTCGACATTCCCTTCGGACGCATTTTTCGAATTTCGCCCGACAAGAAATGGTCGCTTGTGGTCGAATATGATGGCTGGCCGAACGGACTGAAGATCAGCCGTGACGGCCGCATCCTGGTCGCCGACTACCGCAACGGCATCATGGAGCTCGATCCGCGCGCTGGGCGGATGCACAACGTGCTGAGGTCGCGCAACTCGGAATCCTTCAGGGGTTGCAACGACCTTCATATCGCTTCCAATGGCGACATCTACTTCACCGATCAGGGCCAGACCGGCCTGCACGATCCGACCGGCCGCGTCTACCGGCTCAAGACCGACGGCCGTCTCGATTGCCTGATCGATACCGGCATCAGCCCCAACGGCCTGGTGCTCGATCCCCACGAGGCGGTGCTGTTCGTGGCGATGACTCGCGACAACGCGGTGTGGCGGATGCCGTTCATGAAGGACGGCAGCGTCTCCAAGGTCGGACGCTTCTGCTCGACCTTCGGCCCGAGCGGCCCCGACGGCATGACGATGGACAAAGCCGGCCGCCTGTTCGTCGCCCATGCCTCGTTGGGACATGTCTTCGTGTTCGCACCCAATGGCGAGCTGATCGCGCGCATCAAGTCGTGCGCGGGGCAGAGCTGCACCAATGTCGCGATTGGTGGAAAGAACGCGGATCGGCTTTACATCACGGAGTCGGTGACGGGCACGGTGCTGGTGGCTGACATCGGCGGGCTCGGTAGTTAAGACCGTCATTGCGAGCGAAGCGAAGCAATCCATCTTGCCGCACGAAGGAAGAATGGATTGCTTCGTCGCTTCGCTCCTCGCAATGACGGCGTGTGCCGCCTCACATCTTCCTGTTCTTCGCATTGACCGCGATCGCCGCTGCGGCGGTGCGGTTCTCCACGCCGAGCTTGGAGTAGATCTGCTCGAGATGCTTGTCGACGGTGCGCGGGCTCAAGCCCAGGATCTGCGCGATGTCGCGGTTGGTCTTGCCCTTTGAGAGCCACTGCAGCACTTCGCCCTCGCGCGTCGTCAGGCCGAGTTCGCTGGAGAATTCGGCCGGCGTTTCGGCGCCGGAATCCTTGGCGAGCCGCAGCAGGAATTCGTTCGGGCCGAGCTTGCCCATATATTGCAGCCGAAGCTGTTCGTTGCCGGGGAACGCCGCCATCACGGCGGCCTTGGAGCCGGCCTTGCCTTTCTGGGCCTGATCGAGCCACTGCGGCATCGGATCGGGCAGCACGAAGTCGTCGTCCGCGTCGGCCGCCAGCGTGTCAGCCAGCAGTTTTTGCGCCTGCGGCGTCGCCCACATGATCTTGCCGGCGTCGTTCACCGCCAGCAGATAGCGCCCGGAGACGTCGAGCGCGGCGTGAGCGCTTTGTGTCAGCCGCGCGTTCGCAAGGTGGACGCGAATGCGCGCCAGCATTTCCTCAATCGCAATCGGCTTGGTGACATAGTCGACGCCGCCGGCCTCCAGGCCGCGCACGATGTGTTCGGTTTCGGCGAGGCCCGTCATGAAGATGATCGGCACGTTGTCGAGGCCGGCGTCGCGCTTCAGCCGCCGGCAGGTCTCAAAACCGTCCATGCCGGGCATCACCGCATCCATCAGCACGATGTCGGGCGTGATCTGGTCGACGATCCGCATCGCGGAGGCGCCGTCGAGCGCGACCATGACGGTCATGCCGGCGCCGTCGAGCGCGTCGGTCAGTAGTCGCAGGGTTTCCGGCGAATCGTCGACGACGAGGGCGACGTCGCGCTTTTTGGGATCAGTGATCATAGCTGTGCAGGGTTTTCAATGTGGCCATGTACTGGTCGAGGTCGAAGCGGTCGACCAGGGAGCGCATTTGCGAGACGAAGTCGGCATGTTCGGGGTAATCGCTGCCGATCTCGTCGAGTTTGACCTGGATGGCTCTGATATAACCGAGTTGTCCGAGACCAATGAGTTCCTCGACATGCTTCACCGGCGGCCGCGAGCCGGTTTCGGGTTTCCAGTGCGGGACGGGGATTTGATCGGCCTCGTATTGCCATTGCAGCTTGAGCAACTGGCGGATGGATTCCAATAGCCGGGGAATGTCGATCGGCTTCATCATATAGCCGTCATGGAACGGCTGCGCCAGCGGCGCACCGTGCGCTTCCAGTGCACTCGCCGATACCATCAGGATGCGCGCCTGATGATGGCCGTTGGTGCGCAGCGTTTCCGCCACCGTCCAGCCGTCCATGCCGGCCATGGAGATGTCGAGCAGGAACAAATCGGGTCGGCAGTGCTGCGCCAGCGCCAGGCACGCGGCGCCGTCGGGCGCGCTGAGCAGGATGAAGCCGAGCGGCGTCAACACCTCGCGCAACAGGTCGCGCTGGGTCGGATCGTCGTCGGTAATCATGATGGTCTTGCGCGGGCCGAGATAGCCGTAGATCGGGGCTTCGACCGGCGCGATCCGGGTCGGGTTGGTCACTTCGGACAGCAGCATCTTGACCTTGAAGGTGCTGCCGGCGCCGACCGTGCTCGAGACCTTGATGTCGCCGCCCATCACGCCGGCGAGCAGCCGGCTGATGGTGAGGCCGAGGCCTGTACCGGTCTGCGGCTGCGAGATGCCGAGCGCGCCGCGCTCGAACGGTGCGAAGATGCGTTCGAGATCACTGGCCTGGATGCCGGGGCCGGTATCGATGATTTCGAATTCGGCGACCGGGCTGCGGTAATGCACCACGAAGTGCACGCTGCCGGCCTGCGTGAATTTTAGCGCATTCGACAGCAGATTGATCAGCACCTGCCGCAGCCGCTTCTCGTCGGCGTAGACGACGACCGGCAGCACCGAAGGCCGCTTGAACACGAAGTCGATGCCCTTGGCGGCGGCTTGCACCCGGAACATGCCGACCAGTTGGTCGAGAAATTCGCTCAAGCGCACCTCGTCGCGCGACAGATAGAGCCGGCCGGCCTCGATCTTGGAGATATCGAGGATGCCGTCGATCAGTCCCGACAGATGGTCGGCGCTGCGGCGGACCACGCGCACCTGGTCGCGCGGTTTGGTGTTCAGGCTGGCGTCCTGTTCCAGCAATTGCGCATAGCCGGAGATGGCGTTCAGCGGCGAGCGCAGTTCGTGGCTGAGGCCGACGACGTAGCGGCTCTTGGCAAGATTCGCCGACTCCGCGACTTCCTTGGCGCGCTGCAGTTCGGCGTCGGTGCGCTTGTGGGCGTCGATTTCGTTGATCAGTAGCGCGGTCTGCCGTCGCGTCTCTTCTTCGGCGGCACGCCGGCTCTGTTGCGCCAGCACGAACAGCCATGCCACGACGCCGATGATGATGGTGAGCGCGAAGAACACCTTCCAGAGCACGTCCGCAAGCAGGCCGTCGGCATGTACGGTCGCCGAGGTTTGCAGATAGATCAGCGCGAGCGTCAGCCCGACCAATCCCGCCGACACGACGAAGACGCCGAGATAATGCCCGAACTGGGAATTGACGCGGGCGTAGATCGGTTTCGGCACCAGTTTGCCCACCACTTCGGAAACCTGCGCGCCGATCCGCGCGTGCGGCTTGCAGAGGTCGTGGCAGCGTGCGTCGAGCGAGCAGCACAGCGAACAGATCGGGCCGCCATAAGCGGGGCAGGAGGCCATATCCTCGGGCTCGAACGAGTGTTCGCAGATACAGCACTGGATCGATTCGAGATTTTGCCAGCTGCGCTTGGGCTTGCGCGCGATGTAATATTTGCCGTCGGTGGCCCATGCGATCAGCGGTGCGGTGACAAAGGCGACCGCGAGTGCGACGAAGGCGGACAGCGCTTTCGCCGTCGGCCCGAACAGGCCGTAAAACGCGCTGATAGAGACGATGGTCGCGATCAGCATCGCGCCGACGCCGACCGGGTTGATGTCGTAGAGATGGGCGCGCTTGAACTCGATATGCTGCGGGCGAAGCCGTAGCGGTTTGTTGACGACGAGGTCGGCGACCAGCGCGCCAACCCAGGCGATCGCGACGTTGGAGTAGAGCGCCAGTGTCTGTTCCAGCGCCTTGTAGACGCCGATTTCCATCAACAGCAGCGCCACCACGACGTTGAAGACCAGCCACACCACGCGGCCGGGATGGCTGTGGGTCAGGCGCGAGAAGAAATTCGACCACGCGATCGAACCAGCATAGGCGTTGGTGACGTTGATCTTGACCTGCGAAAGGATCACGAAAGTGCCCGTCAAGGCGAGCGCCAGATCCGGCTGCGACAGTACGTAGCGAAACGCTTCGAGATACATATGCGCGGGCTCGGCGGCGTGCTCTTCGGAGATGCCGTGGCTCAGCGCGAAGAAGGCGAGGAACGATCCTGCCATCAGCTTGAGGGCACCGGCGCCGATCCAACCCGGTCCGGCGGAGAGCATGGCGATCCACCAGGATCGGCGCGAGGTTCGCCGGTCGCGCGGCAGGAAGCGCAGGAAGTCGACCTGCTCGCCGATCTGCGCCACCAGCGCAAACACCACAGATGCAGCGCTGCCGAACAGCATCAGGTCAAGCTGACCGGTCGGGTTGCCGTGTTCTCCGGAAAAGCTCCGCCATTCGGCAAAGGAATGCGGATTGGCCCAGGCAATCGCCGCGAAGGGCAGGAGGTTGAGAATGATCCAGACCGGCTGCGTCCACAGCTGGAAGCGGCTGATCAGCGTGATGCCGTAGGTCACCAGCGGAATAATGACCACTGCGCTGATGAGATAGCCGATCGGACGCGGAATGCCGAAGCACATCTCCAATGCGGTCGCGAGAATGACCGCCTCGATCGCAAAGAAGATGAAGGTAAAGGACGCGTAGATCAGCGATGTAATCGTCGAGCCGATGTAGCCGAAGCCGGCGCCGCGGGTCAGCAGGTCGATATCGATGCCGCATTTGGCGGCATGGTAGGCAATCGGCAGTCCGCAGCAGAAGATGATGACACTGACCACCAGAATGGCAGCGGTGGCGTTTGTCGCGCCATAGTTAAGCGTGATGGTTCCGCCGATGGCTTCCAGCGCCAGAAAAGAGATCGCGCCCAGCGCGGTGTTGGCGACGCGGGCGGCCGACCATCGCCGCGCGCTCTTGGCGGTGAAGCGCAGCGCGTAGTCTTCCAGCGTCTGGTTGGCAACCCATTGATTATATTGGCGCCTGACGCGGTCTATCCGCTGCCGCCCTGCCACTTCGTACTCCTGACCGCAAACGACCGAACCCCCACGGGCTTAGGGAGTCGTCAGCAAACCCCGTACCAAAACCTACGTCGCTATTTTGCGGTGCAATATACGCGATCTCACGTATCTGTGCACTGCACAAATTCAGCAATCCTGACCCCGCCAATAACGCGTCCTCGAACAACAGGGGTTGATATGTCAGACGAGAATAAACAGGGGCTGCAGTCGGCATTTCGCCGAAAGCTGCTGATGGGAATGGCGGCGATACCCGCCCTGACCGTGCTGCCGCGGTCATCTTTTGCCCAGGCGCCGGCAACCTCCGCGGTCAACACGACGGGACTCGCGGTTACCGATACTGAAGTCACCGTCGGCATCCTGCATTCGGCCACCGGCACGATGGCGATCTCGGAAACCGGCTCGATCGAGGCCGAGAAGCTCGCGATCGCGCAGATCAACGCCGCCGGCGGCATCCTCGGCCGCAAGATCAAGATCATCCAGGAAGACGGCGCCAGCGACTGGCCGACGTTCGCCGAAAAGGCCAAGAAGCTTCTCGTCAACGACAAGGTCGCGGCGATCATGGGCTGCTGGACCTCGGCCTCCCGCAAGGCGGTGCTGCCGGTCATGGAGCAGTACAACGGCATGCTCTACTACCCGACCTTCTATGAAGGTCTCGAGCAGTCCAAGAACGTCATCTACACCGGCCAGGAAGCCACCCAGCAGATTCTCGCGGGCCTGAACTGGATCGCCAAGGAGAAGGGCGCGAAATCGTTCTTCTTCGTCGGCTCGGACTACATCTGGCCGCGCACCTCGAACAAGATCGCGCGCAAGCACGTCGAGAACGTGCTGAAGGGCAAGGTCGTCGGCGAAGAATATTATCCGCTCGGCAACACCCAGTTCAACTCGGTGATCAACAAGATCAAGCTGACCAAGCCCGACGTGATCTTCACCGACGTCGTCGGCGGTTCGAACGTCGCCTTCTACAAGCAGCTCAAGGCGGCCGGCATCGACCTGTCGAAGCAGGCGCTGCTGACGATCTCGGTGACCGAAGACGAAATCGACGGCATCGGCGGCGAGAACATTGCGGGCGCCTATGCCTGCATGAAGTATTTCCAGTCGCTCGACAATCCGAACAACAAGAAGTTCGTCCCGGCCTTCAAGGAGATGTGGGGCGAGAAGACCGTGATCGGCGACGTCACCCAGGCCGCCTATCTCGGTCCGTGGCTGTGGAAATTAACGGTCGAGAAGGCCGGCAGCTTCGACATCGACAAGATCGCGGCCGCTTCGCCGGGGATCGAATTCAAGGGGGCGCCCGAAGGCTACGTGCGCATCCATGAAAACCATCACCTGTGGTCCAAGACTCGCGTCGGCCGCGCCAAGCTCGATGGCCAGTTCGAACTGATCTACGAGACCGCCGATCTGGTCGAGCCCGATCCGTTCCCCAAGGGCTACCAGTAAGAGAGCTACCAGTAAGCGTCCGCAGCTCTCCCTGCGCAACCGCTCCCTGGCGTGGACCGTCAATCCACGCTTACGACCCCGCGTCGCGAGTTCTTTCTCGCGATGCGGGGACCTTATCCCCCGACGGAGAACATCATGTTCGGCGATTATTCGATTGGCGATCTCGGCTCCATCTTCGTCATGCAGGGCTTCGCAGGCCTGATCCTGTTTTCCGTTTACGTGCTGATGGCGCTCGGTCTTGCGATCATCTTCGGCCAGATGGGCGTCATCAACATGGCGCATGGCGAGTTCATGATCCTCGGCGCCTACGTCACCTGGATGACGTCGAACTTCTTCCAGACCTTTTTGCCGAGCCTGTTCTCAGGCTACTTCTTCCTCGCGATGATACTGGCGTTCATAGCCTCCGGGTCATTGGGCATGCTGGTGGAGTGGGTGCTGATACGCCATCTCTACAAGCGCCCGCTCGATACGCTGCTCGCCACCTGGGGCCTCAGCCTGATGCTGCAACAGGCCTATCGCTCGATCTTCGGCGCCCGTGAAGTTGGCGTCGAACTGCCGCAGTGGATGCTGGGCTCGCTGCACGTCTCCGACAGCATCGAGGTGCCGATCAACGGCGTCTTCGTGATGGCGCTGACGCTGCTGATCACCATCGCGGTCGCCTACATCATGTATATGTCGCGCTGGGGCCGTCAGGTCCGCGCCGTCGTGCAGAACCGCATCATGGCCGGCGCGGTCGGCATCAACACCGCGAAGGTCGACCGTTACACCTTTGCGCTCGGCTGCGGCATCGCGGGAGTAGCCGGCAGCGCCTTCACCATGATCGGCTCGACCGGACCCACCTCAGGCCAGCTCTACATCGTCGACACTT
Source organism: Afipia sp. GAS231 (assembly GCF_900103365.1). Taxonomy (NCBI): domain Bacteria; kingdom Pseudomonadati; phylum Pseudomonadota; class Alphaproteobacteria; order Hyphomicrobiales; family Nitrobacteraceae; genus Afipia; species Afipia sp. GAS231. The sequence goes on from NZ_LT629703.1 coordinate 6,124,526, forward strand.
TCCTCGTGGTCGTGTTCGGCGGCGCAGCCAGTCTTCTTGGCACCATCGCCTCCGCCTTCTCGATCTCGCAGACGCAGTCGACGCTCGAATTCTTCATGTCGGGATCGATGGCGAAGGTGCTGACGCTGCTTGCGGTTGTCGGAATTCTGATGCTGCGGCCGCAGGGGCTGTTCGCCCTCAAGGTCCGCAAATAACAACAAAAGGGGCTGAAGCCATGAACGACAACCGCTACTTCAATCGTTCGGAGCTGATCGGCATCCTGGTGCTCGCCGTCTTTCTGGTGGTGATCCTGCCGCTCTGCCTCGACGTGTTCCGGCTCAACCTGGTCGCCAAGTATCTGACTTACGCCTTCGTGGCGCTGGGGCTGGTGGTCTGCTGGGGCTATGGCGGCATTCTCTCGCTGGGGCAGGGGGTGTTCTTCGGCCTCGGCGGCTACTGCATGGCGATGTTTCTCAAGCTGGAAGCATCGAGCGTCGAGAACACCAAGATCCAGTCGACCCCCGGCATTCCCGATTTCATGGACTGGAATCAGATCACCTCGCTGCCGTACTTCTGGCAACCGTTCCACAGCCTGACCTTTACCGTTCTTGCCGTGATCCTGGTGCCGGGCATCTTCGCGCTGATCATCGGTGCCGCAATGTTCAAGCGCCGGGTCGGCGGCACCTACTTCGCCATCATCACGCAGGCGGTGGCCGCGATCCTGACCATCCTGATCGTCGGCCAGCAGGGCTACACCGGCGGCATCAACGGGATGACCGACCTGCGCACCTTGAAGGGATGGGACATCCGTCCCGACCACGCCAAGGTCGTGCTCTACTTCTTCGAAGTCGGCTGCCTGTTCGCCTGCATCTTCATCGCCTATTTCATCCGGCGCTCGAAGCTCGGCCGCATCCTGGTGGCGATGCGCGAACAGGAGGACCGGGTCCGTTTCTCCGGCTACAGCGTCGCCAACTTCAAGATCTTCGCCTTCTGCGTCGCTGCGATCTTCGCCGCGATCGGCGGCGCCATGTTCGCCCTGCAGGTCGGCTTCATGTCGCCGTCCTTTGTCGGCATCGTACCGTCGATCGAGATGGTGATCTATACCGCGGTCGGCGGCCGGCTCTCGATCCTCGGTGCGATCTACGGAACCCTGCTGGTCAACTTCGCCAAGACCAGCCTGTCGGAATCCTTCCCCGAGCTCTGGCTGTTTGGCCTCGGCGGCCTGTTCATCGCCGTCGTGCTCGCCTTCCCCAATGGTCTCGCCGGCATCTGGCAGGATCATGTCCAGCCGCGGATCGACCGGCTGTTCGCATCACGCAACGCCAAAGCGGACGACGACCTGGTCGCCGACGGCGCCCCGGCGGAATGAGGAGATAGGTCATGTTGATTGGTCATCAGCCCAAGGAATTCCTGCTCGCGGTCGAGGCGCTCACCGTGTCCTTTGACGGCTTCAAGGCGGTCAACGATCTCTCCTTTTACGTCGAAGAGAACGAGATCCGCGTCATCATCGGCCCGAACGGCGCCGGCAAGACCACGGTGCTCGACCTGATCTGCGGCAAGACCAAAGCGACCTCGGGCTCGATCCAGTTTCGCGGCAAGGAGCTGACGAGCCTGAAGGAGAACCAGATCGTCAAGGCGGGCGTGGGGCGAAAATTCCAGACGCCGTCGATCTACGACGATCTCACCGTGTTCGAGAATCTCGAGATCTCGTTTCCGCGCGGCCGCACCGTGTTCGGTGCGCTGACCTTCACCCGCGACGCCACCGTGCGCGACCGGGTGCATGAAGTCGCCGAGATGATCTTCCTGAAGGACCGCCTCAACATGAGCGCGGCGCTGCTCAGCCACGGCCAGAAGCAGTGGCTCGAGATCGGCATGCTGCTGATCCAGGACCCTGAACTCCTGATGCTCGACGAGCCCGTCGCCGGCATGAGCGTCAGCGAGCGCGCCAAGACCGCCGAACTGCTCAACCGCATCATCAAGGACCGCTCGGTGCTCGTCATCGAGCACGACATGAAGTTCGTCGAGGACATCGCCCACAAGGTCACGGTGCTGCACCAGGGCCAGATCCTGTCGGAAGGCACGATGGAAAAGGTCAAGAACGACCCCAAGGTCATCGAAGTCTATCTCGGGCATTAATCCAATCAGGAGCACGTTCATGCTGGCAATCTCGGATCTTCACGTCGCTTACGGCCAGAGCGAAGTGCTGCACGGCCTCAACGTCTCGGTCGCGCCCAACGAGATCATCGCGATCATGGGCCGCAACGGCATGGGCAAGACCACGCTGATGAAGTCGCTGATGGGGATCGTGCCGACCAAGAGCGGCTCGGTCAGCATGGAGGGCGCCGAACTCAGCGCGCTGCCGAGCTACGAGCGCGTCGCCAAGGGCCTCGCTTACGTGCCCCAGGGCCGCATGATCTTCTCGACCATGACGGTGAAGGAGAACATCGAGACCGGCCTCGTGGTATCCGGCGGCTCCGAAGTGCCCGAGGACATCTACGAACTGTTCCCGGTGCTGCTGGAAATGAAGGGCCGCCGCGGCGGCAACCTGTCCGGCGGACAACAGCAGCAACTGGCGATCGCCCGTGCGCTCGCCACCCAGCCGAAGGTGCTGCTGCTGGACGAACCGACCGAAGGCATTCAGCCGTCGATAATCAAGGACATGGCCCGAACCCTGAAGCGAATCCGCGACGAGCGCGGTCTGTCGATCGTGGTGTCGGAGCAGGTGCTGAGTTTCGCGCTCGACATCGCCGACCGCGTGCTTGTCATCGAGAACGGCGAGATCGTCCGCGACGATCCGCGCGACAGCGTCGATGCCGCGCAGATTTCAAAATTCCTGTCCGTGTAAACCTCAAAGGGGAGCTGTTGATGCCTGATACACTGATCAAGGTCGATCTCACCAAGTCGGCCTACGACAACGACAAGATCCACAATCGGTGGCATCCCGACATTCCGATGGTTTCCTGGGTCTCTCCCGGCGACGACTTCATCATCGAGACCTATGACTGGACCGGTGGTTTCATCAAGAACAACGATTCCGCCGACGACGTGCGCGACATCGATCTGTCGATCGTGCACTTCCTGTCCGGCCCGATAGGCGTCAAGGGCGCGGAGCCCGGCGATCTCTTGGTGGTCGACCTGCTCGACGTCGGTCCTCTGAAAGAGAGCCTCTGGGGTTTCAACGGCTTCTTCTCCAAGCAGAACGGCGGCGGCTTCCTGACCGACCATTTCCCGCTGGCGCAGAAATCGATCTGGGACATCAAGGGCCTCTACACCTCGTCGCGCCACATTCCCGGCGTGAACTTTGCGGGCCTGATCCATCCCGGCCTGATCGGCTGTCTGCCCGATCCGAAACTGCTGGCGAAGTGGAACGAGCGCGAGAACGCGCTGATCGCGACCGATCCGACCCGCATTCCCGGATTGGCCAATCCGCCGTTCGCCGCGACCGCGCATGCCGGTCAGGCCAAGGGCGACGCCAAGGCCAAGATCGGCGCCGAAGGCGCCCGCACCGTGCCGCCGCGCGAACATGGCGGCAACTGCGACATCAAGGATCTCTCCCGCGGCTCGAAGATCTACTTCCCGGTCTATGTTCCCGGCGGCGGCCTCTCGATGGGCGATCTGCATTTCAGCCAGGGTGACGGCGAAATCACCTTCTGCGGCGCGATCGAGATGGCCGGCTGGCTGCACATCAAGGTCGACATCATCAAGGACGGTGTCGCCAAATACGGCATCAAGAACCCCGTGTTCAAGCCGTCGCCGATCACGCCGAACTACAAGGACTACCTGATCTTCGAGGGCATCTCGGTCGACGAGGCCGGCAAGCAGCATTACCTCGACGTTCACATCGCCTATCGTCAGGCCTGCCTGAACGCGATCGAGTACCTGAAGAAGTTCGGCTACTCCGGCGCGCAGGCCTATTCAATCCTCGGCACCGCGCCGTGCCAGGGCCACATCTCCGGCGTGGTCGACGTGCCCAACGCCTGCGCCACGCTGTGGCTGCCGACGGAAATCTTCGACTTCGATATCATGCCGTCGTCGGCGGGTCCGATCAAACACATCGACGGTTCGATCCAGATGCCGCTGTCGCCGGACAAGTAATCCCTGCGCGACGGGATGCGGGACGGTGCGTATTTTGCCGCCCCGCATCCGCCGTCGTGAATCATTCGAGAAGCGCGAGGGAGAAGCAAATGCCCGTTTACGAATATCTCTGCAACCATTGCGGCCCGTTCAAGGACATGCGGCCGATGGCGGAATGCGACGATCCGCAGGACTGCCCGAGTTGCGAAAGCCAATCGCCACGCGTGATCCTGACCGCGCCGGCCTTCTTCTGCATGCCGTCCGACAAGCGGCTCGCCGCCGCCACCAACGAGCGCTCTTCGAATGCGCCGAAGACGTTGGCCGAATACAAGGCCTCGCATGGTCCGGGTTGCGGCTGCTGTTCGACCAAGAAGAAACTGTCACGGCTGGTGAAGCAGACCCGCAGCGGCGCCAAGAGCTTTCCGACCGCGCGGCCGTGGATGATCAGTCACTGATTTTTCTTTAGCGACCGCGACAAACCCGAAACAGAACAGGGGCGATCCCATGCTTCACGGCGATATTTCATCGAGCAACGACACCGTCGGCGTAGCCGTCGTCAATTACAAGATGCCGCGGCTGCACACCAAGGCCGAGGTGCTCGACAACGCCCGCAAGATCGCCGACATGCTGGTCGGCATGAAGCTCGGCCTGCCGGGCATGGATCTGGTGATCTTCCCGGAATATTCCACCCAAGGCATCATGTACGACTCCAAGGAGATGTACGAGACCGCTTGCGCCGTGCCGGGTGAGGAGACCGCGATCTTTGCCGAAGCCTGCCGCAAGGCCAAAGTCTGGGGCGTGTTCTCGCTGACCGGCGAGCGCCACGAGGAGCATCCGAACAAGGCGCCGTACAACACCCTGATCCTGATGAACGACAAGGGCGAGATCGTCCAGAAGTACCGCAAGATCATGCCGTGGGTACCGATCGAAGGCTGGTATCCCGGCAACTGCACCTATGTCTCCGACGGCCCGAAGGGCATGAAGGTCAGCCTGATCATCTGCGACGACGGCAATTTTCCGGAGATCTGGCGCGACTGCGCCATGAAGGGCGCCGAGCTGATCGTGCGCTGCCAGGGCTACATGTATCCCGCGAAAGAACAGCAGATCCTGATCTCCAAGGCGATGGCCTGGGCCAACAATGTCTATGTCGCGGTCGCCAATGCCGCCGGCTTCGACGGCGTCTATTCCTACTTCGGCCACTCCGCGATCATCGGCTTCGATGGTCGCACCTTGGGCGAATGCGGTGAGGAGGACTACGGCATCCAGTATGCGCAGCTCTCCAAAACCCTGATCCGCGACGCGCGCCGCACCGGCCAGTCGCAGAACCATCTCTACAAGCTGGTGCACCGCGGCTACACCGGCATGATCAATTCCGGCGAAAGTTCGCGAGGCGTCGCGGCCTGTCCCTATGATTTCTACAAGAAGTGGATCAACGATCCCGAGGGCACGCGCGAGATGGTCGAGGCGATGACCCGCTCGACCGCGGGCACCGAGGAATGCCCGATCGACGGCATTCCGAACGAGAAGACCGGGACGAATTATTGAGGCGACTTCGTAGGGTGGGTTAGGCGAAGCCGTAACCCACCGTCCGGACCATCCGCGCGGCACGAAGCTGGTGGGTTACGCTATGCTAACCCACCCTTGTAATAGCGCAATCGGTTATCGTCGGCATGTTCCGAAAGGAATGGCCTGCCGTGGACGGCCATCCACGGCAGGCCGCTGGCGATCGGATCGAACCCATCCTGAGCAGTTTGTGGCTGCCCCGTAGCGTGATCGCGCCAGCACCTTCATCGGACCCGGATGGTTGCCGGAACAACTTGGTTCGCTTCACAAGGCGGGGTCGACGAAGATGACACAGACTATCATAACGACGGCTGGAATCGATACATCCAAGGCCAAACTGGACGTTGCTGTTCATGATCGGTCCGAGCGCTGGCGGGTTGCCAATGCTTTACCTGGCTGGCGCGCCTTGGCGGCCAACCTGTCTAAAGCCGGCGTGACGCGCGTCGGGATCGAGGCGACGGGCGGCTATGAACGCGGCGTGGTGGAGTATTTGCGCAAGGCGGGCTTCACCGTGCTGGTGCTGCAGCCGACCCAGGTCAAGGCTTTTGGCCGGGTCCATCTGCGTCGCGCCAAGAACGATGCGCTCGATGCGTTCTTGATCGCGGCTTGCACAGCGACACTCGATCAGCCGAAGACTGCGCCAGATCCTCGACTGGCACAACTGGCTGGATATCTGACCTTTCTCGAACAGATCGAGGAAGACATCGCGCGTCACAAGACCCGGCTCGAACATATCGACGAACCTGGCCTGCGGCGCATTGTTAACAGCGACATCGTCCGGCTGAAGGCACGACGGGCCGCGCAGATACGCGACATTGCCAAGCGACTTCGCGCCAGTGACGATCTTGCCATGCGACTCAATCTGGTGCTGAGCATTCCCGGCATCGGAGAACGCACGGCGCTGGCGCTTCTGATCCGCATGCCCGAGCTTGGGCAAGTCAGCCGCGAGGAAGCTGCAGCCTTGGCCGGCCTGGCTCCCTTCGACGACGACAGCGGAAAACATAAAGGCCTACGTCGCATAGCTGGCGGGCGAAGTCGCCTACGCCGCTCCCTGTTCGCGGCTGCCCTCCCAGCGGCCTTCCGCTGGAACAAGGCACTCGTCGCGCTCTATGCCCGCCTGACGGCCGCTGGAAAGGCCCACACCGCAGCGCTCATCGCTTGCGCCCGAAAGCTCCTGATCTACGCCAACACCGTGGTCCAGCGCGGTACGCCGTGGACCGAAAAAGCCGCCTAGCTCTTAATGGTTGCTACGGACTAACCCACCCTACGCAGCGTTCAACGCCGGCCGCTGAAACCGCAGCCATATCACCGCAACCGCAGCCGCCCCAATCAGCAGCACGGAAAACCAGTTGAGCGGTTGCCAGCCCCAGCGGTCCTGCAGGAAGCCGGCCATGAAGCTCGACGTCGCTGTGGTGCTGAATACCAGCAAATCGTTGAGCGCCTGGGCCTTGCCGCGTTCGTTCGGGCGGTAGCAGGTCGTCACCAGCGTGGTGGCGCCGACGAACAGGAAATTCCAGCCGATCCCGTTGACGGTGAGTGCAATCCGGAAATTCCATTCGGCGGTGCCGCTGAGCGCTGCCGCGACGCCGGCCAGCATCAGCACGATGCCGCAAGCCATGATCGTCGTCACGCCGAACCGGTTGATCAGATTGCCGGTGAAGAACGATGGCACGAACATGCCGAGCACATGCATGAAGATGACCCAGTGGGCTGCCGAATGCGGAAAGCCGCAGCCGACAATGGCGATCGGCGAGGCGCTCATGATGAAAGACATCGTCCCGAATGCCAGCATGCCGGCCATCGCCGAGGCGATGAAGCGCGGCTGGCTGGCGATCTCCCACAGCGGGCGCGGCGGTGCCGTGATCTCCGCCGGGCTCGCGGAAGGACTCGCCGCCATCGCCGGGAAGGTGATGAACGACATCACCGTAAACACGATGACGTGCAGGCCGAGAATGGCGGCATAGGTCGCCAGATAAAGCGGCATCGTCAGATCGTGCGTCACGCGCACAAGGCTCGGGCCGATCACAGCCGCGGCGACGCCGCCGGCGGTAACCCATGAAATCGCCTTGGCGCGGTAGTGGATCGGCACCAGCTCGGCTGCGGCAAAGCGATACATCTGCAGGCAGGCCACCGCATAGCCAAGGATCAGGCCGCCGCCGCACATCACCAGGAAGTTGCCGGTATAGAGTCCGAGGCACATGACCATGGCGCCGGCCATGCCGAACAGCGAGCCGACGCGAAAGCCGATGCGGCGGCCGACCCGCTGCATCAAGAGCGCCGCCGGGAATACCCAGATCATGACGCCGATATGCTGCATCGTCACCGGCAGGTTGGCGAGGTCCGGCCGGTGATAGAACGTGATGACCGACAGCCCCGTCGCCGCGAACATCATGGTGTTGCAGGATTGGCCGACGGCCTGGCAGCAGGCGAGCAGCAGCAGGTTGCGATGCGCGCGCCGGTCGAGGCTTTCGGCCGGATCGATTTCCGGCCTGAGCCCGGACTGGGGTGTCATCGCATCCATTATTGTTCTTGCCCGGCTAAGTCAGGGAGGTTCGCGAGCCGGAGCCGGCGAGAGCACGTTTTACGTTTCCAGCAAAATTCGCTCCCACTCAAGGCTTAGGCAGCAATTCTTTTGCAATGCTGGCCTGCTGTAGATTCGTCGGCTGGCGTTGACGGCCACATCGCGTAAGCTGGTGGAATAATCGCGGGTCCCGTTCAAGGACATTCCGCATTGCACCATTCATTCGGGCGCAGGCTGGAAACAAGCGATCAGGGGTGAGGGCGGCGAACCACATGTCCGACGATCTGCAATTCCAGGATCTTCAATTCCAGGTCCAGCGCCCGCCGGCCTATGGCGAACTGACGGACCTGCTGCCCGGGATGTTCTGGGTGCGGCTGCCGATGCCGACGCTGCCCAATCACGTCAATTGCTGGCTGCTCGACAACGGGCCGGGATGGACCCTGGTCGATTGCGGTTTCGACGCCGACGATGTGTTCGAGATCTGGGACAAGCTCTGGCGCGGCCTGCTACGCAGCCGTCCGTTGCAGAATCTCACCTTCACCCATGCCCATCTCGATCACTACGGTTTCGCCAGCTATCTGGTGAAGGAATCGAGATGCACGGTGCGGATGCCGCTGGCGGAATGGCTGAGTGGCTGGAAGCTGTGGCACGAGCGCGAGGACGCACAGGACGAGCCGCTCAAGATTTTCATGACCCGTAATGGCGCCTCGGACGAGGAGGTGGCCTCGATCATCGGCGCGCTGCGCAAGTCAAAGTATCTCGGCCTGCGGCCGCCGCGCGAATTCATCCGCATCCGCGACGGCGACGTGATCGCCATGGGTCAGCGCGACTGGCAAGTGTTCATCACAGGTGGACATTCACCGGAGCATGCGTCGTTCTTTTGCGAGAAAGACAAGATCCTGATCTCGGGCGATCAGATCCTGTCGCACATGATACCGTCGGTGATCGTGTCCCCGGCGCAGCCGGATGCCAACCCGATGAAGGAGTATCTGGATTCGCTGACCCGGTTCGAAGCGCTGCCGCCGGATACGCTGGTGCTGCCCTCGCACGGCCTGCCGTTCCGCGGGCTGCATACACGGCTGGCCCAGATGCGCGAACATCATCAAGCCCGGCTCGACGACGTCGCCTCCGTCGTGACGACGAAGACGACGGCGTTCGCGGTCGCGCAGGAAATATTCCCCCGCGTGCTCTATGCCAATCCGCGCCAGGCTTTCGGCGAAGCGCTGGCGCATCTCAACATGCTGGCCTCGACCGGCCGGCTGACGCGCGAGGTCGATGGCGCCGGCGCGATCAGCTTCTCGCCCGTGTGAACCGGTTCGACGTGTCTTCACTCCCCGAACCCAACTCCACCGGCCTGCTGCACTCAAAAGGGTGGCAGGTCGCGATGATCGGGCTCGGCACGGCGACGGCGCAGCTCGACTCCTCGGTCAACATTGCCTTCCCCGCCATCACTCGGGGTTTCGATCTCGCAATCCCTGATATTCAGTGGGTGGTGATCTGCTATGTCCTGACCTACGCCAGCCTGCTGCTGGCGATGGGACGCATCGGCGACACCGTTGGTCACGCGATTGTCTACCGGATCGGCCTGATCTGGAGCGCGGTGGCTTTCCTGCTGGTCGGTTGTGCGCCGAGCTATGGCGCGATGCTGTTCTTCCGCTGCCTGCAAGGCGCGGGCGCGGCGCTCGTCCTGAGCTGCGGCGTCGCGCTGGTGACTTCGCTCTATGGCGAAGCGCAACGCGGCCGGGCACTCGGCATCTACACCATGATGATGGCGCTCGGCCTGATGCTCGGTCCGCTGCTCGGCGGCGCCTTGACGGCGGTGTGGGGCTGGCCGGCGGTGTTCTGGTTCCGGATACCCATTGCGATTGCGGCGCTGCTGCTGTTACGCGGCTTGCCTTCACCGCCACCGCGCCAGACGGGCGACCGCTTCGATGCATGGAGCGGCATCGCGCTGATCGTGGGCCTGGTGACGATGCTGCTGGCGCTCAATCGAATGCGCGAGTTTTCCGCCATCTGGCTCGGACTGCTGTCGATCGTGGCTTTTGCAGCCTTCGGCTTCCGGCAATCCCGCGCCGAGCATCCGATCATCGCCACCAAAGTTCTCACATCACCCGGCTTTGCGCTGCTGAACCTCATCAGCGTGACGGCCAGTCTCGCGGCGTTTTCGGTCTGGCTGCTGGTGCCTTATTATCTGACGCGCATTCCCGGTCACACGCTTGCGGAGAGCGGCGCGATCCTGGCCGCAGGTGCGGCGGGCGCCGTGCTGGCTTCGCCCATCGGCGGCCGTTTGATCGAGCGTCTGGTCCCTGCCGAGTGGCTGGTGGTCGCAGGCGCCGCCACCATCGGCGCCGGTCTTCTGCTGCTGAGTGCATGGACGGAGCAGACTTCGACCGCCCTGCAGGTCGCAGGCCTGATCGTGCAAGGCGTCGGGCTTGGGCTGTTTCAGTTGGCCTATACGGATATCGTGACATCGGCGCTGCCGATCGAGGACCGCGGCGTCGCGGGAAGCCTCACGCTGCTGACGCGAATGTTCGGCACCGTCACCGCGGCCTCGCTGATCCTGATGCTGTTTGAAATTCTGCAAGTTCAGCATGGCTTCTTTGAAGCCTTCCACCTGACCTTTCAGCTTGCGGCCCTGCTGGCGTTCATCAGCGCGGGATTGCTGGCATTCCTGCCGCGCAGGATCAGTCCTTGAGACTCAACGGAGGGCAGGTGCTAAAGTGACCACGCGACAGGGATGTGACGCCGCGTTCTTGTCACGTCATTGAAACGGCGTCGAACAAAACAAGATGGCCTCGGAGGGCTGCACGGGTGAACCCCGAGGCAAGCGTAACAGGGGAGGCTGCGATGAATCGAAAGATAGCTGGAATGGTCTTCGCGATAGGCGCTGGGGTTGCGGCATTGGCCGGCACCGCGCATGCACAACAGTCACCGGGGGCCGCGGCCCTCGACACCAGTCTGCGCGCTGCGGTCGAGCGCAAGGACGTGCCGGGCCTGGTCGTGCTGGTCACCGATCGCGAGCGCGTGCTCTATCAGGGCGCCTTCGGCGTCGCCGATGTCGCGACCGGACGCCCGCTTGCGTCGGACGCGCTGTTTCGTATCGCCTCGATGACCAAGCCGGTCACGTCGGTGGCGTTGATGCAGCTGATCGAGCAGGGCCGCCTCACGCTCGACGATCCCGCGGAAAAATACCTGCCTGAGCTCGCGGGCCTGAAAGTCATTGAAAATTTTGACGCGGCGACCGGGAATTACCAGCTCCGTGCGCCGGCGACCAAGCCGACGGTCCGACACTTCCTGACGCATACGTCCGGATTGGCCTATCCGTTCACCAGCGCGATCTGGCGCGATTTCAAGCCGCGCGCCGGCGAGACCTATCCGTTCGGCGGGCCGCTGCTGTTCGATCCGGGCACGCGCTGGCACTACAGCACCTCTACCGACGTCTCAGGCAAGCTGGTCGAAGTGGTGTCCGGCCAGAAGCTCGAGGATTATTTCCGCGAGCATATCTTCATCCCGCTGAAGATGAATGACACCTCCTACAACGTGCCGGAAGCCAAGGGACCGCGCCTGGTCGCACAGCAGCAGCGCGCCGGCGAGCGCATGGACGGCGCGGTCGAACTGCAAAAGCCCCAGCCCGGCCTCACCATCGCCGCGCCGATCGGTGGTGGCGGCCTCGCTTCGACCGCTGACGACTACGGCCGCTTCGTGCGGATGCTGCTCAACGGCGGCACTCTGGATGGCGCGCGCGTGCTGAGAGCCGAGACGGTGGCGCTGATGGGCCAGAACCAGATCGGTGCGGTCTCTGTCCCCGCGCTGAAATCCGCGCTGCCGCGCAGCGCCGACTTCACCTTCATCGACGACAACAAGGACAAATGGGGGCTCGGCTTTCTGATCACGACCGATCAGGTGCCGGGCAAGCGATCCCCGGGCAGCCTGAGCTGGGGCGGTATCAACAATACCTTCTTCTGGGTCGATCCAGCCAAAGGCATCGCCGGCGTGATCATGATGCAGTACCTGCCGTTCGCCGACGCCAAGGCGCTGGCCGTCTACGACACGTTCGAGCGCGGCGCCTATCAGATCGTCAACGCCGAGCGATAAAAGTATTGCCATGTCTGGCTGGCGTCATGCCGGCCAGACATCAGGTTGTCAGTGGTGCACAGCGAACGAGAGGCATTCTTGCGACAACAGAAATTCGGCAGCGGCGGTCCCGACGTATCCGTGATCGGGCAGGGCACCTGGTATCTCGATCGCGGCGATCGCACGGCTGCGGTGGCGGCGCTGCGGCGCGGCATCGATCTCGGCATGACCCATATCGATACCGCCGAGATGTACGGCGACGCCGAACTCGTGATCGCGGACGCGATCGAGGGGCAGCGCGAAAAACTGTTTCTGGTCTCAAAGGTATTGCCGAGCAACGCGTCGCGTCGCAGCACCATCACCGCTTGCGAACGCTCGCTGAAGCGGCTGAAGACCGATCGGCTCGACTGCTATCTGCTCCATTGGCGCGGATCCTATCCGTTCGAGGAAACGGTGGCGGCGTTTGACGAACTGATTGCGGCCGGGAAAATCCGTTCCTGGGGCGTCAGCAATTTCGACGTCGATGATCTCGACGAATTGCTCGATGTCGCAGGCGAAGGCGCCATCGCCTGCAATCAGGTGCTCTATCATCTGCAGGAGCGCGCGATCGAACACGCGGTGATCCCGTGGTGCGAGCAAAATGGCGTGGCCGTCGTCGCCTATTCGCCGTTCGGCCATGATGATTTTCCGTCAGCGCGCAGCAAGGGCGGCAAGGTGCTGCAGAAAGTGGCGGATGCGCACAAGGCCACCACGCGTCAGGTCGCGCTCGCTTTTCTCACGCGCGCACCATCGGTATTGGCGATTCCAAAAGCCTCCAGCGCGGAGCATGCCGCCGACAATGCCGGCGCCGGCGATCTGAAACTCGGCGACAATGAGATCGCAGCGCTCGACAAGGCGTTTCCGCGCGGCCCGAAACCGCGCGGGCTGCCGATGCTGTAGTTCTTCTCCCTCTCTCCGCAAGCGGGGCGAGGTGAAGAGTCCGCGCTGACTTGATGAATAATCGTCGCTGCGAGAACACAGTTCTTAACAAAGTGTTGCAATCGCACTGTGGCGCGGGCCGTGGCAGGCTGCCGCGCCCCGTAGCGCATATCCGCATCCCGTTTCCGGACCTAGTCGTAGCTGCACAATTGGTGTTTTTTAAAACCTCGCCCGAGTCGATCATTACTGCCTTTCGAGATTGCCGTGACACCGCCCCCCGCCGCAGCCAGGCTGGACAGCGCCGAATTGTCGTTGCCCGAGAAATTGCCTTCGCCGGAAAAGAAATCCGCCGCGCCCAAAGCCCTTAAGCGTGACAAGACTTTTAAGCGCGACAAGGTCCTTGCACCCAAAGCGCCCGCGCGCGCCGATCATCCGTTCAAGGGCATCGCGCTGATTCTGGCTTCGACGGTCTTTCTCGGCACCTCCGATGTGACCGCGAAGTATCTGTCGGCGACGCTGCCTTCGATCGAGATCACCTGGATCCGCTTCCTGACCTTCGCGCTGATCATGATGCCGGCGATGGTGCCGGGTTCGCCGCTGTTCGCGCTGCAGACGGGTCGTCTCAGCCTGCATCTGCTGCGCGGCTTGACGATCCTGGGCTCGTCGCTGTTCTTCATTTCCGGACTTCGCTTTCTCCCGATCGCGGAGGCTTCCGCCACCGGCTTCGTCGCACCGCTGCTCGTCACCGCGCTGTCGATCGTCTTCCTCGGCGAAAGGGTGGGCCTGCGCCGCTGGATCGCGACCGGCGTCGGCCTGATCGGCGTCATCATCATCCTGCGCCCCGGCACCGGCGCGTTTCACCCCGCGGCGATCTTTCCGCTGGTCTCGGCGCTGTGCTGGGCCTGCACGCTGATCATCACGCGGATGATGAGCGGCACCGAGCGCGCCGTCACCGTGATGGCCTATTCGTCGATCGTGGGCCTGGTCATGCTCTCGGGGCTGGTTTCGTCCGTGTGGGTGACGCCGAGCTGGCACGACATCGCCTTCGGCATTTTCATCGGCGTTGCCTCGACGCTCGGACAGTGGATCGTGGTATTGGCGTTCCGTTACGCCGACGCGTCGGTGCTGGCGCCGTTTTCCTACACCCAGTTGCTCTGGGTCAGCATCCTCGGCTTCCTGATCTTCGGCGAAGTCCCTGACGTCTGGACCGTGACCGGCGCCGCTTTCATCGTCGCCAGCGGCCTCTACACCGCCCATCGCGAACGGGTGCGGCGGTCGCAGCTTGCCGCGGTGCCGGCGGAGCCGTCGCCCAACGCCTGAGGCATTCGCGCGAAAGGTGTACGCCGGTTCACACAAGCGTGGCGCGGGGGCCACACTGGCCGCGGAAAACGTGGCTTAATCCTGTCGAATCAACGGATTCCCGGAGGCCGTGGAACTACGGAGGGAACCACCGTGCTAGCCTGAGCCCCGGACGGCGCCGCAGAGCGCCGGGGGAATGGGGTTAGGCGTTGCGGATTCAACTACCATCGGGCGTCAGGGGCTGTTCGGGCCCGCTGCGGATGAAGAGCGTCGTGCTTCCGCGCTACAGATGCGCGGCACTGATCGCGACGTCCGTCGCCGCCACGCTCGTGGCCGGCGTGGCGCCGGCTGTTGCTTCGGACAAGATCTGGAACGGCGCCGTCGACTTCAATTTCACGACAGGGGCCAACTGGATCGGTGGCGCGCCCGGCAGCACCGATAATGCCGTGTACGACCCGACCGCCGCCGGCGGCACCAATACCAATTCCCTGGTCAACGCGTCGGTCAACATCAACTCGATTTCGCTGCAAGGCGGCTATTCCGGCCTCGTCTTCAATCCAGCGGGAATGACGATCACCTTCGCGACGTCGATTTCGGTGTCGAGCGGTATTTTCGACAACCGCGGCGTCCTGACCGGTGCGGGAGCTCTCAACGCTTCCGGCGGCATCGTTCTTCTCGGTGGAACGAGCAGCTACACCGGCGCCACCACCATATCCGGATCGGCCATCGTCGCCGCCAATTCGACCAACGCCTTCTCGGCAAGCTCGGCATTCGCCGTGGGCAGCGGCGGCACGCTCGATCTGCGCGGTTTCGACAACACGATCGGCTCACTCGCTGATGTCGCCGGCAGTGGCGGCGCGATCACCAACACTTCAGCGGGCGCGACCGCCGCCACGCTGACGACCGGCGGCGACAACACTTCGACGTCCTATGCCGGCACGATCAACGACGGCAACGGCGTGCTGGGGCTGGTCAAGGTTGGTACCGGCACGATGGTGCTGGCGGGCGCCAATGGCTACACCGGCGGGACGACGATCTCGGGCGGAACCATCCAGGTGACCAACGCTAATTCCGTCGGCACCGGCCCGGTTACGCTGGACGGCGGAACGTTCAAGCTCGACGGCAGCGTTTCCAGCGTCGCTTTCAGCAACGACTTCAAGGTCAACACATCAGGCGGCACCATCGATAACGCCGGTGCCGGCGGCGCCTCGCTGACGCTCACCGGCGTGATCTCCAACGGCAACGGCACCACCGGCGTGCTGCAACTGATCGATTCCACCAACAGCTTCGGCAGCGTGACGGCCCTGTCTGGTCACAATACCTATAGCGGCGGAACCAAGGTCGTTGATACCACCGTGCAGGTGAATAACGTTCAGTCTGTCGGCACCGGAACGGTGACGCTGCAGAATGCCGTGTTCCAGGCCGACGGCACCACCGGCGATCTCACCTTCACCAACAATTTCAAGATCGACCACACGCTGCACGGCAGCGCGATCGATGCCAACGGCATCAGGTTGACGATCGCAGGCAATATCAGCGACGGCATTGGCGCCGGCAAGTTGACGGTGCTGGATTCGGCCGGTGGCAGCGGGATCGTTGTTCTCACCGGCACCAATACCTATACCGGCGGCACCGATATCGGCTCCGGCTGCGGCTGCGGCCTCGGCTCCCTGCAGCTCGGCGACGCCACCCATACCGCGTCGATCGTCGGCGACGTCAACAACTTCGGTGGCAGCTTCGCCATCGTCAACGCCAATACGTCCGGCATCACCGCGATCACCAACAGCAATGGCGGTATCACCACGTTCTACGGCGCCAACAACGCCAGCACAGCTGTCATTACCAACCAGTCCGGCGGCTCGACGATTTTTCGGGACACCAGCACCGCCGGCAACGCCAAGATCACCAATCATGGCGGGACAACGGTTTTCGGCAATCTCCTCGGCGGCGGTACCGATATCAGCACGGCGGGCAATGCGACCATCGATAATAACAATGGCGGCACGTTCTTCGTGTCGCACAGCAATGCGGGTACCGCTGATATCACCAATCGCAACGGTGGCGCCACGATCTTCGTCGAGCAGTCATCGGCCGCTTCGGCAACCATCACTAACCACAGTGGCGGCTTTACCGAGTTCGGAAGTTCCACCGGTCTGGAAACGGTTTCGGCCGCAAACGCCCGCATCTACAACAACAATGGCGGCACCACCGATTTCAACGCATTCTCGACCGCCGGCAATGCGATCATCACGACCATTAGTGGCGGCCGGACGCGGTTCTTCGACAATTCGACCGGCGACAAGGCGCAGTTCTTCGTCAACGGTACCGGCTATGTCGATTTCAGCGAAAGCAGCGGCCCGGATGGCAGTGGCCACATCAAGGCGGGTTCGATCTCGGGCGACGGCCTGATCTATATCGGCGGTGGCAGCACCGTTTTCGGGACCCCCGCCAACACGCTGATGGTGGGCACCAACGATCTCTCCACCGAATTCAAGGGCGTCATCGCCGACAACAATACGTGCGGCTGCACCAGCGGGCCGGGCAATTTCGAGAAGGTCGGCACCGGCACGCTGATCCTGTCCGGCACCAACACCTATACCGGCACCACCGTCGTCAGTGGCGGCACCTTGCAGGTCGACGGCTCGATCGCCGCTTCGAGCGGAGTCACGGTGAATGCCAACGGCACGTTGAGCGGCGTTGGTTTCGTCAGCGCCACCACGGTCGCTGGCGGCGGCATCTTCGCGCCCGGCGGCGGCGCGCCCGGCAGCTTCATGACGGTATCGGGCAATCTCGCCTTCCAGTCCGGCGCGCTGTATCTGGTGCAGCTCAATTCGACGACGTCGTCGTTCGCCAATGTCATCGGCGCCGCCGCCTTGAACGGCACCGTCGGGGTGTCGTTTGCTTCCGGCAGCAACGTGATCAAGCAATACACGATCATGACGACGGGCAGTCATACCGGCACCTTCAGCGGCGTCAACGCGCCCGGCGGCCTCGTCGGCACCGTCAGCTTCGATCCGACGCATGTCTTCCTCAACTTCGCGCTCGATTTCGGCGCCAAATCCGGCCTCAACGTCAACCAGCAGAACGTTGCCAGCGCGCTGACTAATTTCTTCAATGCCACCGGCAGCATTCCCGCCAGCTTCGCCTCGTTGTCGCCGGCCGGCCTGACCCAGGTCTCCGGTGAACTCGCCACCGGATCGCAGCAGGCGACCTTCGACGCCATGAACCTGTTCCTGTCGCTGCTGACCGATCCTTTCATCGACGGTCGCGGCGGGGTTGGTGGAACCACTGGGGCTACACCGTTCGCGGAGGCCGACGGCGCAAGCGGTTATGCCGCCAACAGAGTGGGCACGGCGCACGATGCCTTTGCAAAATTCGCGACCAAGGCGGATGTCGCGCGCAACGATCTCCTCGATCCGCGCTGGAGCGTGTGGGGCTCGGCCTATGGCGGCGGCAGCAACACCTCGGGCAATGGGACGCTCGGATCGCAGTCGGCGACCGCGCGCGCGTTCGGCTTTGCCGCCGGCGCGGATTACCGCATCTCGCCCGACACGCTGGCCGGTTTTGCGCTAGCCGGCGGCGGCACCAACTTCAGCGTTTCGGGTTTCGGCACTGGCCGCTCCGACCTGTTCCAGGCCGGCGCCTTCGTGCGCCGCAATTTCGGCGCCGCCTATGTCACGGCGGCTGCCGCCTATGGCTGGCAGGACGTCACCACCGATCGCACCGTGACGGCTGCCGGCGTCGACCGCCTGCGCGCGGAATTCAACGCCAATGCGTATTCGGGACGCGTCGAGGGCGGTTACCGCTTCGCCACGCCGTGGATGGGGATCACGCCCTATGCCGCCGGACAGTTCACCACCTACAGCCTGCCGGCCTATGCCGAGCAGGTGTTGTCCGGCACCGGCACCTTCGCGCTGAACTATGCCGCCAAGGACGTCACGGCGTCGCGGACCGAGTTCGGCGTTCGCGCCGACAAATCCTTTGCGATGCCGAACGGCATCCTGACGCTGCGCGGCCGCGCCGCCTGGGCGCATGATTTCAACACCGACCGCAACGTCACCGCGTTGTTCCAGACGCTGCCGGGCGCGTCCTTTGTCGTCAACGGTGCGGCGCAGGCGCATGACTCCGCGCTGCTGACCGGTGCGGCGGAAATGAAGTGGCTGAACGGCTGGTCCGCCGCCGCGGTGTTCGAAGGCCAGTTCTCCAACGTCACCAATTCCTACGCCGGCAAAGCTGTTGCGCGCTATTCCTGGTAGTTCTGTTCCTGCGCCTTCTCTGTGTTAAGAGAGAGCCAGACAGGAGAGAACGTCCATGCGCGCTGCCATTTTCCGGAACGGCGAAATCGTCGTCGATGAGATGCCGGAGCCCACGCCGGGACCGGGCCAGGTGCTGGTCAAGTCGCTGGCCTGCGGCATCTGCGGTTCCGATTTGCATGCGCGCAAGCACGCCCACCGCATGGTCGACCTCGCCAAATTTCTTCCCGGCCGCAAGCCGATGGATCTTTCCCGCGACGTCGTGTTCGGCCATGAATTCTGCTGCGAGATCCTCGACTATGGTCCGGGCGCGCAGCGCAAGTTCAAGCCCGGCACCCATGTGTGCTCGCTGCCCGCGCTGATCACGCCCGCCGGCATCCAGGCCATCGGCTATTCCAACGAGAATATCGGCGCCTATGCCGAACGCATGGTGCTGAGCGAACCGCTGCTGCTCGAAGTTCCCAACGGCCTTAAGCCCGAACATGCGGCGCTCACCGAACCCTTGGCCGTCGGCATTCACGCCGTCGAAAAGGCCAACATTCGAGGTGACGAGGTGCCGCTGGTGATCGGTTGCGGTCCGGTGGGCCTGGCCGTCATCGCAGCGCTGAAGATCAAGGGATTGCACCCGATCGTGGCTGCTGACTATTCGCCGGCGCGTCGCGCGCTCGCCGCCAAGATGGGCGCCGATATCGTCGTCGATCCCGCGCGCTCGCAGCCTTACGCGACGTGGGCCGAGCATGCGCAGATGTCTCCGGAACAGAAGGCGGCGCGGCCGCCGTTGCAGGCCATGCTGCCGGCGCTCAAGCCCGCGCTGATCTTCGAATGCGTCGGCATTCCCGGCCTGCTGCAACAGGTGTTCGAGGGCGCGCCGCGCGATGCACGCATCGTCGTGGTCGGCGTCTGCATGGAAACCGACCGCTCCGAGCCGTTCCTGGGGATCGTGAAAGAACTCAATGTCCAGTACGTGCTGGCCTACACGCCGGAAGAGTTCGCCTATTCGCTGCGCCTGATCGCGGAAGGCAAGGTCGATGCGGCCTCGATGGTGACGGCCAGCGTCGGCATCGACGGCGTCGCCAAAGCCTTCGCCGATCTCGCCAATCCGGAAGCGCACACCAAGATTATTGTGGAGCCGTGGCGATAATATCCGTCGTCCCGGACAAGCGAAGCGCGATCTCAGATGTGCAATTGCACATCGGGGGACCCATACGCCGCGGCGGTCGTTATTAGAAAAAGCCGTCGACGACCTTGCTTGAATAATAGCGGCCGCGGCGTATGGGTCCCTGCGTTCGCAGGGACGACAGCTTTGTGCCGCCGGTCAGAATTTTGCCGGAACGTACATATCGGGCGGTATCGGTCCGCGGTGATATTCGGGGTTGTGGACCCGCGGCGGCAAGATCACCGGCGGGTGCTGCACCTCGGAATAGGGAATCTGCGTCAACAGATGCGAGATGCAGTTGAGGCGCGCGCGCTTCTTGTCGACGGCGTCGACGATCCACCACGGCGAGTCCGGCAGGTGGGTATGCTGCAGCATGGCCTCCTTGGCCTTGGTGTATTGCTCCCACTTAGCTCGGGCCTGCACGTCCATCGGGCTCAGCTTCCACTGCTTGAGCGGATCGCTGATCCGCATCGTGAAGCGGAATTGCTGTTCCTCGTCGGTGATCGAGAACCAGTATTTCAAGAGGATGGTGCCGGAACGGATCAGCATGCGCTCGAATTCCGGCACCGACTTGAAGAACTCCTGGTACTGTTCCTCGTTGCAAAAGCCCATCACGCGCTCGACGCCGGCGCGGTTGTACCAGCTACGGTCGAACAGCACGATCTCGCCGCCCGCCGGCAGATGCGAGACATAGCGTTGAAAATACCACTGGGTCCGCTCCCGCTCGCTCGGCGCCGGCAGCGCCGCGACGCGGCAGATCCGCGGATTGAGCCGCTGGGTGATGCGCTTGATCACGCCGCCTTTGCCGGCGGAATCGCGGCCTTCGAACAGCACCACGACCTTCTGCTTACTGTGCTGAACCCAGTCCTGCAGCTTGACCAGTTCGCCTTGCAGCCGCAGCAGCTCCCTGAAATAGATTTTGCGATCGAGCTCCGGTCCTTCGTGCACCGCGTCGATGTCGTCGAGCCTGGAGTCGTCGAGTTCGAGCTCGAGCTCTTCGTCAAGGGTGTCGGCCATTTCCCGATGGATGCGCTCTCGCAAGGCCAGTTCGGCGTTCAATTCGGACGTGGTCATGGGATCTGTCTTTCGCTCGCTTCTGTCGGGCATCGGACAATGGTTCGGTCACGTTACGGGGATGTGACATGGCCGGCTTCGCCCGGTTTGGAGGGCAGACGCCTCGAAATAGCTGCTGATATCGCAGGCGCGGAATTGATGCCGTGGTGGCGCGTCTGTAAGAAGACAGGGCACCCACTGGAAAGCAGGAGAAGCGCCGTGGCCGACAATTCAACGGGACGGCCGGGGCCGCAAGGCAAGCCCGGACCGCAGGGGCCGCGCGGGCCGGCCGGCGAACCCGGAAAGCCCGGCCTGCACGGCAATCCCGGCCGGCCCGGCTCCGAAGGCCCGCGCGGCAAACCTGGTTCTAATGGAAAGCCCGGCCCCAACGGAAAGCCGGGAGCCCCCGGCAAGCGTGGCGAGCCAGGTCCGCAAGGCAAGCCGGGTGCGCGCGGCGAGGCTGGCCCGCAAGGCCCCGCCGGTGCGGCTGGTCTCGCCGGTCCGCGCGGCGAACCCGGCTCGCGCGGCGAACCCGGTTCGCGCGGCGAACCGGGTCCGGCGGGCGCGCTGCCCTCGATCGAACAGGTGATGCCCTGGCTGCATCTGATCTTCGATGCCTGGGAAGAGCATCGGCAAAAGCGCGCGCAGGAAGCCGCCGAACGCGAGCAGGCGGCGGCGGAGCTTGAGCAGGTGGCGGCAGAACTCGCGGCTCAAGAAGCGGCGGCTGCTGACGAAGACGACGACGGCGATGACGACGATCGCAAGAAGAAGCACAAGCGCAAGCATCGCAAGGACAAGAAGTAGACGCCCGCTAACCGCAGGTGCGCAGGATGGGTGGAGCGAAGCGATACCCATCATTTCCTTGCGCGCCGATTGATGGGTATCGCGGAGTTTATCATCGGGCCGGCTAAAGGCCGGACCCGATGGCTCCACCCATCCACAAACTACGAATTGAAGCCCGGAAGGTCGACCACCAGCCTTCCCTTGGCGGTGCAATCTCGCAAGCTTGCATACGCGTCCAGAACCGTGTCGAGCGTGAAGTGTCTCGGATCAAGCCGGGGCACGATCTTTCCGGCCTCTATCATTTCGGTCGCCTGGCGCAGGATTTCTCCATGATGCGATCGGCCCTTGCCGGTCAGCATCGGCAGCAGGGTGAACACGCCGGAATAGGTCGCCGCGCGGAACGACAATGGTGCCAACGCGTGGGTGCCCCAGCCGAGCGCGCTGACGACGTGACCGAACTGCGCCACGGCGTTGAAGGATGCATCCAGCACCGCGCCGCCGACGGTGTCGTAGACCAGATCAAAACCCTGGCCGGCGGTGTGTTCGGCGACGTAGTCGGTCACCGCTGTTGTCTTGTCGATGAAGGTGGCACCGATTCGCTCGATATAGGCCTTGTCGCTGGACGAACCCGTCGCGAACACCCGCGCGCCGAGTGCGCGTGCGATCTGGACCGCGACATGCCCGACGCCGCCGGCACCGCCCTGGATCAGGACGGACTGTCCGGACCGAACCTGCGCGCGATCGATCAGGCCTTCCCAGACGGTGATGATATTCAGCGGCAGGCTGGCCGCTTCCCGCATCGTCAGGTTGGCGGGCTTTGCCGCCAGCAGGTCGGCATCGACGGCGGCATATTGTGCCAACGATCCTTGCAGGCCGCCGATGCCGCCGGTCAATCCGTAGACTTCGTCGCCGCGCCGGAATCCGCTGACGCCGGCGCCGGTGGCTTCAACGATGCCGGCCATATCCATTCCCAGAATGTTCGGCAGCGGGTGCCGGGCATGGGCGGCCTGGCCGGCATGGATCTTGGTGTCGAGCGGCGTGACGCCGCTGGCGACGATCCGCACCAGAACCTGTCCGGCCTCCGGGCTCGGCCGCGCCATCGCCGCAACCCGGAACGGCGCGTTGGGTGCGTCGAGAATGGCCGCCTGCATCGTGTCGTTCGTAGCCATGATGGATCTCCTTGATCGTTGCCACCCAGTTAGGCCCATACAGCTTGTTTTGAAATCGACAGGAATGTAGCTTCTCCATTCAAATATGAATGGATCGAAGCGCCATGGAATGGAGCGACCTCCGGATATTTCTGGCCATCGCCCGCGCCGGCACGCTGGGCGCTGCGGCGCGCGGCTCCGGGCAGAGCCAGCCAACCATGGGACGGCGGCTGCGCGCGCTGGAGGCCGCGGTCGGGCATACGCTGTTTCAGCGCACCGGGGACGGCTTCGTGCTGACCGACGAAGGTTCGGCGCTGCTGGCCCATGCCGAGCGTATTGAGGAAGAGGTCTTGGCGGCGCAGCGCCAACTCGCCGGACATGACCGGCAGCTTGGCGGCACGTTGCGGATTGCCTCGTCGGACTGGTTCGGCATCCATCTGCTGACGCCGGTGTTCGCCGAATTCGCAAAGCTTCAGCCGCGCGTCGTGATCGAACTGTTGACCGACCACCGGCTCTACAGCCTGCCGCGGCGCGAGGCCGATATCGCCTTTCGGATTACGCCGTTCAGGGAAGCCGAAGTGATTTCGCGCCGGCTGATGCACATCGAATACGGCGTCTATCTCAAATCGGGCATCAAGCCGCCACGCGCCGGCGACGGCGCGGGAACGCCGCTCATCACCATGGACACGGCGTTCAGCGATGTGCCCGATGCCGTGTGGTTGCAACGTAAGCTGCCGAACGCCCACGTCGTTTCACGCAGCAACAATCGCGATGTGCAGGCCAGGATGTGCGGACAGGGTGCCGGTGTCGCCGTGCTGCCGCGCCCGCTCGGCGACAGCATCGCCGGCGTCAGGCGCATCGACCTCGGCGAACAGCCGCCCGGCCGCAATACCTATGTCGGCTATCACCGCGATCTCAAGCGGCAGGCGCGCCTGCGCGCGTTGCTCGATCTGGTGATCGAGCGGCTGGCGAATTAAAGAGCCGCCGAGCGATCTGCGTAGGGTGGGCAAAGGCGCACTGGCGCCGTGCCCACCATCTATCCCCGCGGCGATGCAAATGGTGGGCACGCTTACGCTTTGCCCACCCTACGAAGTTGCCTGCTTCGGTTCACGATTCTCCAGCATTGGCAATTACGAAAGTAACGGCATTGCCTGCGACAAAGTAACCCGACGGGCAAATCAGCAAAAGTCTGTCCAGCCCTTCGCGTAAAAATATTTCCGTTGAGCCGTCGGGCAAATCAGATCTAGGACTCCCGCCATCCTGTCCCACCAGAGCAACTGTGCTGAAGTAAACCGGCGATCGGCCGGGCCTCAAGGCTGGTGCGGGGCGCGCCCCGCCTTCGGCGGCTTACGGCCTTGACCCCGTCCGCTCTCCGGTCTGTTGGCTTGGCATGCGCTCGGTCATCGACCGAGCGCGGTGAGGTGCGCTCGCTCAGTTCAGTGCGTAACGGCTGGGATCCCATTTCTGCCGTCGTGCGATCATGATGTTGAGGATGACGATGAGCTTGCGCATGCAGGCGACAAGCACCACTTTCGGCTTCTTTCCCTTGGCAATCAGGCGGTCGTAGAAGGCCTTGAGCACCGGGTTGTTCTGCGTGGCTGCGCCGAGGCAGGGCATGTAGATGGCGTTGCGGACCCAGCGGCGGCCACCCTTGATATGACGCTCACCGCGCCGATGGCCGCTATCGTCGTCGTACGGGGCGGCGCCTAATAACGCACCGGCGATCTTGTTGCTCACCTGCCCAAGCTCCGGCATCCCCGCAATGAGGTTGGCGGAGGTCGTTTCGGCGAGGCCCGGCACGCTCTCGATGATCTCGGCACGCTCGGCAAGGTGTGGCGAGGCCTTGATCTTGGCCGCAATTGCCGCCTCGAGCTTGGCAATTTCACTGACCAGATTCTTCAAGACGCGGGCATGCGTTTTCTGAACCAGTCCTGGTGCAGCATGCTCGTTTTGGCTTTGCAAGCGCGTCTTGAGATCACCCAGACCGATGCGCGCTTTCACCAGCGCCAGCAACTCCTCGCGTGCGGCATCGTGGGTCTGGCTCGGCGCCTCGGTAAATATCTCGGCGAACCAGGCGATCATCTCCGCGTCGATCACATCGTTCTTTGCCAGCCGGCCGGCCGATAGCGCGAAGCTGCGGACGCGTTTGGGGTCGACGATCCGCACCTCGACACCGGCCTGGCGCAGTAGCTTGGCCCAGTCACGCTCGTAACCGCCGCTCGCCTCCATCACAGCCCTGGTTGCCTTGTACTTGCGAAGCCAGGCCACCAGCTTGCGGTGGCCTTGTCCCGTGTTCGGACAGACCTGACGCAATGACAGCGAGCGAATGCACGCATCCACCTTGTCCTTTGCCACATCGATGCCCACGACAATGCGATCATCTTGTGCCATCATCCACTCCCTTCCTTGCTCGGTACGGGCTCGAAGCCCTTGCAACTGTTCGGGTTGAGGAAGACGCCGGAGCTGTCCCTCGCTCTGGTACAGGCTCTGTCGCCTTTGGGGCGTACGGGCTCAGTTCCAGCAACGGGCGGTTGGTCCGCAACCGCCCGTTCGCTCATTCTGCCAAATTTTTTGGACACAAGGGGCGTAGGCCATCGTCGCAAACGAGGGGCAGGGAGCGGTGGACGTAAGGCAGCGACTGACGAGCGCGGCACTTGCGTACGGTGAAATCGTTTGGGTCCGACGCCCCGATGCAGGCGTCAAGTTCGAAGGCGGCCAACGCTGCCCGAGAGCGATGGTGTCACAAAAAGCAGGGTCACCAGGACGATCTCGTATAAGCCGTAAAGCCATTGCGCAGGGAAGGCCGGAGGCTTCCGCCAAACCTGTATGCTCGTGCGCAAAATCTTGTTGCAACTATCGCGTACGAGACCGCGGGTGCGGCGCGCACCCGGTCTTCCCTGCGCCCTCTGATTTCGAGGGCAAGGTTGATTGCAAAACTTCGGGCGCATCGCGCCGCGAGAATGCTTTCTGCTGTCATCACCCGCGAAGGCGGGTGATCCAGTATTCCAGAGGCGCCGATGATTGGATTTATAGGCCGCAGCGTACTGGATCCCCCGCCTTCGCGGGGGATGACAGCTGGTGTTGTTGTATACGCCTTCTTACACCGGCAGCGCGATCGAATACTTCACCTGGCTCAGCGCAAAGCTCGACTCGATCGAGGCGATGCCGTCGAGCCGCGTCAGCTTGTTCTTCAGGAACGCCTCATAGGACGAGAGGTCGGCGGCGACGACGCGCAGCAGGTAGTCCCGGTTGCCGGTCATCAGGTAGCACTCCAGCACCTCGTCCCACTTCGAGATCGCTTTGGCAAAACGATTGAGATCCTCTTCCTTCTGCCGCGCCAGCTTGATCGAGATGAAGACGCTGACATGCAGACCGAGCGATTTCTGGTCGACGGTCGCGATATAGCGGGTGATGACGCCGCGCTGTTCCAAGAGCTTGACCCGGCGGTGGCAGGGCGACACCGACAGGCCGACCTTGTCGGCCAGTTCCTGCATGGTCATGCGGCTGTCGGACTGCAACTGGCTGAGGATCTTGCGGTCGATGGCATCGAGGGCTTGCATTGGAATGAACCCATGGTTTGAGGTCGGTTGGTGGGAATTTATCCCAATATTGGCAGGTATGTCGCGAAAATTTGAGATTTTTGGCGATGGCCCCGGCGTTAGACTTGAGCATTGCCGCACTGTCCGGAGCCTTTGCCATGCCGATCGAACCCGCACGTCTTGAATTGCTGTCCGCGCTGGCCCGCAAGGTGCTCTGGCTGTCGTCGTGGACCATCCACCACGCCAACCACATCAGGCCCAATGTCGACGGCCTCAAGGTCGGCGGGCATCAGGCGTCGTCGGCCTCGCTCGCCAATATCATGTCGGCGCTCTATTTCTCGGTGCTGCGGCCGCAGGACCGCGTCGCGGTCAAGCCGCATGCCAGCCCGGTGTTTCACGCCATCCAGTATCTGTTCGGGCATCAGAGCCGCGACAAACTGGAGAATTTCCGCGGCTACAAGGGCGCGCAATCCTATCCGTCGCGCACCAAGGACGCCGACGACGTCGATTTCTCCACCGGCTCGGTCGGCCTCGGTGTGGCGCAGACGCTGTTCTCCTCGCTGGTGCAGGATTACGTCAGCGCCCATGGCTGGATGAAGGACCGGCCGGAGGGGCGGATGATCGCGCTGGTCGGCGATGCCGAGATGGACGAGGGCAACATCTTCGAGGCGTTGCTGGAAGGCTGGAAGCACGGCCTGCGCAACACCTGGTGGATCGTCGACTACAATCGCCAGAGCCTCGATGCCGTCGTGCGCGAAGGGCTGTGGGAAAAATTCGAATCCATGTTCCGCAATTTCGGCTGGGACGTGGTCATCGTGAAATATGGACGCCTGATGCAGGCGGCGTTCGCCGAACCGGGCGGCGCGGCGCTGAAGCGCTGGATCGATAATTGCCCGAACCAGATGTATGCCGCGCTGTGTTTCCAGGGCGGCGCTGCCTTCCGCAAGCATCTGCAGGACGACATCGGCGACCAGGGCCAGGTGTCGCAACTGATCGACCGGCGCAGCGACGACGAATTGCTGGCGCTGATGTCCAACCTCGGCGGACACGACATGGCCAGCATGATCGAGGCGTTCGAGGCCATCGACCACGATCGCCCGGTTTGCTTCATCGCCTACACCATCAAGGGCGTCGGCCTGCCGATGCAGGGCCACAAGGACAACCATGCCGGACTGATGACGGTCACGCAGATGGAGAAATGGCGCGCTTCGCAGAACATCCGGCCCGGCCACGAATGGGACAAGTTCGAGGGCCTGTCGAAACCGCAAGCCGAACTCGAAGCGTTTCTGGCGGATGTGCCGTTCAACAGCGACGGCCGCCGCCGCCTGACCGCGCCTGTGATCGAGGTGCCGCAACAATTGACCTTCAAGCCGGCGGCGCAGATGTCGACGCAGCAGGGCTTTGGGCTGGTGCTCAATGAACTCGCGCGCGGCGACACCGAACTGGCTTCGCGGATCGTCACCGCGTCGCCCGACGTCACCGTGTCGACCAATCTCGGCGCCTGGGTCAACCGCCGTGGGCTGTTTGCCAAGTTGGAGAATGCCGACCTGTTCCGGCAGGAGAAAATCCCCTCGACCTTCAACTGGGATTATTCGCCAAAGGGCCAGCACATCGAACTCGGCATCGCCGAGATGAACCTGTTCATCCTGCTGTCGGCGCTCGGCCTGTCGCATTCGATCAACGGCGCGCGGCTGCTGCCGGTCGGCACGCTGTACGATCCCTTCATCCAGCGCGGCCTCGATGCGCTGAACTATGCCTGCTACCAGGACGCGCGGTTCATGGTGGCGGCGACGCCATCAGGCATCACGCTGGCGCCGGAAGGCGGCGCGCACCAATCCATTGCCACGCCGCTGATCGGCATGGCGCAGGACGGGCTGGCCTCGTTCGAGCCGGCTTTCGTCGATGAACTGGCCGTGATCATGGGCTGGGGCTTTGCGCACATGCAGCGCGAAGCCGGCGAGGGCGGATCGGTGTATTTGCGGCTGTCGACCCGCAACCTCGACCAGCCGCAACGGATCATGACGCCGGACCTGCAAGAGGACATCACCGAGGGCGCCTACTGGCTGCGCGAGCCGGGGCCGAACTGCGATCTCGTCATCGCCTATACCGGCGCGGTGGCGCCGGAGGCGATCGAGGCTACAGGCTTCATCGGCGAAAGCCATCGCGACGTCGGCCTGCTCGCCGTCACGTCAGCCGACCGGCTGCATGGCGGCTGGACCGCCGCGCGGAAACTGCGCCGCGACCGCCGCGGCGTGCAGTATCTCAGCCATATCGAAAAGTTGCTGGCGCCGTTGTCGCGGGATTGCGGCATTGTCAGCGTGATCGACGGCCATCCGGCGGCCCTCGGCTGGCTCGGCAGCGTGCGCGGCCACCGGGTCGAGGCGCTCGGCGTCGAGACATTTGGGCAAACAGGCACGATCGGCGACCTCTACCGCCACCACGGCATGGACGCCAACGCCATCATCGATGCGGCGGAAAGCCTCACCGTTGGCGCGCCGGTGCGGCATCGAAAAATGGCGGTTTAGAAAAAAGTCTCCCTCCCGGTGCGGGAGAGAGACAGTTGGTCGGGAGGAACGTCACGCCTCACTGAACGGTGTTGGAAGCCCAGACCGGCACGATCGGCTGATAGATCACGAGGTTTCCGTCATTTTGCATGACGAGGAAACTGCCGGGCTTTCCGGCCGTGTTCGAGGCCCATGCCGGTGCGTTGCTGACGTGGTAAAGGACCAGATTGCCGTCGGTCTGCATCACGGCGCGATGGACATCGGTCCCCGCGGTGCCGGTGGCCCAGAGCGCGCGGTTGTCGCTGTTTCGATAGACCACGAGGTTGCCGTCGGTCTGCATGATCAGACGAAAGCGGCCATCGCCAGAGGTAATGGATGCGTTGGTGAACAATGGTTCTCCGGGAGTCAAACGATCGGGCATTGAAAATCTCCTGAGCATCGCAATCCGAGGGTGATGTCCCGCCTGCCGGAATGAGCCAAAGCTCGCGAGCGGAAAATGGTTCGGTTCGAAAGGCGGCGACGATGCATTTCGCCGTGTGCCATAGCGTAACCGGCATGGGGGTGAATGAATGTGAAGCGGATAACACGTTTAGGTTGATTGCCCGTGGCCGCGATCACGATCCGGTGTTGCTTGCATCGCGTTGGCGACTGACCCTATATTCCGGGTCTGCCGCAACGCGGCATCCCGCATATGGCGGGTTCAATTCCGCAAGCTTTCGTGCAAGGATGGCTGCCGAACGCTTCCGTTCCCCCTACATCCGCCCCGAAATAAAGAGGTTTCCGATGGTCAACCGCATGCAATTCTACATCGATGGCGCCTGGGTCGATCCCGCCGTCAAGAAGTCCACGCCCGTCGTCAACCCGGCGACCGAAGAGGCGATGTATGACATTGCGCTCGGCTCCAAGGCCGACGTCGACAAGGCGGTCGCCGCCGCTAAACGCGCTTTCCTGACCTATTCGCAGACCAGCCGCGAGGAGCGTGTCGCCCTGCTCGAGAAGGTCATGGAGGTCTACAAGGGCCGCATGAAGGAAATCGG
Source organism: Afipia sp. GAS231 (assembly GCF_900103365.1). Classification (NCBI taxonomy): domain Bacteria; kingdom Pseudomonadati; phylum Pseudomonadota; class Alphaproteobacteria; order Hyphomicrobiales; family Nitrobacteraceae; genus Afipia; species Afipia sp. GAS231. The sequence continues at coordinate 6,154,427 of NZ_LT629703.1, forward strand.
CGCTGCGGTGTCCGACGAGATGGGCGCGCCGCTGCCGATGGCCGAACGCCTGCAGGCCGGCGCCGGCCTCGGCCACATCGCTTCCACCCTGGAAGTGCTGAAGAACTATCATTTCGAGGAAAACATCGGCACCGCTACGGTGCTGCGCGAGCCGGTCGGCGTCATCGGCATGATCACGCCCTGGAACTGGCCGTTGAACCAGATCGCCTGCAAGGTCGCGCCCGCGCTCGCCGCCGGCTGCACCATGATCCTGAAGCCGTCTGAGTTCACGCCGTCCTCGGCATTGATCTTCGCGGAAATCCTGCATGAAGCCGGCGTGCCGAAGGGCGTGTTCAACCTCGTCAACGGCCTCGGCCCGGAGGTTGGTGCTGCCATGAGCGAGCACCCGGACATCGACATGATCTCGTTCACCGGCTCGACCCGCGCCGGCGTCGACGTCGCCAAGCGCGCCGCGCCGACCGTGAAGCGCGTCAGCCAGGAGCTCGGCGGCAAGTCGCCGAACGTCATCCTCGAAGGCGCCGACCTCACCAAGGCCGTCACCGGCGGCGTGATGCACATGTTCAACAACTCCGGACAGTCCTGCAACGCGCCGTCGCGGATGATCGTGCCGCAGTCGAAGATGAAGGAAGTCGCCGCGATCGCCAAGGCGGTTGCCGACAAGACCAAGGCGGGCGATCCGCGCGCCGAAGGCACCACCATCGGCCCGGTGGTCTCGCGCATCCAGTGGGACAAGATCCAGGCGCTGATCCACAAGGGCATCGAGGAAGGTGCAACGCTTGTGGCCGGCGGTCCCGGTCTGCCCGAGGGCGTCAACAAGGGCTTCTACGTTCGCCCGACCATCTTCGCCGACGTCACCAACGACATGACGATTGCGCGGGAGGAAATCTTCGGACCGGTGCTGACGATCCTCGGCGCCAAGGATGAAGCGGAGGCGGTGAAGATCGCCAACGACACGCCCTATGGCCTGGCCGGTTACGTCACCGGCGACACCGTGGAAAGCGCGCGCCGTGTCGGCCGCCAGATCCGCGCCGGCAACGTCAACCTGCAGGGCGTGCCCAACGACCGCACCGCGCCGTTCGGCGGCTACAAGCAGTCCGGCAACGGCCGCGAGTGGGGCAAGTACGGTCTGGAAGAGTATCTCGAAGTGAAGGCGGTCGCCGGCTATAACGCCGCGTAAATCGTCGAAACGAAAATGCAAACGCCGGGGCGGGAAATCCGCTCCGGCGTTTCGCGTTTTATCCCCCGAGCGCGCCCTGCGTATTCACGTAGAGCGCGTAGATCGACTGGCTCGCGGCCATGAAGAGGCGGTTGCGCTTGACGCCGCCGAAACAAAGATTGGCGCAGCGCTCGGGCAGCGCGATACGACCGATCATGACGCCGTCGGGCGCGTAGACCACGACGCCGTCGAGTTCGGGATCGCCCATGCCCCAGCCGCACCACAGATTGCCGTCGATGTCGCAGCGCATGCCGTCGGGCGTGCCGGGACCGGCATCGATGAAGATGCGCTTGTTGGAGATCTTGTCGCCGCCGGGCGACACGTCGTAGGCGAGGATCTTGCGGTTCGGCACGCCGCGGGACTCCACGACGTAGAGGATCTTCTCGTCCGGCGAGAAGCACAGCCCGTTCGGTCCGAGCACGCCTTCGGCGACGATCGTGGCTTTGCCGGTGGCGCCGTCGAGCCGGTAGACATTGGCGTCGATCTCGGAACTGGCCTTGTAGCCCTCGTAATTGCCGAGCAGGCCGAAGGTCGGATCGCTGAACCAGATCGAGCCGTCGGATTTCACGACGACGTCGTTGGGCGAGTTCAGCCGCTTGCCGTCGAATGAGTCGATCAGCACCGTGATCGAGCCGTCATATTCGGTGCGGGTGACGCGGCGGCCGCCGTGCTCGCAGGTGACGAGACGTCCCTGCCGGTCGCGGGTATTGCCGTTGGCGAAGTTCGACGGCTTGCGGTAGATGCTTGTGGTGCCGGTCTCCTCTTCCCATTTGAGGATGCGCTGGTTCGGAATATCGCTGCAGAGCAGGTAGCGCCCGTCGCCGAAATACACCGGGCCTTCGGCCCAGCGCAGGCCGGTGGTCAGCCGTTCCACCGCCGACAGCTTCAGCCAGTATTTCTCGAAGCGCGGATCGAGCGCATGGATCGCCGGATCGGGATAACAGGTCGCCGGACGCCAGCCGGCCGCATGAGATGATGCCTCGGACATTTGCTGTTCTCGTTGTTGTTGCGTTTCCTCGCAGTTTGGTTTGCTATCACCCCCGGCCAATGACCGCAAATCGGTCGTGCAGAAGAAACGGAAGAAGAGGAAAACAATGCCACGCATATTGATGACCGGCGCCGCCGGCGGGATCGGCACATCCTTGCGCAAGCTGTTGCCGCCGATCTATCCGGACCTCGTGCTGAGCGACCTGAAGGCGCCGGCCGATCTCGGCAACAACGAGAAATTCATGGCGGCCGATCTGGCCGATCCCGCGGCGGTCGAGGCGCTCTGCGACGGCGTCGACGGCATCCTGCATTTCGGCGGCTATTCGGTCGAGGGTCCCTGGGACGCTATCCTGCAGTCGAACATCATCGGCGGCTACAACCTGTTCGAGGCCGCGCGCAAGAAGGGCGTCAAGCGCGTGGTGTTCGCCTCGTCGAACCATGCGGTCGGCTTCTATCCACGCCACCACCGCATCGGCACCGACGTCACCGCGCGGCCGGATAGTCGTTATGGCGTCAGCAAGGTGTTCGGCGAGGCCGTCGGCGCGCTCTATGCCGACAAGTATGGCCTTGGCGTCACCTGTATACGCATCGGCAATTTCGGCGAAGCGCCGCTCGACCATCGCCGGCTTTCGATCTGGCTGAAGCCGGAAGACCTGGTGCAGCTCTGCCGGATCGGGCTCGACCATCCCGACATTCATTTCGAGGTGCTCTACGGCGCCTCCTACAACGAGCGCGGCTGGTGGGACAACCATCGCGCCTACGACCTCGGCTACCGGCCGACCGGCCGCGGCGAAGACTTTCGCGAGCATGCGATGGCCGAGCAGGCCAAGCTCAAACCCGACCCGGTCGGCGATTTCTACCAGGGCGGCGCGTTCTGCAGCATGGAGTTCGCGGGCGACAAGAGCAGGATCGTGGACTGGAAGAAGTAGCGGTCATTCCGGGGCGATGCGCAGCATCGAACCCGGAAGTTCGAGATTCCGGGTTCACGCGAAGACGCGTGCCCCGGAATGACGATCACTCACACGGTGGCAGATTGGCTGAGCGCTTCGATCGTTCCTTCAGTTCGTCGCTGCTCATCTCGGCAACCTTCGGCGGCCCGCCAGCCGGGCCATCGAAAGCTTCCGCGAAACCTGCGAGCGCAAACGGAAGGCTGACAGTTTGATGATCGCGCGTCATCGCCTCGACGCTGATCGCGCGCGCATGCTTCAGGCCTTCAATGAAATCGGTGTCGATATCCAGCTTGCCGCGGCAGCCTAGTTCCCCGCAGTTCGGATCAGGAACCGCGATCGGAACGCCCTGATCGATGCGGACGGCAAGCGTGCCGTCGAGCATGCGCTTCGTCACCAGATTGACCGACAGGCTTCGCTGTTTGCCGTCGCGGATCCAGACCGCGATGCCGCCACCGGAAGGCTGACACGCGCCCTTCGCGCCGGACGAAATGAAGCAATCCGAATTGCCGTCGGGCCGATTGACGCAAATCTTGGCCCAGGGCTGATAGGTGAGTTGCGTGGCCCTTGGGTCGCTGGCGGCTTCGGCGGCGCCACATCCGGCACGCGCCGCGATCACTGCCGACAACACCAGCGCGCGTTTCATGAATGGGTTCATCGCTCGACCGATGCTGATCTTACGGATTCTTGTTATCCGCGATGCGGTCGAGATAATCAGACTTGCTGAACTGCATGTGATCGACGCAGAGCTGCGCCAGCGCCCAGCTGTCGCGGCCTTTCAACAGCTCGATCATCAATTCATGCTGGCGGCGGGATAAAGCGAGCCCTTCCTTGTCGGCGAGATTCTTGGCCCGCATCGGCAAGGTCAGGTTCATGTAGTCCTGCAGCGACCGTACCAGATAGGGATTGCCGCAGGCCGAGAACAGCGCGACATGAAACGCGTCGTTGGTCTCGTGAATGCCGCGCAGATCCTGCGCGTCGGCCCTCGCGCAATATTGCCGCTGCAATTCGCTCAACTGGTCGATCAGGCCCGTCGGTGCGGGCAGCGCGATCATCAGCGCGGCCTGCCGCGTCAGCATCTCCCGCACCTCGTAGATCTGCCGCACTTCCTCGGCCGAATAGAACCGCACGGTGGCGCCGATATTTTTCTCGCGCAGTACGATGCCCTGGCGCTCGAGCTGGAACAGGCCCTGGCGCACGAAATGCCGGCTGGCGCCGTAGCGCGTCATCAGCGTGTCCTCGACCAGCCGCGAACCCGGCGCGAAGCGGCCGAAGATGATGTCCTCCTCCAGGCGGCGAATGACTTCCGCCTGTTCCTCCTCGCGCGTCAGCGCGGAAGCGTCGCTCACTGAGTCCTGTGGCTTCATCGCAAAGCCTCCCAGCCGGACAGCCGATAGCAATCCTCGACCAGACGCAGTGTTTCGAGATTGTCCTGCGGCGCGGTCTCGAACGGCGTGTTGTCGTGTAACGATGTCACGAAATGCGCGATCGTCCGATTGTAGGAGCCCTGATACTCGACGGCGAGATCGTAGACCTGCTCCCCCGGCGACGCGCCGGAGCAGACGAGCCGCGCTCCGTCGAGGCTGATCGCGCCCTTGTCGCCGAGAATCTCGAGGCGGTCGACCTGGGCGGCCGGATGGCCATGCGCGGCAAAGCTGGCGAAGACCGAAACGGCAGCGCCATTGCCGGTCTCAAGCTGGATCACTGCGCCGTCCTCGCCCATGAGCTGGTCGCTCGATCGCGACAGCCGCGCCGCCGTCACGCGCAATGGTCCGAGCAGCATGCGCAGCGTATCGAGATGATGGATCAAGACTTCCGCAACCAGCATGCGCCGTTCCCCGCGCATGAAGGGCTGCCGCTCCAGCGCCGGGCAGAGCCCGTCGGGGCCCGGCAGCACGCCCGAAGTCAGCAGCGTGAGTTGCGCCTGCCTGATATTGCCGATGCGGCCTTCGCGCAGCCACGCGGCGGCGTCGCGGTAATAGCCGCGAAAGCGCCAGTTCTCGTGCACCATCAGCCGGGTCTGATGGGCGACCTCGGCGGCGAGGTCGGCAGCTTCCTGCAAATTGGGTGCGAGCGGCTTCTGGCACAGCACCGGCAGTTGCTTGCCGGCTGCGAGCCGCACCAGCGGTGCGTGCATCTCGCGCGGGGCTGCGATATCGATGGCGTCGAGGTCAGTTGCCGCCAGCATCGCCTCGGCGCTGGGGTAGGTCTGCGCGATCCCGAATTCGCCGGCGCGCCGCGCGGCATTGTCCGCGGAGGGATCGGCGACCGCCACGACGCGGGCTTGATCTGATAGGGTGGCCCAGGCGATCAGATGGTGGCGGCTCACCATGCCGGCGCCGACAAGGCCAATGCGCAACGGCTGGTTCATGGTCGCTCACTTCCGATCATCGCTGAAAATCAGCACGTGCGGGCTTTATTGTCAATAATACCGGATTATTGGTGTGCGATTTGCGCAGATTTGCCGCCGAATATCAAATATTGACAATAATTCCGCGGACTCCTTTAGTGCTCACAGCACGAAGACAGGGAATACCGAGATGGCCGACGACGGACTTCGCAAGGGATTGGCGAGCTATGGCGACGCCGGATTTTCGCTGTTCCTGCGCAAGGCCTTTATCAAGGCGATGGGCTATTCCGACGACGCGCTCAACCGCCCGATCGTCGGCATCACCAATACCTACAGCGATTACAATCCCTGCCACGGCAACGTGCCGCAGATCATCGAGGCCGTGAAGCGCGGCGTGATGCTGTCGGGCGCGATGCCGATGGTGTTTCCGACCATCTCGATTGCCGAAAGCTTCTCGCATCCGACCTCGATGTATCTGCGCAATCTGATGGCGATGGATACCGAGGAGATGATCCGCGCCCAGCCGATGGACTCCATCGTGGTGATCGGAGGTTGCGACAAGACCTTGCCGGCGCAGATCATGGCGGCGGTCTCTGCCGACCTGCCGACCGTCGTCATTCCGGTCGGGCCGATGGTGGTCGGGCATCACAAGGGCGAGGTGCTCGGCGCCTGCACCGATTGCCGGCGGCTGTGGGGCAAATACCGCGCCGGTGAGATCGACGACGTCGAGATCGAGGCCGTCAACGGCCGGCTGGCGCCGTCGGTCGGCACCTGCATGGTGATGGGCACCGCGAGCACCATGGCCTGCATCACCGAAACGCTCGGCCTGTCGCTGCCGATGAGCGCGACCATACCGGCGCCGCATGCCGAACGGTTTCGTTCCGCGGAAACGAGCGGCCGGGTTGCCGCCGCGATGGCGATCGCGAAGGGGCCAAAGCCCAGCGAATTTCTGACCGCATCGTCGTTCCGCAATGCGCAGGTGGTGCTGCAGGCGATCGGTGGTTCGACCAACGGGCTCATTCATCTGACCGCAATCGCCAACCGCACCAAAAATCGCATCGATCTCGCAGCCTTCGACAAGCTCGGCCGCGAAGTGCCTGTCCTGATCGACCTGAAGCCATCAGGCGAGCATTACATGGAGCACTTCCATCATGCCGGCGGCGTGCCGAAGCTGATGGCGCAGCTTGGCGATCTCCTCGACCTCGATGCCAAAACCATCACAGGTGCGACGCTACGCGATGTCGTCGCCGGCGCCGAGGACGTGCCGGGGCAGGACGCGATCCGCCCGCGCAACAATCCGATCAAGCCGGAAGGCGCGATGGCGGTGCTGCATGGCAATCTCGCCCCGCGCGGCGCTGTCATCAAGCATTCGGCGGCGAGCCCCAAATTGCTGCAGCACACCGGCCGGGCGGTGGTGTTCGAGTCGGTTGAAGACATGACGCTGCGGGTCGACGATCCCGCGCTCGATGTGACGGCCGACGACGTACTGGTGCTGCGCAATGCGGGACCGAAGGGCGCGCCCGGCATGCCTGAAGCAGGATACCTGCCGATCCCGAAGAAGCTCGCGCGCACGGGCGTCAAGGACATGGTGCGGATCTCGGATGCGCGGATGAGCGGCACGGCGTTCGGCACCATCGTGCTGCACATCACGCCGGAATCGGCTGTCGGCGGCCCGCTGGCGCTGGTCAGGAACGGCGACATGATCCGCCTCGATGTCGCAAAGCGCAGCATCGATCTGCTCATTGACGATGCCGAACTGGGAGAGCGCCGCGCGGCGCTGGCGCCGCCGACGACGCCGGACTGGGCCAGGCGCGGTTATGCGCATCTGTTCAACGAGACCATCCTGCAGGCCGACGAGGGCTGCGACTTCGATTTCATGCGCGGCGAAGGGAAGTAGGCGGCACTTCGACATCCATCGCCGTCATGCCCGCGCATGCGGGCATCCAGTATTCCAGAGTAGCCAAAGTTTAGCCGAGACGCTCCGGCGTACTGGATCGTCCGCCCCAGTGCGCAATCGCGCACAAGGCGGACGATGACACCTGTGTGAATGTAGCCATCGCGCTCCTCCGCGATAATCACCACCCATCTCGCAGATGCGTTGCGCCTTGTTCGATTGACAATCGAACGATGCCGATGGGATGATCAAAAGAAAAACAGCATCAAAAAATCATGAGGGGGAGACGATGGACAGGCTGAGAAGCGTGCTTGGTGCGGTCGTGGCCGCACTCGTGATGACGACCGCAAGCGCCGGTGCGCAGGAGGTGAAGCATTATCGCTTCGCCTACGATCAACCGAAGTCGACCGGTTACGGAATTCTCGGCGATATCTTCAGCGACAAACTGAAGGCGCTGAGCAAGGGCACCATGCTGATCGACCAGTATCCGGGGGCGCAGCTCGGACAGGAGCCGCAGGTGCTGCAGCTCGTCAAATCCGGCGACGTCGAGTTCTGCATCTCGTCATCAGCCAATGCCGCGACGCTGTCGCCGCAGGCCGGCGTGATGTCGATGCACTTCCTGTTCCGCTCCGAAGCGCACCTCATCAAGGCGATCGCGGATCCCGAAGTGTCCAAGGCCATGAAGGCGATGATCGCGGACACCGTGCAGGGCGCCCGCGTCATCGCGCTGTCGACGCTTGGCTTGCGCAGCATGTATTCCAAGCGCGAGATCAAGAAGATCGACGACATGAAAGGTCTCAAGGTGCGGGTGCAGGCGACGCCCACCGAGGACACCATGTTCCCGGCCTACGGCGCGCAGATCGTGCACATGCCGTTCGGTAGCGTTTACACCTCGCTGCAGACCGGCGTGATCGACGTCGCGGAAAACGGCGTCAACGTCTATCTCGCCAACAAGCACTATGAAGTGGCGCCGGTGCTGTCGATGACCGAGCACGAGGCCAACAACAGCCTGGTCTGGGTCAGCGACAAGCTCTGGAACAGCCTCTCGCCGGAACAACAGGGCTGGGTGCAGGGCGCTGCCGACGAGGTCAACAAGACCCAGCCCGCCAAGGCGATCGAGCTCGAGCATCAGTCGCAGGACAAGCTGAAGGCGATCGGCGTCAAAGTGGTCACCGATGTCGACAAATCGGGCTTCGTCACCATAGCCGATCCCTATCTCGACAAGCTTGCCAAGGACCTCGGTCCGCACGCCGAGAAGGTCAAGGACCTGATCCGCGCCATCAAGTAAGGCTCTCTGCGGAATTGTCGATAATCTGATGCCTTCGGGGTGATGAACTGCCGCATCTCCCCGAAATGTCGTTACTTTATTGACAATCTTGCGGCCTTGATGGGATGATCGAGAAAATCAAAACAGGGGAGCGCGGGATGGCCAATCGTAGGATGTTCTTGGGTGCGGCGGTCGCCGCGGCTTCGGTGATGTTGGCCGCAAGCGCCGGCGCCCAGGAGGCGAAGCATTACCGCTTCGCCCACGATCAGCAGCTCAACACCGGTTACAGCGTCGCCTACGACATGTTTTCGGCCAAGCTCAAGGAACTGAGCAAGGGCACCATACTGGTCGATCAATATCCGGGCGCGCAGCTCGGCCAGGAACCGCAGCTCCTGCAGCTGGTGAAGTCCGGCGACATCGATTTCGCCATCGTCTCGTCGGCGAATACCGCGACGATCTCGCCGCAGGCCGGCGTGATGTCGCTGCACTTCCTGTTCCGCAGCTCCGATCATCTGGTCAAGTCGCTGGCCAATCAGCAGGTGATCGACGCGATCACGGCGATGATCGACGAGACCGCGCAGGGCCTGCACGTCATCGCTACCGGCTCGCAGGGTGTGCGCAGCATCTACAGCAAGAAGGAAATTCATAACGCCGGCGACATGAAGGGATTGAAGATCCGGGTCCAGGCGACGGCGACCGAGGATGCGATCTTCCCGGCCTACGGCGCCCAGACCGTGCATATGCCGTTCGGCAGCGTCTACACCTCGCTGCAAACCGGCGTGATGGATGCCGCCGAGAACAGCGTCAACGTCTACCTCGTCAACAAGCATTACGAGGTGGCGCCGGTGCTCTCGATGACCGAGCATGAAGCCAACAACGCGCTTTTGTTCGTCAGCGACAAGCTGTGGCAGAGCCTTTCCGCCGACCAGAAGCAGTGGGTCAAGACCGCTGCGGCCGAAGTCAGCGCCAAGGAGCCGGCCAAGGCGTTCGAGCTCGAAAAGGCGGCGGCCACCAAGCTCAAGGGATATGGCGTCAAGATTGTCGAGGACGTGGACAAGAAAAGCTTTGCGACCATCTCGGATCCCTATCTCGACAAGCTCGCCAAGGAACTCGGCCCGCATGCGGAGAAGATCAAGAATCTGATCCGAGGGATTAATTAACTGCTCCATCCGCGTCGTCCCGGCCTTAGTGCGCAATTGCGCACTTGGCGCCGGGACCCATACGCCGCGGCCTTTCGATAAGACGAACAGGTCGCCGTGTTCTTTGGACGTCACGCGTCGGTGGCCATGGGTCCCGGCGTTCGCCGGGACGACGAGAGAGCTTGATCCGGGACAGAGAGTCTAACCGATGGCTATCGCCGACAAACTGGTGCTGCAGCGGCAGCGTCACCTGAAATGGCAGGCGTTCGACCGGCTCGAACTGGTCCTGATGGTCGTCTGCGGCATTCTGTGCTTCGGGTTTTCGCTTTCGGTGACGGCCGACATAGTCACGCGGACCATCGGCCATCCCTGGCTCTGGCTGCAGGAAGCCACCTCCACGCTGTTCATCTACGCGATCTTCATCGGTGCGGCCGTCGCCACCCGCCGTAACGATCATCTGTATCTGACCGCGGTCTCCGAAGCGATGCATGGCACGCCGCGCACGATCGTCGAGGTTCTCATTCGGATCGTGGTGCTCGGCGTGTCAGCCTGCCTGATCTGGTTTGGCTACATCAATTATCTCCGGGGATTCGGAAGCTTCCGGCTGCCGTCCGGCACGCCGATCGCTTCGCTCTACGCGGCGATTCCGTTCGCCGGCGTGTTGATCGCGCTGTTCACGGTGGAGCAACTGGTCAATGGCGTCAGGAACGGGTTCGACCATCCCGAGCCGCCGGAGGAAGACCGCGATATTCCGCCCGTCGAGGTCAGGCCTGAGACGAGGGCACGCCCGTGAGTGCACCGGTCATTCTCGGTCTGATGACGTTCTGCTTCCTTTTCTTCGGCTATCTCGGCGTGCCGGTGCCGTTTTCGCTGCTGGCGGGCGTGTTCGTCGGCGCCATGCTGACGGACGTTTCGCTGGCGGCGATCATCCAGAAGGTGTTTGACGGCGTCGATTCCGAGGCGCTGCTGGCGATACCGTTCTTCCTCTTGGTCGGCGAACTCATGAGTTCGGCCAATGTGGTGGTGCGAATAGCCAATCTGTCGCTGTCGCTGGTCGGCCACATCAGGGGCGGGCTGTCGCAGGTCGTCGTCGTGTTCTCGATGTTCTTCTCGGAAATGTCGGGATCGACCACCGCCGACGTCGCGGTCATGAGCCGTGCGCTGGGCGGCCCGATGAAGCGGGAAGGCTACAGTCCCGCCTTCATTGCCGCGATCATCGCCTCCGCCTCCACCATCGCTGCCCTGGTGCCGCCGAGCATCACGGCGGTGGTCTATGGCGCAGTCGGCAACGTCTCGATCGCCGGGCTGTTCATGGCCGGTGTGGTGCCGGGCCTGATGATCGGCTTCGGCCTGATGATCTACTGCTATTTCTTCGGGCCCGTCGGTACGCGCAAGCCGCGGGCGCCGTTGCGCCAGGTCGTGTTCGCCGCCGGCGACGCGGCGCTGCCGCTGATGATCCCGGTAATCCTGCTCGGCGGCATCCTCACCGGCTATTTCACGCCGACGGAAGCCGGCGTCGTCGCCGTGATCTGGATCATCGCGGTGGTGATCCCGGCGCTCAATCGCAAGCATTTCAGGAACATTCCCTACGATTTCTGCCTCGCCGGGCTGATCTTCTCGCTGCCGCTGATCACCATCGGCGCCGCCAATGCCTTCGGCTGGATGCTGGCCTATCTGCGCGGCGCCGCTGTGATCGCCGACTGGATCACCTCGATCGCGGGCAACGACCCGCATCTGATGATGCTGCTTTTGGTGCTGCTGTTCACGGTGGTGGGCGATTTCATCGAACCGGTGCCGACCATCATCATTTTCATGCCGCTGGTGAACACGCTGACGCAGGCCGGCGACATCAACGGCGTCCATATGGGCGTGGTGCTGATCGCCACGCTGGCATTCGGGCTGATTACGCCGCCTTACGGGCTGGTGTTGCTGATGGCGTCGAAATTCGTCGGTGTGCCATTTGCGAAGGCGTTACGCGCGGCGCTGCCGATCTATGTCGTATTCCTGGTCACCATCACCTTCACGATCTATTTCCCGAAGGTGGTGCTGTGGCTGCCGAAGCAGGTGATCCCGGAGTCGGTCGGGTGCTTCAAGTCTCCGGCGGGGACGAGTTATATCTGCCCGAACACGTGACAACATTTGCGTCGTCCCGGCGAACGCCGGGACGACGAAGGGTCACTTCCCCTTGCTGGTGAATTTCTTCACTGCAACACGGAAATCATCGGTGTGCATGGCGTCGATGATCTTGGCTTCCTCGGCGTCGAGTTGCTGCTTCGTCGGCGTGACTGCGGCCTGATAGACCAGCGATTTGGTGCCGGCGATGGCGGCCGGCGGGTTCTGCGCCAGCCGTTCGGCGAATTTTCGGGTCTCGGCCTTGAGTTCGGCTGATGGTACGACGCGCGCGACCAGGCCCCATTCGTAAGCCTGCTTTGCGGTAAAACTGTCTTCCGCTAGGAACAGCTGCAGCGCGCGGCGGGTGCCGACGGTGCCGACGATGCCCACGGTGCTGCCGCCATCGGGCGAGACGCCGATCTTGGCGTAGGCCGGGGTGAAACGGGCATCGTCAGCGGCGATGCAGAGGTCGGTAATAAAAGCCAGCCCCATGCCGGCGCCGGCCGCCGAGCCGTTGACGCTGGACAGCACGATCTTCGGCATCCGCCGCACCGTCTCGATGAAGGCGTGGTAATGCTTCAGCAGTTCCCCGACCACGGGGGCGATATTGTCGGCTGCGGCTGCGGCGCCGATGGTCTGCAAATCGCCGCCGGCGGAGAAGGCGCGGCCTTCGCCCTCGATCACCAGCACCCGGATATCGTCATTGCCCTCGACCTCGGCGCCGAGCTGTTCGAGCTTTTGCGCAATCGACAGATCAATCGAGTTGAAGGCCGCGGGCCGGTTGAGGGTGATGGTCGCGATCGGACCTTCAATCCGGAGCAAAGCGGGGTCTGCGGTATGATCGGGCATTTGCAAGTCCTCGCGCGGGGAACGGCAGCCGGGGCATTTAAATCGCAGAAGGGCAGGGGTGACAATCCCCGGCGGGGTCTGCAAAATTATCACGTTTTTGGGCAGAGATGCCCTTGCGTCTCGTCGAACCATGAGGCCAGATAGGGCTCGCCATCGTCTAGGACGCGGACACGAGCGCCGCTGTTCAGCGATTGGACGAGCAAGCCAACATCGGTAGAACAAGGATTCGACATGGGTTATTCCTGTGCCCTTGCAATTGGGTTGCCGCGATGAGTTCAGGCCCGATCATCATCGCCGGCGCCGGCCATGCGGGCTTTCAGCTTGCGGCCTCATTGCGCCAGAACGGCTTTTCCGAACGCATCGCGCTCGTAAATGACGAAGGCCATCTGCCGTATCAGCGGCCGCCGCTGTCCAAGGCCTACTTGAAGGGAACCGGCGGACCGGACACCCTGATGTTCCGGCCCGAAAAATTCTATCATGACCAGCACGTCGATCTGATCACGGACCGCGCCACCTCGATCGATCGCAACGCGCGCAAAGTCTCGCTCGCCTCGGGCGCGTCGCTGGACTACGGCCACCTGGTGCTGGCAACGGGGGCGCGCAATCGCCTGCTGGATATTCCGAACGCCAATCTCGATGGTGTGCGCTATCTGCGGACGCTCGACGACAGCGAGGCGCTGCGGCACCGGATCGCCTCCGGTCAGCATGTCATCGTGATCGGCGCCGGCTTCATCGGGCTGGAGTTTGCCGCAACGGCGCGGGCCAAGGGCCTCGAAGTCGACGTGGTCGAACTCGCCGCGCGGGTGATGGCGCGCGCGGTGACGGCGGAAATCTCGGAATTTTCCCAATCGCAGCACGCCGCCGCCGGCATTCGGATTCATTTCGGCGTGCAGGTCACCAGCATCGAAAGCGACGGCGGCAAAGTGACCGGCGTCAGCCTCAGCGACGGCCGGCATATGCCGGCGGATCTCGTGGTGGTCGGTGTCGGCGTCCTGCCCAATGTCGAACTGGCAGCGGAGGCCGGCCTGCCGGTGGCGGCCGGCATCATCGTCGATGAGCAGTTGCTGACCGCGGATCCAAACATTTCGGCGGTCGGCGATTGCGCGCTGTATACGAGCCCGCGGTTCGGTGGCTCGTTGCGGCTGGAATCGGTGCAGAACGCCACCGATCACGCGCGTTGCGTCGCGGCGCGGCTGACCGGCGATGCCAAGCCCTATGACGGCCTGCCGTGGTTCTGGAGCGATCAGGGTCCCGACAAGCTGCAGATGGTGGGCCTGACCACCGGTTACGACCAGGTCGTGGTGCGCGGCGATCGCGGGGCAGGAGCCTTCTCCGCCTTCTGCTACAAGGCCGGACATCTGCTCGGCATCGAATCCGTCAACCGCGCCGGCGATCACATGTTCGGCCGGCGTCTGCTGGCCGCCAATCGTTCGATCACCCCGGAGCAGGCGGCCGATGCCAGCTTCGATCTGAAGGGCGCGCTGACCTAAAGCTGGCGCGGTGCCGGCCTCAGGTCATCATCACGCGGTCAGGACGACCGGGGTGAACGCCTGCAGCTTCGCGATCGCCTGCCAGTCCCAGGCGATGCCGAGGCCCGGTTCGGAAGACGGTTTGGCCCGCCCGCCTTCGATGGTCAGGCGGCTGGTGGTGATGTCGTCGAGCTGCGGAATCCATTCCACCCAGGCCGCGTTCGGCACCGCCGCGCACAGCGAGACGTGCAACTCCATCAGGAAGTGCGGGCAGATCGGAACGTTGAAGGTTTCGGCAAGGTGCGCCACCTTGAGCCACGGCGTGATGCCGCCGATCCGCGCGACGTCGGCCTGCACGATGGCGCAGGCGTGGCGCTGCAGATATTCCCTGAAATGGCTAGGGTGATAGATCGACTCTCCGACCGCGATCGGCAGCGAGGTCGATGCCGCCAGGCGAATATGTCCGCCGAGGTCTTCGGCGGGGAGCGGCTCCTCGAACCAGGCGAGGTCGAGCGGCTCGTACTGGCGGGCCCGGCGGATCGCTTCGCCGACCGTGAAGGCCTGGTTGGCGTCGACCATGATCTCGAAACCGGGGCCGACCGCCTCGCGCACCGCCGTCAGGCGCGCGATGTCCTCGCTGACATGGGGACGGCCGACCTTGATCTTGGCGCCGCCAAAACCCTGCGCGCGCACCGACAGCGCGTCATCGACCAGCGCCTGCGGTTCGACATGCAGCCAGCCGCCCTCGGTGGAATAGACCGGCACCGAGGCTTGCGCGCCGCCGGCTTCCTTCCACAACGGACGACCCGCGGCGAGGCATTTGACGTCCCACAATGCCGTATCGATCGCGGCAAGCGCGAGTGCGGTGATGGCGCCAACGGCCGTTGCGTGGGTTGAGAAGAACAGCGACTTCCAGATCGCCTCGATGTCGAGCGGATCGCGGCCGAGCAGCCGGGGCGCGAGATGATCCCGCAGCAGCGCCACCACCGACGAACCTCCGGTACCGATCGTATAGGAATAGCCGGTGCCGACGATGCCGTCGCTGGTGTGGATGCGCACCATCGGCGTTTCCTGCGTGGCGAACGACTGGATCGCGTCGGTGCGGACCGCCTTTGGCACAAGATCGACCTGCAGGACTTCGACACGCACGATCTTGGCCATGGTTTTTCCTTGTTCGTTGGGGCAAGCGCCGCAGACAGCATGTCGCCGGACGCGCCCGATATCAAGACGGTGGGATCAGGAAGGCGCCCCTGTGGATAGCAGCGCCACGACCTCGGCTGCCGTCGGCATCGAGGGCGCCGCGCCCATCCGCTGTACGCAGATCGATGCCGCGGCATTGGCGTAAGCGATCGCGTCGCGGATCGCCGCGCCGCCGGCGAGCTGGCTTGCGAGCGCGCCGACAAAACAATCGCCGGCGCCGGTGGTGTCCACCGCCTTCACGGCGTAGCCGGCGATGAGCGACGCCTCGCCATCAATCAGCGCCAGCACGCCGCGCTTGCCGAGCGTCACGCAGATGATTCTGCCGCCGCCTAGCAGGCCGCTTGCTGCTTCCACGAAGCGGGCGGGATCGTCGCTGTCACGCAGCTCCGTATGGGTAAGAAATCCGAGCTCGGTCTCGTTGAGGACCAGGATATCGACGAGATCGAGCACATCCTTGTCGAACAGGATCGCCGGTGCGGGATTGAGAATCGTGGTCGCACCCGCCGCCCGTGCGCGTCGGAAGAATGCGCGGATCGTCGCCTGCGGAATCTCGAACTGGCTGACGGCGACGTCGCCTTTCGCCGGCACAGGCGCGGTGACGTCTTCGGCGCTGACCAGTGCATTGGCGCCGGGCACGACCACGATCGTATTGTCGGCCTCTGCAACGGTGATGATGGCCGTTCCGGTGTGGGCCTCGGCGGTGTCCTTGACGTATGCAAGGTCGACCGCCTGTGCGGCGAGAAAGGTCCGCAGTTGCTGGCCGAAGGCGTCGGTCCCGAGCCGGCCGATCAGCGTGGTCGGCGCGCCGAGCTTGGCGGATGCCACCGCCTGGTTGGCGCCTTTGCCGCCGGGGAAATAATGCACGGCGTTGCCGGCGACGGTCTCGCCGATCTTCGGATGCCGGTCGGCGGTCGCCACCACATCCATGTTGATGCTGCCGGCGACGAAGACGCGCCCCATGCTATCTCCGTCTCATCGGGTCATACGGTGGCCGGGAACGCCATCTTGACCACTTCGATGTCTTGCAGCGTCGGCAAGCCAGCCTCGTTGCCGAGGCGCTGAATCTTGAACGTCGATGCGGCGCGCGCGAATACGAAATGGTCGTGCCAGCTTTTGCCGGGATTGGCGAGGTAGGAATAGACATAGGCGCCGTGGAAGACATCGCCGGCGCCGTTGGTGTCGATCACGCGCTCGCGCGGTATAGGCAGCGCCGGCAAGGTATGGACCGCGCCGGTCTCGTCGTACCAGAGCAGGCCCTTTTCGCCGAGCGTGATGCCGCCGACCCGGCAACCCCGGCTCTTGAGATAATCCAGCATCTCCTCCGGCGTCTTCTCCATCTGCTCGCACAGCCGTTCGGCGACGATCGCGATGTCGATGAATTCCAGCAGTTCATGGGTATTGGCACGCAGGCCGCCGCCGTCGAGCGAGGTCAGAATGCCGGCCTCGCGACACAGTTTGGCATAATGGATGGCGGCGTCGGGCTGGTGGCCGTCAATATGCAGGGCACGGCAACCCCTGAGGTTGAGGATCGGAAAAGGGTGGATGTGCTCGTCGTCGCGGCAGCGGACGATGGCGCGCTTGCCGTCCTTCGGCATGATGAAGGACAGCGAGGAGGCGTTGACCTTGCGCGGGTGGATCGAGATGCCGTATTTCGCGCTCATGTCCTGGAACATGCGCCCCAACCAGTCATTGGCGACGGTCGCGATCAGGTCGGGCACGATGCCGAGTTTCGCACAGCAGAACGCGGCGGTGACGGCGTTGCCGCCAAACGAAACCGCGTAGGCGGAAGCCACATGCTTTTCGTCGCCGGTCGGCATGTGGTCGGTGATGAAGGTAACGTCGATATAGGTCTGTCCGATGAAGAGGGCCTGCATTCGTTTTCCGTCATGTACTGCAGCGGTTTGGGCTGAAGGTTGTTGGGCCCGGCGCGGTTACATTAGCACCGGATATCGGATGGTTTCGCTGAAAATATTCGCATCGCTGCCGTGTTTGCAGCTTGAGATGCGAATATGAGGGGACTACGACCTTCCCAAGGCTGCATATCACGGCAGCATATAACGGCTAGACACTTTCCGGGTTTCCCGGGCGGTGCGACAAAATGGGAGCAACTGTGCTGAAGTAGACCGGTGATCGGCTGGCCTCAAGGCTGGCGCGAGGCGCGCCCCCGCCTTCGGCGGCTTACGGCCTTGACGCCGTCCGCTCCCCGGTCTGTTGGCTAGGCATGCGCTCGGTCTAGGACCGAGCGCGGTGAAGTGCGCTCGCTCAATTCAGTGCGTAACGGCTGGGATCCCATTTCTGCCGGCGTGCGATCATTGTGTTGAGGATGATGATCAGCTTTCGCATGCAGGCGACGAGCGCAACCTTCGGCTCCTTCCCCTTGGCAAGTAGCCGTTGATAGTAGGCCTTGAAGACAGGATTGTTCTGTGTGGCCGCGCCGAGGCACGGCATGTAGAGGGCGTTTCGGACCCAACGGCGGCCGCCCTTGATGTGGCGTTCGCCGCGGCGCTTTCCGCTATCATCGTCATAAGGGGCAACGCCTAACAACGCCGCGGCGATCTCGTCGCTCACTTGCCCAAGCTCCGGCATTCCAGCAATGAGGTTCGCTGAGCTCGTTTCGGCAAAGCCCGGCACGCTCTCGACGATCTCGGCGCGTTCGGCAAGATGAGGTGTGGCCCTGACCTGGGCCGAGATCGCGACTTCGAGCTTGGCAATTTCCCCGAGCAAGCTCTTCAAGATACGGGTCCGCGCTTTCCGAGCCTGTCCTGGTGCAGCATGCTCGTTTTGAGCTTCCAGTCGTATCTTGAGATCGACCAGATTGAGACGAGCTTTCACCAGCGCCTGCAGCTCTTCGCGCGCGGCATCGTGCACTTGGCCCGGCGCCTCGCTGAACGTCTCTGCGAACCAAGCGATCATCTCTGCATCAATCGTATCGTTCTTGGCCAGGCGTCCGGCCGACTGCGCAAAGCTGCGGACTCGCTTGGGGTCGACGATCCGTACGGCGATGCCGGCCAGGCGGAGCACCTTCCCCCAATCGCGCTCATAGCCGCCGCTGGCCTCCATCACCGCCCTGTTCACCTTGTGCTTGCGAAGCCAGGCAACCAGCTTGCGATGACCCTGGGCAGTGCTCGGATACGTCTGCCGCAGCGCCAACTCGCGAATGCACGCATCGACCTTGTCCTTTGCTACATCGATGCCGACGACAACGAGACCATTTTGTGCCATCATCCACTCCCTTCCTTGCTCGGTACGGGCTCAACGGCCCTTGCAACTGTTCGGGTTGAGGAAGACACCGGAGCTGTCCCTCGCTCTCATACAGGCTCTGCCGCTTTGGGGCGTTACGGGCTCAGTTCCAGCAACGGGCGGTTCCGCCCGTTCGCACATTCTGCCAGTTTTTGCCGACACAAGGGGGCTTTCTCGGTGATTACCGGTCTCGATCACGTCGTCGTTCTCACCAGCGATATCGATGCGGCCAGCGCAACCTACCAGACGCTGTTCGCGCGGGCGCCGGCCTGGCAGAACAGCGGCGACGGCGCGGAGCGCGTGCTGTTCACGCTCGACAACATGTCGCTGGAATTGATGGCGCCCTCCGGCGCGGACGCCAACGCGGATCGAATCCGCAGCGTTCTGGCGGCCCAGGGCGAGGGGCTGGCGAGCCTTTGTTTTCGCACCAACGACATCGCCAAGCTGCACCGCCGGCTCGATCGGCTGACCTTGAAGCCCGAGCCGGTTGCCGAGGTCGAAAGCCGTGACGCGCTCTCGGAGGCTGTGCTGTCGTGGAAGCGGACTCGCACGGCCTCGGACGCCACGCGCGGCATCCGGCTGTTCTATCTTCAACTCGCCAGCGAGCGTCCGCGCTCGGCGCCGACGGCGACCGGGCCGATTACCGCAATGGACCATGTCGTGGTGTCGACGCCGGATCCCGAGCGCGCCGCAGCCCTCTATGGCGCGCGGCTCGGGCTCGACATGGCGCTCGACCGCTCGCATCCGGACTGGGGCCGGCTGATGTTCTTCCGCTGCGGCGACCTCATCGTCGAGGTCACGCACCGGCCGGCCAAGCCCGCGGACCCGCCGCGGGACATCCAGCACGACCGGCTCAGCGGCATCTGCTGGCGCGTCGCCGACATCGATGCCACCCATGCGCGGCTGGCCGAGGCCGGCGTCGACGTCTCCGAAGTCCGCACCGGCCGCAAGCCAGGCACGCGGGTGATGACGGTGCGCTCAGGCACCTGCGGGGTCCCGACGCTCCTGGTGCAGCCGTCGGCGGGGAAGGCGGCCGACTGACTCAGCCGTATCGGCCGTCATTGCGAGGAGCGCCAGCGACGAAGCAATCCACACTTCCTTTGTGGCCTCTGGATTGCTTCGCTTCGCTCGCAATGACGAGGAGGGGACGCAGATCATTCTCAAACCCCGTCGTGCATGCTACAGACGATCCCGTGACACCATCGAGCACCTGATTTGGCAAAGGCAAAACCGGCTTTGAAATGGCAGCGCGACCCCGAGGGCATGCGGATCCGCATTCTCGAGGCCGCCAAGCAGGAATTTGCCGCCCACGGCCTGGCCGGTGCGCGCGTCGACCGCATCGCGGCCAATGCCGACGCCAACAAGCGCATGCTGTATTACCATGTCGGCAACAAGGAAGACCTCTACCTCGCGGTGCTGGAGGCAGCCTACGACAAGATCCGTTCCGAGGAGCGCGGCCTCGATCTCGAACATCTCGATCCGCCCGAGGCGATCGAACGGCTGATCGACTTCACCTGGAACTATTTTCTCCGCAATCCCGAATTCCTGGCGCTGCTCAACACCGAAAATCTGGCGAAAGCCCGCCATCTGAAGCGCTCGACCAAGGTCAAGTCGATGCACTCGCCGTTCGTCGAGATGATCCGCACCGTGGTGACGCGCGGCGTCGAAAGCGGCGACTTCCGCGTCGCGGTCGATCCGGTGCAGTTGTACATCTCGATCGCCGGGCTGTGCTTCTTCTATCTCTCCAACAGCGCCACGCTCTCGGTGATCTTCGGCCGCGACCTCCTGAAGAAGCAGGCGAGGGACGAGCGCCTCGCCCACATGGTGGCGCTCGTGCTGGCGGCGCTGACGGGAAAATCGACCGCGGATTTCGGCAAGGCCGAGGTCGCGAAATTGCGGGCGCCCGCGCACCAGCCGGTGTAGGCAACCTCCAACGTCGTCCCTGCCTAGTGCGCAATTGCGCACGGGCGCAGGGACCCATAACCACCGGCCGTTGTTGCGAAGGCCGCTGAGGCCACAGACCTCCTGATAGGCCGCGGCGTATGGGTCCCTGCGTTCGCAGGGACGACGGTAATGGAGTGACGAGAGGCCCCAAATTGTCACACCGAAACCCACTTGCCAGTATTTATCCAACGGGTTAATTTCTCCCCGAAAAGAAAACCAGCCGGGGAGTGAGACGTGGCCGAGGCGAAGGCGCCCAGCATTGTATCCAGAGCGCTGAACGCAGCGTGGATACGGCCGTTTCTGTTCCTGATTTTCATCGTGGTGGCCTGGGATCTGACGATCCGGCTGTTCCACATTCCGGCCTATCAGATCCCGTCGCCGGGCGACGTGCTGGCGGTGCTGTGGACCGACTGGCCGGAACTGCTGCGGCAGGCCTGGCCCACCACTTACGCCACCATCTGCGGCTTTGCGCTGTCGGCGTTGTTCGGCATTCCCGTGGCGATGTTGATCGCCGGATCGAAGACGGTGGAGAGCTACGTCTATCCGCTGCTGGTGTTCTCGCAATCGGTGCCGAAGATCGCGATCGCGCCGCTGTTCGTGGTCTGGTTCGGCTTCGGCATCATCCCGAAGGTGATCTCGGCGTTCCTGCTCGGGTTCTTCCCGGTCGTGGTCTCGGCCGTGCAGGGTTTTAAATCGGTCGACCCTGACATGGTCGATCTGGCGCGCGCCATGCAGGGCAGCCGCTTCCAGGTGTTTCGCGCCGTTAACCTGCCGCATGCGATGCCGGCGATTTTCTCCGGCCTCAAGGTCTCGGTGACGCTGGCTGTCGTCGGCGCCGTGGTCGGCGAGTTCGTCGGCTCCAATTCCGGCATCGGCTATGTGCTGCAGCGTTCGATCGGCACCTTCGATTTGCCGACGATGTTCGCGGCGCTCGTGATTTTGGCGCTGCTCGGCGTGGTGCTGTTCTGGATCGTCGACCGCATCGAAAAGCTCGTGATCCCCTGGCATGTCAGCCAGCGCGAGGACATCATTTTCGCTTCTTAGGAAAGCCAAACGGAAAACGACAACAGACGATCTGATCGTCATTGCGAGCGCAGCGAAGCAATCCATGCTTGCCGCAAAAAGGAAGATGGATTGCTTCGTCGCTGACGCTCCTCGCAATGACGGGGAAAGGGAGGAAAACATGTTACGAATGATAGGTGCGATTACGACCGCCTTGATCTGGGCCGCGCTTTCAACGGTTCCGGCTTCTGCCGCCGACAAGGTCGTGCTGATGCTGAACTGGTACGTCTATGGCGAGCACGCGCCGTTCTATTACGGCAAGGCCAAGGGCATCTATGCCGCCGAAGGCATCGACCTCGAAATCCAGGAAGGTCGCGGTTCGGCAGCGACGACGCAGGCGGTGGCGGCCAAGACCGCCGATTTCGGCTATGTCGACGTCCCCACCATGATGCGCGCGGCAGTGAAGGGTGCGCCGATCGTGGCCGCCGGCGTGCTGCTGCAGACCAGCCCGATGTCGGCGATGGGTTTCGTCGAGAAGAACATCAAAAAACCCGAAGACATCAAGGGCAAGACGGTCGCGATCACGCCGGCCGATTCCATGACCCAAATCTGGCCGCTGTTCCTGAAGAAGACCGGGCTGAAGGAAAGCGATTTTACCACGGTGGCCGGCGACGGCCAGACCAAGCTGAATGCCGTCATCAACGGTCAGGCTGATCTCCTGCTGGGCTACGTCATGGACCAGTCGATGAAGATCAAGGACGCCACCGGCAAGGACGTCTATCCGATCAAGTTCGCCGACTACGGCATCAACATGGTCTCGTCGGGCGTCGTCGCCAACACCGATTACGTCAAGGCCAACGCCGACCTCGTCAAGCGCTTCATGTCGGCCACCACCAAGGCGGTCGAAGCCGCCGAGAAGGATCCGAAGGCCGCGGCACAGTCGATCCTTGATGCCAACCCGAAGGGCGGCAAGATCGAAACGCTGACGCAAGGCTTTGAACTGACGATCCCGCTATACCGGACACCGGAAACCAAGGCCAAGCGGCCGTTCGAAGTCACCGACCAGAACATGACCGACACGGTCAACCTGATGGTCGAATATGGCGGGCTCGACGCCAAGGCCAAGGACAATCCGAAGGCGTTTTATACCAACGATTATCTGCCGAAGGGCGGCTCGTGAGGCTTCTCGTCATTGCGAGCGAAGCGAAGCAATCCATCGCGCCAGGAAGAAAGCATGGATTGCTTCGTCGCTACGCTCCTCGCAATGACGAGTTACCATCGTTGCTCGCGAATGGACTCTGAATGAACCCCGCAACCAAACCAACCGAAGCCTCTCAACCTGCGGCGCATCTGCGCCTGGTGTCTGATCGCGCCGCCGGCGCGGCGCCGGGGATTACGCTTTCGGGCGTGTCCAAGACCTATCGCTCGCGCGACGGCGACGTGCCGTCGCTGAAGCCGCTGGATTTTCACATCAACGAGGGCGAGTTCTTTGTCGTGGTCGGCCCGTCCGGCTGCGGCAAGTCCACGCTGCTGAAGATGATCTCGGGGCTGCTGGCGCCATCGACCGGCGAAATCCTGGTCGACGGCGAACCGGTGACGAAGCCGCACGGCAATGTCGGCATCGTGTTCCAGAACGCATTGCTGCTGCCATGGCGCAACATCCTGTCTAACGTGATGCTGCCGATCGACATGAAGAAGCTGCCGCGCCAGGAATATCTGCTGCGCGCCAAGGCGCTGCTGAAACTGGTCGGGCTCGAAGGGTTTGAGAAGAAACTGCCGTGGCAGTTGTCCGGCGGCATGCAGCAGCGCGCCTCGATCTGCCGCGCGCTGGTACATGATCCCAAGATCATGCTGATGGACGAGCCGTTCGGCGCGCTCGACGCCATGACGCGCGAGAAGATGAACGTCGAACTGATGCGGATTCAGCGCGAGACCGGCAAGACGGTGCTCTTGATTACGCATTCGATCCCCGAAGCCGTGTTCCTAGCCGACCGCGTGCTGGTCATGACCGAGCGTCCCGGCGCGATCGCCGCGATCTACGATGTGCCGCTGCCGCGTCCGCGTTCGCTGGATTCGATGGCGGACCCCGCCTTCACCAAACTGGTGCAGCGCATTCGAAAGCATTTCTTCACCCAAAGCCCGCTGGACTGAGAGCTGGCCCGATGCCGTATCGCCTGACCGTGCGAGACATTTCGTTGTTTGAGCGTTCGGTCACGTTTGCCCGGCCGTTCCGGTTCGGCGCGGTCGTCGTCAACGCGACGCCGCAGATGTTCGTGCGCGTCGAGATCGACGTGGAAGGCAAGGGCAGGGCTGTCGGCGCCAGCGCCGAATTTCTGGTGCCGAAATGGTTCGACAAGCGGCCGCATCTGTCACCCGAGGAAACGGTGACCGAACTGCGGCGCTCGCTGCTGATCGCGCGGGATCTTTATCTGGCGCAATCCGGCTTCGAGACCGCATTCGGGCTGCACGCGGCTTGTATCGCGGCACAGGTCGCGGCCTGCGCCAAGGAGGACATTCCGCCGCTGGCGGCGGCCTACGGCCCGGCGGAAATCGACAAGGCGATCCTCGACGCGCTGCTGCGCGCTGTCGGCGCCAATTTCTTCGACGGCATGGCGGCCAATATCGCTGGCGTCGATGCGCGGTTGTCGCGCGATCTCGGCAATGATGACGTCGCACAGTTCCTGTCAGGACGAAAACGCCTGGATCGTGTCGCGATCCGACACACGGTCGGCATGGACGACATCGTCGAAGGCGAGGGCGGCGTCGCCGATATCAGCGAGAACGCTGGAGCGCGTTACTTCAAGCTCAAGCTCAATGGCGACCCCGACGCAGACGCCGAACGCCTGATCCGTATCGGCAGGGAGCTGCTGAAGCTCGGATATGACTACGGTGTCACCCTCGACGCCAATGAGCAATATTCCGATCTGGCAGCGCTTGGCCTGTTGGTCGATCGGCTTGATCGCGGCAGCGCACTGAAGCCGATTGCGTCAAAACTTCTCTATATCGAGCAGCCGATGCCGCGCGATATCACCCGGGCCTCACCGCTCGGCGCGCTCGCCCGCCGCGACTTCATCATCGACGAGGCCGACGATTCCTACGATGCTTTCCCGGCCGCCCGTGCGCTCGGCTATCGCGGTATCTCGTCGAAATCCTGCAAGGGCATCTACAAGTCGGTGATCAACGCCACCCGCGCGGCCAAATGGAGCGCGGCCGGCCAAAGATGCTTGATCGCCGGCGAGGACCTGACCTGCCAGGCGGGACTGGCCGTGCAGCAGGATCTGGCGCTCGGTGCGCTGATCGGCGTCACCCATGCCGAGCGCAACGGTCACCATTATGTCGACGGCTTTGGCGATACGCCGGCCGCAGAGGCCGACGCGTTTCTCACGGCGCATCCGGACCTCTATGCAAAAGACGGCCACAAGGTCCGTCTCGCCATTCACGACGGCGATCTCCTGACGGGATCGCTGACGACACCAGGCTTTGCCTCTGCCGTGCATCCGGACTGGTCCGCGATGCCGCCGCTGACGCAGCCGACAGCCAGAATATCTTTGGAGAACGCAGTATGACGACCAAACGCCTCGGCCTGATCATGAACGGCGTGACCGGCCGCATGGGGCTCAACCAGCATCTGATCCGCTCCATCATCGCGATCCGCGATTCCGGCGGCGTGGTGCTCGCCAACGGCGACCGCATGCTGCCCGATCCGATCCTGATCGGCCGCGATGCCGACAAGGTCGAGCGCCTCGCCAAGCAGTACAATGTGGCGCGCTGGTCGACCGACCTCGACAAGGCACTCGCAAACAAGGACGACACGATCTTCTTTGACGCCGCCACCACGCAGGCGCGGCCGACGCTGCTGACGAAAGCGATCGAGGCCGGCAAGCACGTCTATTGCGAGAAGCCGATCGCCACCAATCTGGACGAAGCCGTCGCGGTGCTGCGGCTCGCCAATGCCAAGGGCGTCAAGCACGGCACGGTGCAGGACAAGCTGTTCCTGCCCGGCCTGAAGAAGCTCGCTTTCCTGCGCGATAGCGGCTTCTTCGGCCGCATGCTCTCGGTGCGCGGCGAGTTCGGCTACTGGGTGTTCGAGGGCGGCTGGCAGGAGGCGCAGCGACCGTCATGGAATTACCGCAGCGAGGACGGCGGCGGCATCATCCTCGACATGGTCTGCCACTGGCGCTACGTGCTCGACAACCTGTTCGGCGAAGTCGAAAGCGTGAGCTGCACCGGCACCACGGATATCCCCGAGCGCTTCGACGAGAAGAACAAGAAGTACACCGCGACCGCCGATGACTCCGCCTACGCCACCTTCCGTCTCAAGGGTGGCGTGATCGCGCATATCAACATGAGCTGGGTGACGCGGGTCTATCGCGACGATCTCGTCACCTTCCAGGTCGACGGCACCCACGGCTCGGCGGTGGCCGGGCTCACCGAGTGCATGATCCAGGCCCGGCAGGCCACGCCGCGGCCGGTCTGGAATCCGGACGAGAAGCGCACCCACGATTTCTACGCCGACTGGCAGAAGCTGCCGGAGAACGTCACCTATGACAACGGCTTCAAGGAGCAGTGGGAGATGTTCATCCGCCACGTCTGTGAAGACGCGCCGTATAAATACACGCTGCTGGAAGGCGCCAAGGGCGTGCAACTCGCCGAATGCGCGCTGCAGAGCTGGCGCGAACGGCGCTGGATCGACGTCGCCCCGATCAAGGTGTGAGGACAAGACCATGAACAAGCCGGTCATGCCGCAATCGTCACTGTCCGTGAAGCTGCCGACCGCCGGAGGCCAGATCGAGACCTACCGTCTGGCGGCGTCGCGGACGTTTCCGGCCAAGCTCGAAGGCACGCTGAACCGCGTGGCGTTTTCTGCCGCCCATACCGTGGTCGATCCGCTGGCGGATTGTGATCCGTGGCTGACATCGGCCGTCGACTGGGACCGGACCATTGCGTTTCGCGAGCATGTCTGGGACCTCGGCCTCGGCGTCGCCGAAGCCATGGACACCGCGCAGCGCGGCATGGGGCTGGACTGGCCGACCTCGCTGGAACTGATCCAGCGCTCGGTGCGGGCGGCGAAGGCGAGGGGTGGTGCGCTGGTGTTTTCCGGCGCCGGCACCGACCATCTCGCGGTGGAGGACGCCAGGGGCCTCGATGACGTGATCCGCGCCTATGAGGAGCAGATCGCGGCCGTTGAGAAAGCCGGCGGCCGCATCATCCTGATGGCCTCGCGGGCGCTGGCAAAACTCGGCCGCAGCGCCGATGATTACGCCAAGGTCTATAATCGCGTGCTGTCGCAGGTTCGCGAGCCCGTGATCATCCACTGGCTCGGCGACATGTTCGATCCCGCGCTGAAGAATTACTGGGGCACCGCGAGCCTCGATACCGCGATGGACATCGCGGTCGGCATCATCAACGCCAACGCCGCCAAGGTCGATGGCGTCAAAGTCTCGCTGCTCGACAAGCAGCGCGAGATCGACATGCGCCGGCGGCTCGATGAGAACGTCAAGATGTATACCGGCGACGACTTCAACTATGCCGAACTGATCGCCGGCGACGACAAGGGTTTTTCGCACGCGCTGCTCGGTATCTTCGACGCCATCGCGCCGGCGGCCTCCTATGCGCTGTCGCTGCTGGCTGCCGGGGACGAAGCCGGTTTCCACGATGTGCTCGGGCCGACGGTGCCGTTGTCGCGGCATATCTTCAAGGCGCCGACGCGGTTCTACAAGACCGGTATCGTGTTCATGGCCTATCTCAACGGCCACCAGGACCACTTCACCATGGTGGGCGGGCAGGAGAGCACGCGCTCGACGCTGCATCTGGCCGAACTGTTCCGGCTAGCCGACAAGGCCGGGCTATTGTCCAATCCGGAACTGGCGACGCGGCGCATGAAGACCGTGATGGCCACGCGCGGCGTCGAGCCGTGATGCGGGATTTTTCTGGGGATCATCGCTGGCTGTCGCTGAACACGGCTACGGTCCGCAAGCAGGGCGATCTGGTTGCCATCATCGACGCCTGCGCGCGGCACGGTATCCGCGCCATCGATCCCTGGCGCGACCAGGTCGCCGCCGTCGGTCTCGACCGTGCGGTCAAGGCGGTGCGTGACGCCGGGCTTGAATTATCCGGTTATTGCCGCGGCGGCATGTTCGTCGCCGATGCGGCGCACCGGATCGAAGCGCGCGACGACAACCGCCGCGCCATCGATGAGGCCAGTGCGCTGGGCGCGCCCTGTGTCGTACTTGTTGTCGGCGGCCTGCCGCAATATTCGCGGCCGGGAAGCGTGGCTTCCAGGGACATCGCGGGCGCGCGGACGCAGGTCCACGACGGCATCGCCGAGATGCTCGACTACGCCAAGGCCGCCAACATGCCGCTCGCGATCGAGCCGCTGCATCCGGCCTATGCCGCTGACCGTGCCTGCATCAACACGACCAAGCAGGCGCTGGATCTCTGCGATGCGCTGG
This sequence comes from Afipia sp. GAS231, assembly GCF_900103365.1. Classification (NCBI taxonomy): domain Bacteria; kingdom Pseudomonadati; phylum Pseudomonadota; class Alphaproteobacteria; order Hyphomicrobiales; family Nitrobacteraceae; genus Afipia; species Afipia sp. GAS231. The sequence continues at coordinate 6,182,495 of NZ_LT629703.1, forward strand.
ATCCTGCGCGCAGCGGTATGCTCGGCGTCGCGCTCGACGTCTATCACATCTGGTGGGATCCGGACGTGCTGCCGCAGATCGCGCGGGCCGGCAAGGAGCGGTTGCTGGCGTTTCACGTCTGCGACTGGCTGGTGCCGACCAAGGATATCCTCAACGACCGCGGCATGATGGGTGACGGCGTCATCGACATCAAATCGGTCCGCGCTGCGGTCGAGGCGCAGGGCTTTGCCGGCTATTCGGAGATCGAAATCTTCTCGAATGACTGGTGGAGCAAGCCGATGGACGAGGTTTTGAAGATTTGCATCGAGCGGCACCGGACGGTGGTCTGACGGCACGCGATCGAGACGGTGTATCAGGTTCGTTCAACGTCGCGCGTGGCTGTGCCAATGATGGGCGATGTTGTCTCGCAATTGTATGGCGCGAGCCCGCGCACTCGAATTTTCGGGTTCCAGATTTAACTTTTTTCGGGGGTATTCAGCTTAACAAAGGGTTATCATTGTGCGCCCGCCAGCTACGGCGTTAGTGGTTTCGTAAGGATGATTTTTCCTTAACGAAGAGCGTCAACATGAAACTTCTTTACGCGATTGCAGCTCTCGCCCTTCTGTCCACCTCCGCCTCGGCCGAAGGATGGGACGTCGTTGAGCGATGCACCTACAGCAAGTTCTTCGGCAGGGTGTGCACCACATCCTATCGCGAGTTGCCTCCGCGCAACCTCGCCCAGGAACAGGAAGACGAGAAAGCAACGCGCGCCTCGATCGAGAAATGGGAAGCGTATTGCAAGCCGACGCGCAACATCGACAGTGAAGGCGTTGGCCGTCTGGTCTACGCTCACAAGGGTTGCGAGTTTGGTCGCAGCGAGTAGTCAGATCTGTCGCGCCGCGCGTCTTGTGCGGCGTGCGTGAATGAATTTCGACATATATCGCGTGAGTTCGCGCCGCGGCTTTGTGGCGGTGCGATGGCTAAATTTCTAACGAAAAAATTGCACAGCGGTTAGTTACGCTGCTTTACCGCGCCTCAACGCCTGTCCGTCATTGCTGATGGGCAGGCTCATTTCATGAGGCAACCAACATGCGTATCGTCCTTGCGGTCTCGATTGTCATCGCCTCGATCTCGTCGGCGTCGGCCCAGTTTGCGATGGATCACGGGCACGCCGCAGATGCGGTCAAGGCCGCCTATGACAGGCAGGCCGCGGCTGACGCCAGGGCGTCGGCCATTCGGAGCGGTACTCCGCTTCTCCCCAGCCAAAACACCGACTTCGCCGTCGGCGGCCGCACAACCATCCAGGTCGTGCGGCGAACGGAGGAGGAGCTCAAGGCCGACCAGCTGGCGGAAGCCGAATGGAGCGCGCGTTGCAAGCCGAGCGTTGAGGAAGATGGCGACGGCATACGCCGGACCAGATATGCGGCGAAGGATTGCGACCTCGACCGCTTCAACACCGCCGGAAACTAAAGACGATCCAGTCCGATCGGACGCGCACCTGCGCCGTCCGCGGTTCAATCCAGCGATCCCGGCGGCGGTCGTGCCGATCCGCCGGCTGGGAGCATGACGCTATTTCTTGTTGCCGTAGCCAGACTGCACGCCTCCGACGCCCTTCTGACTCGGTGCCGCGGCGATCGCCTTGATCTTGTCCTTCTTCGGCTTTTTCTTTTCCCGATTGCTCTTTTGCTCGCCCTTGGCCATGCCGGTCCCTCCCTGCGGTTGATGTTGTCCGGTGTCTTGGAAGGCATCGAACCATGCAAAGGTAACAACCTGGCGCGTAATGGAAAGAGCCGGTTGAGCCAAAGCGGATTTAATTTCAACCGGTTGGGCTTGCCGTGTCGTAAGGTCGCCCGGCGATTCTCCCCGCTACCAGGTCGATCAAGCCCACCGGACCATGATGGTGGCGTGTTCGCGCGGTTCAGTGGATTTGGAACAGGCAAAGCGAGCATCCGATGAGCGAACGACTGGACACGCTGAAGAAGGCAAGGGAGCGCATGGTCGAGGAACGTGACGCGCATGCGAAGGTTCTCGCGGCCCCGTTTGATCGCGACAAGGCGGAACGGGCGCGCGCCAAGTTCGTGGAGACGCAAGCGTTGATCGATGCGATCGACCGCGCCATCGCCGGCGACCAGCCTGGCGCTTAGTCCAATCCGCTGATTTCCGCCCGCAGCCTCAGCCGGTCTGGCACGGCACGCTCAGGAATCCGCGGAAACGAACCCGGCCGCCGCGTACCGGTTCGCCGCTGAGCGCGTAGTTCGGAAATCGTGCCAGGAAACGCGAGATCGCGATCGCGCCTTCGAGCCGCGCCAGCGCCATACCGGCGCATTGATGCGCGCCGGTGCCGAAAGCGAGATGCCGGTTCGGCGTGCGGCCGATGTCGAGATTTTCGGGATCGGCGAACTGAGCTGGATCGCGATTGGCGGCGCCGATACACAGCGTGATCGGCGTGCCCGCCGGCATCGCGACGCCGCCGAGTTCGATCGGCTCAACCGTCATGCGGTTGCCGAGCTGATTGGAGCTTTCGAACCGCAGCATCTCCTCGACGGCGGTCTTGATCAGCGCCGGATTGTCGATCAGCCGCTGCTTTTCGGACGGATGGCCCAGCAGCGCCACCAGCCCGTTGCCGATCAGGTTGGTGGTGGTCTCATGGCCGGCGTTGAGCAGGAAAATGCAGTTGTGCAGCAATTCCTTTTCCGTCAGCCGCTCGCCATTGTCCTCTCCCTGGATCAGCCGCGTCAGCACGTCGCGCTCGGGATTGCCGGGTTTGGCGCGGCGGCGCGCCACCAGACCTTCGAGATAGGCGAGGAAATCCTTCACCGCCTTGTTGCCGCGCGCAAATACATCCGGTGCGACGACCGGCTCCAGCGCGCCCAGAATGGCCAGCGACCAGTCGCGCAGCGGCTCGCGCTCGTCCTGGGGCACGTCGAGCAGATTGCCGATCACCTCGATCGGGATCGCCGCGGCGAAGTCGTCGATCAGGTCGACTTTCCCTTTGATTGCGAGGCCATCAAGCAGCCGGTCGACCAGGGCAATCAGGTCAGGCTCCATGCCTGATATCGCGCGCGGCGACAGCGCGCCCATGATCAGCCGCCGCACGCGGGTGTGGGCGGGGGGATCGTTGAAGACCAGGCTGGTGGTGTGGTGCTCGTAGAGCAGGGAGGCGCCGTATTTGGGCGCAAATTCCTTCTTCTTGTCCGAAGAGAATACCTTGGTGTTCTTGTAGGCCGCGACCAGATCGTCATAGCGGGTCAGGAACCAGCAACCGTTCGGCAACCGCTTGACCGGCTCGTGTTCCCGCAACGCGCGATAGGTCGGGTAGGGGTTGGCGTAGAAATCCGGCGTCAGTTTCTCGAGGTCGAACGTGTCAGCCAGTTCGCGTGCATCCGGATTCATGGCGCGTCATGCTCATTGTGAATGGTTGCGCGACGGTCTCGAATTAGTCGCATGTGCAACTATCTTAAATCCCGCGCCGACGCCGGGGTCAAGGCATCCGTGGTCGTCGGGATTAGTGCGATTCCAGCCGATTTGACCGAAACAGCCGCTTCGCACTGCAATAAATCCTTGACATCAGGCGTGGTGAGTGATTACTCACGCGCCCATGTCTACCCTTCGCATGACAAGTGATTTGCGGCGTCAGTTGATATTGAGCGCTGCCAAGCGCTGCTTTGCCCGCAATGGCTTTGCTGGAACCACCACCAAAAGCGTGGCGGCGGCGGCGGCCATCTCGGAAGGCCTGCTGTTCAAGCATTTCCCCTCCAAGGCCGCGCTCTATGCGGAGATCCTGGCGGAAGAATGCGAGGCCGACCCGGATCTGGCGCATCTGCTCGGTCAGGAGCCGTCGACCGGAACCCTGGTCGAACTGGTCAAAGGCATGGTCGGCCACTTCATGCACATCTCGGACGGCGCGGACGAAGAGGAAGCGCAGCGCATCCGGTTGATGACGACGAGCCACCTCGATGACGGCGAGTTCGCGCGGCTTCTGTACAGCAAGGTCGGAGACCTGATCGGGCCGGTGTTCACCGCATCGATCGAACGCGCGATTGCGGCCGGCGACGCGGCGCAGATCGGCAACGAACCGCTCAACCTGTTCTGGTTCGCCCACCACACCGTGTTGATGGCTGCGCTGACGCGGCTTCCGGCGGTGCCCTGTCTTTCCTACGGCAATGCCGCCGACGTCGAGCGTCAGCTTTGCCAATTCATCCTTCGCGGCATCGGGCTTAACGAGGCCGCAATTGTTTCCCATCTGGACTGCGAGCTGTCGCCGAATTCGGGACAATCGGTAACTGCAGAAAGTGCATGACATGAATATCGTGACTGAACCGAAACTGTCGGGTAAGCCAATCAGCGAGGTGCGCAAGCGTCCGGTCCGGATGGTGCGCTGGTTCATCATCGTCGGGCTGGCGCTGGCGATCCTTGTCGGCGGCCTCGTCTGGTTCAACTATTTCCGCGGCAAGATGATCGCGCAGTTCTTCGCCACCATGAAGCCGCCGCCGGCGAGCGTGAACATTGCGACTGCAGCGACCGAGGTGATTCCAAATCTCTTGACCGCGGTCGGCGATCTCGCGGCCGTGCATCAGGTCAACGTCACCTCCGACGTCAATGGCCGTATCACCGACATCATGTTCACCCCCGGCTCCAGCGTGAAGGCGGGTACGCCGCTGCTGCAACTGTTCGATGGCCCCGACCAGGGCGATCTCGCGAACTTCAAGGCGCAGGCGACAGTGGCACAGCTCTCGCTCGATCGCGCCAAGCAACTGGCCTCGCGCCAGTTCGGGCCGCAGGCGACGGTTGATACGGCGCAGGCCGCGTTCGACCAGGCCAATGCCGGCATCGCCAAGACCGAAGCCATCATTTCGCAGAAGCTGGTGCGGGCGCCGTTCGACGGCGAGCTCGGCGTGCGCAAGGTCGAGGTCGGACAATATCTGACGGCGGGGACCCAGATCGTCTCGTTGACCGATCTGTCCGTGCTCTATGCCAACTTCACCGTGACCGAAAAGGACTCCGCCGCGCTCAAGGTCGATCAGGTCGTCCGCATCGCGGTCGATGCCTATCCGGGCCGCCGCTTCGAGGGCAAGATCACGACGATCGAGCCGCAGATCGCCACCGATACGCGCAACATCCGCGTGCAAGCGACGATCGCCAATCCGGACCGCATCCTCAAGCCCGGCATGTTCGCGACCACCACGGTGGTGCTGCCGGACAAGCCGGCGGTCGTCACCGTTCCCGAAACCTCGGTCGACTACACGCTCTATGGTGACTCCGTCTACTTGATCACCGAGAAGAAGGAAGACGACGGCAAGGGCAACCCGGAAGGCAAGACCAGCCTGACGGCGGTGCGTACCTTCGTGAAGGCCGGCAACCGTATCAACGGTCGTGCTGAAATCCTCACAGGATTGAAGCCGGGAGACCGCGTCGTCGCCGTCGGCCAGCTCAAGTTGCAGTCCGGCGCGGCGGTTGCGATCTCGACCGACCCGACGCCGCCGATTCCGGCGACACCGCCGCGTTACTAGGATTGCGCGCTACTTGAAGGCCCTCACGGGCCGCATGCAGATGAAAAGCGGGCAGCGGTTTCCTGCGGGAGACCGCGCCCAATTGCCGAACTTACCGGGATAAATCGCGATGGCTATAACCGATATCTTCATCAAACGCCCGGTTCTCTCGGTCGTGGTCAGCCTGCTGATCCTCCTGATCGGTCTGCGGGCAGCGGCCGTGCTGCCGATCCGGCAATATCCGAAACTGTCGAACACGGTGGTCAACGTCACGACCGTGTATCCCGGCGCGTCCGCGGATCTGATCCAGGGCTTCATCACCACGCCGATCGAGCAGGCGGTGGCATCGGCCGAAGGCGTCGACTACATCACGTCGTCGTCGGTGCTCGGCACCAGCACGATCCAGGTCTACGTCAAGCTGAATTTCGATCCGAACCAGGCGTTGACCGAAGTTCTCGCCAAGGTGAACTCGGTCAAATATCTGATCCCGAAGGAATCCAACGACCCGATCGTGACCAAGACAACGGGCCAGACCACGGCCGTGATGTATCTCGGCTTCTCCAGCGAGGAATTATCCGGTTCAGCAATCTCGGATTACCTGACGCGCGTCGTGCAGCCCGTGCTGTCGACGGTGGACGGCGTTGCCTCCGCCGACATTCTCGGCGGCCAGACGTTCGCGATGCGACTGTGGCTCGATCCGGTCAAGATGGCCGGCCGCGGCGTGTCGCCGAATGACGTCCAGGCCGCTATCATCGCCAACAACTTCCAGGCCGCCGCTGGACAGGCCAAGGGCTATCTCATCGTCTCCAACATTTCGACCAACACCGACCTGCGCAACATCGACCAGTTCAAGAAGATGATCGTCAAGTCGAAGGACGGCGGTTTCGTTCGCGTAGAGGACATCGCCGAGGTCGAACTTGCCGCGCAAAGCTCGGACGCCAGCGTTGCCTTTAATGGCGAGCACGCGATCTTCATCGGTGTGCAGGCGACCCCGCAAGGCAACCCGCTGACCCTGGTCAAGGGCGTGCGCGCGCTATTCCCGGAGCTCGAGCGCAACCTGCCGCCGTCGATGAAGATGAAGGTGGCCTACGATTCCACCAAGTTCATTCAATCGTCGATCGACGAGGTGGAGAAGACGCTCGGCGAAGCCGTGCTGATCGTGGTCGTGGTGATCTTCCTGTTCCTGGCCTCGTTCCGCTCGGTCATTATTCCCGTGGTCACGATTCCGTTGTCGCTGATCGGCGTCTGCAGCCTCATGCTGGTGATGGGCTTCAGCTTCAATCTGCTGACGCTGCTGGCGATGGTGCTGGCGATCGGCCTCGTGGTCGACGACGCCATCGTGGTGGTGGAGAACATTCATCGCCATCTGGAAGAGGGTAAATCGCCGGTGCAGGCGTCGCTGCAAGGCGCGCGCGAAATCGTTGGTCCCGTCATCTCGATGACGATCACGCTGGCGGCCGTTTATGCGCCGATCGGCTTCCTTGGTGGGCTGACTGGATCGCTGTTCCGCGAATTCGCCTTTACGCTCGCCGGCTCGGTGATCGTGTCCGGCGTGATCGCGCTGACGCTGTCGCCGATGATGTGCTCGGTCTTCCTCACCAACGCGGAAGAGGGACGGTTCGCCAAACTGGTCAACAGGGTGTTCGGCGCGATGACGCACTGGTACGGCCGCCAGCTCGACCGTTCGCTCGATTACCGTCCGATCACCGGATTGTTCGCAGTGGCCATTATCGGGCTCGTCGGCTTCTTGTGGATGCATACGCCTGCCGAACTGGCTCCCGAAGAAGACCAAGGTATCGTATTCGCGGTGACCAAGGCGCCGAAATACGCCAACATCGACTATGTCGACTTCTACGGCGAGAAGCTCGACAAGATGTTCGCCAAATTCCCGGAAACGGACCTGCGCTTCGTGCTGAACGGCATCAACGGCCCGCAGGGCGGTATCGCCGGCATGCTGCTGAAGCCGTGGGACGAGCGTACGCGCTCGTCGATCAAGCTGAAGCCGCTGGTGCAGGCGGAGCTCTCCAAGATCGAAGGCGTCCAGGCGTTCGCGTTCAACCTGCCGGCACTGCCGGGCGGCCCGGGGGGCCTGCCGGTGCAGATGGTGATCAACTCGACCGTCGGTTTCCAGGCCGTCTACGAACAGATGAACAAGCTGAAGGCGGCCGCGCGCAAGAGCGGCATGTTCATCGTCTCCGACAGCGACCTCGATTTCAACCAACCGACGGTGAAGGTCAAAATTGACCGTTCGAAAGCCAGCGACCTCGGCATCAACATGCAGCAGGTCGCCGGTACGCTGCAGACGCTGCTGGGCGGCAACTACACCAACCGGTTCAATCTCGAGGGACGTTCCTACCAGGTGATCCCGCAGGTGCCGCGCGGCATGCGGCTGTCGGCGGAAGCGCTCGGCGGTTATTACGTCCCGACCAACACCGGGAACCTGGTGCCGCTGTCGACCATCGTCTCGATCGAGACCACCACCGAGCCGAATTCGCTGACGCACTACAACCAGCTCAACTCCGCGACCTTCTCGGCGGTGCCGATGCCCGGTGTGACCGTCGGCCAGGCGGTTGCCTTCCTCGAAGGCGAGGCGAAAAACCTGCCGGCGGGCTTCAGCCACGATTACCTGGCCGACTCCCGGCAGTATGTGCAGGAAGGCAATCAGCTCGTGATCACGCTCGGCTTCGCGGTCATCATCATTTTCCTGGTGCTGGCGGCGCAGTTCGAAAGCCTGCGCGACCCGCTGGTGATCATGGTCAGCGTTCCCATGGCGATGGTCGGCGCGCTGATCCCGCTGTTCTTCGGTCTCGCGACGATGAACATCTACACCCAGGTAGGCCTGCTGACGCTGGTCGGCCTGATCAGCAAGCACGGCATCCTGATGGTCGAATTCGCCAATGAGCTGCAGCTCAACGAAGGACTCGACCGGCGCTCGGCCATTGAAATGGCGGCCCGTATCCGGCTTCGGCCGATCCTGATGACGACGGCGGCGATGGTGACCGGTCTGCTGCCGCTCTTGACCGCCTCCGGCGCGGGCGCTGCGAGCCGGTTCTCGATCGGTCTCGTCGTCGTAGCCGGTATGTCGATCGGCACGCTGTTCACGCTGTTCGTGCTGCCCGCGGTCTATGTCGCGATCGCCACCGATCACCGCGCCAATGCGGACTCCGACCGCACCCGGGAGATCGCGGACTTCGATCTCGGCCGCGGGGTGCTCAAGCCGACCTGAGGTTGGTCTGAGGTCAAGGATCAAGTCAGGCGGTAACGGCAAAAGCCGTTGCCGCCTTTTCCTTGTCGTATGCTAGCCTGTGTCCAACAAGAAACAGGGAGCAGACATGACCAGTGACTTCGCCGCCGGCAATTACAGCTTCATTCCAGGCGTCTTCCAGTATTCGGCAGGTGCCGCAGCCAATCCCGGATATGAAGTCGAGCGCGTACGTTTCGACAAATGGCTGCCGCTGGCGGAAGGCTTTGCGCGGATCGCGCAATATATTCAGGCTGTGGGGCGGCCGCTGACTTCGTTCTGCGCCTGCGAACTTCGCTCGCCGGCGGCGTTCACCGACGAGGGGTTCCGGAATTTCAATCTGCACTACGTCAAGACGCTGGCCGAATGGGGTGTCTACGACGGCAAGACCAATCCGGTGGCGCGCAGCAATGTCTGTCCCGAGATCGATCCGCCGACGGAGCCGTCGTTCTACGCATTCTCGTTCACGCGGCCGAGCCAGAGCGCCTCGCCGAGCTTCGTGATCGCAGGCAGCGGCGAGTCACAGGATGGAGCCGCGAGTTACGCGGAACGTACGGTCCGCTACCGGGATATCAGCCCCGACGGCATCAAGGAAAAAGTCCGTTATGTCGTTGACGTCATGGAAAAGCGCATGGCTGCGTTTGGGCATGGCTGGAAGGACGCCACGGCGGCGCAGACCTACACGATCAGGGACTTTTATCCGGTCTTTGCCGACGCGCTGGTGAGCCGTGGCGCCGCGCGCGCTGGCCTGACCTGGCATTTCGCCCGGCCGCCGGTGATCGATCTCGAATACGAGATGGATTGCCGGAGGGTGATGCGGGAAGTGGTGATCTAGGAGTTCGACTGACCATTCTCGTCATTGCGAGGAGCAAAGCGACGAAGCAATCCATCTTTCGTCGAGTGGGAAGATGGATTGCTTCGCTTCGCTCGCAATGACGGCAACTAGCTCTCACCGCTCCCTCGGATCGAGTGCGTCTCGTAAACCGTCGCCGACCAGGTTGAACGACAGCACCACCAGAAAAATTGCCAGTCCCGGCCAGATCGCCATCCAGGGCGCGTTGGTCAGGAAGCGCTGGGCGGAATTCAGCATGCTGCCCCAGGACGGTGCCGGCGGCTGCTGGCCGAGGCCAAGGAAGGAAAGCGCCGCTTCGGCGATGATGGCGGCCGCGATCGACAGCGTCGCCTGCACCAACAGCGCCGGCATGATGTTCGGCAGGATGTGAAACAGCGCGATACGCCAGCGCGGATTGCCCATGGCGCGTGCGGCCTCGACATAATCCTCGACCTTGACGCTCATCACCTGTCCGCGCGTCAGCCGCACGAAGATCGGCGTCGCCGAGATGCCGATCGCGATCATGGCATTGCCGAGGCTGGGCCCAAGAAACGCTGCCAGCGCAATGGCGAGGATCAGGAACGGACAGGCCAGCATCGCATCCGTCATGCGGCTGATCAGGGCGTCGATGAAGCCGCCGCGATAGCCCGACAGCAGACCCAGCGGCACGCCGATGCCGAGCGCGATCCCGACCGAGATCGCGCCTGCCATCAGCGAAGCCCGCGCGCCATAGACGACGCGGCTGAGAATGTCGCGGCCGAGTTCGTCGGTCCCGAACCAGTGCAGCGCCGAGGGTGGCTTGCGCACCAGCGACCAACTGGTCGCGATCGGGTCATAGGGCAGGAGCAGCGGCGCAAACAACGCCAGCAGCGCGAACGTCGCGATCACGACGAGGCCCACCACCGCGCCCTTGCGCTGGAGCAGACGGCGCAGCGCCCGGCGCGACGGGCTTTCCAGTTCGTCGGAGACGACGGCCGGGATGGCGGTGAGCGCTGCGTCAGTCATGGCGCTACGCCCTCAGCCGGGGATTGACGAGGATATAGGCGATATCGGCAATCAGGTTAAGCGTGATGTAGATCGTTGCCGTCGTCAGCACGACGCCTTGCACGACGGCATAATCGCGGTTGAACACGGCGTCGACGATCAGCTTGCCGAAGCCGGGAATCGAGAAAATCTGTTCGGTCAGCACCGCGCCCGACAGTAGCGTGCCGAGTTCGAGTGCACCGAGCGTAATCACCGGCGTCAGCGCGTTGCGCATGGCGTGCTTGAGGATCACCGAGCGTTCGGAAAGCCCCTTGGCGCGGGCAGTACGGACGTAATCGCTCTCCAGCACCTGCAGCATGGCGCTGCGGGTATGGCGCATCAGCACCGCGGCGATCGCGTTGCCGAGCACGAAGGCGGGCATGATGGTGGAGGCAAGGCTGGCACGCCAGTTCTCGGTGAGCGGCACATAGCCCGACGCCGGCAACCAGCCGAGTTCGATCGAGAACAGGAAGATCAGCATGATGCCTAGCCAAAAGTTCGGCGTCGAGATGCCCCACAGCGCGAATAGGTTGGCGCCGTAGTCCCATGCGGTGCCCTTCTTGACCGCCGAGACGATGCCGGCGGGAATGCCGATCAGGAACGCGATCACGATCGCCATCGAGGCCAGTTGCATCGTCACCGGAAGCTTTTGCGCGATCAGCGCGCGTACCGGCATCTTGTTGCGCAGCGATTCGCCGAAATCGCCCGCCAGCACGCCCTTGACCCAGTAGACGTATTGGACCGGGATCGGCTGATCGAGTTTGTATTGCTGGCGAATTTGCGCGATCACGGCGGGATCGCGTTCCTCGCCGGCCATCACCAGCGCAGGGTCGCCCGGCAACAGGTGCTGCAGCGAGAAGATCAGCAGCGAGACGAAAAACAGCGTCGGAACCAGCTGCACGACGCGGCGGGCGAGGAAATTCAGCATGGCGCTATCCGTGTCCCGGGCGCAGCGCAGCGTGCAACGGTGCGCTGCTGAACCGGGATCCAGTCTGTCGGCATGGGTCCCGGCTCTGCGGTGCAGCGCTTAGGCGCCGCACCGCGTCCGGGACACGGGTGTGGGTGCCTGTCTCTCACTTCAACTTCAGCCCGATGACGCGCACCAGCCCGTCCGGCATCTGGGTGTAGCCTTCGAGCCTGGTGGTGTGCGCAATCAGCACGTTGCGGTGATAGAGATAGATGATCGGTTCGTCCTCGATGATCTGTTTGGTCATCTTTTCATAGATGGCCTTGCGTGCGGTGGGATCGCTGACCAGCCGTGCATCGTCGAGCGCCTTGTCGACGTCGGGATTGGAGTAGGCGCTGTAGTTCTGCGGCGCCGTGCTCTTGTGGAAGATGTAGGAATTGCCGTCGGGATCGATGCGGCCGCTCCAGTCGAGCAGCAGGGCCTGATAGGAGCCGGCTTCCGCCTCCTTCAGGGCGGTGGCGAATTCGGTGACCCTGATCTTGAGATCGAAGCCGGCTTCCGCGGCCATCGACTGGATCACCTGGGCCACGGCTTCCCGCTCGGTCTCCTTCGGGATCATGAAGTCGACGCTGATGCGGCCGGTGATTCCGGCTTCTTTCAAGAGCTCCTTGGCCTTGGCGAGATCGCGCGGGCGGACCGGATATCCCTTCTGGTAATACGGATGTTGCGGATTGACCCATTGGTTGCCGGGCGTGAATTCGCCGTTGTAGACGACCTGGTTGATCGCCTCGCGGTCGATCGACAGATCGAGCGCCTGGCGCACCTTGGCGGACTGGCTGAGCGGCCCTTTGGTTTTTTCATTGCCGATATTGATGTCGATGCCCTGATAGCCGAGCCAGAGCGCGCTGGAGAGCTTGAGGCGCGGATCGGCGCGGACGTCCTTGATATCGGTTGCGAGCAAGCGCTCCATCAGATCGAGCCCGCCGGACTTGAGGTTCGCCAGCCGCACCGTGGAGTCGACGATCGGCAGATAGATGATGCGGTCGATGAAGACGTTGTCCTTGTTCCAGTAGTCCGCAAACTTCTCGACCACGATGCGGTCCTGCTGCACGCGTTCGACGAACTTGTAGGGACCTGCACAAACCGGGTGAAGTCCGAATTTGTCGCCGGCTTCCTTTGCGGCCTTCGGCGACACCATCATGCCCGAGCGGTCGGTCAATTGCGCGATCAGCGGCGAATAGGGCATCTTGAGCACGAGCTTGATCGTCAAGGGATCGACGACCTCGACGTGATCGAGCGCGGACAGCTCAGGCTTGCGGAACGAGGCCGGGAAGGTCAGGTGCCGCTCCAGCGAAAACTTCGCGGCCTCGGCATCGAACGGCTCGCCGTCGTGGAATTTGACGCCCGGCCGCAGCTTGATCGTCACTTCCTTGCCGTCGGCAGAGGTCTCCTGCGACAGCGCGAGCTGCGGCACGATATTCAGCTTGGCGTCGATATCGAACAGCTTGTCGCAAATCGAGGCGAATACAATGCGGCCGACATAGGAACGCGCCAGCGTCGGATCGAGCACGTCAGGATCTTCGGCGAGCCCGATCCGCAGCGTCGACTGTGCCTGAACGCTCGCCCCGAACGACAGCAGCAGCGCCGCCGCGGTGACTGCCAAACGCAGGATTTTCATTGTCGTCATCCCCATCTCTACGATTACGCCACAGCCGCCGGTGTTCCTGATTGATCAACCCCGGCCGGGGCCAGGCCTTCCGCGCCGCCGCTGAAGGCGGCGACCAATTTTTCCAGTGTCGGGGAAAAGCCGCCGTCTGAAGGCACGATGTTGTCGGGCGGCGGCAGTTCCGCCGTGCGGTGACAGGCGGTGGCATGCCCGGTGGCGTCGGCCAGCAACTCAGGCACCTCGGTGCGGCAGCGCGCGATGGCGTAGGGGCAGCGGGTATGAAAGCGGCAGCCCGTGGGTGGATTGAGCGCGCTCGGCATCTCGCCCTCCAGCACGATGCGGCTGCGTTTGGCCTGCGGCCTCGGCACTGGAATGGCCGACAACAGCGCGCGGCTATAGGGATGCGTTGGCGCGGCGAACAGCGCCTGCGCATCCGCCGTCTCGACGATGGTTCCGAGATTCATCACCGCGACGCGGTCGGCGATGTGTTTCACCACGGCGAGATCGTGGCTGACGAAGATATAGGCAAGGCCAAGCCGGTCCTGCAAATCGCGCAGCAAATTGAGGATTTGCGAGCGGATCGAGACGTCCAGCGCCGACACCGGCTCGTCGCAGATGATCAGTTTCGGTTCCACCGCCAGTGCCCGGGCGATGGCGATACGCTGGCGTTGGCCGCCGGAAAATTCATGCGGATAACGGCGCGCGAATCGTGGCTCCAGGCCGACCAGCCGCAACAGTTCCTCGACCCGTTCGCGCCGGCGCGAGGACGGCACCAGATCGTGCAGCGCCAGCGGCTCGGTCAGGATCTGGCTGACCGTCATGCGCGGGTTAAGCGAGGCATAGGGATCCTGAAAAATGATCTGCGCATCGCGCCGGAAGGCGCGCAGCGCGTTGGCGTCCAGCGCGCCGAGGTCGCGGCCCTCGAAGCGAACAGTTCCCGCGTCCGCCTCGATCAGCCGCAGCACCAGCCGGCTCACGGTAGACTTGCCGCAGCCGGATTCGCCAACCAGCGCCAGCGTCTTGCCGGCCTCGACGGTGAAGCTGACGCCGTCGACCGCCCTGACGTGAGCGGTGGGACGGCCGAACACTGAACGCGCGGCGACGAAATGCTTGACCAGGCCTTCGACTTCCAGAAGCGCGGTCATGACACCAGCCTCTCCAGCGGCGCCCGGATACAGCGCGAGGCGTGGCCATCGCTCACCATCGCCAGCGGCGGAGGTGCGGCAACGCAGGCATCGACGACGAAGGGACAACGCGCGGCGAAACGGCAGCCGCCCGGCGGGTTGGCCATGTTCGGCACCATGCCCTCGATCGTCGCCAGATGCGAGGTGCGGCGGTCGAGCCGCGGGATCGAGCCGAGCAAGCCGACCGTGTAGGGATGTTGCGGATTGGCGAACAGTTCATTGACCGCCGCACGCTCGACGATTTCGCCGGCATACATCACCGCGACCTCGTCGCAGACCTCGGCGACCACACCGAGGTCGTGGGTGATCAGGATGATCGCGGCGCCACTGGCGGCCTTCAGTTCGCGCATCAGGTCAAGAATCTGCGCCTGCAAGGTGACATCGAGCGCCGTGGTCGGTTCGTCCGCGATCAGGAGGCGGGGGTCGCAGGCCAGCGCCATCGCGATCATCACGCGCTGGCGCATGCCGCCGGACAGCTTGTGTGGATACTCGTCGATCCGCTTGTCGGGCGAGGGGATATGGACCCGCCGCAGCAGCTCGATCGCGCGCTCGCGCGCCTGGCGCTTCGTGCCGCCGCGATGGCGCAAGATCGTCTCGATGATCTGGTCACCGATGGTAAAGCTCGGATTGAGCGACGTCATCGGCTCCTGAAAGATCATCGCGAGCCGGTTGCCGCGCAGGTCGCGCAGGGTTTGGTCGGGCACGTCGAGCAGATCAAAGCCGTCGAAGCGGATCGAGCCCGAGACTTCGGCGGAGTGTTTTGACAACAGTCCCATGATGGCGAGCGAAGTGACGCTCTTGCCGCAGCCGGACTCGCCGACCAGTCCGAGTGTGGCGCCATTGGCGACGCTGAGATCGACGCTGTCGACCGCATGGGTGATGCGGCCGTCATCGCCATGGAAGACGACGCGCAAGCCCTCGATCTCGATCAGCGGGCTCGCCGTCATGCCTTGCCTGCCGTGGCCGCTTGAACGCCGGCATCAATCGTTGCGCGGTCGGTGATCCCGGCCGGGTTCTTGCGCGTCGGCAGGAACGGGCGGAAATGCACCCAGCGTTCGCGGCTCACTTGTTCGAGCCGTTCGAGTTCGGCCAGCGGATCGGTGTGGTCGTCGACGCGCAAGTCGAGATCGGACCATTCCTCCTCGCCGTGGATCAACAGCGCCGCCGACTGCTTGCCGCGCTTGTCGCCGCCGGCGGCTTCGCCGGCCTTCAAAGCTGCTATCAGACGCTGCGCAAAGGGAAGGTGAGCATTGGCGACGAGCGCTTTCGCGGTGTCGTCGAGCACCGCCGCGCCCGCCAGCATGTTGCCGGCGATGGAGAAGCCGTCGCCCTGAACATGGCCGCACCAGTCGACGCACTCATTGCCGGAGAAAGCCGCGATGCGTCCCTTGGCGTCCATGACATGCAGTTGCCGACTCTCGCGGCCGCTGTCGGCTGCGATCAGCGTATCGATCACCGCGCGCGGTTCGCGCCCCTCGCGCAACAGCGTGATGCCATCGATACCGTAATAGGGATTGACCAGCGCCTGCGTGGCGACGCCGCCGATGCCGGCCGCGATATGCGGGACGCGGGCGCCGACCGCGAAAAATTTCGTCGCAACCGCGATACCGAACTGGCCGGTTTGGGAATCGCGGGCGATGATCGACCAGGTCATGTTTGGCAAACCATCTTCAAGCCGCCTCTGCCCGTTATCGTCCCGCCGCGTAGCCTTGCATGCCCCTGGGATTGGCGGCGGCGCGGCGGCGGCGGCCAATCTTGGAGGCGGCGGTGAGGCGGCCTTCCGACCAGTCGGGGCCGACCTCGACGACGTGGCCGCGGCCCTTCAGGGTATCGATGGTCGGCTTCGGTACGCGGTTCTCGACCACGAGCACACCGGGGCGCGAGGTGCGCGGCCAGAACGAGATCGGGAAATGTTCGGAGTGCCAGGCCGGTGCGTCGATCGCCTCCTGCAGGTTCAGCTTGGCATGGACGTGGCGCAGGAAGAACTGCGTGGTCCATTGGTCCTGCTGATCGCCGCCGGGCGAGCCCCAGGCCATGTAGGGTTCGCCGTCGCGGGTGCACATCGTCGGCGAGAGCGTGGTGCGCGGACGCTTGCCGGGCGCCAGCGCCGCCGGGTGATCCTCCTCCAGCCAGAACATCTGGGCGCGGCTGCCAAGGCAGAAGCCGAGTTCCGGAATAACCGGCGAGGATTGCAGCCAGCCACCGGACGGCGTCGCCGAGATCATGTTGCCGGCCTGGTCGATGATGTCGAAATGCACGGTGTCGCCGCGCACTTCGCCGAAGCGGCCGACGGTCGGCTCGCCCGCGCCCATGGCGCCGACCGCCTCGCGGTGACCTTCGGCGCGGCGCATCTTGACGATCGAACCGAAGCCCTCGACCGAGCCGGGCACGAAGTCGAGCGAGGCTTTATCCCGCGAGATCAGCTTGCGGCGTTCGTCGTTATAGGCGTCCGACAGCAAGGTCGCGATCGGAATGTCGGTGAATTTTGGATCGCCGTAGAACTTCTCGCGATCGGCGAAAGCGAGTTTGGCGGCTTCGATCTGCAGATGGATAAACTCAGGTCCAGCGGGATCGAGCCCGTCGAGCTCAAATCCCTTCAACAGCGCGAGCTGCTGCAGCATCACCGGCCCCTGGCTCCAGACGCCGGGCTTGCAGACGGTATAGCGGCCATAGTCGTAGGTGAGGGGCGCTTCGACCGTCGGCTCCCAGCGGGCCATGTCGTCGGCCGAGAGCACGCCTTTGTGCGGCGAGCCGCTGACATCCATGACTTCTTGGGTGCGGCAGAACTTGTCGATCGCTTCGGCGACGAAGCCGTGCGACCAGGATTTGCGCGCGCGCTCGATCTGCGCGACGCGGTCGGAGCCGGCGCTCTCGGCTTCCTTCAGGATCCGCGCGTAGGTTTCCGCAAGCTGCTTGTTCGTGAACAGCGTGCCGGGCTTCGGCACCTCGCCGTTCGGCAGATACACCGCGGCCGAGGTCGGCCAATGCTTCTTGAATAGTTTCTCGACGATCTGGATCGTCGCCGCGGCGCGCTCGACCAGCGGGTAGCCGTTGGCGGCGTAGGCGATCGCGGGCTCCAGCACGTCACGCAAGCGCATGGTGCCGTAATCGCGCAGCAGCAGCATCCAGGATTCGAACGTGCCGGGGACGCAGGCGGCCAGCAGACCGGTGCCGGGCACCATCTCCAGCCCCTCGCTCTTGTAATGCGCGATGGTCGCCTTCGCCGGCGCCGGGCCCTGGCCGCAGATCACTTCGGTGCGGCCGCGTTTGGTATCATGCACAATGATCGGAACGTCGCCGCCGGGGCCGTTGAGATGCGGCTCGACCACCTGCAGGGTAAAGGCGGTGGCGACACCGGCGTCGAAGGCGTTGCCGCCCTTTTCCAGGATACCCATGCCGACCGCGGTGGCGATCCAGTGGGTCGAGGTGACCACGCCGAACGTGCCTTCGATTTCCGGCCGGGTTGTGAACGGATCGGGATTGATGTTGCCCATGGGAGTCCAATTTTGCGCTGGTATTCGGTGCGGCCGCACTTGAACACAGCCGGCGCTGGATGCCAACCGGTGGTATGCCACGCATTGCTCCCATCCCCGTGATCATGCCAAGGATCACGCTTGGACGGGTCGCGCGCGTTGGCGGCTGAAGCCTTCGCTGTAAATGTGCTCCGTTGAGGCGCGCCGGTCGATGAAAGCCAGTTTGGCGTCGATGATCATCGCGGGCGACCCGCACAAATAGATAGCATGTTCCGAAAGGTCGTCAAAATCAGCGGTAACGGCGTGCTGCACGTGACCCCTGCGCCCCTCCCAGGCTGCATCGGCGCGGGACAGCACCGGCACGAAATTGAACTCGAATAACCGGCTGCCCCACCTCCGGATATCGTCGAGCAGAAACAGGTCGGCGGCCGTGCGCCCGCCCCAGTACAGGCTGACCGGCGGACAATCCGGATGATCCATCAGCGATTCCAGGATAGCCTTGATCGGCGCGATCCCCGTGCCGGTGGCAACCATCAACAGCGGCCGGTCGTCCTCGGCACGGAGGTGAAAAACGCCAAGCGGCAGGTCTACCTCCAGCCTGTCGCCGGGCTGCATGCGTTGCAGCATGCCTTGGGTGAAGGACCCACCCTCGATCTGCCGGATCTGAAAATCGACCCGATTGTCGCGCGGGATGGACGCCATCGAAAAGCTGCGCGTGGTCCCGTCAGGCAACACGACGTTCATGTATTGCCCCGGCCGGTAGTCCAGGAAAGCGGCTGCCGGGACTTCCAGCGCCAGATGCGTGACCAGGGCGCTGACGGGTCGAACGTCCCTGACCACGGCGTGGTGGCGCGCCGCCGGCGGCATCTCGGTCAGGCCGCGCGCCGGTTCGATGACCAGATCGCCGGCAGGCATCGCCTGACAGGCGAGGGCGTAGCCCCGGCTCTCCTCGTCCGGTGTCAGCGCCAGCGGGAACTCGGCATAGGTGACCGAACCTTCAACCAGCCTGATGCGGCAGGTGCCGCAGCCGCCTAGTTGGCAGTCGTGTGGCAGGTCGACGTTGGCACGAAGCGCCGCGGCGAGGATGGTTTCGTCCGGCGTCACCTCGAACGCCTGCTCTGTCTCCGCTACCTGCACCCGATAGACCATGCGGTCCATCACATCTTGATGTCGGCCAGGACCAGCACCCGATGGTTCTTCGGTGCCAGCAATTCCTGCAAGGCCTGAAGCGCTGCTAGGCCGCAGGCGGTATCCTGCTCGCCATTGCCGCCACTGAGGCCTATGCCGCCGACGACTTCGTCGTCCACCACGATCGGAAAGCCGCCGACGAAAACGGCGAACCTGCCCTCGAAGCTCCACTGGATGCCGAACGCCTCGTTACCGGGAAGCGCGGGCCCGTTCGGCGGCTGATTGAACAGATGGGTCGAACGCTTGTGACCGGCCGCCGTGAAGGCCTTGTTCCAGGCGATCTGCGGACCCGTCACCCTGGCGCGATCCATCCGCTCCAACGCCAGCGGATAGCCGCCTTCATCGGCGACGCAGACCGTTTCCAGCACGCCGATCTCCCTGGATTTGCGGATCGCCGCGGCAACCATGTGGCGCGCCTCCTCGAGTTCCAGCTTGAATGAAGCTCTCATGTGATTGTCCCAAGTGTACGAATTGCAGGAGTTGACGGATGATTCAGGACAGTCGTCGGATCAGCATCCGCGATAGACCGTCTTGATCTGGGTGTAGAACTCCAGGCCGGCGCGACCCGACTCGCGAAATGTCGACGTGCTGGAGCGCTTGAGCCCGCCGAACGGCGCATTGATCAGATTGCCGGTCGTGGTGCGGTTGATCTTGACGGTTCCCGCTTCGATGTCGTTCGCGAAGTCGTGGATGTAACGCTGATTGCGCGTCGCGATCGCAGCCGACAGGCCGTACTCGGTATCGTTGGCCTTTGCGATCGCATCCGCGTAGCTTGTCACCTCGATGAGGGCGATGACCGGCCCGAATATCTCCTCGCGCGCGATCCGCATGTCCTGCGTGACATCGGTAAAGATCGCGGGCGACACGTAATAGCCGCGGTCGTAGGCCGGGCCGCTCAGGCGTTCGCCGCCGCACAGCAACGTTGCCTCACGCTTGCCGATTTCGACGTAACGCAGCACGGTCTCCAGTTGCCGCGCCGTAGCCAGCGGTCCGATATCGTTTCCGGCAACGAGGCCGCTCCCGACCTTTAGCGCTTTCACTTTGGTCACGAGTTTTTCGGTGAACGCCGCCTTGACCTGTTGCATGACAAGCACGCGGCTGGTCCCGGTGCAGGCCTGTCCGCTCAGCGACAGGCCGCCCTTGATGGTCAGGTCCACGGCCTTGTCGAGATCCGCATCCTCCATCACGATCAGCGGGTTCTTGCCGCCGAGCTCCATCTGGGTTCGTGTGGTGAAGCCGACCGAGCGATGAATCTGTTCTCCGGCCAAGGTAGATCCCGTGAAGGAAATAGCGCGCACCACCGCCGGCACGCAGATCGCCGGACCGACATCGGCGGCGCTCCCGGTGACGAAATTGAGCACGCCCTTGGGAATTCCCGCGGCGACGAAGGCTTCCGTGAGGCGGTAGCCGCTCAGCGGCGCGTCGGACGACGGCTTGAATACCACGGTGTTGCCGGCGATCAGCGCCGGCCCAATTTTTCGCGCCGGTATCGATACCGGAAAGTTCCACGGCGTGATGACCGACACCACACCCAGCGGCTCGCGCTGCGTATAGACGATCATGTCGGCATCGTCGTTGGGAAAGGTCTCGCCTGCGAACGACTGGCCTTCTACGGCATAGAAACGCAGCGTTTGCGCCGAGCGCAGGATCTCGTCCTTGCTCAGGTTGAGCGCCTTGCCTTGCTCCCGCGTCAACTCCTCTGCGAATCGATCAACATGCGTCTCCAGATAGCTGGCGGCACCATTAAGAATCTTCGCTCGCGCGGTGATCGGGGTCTTTTTCCAGCTCGCGCAGGCAGCGGCCGCTGCGTGCACGGCCATTTCGGCATCTGCCGCCGAAGAA